>NZ_JAUTDR010000093.1 GCF_030649675.1 Haliea sp. E1-2-M8 | reverse complement strand
GTAGTGGCGTCCAGGGCATAGATGGTGTTGTTCAAATCCAGCCCCAGGTCCTCGCCGTCGTACAATTTGCGGGCTCGGCGAATAAGCAAGGCTGCGACATCCGACCAGATGCGCCAGTCTCGCGACTCGTTCGCGTCTGCCAAGGTGGAACGGCGCACGCGGTGACGCAAGCCCATGCCATAGAGTTTGCCGGCATTGGCACCCAGGGTCGCCTCGATATCGCGCAGGCTTTCCCGCCAAGTCAGTTGCGCGAAGGCCAGCACTCGAAACTGCTCGGCGCAGGTCATCCTGCGAACCCCGGCATTGCCGGCGTGGCGATCGACTATGCGGGCAAAGCTGGTCCATGGAATAAAATCCATGATTTGTGCGAACAGTGTCTTGCCGACATTCATATGCAGTCCCCAGCCCAAGCAGATGGGGAAAACTACACTGATTTGACGTATCTTGTTTCAAATCGACACCACATGAAATCGGCTGTAAAGCCACGTCAACACTGGGTTTCAGCATGATCGTAATCAAATTAACCGGACACTAGT
>NZ_JAUTDR010000094.1 GCF_030649675.1 Haliea sp. E1-2-M8 | reverse complement strand
CAACTCATGTGCTATAGAAACCAGCCAAATCTATTTGCTGCTAATACCTTGTTTCCCCACCCTGTTTCCCCCACTCAGTCTTGCGCCTGCTCTGGGTATCGACTAGCATCTGCGACAAGGGGGCTTAAAACATGAACCGAATACACCATAAAGGCCTAATCGCTTTCACCATTCTGATGCTCACGCCGCTCGCGTCCATGAGCCAGGTCGCACCGCCGCTCGGTGAGGCCGAGAGCTTCTCCGTGCTGGGCAATTCCGGGGTGACCGGCTCCACCGGATTGGGCACCCAGGTCATCGGCGATGCCGGCTCCTCGCCGACGGCCTCGATCAGCAACTTCCCGCCATCGACCGTCTCACCGCCCTTCACGCTCCACCTGACCAACAATGCGGAGGTGCAGCAGGCTCGCGCCGATGCCATCTCCGCCTATGGCTTCATCGCCGCGCAGGGGCCCGGCACAGTGCTCCCGGCACAGCTTGACGGCCAAGTGCTCACCTCTGGTATCTACTCGTTTGCAGGCGGCGCCGCCGATCTGGCG
>NZ_JAUTDR010000092.1 GCF_030649675.1 Haliea sp. E1-2-M8 | reverse complement strand
TGGTTGCCACCCACGTTGTCCGCATCTACGCGGGCCTGTGCCTTGGCGATCGCCTTGGCGCAGTGGTACTCCTTACCAGTCACCGCGTACAACAGCGCGTGACCCGAGGCACCGGTGCCTTTGGAGTTGACGTGCGTCACCCACCTGGCCCACGCCCGGCTGTCTGGATCGTGGTCAGGCAGCGGGATCGCCCCGAGTACTGCAGGCACTGCCGGATCAGGCTCTGGCTCCGGTTCTGGCTGCGGTGTTGGGGCGGGTTCTGGGCTCTGCTCGCGCCCCGGAATCACGACGGAGTTAGTTAGACGATCCATAAAGAGGTTAATGCTCGTGCCCAGGGGTCCCCACTCACCTCTTCCCGCTCCACTTTGGGCCGTGAGGACAGACAGATCGGCAGTCTCTGGGTCTACCCCGATTGGGTCCCGTGGCGTGGGTTCAGGCTCGGGCTGTGACTCCGGTTCGGGCTCCGGTCGCGGTTGGAGTACCACAGTCGGGTTGAGTTGATTGATATAGAGAGCGGCCTGATCGCTGTTTCGCTTTGCA
>NZ_JAUTDR010000091.1 GCF_030649675.1 Haliea sp. E1-2-M8 | reverse complement strand
GTAAGCGCAAAATAATCTACGCCCTGCCAACGCCGCCCTGAACTGTGCAAGCTGCACCCTCCGAATGGTCAGCCCCGGAGGGCAAGTCCCATGTCAGAGGTTTCTCCGCCATCCGTCAGCAGCGACGCCGCTGCATATGACACCCCGACCGCACTCACTGAACGCCAGCAGTTCTGGCTCGAGCATCTGCGCGCCTGTGCCAAGGCCAATCAAACCACGAAGGATTACGCGCAGGCGCATGGCCTCAGTGTCAAGGCGATGTACACTGCCCGCAAAGACCTCGCGCAGCGGGGCACACCAAAGCGCTCGATCACCGCGCCGTTCGCCCGGGTACAGGTGGCGCCATCGCCGCCAACAACGCAATGGAGCGTGCAGCTGCCCAACGGCACGACCGTCAACTTCAGCGGCGCGGTTGATGGCCAGTCGCTGAGCGCTGTCTTGAACGCCGCGGCGTCGCTGTCATGATGCGCCCCGGCAACGACAATCTCGAGGTCTACCTGCACCGTAACCCGATTGACTTCCGCAAGGGCATTAACGGACTCGCGGTACTGGTCGAGCAGGCGCTGGAACTGAACCCGTTCTCGGAGCAGCTGTTCGTGTTCTGCAATCGCCG
>NZ_JAUTDR010000090.1 GCF_030649675.1 Haliea sp. E1-2-M8 | reverse complement strand
GGTCCAGGGTGAATCACTGGTCGTCTGCCACCGCCCACGAGCCCACACCGCGTAGGCGCCCTGGTCCTCTTGCTGGTGGGCTTCATCGTGCTTGCCAGCGGTGAAGTACACGAACGTCGCGTCCGCATCCCAACTATCGCGTGCGAAGAAATGACCGGCTCCCACTGCGTGGTACTCGGTCGCTTCTGGCGGGCTACCCGTGTCGGGGTAGTCGCGCAGTTCCAGGCCAATGAAGGCGCTGCTCTGCGGCCGAGGCAGGCGGGCCAGCTGCCAACGCCCAATAGCCATCGCCTCGGGGTCTTTGGCCAATTGTAGAGCGTTATCGATGATGTCCCGGTGGTAGCCGTCCGTGCGTCCGTGCGTGCGCGTGTGGTCGCCGATCAAGGCAACCCAGTGGTGCCCCGGCGTGGTGGCGTGCGTCCAGTAGCGGATCGAATTGTCGATGAACGCCTGGGGCAATACCTCGGTCCCGTCATAGTCACGCCACAGCTTGGCGATGGCGAACACGTCGCGATGGCTCTCGCCGTACCCCGTGCCCTCCCGGCTGCCGCCCTCGGGTGTGGTCGCGTAGTAGTTGAACATGCGGGGCAGGCGATCATCGCGCAGCCAGTCCAGCCA
>NZ_JAUTDR010000009.1 GCF_030649675.1 Haliea sp. E1-2-M8 | reverse complement strand
CAGTTTACGGAGACCCACGGTGGCCGCCACTCCACCGTGAAGATTTACACCACTCATGGGGACACTACCCATCAATTCCATTGACCAGGCTCGCTTCATACGTTATCTGCAGATCGCGGGTTGCTCGACACCTCGGGTCGCAAAGTGTGGGGTATTTTTGGTGCTGGCGAAATGGATGAGCCTGAAAGCCTCTCCGCACTCACGCTGGCAGCTTGTTATTACAGCCACTCTATAGACGAGGCGCACGCGCGGGTGCGCCTGCTGGGCTCTGGCGCGATTATGCTGGAAGTCATTGCGGCCGGCGAGTTACTGGCAAACGAATGGGCTATTGAGAGCGATGTCTGGAGTGTCACCAGTTTCACAGAGCTTGCGCGGGAAGCGCGTGAACTGGAACGGTGGAACCGCCTTCATCCCACACATGAACAACGCAAAAGTCATGTGGCTGAATGTCTGAAGGGCGATATTCCGGTAGTCGCCGCGACCGATTATGTTCGTGCCGTTCCTCAATTAATTGCGTCTTATATCCGACCGCACTATACAGTTCTTGGCACGGACGGCTTTGGTCGTAGTGATACGCGTTCCCAGCTTCGCAATTTCTTCGAGGTGGACCGGTACCATATTGTTACCGCAACCTTGGCCAGTCTGGCCAGAGCAAGTGTCATCAGTAGCGATCTTTGCATGGAAGCCATAGAAAAATACGGCATTGAAACTGAACGCGCATCCTCCTGGAATACCTGAACCTGTCTGTCGGCTACCGCGAAAAAATATTCCGCGGTAGCCAGCTGTTCAGGTTAATGCCCGGGGCTCTCCTTTCTGCGATGCTGGAGCTTCCCTTCCTTTTCAAAGTTAAGCATTTCTGGCACTAACCGATCATGACCGGCGTTGCTTGCATTTGCAAAATAGCCAATCTATAATTCAAAAAACGTTTGAATAAATTGATATTTGCAGGACTGTTGATGAGCAAGGAACTAACCCACTGGCAATCGGTGCTCTATGGCCTGCCAGCGGCACCGATGGCGATTCTCACGGTACCTCTGCTGGCATACCTGCCACCTTATTATGCTGGCACGCTCGGCTTTAGCCTGACCGGGATCGGTCTGGTGTTCTTTTGCGCGCGCCTGTGGGATGGCATAACCGATCCGGCGATCGGACTCTGGTCGGACCGTATCAAGGCTCGGAGTGGAGGGCGCAAATCCTGGTTGATACTGGGTCTCCCGTTGTTGCTGTTGTCATTTTACTGCCTGACTCACCCACCGGAAGGCGCAGGGCTGCCCTTCGTCATGCTGTGGTTGATCCTGACCTACCTCGCCTGGACGATGATCCAGATCCCCTATCTTTCATGGGGAGCAGAACTGTCCGCAGACTACCGGATTCGAAACCGCATATGTGGCTGGCGGGAAGGTTTCGGGATAGTTGGTATCATGCTTGCTGCCGCTATTCCGCTGCTTGGACTAGGTGAGGACGCGGATGACCTGTCAAGGGTCATCCACCTGACCTTCCTCGTGGTGCTCGTGCTGCTTCCGCTCAATCTTGCACTGAGCATGTTTACGGTGCCAGAGGGCCAGCATTACCTCAAGCAGAGCGCTTCTATTCGCGATTCGCTCGCTTCCGCCTGGAGCAATCGTCCCCTCAGGCAGCTGTTGTTGGCCGTGTTGTGCTATCGCACGGCATGGAGTGTATTCGATGCAACGTTTGTGCTCTATATCCTGGAAATACTGCAGTTGGAATTTGGCTTCTTACCGCTGATCCTTGTGCAATACCTTGCGTCGATCGTGTTCAGCCCATTTTTGATATTGCTGGCTAACCGATTCGGCAAGCATATTGTTCTCAGCATGTCTCTCTTTGCCGGTGGTCTCTTCCTGTTACTGCTTTACTGCTTTCCGCCCGTGCAGCAGCCAGTGCTCGCCCTGATTTATTGGTTTCTGCTGGGGTTAGGCAATGCGGCTCTCTGGCTTCTACCTACCTCGATTATCGCGGACACCGTCGATTACGGTATCTGGCGAGGTTTTCCTGCACACAGTGGGCTATATATGGCGGCGTTTAATTTTATCCAGAAAATTTCGCTGGGGCTGGGTATTGCGCTGGCGTTCCCGCTGCTGGATCTGCTGGGCTTCAGGGCTGGAGGGGAGTTTGCAGTACAGAATCCTGCAGTACTTGAGGCGATAACCTGTATCGCTCCAGCGTCGATTTTGGTTGTAGCGGGGTTTTGGCTGCGCCATTTCCCGATCACAGAAAAACGCCAGCGCATACTGAAAGTACGTATTGCACGACGCAATCTGGCGACGGATTGAACCGATGGAACTTTAAGTAAAAAGGACTACTTATGAATATCAGGTTTTTGGCAGCAAGCGAAGATTTGGATCAAGCTCTCATTCTGGGAGTATGGGAAGGGAGGCCGCATCCAGTTCCCGACATGGAATTTGTGCAGGAATATGCCGCGGGTATCGATGCATTTCTCAAGCAACAGTTTTCCCGGGATCTGTTCTCGGGAAAAGCTGGTGAATCCGCTGTGTTGCCGTTGTGGACCCAGACTGGCCTGCGCAACATTGTTTTTGTCGGCCTCGGGCTACCACAGGAGCTCTCGCCGCTGCGGTGTGAAATCATCGGTGGCAGTGTAGCTGGCCAACTTGGTGAGCTATTCGAAGCCCATGCAATCGTGGAAGCAGGATTGACGGACATTCCGGGTTTACCCGATCACGTAATGGCGGCGCATCTCGCGATCGGAATGCAATTGCGCAATTATCGGTATGACAAATGGAAGACGCCGGTTAGCAAGCCACGGAGTGGAGTATTGAAATCGGTTTCCATCGTAGCAGTTGGAGCGGAAGAGGCCAGCGAGCTGTATCGACACCATGCCTCTCTCGTTGACGGAATCTCTCTGGCGAGGGACCTGGTAAACGAACCACCCAATACTCTGAACCCAGCGACGTTTAGCTCTGCGATAGAGCATCTCAGGGACGATGGCGTCAATATTCGGGAGGTCTCCGAAGACGAACTCGAGGAGTTGGGGTTGTCCGCAATTCTGGCAGTGGGTCGCTCGAGCCCCGCCAGGCCCCGGTTACTGCTATTGCAATGGCAGGGAGCGCACCCGGACGAACCCCCGGTTGCTCTGGTTGGAAAAGGGATTACCTTCGACACCGGAGGCTTGTGTCTCAAGCCCGCGGAGCACATGAAACTCATGAAAGGAGATATGGCGGGTGCTGCCTCGGTCGCCGGAGCGATATATGCGCTCGCACGAGGAAAAGTTGCGGTAAATGCCATAGGCATTCTTGCGCTGGCGGAAAATTCTGTCAGTGGCGATGCCTACCGTCCGACTGATGTAATCAGAACCGCGCGGGGCGATACCATCGAGATTTGCCATACCGACGCCGAGGGGCGTTTGGCGCTGCTGGATGCACTCTGGTATGCCTCCCAATACTGCAAGCCACGAGCAGTGCTATCGATCGGAACACTGGGCGGTTCCGGCCTATTCGGGCTGGGGCTCAAATACGGCGCACTCTATTGTGAAAATGAGGAAATGCTCCGTGATGTGATGGAAAGTGCCGACACATCTGGTGACTTGCTCTGGCGTTTACCCGTCTATGATGAGATGCAAGAGGAGCTAAAGGCCAGTGATGTGGCCGACTATGTTCAAATGCCTGATTTCTTTACCTATGGTGCGGATAGTGGCTACGTTTACCAGCTGTTAAAACCTTCGGTGACGACGGACAGTTGGGCACACATAGAAATGTGTCGACTGGAATTTGCGCTCAAAGATGGTCCTACCTGTCCTCGGGGAGCTACAGGGTACGGTGTGCGCCTGCTTGCAGAATATTCATCCAGGCGAGGTGGCTGACATGCAAACATTCCTCTCCCACAAAACCGAAAACGAAGCCCACAAAATCGCACTTGAAATCGTGTTGTTGGCCAATTTCGACCACTGGCTCAAAAACGCAAGTTCGATGGTGCAAGACTGGGTGGCACATATTCATTTCCATCCGGAACCCGGTGCATGCCTTACAATAGCTGGTCCGGACAATCGCATTGATCTCGCCGTTGTATTTGTTGATGTCGATTCGATGGAACTACTGCGGCCAGCAGATATCGGTTTTGCCTGTACGGCTTTGCCCGCACACAGCTACCAGCTTATTACGAAGCTTTCCCCGAACCAGCTCTCCCAAGTCGCACTGGGATGGCAGCTGGGAACGTATGTCTTTGACCGCTACAAGAGCGAAGTCATCAAACCTCGTGCTGGAACGCTCCTCGTTGACGATAGTGTAGATGTAGAGGCGACTATTGAACTGGCCAGGTCGGTTGCTTTCGGTAGAGATCTGGTTAACACACCAGCAGAAGATATGGGGCCCTCGGAGCTTGGCGATGTGATCCGAAACCTTGCCGACGGTTATGGCGCGACAGTTACCGAGCTCAGCGCGGATGAATTGCTGGACCAAAATCTGCCCTTGATTCATGCCGTTGGCCGGGCGTCGGATGATCCTCCACGGTTACTGGACATGAAGTGGGGCGACCCGGCCGCACCGAAGCTGACGCTGGTCGGTAAAGGCGTGTGCTTCGACAGCGGTGGGGTACTGGCGAAGGATTTTCCCGGAATGCGTCAGATGAAGACCGATATGGGTGGCGCAGCCCTGGCGCTTGCGCTGGCCCGACAGATAATGTCGAGTCAGTTGTTTGTGAGATTGCGCGTCTTGATACCCGCGGTGGAAAACTGTGTTGCGGCCAATGCCTATCGGCCGGGAGATGTCTTCAAGTCCCGTAAGGGCAAGACGGTTGAAGTGGCGCATCCCGATGCGGAGGGTCGCCTTGTTCTCGCAGATGCACTGGCGCTCGCAGACGAGGAAAGTCCTGATGTGCTCATCAGCATGGCCACGTTGACCGGCGCAGTGACGGAGGCTCTTGGTGAAGAGATCGCAGCATTTATGACCCCGTCCACAGACCTGATGTCTGTCTTGCAGCACTCCGGGCTGGCGACGGGTGATCCGCTATGGCCATTGCCATTATGGCGCCCCTATCAGCGGCTACTAAAAAGTGACGTGGCCGACCTATGCCATATCACCGAGGGGTATGGCGGTGCCGGTGCCATTACCGCGGCACAGTTCCTTGGGCATTTCGTGGAACGTGCGACCAACTATATTCACATTGATTTTGCAGGCTGGAATGGACGAGCAGATGCGGGCTACCAGCGCGGCGGAAACGTGTCGGGCATGCGAGCACTCTACGATTGGTTGATTAATCGCTTTTGACTTCCAGTAGTGCAAGTCCCGCTGCGAGCCACTGTGTTCGCAGCGTATCCAGATTGCCGGAAATGTCCAGTCCCAGCGAGTCGTCGGCGGCTGTCTCAGTGAGCATCGTGAGCAGTGAAGAGGTTAGAATCTGGCTGCGCCAGACGACGGTTTCCGTCGGCAGGTACTGAATCGCTCTTACCAGGGCGATATTGAAGCGTGCCTTGTACTCCCGGTAGGGCTTCGGCCACTTGGCTATCTCTCCGCGGGCAATGGAGCTGACTACCTGAATTTCAAGGCCCAGCGTGATGCGACCGCCGCCGCTGGTGTCACTGTAGGCCTCTATCACGGGATCGAGCCAGGACTCTAGCAGAGCCACGACATCCCATTGCCCGTTGTTATCTCTTGCCTGTGCCTCTATCGCCGCAAGACGTTGCTTGCGCGCCTCCAGGATAGGAAGAAACTGGTGGTCGAGTGCCGCAAGGTAGAGATCTTCCTTGGAACCGAAGTGATAATTGACAGCGGCGATGTTGGCGCCGGCCGTCCGCGTAATTTCACTCAGGGATGTCTCTGCGTAACCCTGGCGGGTAAAAAGGTCGAGCGCGGTAGCGACCAGTTTGTCTCTGGTTCCAGACCCCGCGCGGTTGTTGTCACGGGAGGCTCGACGACCTTTCTTCGTGTTTGTTGCCACACCTGCTCCAATCTGATTGCTTGTTGACTCCAGAAGAATAAACCGGACTTGAATTATTGTCCATGAAACCGCCGGTATTGATTCCAAAAAGAATTGAAAAAACATTTGAAAAATGAAATGGCTGGATATAAGCTTCAAGCAAGCAATAGAGTCAGCCACTTGATGGATGCGGGAGAGTTTCCATATGGAAGGTACGCGAAGCGCCAATCTGCCAGAAGGCGCACTAATCTGGGATATGGTTTGGCCCTATGAGCCTTCTGTAGGCAATAGCCTGGCAAAACTGCGGACATTCCAGTCCGCGGGTTACCACTTCATTTCCCTAACCATGGCAGGAGACAATCAAAATATTGCCGAAGCTGTCCAGCGCTTGGCTGGCGTGCGAACCGAGATCGCTGCTGAAAGTGACTGGTTGGTGCTGGTGGAGAGTATTGGTGACGTTGACAGGGCGGTTGCCGAGGGCAAGCTTGCCGTAGGTCTGCACTTCGAAGGTACTCGCTGTCTGGAACGAAACCTGGAAATGATCGAGGTGTACTATGCGCTGGGCGTGCGACACAACCTGCTGGCATTCAACGTAGCGAACTCCTGCGGTAGTGGGTGTGCGGACAAGACCGACTCCGGACTCACCGTCTTCGGCCGGCGCGTGGTAACTGAAATGGACCGCACGGGAATGCTTCTGGATCTGAGTCACGTTGGGCACCGAACATCCCTGGATGCTATCGAAATTGCTGCGGGTCCAGTGGTTTTTACCCATTCCAACGTGGCCTCACTGGCCCCCGGTTTTCGCAATCTTTCCGACGACCAGATAGATGCCTGCGGACAGACCGGCGGAGTCATTGGTATCTCCGGAGCCAGCACTTACCTTGGCGATGAAGATTGCCGTTCCGAAACTGTGTTTCGGCATATCGATTATATCGCCCAGCGTATTGGAGCCGAGCATGTCGGGCTCGGGCTGGATGTGGTTTTCAATGCGGACGCTGTGACAGCTTATGCGCGCGGCAGACCGGACGAATGGCCAGTGGCACGCGATCCATCATGGCCTGGCTTTCGTTATGTGCAGCCGGGACAAGTTGCTGAAATAGCCGAACTAATGTCATCCAGTGGCTATTCCACCGCCGATGTGCGCGGTGTACTGGGGGAAAATTTTTACCGTGTTTGCAGTGAAGTGTGGAAGTGAGGATTCCGTATGAGTGAAGAATTCGGCATGAGTGATGCGACAGTCAGCGAAATCGCTGATGCTGTTCGTGCTGGTAGTCAGCTGAGTGAAGATCTCGTGGAAACTGTTATTCGACGTGTGGAAATATTGAACCCCGCGCTGAATGCAGTTTGTTACCGGGATTATGACACGGCCAGGAGGCAGGCCAGGGAAATCGATGCCAAGGTGCGTGCAGGTATCGATCCCGGCCCTTTGGCTGGAATACCATTGGGCGTCAAGGATCTTGAGAACGCGCGTGGCATGCCGACATGCTTCGGTAGCGTATTTCACACAGGTGCAGCACCGGCAAGCGACGATAGTCCTCATGTCGAGCGGCTGCGCGCAGCGGGTGCAATTCCGCTGGTAAAAACCACTACTGCGGAATACGGGTTTGCCGGTAACTGCGATACGATTCTGTGTGGGACGACACGCAACCCCTGGAATCTCGACAAGACACCCGGCGGCAGCAGCGGTGGTTCCGCCGCTGCAGTTGCTGCCGGCATGATCCCGCTGTGCACTGGCGGTGATGGCGGGGGTTCGCTACGCGCTCCGGCTGCGTTTTGTGGTCTGGTGGGACTCAAGGCAAGTCACGGCCGCGTTCCGACCCCGAACGGTATCCCCGAAAATACAGGCTATGGTGTAGTGACGACGACTGTGCGTGACATGGCGCGCTGTCTGGACGTCATGAGCGGCCCCCACCTGAGGGACCGCATGACGTTGCCGCTGCCTGGCATACAGTATGAACAGGTCATGGAAACATTGGCGGTCTCGGGTCTCCGGGTGGCCTGGTCGACAGATTTGGAGTTTGCCGAAGTTGATACCGAACTAGCGGATATAACCCATCATGCGGCGCAGGTTATCATCCGGGAAGCAGGGCTGGACCAGAGAGATGTACAAGTGGAATTTCCGAACGTGCTCGCGGCAATGGGAGCGGTGTACACCCATCGTATCGAGAGTCGACTCAGGTGCGAGGGATTACTGCCGGGCCGCTGGGAAGAGCTTTCGCCGGAAGTCCGGCGCAGCTTTGACGGTTTCAGGGCATCGAATGAATGTGAATTGATTCGCGCCCAGGATGTGCTGACCGACGCATTGGCACGTATGGCCGCTTTGTTCGAGGAAATCGACGTATTGCTCACGCCGACTACGGCAACACCCGCCTTCGCCGCCGCCGGGCCAGCACCGACGCTGATCAATGGCAGAGACGCAAGCCGGACCCTGGATGCACCGCTGACGCCGCTTGCCAATTACTCATGGAACCCGTCGATTTCGGTACCTGCGGGAGTGACCCGTAGTGGGTTACCAGTGGGCGTAATGATTACTGCGGCTCGACATCGTGACGATGTGGTTTTGCGGCTCGCCCGTCTGCTGGAGCAGGCACGACCCTGGCCACGACATTCACCATCAATTCAATAATTTAAAAAACACTTGAATAATGTTTCGACCAACATTAATCTGCAGGCAGTGTAATCGCTGTCGCATTATTAATTAAATCGCCTTTGGAGGTGGTGATCATGATTCTGAGCAGAGCAATAAAAAAGGCACTCAACGCGTCACTTTCAGCCGGCATGATGACAATGCCGCTGGCAGCGGGTGCACTTGCCCAATCGCAGGATGAGGGCAAGCGCACACTGGAAGAAATTGTTGTCACCGCAACCAAGCGTGCCACCAGTTTGCAGGATACCCCAATGTCCATCTCGGCCTTTGATGCCAGCTACCTGGATGCCAACAATGTCAATGAGTTCTCCGAGTTTGCGGACTCCATACCAAACGTGTCCGCGCCCGATGGTCTGAATGGCGCGGGCAACAGCATTTCAATTCGAGGTATCAGTAGCCAGACCCGCGGTGGCAGCAGTGTAGAACAGCCCGCCGGCGCCTATCTGGATCAGGTTTTTGTCGGTGCTGAAGGGTTTCTGGATTACGTGATATACGATATTGCCCAGATCGAGGTGCTGCGCGGACCGCAGGGAACTGTTTGGGGCCGTAATACCGCCTCGGGCGCGATAAGTTACAGGTCGCAACGTCCGACGCGAGAATTCGGTGGCTATGTTGACGTCCAGGCGGGGGATTATGATCTCTCCGCGTTTGAGGGCGCGGTTTCAGGACCACTGGCGGGTGACAAACTATTGTTTCGTGTTGCCGGTATGCATTATGAACGGGATGGGTACATTGATGATCTCGACGGAGGCAGCTTCGGTACCCAGGACCAGGATGCCGTGCGTGCCCAGTTGCATTTCCTGCCCACTGATGAACTCGATATATTGTTGATTGGCCAATACCTGGAGTCTGAAGGTGTGGACAATATTCCCACCTGGTCCGCAGGGCCCGGCTATGAGGGTCCCCCGGAACTCAATGTGGGCAGTGTCCACGGCAAGAGGGTAGGGAGGACAAACGGGCCTTCCAACGTCACCAGCGAATTGTTCGGACTGACATCAATCGTTACCTGGAACCTGGCTGACTATGAATTGACCTCGGTAACCGGGTATCAGTCTGCTGAGAGTAGCGCCCACATTGATGATGAGGGCTCGGGCCTGGACCTCGCGGAGGCAATTTACGGTTTAACTGCTTACGGTATCGACCATGATCCCGACGCAAGCGATATTTTTTCCCAGGAGTTGCGCCTGGTTTCCCCTCGATTGTGGAATACCACGGAGTTTACGCTCGGTCTGTACTATTTCGACCGGGAGTTCGACACCGAACGCAGCGTGAAAGTCGGCAGTTATATCGTCGATACGCTGGGGCTTCAGTTACCGTTTGGAGCATCGGCGCTACTGGAGCGTGAACGTGTGGCGAGTAGTACGGAATCCTATGCGGCCTTTGGTCAGGGCAGTTTTGATATAACTCCCCGGTTGGCACTGCAGGCGGGCTTTCGTATAACTGAAGAGACCAAGGATTTCGCCTTTGCCAATGGCGCCGTGTTTCTTGGCGAAAATGACGAGACTCTACTCGATATTCCTTTAGGGGAACCGCTAAAACTCGACCAGTTCGAAGATACGGTATTTACCGGTATGCTGGGCCTGAAATACCACGTCAGTGACGATGTCATGGTCTACGCCACATATTCCGAGGGCTACAAAAGTGGCGGTTTCAACCGTTCGTTCGTCACGGCCCCGGACTTGCTCCTGCCATTTTTTGGCCCCGAGGAAGTGGCCAACCACGAGCTCGGCTTGCGTTCGAAGTGGCTGGACGGGCGACTCACGGTAAACGCAACGGCGTTCTTCATGAGTTACGACGATCTGCAAGTTGAGGGCCGAGTCATCAATGAGCAAGGCCAGATCGTTTCACAAATCGAAAATGCAGGACAGGCGGAAAGTCAAGGTCTGGAACTGGAAGTCACCGCATTGCCAGCGCCAGATTGGGAGCTGTTCTTCAGTGCCGGGTACCTGGATGCGGAATTTACCCGGTTTGTTAATGTCGATGGCGCTGATTATTCGGGCAATAGCTTGCCCTTCGCGCCGGACCTGAACCTGAGTCTGCGCAGCCGCCACGATTTTGACCTTGGTGCCGCCGGGACGTGGTACGTCCAGGGCGAGTGGGTTCACCAGGGCAGCTATTATTCGGAGCCCAGCAACAGGGAGCGTGGCTCGCAGGGATCATCGAACATGTTTCATGCCCGTGCTGCCTGGATCAGTGCAAACGGGAACTGGGAGCTCGGTGTCTGGGGCCGAAACCTGTCCGACGAGGATTTGCTGGTGGATTATAACCCTGCCGTGGAGGACAACGTGACGCTGTTTCACGGCGCCACCCTGCGCTCCTGGTCTGCACCCCGGACCGCCGGCGTCGACCTGAAGTACAGTTTCTAAGATGATGGGCACCGGACCGGGAAAGTGGCTTGTACTGCTGCTGTTGTTGCAGAGTATAACGGCGTACCCCCTTTCCCCTGCGCGCAGCATAGAATTCAGCACTACGGAAGGGACATGGATGTCGGTAGACATCTCTCCGGACGGGAGATCTCTGGTCTTCGATTTGTTGGGGGATCTCTATCTGCTTCCCGTCGGTGGTGGTGCGGCAATGCCGTTGACCTCGGGTATGGCGATCGACCAGCATCCCAGATTCTCGCCAGATGGAGGTCAGGTGGCGTTTATCAGTGATCGCAGCGGTACCAGCGATCTCTGGCTGATCGACATTGACTCCGGTCGCACTAGCCGTCCTGCTGCCCAGCAGCCATCGGAGAGACCAACACGGGAGGTGATTAATCCTGCCTGGCATCCCGATGGCAGCTCAGTGATATCTACGCGTATGCAGATATTCCGGCCCCAGGCTGCGCCGGCATTGGTTTCGCAATCTGTCGTGGACGACACCGGCAGAACCATTTCAGTGCAAGGTCCACCGGGGTCGGGCGCACTAAGTCCGGCGTACAGTCCCGATGGTCGATCTGTCTACTTTGAGCTGTCTCGCAACTGTGCAGCAAAGGTCGCATATGCATTTGTACCGCCTTGTTCTCAGGTGCAGGTGCTGGACCTGGTCAGCGGGCAACAATCGGTGGTGAGTGACCGGGAAGGTGGCGGTATGCGGCCGCAGGTCTCTCCAGATGGACGTTGGCTGGTCTACGCCAGCCGACGTGTTGCAGATACAGGTTTACGTATCCGCGATCTTCAATCCGGGGAAGAACGCTGGCTGATCGTCCCCATCGAACGTGACATCCAGGACGGCAACAGCTTCAATGGCACCTTGCCGGCCTATGCTTTTACACCCGATGCAAGCGCACTGGTAATTGCCTTTGCTGGCAAGATCTGGCGTGTGGATGTACCATCAGGTGAGCGCGAGGAGATTCCTTTTCAGGTCGATGTCCAACGCGAACTCGGCCCATTGCAGCGCTACCCGAACAAGCTCCCAGACGGCCCTGTGCAGATCAGACATATCAGGTATCCTCGCGTCTCCCCGGATGGCATGACGGTGGTATTTACAGCCCTCAGCAAGGTCTGGATCATGGATCTAGCGGGAGGGAATCCCAGGCGGCTCACGAATACCGGCCGAGATGTTATTGAGCGTTATGCCACATGGTCACCCGATGGCGCCAATATTGTATTTTCCTCATGGTCTCCCGAGTCGGGCGGCAGGTTGGTTCGAACGCTGCCTGGTTCCGGGACTGTTACCGGACTGGCGCAACATTCGGGAGAATATGTTTTTCCGGTCTACACGACCGATGGACGCCATCTGATCGTATCCAAAGTTGGGGTTCTTTCCGATACCGATAGAATTCGCCGTTACGACATCGTCGCACTTCCTGCAGAGGGTGGCGCTGAACGTCATCTAACATCTGTTGCGCGGCCTCATGATCGCCCGATGTTCGGCGAGACCACCGTATTGCATGTATCAGGTAATCCGGAGCGTGTCTGGTTTACTGATCCCTCCCAAGGTGTCGCTTCGATAAATATTGAAACCGGAGAACGGTGCAACCACTTTGCGCTGGACCCGGTCATCGAAGGACATGATTATGCTCCGGATACGGGCGTGGGCTATGAGTTTGTTCCCGATGCGTCACTGTCGCAGGCGCTGATGCGGATCGCGCGTCAAATTTACCGTATCGACCTGACGGATATTGACCTGACGAAATGCACCGGACAGCCCCTCACGTTGGGATACTCCGGCTCAGGTCCTGCCATGGAGCGGTTGTCTCGTTATGGTGGACTTTATCCCAGCTGGTCGCCACACGACGGCGCTGCCGTCTTTTCCACCGGCACGACAATATTCCGGTACGCGGCGGTCGCCCCGGATTCCATCGGCAACGAAAGCTCTGTTCTCGATCTGACCCGGCAGCCTGCGATGAGCCCGCTGACGGTTAAACTTACGCTGCCCCGTCCGCGCTCAGATAACGTAGCGGCATTGCGCGGTGCCAGGATTCTGACGATGGCGGGTGGTGATGTCATTGAAAACGGCGATTTGCTAATCCGGGGGCGTCGGATTGTCGCTGTAGGGAAGAGGGGTGAAGTTGCAATTCCTGACAATGCCACGATATTTGATCTTGGTGGGAAATTTATACTGCCAGGGTTCATCAACACGCATTGCCACGAAACAGTATCGCGCACCACAGGACCCGCTGCGAGTGCAGCGGACTCTTGGCAGCTGAGAAACTACCTTGCCTACGGAGTGACAACCTGTGTTGACGTCTATGCTCACCAGCAACAACTCGAGCTTGCAGATCTGATCGATGCCGGTCAATCGACTGGTGCGAGGTTGCTCACGACAGGACGAGGTTTGAAGTGGAATGAAGTTGTGCGTAGCCACAGCGAAGCGGAATCGGCGGTGTGGCGTGACCGACGGTTCTGGCATACCCCACTCACCAAATACTATGTAGCCGGCAACCGCTTGCAACAGCAATGGGTGGTTCAGGCCGCTGATACTCTCTCCCAATCAGTGGTGAGTGAAGGGCTGCATTTTGCCCGAGACCTGAGTAGTATTACCGATGGCATCGGTGGTCTGGCGCATTCTGTGGCATTGCCTGTGTTTTACGATGACATGCGCCAATTTATCGCGCGTGCCGGTACGGTGCTCCACATGCAGCCTGCCTATGTGGGCTGGAATAATGCTGGTGCAAAGCCATTTTCGCAGTATCTCGCTACTGTTGATCAGCAGCTACTGTCCGACCCCAAAGCCAGGCGATTCTGGATGCGGGCGGCGTTGCTGCGGAAGTTGCGTACTAATCTGGCGGTACCGCAGGCGGAACACACGATTACCCGTTTTGCCAGAGGTATGCGCCAGTTCGTTGACGCCGGCGGTACGGTTGCGCTGGGTGAGCACGGTGAATTTCTCGGTACAGGTTATCACTGGGAGATTTGGGCGATGGCTACCGGTCTCGATGCCGACCTCGCGTTACAGGCGGCTACCCGGATGGGTGCGGAAGCGATCGGTTATTCCGATGATCTCGGCACCGTAGAAATCGGTAAAGTCGCTGATCTGGTGGTACTGGAGGAGGATCCCATGTTGGACATCTTCCAGACGCGGTCACTGTCCACCGTCATCAAGGATGGCACTATTTACGATGCCGAGACCTTGGATCAGATCTGGCCGGTTTCCGGCTCACTTCCCGCGCCGCAGAAGTGAGCACAGATGATAGTATGAAACAGGAGTGCGTATGATGATGAGGCTGAAAGTTGCACTGGTGTTGATGTCGGTGGCGTTATGCGCACAGGCCGCGCCGGAGACCCAAGACCCGGGAGCAAGAACGGCGGTTTCGGGAGCCCCGGCACTGGATGCTATGGAGGCACTAGACCAACGGGCGCGCGAACTTGCGGCAGCGGACCTGTTTAGCGGTGGCGTGCTGATTGTACGTGGCGACGGTGAGGTTCTGCTTCGGCAGGCATACGGGGAAGCCAGCCGGGAATTCGGGGTGCCTAATACGGCCGATACTCGTTACATTCTTGGGTCGATAAACAAGATTTTCACGGCAGTGGCAGTTTTGCAGCTTGTGGAAGCAGGCGAGCTGGAACTCGACGACGCAGTGATCGACCATCTTCCCGGTGTGCTTTCGGACAGCGTCGCGCGTCGTNAGATTTTCACGGCAGTGGCAGTTTTGCAGCTTGTGGAAGCAGGCGAGCTGGAACTCGACGACGCAGTGATCGACCATCTTCCCGGTGTGCTTTCGGACAGCGTCGCGCGTCGTGTGCAGATACGACATTTGTTGTCGCATACGTCCGGGCTTGGTGACTTTTTGTTCACACCGGAAATGGAGCGGATGAACCGGGCTATGTTCCGCGTAATTGCGGATTACTTGCCGATGCTCGCTGATGACAAGCTTGCTTTCGAACCCGGATCGAGGTGGGGTTATTCGAACACTGGTTTCCTGGTATTGGGGGCACTGTTGGAGGCAGTTACGGGTGAGGAATACGGGACTTATATTCAGACTCATGTCCTGCAGCCGGCAGGGATGCTCGATACCGGGTGGCCCGAACTGGACCGTGTCCCACAGAACCTCGCCAGCACCTACACACCGGTCTCTGATGATCCGGCAGATGGTTTTATGAGTGACCGTTACGAGCAGGTTGTAAAAGGTACGCCGGCGGGTGGTGGTTTCTCAACGCTCGATGACATGGCACGTTTCGCACGTGCTCTGTTGCAGGGGCAGCTCCTGAGTCCAGAGACAGTGCAGCTAATGTTGTCACCGAAACCGGAGCTGGGGTCGGAGGCGTATGGCTTCGGCGCTCAACTCTTCTGGGGTGACTGGGTCGGACATACCGGTGGCGGGCCAGGAACTGTCGACTTCTTCGGGTTTGAGACTAAAACCGGCGATATCATCGTCGTGCTGGCAAATCAGATCGGCGAAACTATGGAAGTGGTAGAGGGCGCGCGGGCGTTCCTGGAGCACTGACTCGGCCAGCGTTCATTCCGCACCAGCGTGCATATGCCTATACTTAGGTTGAGCAGGCTCAGCGAAACGCTAACCTGTGTCATCCAACTTTTTTCTGATCTTACCGGAGTGCCCAGCCCATGATCTTGCGTTGCTTGGCCGGTTTGTTGTCCAGCGCTTTCTTCCTGTCCACGCCTGCCCTCGCCATCACGGCCGAGCCGGCACGCCTTCCAATCAGCTATCTGGAGGAACGGATCCTCGTCCCCGTTCAGATCGCCGGGATTGGAGAGCGCTATTTCATTCTGGACACCGCCGCGGGCCGATCGGTGATCTCCGCCGATCTGCGCGCCGGGCTGGACCTTGCGCCCGAGGACATCGATCAGCTCGAGGTCCAGGGAGCGACCGGCGCGATCACGATGGAGGTCGCCACCCTGCCGGGACTGTCCCTCGGTGGTCTCGTCCAGGATGATGTGAGTGCCGTGGTCGCTGATCTCAGTGCTTTCCGCGAGTATGACGGTCGCCAGGTCGAGGGCATTCTCGGGGTCGATGTACTTTCGCGCTACGACGTGGCAATCGATGTGCCCGGCGCGGCGGTCACCCTCTTCCAGGACCCGGCTTCGTACTCGGACCTGGGCGTTACCGAAGCCGGCCTCGACTTTCATGCCGTAGTCCAGCCTGGTTTCGTCCAGTTCACTGTGATGCTGGAAGGCGAGCCCGTCGCCGCCGTGCTCGACAGCGCGGCCCGGATCGGCACCCTGAACTGGCACGCGGCCGGTCTCGCCGGACTGTCTGCAAACAGTGAAGCCGTCACGGTCAAGAACGGCGGGTCGCGAGGTATCGATGGACGGGGCACGGCAAGTTACGCCGCCCCGGTGAGCGATATCTGTCTCGGGGCGCGGTGTTATCCGGCGATGGATGTCAAGATCGCAGACCTTCCGGTCTTCGAGGTTCTCGGCATCGCGGGGGCACCCGCCATGCTGGTGGGCGCGGCATTCATGGCCGATTGCCCCATGCTCATTGCCTATTCGACCGAAACCCTGCACGTGTGCGCCGACTGACCGCACCCGTTATGCAGCGCAAGGCTGACCACGCCGACAATTACTGCAAGACCCCTCAGGGCGCCAGCCGGCAGTCACGTTTCTGTCACATTCAAGCATTACTCTCCGCGGGTAATTCATAAAGGGACTAAACCACCCACGTGATATACGCCCTGAGCTTTTATCTTTCCCTGTTTCTGACCGGTTGGTGCCGTGCAGACAGTGCCCAGCGGCAGGGTCCCGGGCTGCGACGCTGGTTGCTATTGGGGCTGTTCTGGCCCCTGTTCGTCCTGCTGCAAGGCGTCAACGCCACCTGCCTGCAACTCGACAACTGGCTGTTTTCGGGCTACCGGCGAGTCGTAGTCAAACAGCCTGTTTTTATCGTCGGCATGCCGCGCAGCGGTACCACATTTCTGCACCACCTGCTGGCGCTTGACGGGCAACGTTTCACCACCACCGCGCTGTGGGAGCTGATTTTCGCACCGTCCATTATCCAGAGGCGGTTTTGGCGCGGCCTGGGGCGCCTCGATGCACTGGTAGGCCGCCCGTTCGGTCGCTTGATATTCGGCGCGGAACGCCTGTTGCTGTCCTGGCTGGACGACGTGCACAAAACCGGTCTGCAAGCGCCCGAAGAAGACTTTCTTGGTCTGCTGCCCACAGGCGGCTGCTTTTTGCTGGTCCTGCTGTTCCCACAGCAGCAACTGTGGCGGCTGGCTTACTTCGATCGTGATCTCACGGGCGCGGAGCAGGCGCGGATATTGCGCTTTTATCACGGCTTGGTGCAACGGCACCTGTATTGTCATGGCCGGGGCAAGACCTACCTCAGCAAAAATCCCTCCTTCAGTCCGATGGTCAAAGGTCTCGCGCGCACATTTCCCGACGCCCGGTTTATCGCCAGTTTTCGCAACCCGACCGACGCCGTGCCCTCACAGGTAAGCTCTATGGTCAACGCAGCGCTTCTGATTGACCCTCATGCGGATACCGGTTATTGGCGGGACCGCTTGACCGAACTATTGCAATTCTATTGCCGTCATCTGCTTGATACGCTTCCGGAGATGTCGTCCAGTCAACAGGCCATTGTAACGATGGAAACGTTGTCGCAGGCACCGCTGGCTACTATTGAGCAACTCTACCAACGTTTTCAGTTGCCTTTTAACGATACCTACCGGCAAGCGCTGACACGGGAAGAGGACAAGGCCCGAAACTATCGCAGCCGTCATGACTATTCCGTCGACAGGCTGGGCATTTCACGGGAGCGTCTGCTGCAGGCGTTTGGTTTCATCTACCAACGCTTTGCCTACCCGGACCCGACCTGTCCACCTGGGGGCCGTTTATGACACCCGACAAGTTGCGACTGCTATTTGTAGTTGATGCCATTCGCGGTCGCAATGGTGTCGGAACCTATTTTCAGGATCTGGCGGCACACCTTGAAAACCACGAAATGGTTGGCCGTGTTGAACTGGTAGCCCCAGGCATCGAACAGCCACACCCCTGCCAGGGCAGATCCATCCCTATGCCTGGAGACGCCACCCAGCGGCTTTACCTGCCAAGATTGCGCGCCCTCACACAGCTGGTGCTGGAGATGCAGCCGGATGTCATCATCGTCCCCGGCCCGGGTTTTTTCTCCCTGGCCGGCTACTGGATTGGCAAAAAACTGGGCATTCCCGTCTGCGTCACTCACCAGAGTGATTATCGTGCGATGGTAAGGCTGTACTGGCGACCGCTGATTGCGGGTATTGTCGGTAACCTGCTGCAGTTGCTCAACATACGGATGTTCCGCGGCAGTTCATCAGTCATTACCATTAGTCAGTCCATGGTTGAGCACGCCCGCAGCATCGGCGCCATCAATCCGCGCCTGGTGCCCACCCCGGTGGCTCACGGCTTTGTTTGCCAGCCTGTCACGGCAATTCGGCCGAAAATTCAACGTGTACTGTTTGTCGGCCGCCTGGCTGCGGAGAAAAATATCGGGCATTTTTTGGCGCTGGCAGAACAACGGCCGGATCTTGTTTTCGAGATCGTTGGCGACGGGCCACTACGCTGGCTTGTCAGGCAGAAAGCTGACGAACTGCCCAATCTGGTGTTCACCGGCTGGTTGAGTCGCGATCAGGTGGTGCATCACCTCAATGACAACGACCTGTTGATACTGCCGTCTTCTGTAGAGGCCTTCGGCACGGTGGCGCTGGAAGCCATGGCCCGTCAGCGTCTGGTTCTGACCACGCCCGTCTGCGGCATAAATCAATGGCCTGAACTGGCAAGCGGCTTGTATACACTGGCCCCGGATGAAACATTGTCCAGCGCCCTGCAACGCATTGAAGCCCTGCCGCACAGCGAACGACAAATGACTGCCGAGCATGCCCGCAACGCCGCGTGCCGGCTGAATGGGGATGCTATCCAGCAATGGTTGAATGTTCTGCGCTCCACCGCTCTGCAAAAGCATCACCTGCCCAAGCCGGCGCGCTCAACCACATTTGCCCTGTTGCGAAAGCTTGCCGCAGACTGACAGCAAGCGAACAAAAATGTCGGAGCAACGCACTATCCATACCGCCGTGATATCAGTTCATGATGTCATGCCCGAAACGCTCACAGCAGTCGGCCATCTTTTAAACGCGCTTGGTGAGATACCGCCAGCAAGTGTCACCCTGCTGGTTGTCCCTGGTCGCCGCTGGCAACAGGCGGACATTGATTGGCTGCACGAACACCAAGACCTGGGCTATAGACTTGCCGGCCATGGCTGGATGCATTGTTGCGACGCACCGCAAAGCCTATATCACCGGCTGCACAGTCTTTTCCTGTCCCGCAGAGCGGCTGAGCATCTGTCGCTGTCGCGTTCACAGATTAACGAACTTGTAGCACGCTGTTATGGGTGGTTTGCCGATCAGGGCCTGAACAGTCCAACGCTCTATGTCCCGCCGGCCTGGGCGATGGGTAATGTGGCTAAACCACGGCTGCAGGCGCTGCCGTTCGGCCAGTATGAGACCTTGAGCGGGGTTTATCACAGCGACGGTGATTCGTTTGACAGGCTCCCGCTGACAGGTTATGAAGCCGATTCGCCGTCGCGGGCCATATTCCTGCGTCGTTTCAACCAGTACCAGCGTTATCGCGCTGCCTGCACCGGGCTGCCATTACGCATTGGTATACACCCCTATGATCTGCGGCACCGGATGGCCAACGACCTGCTGAAGGACGTACATTCCGTGGAGCGAGCCATGCACTATGAAAACTACCGCGATGGATGCCAAAAACGCCAGCACTAGGTGTTAATCAACCGGGATGCTGCAACCAGGGCGTGCTTGCCTGGGGCTTGCTGCAAGCGGGGTATTCGAGGGCCTTGAGAAAGGCAGGGCAAAGGAAGCGGTCGAGGCTATAATCTGCAAGATCATTAATCTGCCCGCTGGCTTTGTGAGGGTGGTCTCGGGAAGGGGTGAGCCTATCAGCAGTTTCTGGTGGATCGTAGTCGGTGGTTTTCTGATGAGCGCGATCGCGCTGGTGGGTGGTTTGACCACCTTGATTCGCGCGGAAACGCTGGAGAAGCTGCTGCTGCCCGTGGTGTCGCTGGCTGCGGGGACGCTGCTCGGTGGCGCTTTCTTTCACATGATTCCGGAGGCCACCGCGGCACTGGATCCAATCGCGGCGGCGGTGTGGGTTGTGGCGGGCTTCACGACCTTTCTCGGGCTGGAACAGTTTCTGCACTGGCATCAGTCGCACAAGGCCTCGGCACAGTTCCGCAGGCCGTCGGCGTATCTGATCCTGATCGGTGATGCCATTCACAATTTCATCGGTGGTCTCGGAATCGCCAGTACCTTTCTGATCAATCCGCAGGCCGGATTTGTGGCGTGGATCGCAGCGGTAGCGCACGAGGTGCCCCAGGAACTGGGCGATTTCGGTATTCTTGTGCACGGTGGTTTTCCGCGTCGCCGGGCCCTGTTCCTGAACCTTGTTTCGGCATTGACCTTTCCCGCTGGTGCTCTCATCGCCTATGCGGCCTCGCGGCATTTCGAGGTGGCAGCGCTGGTGTTGTTTGGTGCCGGGAATTTCATCTATATTGCCGCGTCCGATCTGGTTCCAGAGATCAAGTTGCTGACCAGCTGCCGTGCTGCGGTGACGCATTTCGGCTTTTTTGTTCTGGGGTTGGCACTGACGCTGGGCATCGCCCTCGCCGGTGTGTGAGCACAAGGGGCGGGACTCAGCGCGGCAGGTTCCGCTGTACCCAGGCGTTGAACTGCTGCTGGGGCAGGGCGCCTGCCTGCTGCACGAGCTGCTTGCCGCGGTGAAATATCGCCAGGGTCGGGATACTTCGTATGTTGAACGAGGCTGCCGTGCGCGGTGCCACCTCTGTGTCCACTTTCACGAACCGGGCCTGCGGTTCCAGGGTTGCGGCGGTGGCTGCAAATACCGGGGTCATCATCTTGCAGGGCCCGCACCACTCGGCCCAGAAGTCCACCACCAGCGGCAGCTCCTCTTTGGCCAGCAAGCGACTGAAAAGGGCGTCATCCGCGGCCAACGGAGTGCCGGTGAACAGTGCCTTGTGGCAGCGTCCGCAGTTTGGTTTCTGCCCCAGACGGGATCGCTCAATTCGGTTGATGGTGCCGCAATGGGGGCACAGTGTCTGCAGGGCGTCTGCCTGGGCATTCATTTGCGTGTTCTCCAATAAGGCCTGTAGCGGCGGGGCGTTATGTAGTTGAACTGGGTCACGGCGGCTCCCTGGGCTGGTGTGATGGCAGATTCAGCGGGAGATGGTGGCGCCATCCACCACCAGGGAGTGGCCGTTGACATAGGAAGCCTGCGCGCTGCACAGCCACAGCACTGCCGCGGCAATTTCATCCGCAGTTCCGAGCCGCCCGCAGGGGATGCTGTTGAGAATCATGGTCTCCAACTCCGGGCCCTGGCGCATGGAGTCCTCCAGCATGGGCGTGCGGGTAGAGCCCGGGAGCACAGCGTTGACCCGTACCCCGGAGGGCGCCACTTCCATGGCGGCGGTCTTGGTCAGGCCCAGCACCGCGTGCTTGCTGGCGCAGTAGGGCGCCAGGTAAGGCGTGCCGATCAGGCCCGCTCCCGAGGAGATGCTGACAATGGCGCCGCTGCCGGCCGCTTTCATTACTTTGAGCTGGTGTTTGAGGCAGAGGAATATGCCGGTGAGGTTGATGCCCGTTACCCGCAGCCACTCTTCCATGGTGGTGTCCTCAAGCGCCGCCGGCTTGCCCGCCACCCCGGCGCTGTTGACCGCGTAGTCCAGGCCGCCGAAGTGGGTCTGACAGGCGGCCACGGCGTCCGCGACCGCTCGCTCCTCAGTGACATCGCCGGCGATCGCGTGGGCGCCGAGTTCCACCGCCAGTGCCTCCACGCTGTCGCTATTCCGGTCGAACAGCACCAGGCGGCAGCCCTGGGCGGCGAACTGGCGGGCACAGGCCTCGCCGATGCCGGAGGCGGCGCCGGTGACCAGGGCGACCTTGCCCTGCATGTCAGCGTAGCTGACGGCGGGGAAAGGCGAATTCACGGCCAGGCTGCCAGAATCAGTCCGATTACCGTGTACTGCACGGTATGGTAGCCGCCATTGATTAACAGCAGACGCAGGGGTCGCTGCTCGAACTGATAGTTGACAGCGAAGGAGCCGGCCACCCAGAACAACCCTGCGGCGAATCCGGCACCCGCCCCCAACCCCAGGGACGCATCCGGTCCCAGAAACATCGCGAAAACGTATGCTCCCAGCAACACCCAGATGAAGGAAATCCCAAACACTTTGGCCATTTTGGCCTGTCTTGCCTGTTCCTCACTTATACCCGCAGCAGCCATCCAGGGTTTCGCAAACAAGAGCGGCGAATACCAAAGACCGCCAATGAGAAATGCCGATAATACCGCGACAATGACCGCAAGATGATTGATTTCGTTCATGGCTATTACCCCCATTCACTGCAGTCTGTACCCATTTTTCCGTTGCTGCAAAGCGCGACCAGCTTTCGCGAGAAAAGCGCGGGTCGTTATAGTCTTGCAGAGCTGCTTGTGTCCCGCAGCGCCTTGAACTCCGACCCGGCTTTCCACTCGGGCCAGCGCCGCGAGTTGCCGAGGTCCTCAATCAGCATCTGGAACAGCTCGATGTCCTGCACCGCACCGGCCAGGTTCCAGTCCGGATCCCAGGCGTCGCAGGTCTGGTGATAGCAATTGCCGACATAGTCGGCGACCCACTGGTTGCCGGCGGCGCGGCCACCCTCTACCAGATCATTGCCGCCGGCGATGGCCATGAGCAGCAGCACCGGAACGCCGCCGCGCGCCATGGAGAAGTGATCCGCGCGGTAGAACAGACCGTTTTCCGGCAGATTTTCTGGCGTGACTACCCGGTCCTGGGTGGCGGCAACCCGCGCCAGATCATCCTCCAGTTCACTCTGGCCTTTGCCGACCAGGATCACGTCGCGGGCCAGGCCGGCGGTTTGCAGGATATCGAGGGTGAAATTGGCGACGGTAGTCTCCAGTGGATAGACGGGGTCGTCGGCGTACGCCTTGGACCCCAGCAGGCCACTTTCCTCTGCCGTCCACAGGGCAAAGACTACGCTGCGCTGCAGCGGCGGGCCGGCCTTGAGGACACGGGCCAGCTCCAGTACGCCGGCGGTTCCCAGGGCATCATCATTGGCGCCGGGGCGCACGGTCCGGCCCTCGGCGTCAGGCGCGCCCTCGCCGTAGGAATCCCAGTGCGCAGAAGCCATCAGGATTTCGTCGGGATGGGTACTGCCCGGCAGCAGGCCAAGCACGTTCGCGCTGTCGATTTCCTTCACCTGCACCTGTAAATCGGCGCTGAAGCTGGTGTCCTCCAACTCAAAGGCTTCGAAGTCGGGGTGGCGTGCAGCGACCCGCAGCTGTGCCAGATCATGCCCGGCGGCGGCCAGCAGCCGTGCCGCGGTATCGCCGTGCATCCAGCCCTGCAGCGCCACCGGCTGTGCGTCGGCGTCTGCCAGGGCGTAGTTTTCACCGGGGGACGAGGAGGCCACGCTCCAGCCGTAGCCTGCGGCCTCGGTTTCATGAATGACCAGTGCTCCCAGGGCGCCGCGTCGGGCGGCCTCCTCGAATTTGTAACTCCAGCGGCCATAGTAGGTCATCCGGCGGTTGCCGAAACGGCCGGCGACCGGTTCCTCCGCTGCCGCGGCGAAGTCCGGGTCATTGACCAGGAACAGGGCGATCTTGCCGGTCAGGTCGAGGTCGCCGAAATCGTCCCAGTCGCGTTCCGGCGCGGAAACGCCGAAGCCGACGAAGGCCACCGGAGCCTCATCGATCACGATGGCGGTAGCGGGGCGCACGGTGCTGACCTCGATATCTTCGGCCTGCAGCAGCGCCGAGCTGTCTCCGCCCTGGGTAATCGTCAGGCTGCCCGCGTCACCGAGCAGGGTGTGGATCATGGGCACCGTCTGGGTCCAGCTGCCGTCCGGGCCCCCGGGTTCGATACCGATGGTCTCGAACTGCTCGATCAGGTATTCGACAGTTTTGCTCTCACCGGCTGTACCGGGGGCGCGACCCCCGAACTCGTCCGACGCCAGTACCTTTACCTGCTCGGACAGGCGCTGGGCATCAATCCGGGCAGGCTCAACGGTGGCGGTTTCGGCGGCGGTTACAGTTTCGGACGCGACCGGCGGTTGCTCTTTGGCGCAGGCGGCAACCAGCAGTATTGCGGCGAGCAGAGATAGTCTCGACAGGCGTTGGTTCACAGGCGTTTCCTCATTCCGGGTAGTGGCTCCAGATGCGGCAACATTAACACTCACTCAGCCTGGTGACGAGTCGGCACGTCAGGCGTCGCTTGCGCTACACTGGGCGCGGGAAATGAAGGAGAAACCAGCCCCATGCGATTGCTCACCGACCTGCGCCTGCCGGACCTGCATGCGCGGATTGCCGCTTGTGCCCCGGGCCTCGAGATCGTCCAGATTGATGCCAAGGCCGGCGTACCAGATGGCCTGCGCGGCGATGCCCTGTTTACCACGGCTATTCCGGGGCCCCACCTCGAGGCGCTGCTGGCGCCCGAGGTCGGCGTGCGCTGGATACACCTGTACGGTACCGGTGTCGACGGTTTCCCCCTGCATTTGGTCGGCGATCGCGAGCTGACCTGTTCCCGCGGCTCCACCGCGACTGCCATTGCCGAGTGGGTACTGGCAATGCTGCTCGCAGATGCCAAGCAGTTGCCGGCCAGCTGGGTCGACAGCCCCCCGGCGCACTGGTACTTCGCTTCGCTCCAGGTTCTGGCGGGCAAGCAGCTGGGGCTGGTGGGGCTGGGCGCCATCGGTAGCGCCGTAGCGCGTCGGGCCCAGGCCTTTGAGATGTCCGTCAGCGCCCTGGTGCGCTCTCCGAGGACGCTGCCGGCAGGTATTCAGCGCGCCGATGATATCGAGGCCCTGCTGGCGGGCAGTGACTACCTGGTGCTGGCGGCGCCCGCCACGGCAGCCACCCAGCACCTGCTCGACCGCGCGCGCCTGGCCCAAGCCAGGCCCGGATTGCGGCTGGTCAACGTCGCTCGCGGCAGCCTGGTCGACCACGACGCCCTGCGCTGGGCGCTGGACGAAGGCATCGTGGCCCATGCCTACCTGGATACCGCGGAGCCGGAGCCGGTACCGGCGGGCCACTGGCTGTACACGCATCCCGGCGTGAGCCTCAGCCCGCACATTTCCTGGTGTGAGCCGGATGCGATGGAGCGCGTGCTGGCGCTGTTTTTTGCCAACCTGGAGCGTTTTCTGCGCGACGAGCCGCTGGCGGGGCGGGTCGATGTCAATGCCGGCTACTGAGCAGGGCAGGGATGTGGCCGGAGCCGCGGCTACATGAGCCTGTTGGCAGCGCTGCTGATTGTGGCGCTGGCTACGCTGTTGCTTTTCGTCCTGCCGGCGCGACGTCGTCGTCGCGCCCTGGCCGCGCCTTTTCCCGCTGCCTGGGACGCCCTGCTGGCGCGGCGACTGGAGCCCTATGCCGGGCTGGAGAAGGCGGAGCGGCGGCAGTTGCAGGATCTTGTGCGTCTGTTTCTCGCGGACAAGCAGTTCCACGGTTGTGGCGGGCTCGATGTCACGGAAGAGATGCGGGTTTTGATCGCCGCCCAGGCGTGCCTCCTGCTGCTCAACCGGAGCAGCCGGATTTTCCCGGGGCTGCAACACATTCTGGTGTACCCCGGTGCGTTTGTACGCGAAGGCGAAGAGTGGCATGAGGACGGCACCGTCAGTGAAGTCAGCAGCGAACTGCTGGGCGAATCCTGGGACGCCGGCAAAGTGATCCTCTCCTGGGAGGACGTCGACCGCGATCTGGACCACTTCGGTGATGGGTTCAATGTCGTGCTCCACGAGTTCGCTCATCAACTCGACAGCGAGAGCGGCAGCGAGAACGGCACCCCGGTACTGTCTGCCAGCGATTCAGATGAGTGGGTGCGAGTGATGACACGGGAGTATGAGGGCCTAGCGACCGCGGCCGAACGGGAGGAAGAGACCTTGCTCGATCCTTATGGAGCCAGCGCCCCGGCGGAGTTTTTCGCCGTGATAACGGAAACGTTCTTTGAGCTGCCGGACCAACTGAGTGCGCAGCATCCCGAACTGTTTTCACTGCTGCGGCGCTACTACCGGGTGGACCCGGCGCAATGGTACCGGGCGCCCGAGGACAAGCTGCAATGAGGCATGCATTGCCAGAAGCTGACGCTCCGGGCAGGCAAATTTTGTCGCCCTCCGCTGTGCTGGCCATGGTCGCTGCCCTCACGTTCCTCTATGTCTATCCACTGCAGAAAATGACGTCGTGGACCCTGCCGCTGACGGTGCTGATGCTTGGCTGGGTTGTCTACCAGTACCTGGAACCGTTGCGCCTGCTGCAGCGGCACGCCTATCTGACCGCGCTGACCAGGCAGGAGAGCTGGGTCAGACGCTGGTTCTGGCGGGGCTTTCTGCTGCGTGTGAGGCTGGTGGTAACGGCGCTGGCGGCTGCCGTAATTGCATTGCTTTTTGGGGCGACGATCCGGCCCGAGGAGTGGCTTGTCGTGCTGGCCAGCGTGCCGGTCTTCCTGGCTGTCTTTGCGTTCGCCTCACGCCTGCTGCGCACGCAGCTTGCCACGCCCTATCATTTTCCGCTCACCCTGCGCTGGGCCTGCTGGACCACCCTCGGACTGCTGGTCATCGCACTGACGCTGTGGCAGGTGGTCTGGCTGGAAGTCCCGGCAAGCTATCAGGCCACGCTGCCGGAGGTGCTGGGCAGCGGTTTCCAACGCGGCGCGGCGGCCACCGCGATGCCGCTGGTGGGACAGGCCCTGGGCATCGCCTATGCGCTGGACGCCGGCATCTGGCACCTGATGCAGGTGACGACCACGGTCGCCGGCGCCAACCGCTGGGTTTTCCTGGCGGCCTGGGCGGGCGTGCTGCTCTGGAGCGCGCTCAAGGTGGCCGCCCTCTGGGCGGTACTGCTGGGGGCGGTTACCCTGGCAGTACGCTTGCAGGCGCGGCCCCGGCAGGTGTCGAGTGACAGCGCTACCCTTGCCGCGTTCGCGCTGGTCGTGGCGTCCCTCGGCATTGGCTATCTCGGCTTTACCCGCATTGACCTGCGCCAGTTTGCCGCGCTCGTCGACCCCTGTCGGGTGGTGGGCGAGGCGGAGCAGGCCAGGCTTGTCGCCGACGCCAATGCCCGCCTACTCGCGGAAGAACAGGCTTTCAGTGGCGCCATGAATAGTCTGGTCGATAGCAACTTCGAGGCCGCCTACACTTTCGCTGATCAGGGGGTCGAACGTTTCCTCGACTGGAACTTCAGCATCATTGGACAGTACCAGCAACTGGGCTGGTTGCTGGCGGCCCAGGTGAGCGACGTCTCCGCGGCCGACCAGATCGGCAGGCGGGTGGAAATGTTTGTGCACGAGGCCGTGGCGCTTGAACTTGCCGCGGCCGATGCCAGAATGCAAGTGGAACTGCAGAGCCGGGTGCTGGCGGCTTATGCGGAGCACGAGGCTTTTGTCAGGGCCGGGTTGGCGGGTACGCATTGCCTGGTGCCGCCAGGCCCCGACGCCAGCTTTGCGGGGCTGGCGGAGAAGTCCTGGGTTGGCGGCGGTGCGGTCGCGGGCCTTGTCGCCAGGCGTGCCGCCGCGGGCCTGGGGGCGATGGCCGTCAGCCGTGTGGGCATGCGGCGCGTCATGGCCGGGGTGGCGACGCGGGCGGGCGCCAGGGCGGCGACAGCCGGGCAGGCCGGCGGTACCGGGGCGCTCTGCGGTCCCATGGCCTGGGCCTGTATTCCGGCCCTGGCCGGCACTGTCTGGCTGGCAACAGACAAGGCACTGAACGAGGTTGATGAAGCGCTCAACCGGGCCCGTATGCGCGACGACTTGCTGGAGGCTCTCGATCAGTACAAGACCGCCCGCAAGCAGGAACTGACCAGTTACTACGCTCAGATCGCGGGACAGGTCTTCAGCGACATCGAGCATCGCCAGGGGGAGGTTTTCAACTTGTACCGGGACGGAGGGAGGGCGCCGATTTGACTGTAGCGTATCTAACCCACGATGATTGCCTGCTGCACGATATGGGCAGTGGTCATCCCGAGCAGCCCGCCCGTTTGCGGGCCATCCACACACGTCTGCAGGAAAGTGGGCTGCTCCCCCGCCTGCACCAGGTCGCCGCCCCCCTGGCCACCGATGCGCAGCTTCTCCTTGCCCATCCAGAGGCCTATGTGCGCCGGCTGGAGGCCCGCAGCCCGGCCTCGGGACTGTATCCGCTGGATGCCGATACGCACATGAATCCCCATTCCCTGGCCGCCCGCCCGGCGGGCTGCCGGTGCGGCAGTGCTGGGGGTAGATCTGTTGTTGCGTGGTGAGGCCCGCGCCGCGTTCTGTGCCGTGCGCCCGCCGGGGCACCACGCCGAACGCCAGCGCGCCATGGGCTTCTGCCTGTTCAGTTCGGTTGCCATCGCCGCGCTGTATGCGCTGGAACATTGGGGCCTGCAGCGGGTAGCCATTGTCGACTTCGATGTCCACCACGGTAACGGTACCGAGGACGTAGTCGCGGGGGATGAGCGCATCCTGTTCTGCTCCACGTTCCAGCACCCGCTGTACCCCTATTCGGGTACCGGCCCGGCGGCCGCCAATGTCATCAACCTGCCGCTGCCGGCGGGTTGTAATGGCGAGGGCTTCCGGGCGGTGATGCTGGAACAGTGCCTGCCCCGCCTGGCGAGCTTTGCGCCTGAGCTGCTGCTGATCTCCGCCGGGTTTGACGCCCACAGGGCTGACCCGCTGGCGGGTATGGCGCTGGAAGCAGCGGACTTCAGCTGGGTGACCGCACAGCTTGCGGAGCAGGCCAACAGTAGTGCTGGCGGCAGGGTGCTGTCCTGCCTTGAGGGCGGTTACGACCTGCAGGCGCTGGCGGACAGTGCGCAGGCGCACCTGGAGGCCCTGCTCGCAGCAGGGACGTCGCTGCCTTGAAGGGTTTTGCCGAGCGTCTCTACGCCGCTGTCGTCAACCCGCCAGCGGATGAAACCCTGGAGGCCGTGCACGACGTCCTGCCGCTGCCGGTCATCTGGCTGCTCGGCAAGACCGGGGCCGGCAAAACGTCGGTGATCCGGCAGCTGACTGGAGACAGCAGCGCCGCTATCGGCAATGGTTTCCGGCCCTGCACCTCGACTTCGGGAGCCTACGATTTCCCGGTTGACCACCCCATAGTGCGGTTTATAGATACCCGCGGCCTGGGCGAGGCGGAGTATGACCCGGAAGCAGATGTCGCTGAGCTGGGAACGGGCAGCCATGCCCTGCTGGTCGTGATTCGCCTGGACGATCCGGAGCAGAGCGTTGTCCTGCAGTTGTTGCAGGCGATGCGCAAGCGTTTCCCGCATATTGGTGCCGACGCCATTCTGGCCGTATATACCGGCCGCGACCTGGTGGCGGGTGAGGCCGGACGCCTGCGCACGCTGACGCATCAGCAGGCCGCACTGGAGGCGGCCTGGGGTAACCCTGTGGCCAACTGTCTGGTGGATTTCAGCTTAGTCGGTGAGGATTTTGCGGCGGACAACGGCGCCGCCGAACTGCGCGCGCTGCTAGCGGATAAATTGCCGCAACTGGGCTTGTGGTTGCAGCAACAGCGGGCCGACAGCAAGGAGCAGACCAATTTCCAGCGCCTGCGTGCGGAAGTACATTGGTACGCCGCCACCGCGGCTGCGAGCGACGCGGTGCCGGTCGTCGGACTGGCCTCCGTGCCGCTGGTACAGGGCAAACTGTTGCACAGCCTGGCGCGGCGCTACGGTACCGTCTGGGACCGGCGCAGCTTTTCTGAATTTGCCGGCGCCCTGGGATCCAGCGTTGCCCTCAAGTACGCGCTGGGCCACGGTGCCCGCCAGTTGGGCAAGCTGGTCCCCGGCTACGGTCAACTCGTGGGCACCGCCCTGTCGATGTCCGTGAGCTACGCCAGCACCTGGGCAATCGGGCGGGCTGCCTGCTATTACCTGTACCAGCGCGAGCACGGCCTGGCACCGGACCCGCAGGCAATGCGGGCGCTGTACCGTGATGCCCTGGGCAGTGGCCGGCAACAGGGTGCGGCGGTGGCGGAACAGGCCCGGCATGAAAAGTAACTGGTTGCGCACAGTGTGGGCCCAGCTGGGTGAGCGCCGCGCGGAGCTCTACCTCGCCGCCTTGTTGCTCTGGCTGCTGCCCGCCCTCGCGCTGCTGGTGCTGGGGCTGGTCTGGTTGTGGCAGCAGGGCTGGATGCTGTGGTTCAGCGGCGGGCTTTTCCTGCTGGCTCTGCTCACGCTGGGGGGGCGCCGGCTGCTGCGTCCCGGGAAGGGGGCCGCGCCGTCTGCTACAGCCGCAGTCACGCACCTCCCGCCGCGGCCGGAATGGGCAGCCCAGGATGAGGCGGTCTGGGACCGGGCTCGGCAGCGCATTGTGCAACTGGACCTGGCGGCAGTGGCCTGGGAAGAGATGCCCGCGCTGGCCATGGACCAGCTGTTTTTCGTCGCGCGCTGCTACCATGCCGACGACGCCGAGGCGGAGTACGCCTTCAGCGCGCCCGAGTTCCTGTTGATGCTGGAAACCTGCGCCCATCGCTATCGCGCCGACGTGCTGGCACAGCTGCCCATGGCGCGGCGCCTGCGAATATCGGACCTGCGCCGGTATTGGCGCCGGGGTGAGCAGGCGCATCGCCTCTACCAGCGCAGCTCGCCCTGGCTGCGCCTGGCCGGTATCGGCCTCAATCCCGCACAGGGGATCCTGCGGGAGCTCGGTTCACGACTGGCCGGGAGTATGCTCGGTGAGTTGAGCACGCAGGTACAGCAGAATCTCAAGCTCAACCTGCTGGAGCAGGTCATCCAGGTTGCTATCGACCTCTACAGCGGCCACCTGCAGTTATCCGAGCGGGAGCTGTCTGCCTGGCGCCTGCAACAGGAAGCGCCGGAGCCGGAGGTCCTGCAGCCATTGACCGTGTTGGTATTGGGGCAGGTCAACGCGGGCAAGTCCTCTCTGGTGAACACGTTACGCGCGGGTGCAGTGGCGGAGGTGGACAGCCTGCCCAGCACTGACGGATTTCGGCGCTACCCCCTGGAGTTGGTCAACGGCACCGAGCTGGTATTGGTTGACAGCCCGGGCCTGGACGGCAGTGATGCGGCCAGTGACAATCTGCTGGCGGCCGCCCTCCAGGCCGACCTGTTGTTGTGGGTGAACGCAGCCAACAAACCGGCCAAGGCGCTGGACCATCATTTCATGCTGCGCTGGCGTGAGTGGTGTGCTGCCAACCCCCGGCGGCGGCCGCCGCCGCTGCTGCTGGTGACAACCCACAATGATCTGCTGCCTCCCCGGGGGGATTGGCAGCCGCCCTACGATCTGGCTGCAGAGGACGATCCCAAGGCCACAGCCATACTGGACGCCCTGGAATACAGTCACCAGGCAGTCGGGTTCGAGGCGGAGGAGCCCGCTCTGGCCATTGCCCTGCCGCCGGCGCAGCCGACCTGGAATATCGAGGTGCTGCAGGAATTGCTGCTGGAAGCAGCGGGGCAGGCGCGCTCGGCTCAGCTCAATCGCCAGCGCCTGGAAGCGGCGGGCAGTCGTGGCCCGGCTCTGCCGCAGTTACTGGCCCAGGCCCGGGGCCTGATACATATCGGCAAGCAGGTATTTCGAGGGCGGCGCTAGCGCCGTAGCAGCCTTCCGGAATCACATATTGAACCGTTGCCAGCCGGTTGCCGCGTGACTTTGCAAATACCGGGCTTTGACGCCATATTGCCCTCCACCCTCGCCCGTAATGAAAGGAATGCGCCTGTGTCTCCCCGATTCTCCGCCGCCACGCCCTGCCGCCTTGACCAGGTGCCGCAATGGGATATTGAAACGGATGTCATCATTGTTGGCTTCGGCATCGCCGGCGCCTGCGCCGCCATTGAAGCGGCCAGCGCCGGGGCGCAGGTCACCATTCTGGAAGTTGCCGGCACCCACGGTGGCAGTGCGGCCCTGTCCGGTGGCGAGTTTTACCTCGGGGGGGGTACTTCCGTGCAGCGCGCCGCCGGCTTCGACGACAACGCCGAAGAACTGTTCAATTACCTGCTGCTGAGCGGCGGCCCCGGCGTGGATGCGGAGAAAGTGCGTCTGTACGCAGACGGCGCGGTCGACCACTTCGCGTGGATCCGCGCCCAGGGTATTCCGTTCAAGGGCACCTTCCTGCCCGGCAAGTGGCTGGAACCGGTCACGGACGACACCCTGATCTGGTCCGGGAGCGAGGCCGCCTGGCCTTTTTCCGCGGCGGCCAAACCGGCACCGCGGGCCCACGCAGCGCAGATGGAGGGCATGGGTGCCGGCCGCATAGTGATGGATGCGTTCGCAGCCCGGGCCCTGGAGGCGGGCGCTGAGGCGCACTTCAACGCCCGTACCCTGTGCCTGGTGGCAGACGGGGTGGATGCGGTGCACGGGGTGGTAGCCCGTATCGATGGGGAAGTGCGCTATCTGCGCGCCCGCAAGGGGGTGATCCTGTGTGCGGGCGGTTTCATCTGTAACACGGAGATGCTGCGTCGATTCGCGCCCGCGGCGCTGGAGGCCGCGGGGTACCCGACCACTGCTGGCAATGACGACGGCTCCGGCATCCGCATGGGTATGTCAGTCGGTGGCGCGGTCAGCCATATGGAGGAGTTCTTTGCCACCAAGCCCTCTTTTCCACCGGATAACCTGGTATTTGGCATTTTTGTCAACGAGCGCGGCCAGCGCTTCATCAATGAGGATGTGTACCACGGGCGCGCCACCCGCTACCTGATGCGCCAGCCCAATGGTCGCGCCTGGCTGTTGATGGACAACGCGATTTTCGCACGCCCGGATTTCAACCCGGATATCCACATCGCTGCGGTGGGGGAAACCTGGGCGGAGGTGGAGGCGGAGCTGGGCCTGCCTGGCGGCGAGCTGGTGCATACCGTGGAGTCCTACAACCGCTACGCGGCCGCCGGCGTGGACCCGGTATTCCACAAGGACGCGAAGTGGATGCAGCCCCTGGTGGAACCGCCCTTTGCCGCCCTGAGTTTTGGTGCCGACGACTACCCCGCAACCGGCTTCACCCTCGGAGGGCTGCTGACGCGGCCCAATGGCGAAGTCCTGAATGCCGATGGCGGGCCGGTGCCCGGCTTGTACGCGGCCGGCCGCACCAGCTGTGGCCTGCCGCGCTGGGGCGAGGGCTATTGTTCCGGGATATCGCTGGGGGACGGGAGTTTCTTCGGTCGGCTGGCGGGACGGCACGTGGCCGATCTGCAGGGTCAGCCCGACTAGCCCGGCCAGTCGCCATCGGTCAGGAAAAAGCGCTGGGTTTCGCAGCCCTGTCCATCCACCCGGGCAATTAACTGGGGCCGGCCGCCGCGGGCGAAGCGCTGTTCCAGCTGCGCGCTGAGATCTTCCGGCGCCAGGGTATTGGTCCCGTGCCGCAGTGGTGACAGCCAGTGCAGCCGCGGCAGTACGGCGAAGCGCGCTTCCGCCGGCACCAGGGCCCGCCAGGCCGCCAGCGTATACCAGCGCAGCAGGGGCAGGGCTGGGTTGTAACCGGCCGGCGGCGACAGTCTGTCCCCGGCCGGTTGGAACAGGGCTCCGCGCAGGGCGATTTCGCGCAGCGGATGCTCCAGTCCATGGCTCGCCAGTAGTGCACGGCCCGCTGGATCAAGCGACAGTCTGCTCTGGTGCTGTAGCAGGCGCTCCAGTTTCAGGTCCAGGCGGTCCACCGTGTTGGGTCCCAGCCACTCCCTTGCCGCACTCGGGTCTGGCCCCGCGGATGTACAGCGCCAGCCGAGGTAGTATTTCACCGCGAGCTCCAGATGTACCGGCCGCGCGCGTTGGTGGCAGTAGTACAGGCAGTCAAATTCTCCGAGGGTCCGGCCATTATTGCGCACCGGCAGGTTGTGCGCGAGTAGTTCGGTCTCGCTGTCGGCAGTCAGGAAGAACTGCCACAGCTGCTCAAAATACAGGCCCAGGCGGCTGGCAGCTCCGGCCTCCAGCCACGCGACAAGCGGCTCGGGTTCTCTGTCCAGATGCTGCAACCAGGCGGCCCGGGAGGCGGTCAGGGACAGGCCGGCGGTGGTGACCCCGCTGCCGGGTGCCAGTATTTCCATCTGCAGCAGGGGAGGGCCAAAGCAGGCCCATGCCAGGTCGCGCACTTGCGGGTTCGCCAACTCAAGCGCAGTCAATTCCGGGCAGGTGTCGGGCAATTGCATTGACGTCTCGCAGCTTCTCTTCAGTGGCGTAATGATAACGGCTGCAATCGTGTCCGTGCCATGGCGCAGTCGTCACCGCTTGCCTATAATTGCGCCCTCCTGACGCCATAGGACAGGCTCGTGATCGAAGTCCTGTTACTCGCCATCGCACTGAGCATGGATGCATTCGCCGTATCCATCGGTCTCGGCTCCAAGCCCCACGAAAGTTCGCGGCGGCTGGCGTTGCTGTGCGCAGTCTATTTCGGCGCCTTCCAGGGGTTGATGCCGCTGATTGGCTATCTCGCCGGTACCAGCGTGCTGGGCTGGGTGGAAGTGTATGCGCCCTGGATCGCTTTCCTGCTGCTTGCCTTTATCGGTGGCAAAATGATTGTCGAATCCTTCGGCGAGGGCGTGGAGGAGGACATCCGTCGCATCAGCCAGCGGGTGATGTTGCTGTTGGCGCTGGCGACCAGCATCGACGCCATGGCCGCGGGCTTCGCCCTGACCCTGCTGGAAGTGGGGCCGCTGCTGGCCTGCCTGATGATCGGTGTGGCAACGGCCTTGTTTAGCTGGGCCGGGGTGTACATCGGTATACGCAGTGGCACCTGGCTGGAGAGCAAGGCCGAGCTGGTGGGCGGTGTGGTACTGGTCTTGATCGGGCTGCGGATTCTGCTGGCGTGAATCCCTGCGCCTGTTGCTGGTGGCGAGTGCTTCAGCCAGCGTCGACCTGTTTCGGGGCTGCGACCGGGACCGGTTCCAGGCTGTAGCCCCCGGAGCGGTAGAGCCAGGATGGGAGCAGGGCATGGGCCAGGGCGCGTCGGTGTGCCTCGGGTGGCAGTCCAGCAACGGGCGTCACCTGCTTTTTAGCGGAATCGTAATGTGCGAACACCGGTGCCTGCTCCGGTGCGAGAATCACCAGTCTGCTGTTTTCCATCCACACGAAGCGGTCACCGAATTGCATCATGGCGCGCCCATCCTCCTGGTCACCGACCGTGCTGAAGTCGCGCCCCAGCATGGGATGGTTGGCGCTGATGCCGATTAGCGACAGGGCCGTGGTTGGCAGATCGATCTGGCTGGCGACGGTTTTGATACGCCGTGGGTCGATGTCGGCGCCCAGGATCAGTCCCGGAATGTGAAACCGCTCTACCGGCACCAGGTTGTCGCCCACCACCTGGTTGTCGTGATCGGCGACCACCACAAACACCGTGTCCTGCCAGTAGTCGCGGCTACGGGCCCTGGCGAAAAACTGGCCGAGGGCGTAATCGGCGTAGCGGATGGCGTTGTTTTCCGTGGCGGCCGGTTCTTCATACAGTTCGATGCGGCCCTCGGGGTAGTCGAAGGGGGTATGGTTGGATGAGGTGAACACCAGGCTGAAGGACGGCTGGCCGGTAGCGTGGTGCTGCTGCAGGCGCTCATCGGTCTTGGCGAACAGGTCCTCGTCGGAAACGCCCCAGCTGCCCTCGAATACCGGGCTCTCGTAGTCCCGCTCGTCGATAACCTGGTCAAAGCCGTTGGCGAGGAAGAACCCCGCCATATTGTCGAAATGCCCCTCGCCACCGTAGATGAATTCGCTGTGGTAGCCCTCGCGCCCGAGCAGGGCCGCCAGGGTGAAAAAGCCGCCACGCGACCCCAGCAGCTTGACCACGGCCCTGGCCGGTGTCGGCAGGAACCCGGTGGTCACGGCCTCGATGCCGCGCACGGAGCGCGTTCCGGTGGCATAGAGGTTTTCGAACCACCAGCCTTGCTCGCCCAGTCGCTGCAGATTAGGGGTTAGACCCTCAATGCCACCCAGTGCACCCACATATGTCGCCCCCAGACTTTCCTCCAGGATAATGACCAGGTTCAGGTGGCGCTCGTCGGTACGGGTGCTGCTCTGGTGGCGCAGTGTGGGCAGCCCGGTATGGTCGGCAAAATCGGTGATGCCGTAGTCCGCAGCCGTGGTTTTTACCGTCTGCAGTATCTCCGCCTCAGTCATTTTGCCGTAGCGCTCCCCGGCATGGGATTCGTGGCGCAGGTTGTACACCGCGTGGGCCAGGGACCAGGTGGAGTTGAGCATCAACTGGTTCACCAGGTTATCGCTGGCAAAGGCGAACCAGGACGGGTTGAGCGGGCGGTGGTCCAGGGTGGAGCGAACGCCCATGACCAGCGCAAGCAGCAGCAGCGGCCAGGCGGCCACCGTATGCCATGCGGGTTTCTGGAACGGAAGCTCGACGACCGTCCGTCGCAGCCACAGGGCCGCCACCAGTGCCGCCAGGGCAATGAGCCCGCTACTGGCCAGCAGTTGCAGCCGGAAGCCGCCCCAGAGCATCCGCAGGGTCTCGCCGGGCCACGCCAGGTATTCGAAGAACAGGCGATTGGGGCGTGCCTCGTACTGCCCCAGGAAGGCCGGAGTTGAGGCCTCCATGAATACCAGCAACAGGAGGCAGAGCGCCAGCCACGCCGCCGCCAGCAGGCGCCAGAGGGGCCAGCTCCGTCGCCACCAGGCCAGTGGCAGCAGCAGCGCCGGTGGCAGCAGTAGCAGGCTCATCATGATGCTGTCGGCCCGCAGCCCGTGCAGAAAAACCTGCGGCAGCAGGCCAGACGCGCTAACGCGGTCCAGGTGCCATAGCACCAGGCCCAGCCGGGCCGTGAGCAGGAGCAAAAGCCCCAGTAAAAACGCGTTCAGCAACATGCGGATAGCGGGTGGCGCAGATGGTAACAACAAGTTGTCTCCAGGGTTGGTTGCGGCTGTGGACAGCCTAGCCCCGCCAGCTTAAGGCCGGCTTAAAACACCCGGTTTGACAAGCAGAACACTCCACAAGACTATACAAATGTGCAATTATGTCGCATTGTCGTGGTGCCACCACTTTCCAGGAACGGAGCTCCCCATGTCAGGCTGTCCCTTTGCCAATTTGCTCGACCCCACCACCTATGTTGAGGGCATGCCCTATGCGGAACTGGCCCGGATCCGGGAGGCGGGCCCGCTGGTAAAGCTGGATGATCCCCTCACCGGGGTGCCCTACTGGGTGGTGACCCGGCAGCGGGAGCTGGACGAGATCTGCAAGAACCCGCAACGGTTTTCTTCTGCCGAGCGTTCACCGTTCCCCACGGAGTATGATGACTGGCTGGTCGCGGAAGTGCATCGCCGTACCATCATCGGCATGGACCCGCCGGAGCACCAGATCGTGCGCCGCATCGTTCGCGCCGCGTTCACCCCGGCCAAGATCATGGCCTACGAACCCAGCCTGCGCGAGCACGCCAAACGGATTGTCGATGCGGTTGCGAGTCGCGGGGAGTGCGAATTTGTCGAGGAGGTCGCGGCCGAGCTGCCGCTGATAGCGATCCTCGAGCTGCTTGGCGTCCCGATTGAGGACCGCAAGGAGTTTTTCACCTGGACCAACACCATGATCTTCGCCGATGACCCGGAGATGTCGGTGTCCGAGGAGGCTGGGCAGATCGCCTCCGCGGAGGTAATCGGTTACGCCATGCAGCTGGCGGAAAAGCACCGCAAAAACCCGCAGCCGGGACTGCTGCAGGACCTGCTGGAAGGCGAGGTGAAGGGGCGCACCATCACCGAGGAAGAGTTCGGCTGGATGTTCATCCTGATCCTGGTGGGGGGCAATGAGTCTACCCGCACGGTGCTTTCCCACGGCATGCGCCTGTTGATAGAGCACCCGGAACAGCTGCAATACCTGGTCGACAACCCGGAGCGTATCCCGGATGCCTGTGAGGAAATTCTGCGCTATAACACCGCCTTTACCGCCATGCGCCGCACCGCCATGGAGGATGTGGATATCGGCGGCCAGCAGGTGCGCAAGGGCGACAAGCTCGTGCTTCACTACCACACTATCAACCACGACGAGGACGTGTTCGGGGATGACGCCACCCGCTTTGACGTGCGCCGCGCCGAGCGCCAGCCGGATCTTGCCAACCAGTTACGCTCCTTCGGCATTGGCCAGCACTTCTGCATCGGCTCGCACCTGGCCCGGCTGGAGTTGCGCATCATGCTGGAGGAGATCATCCCGCGCCTGCGCAATCCGCAGTTTGTGGCGCCGCCGCGCTACGTGCAGTCGTTTTTCGTGAATGGCATGAAAGACATGCATATTCGCTTCGATCCGGAGGGCTGAACCGGTGTCAGTAGAGCAGTACGACTACATCATTGTTGGCGCCGGGTCGGCCGGCTGCGCCCTGGCCTGCCGCCTGTCGCGGGAAGCCAGCCGCAAGGTACTGCTGCTGGAAGCCGGCGGCCCCGACCGCAACCCCATGATCCAGATCCCGCTGGGATTCGCTTTCCTGATGAAGAATCCCGCGGTGAACTGGTGCTATGAAACCGACCCGGAGCAGCACCTGGGCAACCGCCGTATCGCCTGGCCTCGCGGCAAGGTTCTGGGCGGCACCAGCTCCATCAACGGCATGATCTATGTGCGCGGCCAGCGCGAGGACTACGATGGCTGGGCCAATGCCGGCGGCGAGGGCTGGGACTTCGACAGCGTGCTGCCTTATTTTCGTCGCGCCGAGCACAAGGCCGAGGGCGGCAACGCGCTGCATGGCACCGGCGGGCCGCTGTGGGTGGAGGAAGTTGCCGCGCAAGACAAAATGCTGCCCGCGGACATGTTCGTGCAGGCGGCGATGGAAACGGGGCTACCCTTCAATGCGGACTTCAACGGACCGCAGCAGGAAGGCGCAGGCTACTACCAGCTCAATACCCGCAAGGGCCGGCGCCAGAGTACCAGCAAGACCTACCTGGCCCTGTGCCGCTCGCGCCCCAACCTTACCCTGGTGACCGGTGCCCGGGTACAGCGGGTGTTGCTCGAAGACGGCCGCGCGGTGGGGGTGGAGTATAAAACCCGGCAGCGCAAAAAAGAGCAGACCCACCGTGCACACAGCCGGCGGGAGGTGCTGCTCTGTGGCGGCGTCATCAACAGCCCGCAGTTGCTGGAACTGTCCGGCATCGGCGACGGCAAACGTCTGGACGCGCTTAATATCAAGGTGGTGCAGGATCTGCCCGGAGTGGGGGAGAACCTGCAGGATCATCTCACCGTTAACGTGATCCAGGGTTTGCAGGGGGTCAGGACCTTTTACGAGGAGAGCCGGCCGCTGGCGCTGGCGGGCAACATTGCAAAGTACTTTGCCACTGGCCGCGGCCTGCTGGCGCATCCGGCCTCCCAGGTAGGCGCGTTTTTCCGCACCTCGGCGGCGCAGGCGCGCCCCGATGCCCAGATTCACTTTACTCCCGCCGCCGGCGAGCCCGACGCCAGCGGGGTGATGAAGACCCTTCCGGGCACTACCGCCACGGTCTGCCACCTGCACCCGACCAGCCGTGGCAGCGTGCACATCCGCAGCGGTCTGCCGGAGATGGCGCCGGCCATCATCGCCCGCTACCTGGACACGGAACACGACCGTCAGGCCATCATTGCCGCGGTAAGGAAAGTGCGGGAGATCTTCGCCGCCGCCACCTTCAACGGCTACCGCGACCGGGAGTATCTGCCCGGCGAGCGGGTGCAGACCGACACCGAGATTCTCGCCTATATAGCCGAGATTGCCGAGTCCGTGTACCACCCGGTCGGCACCTGCAAAATGGGCAGTGACCCGCTGGCGGTGGTGGACGAACGTTTGCGGGTGCGCGGCGTCGATGGCCTGCGGGTGGTAGACGCATCGATCATGCCCACCATTGTCTCCGGCAATACCAACGCCCCCACCATCATGATTGCCGAGAAAGCCGCGGACATGGTTCTGGAGGATGCGGGGGTGCTCACCCATGTACAAGCCACTGTCGCTGAGGAATTCGCATCATGAACCAGGCCCTTGCCCCGAAACCGGTTGCCGCGCCGCTTGCGGCTCTGCTGGACAACCAGCGCACGGCGTTTCGCGCCGAAGGCGAAGTCACCCTCGCCACCCGCATCGACCGGCTCGACCGCTGCATTGCGCTGCTGGTGGATCACAAGGATGCGATTTGCGAGGCGGTGGAACGGGATTTTGGTTGTCGCTCGCGCTACGTCACACTGATGATGGATGTGATGAACTCCGTCGGCAGCCTCAAGCATGTGAAAAAAAACCTGAAAAAATGGATGAAGCCCGAACGCCGCACACCGCTGATGCCGATGAATTTCCTCGGTGCCAAAGCCTACGTACAGTACCAGCCCAAGGGTGTGGTCGGGATCATGACGCCCTGGAATGTGCCGATCAACATGATCTTCAGCCCGCTGGCGGATGTGCTGGGGGCCGGCAACCGCGCCATGATCAAGCCGTCCGAGTTCACGCCGGCCACGGCCGAACTGATGCAGCGCCTGTTTGCCGAATATTTTGAGCCCTCGGAGATTTGCATGGTGACTGGCGGGCCAGAGGTGGGCGCGGCCTTCAGCAGCCTGCGTTTCGACCACCTGATCTTTACCGGTGCCACCGGTATTGGCCGCCATGTCATGCGGGCCGCGGCGGAAAACCTGGTGCCGGTGACCCTGGAACTGGGCGGCAAGTCGCCGGTGATAGTGTCGGCGCAGGGGGATCTGCGCAAGGCCGCTGAAACCATTATCACCGGGAAGGCCATGAACGGCGGTCAACTCTGTGTCAGCCCGGACTACTGCTTCGTCCCCAGGCATCAGCTGGAGGCGTTCGTACGCCAATGCCAGGCGGTCATTGCCGGGATGTTTCCCACCATCCAGGGCAACCCGGACTTTGTCGCCTGCGTCAACGAGCGCCACTTTGGCCGCATCAGCGGCTATATCGAGGAAGCGCGCGACCAGGGTGTGCGGGTGGTGCCGCTGTGCCCGCCGGGGGAAGACATTTCCGATCCGGCCGCGCACACGATTGCCCTGCATCTGTTGATCGACCCCGCGGAGGACCTCGCCTGCATGACCCAGGAGATTTTCGGCCCGCTGCTGTGCATCAAGACCTACAGCGCCATCGAGGAGGTGATCGACTACATCAATGCGCGGGAAAAGCCGCTGGCCCTGTACTACTTCGGTACCGACAAGGCGGAAAAGGAGCGCGTGCTGGGCCGGACCAGTTCCGGTGGCGTGGCGGTGAACGCGATCGCCACCCAGGTAGGTTGTGACGACCTGCCCTTCGGCGGTATCGGCCACAGCGGCATGGGCAACTACCGCGGCCGCGACGGCTTCCGCACCTTCAGTCACGCCCGCGGCGTCTATGAGGAAGGCTGGGTGAATATTGCCAAGCTGGCCGGAACCCTGCCGCCCTACGGTGAGAAGATCGCCAAAATGCTGGAGAGCCAGATCAAGCGCTGAATGGACATTTGCTACCGCGAATCGTTGACGGCTGCCGGGGCTGCGCTGGTATAGTCCGTGGCCGACCCAGCCACAAAACTATAAACCTCCGGGAAGACGCATGGACGAAGCCGCCAAACTCCGGGTGATCAGGGCAAGAACGCGGCGTCGCTTCGTGTTCACCGGGATTACCCTGGTACTGTACTTTTCTTTTGTCCTCAACTGGACCGCTGTCGGCGACAGCCTTGCGGAGCGTTTGGGGGCGTCGCATGTCACCGGATCCCTGCTCATGTTTGTCTCGCTGGTGATCTTCTTCATCCTGCTGGAACTGGTGTTCCTGGTCCTCAACCAGGCCACCACCCGTTCCGGGGAGGAGTCTTAGGTGAATCCTGTCGCCATAGGCATGTTCCTGGCGTTTGTGGTGGCGACGCTGTGCATCAGCTACTGGGCATCCCGGCGCACCCACAGCAGCCAGGATTTCTATACTGCGGGCGGCCAGATCACCGGGCTCCAGAATGGCACGGCTATCGCCGGCGACTTTATGTCCGCAGCCTCGTTCCTGGGGATCACCGGGCTGATGTTCCTGGGCGGTTTCGACGGCCTGGTGCTGGCTCTGGGCGCGTTTGCCGCCTGGCCGCTGCTGCTGTTCCTGCTGGCGCGACGGGTGCGCAATCTGGGCAGCTTTACCTTTGTCGACGTTGTCTCCCAGCGCCTGGAGCGAACCCGGATACGCCTGGTTGCGGTGGGCGGCACCATTGTGGTGGTGGTGCTGTACCTGATAGCGCAGATGGTGGGTGCCGGCACCCTGATCCAGCTGCTGTTCGGCTTGCCCTATGAAGTGGCGGTCATTGGCATCAGCGTGCTGGTACTGGCCTATGTGACCTTCGGCGGCATGTTGGCCACTACCTGGGTGCAGATCATCAAGGCAATCCTGTTGATGACCGGGGTCACGATCACGGCGTTCATGGTCATGTACCTGAGCGGCTTCAGCCTGGAGACCCTGTTTGCGACCGCGGTGGCAAAGCACCCCCAGGGTGAGCGCATTCTGGCTCCGGGCGTGTTGTTCGATTCGCCGGTACAGGTGGCAACGATCCTGGTATCCATGTTGTTCGGAACCCTGGGGCTGCCCCATATACTGATGCGCCTGTTCACGGTGCCCGACATGCACGAAGCCAAGAAGTCGGCTTTCTACGCATCCCTGTTCATGGGCTATTTTTACCTGGCACTGGTGATCGTCGGCTTCGGCGCGGTAGCCTTCCTCTACGGCAACCCGGTGTTTTTTGCCGGCGATGGCCAGTTGATCGGCGGCAGCAACATGGCGGCGATCCACCTCGCAACCGCGGTAGGCGGCAACCTGCTGACCGGGTTCATGTCGGCGGTGACCTTCGCCACCATTCTGGCAGTGGTGGCCGGTCTCACCGTGTCCGGCGCCGCGGCGATATCCCACGACCTCTATGCGGAGCTACTGTGCAAGGGCGCGCCGGATCCCCGCAGGGAATTGCAGCTCACCCGAATCACGACCGTTGTTATCGGCGTCATCGCCATTATCCTGGGTATCCTGTTCCAGAACGAGAATGTGGCCTTTATTGCCACCATGCCCATGGTGGTGGCAGCGTCCGTCAACTTCCCCATCCTGTTTCTCTCCCTCTATTGGTCGGGGCTCACCACCCGGGGCGCGATTGCCGGCGCCCTGGTCGGGCTGGTGTCGTCCGTGGCGCTGATCGTGGTTGGTCCCCAGGTGTGGGTATCCGTGCTCGGGTTTGAGCGGGCCCTGTTCCCCTACGACTACCCGGCCCTGTTCACCCTGCCGCTGGCGGTACTGGTAATGTCTGTAGTATCGTGGCTCGATAACTCCGAGCGAGCGGTTATCGATCGGAGCAATTACCATTCACTGCTGGTGCGCTCGGAATTCGGTGAGACTGGCCGGCCCCCGCCGGTGGCGAGACACTGAGCAGCCGTTGGGCAGCGCAACAAGAGTCGGAGAGGCAATGCTGACGACGACCGCATCTCTGGAAAGCTTCGATGACCAGGTCCGGGAGACCTTTTTTCCCATGGACTGCGAGCTGGCGCGGGGTTATCCCGGCGAATTTAGCGGTCTGCTGAATTCACGCCAGCTCGGCCAGCTTGGATTTGCCGCGGTCAAAAGCACCCCCCTGGACGTCTACCGGCGTCGCCACCATATCGGCCAGGTGACGGATTCCATCTATCTGGTCAAGGTGCAGGTGGCGGGTGAGAGCCAGGTGATCCAGCGCGGGCGGGAGGCACACCTGCAGCCCGGGGACTTCACCCTGTGCCTCAGTTCAGAACCCTACGAGCTGCATTTCGCCAGCGAGTACTCCCAGGTGGTGCTGGCCATTCCCTCGCCGCTGATGGAGGAATGTGTGCACCAGCCCGAGCGACACCTGGGTGTGCGCATGGCTGCCCAGAACGGGGCCAACGGCCTGTTCTCGCAGTTCGTGACCTCCATCGCGCAGAAGCTGGATGACATGGATGGCGTCCTGGCGCAGCGCCTGGAGGCCAATGTGATTGACCTGCTGGCCACCACCCTCAGCTACACCGGGGAAGTCCAGCGCCGCGATCTCCTGTGCAATGGGGTCAAGCAGGAATACCTCAACAGGATCCGCCAGTTCATTCGCAAGCACCTCGGTGACCAGCGCCTGAATCCCGACTGGATAGCCGCCGCGCACAACATTTCCACGCGTTACCTGCATATGCTGTTCGAGGCAGAGAGTGTGTCGATTTGTCGCTACATCCAGCAGCTGCGCCTGCAGGGCTGCAGCCAGGCATTGGCAGACAACGCTTTTTCCCGATTTACGATTGCCGAGGTGGCCTACCACTTCGGTTTCAAGGATGCATCCCACTTCAGCCGCGCGTTCAAGGCGGAATTTGGCCTCTCGCCAATCCAGTTCCGGCGCGAGCACGGTGCCGGCTGAACAGGCTTCGCTCACAGTCAAGCCACGAGTTCGCTGGTGCGCAAACGCTTTCGCGGCAGGTCTGTTTAAATGATGTGTTACAGGACTGCATAACAATTACGTGGAGAAGTATCATATGAACACTACCAGACGACCCATCGCAAAGGCCCTGTCGCTCATCGCAAGTGGCACCGCCCTCTGCCTGCTGGCAGGCACGGCGCAGTCGCAGGTGCTGGAGGAAGTAACCGTCACCGCGCAGAAGCGGGAGCAGAACCTGCAGGACGTGGGCATTTCTGTCACCGCGTTCGACGGCAACCAGCTGGATGCCCTGGGCATGACCAGTTCGGTGGATATCACCCAGCAGGTGCCCGCCATGCAGCTGCAGACGTTTACCCCGGCCTTCACCATTATCAACCTGCGCGGCATTTCCCAGAACAATTTCCAGGACAACCTTGAGGCCCCGGTCGCGGTCTACGTGGACGGCGCCTACGTTCCCAGCATGAATGCGATCGCCGGACAGCTGTTCGATGTCGACCGGGTAGAGGTGCTGCGCGGCCCGCAGGGGACCCTGTTCGGGCGCAATACCACCGGCGGCCTGGTGCACTACCTGACCAATGGCGCCAGGGACCAGGAGCTGAATGGCTATCTGCGTGTGCAGGGCGGCGAGTTTGGCATGCGCGCGCTGGAGGGCGCCATCGGTGGCGGCATCAGTGACACCGTACGCGGGCGCCTGGCGGGCCGCTGGGAGGAAAACGACGGCTACACGGAATCCGTGGTACCCGGTATCCGCGATGCTCACGGCGCCGATGGCTACACCTTGCGCGGCTCGCTGCAAGTGGATCTCACCGACGATCTGCTGTTCGACCTGCGGCTGACCAACTCCAAAGACGATGACGTGCCCTCCGGCACCTATTCCATCAACTTCGCCGACTTTGACCCCGAGACCGGCCTTGGGGTCGACGTGCCCGGGCGACTTACCGACGGGCTCGAGCACGCTTCCTCCATTGAGGGCAGCTACAGTCGCGATTCCAACAATGTCACCTCGACCCTGACCTGGAACCTGTCCACGGACCTGGAATTGGTGTCCATTACCAATTACATGGAACTGGACAAGGATTACCTGGAAGACGCCGGGGGCGGCCTGTTTTTCTTCCCCTACGAGAACAACACCGAATTCGACACCTTCTCGCAGGAATTCCGCCTGTCCGGGGGCAGCGACCGCCTGCGCTGGCAGACCGGCCTCTACTACCTCGACATGACCACGGAGAATAATTCCAGCGTGCGCGGGGCCGCCATCCTCGAGGGGTCCGGGGCGATCTCCGATTCCGCGGTGCAGTTCACCGATTACAAGCTCGACTCCAGCAACTGGTCGGTGTTCGGCCAGATGGAGTTCGATTTCACCCAGCAGTTGACCCTGATTGCCGGTGTGCGCTACTCCGATGACAGCAAGGACCTGGAGTTTCTGCAGCACTACGCCGAGCCTGATGCCGGCATCCCCCTGGCGCAGATCTTTGACATCTCCGCTGTGCCGATTGCCGGCCTCGATGAAATCGAGTACGACGACGTTGCCGCGCGGGTGCAGTTGAACTATGTCACCGACAACGGGGCTCTGTTTTACGGCTCCTGGAACCGCGGGATCAAGGGGGGCAACTGGTCCATCGATCCGCTGGGCACGGTCGCTGCCATTGAACCGGGCAACCTCAAGCACGATGAGGAAGTCCTGACTTCCTGGGAGCTGGGGGTCAAAACCGATCTGACGGACTGGGCGCGGTTCAACGCCGCGATTTACTACTATGACTACGAGGATTATCAGGCGTTCTCGATTCTGGGCCTGACGCCCCAGGTGACCAACTCGGACGCGGACTCCCGCGGCGGTGAGCTGGAGCTGACCCTGTATCCCATGGCCGGGCTGGATCTCCTGTTCGGTGCAGCCTATATCGACTCGACCGTCGACGCGGTACCCGATGTCTTCGGCGGCACGGTGGAGGCTGAGTTCCCCAATGCGCCGAAGTGGAGCTTCAATGCCCTGGCGCGCTACGAGTGGGATGCGCTGGGCGGCACGATGGCGGCACAGGTGGATGGGGTCTGGAATGACGACCAGTTCATCGAAGCCACCAACTCCAATATCTCCGCCGAGGATTCCTATCTGGTCTGGAATGCGCGCCTGTCCTGGGCCAGCGCCGGCGACACCTGGGAAGTGGCCGGCTGGGTGAAGAATGCCGGTGACGAAGAGTATCGTCTGTACAACCTGGATCTCGGCCTGCTGGGAATCAGTGAGGAGGTCTTTGCACCGCCACGCTGGTACGGCGCCACCCTGACGTACAACTTCTAGCACGCGGACAAGAATCGACGGAGTTTCCATGAGCGAGTATCAGATGATAATCAACGGCCAGAAGGTGGCGTCCGACGCCACCTTTCCGGTCATCAATCCCGCCACCGAGGAGGTTGCTGCCCAGTGCCCGAAGGCCACCGAGGCCCACCTGGACCAGGCGGTTGCAGCGGCCAGGGCGGCGTTTCCCGCCTGGAGTGCGCGGCCGGGTGCCGAGCGCGGGGCCATCATTCATGAGATAGGGAAGGCGATTGAGGAGCACCAGGCGGAACTGGTCTCCCTGTTGACCCTGGAGCAGGGCAAGCCCGGCACCGGGTTTGCGGGGATGGGCGCGGCCTTCGAAATCGGGGGCACGCTGGCCTGGTGCCACGCCGCCGCCGACCTGGAGCTGCCGGTGGAAGTGATCCAGGACAACGACGAAGCGCGCATCGAGGTGCATCGCAAGCCGCTGGGCGTGGTGGGTTCGATCACGCCCTGGAATTTCCCGCTCATGATTGCGATATGGCATGTCATGCCCGCGCTGCGCAGCGGCAATACTGTGGTCCTGAAACCTTCCGAGTACACGCCGCTGACCACCCTGCGGTTTGCCGAAATCATCAATGACCTGTTGCCGCCGGGCGTGTTCAACGTGGTCACCGGTGACGGCGGTCTGGGGGCGGCAATGACCAACCACCCAGACATCAACAAGATTGTTTTCACCGGCTCCACTGCGACCGGCAAGAAGATCATGCAGAATGCGTCGGTGAACCTCAAGCGCCTGACCCTGGAACTGGGTGGTAATGACGCCGCCATTGTGCTGCCGGATGTCGATGTGGCGGCGATTGCACCCAAGGTCTTTGCCACGGCCATGTTCAACAATGGCCAGACCTGCGCCGCCCTCAAACGCCTGTATGTGCATGAAGACATCTACGAGGAGATGTGCGATGCGCTGGTGGCGCTGGCCAACAGCGTCACGACAGCGGACGGCAGCACCGATCCCGACTTTGGACCGGTCCAGAACAAGGCCCAGTTCGCCAAGGTCTGTGCCATGGCAGACGAAGCCAGGGCGAGTGGCGCCCGTTTCCTCACCGGCGGTGAGCCCATGCCTGGTCCGGGTTACTTCTATCCGGTTACTATAGTGGCAGATATCGATGATGATACCCGGCTGGTGCGGGAAGAACCCTTTGGGCCGATTCTGCCGGTAATGAAGTTCAGCGACGTGGAAGATGCCCTGCGCCGCGCCAATGACAGCCCCAGCGGGCTCGGCGGCTCGGTGTGGTCCGGCGACCCGCAGAAAGCGGCGGCGCTCGCCAGCCGCCTCGAGTGCGGTACCGCCTGGGTCAACACCCATGCCATGATTCAGCCTGACGCCCCCTTCGGGGGCTCCAAAGAGTCCGGCATCGGGGTAGAATTCGGGCGCTACGGCCTGGAGGAGTACACCAACATCCAGACGGTGTATATCAGCAAGACCTGAAACAGGAAAAGCGACTATGTGGAATGGATCTGAAACGCGCGCAGTAGCAGCTGTCCTCTGCGGCTTGATGGGGGCGGGACAGGCCCTGGCCGCGGACAAGCCGTTGCCGCCGCCGCTGCCGGTGGAACCGATCGGGATCGTCGAGACCCTGCCGCGGGAATACCCCGCGAGCTGGTTCCTGGTGCACGATGCAGCCTTCTTCCACATGTCCGACGGCAAGGTGTGGGTGCTGGATACCGCGGAGGACACTGTAGCCCGGCAGGTCCAGGGCACTTTCAATGTGTCGATGATCGGCAATATCCAGCAGTCCCCCAGTCGCGCCGAGATCTATGCCACAGAAACTTTCCAGACCCGCGGTACCCGCGGCGAGCGCATCGACGTCCTGACCATCTGGGATCAGGAGAACCTGAGTCCGGTGGCAGAAGTGGTACTGCCCCAGGGCAAGCGTTTCATGGGCCTGCCGGAACGCGATGCGCTGCTGTTGTTGAATGATGATCGCTGGCTGGCCGTGGCCAACTTCAGTCCGGCCGCTTCGGTGACCCTGGTGGATCTCGAGGAACGCAAGATCATTGGCGATATCGGCACCCCGGGCTGTGTTTTGACCTATCCCGCCGGCAAGCGCGGCTTCAGCTCGCTCTGCGCCGACGGCCGCTTCCTCAGCACCGAGTTGGCCGAGGATGGCAGCGTGGTGGCGCAGGTTCGCACCGACGCTTTCTTCGACTCCGACGATTCGCCGATTTTCGAGCGCCCTGCCTATGTTGGCGATATGGCCTATTTCCCCACCTTCGCCGGTGAGGTGATTCCGGTGGACGTCAGCGGCAAGGTCGCCCGCGTGGGAGAGCCCTGGCACCTGGTGCCCGAAGCCGAGCGCGAGCAGGGCTGGGCTCCCGGTGGCATTGGTATCACCGGGGAGGACGATCTCGGCCGCTTTTATGTGTTGATGCATCCCGATGCGACCGATGGCAGTCACAACGGCGGTGGTGCCGAAGTCTGGATCTATAACCCCGAGAAGCAAACGAGGGTTGCCCGCATCGCGCTGCGGGAGTGGGGGCTGTCACTTGCGGTGAGCCGGGGTCCAGAGCCAAAACTGCTGGTGACCAATCCGGTGAACATGAGCCTGGAACTCTACGATGCGCAGAGCGGTGATTTCCTCAAAACCATCCCCGATCTGGGGCAGAACACGCCACTGATGCTGTTTGGTGCCCGGTAGCATGGCGCTGCCGGAAGTAGTGGGCATCGCTCTGGCAGGCTTTCTTGCCTGGCTCTTTGTGGTGGCTGGTGTGCACAAGCTGCGCTACCCGGCCCAGTTCAGCGAGCTCGCGGCACAGTATCTGCCGGTGCCGCTGCGGCCGCTGTGGCGGGACGGGCTGGTGTATCCGCTCGGCGTCCTGGAGGTTGCCATGGCGCTTGCCCTGTTGCTGCCACAGAGCCGGGGCGTGGCAGCGCTGACGGCGGCAGCGCTGCTGGCCAGCTACGCCTTGATGATGGCCTGGCAACTGCTGCAGGGGCGTCGCGACCTGCGTTGTGGCTGTGCCGGCCCGGCTTCGGATGTGCTGGTGAGCCCGGCACTGGTTCTGCGCAATCTGCTGACGGCAGGCCTGGCGCTGCTGTTGGCGCTGCCTCCGGGGCCAATGACCTTGTCGGTCGCTGGCCTGATGTTGGCGCTGGGTATGGCCGGATTTTTCATCGGCCTGTACCTGGGCGCCGAACAACTGATAAGCAATGGCCAGCACATGGCCAGGAGCAGGTAGGAAGATGGAATTATTGGTAATCTCGAACATTGTTCTCTGGCTGGGGTTCGTCGCCATGATTCTGGTTAACCTGGCGCTGGCACGACAGATCGGCGTTCTCTATGAGCGGGTGGCACCAGCCGGTGCCTTGATGCTGAACCAGAAGCTGAAGGTGGGGTCTCCAGCACCCGAGCTCGCACTGGCGACGCTTGATGGGCGCAATGAACAGGTCGGTGGCGCGGGGAGGGGCAAATCCCAGCTGCTGTTTTTCCTGTCGCCGGACTGCCCGATCTGCAATGAACTTACGCCGGCGCTGAAATCCGCGGCCCGGGCCGAGGCCGACTGGGTCGACCTGGTGCTGGTCAGTGACGGTGACGAGCAGGATCACGCGGGTTACGTGAAGCGCAAGGAGCTGGCAGGGTTTCCCTACGCGGTATCGGAAATCGCGGGCAAGGCCTTCGGCGTCTCCAAGCTGCCCTACGGCGTGTTGATCGACGAGCACGGCACGATCGCCTCAATGGGCATCATCAATTCACGCGAACACCTGGATAGCCTGTTTGAAGCCAAGGAACGGAAGGTCGCGTCGATACAGGACTATATGAGCAAGCGCGAAGCTGTGCATTATGTGGAGGCAGACAAGGCATGAACTTCTTTGACAAGGTATTTGAGCAGCGCAGCAGACAGCTGGCCCAACGCAGTTCCCGTCGCGGCCTGCTGAAAGGCCTGGGCGCCATGCTGGTCGGCGGCGCCAGTATTCCCTTGCTGCCGGTTGCCCGCGCTGCCGGAGCCGAAGGCGCGGGTCGGCCGGTGGAAGAGGGCGATCCCAGCAGCTGTGACTACTGGCGTTACTGTGCCATAGACGGCTTTCTCTGCGACTGCTGTGGCGGCAGTGCCAACACCTGCCCCCCCGGGACCGAAATGTCACCGGTCACCTGGATAGGCACCTGCCACAACCCGGCGGACGGCCGCAATTACGTGATTTCCTACAATGACTGCTGCGGCAAATCCTCCTGCGGCGCCTGCCTGTGCATGCGTGACGAGGGCGATCGCCCGGTCTACCGGCCCGACAAGACCAATGACCTCAACTGGTGTCTGGGCACCTCCAGCGTCACCTATCACTGTTCAACCGCTATCGTTGTCGGCGTGGCGTTCGACGACTGATGGTCAGGCTTTTACTACTGCCCGTTCTGCTCTGGTCCGCCGCCGCACTGGCTGCATCCGACGACAGTGGCCGGGTAGTGTTCGACTACCAGATGAACTGCCAGGGCTGCCACACGCCGGATGGCGCCGGTGCCGGCAGTGTACCGGCCATGCAAGGACACGTCGGCGTGTTTCTGCAGAGTCAGGCCGGGCGTGAATATCTGGTGCGGGTGCCCGGTTCGGCGACTTCGGCCCTGAGTGACGAGCGCCTGGCCGCGGTACTGAACTGGATAGTGTATGAGTTCGCTGGCGACAGCCTGCAGTCACCGTTTACGCCTTATACCGCAGCGGAGGTCGCGCCCTTGCGCAAGCATCCGCTGAACGAAGTCGACGACTACCGGCAACATGTTTTACGCGCTATCGCCGGCGCGGATGCGAGAGAGTAAACCTTTATGAAAAAGCATTTGATTCTTGGTGCCGCCCTCCTTGCGGCCTTGGTCACCGGCACGGTGCAGGCCCAGCCGCCGGCGCAGGCCCAGGCCTGTGTCGCCTGCCACGGCAGCAACGGCGTGTCCAGCAACCCTGCCTGGCCCAACCTGGCGGGGCAACATGAGACCTATCTGGCCCAGCAGCTGGTGGCCATGCGCTCCGGCGAGCGCAGCAACCCGCTGATGGCCCCGTTTGTGCGCGGTCTTAGCGATGAAGATATCAAAGTCCTCGCGGCATGGTATGCGGCGCAGGAACTCGCCACCGCGGCCAATGGCGATGCCGATCTGGTGGAGCGGGGCAGGCAACTCTCCGGCGGCTGTACCGCCTGTCACGGGTACGCCGGCAAGCCGGTAGCTGACGCATGGCCAATCCTGGCGGGCCAGCACGCCGCCTACCTGCAGGCCCAGCTGTTGGCCTACAAGCACGACGTGCGGATCCACCCCTTTATGCAGGCGGCGCTGGCGGGTGTGGCGGAAAAGGAATTCGAAGCCCTGGCCTCCTATTACAGCCAGCTGCAGCGCTGAATGCCAACGCCGGGGCGCAATGAATCGGCCGGAGGCTGAGACCTCCGCCGGGGAGCCGCTGTGCGGGCCGGCACAGGGCGAACTGGAGCCATCGCTTTCCCCCCGTTTTGTCGCCTATGTACGTGACTATCTGCTGGATCACGGCGTCGATCCGGAACCGGTGTTCCGTGAGTGCGGCATTGTGTCCAGCCGCTGCGAGGAGCTGGACGCGGCGGTGCCCGCACGGCAGATCACCACGTTGCTCGAGTTGGCAGCCAGGTACAGTAACAACCCCTGCATGGGCCTGCACATGGCCCAGCGCTACCACTACGAGTCCGCGAGCCTGCTGATTCTGGCCGTACTGGCTGCCCCCTCCGTGGGCGATGGAATTCGCTGCCTCTCTCATTACGACCGCTATGTCGACACCGCGATAGCGATCGACTTCGATTTCTGCAAGTCGCTTGCCGAGTTCAGCTTTCGGGTGATCATTCCCGAAGGTGTACCCACCAACCAGTTGAACGAGTATCTGCTGGGTTTCCTGGTGCAGGCCCTGAACACGGCAACGCGGATACCGGTGCCAGTAAAGCAGGTCTGCTTCAGCCACGACAGCGACCAGAACGCGCGCGCGCTGCAGGATTTTTTTCAGGCGCCGGTGAAGTTTTCCTGCGCCGACAACCGGCTTTTTTTTGATCGGAGCTATCTGCAGGAACGCTTTCATACCAGTCACAACCTGCTGCACGAAATCCTGGTCAACGCGATGAAGACCTATTTCGTTTCCGAGCAGGCGGGCAACGGGTTTGTGGATATCCTTTGTCGTGAAATCATCCGCTGTGGCGCGGACGAATCGGCTACCCTTGAGAAGATTGCGGAACGGCTGGCGATATCCCCGAGGACCCTGCGCCGAAGGCTATCCAGCGAAGGTCGCAGTTTTCAGGAGGTCAAAAACCTGGCCCGCGCCAAGCGCGCCAAATACTATCTGCGCCGTACTGCCATGCCTATCGCGGAAATCGCCTATGAACTGGGCTTTTCCGAGCTCAGCGCTTTCAGTCGTGCCTTCCGCTCCTGGGTGGGGCAGGCCCCGCAAGTCTATCGCGAGCAGGCTGGACCCCTGGCCGGCGAATAAACTCTCCTGTGGGAGCCCGCTCCGCGGGCGATCGCGCACAGAGTGCGCTCCTACAGGGTGGGAGCCCGCTGGCCCAGGCCACCTTCTCTGTCCGCTACGCGGCCATTCACCTTGTCCGCGGGCGATGTTGTCTGGGCCTGAATCGCGCAGGGACTGCGCTCCCACGTGGTATTTGGTCAAGCTTTTGTCCACTTCTGTCAATAAGCGATAGCAGCGCCGGCACTAATATCAGAGGCTCCGAACACATACCCGGAGCCCGTCATGCAACGACCGATAACAAATTGGGCGAACGCGATTGCAGGAAGCCTGTTGGTCCTGGTCGCGCAATTCTCCGCCGCTGACCCGGCGTCCACCGCTGCGGATGCGATCTATCTCAATGCGCGTATCTATACCGTAAACCCCGACCAGCCCTGGGCCGACGCCGTCGCGATCCGGGATGGGCACTTTGTGCACGTTGGCGATCGTGCCGGCGCGGAGGCTTATCGCGGGCCGGCCACGACAGTGGTCGACCTGCAGGGTGCCATGGTCATGCCCGGTATCAATGATGCCCACGTGCATGCCCAGCGCGGCGGTGTGAAGAGCCTCTATGAGTGCAACTTCCCGTTCTCGTCCACGCCGGAACAGATTGCCCGGCGGGTGGCCGAGTGCGTGGCCGATAACCCCGACGCCGTGTGGATACGCGGCGGGCAGTGGGACAGCGGTTTTTTCGATACTCACCAGATCGAGTCGCCCCGGGCGTTTCTGGATGTAGTCTCGGGTGACAAGGCCGTGTTGCTGAGTGATGACAGCAACCACAATGGCTGGCTCAACAGCCGCGCCCTGGAGCTTGCCGGTATCGACCGGGACACCCCGGACCCCGCGGACGGCACCATTGTCCGTGATCCGGTGACCGGTGAGCCCAATGGCCTCCTGCTGGAAGGTGTCAAGAAACGAGTGTCGGATCAGCTACCGGAGTGGAGTGAGGAAGAGTTGCGAGCCGGCGCCCGGGAGGCCCTGCGCATCGCCAACAGCTTTGGTATCACCGGCCTCAAGGAAGCCTACTCCGAGCCCCGCGCCATGGCCGCCTTCCAGGCGCTTGAAGTTGCGGGCGATCTGAGCGCGCACCTGGCCCTGGGGGTCCAGACTCCCTACGGTCATCGCAGCGAGCCGCTGGACTACGCGGCAATCGACGAGCAGCGCGACCGCTACGCCAGTGCCGGGCTGCACACCGCGTTTGTGAAGCTGTTTATGGACGGAGTCCCCACCGCGTCGCGTACCGCCGCGATGCTGGAGCCCTACACGCCAGAGCACGCCGATGCCGAGTCGCATCGGGGAATGCTGCACCTGGATCCCGAACTGCTGACACGGGATCTGATCGAGCTGGACAAGCGCGGCTACACGGTCAAGATCCACACCGCCGGTGACCGGGCGGTGCGCGTGGCGCTGGATGCCATCGAGGCCGCGCGTGTCGCCAACGGCGATTCTGGCCTGCGTCACGAACTGGCACATGCCGGCTATATCGATCCGCAGGACCTGCCACGGTTTGCCGAGCTGAACGCGGTGGCCGACCTTTCTCCCTATCTCTGGCATCCCTCACCAATCATTGATTCCGTAGTAGGCGCCGTAGGCTCGCCAAGGGGTGAGCAGTATTTCCCCGTCAGGAGCCTTCTCAAGGCGAATGCTCCGGTGCTGGCGGGTTCTGACTGGCCCGCCGCGGTGGAAACCATCGACCCCTGGCTGGGTATCGAGGCCCTGGTGACCCGGCAGGATCCGCGCGGGCAGTTCCCCGGCAGCTTCTGGCCCGAGGAAGCCATCAGCCTGGGCGATGCGCTGCGGATCATGACCCTGGAGGGGGCCAGGGCAATGCGTCTTGAACACACAACAGGCTCGATCGAGATCGGCAAGTCCGCGGACATGATCGTGCTGGATCGGGATCTTTTTGCCATTGAGCCGCAGGACATCAGCGAAACCCGGATCCTGCGCACCTTGTTTGCCGGCAACACCGTCTATGCAACAAGCGGCACGGTCCAGTAGTCCGCGCCGCAAAGCAACGCACGCATTCAATGACCAATTATCGAGGGGAATGATCATGGCACCTATACACCCTGCTACAGGATTACAACGCCGCCAGCTCAGCGCTGCGGTACTTCTGGCAACGCTGGCCACAGGCGCCACGGTTGCCCACGCCCAGCTTGAAGAAGTGGTTGTAACAGCTCAGAAGCGGGCCCAGAGCGCCAATGACGTAGGCATCACTATCAATGCCTTTACCGGCGACCAGCTGCGGGACTTCGGTGTGCTGACGGCGGAAGATATCGCCATGCTCACACCCGGTCTTACGGTGAATGAGACCGCGGCTACTGGCGTGCCCCTGTATACCATCCGCGGTGTGGGCTTCCAGGACTACTCCACTGCGGCGTCGTCCACAGTCGGTATTTACTTTGACGAAGTCGCCATGCCCTACACGGTCATGACCCGGGGCCTGGTCTTTGACACCGAGCGGGTTGAAGTCCTGAAGGGCCCCCAGGGCGATCTCTATGGCCGCAACACCACCGCGGGCCAGATCAATTTCATCAGCAACAAGCCCACCCGGGAGTTCGGCGCCGGTGCCACCGCGAGTTACGGCAGCTATTCCACCTGGGACCTGGAGGGTTTCGTAACCGGCGGCAACGACCTGGCCCAGGGCCGACTGGCCTTCAAGACCATCCAGTCCAGCAAAGGGTGGCAGAAGAGCGCAACCCGCGACGACAAGCTGGGCGAGAAGGATGCGACCGCACTGCGCGGGATCGTGAATTTGGATATCAGCGACACTGTGCGCCTGATGTTGAGCACCCATTATGTCAAGGACGACTCGGAGAACAAGGCGAACACCGCCTACGGTGGAACCCCTTTCGGGCTGGGCGAGTTTACCAACCCCTATACGCCTCTGGACGAGTACCTGCTGCCCACTGGCAGCAATTTCGGCGAGACCCCGCCCTGGTATTCCACGGGTGACAACGAAGTTGCTGACTGGACCAACAATTATACCAGTCCCATCACCGGCAAGACCTTTAACATCAGGCCCCGGCGCGACAATGAACTGACCGGTTTCGCCGCCCGCCTGGAGTGGGATATCGGCTCCATGACTCTGACCTCGGTCACCGGCTACAACGAATTTGAGCGCGAGGAAGCCAATGACTGGGATGGAGGCTTCTACAACGATTCCAGCAATATCAATACCACGGACCTGGAGGTGTTTTCGCAGGAGCTGCGTCTCTCGGGTGATACCGGACCGGTAAACTGGGTCGGGGGGCTTTACTATGCCAAGGATGAGATGGACGAGTACTACCATTACTTCATGTCCGACTCGGTATTCGGATTTGGCTCCATTCCCTGGGGTGTAGACCTGTTTGCGGCGACCCCGATTTTGGAGCTGGATACCAAGTACAGTCAGGAAACTGAATCCGCCGCTGTATTTGGTCATGTGGAGTGGCAGTTTACCGACGCCTGGCGGTTGACGTTGGGGGCGCGCTACACCGAGGAAGACAGGGATTGGGCTGGCTGTACTTTCGTCGCCGAGGACGGCAGCCTGGGCAATTTCCTCAACGCAAACTTCGGTGCCAACCTCGGCCCGGGAGACTGCGGCACCATCAATGATGACCCGACCTCGCCCGATTACATTTTTGCAGTTATCGGCACGCCCCGGGTAAACGATGCGTTTCAGGTCTATGAAGACTCCATCAGTACCGATCGCTGGATGGGCAAGGTGGGCCTCGATTACTCGCTCAACGATGACCTCCTGATGTACGGCATGGTCTCGGTGGGCTTCAAGTCCGGCGGCTTCAACGGTGCCAACTCCAATACCACCCAGCAGCTGACCCCCTACGACGAGGAGAAGCTCACCTCCTATGAAGTGGGGATGAAGGCCACATTGTTGGAGGGCCGGATGCAGCTCAATGCCGCCACCTTCTTCTACGACTACGAAGACAAGCAGGAGCAGGACACGGCCGTAACTTTTGTCGGCAACATCTCCGGCCTGACCAATGTGCCCGAGTCTGAAATCACCGGCGCCGAAGTTGATCTCAAGTGGCAACCGGTGACCGGCCTCAACGTCAACCTGGGCGTTGCCTGGCTGGATACCGAGGTCACCAAATGGAACGCGGTAGACCCGGTACAGAGCAGCTGGCCGGTGACGGTGCGGCGCGATGTCTCGGGTATTGAGCTGGCACAGGCGCCGGAGTGGTCCTACGCTGGCCTGGTCAGCTACGAATGGCCCCTGGCCAACGGCCTGGTGCTGGAAGTGGCCGGCGATGTCAGCTTTACCGATGACACCACCGGTGGCGTATCCCCGGAGGATGCGACCGAAGACTACACCCTGTTCAACGCCCGGCTCGGCGTTGGCTCTGCCGATGGCCAGTGGCGGGCCCTGGTGTGGACGCGAAATCTCACCGACGAGGACTATTATCCCGCCGCCTACACGGGTGGCAATGGTCCCTTTGTGCGTAGCTATGGCATGCCCCGAACCGTCGGGATAACGCTGAACTACAACTTCGGGCAATAGGACGCAGGCGCATGGATGTAACGGAGTACCTGCAGTACGACGCTTTGGGGCTCGCGGAGCTGGTCCGTAGCCGCGAAGTCACTGCGACGGAGCTCGCGGACTGTGCGCTCGCCCTGGCGGAAGATTGGAATCCCCGGATCAATGCCCTGGTAGAGGTTTTCGACGACATCGATGCCGATCTGGCGGCGATACCGCCGGGAGCGACCTTTGCCGGGGTACCATTTCTGATCAAGGATCTGGTATTGCAGGCCCAGGGCCGGTGCTCGGAGATGGGCTCCCGGCTTGCTCGGGGCCTGGTTGCGCCTGCTGACTCCGATCTGATGGCCCGCTTTCGGCAGGCAGGGCTTGTGACCCTGGGGCGGACCGCGGTTCCGGAGATGGGGTACAACTGTGCAACCGAGACTGTTGCCTTTGGCGCGACCCGCAACCCCTGGGATGTGTCGCGCAGTCCCGGTGGTTCCAGCGGTGGCAGCGCCGCGGCGGTGGCCGCGGGCATCGTGCCGGTGGCCCATGCCAATGATGGTGGCGGCTCGATCCGCATTCCCGCCTCCTGTTGCGGACTGGTGGGGCTCAAGCCGGGTCGCGGACGGGTTCCCATCGGTCCGGGCGCCGCTGACGGGCTCGGCGGTCTGGGTATCGAATTCGTGTTAACGCGCACAGTGCGCGACTGCGCGGCCATGCTGGACGCGGTGCAGGGCCCGGGCATCGGTGACCCCTATGTTATCGCGCCACCGGATCGACCCTATACAGAGCCCCTAAAGCTGCCTGGCGGCCTGCGCATTGCTTTTAGCACCGAGCCCTGGTCGGGTGTGCCGGTGGATCCCACCATTCGCGCTGCGCTCGAGGCTACCGCAAGTCTGCTGGCAGGCATGGGGCACCAGGTGCAGGAAGGCGCGCCGGCACTTGATGGAGGCCGTTTTGCCCAGGCCAACACGGATCTCTGGTCTGCCCATATCGCCCACTGGGTGATGGACATCTGCGCCGCCACCGGGCGCGAGGTCAATAGCAACAGTCTGGAGCAGGCAACGCTGGCAATTTACGAACACGGCATGCACCTGTCGGCAGTGGATCTGCTGCACGTGGAGGACTATTTCAATCTGGTCAGTCGCGACTTCGGTCACTTTTTTACCCGCCACGATATTCTGGTGACACCAACGGTGGCCCAGTTGCCCTGGCCTGTGGGTGAGCATGCATCTGCCGGCGGCAATTACACAGCCCGCAGCTGGACCGATCAGGTCTTTCGCGACGCCCCGTTTACCGCCGTGTTCAACGTCACCGGGCAACCGGCCATTTCCCTGCCCCTGGGACGCAGCGAAAGTGGGCTGCCGTTCGGTATTCAGTTTGCCGCCAGCCAGGGTCGTGAAGACCTGCTGCTGGCCCTGGCCGCAAGCCTGGAACAGGCGCAGCCCTGGCCGCTGATCGCGGACCAATTCAAATCCCAAACACGGAGGTAACGGCATGCAGGCCGCTACGCGCAAGACGGGCTTTGTCGCCCACGAGCTTTACATGTGGCACAACACCGGCAATTACGCCGGGCCGATGCCCTATGGCAATCCGGTGCAGCCAGACACGCATGCGGAAAATCCGGAAACCAAACGCCGCTTCCGCAACCTGCTGGAAGTGGCGGGCCTGACCCCACAGCTCCACGTCATTGTGCCAAGGGAGGCCACGGAGGAGGAAATCCTTCGCTTTCATACCCGTGAGCACCTGGAAAAAGTCAGGACGTTGAGCGCGGGTGTAGGTGGCGACGCAGGCCCCTTCACTCCTCTGGGGCGGGGCAGCTATGAGATTGCCATGCTGTCGGCGGGCGGGGTACTCGCGGCGCTGGAGGCGCTGATGGCGGGGGAGGTCGATAATGCCTATGCCCTGGTGCGGCCTCCGGGTCACCATGCCCTGGCGGATATGGGTATGGGCTTCTGCCTGTTCGGTAATGCGGCGATCGCCGGCTTGCATGCCTTTGAGCATTTCGGGCTCGAGCGTATCGCCTTTGTCGACTGGGATGTGCATCACGGCAATGGTACCCAGAGCGCGTTCTACGATGACCCGCGGGCGCTGACCATTTCCGTGCATCAGGACAACTGCTTTCCGCCCGATTCCGGCTACCGGCACGAGAATGGTGAAGGTGCAGGCGCCGGTTTTAACATCAATGTGCCGCTGCCTCCCGGATCCGGCGTGGGTGCCTATGAGGAGGCCTGGGATCGGGTGGTGATCCCCGCGCTCGACCGCTTCCAGCCGCAGCTGATCATCGTGCCCTCGGGGTTCGATGCCGGTGCCTACGATCCGCTCGGACGCATGCAGATGCACAGCGATGGCTACCGCAGTCTTGCCCGCAAATTGCGTCAGGCTGCCGAGCGTCACTGCGGCGGCCGCCTGCTGATGTGTCACGAGGGCGGCTACAACACCTGGACCGTGCCCTTCTTCGGGCTTGCGGTCATGGAGGAGCTGAGTGGCGCCGTAACCGGTACCGTCGATCCTTTCCTGGAGATGCATGGGGCGCTCGGTGGGCAGGACCTGCAGCCGCATCAGGCCGAGGCCATCGCCCTGGCGGAGGCCCTGCTGCACACGCTGCCGTGCCGCTCGTGAGGGCTATATCGGGAGGGCCACGCTGATGGCGCGTTCAGAGCATCTGGCGGCGGTGCAGGTGGTGATCCAGTCCTACGTGGATGCCTGCGGCCGGGGCGACGTATTGGCACTGCGTGCGCTGTTCCATCCCTCGGCCATAATGAGCGGCTACCTGGCGGGTGAACTCGTTACCGGCAGCCCGGAGCCTTTTTTCACTGCGGTAGGCGCTAATCCGGCACCGGTTGCCTCGGGTTTGCGCTACGATGCACGCATTGATACTGTCCACATGGATGGCCGCATTGCCACCGCAGTATTGCGGGAGACAGGGTATCTGGGGATGGATTTCGTGAACCACTTCCAGTTGCTCGAGATCGATGGCCAGTGGCATATTGTGGCCAAGTTGTTTGAATCACTGTAACCGGGTGTAACCGTTGTCATGAGACCTGCCGGCCGGGGCGAGCTGGAATCGCTGTATTTTGATTATCCCGAGTATCCCTTCCGCGCGCCTGCGGAACTCGGCGGTGCCAGCCCCCGGCACCCGGTGATCATTGCCGGGGCCGGCCCCGTTGGTTTGACCGCCGCCCTGGCGCTGGCACAACTGGGGGTGGCTTCGGTCGTGGTGGACAGGAAAAACACCGTCAATGACGGCAGCAGGGCAATCTGCATTTCCCGCTACAGTTTCGAGACCCTGCAGCAGCTCGGTGTGGTCGCGCGTTTCGAGGCCAAGGGCCTGGGCTGGACCAGCGGCCGCTGCTATTTCCGCGACCAGCTTATCTATCAGTTTTCCATGCCGCATTCGGCGGACGAGCGCTTCTTGCCGATGTACAACCTCCAGCAACAGTACATCGAACAGTACCTCATCGATGCCGCCGCGGACTGTCCCGGGCTGATTGATATCCGCTGGCTGTCAGAGGTGACGGCCGTCACGCAGGATGAAGCGGGTGTCGAGCTCGGTATAGCCACGCCGCAGGGTAACTACCCGTTGCGCGGGCAATACCTGCTCGCTGCGGACGGTGCCCGCAGTGAGGTGCGCAATCTGCTGGGCCTGCGCCTCAATGGCCGCAACCTGCCGGGCAACTACGTGATCGCCGATATTCGCATGGAGCACGATTTTCCCACCGAGCGCCGCTCCTTTTTCGAGTCGTCCGCCAACCCCGAGGCCACCATTCTCATTCACCGCCAGCCGGACAATATCTGGCGGGTGGACTGGCAGCTGCCTGCGGGCGCGGATCCGGAAGAGGCGGTAGCCGAAAATACCGTGCGTGACAGGGTGGCGGCGATTCTCGCCATGATTGGTCACCGGGGCGACTGGGAGCTGGAGTGGTGGAGTATCTACACTGCCAACACCCTGTGCCTGGACGACTACCGCCATGGCCGGGTCCTGTTCATCGGAGATTCGGGCCATATCGTGCCAATTTTCGGTGTTCGCGGGCTCAACAATGGCATTGCCGATGCCGCCAATGCCGCCTGGAAACTCGCCTACACCCTGCAACACGGGGCTGCCGAGGGTCTGTTGGACAGTTTTACTCCCGAACGGCGGGGCGCCACCCTGGATGTATTCCGTAATGCCGGCAAAAGCTCACGGTTCATGACGCCTCCCACGCGGGGCTACAGCCTCATGCGCAAGGCGGTGTTGGAGTTGGCGTTGAGCGAGAAGTTCGTGCGGCCATTTGCCGATCCGCGGCAGGTACAACCCTGGATTTACGACGACAGTCCGCTGACCAGCACCGCAAGTCAGGGGGAGGTGTTCCCGGCCGGCCCGCCACCCGGAGCGCCCCTGCAGAACACCCGCCTGGGCGAACGTGATTTCCTGCTGGACTACATCGGGCCGGGCTTCACGCTGCTTTACTTCGCCGGCAACGCCGACCTCGACGCCGCGGCCGCTAACCTGCTGCCCACTCTGCGCAAGGTTGATCCCCGCCTGCGAGTGCTGGTGGTGGGAGAGGCGGGCTCTGATCCCATTGCGGGCGACGAATCCATTGCGGACCCCGGCCGCCACCTCGCCGACTGCTATGGCGCCGGGCCGGGTACCCTTTACCTGGTGCGACCCGACCGCCATATTGCCGGGCGCTGGCGGCACCTGGAGGAGAGCACCGTTACCGCTGCCCTGCACCGCGCGCTGGGAGACCCGCATGAAAGAGACGCTTGAATTCGCCGAACTGGAACAGGTCTACGATCTGCTGGCGGAGGCCATCGATGAGGCCGGACCGGAACAGGAGGCCCTGTTCCTGGCGAAACTGGCAATGCTGCTGGCGCAGCAGATCCCGGATGTCGACCGCATCCGGGAGGCAGTTGCCACCGCGCTCAGGCCTTGAACTCTTTGCGCAGTCCGTCCCAGCAACGGGCGTAGTCCCGCTGCCGCAGTTCCGTCTCCAGCGCCCAGGGCGTGGGCTGGAACAGGTAGCGGGACTCCAGCATGAAGGCGAGGGTATTCTGGTAACGGTCCGGTACCAGCTCCGCCGAGCTCGCCTTTTCGAACACCGCGGCTTCCGGACCATGCGGCGACATGCAGTTGTGCAGGCTGCTGCCACCCGGCACGAAACCTTCCTCCTTGGCATCGTAAACACCTTCAATAAGCCCCATGTACTCGCTCATGATGTTGCGGTGGAACCAGGGCGGACGGAAGGTGTTTTCCGCCACCATCCAGCGCGGGGGAAAAATCACGAAGTCGAGATTGGCCACGCCGGCCGTGTCCGAGGGCGAAGTCAGGACCGTGTAAATACTGGGGTCGGGATGATCGTAGCTCACCGAGCCCATGACGTTGAACCGCGACAGCTGGTATTTGTAGGGTGCCGAGTTGCCGGTCCAGGCCACCACGTCCAGTGGCGAGTGGCCGAGGGCGGCGCGGTACAAGTGGCCGCCGAACTTGCACAGCAGTTCGAACTCGCCCTCAATGTCCTCGTAGGCCGCTACCGGATACTGGAAATCGCGGTCGTTGGCGAAACCGTTGGCACCGACCGGGCCGCGCTCGGGCAGGGTGAGGGGAGCGCCGTAATTTTCACAGACATAGCCCCTGACCGGGCCGGCCGGAAGATCGACCGCGAACTTCATCCCCCGTGGCACCACGGCGATGTCACCGGGCTTGAGGTGCAGGCGCCCGCACTCGGTTCGCAGCAGCAGTTCTCCCTGCTCCGGGATGAACAACCACTCGCCATCCGCCGAGTAGAAATAGCGCTGCTGCATGGACTCGCTGGCCGCGTACAGGTGAATGCCAAGGCCGGTCTGGGCCAGCGCATCGCCGCAGGTGGCAATGGTGGTCAGTCCGTCCAGCAGATCGACGCCGGCACCGGGCAGGGGGAGCGGGTCCCAGCGCAGCATGTTCGGCGGTGTCGGTCCCGCCAGCGGCCCCGTGTGGATTCCCCGGCCGCTGTTGGTGCAGGGTTCGTAGTCACCCTGTAGCACGGAGGGGCGTATGCGGTAGAGCCAGGTGCGGCGATTGGCCGCGCGGGGTGCAGTGAACGCGGTGCTGCTGAACTGCTCCGCATACAATCCGTGGTTGACTCGCTGTGGACTGAACCGCCCGATGGGCAGGGCGCCTTCGAGAGCCTCGGTTTCGTGCTCGTTGCCAAAACCGGTGAGATAGCTAAGTTCGGTAGTTTGTGCTTTCGCTGTCATGGGGCATCACTCTTTAATATGGACCTGGCCGGCGATCGCCAGCGCCTGTTCCAGGATCTGTTGGTTGCCAACCTGATTCGCCAGTAACAGAATCAGCCGGGCATTGATCGCCGCGCTCTCGGCATCGCTGCGGTCGCGATGGACATCGGCTAGTGCGGCGTAGAACGCGTCGGCATCGGTAAAGTTGCTGTCGGTGATCAGTGTGCTCATGCCGCCTGCTCCTCTGCCAGGGTTTTTCCCAGGGCCCGGTGCACGGCCTGTGCCACGGCATCCGGGTCCAGTGTGCGCCAGCGTGCGCAGACATGCTGGTCGGGGCGTATCAGGTAGACGCCGCCCTGTCGCAGGTCGTAGCGCTGCGCCAAAACCCCCTCGGTATCCACCACCTCATTGTCCCTGCCCGCGTGCTGACCCTGGGGAAGAACCCACAGCGCACGAGTGTGGTGGCCCTCCCGATCAAGACTGGCCAGGGCCGCTTCCAGTTGCTGGCGCGCATCGGCGGCGACTTCACCGAAGAGCAGCAGCGTGAAGCGGTTGCCCAGTCGTTCCAGCAGCCACTCCTGCCGGCCTTCAGGACCGGCAATCGGTGCATCCAGACAGGTCGAGCCCGGGCGCATGCGCTCACTGAACTCGGCCCTATCAGGTGTGCTGAGCGGAGTGTCATCATAGGTGCAGGGTGTCGACAACCGGCCACTGTTCACCAGGCTGCGGGCAAAGGGGTAGTCCCGGGCAAGGTCCAGTGCGGTATCCCGGAACAGGCGGGTCACCGCATTCTTCGGGGTCATGAAATCGGTCGCCCGCGTGGAGTGCAGGATATTTTCCCGCGCCCCGTGCTGGCGTTCTGTATCGTAGGTGTCCAGCAGCGATGCCGGCGCGCGTCCGTCGAGAACCGCCGCCAGTTTCCAGCACAGGTTCTCCACGCCCTGGAGGGCGCCGTTGGCACCGCGGGCGCCAAAGGGGGAGACCTGATGGGCGGCGTCGCCCATGAAGATCACCCGCTGGTGAATATAGGAGTCCATCTTGCGACAGCGGAAGGTGTAGACACTGGCCCATTCCAGCTCCCATTGCTGGTCCTCGCCCAACATGGCTTCGACCCGTGGCCGGATGTTGTCGATTTTCTTTTCCTCTTCCGGATCCGCATCCCAGCCCAGCTGGAAGTCAATGCGCCAGACGTTGTCCGCCTGCTTGTGCAGCAGGGTGGACTGGTTGGGGTGAAAGGGTGCATCAAACCAGAACCGGCGTTCCGCCGGAAAATCCGCTTGCATGACGATGTCGGCGATGAGGAAGCGGTCCTCGAAGATCTGCCCCTTGCTCTCCAGGCCCAGGGAGTCGCGGATTGGACTGTTGGCGCCGTCGGCCACCAGCAGGTAGTCGCAACTCAGCCGGTAGGGGCCATCCTGGGTGTCCACCACAATCTCGGCCCGATTGGCAGTGCTGGCAACCTCGGCCACCTTGTGCAGCCAGCGCAGGTCAATCTGCGGCATTTCCATGCAGCGGTCCACCATGTACTCCTCGAAGTAGTACTGCTGCAGGTTGATGAATGCAGGGATCTTGTGGTGTTGCTCGGGGAGCAGGTCGAACTCGTAAATCTGTTCTTCACCGAAGTACACCCGGCCGTGCTTCCAGATCACGCCCTTGTCGATCATTGGTTGGGCGCAGCCATAGCGATCGCAGATTTCCAGCGTACGCTTGGCGATACAGATGGCACGGGAGCCGACGCTAACCGTGTTGTTGTCATCCAGCACCACTGAGTCGATGCCATGGAGGGCGAGATCCATCGCTGCCGCCAGGCCTGCGGGGCCGCCGCCGACAATAATGACCTGGTGGTGTACCGGCTGGGTGGCATCCTGGTCGGGGCTTCTGCGGTAGGGGTACTCCGGGTTGGTATAGGTGCTTGCCATATCGCGCTTCCTCCGGGAGCTGGGCCCTGTTTATAGTTGCAAACGAGAATAAATATAGCGTATCGCGTTCCCGCTTACAACAGGCTTTGTCGCGTAATACATAACATATATGCGGCCCAAAGGTCGTGATTTCTCTGTGATTAAAGTTGGCGATGCAACTAGTCTGTGGTATGTTTGATGTATTATTTGACTCACAGGATGAACAGATCCATGGCCAAGAAACCGTTTGCATCTTCTGCCGACCTCGGCGAAAAAGTGGAAACCCTGGAAGTCCTCGCGGAGGGCGTGTACGCGCTGACCGCGGAGGGTGACCCCAATATCGGCGCAATTGAAGGCGAGGATTTTGTGGTCGCGTTCGAAGCGCGAGCCACTCCCAAGGCGGCCCGGGACTGGCTGGCCAAGCTGCGTGAGTACACCGACAAGCCGGTCAAGTACCTGGTCCTGTCCCACTACCACGCGGTCCGTGTACTCGGTGCCTCCGCTTTCGAAGCGGAATCGATCATCGCCCACGAGCAAACCCGGTTCCTGATCAACGAGCGCGGGCAGCAGGACTGGGACAGTGAGTTCGGGCGCATGCCGCGGCTGTTTCGCGAGCCCGAGGGTATTCCCGGCCTGACGCATCCGGACATCGTGTTCAACGACAGGCTGGAGATTCCCCTGGGCGGTGACCGCGGCGATCTGGTGCTGCAGTACTGTGGGCGTGGCCACACGGCGGGCGATATCTGCGCCTGGCTACCAAAACACAAGATCCTGTTTGCCGGTGATCTGGTGGAAGCTGAAGCGGCGCTGTACACGGGTGACGCGTTCCACTTTGACTGGTCCAAGGGGACGCTGGACCAGGTCAAGGCCTTTGGTGCCGAGACCCTGATCGGTGGCCGCGGCGCCACGGCGCAAGGACGGGCCGCGGTGGAAGCGGCCATCGAGCAGACGCGCGGCTTCCTCGAGGGCATGATCGCCAAGGTCGGCGAAGTCCATCGCGGTGGTGGGACTTTGAAAGAAGCCTTCGAGGCCACCCACGCCCACCTCGAGCCGAAATTCGGCCGCTGGCCGATTTTCGAGCATTGCCTGCCGTTCGATGTGCAGCGCCTGTGGGACGAGTTCGATGGGGTCGACTGGCCGCGTATCTGGACCGCGGAGCGCGACCAGGAGGTCTGGGACCAGTTACAGGACTGACGCCGCGATATGGCGAGGCGGCAGGTAGCTGAACCGGCGAGGCGGGAGCTGCAACTAGAGGGCTTCCTGCCCTATCTGGTCAATAATCTGGCAGACCGGATCAGTACCGGCCTGTCACGCATCTATGACGGCGAGTATGGCCTGAGCATTCCGGAATGGCGCGTGCTTGCCAATCTGGCCGAACACGGCGTGCTCAATGCCAAGCAGATTGTCAGTACCACCGGCATGGAAAAGAGCAAGGTATCCCGGGCGGTGAAGAACCTGACCGCGCGCGGCCTGATCCTCCAGCGCCGCAAGGAAGAGGACAACAGGGCACGGGATCTCGCCCTGACGGCGGCCGGCCTGGCGCTGTACGGAGATCTTGTGCCCCACGCGCTGGCCTGGGAAGGGGAGTTGCTGGACTGCCTGTCAGTGAGCGAATACCGCGATTTCATGTATCTGCTGGGCAAGTTGCGCCAGCGGGCAACGATAATGGAACAGGAACCACCCGAATGATGGCATTGGATCAGTCACAGCTGGAGTTCGTCTACGATCCTCTGGTATACGAACAGGGGATACCCTTTACGGCGCTGGCAGCCCTGCGTGCGCAGGGGCCGGTGGTGTGGGTAGATGAGCATCGCCTGTCTCAGTGGCCGGGTGGCAAGGGGTTCTGGTTGGTGACGCGCCACGCGGAGTGTCAGCAGGCGCTGAAGAGCGCAAAAATCTTTTCCTCCCAGGTTGGCGGCACCCAGCTGCGCGATCCGGCGTCGCCTGACGATCTCGCCTATGTCCAGCAAATGATGCTGAATATGGATCCGCCTGATCACACTCGCTTGCGCCGCATGCTGATCAACGCCTTTACCTCGCGCGCAATCAGGCAGCTTGAGGACAGGATTCGTCAGCACGCCGCTGATATCGTCGACCGGGTCACGGCGGGCAAGCAGTCCGGCGAGTGCGATTTTGTCAAGGACATTGCTTCCGACATGCCCCTGCTGTGCCTGGCGGACATCTTTGGCCTGCCCAGCGAGGATCGCTACCTGATGTTTGACTGGGCGAACCGGGTAATCGGTTACCAGGATCCAGAATACGCCGGCTCCTCGCGGTTTGATGTATCCCGCGGCACCCCCATGGCGAGGGAGGCGCTCAAGCTGCGCCCGGTTCCCGACGCTGAAGGCAAGCTCCCCGACCCGCGCTCACGGCACGGCATGGACGACCTCTATCGCTACGCGCACCTGTTGGCGGAATACAAGCGTGAGCACCCGGGCGACGATGTGATGTCGATCCTGCTGGCGCAGATCGACGAGGAGGGCGGCAAGCTCACCATTGCTGAATTCGAGAACATGTTCTGGCTGTTTGCGGTCGCCGGCAACGAGACCCTGCGCAACGCCATCCCCGGTGGCATGCTGGCATTGCTGCAACACCCGTCGGCCTGGCGCGATTTGCAGGAAGCCCCCGAGCTGATGCCGGGAGCGGTGGAAGAAATGCTGCGCTGGTGGACACCGGTGATGAACTTCCGTCGCACCGCGGCCGAGGATACAACGCTGGGTGGTGTGAACATCCGGGAAGGCGACAAGGTATTGCTGTCGTTCCTGTCGGCCAATCACGATGAGCGGGTATTCAGTGAGCCCGCGGTTTTTGACATCCGCCGCGACCCCAACCCGCACCTGAGCTTTGGTCACGGCCCCCACTTCTGCATCGGCGCCCAGCTGGCAGTGGCCCAGATGCGGGCCCTGTTTACCGAGCTCGGGCGCAGGTTCGAACAGTTCGAACTGGTGGGCACCCCGACTTTCCTGCGCTCCAATTTCCAGCGAGGCGTGAAGACGCTGCCTGTGCGCTGGTGCGTCCGCTAGTCCACTTGCAGCGCAAGGATCCCTAGCCATATAGGCAAAGCCGCACCTGGCTCGCTCTGTTCGACATCGTACAGAGGATCCAGAGCGACCCATGCGACAATATCGCATGAGCATGCATGGAAAACTCAGGCGAATGGTAACAGTCTCCGCGATCGTGCTGATCGCGCACTTGATCGGTTTCGCGACATCGCTGCATGCACTGATGGACACCCGCACCGCGCCGGGCACTGTTGCCTGGATCGTATCGCTAAACGCGACCCCCTACCTGGCCGTACCCGCCTACTGGATATTCGGGCGGGACAAAATTGATGATTATATCCAGCTGCGGCGCCAGCGCGTGACTTCGTTGAACCGCTCTTTGGAGTCCCACTTGGCGGAGCTGCCGCCATTCCGGACGGAGTGGAGCGACCGCGATCCGACGTTCCGCGCAGTCGAGCAGTTGGCTGGCATCCCGTTTGTCGACGGTAACCGGGCCGAGCTGCTGATTGACGGCAACGCAATTTTCGAAAGCATCTTCGACGGCATCGATGCCGCCGAGGACTACCTGCTGGTACAGTTCTACATCGTTCGTGACGACAAACGGGGCCGTGATCTGCAACGTCGGTTGATCCGGCGAGCACGGGAAGGAGTGCGGGTCTACGTCTTGTTCGACAGCATCGGCAGCCTCGATTTAAGCAGATCGTACATAAGCGAGCTCACCGAAGCCGGTGTCGAAGTTCGCTCGTTTTTTCAACATGAAAGCTGGATAGACCGCTTCCGGCTGAACTTTCGTAACCACCGCAAGCTCGTGGTCGCCGACGGCAAGGTCGGATGGATTGGCGGCCTGAACATTGGAGACGAGTACGAATCCGACGGCTGGCGAGACGCGCAAGTGCGGGTCGAAGGTCCGGCGGTATTGAACATGCAGCTGTCGTTTCTCGAGGACTGGCGCTGGGTTACGGACGAATTGCCTGTCGTCTCATGGCAGCCGCAGCCGGTTGGCGGCGTTGGGATACCGGTTCTGGTTCTTCCTTCCGGACCCGCCGACCATTTCGAAACCGCGAGCCTGATGGTGCAGCAGTTCATCCATCTCGCGGAGAAGCGGATCTGGATGTCCAGTCCGTATTTTGTCCCCGACGAAGGCGTGATGGGGGCGCTGAAGCTCGCCGCCCTGGGAGGGCTGGACGTGCGTCTGTTGCTCCCCGAACACACCGACAGCCGCCTGGCCGGTCTGGCCGCGTACAAGTACATGGACACGCTGAGCGCTGCCGGCGTCCGAATCTTCCGCTACCAGCCGGGAATGATGCACGCGAAGGTGTTTCTGATTGACGACCGCGGTGCGGCCATCAGCACGGTGAACCTCGACAACCGCTCGTTCCGACTGAATTTCGAACTGACGGCGCTGGTCGCTGATACCGCATTCGCCGGCGAAGTCGAGCAGATGTTCGAGGTTGATTTCGCCAACTCACGCGAGATGGGCGACAACGCAGTTGCCGACATGCCGCTTTGGTTTCGTCTCGCATCCCGAGGAGCGAATCTGTTCGCGCCGGCGCTTTGAGCCTGTCTGCCGAGTAACCGATTACGACCAGCGCGTGGTCGCCAGCGGCACCTCTACCTATATGTTGCTGCCGGACTGACGCGGGTACCTACAGGTAGATGACCATCGACTGCTGCGGCGCGTCGGGGTTGGGGCTGGCGACAAGGTATTGCTGTCGTTCCTGTCGGCCAATCACGATGAGCGGGTATTCAGTGAGCCCGCGGTTTTTGACATCCGCCGCGACCCCAACCCGCACCTGAGCTTTGGCCACGGCCCCCACTTCTGCATCGGCGCCCAGCTGGCAGTGGCCCAGATGCGGGCCCTGTTTACTGACCAAAATATTATTGCCAGCGGCCGTGTGCTGAAGTCTGGCCGCCAGCTGATCTTTGGTGGAGTGACGCTGCGGGGTGCCGGCGACCAGCGCGTGGTCGCCAGTGGTACCTCTACCTATATGTTGCTGCCGGACTGAAGGCGGTTCCTGATCTCGCTGCTTTTAAACAGCGCGCCAGCCATCTGACGGGACCGCGCTTGTACTGAGGCAGGCCTAATCATCCCGGCTTGCATTGGCCATGGACACGATATAGGCCTGTATTGCTTCACTGTCGTCTTCGCTCAGTACATCCGCAAAACTTGACATGCCAGCATTCTCAAGCAGGCCTCCCAGCACGATGTCCTGAAAAACCGCGTGTTTTTCCAGGGTCATGAGCCTCAGATCGGGCAGCATCGGCGTGCTGCCATACATGCCGTGGCAACCTCCACAATTGTAGACGTAGAGCAATCGCCCCCTTTCCAGCGTATCGGGGTCTGTGGACAGTCCGGGCTGGGGTGGAACCGGGCCCCGCGGCGTTGCCGGCGGAGGCAGTGGCACTGCAGCCCCGTCCAACGCAAACACCAGCAAGCGGCCGGCATTCTCGAATGCCAGCAGTGCCTCGTCGCCCCCCAGGGTGTTGAAGGCGGGGCCACCCCAGCCGGCCATAACCGCAATGTATTGCCGACCGTCAACGGCGTAGCTAATCGGGGGGGCTATCATGCCCGTGCCAATTGGCAGCTCAAGTAGAACTTCGCCGCTTTGGTCATTCAGCGCATAGAAGTGGCCCGTGGCGGTACCATGAAAAACCACGCCTCCCGCCGTCGCGAGTGCTCCTCCGTTCCAGATGTTGGCGGTTTCCTTCTGCCATGCGAGTTCCTGGGTCACCGGGTCCCAGGCCTTCAAGTAGCCTCGTGAGGGAGGGATGTCCTGGCCTTCGGCCAACTCGCCAAGGTTATCCACCCCGAGCTCGAACCACTTGTCGCCTGCCTGGTTGTGTACCCAGCCTGCGTCTCGGGCCGGTATGTACACGAGTCCGGTGTCAGGGCTGTAGGACATTGGCTGCCAATTGTGGCCCCCTGCGGCTGAGGGGAAAACATACCTGGCCTGTTCACTGTAATCTGCAAGACCGGTGAGAACGGGGCGACCCGATTCGGGGTCGACATGACTGGCCCAGTTGACATAGACATATTTTTCGGCCGAGATCAGCTCACCATTGCTGCGATCCAGCACATAGAAAAACCCGTTCTTGGGGGCCTGCATCAACACTTGGCGTTGCCGGCCATCAATCATCAGGTCGGCCAGAATCATGTGCTGGGTCGCCGTATAGTCCCAGGAATCGCCCGGGGTGGTCTGGTAGTGCCAGACCAGGTGTCCACTATCCGGTCGCAGGGCGAGAATCGAGGCGAGGTACAGGTTGTCGCCGCCACCCGGACTGCGGGTGTAGTGCGACCAGGGTCCTCCGTTGCCGGTACCGACATAGAGCAGGTCGAGTTCCGGGTCATAGGCCATCGAGTCCCATGCTGTCCCGCCGCCGCCCTGCCAGTTGCTGTCGGGTGACCAGGTGGCCGCAGCCAGCTCGAGTTCGGGGTTTTCAAAAGGTCCGGTAGCGCTGCCGGGTACGGTAAAGAAGCGCCAGTCCAGTTTTCCGGTGTCGGCATCGTAGGCACTGATATAGCCGCGGACTTCAAATTCAGCGCCGCCATTGCCGATAATGACTCTGTTCTTGACGATACGCGGTGCACCGGTGATGGAATAGAACTTGTCGCGGTCAACTAGCGTGTCCACGCGCCAGAGCTGTTCGCCATTCGCAGCATTGAGTGACACCAGATACCCGTCCAGGGTGCCGACAAACACTTTGCCCTGCCATACAGCGACTCCGCGATTAACCACGTCACAGCAGAGTTTTTTACCCCAGGCTCGATCCACTCCGGGATCGTGCTCCCACAATAGCTCACCCGATCGCGCATCAAGTGCACGCACCCGGGACCAGGTACTGGTGGTATAGATTACGCCGTCGACAACGATGGGTGTCGCTTCCAGGCCGCGGTGGGAATCCATCGGCGCTTCCCAGGCCAGCCCAAGACGGGACACATTATTGCGGTTGATTTGCACCAGTGGAGAATAGCGCTGCTCTTCGTAGGTGCGACCATGGACGAGCCAGTTGCCGGGTTCGCTGTCTGCGTTAATGACCCGTGCGCCGTCCACCTGGACGACTTTGTCCGGGGAAGGGTTGGCCGCAACGCGCTGTGTTGACTCGTTGTCGCAGGCCGTCAGTCCTGCCAGGGCGAGTATCCCGAGCCAGCGTAGAAGCCTGAAAACGATGCCGTTGCCCAAAGCCAAATCATTTGTTCTATGCATTTTTCAATCCCCTCCCATGCCCCGAATTTCGTCGATACATGGATGTTTTTGTGATTATCTCGACATGATGATTGAAGCTTTCTGCGCCTACAGGTAGATAACCATCGACCGCTGGGCTGCCTCCGGGTTGATCAAGTCCACTCGCTTGTGGCGAATGCGGTAGTCATCGCCCTCGGCGAGCAGATGGTGCTCGCAGGTTCCCGCATAAACGCGCTGCTCCTCGCGATACCACACGATGACGTGAAAATTGCAGGTCACTACCAGGTCTCCGCTGTCGGTCTGGTTCTGCAGCTGAATATTCCCCAGCAGGTGTGAACAGCGAACTGGCCACTCTTTCGAGGCGGAGCGGGGGTGGACGAAGTTGCGACGCCGGATCTCCATCATCACCCGGTCCTCGTAGATATGCGAGATGTGGTTCAGGGGGTCGGACTGTCCCTCCATGGCCGGCATCCAGTAGCTGCCGTCCTCGGTGAACAGCTGCATCCATTGGTCCAGGTCCGGTTGATCCAGCAGGGACGCTTCCCGGTAGAGAAATTGCTCGATCTGCTTCAGGTCCGGATTGCTCATTGGAACACCTCCCCGGTCATGTACTCCTGCCAGGCCTTGTACTGGGTGCGCATATCCAGGTCGCTGGTGCCACCGCCAATGACGCGGTCCTCCAGAACCTGATCGCGTCCGTACTGGCGATGAAATTCGACCCATTCGCTGGCGTTGGACTCCAGCCCCTCCTGCGCCCGCCGGTAGACCTCGTGGTCGTCGGGGCCGACCATCCCGAAGGAGGAATTGATAAGCCGGGAATAGAGCAGGGTGCGCTGCAGCATCTCGTCCGGCGCGCCCTTGAGACGGAAGGACCAGGTTTCGACCACGAAGCGATCCACCGCGATGGGGCGGACGACGCGGATGTTCTGCACCGCGCTCTTGATGGTCAGCGAGGGATAGTAAAGCGTGTTGTGGGTATTGAAGGCATAGATCTCGCGGGTCCGTTCCTCGCCGTAGGCCTTGACCATGGCGTCGTGATAGGCGGGGAGCACCTTGTAATCCGCGTGAATACTGGTCTTGCCGCCGTCGTAGTGATGGCCGTAGCGGAACCCGGTAATACCCGAGTCCTCGAACTTTTCGTAGGAGGAACCAAACGGTGGAATGATTTCCGCCTCGCTGCGCTGCTCGACCGCCGACTCCGGCAGCGTGGCGATGTAGTCCTCCGCCGCCTGAACCACGGACTGGTGCACCACCATCGGGTGCATGGTGTCGTTCAGGTTTTCCAGAATGAACTTCCAGTTACACTGGTGCTCGTAGCGCAAGACCCCGCCGGCTACTTCCACTTCACCTTCCGGGGCGCGGTCGCAGAGGTTGTCCAGGCAGTCGATGGCGCCCCCGAGCCAGGTCTTCAGGTCCGGCGCTTCGGCGGACAGGGTGGCAAACACAAAGCCGCGGTAGCTTTCGACCTGGGCCACGGACTGCATGCTGTAGCAGGGGTCGCTGCTGTCGAAGCCGGTACTGTCGTAACCACTCTCGTTGGGAACCTTCAGCAGGCCGCCGTCGTGGCGAAAGGTCCAGCCGTGGTAGGGGCAGCGGAAGGCCCCGCGGACGTTGCCCTGGCGGCTCTCTACCAGTTTGGCGCCCTTGTGGCCGCAGCGGTTGTGCAGCACGTGCACGCTGTCGCCCTTGTCGCGCACCATGACTACGGGAATTTTGTGGGTGATATTGGTGGTGAAGAAGTCGCCGGGGTTGGGCACCTGGGATTCGTGGCCGATGAAGATCCAGGCTTGACCCCAGATCCGCTCCATCTCCAGTTCGAAGACGTCCGGGTCCAGGTACAGGCGCTTGTGCAGCCGGGTGGGGCGCACCAGGCTGGCGACTTCTTCCTTGCTGATAAGCGTGGTCATGATGTGCCTCCGTTTACAGGGACAATGAGCCCAGGCTGGCGCCGCCGCAGACCATCAGGGTCTGCCCGGTCACGAAACCATTGTCCGGATCGTTGAAAAAGCTGACGGCGCGGGCGACATCCCCGGGCACGCCCAGGCGCCTTACCGGAATACTGCGGGCCATGCTGTCCAGTTTCGGGCTGTCTTCGGGGATGACTTCGTGGAACATCTCCGTAGCACTGATGGGCCCCGGTGCCACGGTGTTGACGGTGATACCGAATTCCCCCAGCTCCAGGGCCCAGGTGCGCGCCATGCCCATCATTCCGGATTTGGTCGCGGAATAGCTGGTGCGGGTCTGCAGGCCGAGGGCGGCGCGCGAGGTAATGAGGATGATGCGGCCGAACTGGCGGGCCTGCATGCCCGGCAGGAACGCCTGGCTCAGGGTGATGGCCGCGCCGATGTGCACCTGGGACAAATAGTCGTAGTCCTCCAGTTTGACCTCCGGCAGCAGGTTGGGGCGGATCAGCCCGGCATTGTGCACCAGGCTGGTGACCTCGTGCTCCCGGGCCACCTGCTGCGCCACCGCGGCGGTGGCGGCGCGATCGCTGAGATCCAGTTCGATGTTGTGCAGGCGCGTGTGGTCCAGTGCCAGCGGGCGGCGGGCCAGGTTGACCACCTCGTAGCCAGCGTCGAGAAAGGCGTGGCAGATAGCGGCGCCGATGCCGGTGCTGCCCCCGGTGACCACTATGGTTTTGTGTGCAGGGGTTTTGTGCTCAGGCTGCATATCAGATGCCCTCGGGTTTGATGGCGGGTTCGAGCAGGCCGAGCCCGGCGGCGATCGCATGCCGCTGGCTGCGGCTGGCGATGGGGGTCTCTGCCGCCACGGCGATCATCACCGCATTGAGTGAACAGTCGGTGTGGGTGAATACCTGCACCGGAGTATCCGCTGCCAGGATCGCCGGCGAACTGGAGCCAAAGGTTTCGAGCGCCAGGTGGGCAAAGGCGATAACGCCGCAATCCAGGCGCACACTGGCCACCGGCCAGGGCTTCTCGGTCAGGCGCCGCTTGAAGTATTCCCACAGGCTGTGGTGCAGCTCGATCCTGCTGACCAAGAGGCCGCTGCCGGAAGTTGGGCGCCACACCAGGGCATCTCCCAGGCACTGTCGGCACAGTTCCCGGGGCGGATACTGCACGCTGCCGCAGTCGCGACAGTGCTGCAGAGCCAAAGCCACGGGGAGGTTGGCGGCATTGAAAGCGGTACCCAACGGAGTGCGCTGCTTGGGCGGGCGCGCCAGCCTGCGCAGCGAGGGCCGGTTCAGCTTGAGCCGGCTCTGCATGGTGGGCGTGGTACTCATCGCTCACTCCTTCCGAGGATGGCCGCTGCGGAACACAGCCCGCGGTCATAGTTGATCATGCCGAAGCCGCTGATCATGGCGTGGCGTGCCTGCGCGACCTGGTTGGCTCCTGCGCTGCCAGTCAGCTGGCGCAGGCTCTCCACCACGCCGAGGTAGCCGGCTGCGGCACCCGCCTGGCCTACGGAGAGCTGGCCCCCGGAGGTATTGTGCGGCAGCTTGCGTGTTTGCGGGCCACTGCCATCGAAGCGCAGGTCGGTATCCCGTACCCAGCCGGGCGCTTCGCCCTTGCCGCAAAAGCCGAGATCTTCCATCTGCAACATGCTGATGACCGGGTAGTCGTCGTAGGTCTGCAGCATGTCGATTTCGGTAGGACCCAGGGCGGCCCGGTTCCAGAGCCGATCGGCGTATTCCGTCCAGCCCCCGCGCAGCTGGATGTCATCATCCCGGTGCGCGTTGTGGAGCTCATCCGCAGCCAGGATCCTGCACCAGTCCAGGCCCAGGGAGCGGGCTCGCTCCTCCGACATCATCAGGAAACCTTCGCCGCCGGCACAGGGCATGACACAGTCCAGCAGATGCAGGGGCGCGGCGATGGGGCGCGCCGCCAGGTACTGCTCCATGGTCAGGGTCTTGTGGCCCAGCAGGGCGGCGGGGTAGTGGTTGGCGTTGTAGCGCTGGGCGACCGGGATGGCGCCGAAATCCTCGCGGCGGGCACCGAAGTCATCCATATAGCGCTGGGTGATCATGGCGAATGCGGCGTTGGGGCCGCCGCCGCCGTAGGGAAAGGACGCGTCGATAGTGAAATTGCTGAAATTGGCGGCGGTAGCCTCGAAAGAGCGGTGGGCGGCCCCGTCCCCGCCGATGCAGGCAATGATCTCGGCGTCCCCGGCCTGGATCGCGCGGGCGGCGCGGCGCAGGGCCAGGATGCCTGAAGCTCCGCCGTAGGGCATTTGCTCGATCCAGCGCGGGCTCAGCTGCAAGTGCTGGGTCAGGGTGATGGCCGAATCCGCGCCCAGGGAAAAACTTGAGACCGCCAGTCCATCGATGTCATCCGGGCCCAGGCCCGACTCTGCCAGCAGCTGCCGCAGGGTGCTGCCGATGAACCAGGCGGCCCCCCGTGGGCTCTGTCTGGCGTAGCCGAAGCTTACCGGTGTGGTCAGCGCAACCCCGGCGTAGTCCTTCATGGCCCCACCTGGCGCTTCTTGAGAGGGCGTGTGTCGATACAGTCGCCCGCGACGACCCGTTCGCGGACCAGGGTCTTGATCTCGCCCCGGCGCGGTTTGTTGGAGGCAGTCACCGGCAGGCTGTCGCACAGCAGCACATAGCCCGGTGCCTTGTAGTAGGCCAGTTGCTCCAGGCAGTGGCGAACGACATCCGCGGCAAGCGTGTCCGCGTCTGCCGCCTGTGCATTGACGACCACGGCCGCGGCAACTTCGTCACCCCGCAGGTCGTCGGGCACCGCTGTCACCACAACCTGGCTGATAGCCGGGTGCGACACCAGGGCCGCTTCAACTTCCAGTGCCGAAATGTTCTCCCCGGAGCGGCGGATCACGTTCTTCCGCCGGTCGACAAAATAGAGGCTGCCATCGGGGCCTTCGCGCACCACATCACCGGTATTGAGCCAGCCGTCCTGCCAGATTTCAGCGGTGGCTTCCGGGTTTTTCAGGTAGCCGGAGAAGAAACCCCGGCGCGGATCCGGCCCCGCAGCGCGCACCCGTAACTCCCCTGGCTCGCCCATTGCTACCGGGCGCCTGTTTTCGTCCACCAGCTGGTATTCCAGGGCGTCCGGGGCCCGGCCAAAACAGCAGCTGCCGACATGGCGCGGTTCGCGATGGGCAATGATGCTGCCGCCGACCCCGGATTCAGTCATTGCCCAGGCTTCCAGCAGGGGAAAGCCGAAACGCTCCTCGAAGATTGCATGGTGGCGTGGATTGACTCCGGCGCCAAACCCGAACCGGATCTGGCCGCCACAGTCATCTTCCGCCGCAGGGGGCAGCTCCAGCAATATGGCGGGCAATACCCCGAGGTAGTGCAGGACAGTCGCGCGGCTGTCGCGCACGGTCTGCCACCATTCCCGGGGGTGGAAGCGGTCCAGCTGCACGATGCAGCCGGCGCTCATGATCATCGCCATGCTCGACACCGCCATCGCGTTCATGTGGGTGAGGGGCAGGGGGGTCAGCAGCCGCTCCTGGCCGTAGCGCAGGGACACCAGGCCATCGAGGGCGTTGTACCACTCGCCGGCATAGAGGAAATAGCTGTTGTTGAGAATGCAGGCCTTGGGCTTGCCGGTACTGCCCGAGGTATACAGCAGGGCACACTCCAGGTCAGCGGGACGCTCGCCTCCGGCCTCGGCGCCTGTGGCCGCGGCCAGGGTATCGGGCCGGTCGCAAGCAACCACGGCTACGGGTTTGTCCAGCCCTGCACCGAGCCTTTCCAGGCGCGGCAGCAGATCCGGCAGGGCCACCAGCAGGCAGGCCTCGCCGTGGCTCAGGAAGTAGGCGATCTCATCGTCCTGCATGTCCCTGCTCACCGGAATCACGCTGCAGCCGAGGCTGTTGAGCGCCAGCCAGTGGAGGAAGAACTCGGCCCGGTTGTCCAGCATCAGCGCGACCCGCAGCGGGTAGCCGTAACCGGCCTCGCGGTAATGCGCCGCGAGCCGGTCTATCTTCGCCAGTGCCTCTCCATAGCTCAGGTCCACCGGGCCGTCGGCGTAGGCCCGGGATGCCTGCAGCGGTATGTGCAGGAAAGGGTTTTCACCCGCGCTGGCGGCGGTTGCCGCAAAAACCTGGTAGACGCTGTTCACAAGCTGTTCCTGTCCCTGGCTCACTTGACCGCCGTTACCTCGATCTCCACCATCGCCTCATCTTCTATCAGCGCCGACACCTCAACCACGCTCATCGCCGGGAAGTGCTTGCCGATGACTTCCCGGTATACCGGGCCGAGTTCGGCGATGCGGCTGACATAGGCCTGCTTGTCGGTAATGAACCAGGTCATGCGGGTGATGTGCTCGGGGCCAGCGCCCGCAGATTCCAGTATCGCGCACACATTCAGCAGCGTCTGTTTCACCTGGCCGATAAAGTCGTGGGTCTCGAATACGCACTGCGAGTTCCAGCCAATCTGTCCGCCTACATAAATGGTGTCGGTGCCCCTTGCGAGTATGCCATTGGCATAGCCTCGTGGTCTTGGCCAGCCCTCGGGCAGTAGGGTAGTGTGCATATCCTGCGCTCCGTAATTTTTCCTGCGTTGGGGTGGATTATATTTTAAGCCTAAAATATAATCCACCCACATACACAAGTATCTTTGCCGGCTGGAAACGACAGGCATAGACCTCAGGGAGAAGACTCATGACCGCTGACCTGCTCAAGGATTTTGCCTCGGCACTGTTGACCGGTGGGGTCAGGATTGTCGACTTGACCGCAACTCTTTCGCCAGAGACACCCACCCTGCCATTGCCCACCGAGTTCGGTTGGGGCGAGTCCTGGCCCTTCAGCATGGAGACCATCTCCCGCTACGACGAAAAGGGCCCGGCCTGGTACTGGAACAACCTGCGCTGCGGCGAGCACACGGGCACCCACTTTGACGCGCCCATTCACTGGGTGACGGGGAAAGATCACGAGAACCATGCCACCGACACACTGCCACCCGAGCGCTTTGTCGCGCCCGCGGTGGTTATCGACGCGGTCGCCGAGTCAGAGGCGAACCCCGATTTCCTCATGAGCGTGGATTTCATCCGCGACTGGGAATCGCGCCACGGCGAAATTCCTGCTGGTGCCTGGGTTCTTTATCGCACTGACTGGTCGAAAAAAGTCGGCACTGAGGGATATCTCAACCAGCACGGGGATGGCTGCCACACCCCCGGCTGGGAGCCGGCGACGGTGGCATTCCTCGCCGAGGAGCGCGATATCATCGGCGTCGGGGTCGAGACCGTGGGCACGGACTGCGGCCAGGCCTCGAGTCAGGAGCCCATCTTTCCCTGCCACAATCTCATGCACGGCGCCAACAAGTGCGGCCTGGCGAGCCTGTGCAATCTCGACCAGCTGCCGCCCACCGGAGCCATCCTGATCGCGGCGCCGCTGAAGATTCGCGAGGGCTCAGGCAGCCCGGCCAGGGTGCTGGCCCTGGTCCCCGGGAGCTGACCGCGCAATGGCTGAACGTTCGTTTGCCAAGGAAGTTCTCAAGCTGCGCGCCGGTGACGGCGAGGTTTTCCGCGGTGAGGGGATTCTCGCCATTACCAAGGCATTGCTGCAGTCCGGCGTGTCCTATGTCGGTGGCTATCAGGGTTCGCCGATTTCCCACCTGATGGATGTGCTCAATGATGCCCGCGAGATACTCGCGGAACTTGGCGTACACTTCGAGGCCAATGGCAGCGAGGCCACTGCCGCGGCCATGCTCAGCGCCTCGGTCAACTACCCGCTGCGCGGCGCCGTGACCTGGAAGTCCACGGTGGGCACCAATGTCGCGTCCGACGCCCTGTCCAACCTCGCCTCGTCCGGCGTCACCGGCGGCGCCATGGTGATCGTCGGTGAGGACTACGGCGAAGGCTCCAGCATCATGCAGGAGCGCACCTACGCCTTCGCCATGAAGGCCCAGATGTGGCTGCTGGACCCGCGGCCCAACCTGCCCAGCATCGTCGATATGGTGGAGCACGGTTTTGGCCTGTCCGAGGCCAGCAATACTCCCATTTTCTACATGATGCGCATCCGCGGCTGCCACGTGACCGGGGAGTTTGTGGCCCGCGACAATGTCGCGCCCGGCTTCAGTGACCGCAATCCCGTAGAGCCGAAGCGTGAGCCGGAAAAAATTATCCTGCCGCCGCATGTCTACGCCCAGGAGCGGGAGAAAATCAATCTGCGCCTGCCCGCGGCGCTGGCCTATATTCGGGAACACAAGCTCAATGAATTCTTTCCCGGCAAGCACCAGCAGGTCGGGATTATTCTCCAGGGTGGCACCTACAACACGGTTATTCGCGCCCTCCAGCGCCAGGGTCTTGCAGACCCGTTTGGAAACACTGATATTCCGCTCTATGTGATGAACGTGGCCTACCCGCTGGTTCCGGATGAGCTGGTCGAATTCTGTCGCGACAAGGATCAGGTGCTGGTGCTCGAGGAGGGCCAGCCGGAATACGTGGAGCAGGGCATCCATACCGTGTTGCGGCGGGCGGGAGTCGACACCCGGGTGCGCGGCAAGGACATCATGCCCATGGCTGGCGAGTATACCGGCCAGGTGACCCTGGAGGGGACAACCCGCTTTCTCGAACAGGCGCTGCCGGACCTCACCCTGGCGCTGACGGCGACAGAGGTCGAGGCCCTGCGCAACCCGCTCACGGAAGAGGACCAACAGGCGCTGCTGACGAATGTGCCGCCGCGGCCGTCGGGCCTCTGTACCGGCTGCCCCGAGCGGCCGTTGTTTTCCGCGATCAAGCAGGTGCAAAAGGAACTCGGCCCGTTTCATATCAGTTCGGACATCGGTTGCCACTCCTTCGCCACCCTGGCGCCCTTCAATCTGGGCAATACCATCATGGGCTACGGCCTGTCGCTGGCGAGCTCCTCGGGTATCCGCCACAGCTTGCCGCACAAATCCATCAGCATCATGGGAGACGGCGGGTTCTGGCACAACGGCCTGACCAGTGGAGTGACCAGCGCGGTCTTCAACAAGCACGACGGCATCCTGGTGATTGTCGACAATGGTTATGCCGCCGCCACCGGCGGCCAGGATATTCCCTCGATGGTCGAGCCGAACCAGATCATCGCCACCACCATGGATGCCGCTTCCGCCAGCCGCACCGACGCCCAGTCCATTGAAGACGCCTGCCGCGGCGCCGGCGTGCGCTGGCTGCGCACGGTGAGCACCTACAGCGTCGATACCATGATGGACACCCTGCGTGAGGCGCTGACCACCCGGGAGCCGGGCCTGAAGGTGATCGTCGCGGAAGGTGAATGCATGCTGAACCGGCAGCGGCGCATCAAGCCCCTGATGAAGCAGTCCATCAATGATGGCAAGCGCACGCTGCGGGCACGCTTTGTGGTCGACAGCGACACCTGCACCGGCGACCACGCCTGTATTCGGATTTCCGGCTGTCCATCACTGACCATCAAGCCCAATCCCGACCCGCTGCGCCGGGATCCGGTTACCTATGTCGACAATAGTTGCGTCGGCTGCGGCGTCTGCGGCAGTAACGCCCATGCGGCGATCCTGTGTCCGTCTTTTGCCCGCGTCGACCTGATCTACAATCCCCGCTGGCTCGACCGGGTTTCGGCGCGGCTGCGCGGTTCGGTCATTGGCTGGCTGCAGGCCCGCACCGAGCGCCGGCAACTGGAGACCGCGCTGTGACCGCCGCCTCCGGAACCATCAACCTGATTCTCGCGGCGCTCGGGGGCGAGGGCGGCGGCGTGCTCACCAACTGGGTCATTGATGTCGCCGAGCGCGAGGGCTGGCTCTGTCAGTCCACCTCGCTGGCGGGCGTTGCCCAGCGTACCGGTGCCACCATCTACTACCTGGAACTGTTTCCCCGGGAAGCCCTGGAGGGCAATGCCCTGCCGGTAATGTCGCTGTTCCCCGCCCAGGGCGACATCGATATTGCCATCGCCTCGGAGATTGCCGAGGCCGGGCGCATGGTCCAGCGCGGTTTTGTCACTCCCGAACGCACCACTCTGATTGCCTCGGACCACAGAGTTTACGGCATAACCGAAAAAGAGCACCTCGCCGACGGCATAGTCGATGCGAGCGTGCTGCAAACCGTGGCCGGCCAGTATGCCCGGGACTACATCCACTACGACATGCTGACTCTGGCCAATGAACACGGTACGGTCATTTCGGCAGTGCTGCTCGGGGCCCTGGCCGGCGCCGGCGTGCTGCCCTTTGCCACGGACAGTTACCGTGCCGTCATCAGCGCCACCGGCAAGGCGGTGGCGAGCAATCTGGCAGCCTTCGAGGCCAGCTACCAGCGCGCCAGGTCGCGGGGCGTGGAACAGTTCCAGCCGCCAGCAGGGGCGGCCGGACCGGACCGGTTTCAGCTGCCCGCGGCAACCACGGCGCAGGGCGAGAAGTTGCTGCAGCGGCTGCGGGCATTTCCCGCGGGCTGCCACGAAATCCTCTACCTGGGGCTGCAGAAGCTGGTGGACTACCAGGACTATGCCTACGCTCACCAGTATCTGGACGAGCTGGAATCACTGCTGGCGCTCGATTCCGGCGCTGATGACTACAGCCTGGTGCGGGAATGCGGTCGCTACCTGGTGCTGTGGATGTGCTACGAGGACATTCCCCGGGTAGCCCAGCTCAAGACCCGGCCCACCCGTATGGCGAAGATCCGCACGGAGGTTCAGGCAGAGCCGGAACAACTGTTCTCGGTGACCGAATTTTTCCGTCCCCGGGTGGAAGAAATGTGTGCGCTGTTACCAAAGCCGCTGGGGCGGCGGTTGCTGGCTTCAGCGGGCAGCCGGCGCGTTCTGGGCTGGTTCACTGGTGGCAAGCGCCTGCGTACCAACACCATCACGGTTTTTGTTTTGCTGCGGGGGCTGGCGGGAATGCGTCGCTGGCGCCGGGCGAGCCTGGGCTACAGCCATGAGCACGCCCTGATACAGGGCTGGCTGCAGGCGGTGCGTCGCGCCGCTGGCAGCGATCATGCCCTGGCCCTGGAACTGGTGGAGTGCGGCCGGCTGGTCAAGGGCTACGGGGATACCCGGGCGCGGACCACGGCGCAAATGCAGGAAATACTGGCTTATGCGGCAGGTGGCGGGGTATCCGCGGCTGCCGTTGCGTCCCTGCGCGATGCCGCGCTGGCGGATGACGAGGGCCGGGCATTTTCCCTGGCCCTGGCTGCTTAGGCGCGTTTACTTCGGGCTTTCCGGGTTGCGCTCCGCGAGGATGTCGATGGTAAAGCCCATTACCCGCTCGTTGTACTGGTTGAAGGCCTCGTTGCGGCTCTTGATGATGCCCCAGCAGTCGCGAATCACCCGGTCGGGCTTGTCGATGACCTCGTAGGTATAGGTGATGGTATGCCCCGGCCGCACCGGCAGGAACCACTCCAGGTCCTGCAGGCCCATGCCGGCCCCGTTGCGTCTTCCGTCCTGCACACCGCGGGCAAAGTTCTCCATGTAGCCGACCATCAGCTTCATCCACATGGCCGTGAGCTGCCAGCCGGGAGCGACCAGACCGCGGTAGGGCGTGTCCAGCGCCGCCTCCGGGTCGGTGTGATACACCTCCGGATCGTATTTGCGGCCGAACTCGATGATTTCCAGTTCGCTGAAAGTGTGGGAGCCAAATACGTGGAATTCGCCGAGGGGAATATCCTCGAACCAGCGGCTGCGAATATAGGGTCTAGTCTGCATTGGCGGGCTCCTGCATGGCGACCAGCAGGCGGGTGCTGAGTTCGATCACGGGTTTGCTGTGCTGGTTGAACACCACGACATCCAGGTCCAGGCTGCCGGCGCCGCTGAGGCGGGATGTCGCCTCGCTGCCGGTGACCATGACCCGGGCCGAGAGTGTGTCGTCGACGAATACCGGCATTTTCCAGCGCATCGCCGGCACCGCGGCAAGCCCGGCCACCGGCACGGCCTGCTGGTGCAGGGCATCGGTCAACAGCCGCATCATCAGCGCGGCTACCTGCCAGCCACTGGCGCACAGGCCACCGAAGATGGAATCCGCCGCGGCGTCGCTGTCGAGGTGGTAGGGCTGGGGGTCGAATTCGGCGGCGAACTCCAGGATGTCCTGCTTGCTGAGCTTGAGCTCCCCGGTTTCAAACTGCTCGCCGGGCTGGATATCCTGCCAGTATCGGGTCATGGTGGCGCCTTCCTGTGCGGCTGTGGGAACGGGCCTCGCGAGTGGCAGCGCAGGACCCAGCGCCGCTACCATAAACTATCCCCTCAGGTGCCGTCCATCAGCCACCCTTCGTGCCTCAGCCAGCGGCGAATGCAGCCAGTGCCTGGCGCGCGATAATGGTTTGCTGTACCTCGGAGGCGCCCTCGTAGATGCGCAGGGCGCGTATATCCCGATACAGCGACTCGACAATATTGCCCTTGGTCACCCCTTTGCCGCCATGCAGTTGCACCGCGGCATCGATGACCTGCTGTGCCGACTCGGTGGCGTGCAGCTTGGCCATGGCCGCTTCCCGGGTGACCCGGTCGGCGATGCAGTCCTTGGTCCAGGCCGAGCGGTAGACCAGCAGGGCGCTGCTGTCGATGGCCAGGGCCATGTCCGACAACTTGCCCTGCACCAGTTGCAGTTCACTCAGAGTGCCGCCAAACAGTTTGCGGGTGGTGACATGAGCCAGGGTTTCATCCAGGGCCCGGCGCGCCATGCCCAGGGCCGCGGCAGCGACCGTGGAGCGGAATACGTCCAGGGTCGCCATGGCGATACCGAAGCCGCGGCCGGGCTCGCCGACCCGGTTCTCCGCGGGCACCCGGCAGTCACTGAAGCGCAGGCTGGCGAGGGGATGGGGCGCGACCAGGTCAATCCGTTCCACCACCTCGAACCCGGGGGTGTCCGCCGGTACCACGAAGCAGCTGATGCCCTTGGCGCCGGGTGCCTCCCCGGTGCGGGCGAACACCGTGTAGAAATCGGCGATGCCGCCATTGGAAATCCAGGTCTTCTCACCGTTGAGCACGTAGCTGTCGCCGTCCTGGCGGGCGCTGCAGCTCATGGCGGCGACGTCGGAGCCGGCCTCCGCCTCGGACAGGGCAAAGGCCGCCAGGGCCTGGCCGGCCGCCACCGGTTGCAGGAAGCGCTGTTGCTGGGCTGCGGTGCCAAACAGGGACACCGGGCCGCTGCCCAGGCCCTGCATGGCGAAGGCGAAATCCGCCAGCGCGTGATGGCGGCCCAGGGTCTCGCGGATCAGGCAGAGGCTGCGGACATCGAGCTTGTCCAGTTTGCCGCCGCCACTGGCGGGCACCGCGTAGCGGGTAAAGCCGGCCTCGCCGAGGGCACGGACCAGGCCGATACAGGTGCCGTCGAGGTCCTCGTGTTCCCGCGCCACCAGCGCCGGGATCCGGGCGCTGGCCCAGGCATCGATCTCCGCCGCCAGCTCCCGATGCGCGGGTTCCAGGAAAGGCCACTGCAGGTAGCTGCTGTCACTCATGGTGAATCTCCTCAGTTGCCCTCGAACACCGGGCTCTTTTTCTCCACGAAGGCGTTGTAGGCGCGAACGAAATCGCCGGTCTGCATGCACAGGGCCTGGGCCTGGGCCTCGGCCTCGATGGCCTGGTCCACGGACATGTTCCATTCCTGCTGCAGCTGGGTCTTGGTGATGCCGTTGGCGAAAGTCGGGCCGCGGGTAATCCCCTGGGCCATGGCCATGGCGGCGCCAAAGGGGTCGTCGCTGACGGTGTTGAAAAAGCCCCAGCGTTCCCCCTCGTCGGCTTTCAGTGAACGCCCGGAGTAGAGCAGTTCGCTGGCGCGACCCTGGCCGATGATGCGCGGCAAAATGGCGCAGGCGCCCATGTCGCAGCCCGCCAGCCCGACCCGGTTGAAGAGAAAGGCCACCTTGGCATCCGGTGCTGCATAGCGCAGGTCGCTGCTCATCGCGATAATCGCGCCGGCGCCGGCACAAATGCCTTCCACGGCGCTGATCACCGGCTGGCGGCAGGCCCGCATCGCCTTGACCAGGTCCCCGGTCATGCGGGTGAAAGCCAGCAGCTGTTGCATGTTCATCTTGGTCAGCGGGCCGATGATCTCGTGGACATCGCCGCCGGAACAGAAGTTGCCACCGGAGCCTCGAATTACCACCGCGTGAATGTCCTCGGCGTAGACCAGGGCCCGGAACAGGTCGCGCAGTTCGGCGTAGGAATCAAAGGTCAGCGGGTTCTTGCGTTCCGGCCGGTTGAGGGTAATGGTTGCGACCCCGTCGGCGGCTTCCCACAGAAAGTGGGTGGCTTTGTAGTCAGCGAGTTGCGTGGTTTGCATGTCGGTTCCTGTCTGGTTGGGTAGTCTGCGGCCTCAGCCGGTTTCGCCGCCGCTGATCGACAGCGCCTGGCCGGTGATCGAGCGCGCCGAGTCGGTGCACAGCCAGAGTACCGTATCAGCGATCTCCTGTGGCTCGATCAGGCGACCCTGGGGATTGGTGTCGGTAAAGGTCCGCAGCGCTTCGGCCTCCGTGCGTCCGGTCTTGTCGGCAATTCCGGCAACGGCAGTGCGTATGATGTCTGTATTCGTATAGCCGGGGCAAACGGCATTGACCGTCACGCCCTTCTGCGCCAGCTCCAGCGCCAGGGCACGGGTCAGCCCCAGCACGCCGTGCTTGGCCGCACAGTAGGCGCTGACGTAGGCGTAGCCTTTCAGCGAGGCGGTGCTGGCGATATTGATGATACGCCCCCAGCCCCGCTCACGCATGTCGCCAACCACCTGGGCGCAACAGTGGTAAACCCCGTTCAGGTTGACGTCGATGACCTGCTGCCACTGCGCGGCGGGCATTTTGTGGAAGGGGCTGGTGGGTGCCGCCCCGGCGCAGTTGACCAAAATGTCGATGGCCCCGAGCGCGTCGGTCGCGGCATTGAATGCGGCGCTGACCTGCGCCGGGTCGGTAACATCGCAGGCAGCGCAGTGGTGCCCATCCGCGTAGTCCGCTACCGTTTCCTCGAGGGCCTCCAGGCGGCGGCCCAGCAGGCTGACGCGATACCCCTGATCCAGCAGGCTGCGGGCAGTCGCGGCACCGATGCCGCTGCCTGCCCCGGTTACCAGGGCGTGCTTCACAGCGGGGGCGCCGCTTCCCGGGCCCGCTGCAGATTGGTGTGCAGCTGGCGGAAGCCGAGGAAGTACTGGTGGGGTTCAACCACCCCGGTGCCCCGGTAGCCCATGTCTGCCGCGGCGCGCAGGGTCCAGTTCGGGTCCGCCAGGTGCGGGCGTGCCAGGCACACCAGGTCCGCGCGTCCCGCGGCAATGATGCTGTTGACGTGGTCCAGTTCGTAGATGTTGCCCACCGCCATGGTGGCCATCCCGCCTTCGTTGCGGATGCGGTCGGAAAGGGGGGTCTGGAACATGCGTCCGGGCAGGGGCTGCGCCGCGTGGGAGACCTGGCCGCTGGACACATCAATGATGTCCGCCCCGGCGTCGCGGAAGGCGCTGGCAATAGCGACCGCGTCGTCGTCGGTGTTGCCGTCTTCACCCATCCAGTCATGGGCAGAAATACGCACTGACAGGGGTTTGTCGGCGGGCCACGCCTCGCGCATGGCGCGGAACACTTCCAGCGGGTAGCGCAGGCGATTCTCCAGGCTCCCACCGTACTCATCGTCGCGCTTGTTCAGAATCGGCGTGATGAACGCGGAAATCAGGTAGCCGTGGGCAGCGTGCAGTTCCAGCATGTCAAAGCCCGCGCGGGCGGCGCGCCGGGTGGCGTCGACAAACTGTTCCCTGACCATGTCCATCTGTTGCCGGTTGATGGCCGCGGGAACCGGGCTGTAGCTGTCATAGGGCAGGGCGCTGGCGGACAGCAGCGGCCACTGCTGTTCTTTGGGCAGGGGTTCGTCAAGAATGGCCGGATCCCAATTCCAGGGTTCCTTGGTGGCGCCCTTGGGGCCGGCGTGGCCCAGCTGCATCGCGAACCGGGCCTGGGTGTGCTCGTGCACAAAGTTCACGATCCGGGTCCAGGCTGCCTCCTGCTCATCATTCCAGATACCGGCGCAGCCGGGGGTGATGCGACCTTCGGCGGACACATCAGTCATCTCGGTGTAGATGAGTCCGGCACCGCCCCTGGCAAGACTGCCATAGTGCACCAGGTGCCAATCATCGGGCAGGCCGTCGACAGCGCTGTACATGGACATCGGCGAGACCACGACCCGGTTGATCAGCTTCATGTCCCGCAATTCCCAGGGCAGGAACATCGGCGGGATAGCTTCGTCGCATTGCTCGCCCAGGACCTGGCGGGCGAGGTGTTTCTCCATGTCCTCAAGCCACGCCTTGTCGCGCAGGCGCAGGTTTTCGTGGCTGACGCGCTGGCTGCGGGTGAGCATGGAGTAGAAAAACTGTTTCGGCTCCAGCGCCCGGGCGTAGCGCGGTACGTTTTCAAACCAGACCATGGCGTTGCGGGCGCTGTTCTGCAGCCGCAGGGCATCCACTTCCCGCTCCTCTTGATAGGAGCGCAACGCTTCCGGCACCGGGGCTCCCGAATTCAGATGCTGCGCCAGCGCGATGGCATCTTCCAGCCCCAGCTTGGTACCGGAACCGATCGAAAAGTGCGCCGTGTGGGCAGCGTCCCCGATCAGTACGATGCGATCATCCTTGACCCAGTTGCGGCAGAGAACCGCAGGGAAGTTGATCCAGGCCGAGCCGCGGATGTGGGCGGAGTTGGTGAGCAGCTTGTGACCATCGAGATAGTTGGCAAAGATGCGGCGGCAGGTTTCCGCGCTTTCCTCGTGACTCATGTGCTCGAAACCAATGGCGTCGTAGACATCCGGGTTACATTCGACGATAAAGGTCGAGGTTTCCTGGTCAAACTGATAGGCGTGAGCCCAGATCCAGCCATGTTCAGTTTCTTCGAAAATAAAGGTAAACGCGTCGCGGAACGTCTGTTTGGTGCCGAGCCACACGAACTTGTTGCTGCGCACATCAATATTGCATTCGAAAGTCTCGAGATCGCTGTTGCGGATTTTTGAGTTGAGACCATCGGAGGCCACGATCACATCCGCATCGGCGAATCGGGTGTTGACGTCCTCGGGGGAAAACTCGGTTTCGAAGTGCAGGTCCACGCCCAGTTCGTGGCAGCGTTCATGCAGCATTTGCAACATGCGCTTGCGCCCCAGGCCGATAAAACCGTGGCCGTCAGAGCGCTGGACCTGACCTTTGAAGTGGCAGTCGATCATGTCCCAGCGGATAAACTCTTCGACAATGCGCTGGCCGCTGACCGGGTCGGTCTGCAGCAGGTTGTCGACAGTCTGGTCGGAGAACACAACGCCCCAGCCAAAGGTATCATCGGGGCGATTGCGCTCGTACACCGCGACCTCATGCGAGGGATCCTGCAGCTTCATGCAGATTGCCAGATACAGGCCAGAGGGGCCGCCGCCCAGACAGACTATTTTCATAATACTCTCCAACTCGTTCGTGAGAACGGGGCGATTGCTCGCCAGGTTGATGACAATAGTTTAAGCTTAAAGCGAATCCCCGGTATAGCGCAAACATTTTATGCTTAAAATATATGGACAGTACCGTGATCAATGAGTCTGGCAGCGCCCCGCGGCTGAATCATGAAACCCGCCTGCACGAAGATGATCACCATTCGATCAAGCTCTGGCTGCGTTTGCTGACCTGTTCCAGCTTCATTGAAACACGCCTGCGCGGTGCTTTGCGCGAGGAATTCGATACCACCTTGCCACGGTTCGATTTCCTGGCGCAGCTGGAGCGGGTGCCGGAGGGCCTCACCATGGGGGAGCTGTCCCGCCGCCTGATGGTTTCCGGCGGTAATGTCTCCGGAATAGCGGCGCAGCTGGTAAGTGAGGGGCTGGTGGATCGCAGCCCGCTGCCGGACAACCGGCGTACTTTCATGGTGAAGCTGACCCCGAAAGGGCGCAAGGCCTTCGCCCGCATGGCACTGCGCCACGAGCAATGGATCATCGGCCTGTTGGGGCATCTCGAGTCACGCGAGGTGGACCAGCTCATGGCCCTGCTGGACCGGGTGAAGCAGGGTCCGCAGTAAGCCCGAACCGGGGATCTTGCACCGAAAACATTTTAGACCTAAAATGTTTTCCAGTTGCAAACTGGAGCCTGCCGCATGTGGAAGCCGCCCGAGAGAATCAAGTACACCGCCGTTGAAGATGATTGGCCGGACCGCAGCGAGGCTGCAGCCAGCCTGTTGTTCTCTCCGCTGCGGGTGGGTCCGCTCAGCCTGGTGCAGCGTACCTGGGTGCCGGCGATGGTGCCCTGGCGCTCGAACGAGGCGGGGGAAGTTACCGAGGATGTCCTGCAGTGGTATGAACGTTTTGCCCGGGGCAGGCCCGGCGTTATCGTGGTGGAGGCCACCGGCATCCGGGATGTCCCCAGCGGTCCGCTATTGCGTATAGGCGACGATCGCTATATCCCCGGACTGGCCAAACTGGCCGAAACCGTGCACAGGGCCAGCGGCGGCAAGACCCGGCTGCTGATCCAGCTCATCGACTTCCTGACCATCCGCCGGCGCCCGCAACCGGAGAAATTTCTCGACCGCTTTCTGCAGATTACCCCGGCACATCGCCGGGCCCTCGAGCTTGAGGATGCGCCGGAGGACAGCGTGCGCGAACATCTGCGCAGCCTCGACCCCGAGGCCCTGCAGTCGGTGCTCAGCGTCAAGGAGTGGGAAGACATGCAGTACGGCTACCGGGAGCGGGTGACCGACACCCAGGTGCCGGCAATCGCGGAATTGCCGGCCACACTGCCCGGCCTGTTTGCCCGGGCCGCGTCCAGAGCACAGCAGGCGGGGTTCGATGGCGTTGAACTGCACTACGCTCACGCCTACACCATGGCGTCATTCCTCTCCGCCACGAATACTCGCGATGATGGTTATGGTGGCAGCCGGGAGCAGCGTGTCAGGGTGCCGCTGGAGGTCTATCAGGCCGTGCGTGAGGCAACTGGCCCCGAGTTTGCGGTCGGGTGCCGCTTTCTCAGTGACGAGATTATTGAGGGCGGCAGCGGTCTCGCGGATGCGCGCTATTTCGCCCATCGGTTCGCGGACGCGGGCATGGATTTCCTGTCCCTGTCACGGGGCGGCAAGTTCGATGACGCCAAGCAACCGAAAGTGGGGTGGGCCGCTTACCCCTACACCGGCAAGAGCGGCTACGAGTGCATGCCGGGTTACATTTCGGATGAGCAGGGACCCTTCGGGCGCAATATAGGCCCGGTCGAGAGCATTCGCCAGCACCTGCGGGCATCCGGCCTGACGACGCCGTTGGTAGTGGCGGGGGGCATTTTCGGCTTCAAGGCCGCAGAGGACATATTGCAGAGCGGCCAGGCCGATATTATTGGTCTCGCACGCCAGGCCCTGGCGGATCCGGACTGGTTCGAGAAGGTCAGGACCGGCCACGGTGCCGAGGTCATCGTCTGTCGCTACAGCAATTACTGCGAGGGGCTGGACCAGAAACACAAGCAGGTCACCTGTGAGCTGTGGGACCGCAAGGATCTTGACGAACCCGGTATTGCCCTGAGTCAGGATGGCAAGCGCCGGCTGCTGGCACCCCTGTGGGAGCGCACTCCGTGAGCGATTCGTGTGCCTTTCGCCCGCGGAGCGTGCTCCTATCTGTGGGAGCTCACTCTGTGAGCGATTCGTGTGCCTTTCGCCCGCGGACAAGGTGAATGGCCGCGTAGCGGACAGAGAAGGTGGCCTGGGCCAGCGGGCTCCTACCTGTAGGAGCTCACTCTGTGAGCGATCGCCCGCGGAGCGGGCTCCTACAAGTGGGGCAGTTCAGCTGCGCCTGATGTTGGGGAAGCGGGCGGCGAAGCTGGCACCAGCCGCAGGCAAGCCGCCGTTACCGCCCTCCAGGTTGTCTGTTATGTACTCGGTGGAAGCCGCGGCCAGGGCCCGGTACAGGCTACCGGTAAGGACGAGGGCTTCCGCGCCCGGCCAGCCCGGCGGCAGCAGCTCTTCCGGGAGCGGGGTGTCGTGCAGCAGGGCCCGGCGGAAATCGTGAATCAGCAGGATGCGCACGATAAAGGCGGCTTCCGGGTCCAGCTGCCGCTGCCGTGACGCCCAGCGTTGCAGGGGCCGGAAGTTCTCCAGGAAAGCGCGGTAGGCCGCTGCGGTGGCATCGAGTTGCCAACTCTCGTGCACCAGTCTGCGCAGACGTTTGGCCGAGCCCAGCGTGGAGCTGGTGGCGTCGAACAGCATGACCTTGTCGCTGGCATCGAATTCCTCCAGGGTTTCCCGCAGGGCTTGCCCCGGGCTGCCGGGCTTGGCAAAGGTGCCGGGCGCAATCGTGCGGAAGCCCTGCCAATTGAGACTGCGACGAAAGTCGTCGCGGTCGCGTTCGGTAATCGCAAGGGGGATCAGGATCTGCCAGTGTCCCTCCCAGGTGGTATCCTCGGTGGCGTAGATACGGCGGGCGGCACGTTCGTACTCGGCATTGCCATGGGCGGTGAAGCGATAGTAGCTGCGGCGCCCGACCCTGTCGGCCTCCAGCCAACCCTCCTTGACCAGACGGAATACGGAGGTCCGGACCAGCCGTTCATTTACTCCGAGGGGGGCCAGCGCATGCACCAGGCTTCCCAGCCAGAGGGTGTGCCCGTGCTGGGACACAGTATCGCCAAACAGGGTGATGATCAGCGACGTGCTGCGCATCGGTTTGCGGGCCCTGAAGGTGTCCAGCAGGCGCTTGACGGCCGGCGGCTGTGCCACGGGTCTACCTCTCTAGTTCATTGACGGTCAGGGTCGACTCTATGCCGCAGCCCGGAGTCGCATGATACAGCGCCTGCAGTGGATAACCCAGCTGTGACGCACCGTCAAAAATGATACATAAATATTGCTGAATCAACTAAAAACGTATTATATTGCGAGCACAATAATCCGCGTGATCCGCCACTACGGAGCCTCCATGAGCCACAACCCCTGTCTTGAGCCACTGCATCCCATAGAAACCGCAAGTGTCGATGAACTGCGCAATCTGCAGCTGCAGCGTCTGCGCCAGTCCCTTCACCACGCCTATGACAACTCGCCGGTGTATCGGGCGAAGTTCGACCAGCACGGGGTGCATCCCGACGATCTGCAGACCCTTGAAGACCTGGCCAAATTTCCCTTCACCAGCAAGACCGACCTGCGCGACAACTACCCGTTCGGCATGTTTGCCGTGCCCATGGACAAGGTGGTGCGAGTTCACGCTTCCAGCGGTACCACCGGCAAGCCGACAGTGGTGGGTTATACCCAGGGTGATATCGACGTATGGGCGGATGTGGTGGCCCGTTCCATACGCGCCGCCGGCGGCCGCGCCGCCGACAAAGTCCATGTCTCCTACGGCTACGGCCTGTTTACCGGGGGGCTGGGTGCCCACTATGGCGCCGAGCGGCTCGGTTGTACGGTGATACCGATGTCCGGTGGCCAGACCGAAAAACAGGTCCAGCTGATTGTTGATTTCGACCCGGACATCATCATGGTGACGCCCAGCTACATGATGAACATCGCGGATGAGATGGATCGGCAGAATGTCGACACCCGCAAACTGTCACTGCGCGTGGGCATCTTCGGCGCCGAGCCCTGGACCGATGCCATGCGTCGGGAGATGGAGCAGCGGCTCGACCTCGACGCCGTCGACATCTATGGCCTGTCCGAGGTGATGGGCCCCGGTGTCGCCCAGGAGTGCCTGGAGAGCAAGGACGGGCCGACCATCTGGGAAGACCATTTCTTCCCCGAGATCGTCAATCCCGACACCGGGGAAGTCCTGCCGGATGGGGAGGAGGGGGAACTGGTGTTTACCAGCCTGACCAAGGAGGCCATGCCGGTTATCCGCTATCGCACCCGGGATCTCACCCGCCTGCTGCCCGGTACCTCACGCACCATGCGGCGTATGGCCAAGATCACCGGCCGCAGCGATGACATGCTGATTATCCGTGGGGTCAATGTGTTCCCGTCCCAGATTGAAGAGCAGCTGCTCGCGGTGGAGGGGCTGGCGCCGCACTACTTTATCGAAGTGACCAAGGAGGGGCACCTGGATGCGATGGAGGTGCACGTGGAGATGGCCAGTGAAGTCAACGCCGGCGACATGCAGCGCGCGGCCCAGGCCCTGCAGCACCGCATCAAGTCCATGATCGGGATATCCACGGCGGTGAAGCCGCACGCGCCTGGCGTCATCCCCCGCTCCGAGGGCAAGGCCAAGCGCGTGTTCGACAAGCGCCGCTGATCCGCGGCGCCGGGCTCAGACCCGGCCGTTGAGCGACGCGAGGCTGTTGCCTGCAGCTGCCAGTTCCAGCAGCAGCGGTGCCGGCTCCCAGCCGTCATCGCCGGTGAGCTCGCGCAATTCCCGCAGCCGGGCGACCACGGTGTCGAGCCCCAGGCTGTCGGCGTAGAACATCGGCCCGCCGCGCCAGCTGGGAAACCCATAGCCATTGATATAGACGATGTCCACATCACTGGGCCGGGCCGCGATACCTTCCTGCAGAATCGCGGCACCCTCATTGACCAGGGCGAGAATCAGCCGATCAACAATTTCCTCGTCGCCGATCTCCCGCTGGGGTACCTGCCACTCGTCTGCGATATCGCGCAGCAACTTGTCCACTTCAGGGTCGGCCTGGCGTGCCCGGGTTTCGGGGTCGTAGCGGTAGTAGCCCGCACCGGACTTTTGCCCCAGCCGGTCCATGTCCACCAGGGTGTCCGCCAGCGCGGACTCCAGCACCGAGCGGGGCTCGATGCCCTGATCGCGGCGCGAGCGGTAGCCGATGTCGAGCCCGGCCAGGTCGCCGACCGCCAGCGGCCCCATGGCCATGCCCCAGTTTTCCATCGCCTTATCAACCTGTGAGGGCGTGGCACCTTCGAGCAGCAGCAACTGCGCCTGGCGCGCATAGGCGCGCAGCATGCGATTGCCGACAAAGCCATGGCAGACCCCCACCGCGACCGGGATCTTGCCGATGGTGCGAGCCAGCTTCATGAAGGTCTGCACTACGTCGGCAGCGGTTTTTTCCGCGCGTACCACCTCCAGCAGCTTCATCACGTTGGCGGGGCTGAAAAAGTGCGCGCCGATAACGTCCGCTGGCCGCCTGGTGGCGGCGGCAATGGCGTTGACGTCGAGGTAGGAGGTGTTGGTTGCGAGGATGCAGCCAGGTTTGCAGGCGGCATCAAGTTTGCCAAATACCTCTTTCTTTACCGCCATGTTCTCGAACACCGCCTCGATGACCAGGTCGACTTCCGCGAGATCGGCGTAGTCCAGGGTGCCACTGATGTTGTCCAGCCAGCCGGCAACGGCCTCGGCACTGAACCGGCCGCGCTTGACCGAATTGGCGTAGTTCTGGCGGATTTTGTCCAGCCCGTTGTCCAGGTAGTCCTGGGCCGTTTCCACCAGAATTACCGGAATACCCGCGCTGGCGAAGCACATGGCGATGCCGCCGCCCATGGTGCCGGCGCCGATGACGGCGACGCGCTTAATCGGGCGCAAGGGGGTATCTGCCGGGATGTCGGGCAGCTTGCCGGTGGCCCGCTCGGCGAAGAAGACGTGACGCAGGGCCGCGGACTGGGGGGAATTTTTGCAGGCCAGGAAACACTCGCGCTCGCGCTTCAGGCCTTCTTCCAGGCTGGCGTTCTGTGCCAGTTCCACCAGTTCGGCAATATAGCCCGGTGCCAACTGGCCGCGGTGCTTGCGCGCGTTTTGCTTTAAGTGGCGTGCCAGAAAATCGGTATCGGCAGGGGCAGCTACCGGGCGCTCGCCCGTGGGGCGCACCGGCGCCGAGTCTGCCAGCAAGGTTAGGGCCCAGCGGATTGCCGCCGGCTCCAGTTCACCTTCAAGAATCTGGTCAATCAGGCCCGCTTCCAGGGCTTTGTTGGCAGTTATCGGCGCGCCGCTGCTGATCATCTCCAGGGCCAGTTCGGGGCCGACCAGCCGTGGCAGGCGCTGGGTGCCGCCGGCGCCGGGCAGCAGGCCCAGCTTGACCTCGGGGAGCCCCAGCCGGGTATCGGGCAGTGCTGCCCGGTAGTGGCAGGCCATCGCCAGCTCCAGGCCGCCACCCAGCGCGGTGCCGTGCAGGGCCGCAACAACCGGTTTGGGAAAGCCTTCCAGCGCGGCGATGACATCGGGGAGGCTGGGCGGTTGCGGCGTTTTGCCGAACTCCGTGATATCCGCGCCGGCAATGAAGGTCCTGCCGGCACAGAGCACCAGCAGCATCTGGCTGCTGTCACTCCGCGCCTGTTCCAGCGCTTCAATGATACCCGCCCGGACTGCCTGGGACAGGGCGTTGACCGGCGGATTGTCGATACGAATGATACCCAGGGTATTATTCAGTTCGTAGTGAACAGAGACGTCCTGCATGTGTTCTCCTTGCTGTAGTGGCGGCCTGAAGGCTGTTGGTCACAGCCTCAAAGTATTACATAAAGCTTTACAGCATGTAATCATTGTGTATCATAAATGGCGGCCCGGAGCGGTAGCCGGGCCACGGCACCCAACACGCATAATACAGGAGAAGCGCTTCATGAAGTTGCAGAGCTATGTCAGCGGCCAGTGGCAGGAAGGGACGGGCAGCGGTGTCACAGTGAATGACGCGGTCACCGGTAAACCTGTTTGCGAGGTCGGCAGCGAGGGCGTGGACTTTGCGGCGATGGTGCGCCACGGGCGCGACGTCGGTGGTCCTGCCCTGCGCGCCATGACCTTCCACGAGCGCGCCGCAGCCCTCAAGGCCATGGCCAAGCACTTGATGGAGCGCAAGGAAGACTTCTACACCCTGTCGGCACGCACCGGAGCCACCCGCGCAGACGGCTGGGTCGACATCGAGGGCGGCATCGGCACGGTGTTTACGTACGCCAGCCTGGTCAGCCGGGAAATGCCCAACGATGTCATCATGGTGGAAGGTGATGTGGAGCGGCTGTCCAAGGGCGGCAGCTTTCTCGGCCGGCATGTGCTCACCTCCAAGCCCGGCGTGTCGGTACACATCAACGCCTTCAACTTTCCCTGCTGGGGCATGCTGGAGAAGATCGCCCCCAGCCTCGCCGCCGGGGTTCCGGTGATCGTGAAGCCGGCTACGCCGACCGCCTTTCTCACCGAGGCCATGGTGCGGGAAATGATCGCCGGCGGTTTCTTTCCGGAGGGCGCGATCCAGCTCATCTGCGGTTCGACCGGCGACCTGCTGGAGCACCTCCTCGAGCAGGATGTGGTCACCTTTACCGGTTCGGCGACAACCGGACGCAAACTGCGTACCCATCCCAACCTGGTGACCAACTCGGTGCCGTTCACCATGGAGGCCGACTCGCTGAACTGCGCCATACTCGGCGCAAGTGTCGCCGCGGACGACCCGGAATTCGAACTGTTTATCAAGGAAGTCGCGCGGGAGATGACGGCCAAGGCGGGGCAGAAGTGCACCGCCATCCGTCGTGTTATCGTGCCCGCCGCGCTTCTGGAGGCGGTGGCCAATGCGCTGCAGGCGCGCCTGGAAAAAACCACCGTCGGCGACCCGGGCGCGGAGGGTGTGCGCATGGGGCCGCTGGTGGGCCGCGACCAGGCGCTGGATGTCCGCGCCAGCGTCGAGCGTCTGGCGAGCGAATGCGAAGTGATTTACGGGGGGCAGGAAACCTTTCCGCTCACCGGCGCCGACAACAGCAGCGGCGCCTTCTTCCCGCCCACCCTGTTGCGCTGTGATGACCCCCACGGCAAGACTCTTGCGCATGAGGTGGAAGCCTTCGGCCCGGTAAGCACCTTGATGCCCTATCGGGATATCGACGATGCGATTGCCATTGCCCGCCTCGGCAAGGGCAGCCTGGTCGGTTCCCTGTTCACCTACGACGACACCGAGGCGAGAAACATTATCCTGGGCACGGCCCCTTGGCACGGTCGCATGTTGATCATCAACCGCGATTGTGCGGCGGAGTCAACCGGCCACGGCTCGCCGCTGGCACCGCTGGTACACGGCGGCCCGGGTCGCGCCGGTGGCGGCGAAGAGCTCGGTGGCCTGCGTGCGGTCAAGCACTACATGCAGCGCACCGCTCTGCAGGGGTCACCGACCACGCTGATGGCGATCACCTCCGAGTATCACGCCGGTGCCCGGACTTACTCCGACGAGATGCACCCCTTTAAAAAGTACTTCGAGGACCTGCAGGTGGGCGAGTCCCTGCTGACGCACCGGCGCACGGTGACGGAAGCCGATATCGTCAATTTCGGCTGTCTCAGCGGTGACCATTTCTACGCCCACTTTGATGAAATCGCCGCCAAGGACTCATTCTTTGGCAAGCGCGTCGCGCACGGCTATTTTGTAATTTCGGCAGCGGCGGGGATGTTTGTCCACCCAGCCCCCGGCCCGGTGATTGCGAACTACGGCCTGGAGAACCTGCGCTTCATCGAGCCGGTGGCACCGGGAGATACTATCCGCGCCCGGCTCACGGTGAAGAAGAAAATCAAGAAAGCCCGGCGCGGCGAGGAGAAAGCCAATGGCGTTGTGGTGTGGGCCATCGAGGTGACCAATCAGGCCGACGAGCCGGTGGCTATCTACGATATTCTGACTCTGGTGGAACGCCGGGAAGACTGAGGAGGGTAGTTGCTCATGGCCTGGGAAAATATCGAGTTCACCATCGACAAGGGTGTGGCGAGGCTGGTGCTGAACCGCCCCGACTCGCTCAACAGCTTTACCGCAGCGATGCATGCGGAGGTGCGGGAAGTGCTGACCCGCGCCGCCGGCGATCCGCAGGTGCGGGCGGTGCTGCTCACCGGTGCCGGACGCGGGTTCTGTGCCGGCCAGGATCTAAACGATCGCTCGGTATCCGCCGGGGATGCACCCCCGGACCTGGGCGACTCGGTGGAAAAGTACTATAACCCACTGATACGGCTGCTGACCGGCATGGAAAAACCGGTGATCTGCGCGGTGAATGGCGTTGCCGCCGGTGCGGGCGCCAACATCGCGCTGGCCTGCGACATTGTGATTGCGGCGCGCTCCGCCAGTTTTATCGAGTCCTTCGCCAAGCTGGGTTTGATTCCGGATTCCGGCGGTACCTGGACCTTGCCGCGTCTGGTCGGTATGGCCCGGGCCAAAGGCCTGGCCATGCTGGGGCCAAAAGTGCCCGCGGAGCAGGCCCTGGCCTGGGGCATGATCTGGCAGGTGGTCGAGGACGATGAGCTGCAGGCAACTGCGCAGACTCTGGCTGAAACCATGGCCACCCAGCCCACCCGGGGTTTCGCCTTTACCAAACAGGCGTTTGCTGCCTCGGCGGCGAACACGCTTGAGCAACAGCTCGAGCTGGAAAAGGAATTGATGCGGGCCGCGGGCAAGACCGCGGACTACCGTGAAGGCGTCGCGGCGTTTCTGGAAAAGCGCCCACCGCAGTATAAGGGCGAATAGTGAGCACGCCGGAACAGCTGGCCCGTGACTGTGGTGAGGCCCTGTGGGTTGGCGACCAGGCCTGCAGGGCGCTGGGGGTAACTCTGGTGTCGATTGCGCCGGGCACAGCCACCATGACCATGCGGGTAGAGCCCGACATGGTCAATGGTCACGATCTCTGCCACGGCGGTCTTATCTTTACTCTGGCGGACAGCTGCTTTGCCTACGCCTGCAACAGCGAGAATTTCAACACCGTGGCCGCGGGTGCCCGCATTGAATTTTTGGCCCCGGCCCGTTTGGGCGATCAACTGACTGCATCGGCGCACCAGGTTCAGCAGGGTCGGCGCAGTGGCATCTACGATGTTACCGTGGTCAACCAGACACATCAGCCCATTGCCCTGTTCCGAGGCAATTCCCACCGCATTGGTGGCCACCTCGTCGAAGCTTCAGCCGGAGAGATTGAATAATGCAAGATGCTTTTATCTGTGATGCCCTGCGCACCCCCATTGGCCGTTATGGCGGTGCCCTGGCGGCAGTGCGCCCCGACGACCTCGGTGCGATTCCCCTGCGCGCTTTGCTGGCGCGCAATCCGGGCGTGGACTGGGCGCAGGTTGACGATGTCTGGTTCGGCTGCGCCAACCAGGCCGGTGAAGACAACCGCAACGTGGCGCGGATGAGCAGCCTGCTGGCCGGTTTGCCGGCGACGGTGCCCGGGGTGACCGTGAACCGGCTCTGCGGTTCCGGCATGGATGCCATCGGCAGTGCCGCCCGGGCGATCAAGTGCGGTGAAGCCCAGTTGGCCATTGCCGGGGGCGTCGAATCCATGTCCCGGGCGCCGTTTGTCATGGGCAAGGCAAATGCAGCCTACAGCCGCGACGCGCAGATCTACGACACGACCATTGGCTGGCGCTTCGTCAATCACCTGATGCAGAAGCAATACGGTATCGACTCCATGCCCGAGACCGCCGAAAACGTCGCCGAGCAGTTCGGCATTGAGCGGGCTGCCCAGGATGCCTTTGCCCTGCGCAGCCAGCAACGCACGGCGGCGGCGCAGGCGGCGGGTTACTTTGACGAGGAAATTACTCCGGTCACTATTCCCCAACGCAAGGGCGATCCGGTGCAGGTCAGTCAGGACGAGCACCCCCGCGATACCACGCTGGAGGCGCTGGCGAAGCTCGCTACGCCGTTCCGCGACAACGGCACGGTGACGGCCGGCAACGCCTCGGGGGTGAACGATGGCGCCTGTGCGCTGATCCTTGCCTCGGCGGAGGCCGCGCGCAGTCAGGGCCTGACGCCGCGTGCCCGGGTGCTGGCCATGGCCAGCAGCGGTCTGGAGCCCCGTATCATGGGCTACGGCCCGGTGGAGGCGACACACAAGGTGCTGCGGCTGGCGGGTCTGGAACTCGCGGCGATGGATGTCATCGAATTGAATGAGGCCTTTGCAGCCCAGGGGCTCGCCGTGCTGCGAGGACTGGGGCTGGCGGACGACGCTCCCCAGGTCAATCCGAACGGCGGCGCCATCGCCCTGGGTCACCCCCTGGGTATGAGTGGCGCGCGTCTGGTAACCACCGCGATGTACGAGTTGCAGCGTCGCGGGGGGCGCTATGCGCTGTGCACCATGTGCATCGGCGTCGGACAGGGTATCGCGATAGTCATTGAACGGGTGTGACGGCAAGTTGAGAGGAGATCGGTTATGACGAAAGAGCATACAGAGCAGAGTCCGGCGGAAGTGGAACAGCGCTTCCAGACGCGCATTGACGCCGAGGAAAAGATCGAGCCCAAGGACTGGATGCCGGAGAAATATCGGCAGAACCTGATTCGCCAGATTTCCCAGCATGCGCACTCCGAGGTGATCGGCATGCAGCCAGAGGGCAACTGGATCACGCGGGCGCCGAGCCTGCATCGCAAGTGCATCCTGCTGGCCAAGGTCCAGGACGAGGGCGGCCATGGCCTCTACCTGTACAGCGCCGCGGAAACCCTGGGTGCCAGTCGCGAGGAAATGGTAGAGGCCCTGCACGCCGGGCGCGCCAAGTATGCCTCCATCTTCAACTATCCCGCCCTGACCTGGGCCGACATCGGCGCCATCGGCTGGCTGGTGGATGGCGCGGCAATCGTCAACCAGGTCTCCTTGCAGCGCACTTCCTACGGGCCCTACGCCCGCGGCATGGTGCGGATCTGCAAGGAAGAGAGTTTCCACCAGCGCCAGGGCTATCACATCATGATGACCCTCGCCGGCGGTACGGAAGAACAGAAGGCCATGGCCCAGGATTCACTGAACCGGTTCTGGTGGCCTTCGTTGATGATGTTCGGCCCCCACGATGCCGAGTCTGCGCACTCCGCGCAGTCGATGAAATGGAAAATCAAGCGCCAGAGCAACGACGAGCTGCGGCAGAAATTTGTCGACCAGACGGTGAAGCAGGCCGAGGTCATCGGCCTGACCGTGCCCGACCCGGACCTGAAATGGAACGAGGAGCGGGGTCACTACGACTTCGGCGAAATCGACTGGGAGGAGTTCAATCGGGTGATCGCGGGCGATGGTCTCTGCAACCGGCAGCGTCTCGCGCACCATGTCACGGCCCACGAAGAGGGGCAGTGGGTCCGCGACGCGATCACGGCCTACGAGGACAAAAAACGTCAACGCGCCGATCGTCGGGCGGCATAGGGAGCACGACAATGTCAGAACACATGAAACTGTATGAAGTTTTTATCCGTTCCCGTCGCGGCCTGGACCACAAGCACGTCGGCAGCCTGCATGCGGAAGATCCCGCCCAGGCACTGGAATATGCGCGCGACGTCTATACCCGGCGCAGCGAAGGCGTCAGCATCTGGGTGGTCAACTCCTCGGACATCGTCGCCTCCCAGGAAGGCGATTGCGAAAGCTTTTACGACCCCCTGGACGACAAACCCTATCGTCATGCAACGCATTACCAGTTGCCTGACGAAGTCAACAACATGTGAGGTGCTGACATGACCGCTACCGATTCGAATGAAGCCGTCCTGCAGTACGCTGTTCGCCTCGGCGACGATGCCCTGGTGCTGGGCCACCGTCTTTCAGAGTGGTGCAGCAATGGCCCGTTTCTGGAAGAAGATCTGGCGCTGACCAATGTCGCGTTGGACTATATTGGCCGCGCCCGGATGTTCTACAGTTACGCCGCGGAACTGAGCGGTGACGGCCGCAGCGAGGACAGTTTTGCCTACCTGCGCGACTGCCGGGAGTTCACTAACCTGCTGCTGCACGAACTGCCCCGGGGCGACTTCGCCTTCACCATGGCGCGCCAGTACCTGGTGGACGAGTACGCCCTGGCGTTCATGCAGGCGCTGCTCGAGTCCGAAGATGAGCGGCTGGCAGGTATCGCTGCCAAGGCCGTGAAAGAGTCGAAATACCATTTGCGCCGCAGCCGCGACTGGATGCTGCGCCTCGGCGATGGCACGGCGGAAAGCCACTGTCGCCTGCAAACCGCGGTGGATGATCTGTGGGGCTATACCCCGGAGCTGTTCGAGCTGGACGCGCTGGAAACCTCTCTGGTCGCAGCGGGTGTTGCCGTCGACAGCGCGGCACTGAGACCGGACTGGGAAGCCGCGGTGCGAGCCACCCTGGAAGAAGCCACCATTGAGCTGCCGCAGGCGGACTGGTCGGTACGTGGCGGGCGGCAGGGGATTCACACGGAATCCCTGGGCCATATGCTAAGCGACCTGCAGTTCATGCAGCGCGCCTATCCCGGCCTGGAATGGTGAGCGCGTGGTGACGGTGGATAACCGCATACCGGCGTTGCCCGCCGAGGAGTATGCACGGCGGCAGCGCCGGGTAGAGTCGGCTGTGCCGGAGCTCTGGGACCTGCTGGACGAGGTCAAGGACCCGGAAATCCCGGTAATCAGCCTGTGGGAACTCGGCGTGCTGCAGGAAATTGAGCAGCGCGACGAGACGGTGGTGGTGACCATTACACCGACCTATTCCGGCTGCCCCGCAATGAGCGTGATGGAAGAGGACGTGGTCGCCGCGTTGCACGCCGCCGGCCACGATCAGGTGCGGGTGGAGACCCGGCTGTCCCCGGCCTGGTCCACCACCTGGATGACTGACGCCGCGCAGGAGAAGTTGCGAGCGTGGGGCATAGCACCGCCGGGCTGCGGCAGCGCCGATGTGGCGGCGGTGATCCGCTGCCCGCGCTGCGGCTCGGAAGACCTGCGCAAGCTCAGTGAATTCGGTTCCACGGCCTGCAAGGCGCTGTATCAGTGCAACAGCTGTGCCGAGCCCTTTGACTACTTCAAGCCCATTTAGGAACAGCCCATGGCAGACATGCAATTCTTTCCCCTGAAGGTTACCAGTGTCGAACCCGAGACCGATCTCGCCATCAAGGTGAGCTTTGCGGTTCCGGCAGAACTGCGCGAGCGCTTTGAGTTCCAGCCCGGCCAGTACCTGACCCTGCAGCAAAACCTGGACGGTGTCCCCGTGCGGCGCTCCTACTCGATCTGCGCCGGCGTCCACGATCCTGCCCCCCAGGTGGCGATCAAGCGCGTCGAAGGCGGCCTGTTCTCCAACTATGCCAACGATACCCTGCAGCCCGGAGACACGCTGGAAGTGATGCCGCCCCAGGGCAGCTTTTTTGTGCCGCTGGACGCCGGGCGGGCGCGCAACTATTTGTTCATTGCCTCTGGCAGTGGCATTACGCCGGTGATTTCCAATATCCGCTCCATCCTGGCGGAGGAACCGGAAAGCAGGGTAACGCTGCTCTACGGCAACCAGCGCGCCAACAGCATCATGTTCCGCGAGACGCTGAGCTTTCTCAAGAATCGCTACCTGACCCGCTTGCACTGGGTGAACATCCTCAGCCGGGAAGACCAGGGCGCGGATATCCTCAACGGCCGCCTGAACAATCGCAAGGGCGGGGAGCTGAACCGCCGCCTGATCAACCTGAAAAGTTACGATGAGTACTTTATCTGTGGCCCGGAGTCGATGATTTCAGAGGTTTCCCGCGGCTTGCGCAGCGTCGGGGTCAGCGAGGAAAACATCCACTACGAACTGTTTGCCTCCTCGGCGGAGGATGCCGAGGCGGTCATCGCCAAGCACCATGCCCGGGCGCGTGACTACGCCGGCAAGGCCAGCGAAGTGACCATCGTCATGGACGGCCGCGGCAGCCAGTTCAGCCTGGCCGCCGATGGCGAGAACGTCCTCGACGCCGGTCTCAACCACGGTCTGGATCTGCCGTTCTCCTGCAAGGGCGGCGTCTGCTCGACCTGCAAGGCAAAGCTGGTGGAAGGCGAGGTGGACATGGACATCACCCATGGCCTGGAGCCCGGCGAGATCGAGCAGGGCTTCATCCTTACCTGCCAGGCGCACCCCATCACTGAGCGCATCGTGGTGGACTTCGACCAGAAATAGCCGCCCGCTACGGCAGGCGAAACGCCACCAGCGCGTCACCCATCTTCGAGCCCAGCATGCGGTTGCCGCCGGCGGCGATTACCACATACTGGCTGCCATCGGCGAGAGTGTAGGTCATCGGTGTGGCGTGGCCGCCGGCCGGCAGCCGGGCTTTCCACAGTTCTGCGCCAGTCTCGGTCGCAAAGGCCCGCAGGTAACTGTCGGTAGCTGCGCCGATAAAGGTCAGGCCACTGGCGGTGACCAGGGAGCCGCCGCTGTTCGGCACTCCCAGGTCCAGCCAGAGGGGGAAGGGTGCCAGGTCGCGGGTGCTACCCAAAGGAACCTCCCAGGCTTTCTTGCCACTGGTCATGTCGATGGCCGTCAGTACGCCCCAGGGTGGCCGGTTGCAGGGAGCGCCCAGCGGCGACAGGAAGGGGCGGCGCTTTACGGCATAGGGTGTGTCCAGCTGCGGTTCCACACGTTCGGCAAACTCCGGCGACTCGGCAACCTCCCGCGGTATCAGTTCAATGATCGCGGGCACCCGGGACGTGTTGGCCAGCAGCAGCTTGCGCACCGGGTCCCAGCTCACGCTGCCCCAGTTGCTGCCGCCCATGAAGCCCGGGTACACCAGGGTCGGCCGGGTGCTGATCGGGGTGTAAAGGCCCTCGTAATTCAATTCGCGGAACTGTTTGATGCAGGCCCGCTTGTCAAACCAGGCAAAGCCGAACATGTCCTCCTCGGTGAGCTCCGTCGGGTGCAGGGGCTCTGGCAGCAGCGGCCAGGGCTGGGTCGGGGACAGGGCCTCAGGCGCCGGCCCGCCCTGGGGTACCGCGCGCTCCTCGATTGGAAACAGGGGCTCGCCAGTTTCCCGATTCAGCACGAACAGCAACCCCATTTTAGTGGCCTGCACCAGTGCGGGGATGGGCCCATCCGGCCCCGGGAAATCGAACAGCACCGGCTGTGAGGGCATGTCGTAGTCCCAGACGTCATTGTGCACAGCCTGGAAGTGCCAGACCCGCTCCCCGGTATTGCTGTCCAGCGCCACCACCGAACTGCCGAAGGCGTCGATACCGTCCCGCTCGCCGCCGTAATAGTCTCCTGCTGGATTGCCCGTGGGGATAAACACCAGGCCTCTTTCTGCGTCGGCAGAGAGCGGCGCCCAGGCGTTGGGGCTGCCGGGGGTATAGCTATCCGCCAGCTGCTGCTCCGGCAATACCGCCTCCCAGTCCCAGAGCAGGGCGCCGCTGCGCGCGTCGAATGCGCGGATGACACCGCTGGGGACCCCGCCGCGGCGCAGGTCAGCCACGTGGGCGCCGGTCACAATGCTGCCATTGACCACCAGCGGCGGGGAGGTCAATGCGTATTCCGCGGGGCCTACATCGCCCAGCGCCGCCTTCAGGTCGACCTCCCCGTCAATTCCGAATTCGTCACAGGGCTTGCCGCTGCTGGCATCCAGGGCCAGCAGGCGCCCGTCCAGGGTGCCGGCGACGATGCGGGCAGCGCAGGCCTGCCCGGGCGCTGCCTCCTGATCGGCATGGTAGGCCACGCCGCGACAGGTCACGCTGTACAGGCCGCTTAACTCGGGGTCGGCAGCGTAGTGCCAGCGCTCCCTGCCGGTGGCCGGGTCCAGGGCGATGATCCGGTTGCGCGGGGAGCACAGGTACAGTGTGTCCTGGGCGAGGATGGGTGTTACCTGCATCGCCGGGCTGTTGAAGCTGTCGGGGAAGGACTCGGGCGCCAGGTCGCCGCTGTTATAGGTCCAGGCAAGCTGCAACTGGTCTACATTGGCTGGCGTAATCTGTTCCCGCGCCGAGAAGCGGGTGCCTCCCAGATCGCCGCCATAGTGCGGCCAGCCGCCGTGAGTTTCCAGCAGGGCTGCGGGTAGCGCCACCGTCGCCGTGGCGGGCGTGTCTCTGCCACAGGCGGGGAGCAGGGTGGCGCAGGCCAGCACCGCGAGAAGGGCGCTGTAAGATGGCAGCAGATGCATGGTCGGATTGTGCTCCTTGGCAAGGCTAACTGGCTGGACCAATGGCTGATTCCGCAGCCGCTGGCGACGCTTCCCGGGCCGGGAAACTTTCCAGCGGGCAATGATTGCACTAGTCTGGTGAGCACAAAAAGGATAAGCAAATACTGGAGGATGGCCCTTTGTACGATCTGCTGATTTGTAACGGGAAAATTGTTGACGGCACTGGCCGGCCCGCCTATACGGGCAATGTGGCCATTGTCGACGGGTGCATCGCCGCCGTGGGCGAAGTATCCGGCGAGGCCCACCGGGTGCTCGATGCCGCCGGCCTGCTGCTGGCGCCCGGCTGGGTGGACACGCATTCCCACATGGACGGCCAGGCCACATGGGACCCGTACTGCAGCCCGGCCTCCAACCACGGCATCACTACCCTGGTGATGGGCAACTGCGGCGTCGGCTTCGCGCCCTGCAAGCCGGATGCTGCCGAACGCCAGCGCATGATCGAGGTGATGGAGGATGTGGAAGATATCCCCGGCGCCGCCCTGGCGGAAGGGATCACCTGGGAGTGGGAGAGTTTCCCCGAGTACCTGGATGCCCTGGACCGTATGCCCCGGGCCATCGATATCGGTGCCCAGGTGCCGCACTGTGCGGTGCGAACCTATGTCATGGGCGAGCGGGGGGTGAACAATGAGCCCGCCACCGGGGATGACATCCGGCAGATGGCGGCTATTGTCCGCGACGGCCTGGCCGCGGGCGCGGTAGGCTTCACCACGTCGCGCACCCAGCTGCACACCACCCGCAACGGTGAAGTCATGCCCGGCACCTACGCCGACGCCAGCGAACTGCTGGGCATCGGCAAGGTGATCGGCGAGACCGGCCAGGGCATCTACGGCCTGGTGTCGGATTTCAGCAACTGGGAAGAGGAGATGGCGTGGATGAAGCGCCTCTCCATCGACAACAACTGTCAGGTGAACTTCGTCCTGTTCTACCGCACCGAGGACGACTGGCCGCGGGTGCTCAAGCAGTTGCAGTACGTGCAGGACGCCCGTGCCGAGGGCGCGCGTCTGATCCCCCATGTCGGTGCGCGCCCGGTCAATATTCTCATGGGCTGGGAGGGCACGGTCAATCCGTTCATGTTCCACCAGGCCTACGCGCCGCTGGCAGGGCTGGACCCGGAAGCGCGCCTGCAGCAGCTGCGCGAGCCGGCGGTGCGCCAGGCCATCGTCAGCGAAACGCCGCCGCACCTGGGCCACGACATCATGGACAAGATCGCCACCGGTTTTGACAACTTGTACGTGCTGGATGACCAGCCCGATTATGAGCCCGCCCGTGAGGACAGCATTGAATACCGGGCGCAACAGGCCGGGGTAACCCCCGCCGAGTTCGCCTACGACGCGCTGCTGGAGAACAACGGCAAGCGCATGCTGTACTGCCCGCTGTTTGGTTATGACAACCGCAACCTGGACCGGCAGATGCAGATGCTGGCGGACCAGAACGCGGTGATCAGCCTGGCGGATACCGGGGCCCATTGCGGCGTGTTGGCGGATGCCAGTATCCCCACCTGGCTGCTCAGTTACCTGGTGCGCGACCGCACGCGCGGCGCCCGCATCGGTCTCGAACAGGCGGTGCGGATGCACACGCACGACACCGCGCGCTGCATGGGCCTGGCCGATCGCGGCACGCTGGAGCCGGGAATGAAGGCGGATATCAACGTCATCGACCTGGAGCACCTGGCGATTGACACGCCTGCGGTGATCTACGATTTGCCGGCCGGTGGCCGCCGCGTATTCCAGGGTGCCAGCGGTTACCGCTACACCATCGTTTCCGGGGAAGTCATCATGGCAGATGGCGTCCCCACCGGCGCCCTGCCGGGGCGGCTGATCCGCGCCGGGCAACAAACGGCCTCCGCCAAACCAACCAGCCGTAAAACCAACTATCCAAGTGAGGAAGCAGTCTGATGATCAAGGTCAACATAGAAAAGGAGCTGGATGCCCCCGTGAGCAAGGTCTGGGAGCTGCTGGAGAATTTCGGCAATCTGGACTGGTACCCTGGCTGGGACAGGATCGAGGTTATCGGCAGCGGCATCGGCATGACCCGCCGCATTCACATGACCGGCATGGATCCGATCGACGAGGTTCTGCAATCCATGGACGCCGCGAGCCGCTCATTCAGCTACACCATTCCGAAGATGCCGATGCCGGTCAGCGAATACCGCGCCTCGGTTGCGCTCGAGTCGCTGGACAACGGCGAACGGACCCTGGCTCACTGGCGCTGTGAGGCAAAGCCGGAGGGGATAGAAGAGGCCGATGGGCAGGCCATGCTGGAGGGCATCTACGCCGATATGCTGGCCAAGTTGGAGACCGCTGCCAGGAGTTAGGCCCTGGGCCGGCACCCGCCGCGCCGGCCAGGCAGGGTCAGGGTGCAGGCCGGTACCAGATCGGTGAGGTGTAGGCGCGCTCCTGGTGTACCAGCTCGGTGCCGGGTGGGATGTTGGCATCCAGTCGCACCTGATCGTGCAGGGTCCAGCGCGGGGTTGGAATCTCCAGTACCCGCGCGTAGTAGACGGCCGGCTGGGAGGGGTCAAAATCGGGGTCGGTCCACACCGTCGCCAGCTCGGCATCGCCAATCGTGTTGGCATAGCTGGCGCGGGCCAGGTCGACGGTGTCGCCAACTGCTTCCAGCTTGCCCGCCTCATTCCTGCGGCGCTGACCGGCCCAGACGACGTCATAGATTTTTTCCCGGGGCTCACCCCAGCGGTCCACCCAGCCCTTCACCACCTGGATCCGGTCCAGGTTGGCGCCGTCCGGCTCCTTGAGCGCGGAGAGCATGAACACGGGTGCCTTGCCGGCTGCGGCTGGCGACGGCAGTTCCCCGCCCATGGGGACACCTTTCTGGTAACCGCGCAGGGCAGGGTGGGGCCCGGCGAGATCATCCGCCGTGTACTCCCAGCCGCCGAAGAAGCGGACCCGCATACGCGGCCCGGTGGTGGCATACACCTCGCGCCGGCGCATGGCATCGAACAGGGCCTCCCGCGTGTTCTCCATTGCCCAGACGGCGGCGTAGCCGGATGCGAGCTGCATGGCGCTGTTCATTTCGGCTTCCGGGATACCCCAGAGTTTGCTGGCGCGATCCGGTGACGGTTCATGGGTCACCATCTTGCCCCAGTAGTTGTCTTCCTCTACCGCGGCCAGCGCGGTGTGCGAGTCGCTGCTGCCGATCATCCCGAACTGGAAGGGATTCACCCCGATCCGCTGTTCCAGTTGCAGCCCCAGCTGCAGGGCAGGGCGTGCGTACTGGTAGCGCTGCATGCTGTCCTGCTGGGGGTCACTCATGTCGATATTGAACTGGTCCCAGGTGCCGTAGTCGGCAAATTCATCGGTGGGCGACAGCAGCGGGTGGGCCTCGCTGTCACCCTTGATCTGGGTGACTTCAATCAGCGGCTCCCAGCGCATGCGCTCGCGGGCGTAGTCTGCACTCATCGCTGCGCCGCTGGAGGTGCTCGGTGCGAACATCAGTCCGCCGCTCAGGTTGCTGTTGTGGGGAATGGCCAGGGCCTGGCCGCCGGTGCTGTCTTCGTAGTCTGCCAGATAGCGCCAGAGCGCTTCCGGATCATCGCTGTCGAAGGCGGAGAACGGAGTGACCTGGTTGGCCCGGTCGGCGCCGTCGCGCAGCACGACCACCCGGTGCAGGTTATTGCCGTCGGGCATCGACGACCACTCGAAACCGACAAAGGCGGTAAATATGCCGGGCGTGTTCGCCTCGTCGGCAATGCGGTTGTTTTCCTCCCAGGGGGAGGGCAGCGAGTCGGGAAGGGTAACCAGGGGGCTGCCCGCGGCATACGAGGCACCGATGTCCAGCATCATGCGCCCGAAGCCGATAGCATCACCGGCAGTGAGCACCTCGCGCCAATTCCGGGCGGTTTCGTTTTCGAGAATCGCGGGCTCGCCGGCGCGGATCAGGGGCATGATACCCAGGTACTCGGCGTGGTCCGATACCACCAGGAAATCCAGCGGCCGGTTGATCCTGGCCTGCATGCCGTTGGTAGCCGTTACGGTTTCGCCGCGGGCAAAGCGGTAGGCGTGCTCGGGCCCGAGGTCCCGGGCGCCAAACAGGTTGGCATCCAGGGAGACCGAGGTGTGCAGGTGAGTGTCGCCCCAGAATACCTGGTTGGGGTAGTCCTGGCCCTGCCAGGGTGAATAGCTTGCATTGTCGGCGGGGGCTTCAGCAGCCGCGCCTGCGGCAGCGAGTGCGGTTGCTGCAACGAGTGTACCCAGACGCAGTGTGGTCGGTCGCATCGTGACTCCTCTTGTTATCGGTAAGGCTACAGGCTTAAGCGGCGGGATAGTCGGCCGCCGTGGTGAGCGTTTCCAGCCGATCCAGCCCGGCGCTGACGTCCCTCAGTTTATCCCGGTAAGTCGCCAGGGCTCCTGCCCCCAGCACCAGTTGTGCCGGTGCTTCCGGCATAGTGTACAGGTCGACGAAAATCTGCGCCGCCCGCACTGGATCGCCCGGCTGCTTGCCGTCGATGGCCGCAATCATGTCCAGTCGCTTATGCACATGTTTGTAGTCATCGATGCTGACCCCGGAGCGCTGCATGGAGCGGCCCGACCAATCGGTGCGGAAAGCGCCCGGTTGCACCGAGGTGACGCGGATGCCCAGGGGGCTCACTTCTTTCTGCAGTGCCTCCATCAAGCCTTCCAGGGCATACTTGGAGGCACTGTAGTAGCCGGTACCCGGGTTGGCCATGATGCCGGCCTGGGAGGAATTGTTGATGATGTGGCCGCTGCCCTGGCGACGCATCACCGGCAGCACGGCGCGGGTCAGTGCCAGGGCGCCGAAAAAGTTGATATCGAACAAGGCGCGCACCGCGTCTTCCTCACCCTCCTCGATGGCTGCCACATAGCCGTAGCCCGCGTTGTTGACCAGCGCGTCGATGCGGCCAAAACGGGCGAGCGTGGCGGCGACACAGACTGCAATGTCCTCTGTAGACCCGACATCAAGTTGCAGGGCAATCGCCTGCTCGGGAAAACGTTCACAGATGTCCGCGACCGAGGTCGGGTTGCGCGCGGTTACCGCGACCAGGGCGCCGCCCTCCAGCGCAGCGAGCGCGATCTCCCGGCCAAAACCGGTGGAGCAGCCCGAGATGAGCCAGACAGAGTCTTTTAGCGTCGGCATGTTATTCCTCCAGCCGCCAGGCGTAACTCTGTGCCCTTTTTTCCAACTGCTGTTGCCGCTCCCCGGGTGTCAGCCAGTGATGTTTTCCGCTCAGCTCTTGTTGCAGCTGGTTCAGCGCTACCAGACGCTGGCGCACGCCAAGGTCGGCGCCGGGCGTGCCGTCGGCGAACTCTGCCCAGCGCAGGGTCAGGATGCCCTCGTCGAGATCCGAAGGATCCAGCCAGTTATGCACACCCGGGTCCCGCAGGCTGAGGACGAAGGTGTAGGTCCCGTCCGGATTGGCGCGGGACTGGTGCCGGTTCAGGCAGCCGGTGCGGTCGGTGATCTGGTTGCTGGTACCCCAGATATTGGTGATGGGCGCGATAAAGTAGTCGGCGCCACCGAGGTTGACGTCCAGCACCATGGCGGTGTCTGGGTCGGGCAGCCGGAAATAACCCATGATATAAATCTGGTTGCGCAGGGCACCGTCGCTGTCGCGGTCGATGGTGAACTCGAAGGCGTTGACCGGGCCGTCCATTGCCTGCCGGTTCCAGCGGGTGGTGGATTCCGCCCAGCGCTGCATGTAGGTCTTGACCCGCTCCAGGTTCTCCGCCTCGCTGAAGGGCTGACGCGGGGGCGCGGGCTCCAGCAATTCGATCGACAGTTCGTTGGCCCGATCAGAGCCCCAGTTGGCAATCACATCGCGAATATAGAACTCGTGGCTACCGGGGGGCGTCTGCACATGGTTGCGGCGTCCATCCGCGGCGCTGGCGTCCACGGTCACCTCGAAGCGCCCGTCGGCGTCGACCACCAGGTCCTTGCCATCGAGCAGGCCGAGGGTCTGCATCTCCGGCCCCCACAGCGTGAAGTAGTTTTCCACCAGCCGTTGCTCGGCGACCCGGCCGCGGATCAGGTAGCGATATTCGTGGCTCACCGGTATTACCCGGTAGATAGAGTCGGGGTTGTCGATCCCCCAGCGGCTGCCGGGAATGTCCTGGCCAGCGAGCCGGTGGGGCAGCCGACTGATGGTAATGACCTTCGGGTACAGCGGGTCCTGGTTCAGCGCCCACACCGTGGCACCGAACATCACTTCCTCGAAGGCCCAGTCGAAGCAGCTGCGCATGGTTGCGCTGGGAGCCGCGTGCTCAAGCCAGAACTCGCGCACCTGCTCCCGGGCGGCGACGATGTCCGGGTGCTGATAATAGCTCAGCGCCAGTAGTTCATGCTGGCGCTGCTCCGGGGTATTGATGGGATTGTTGCTTCCCTGCATTTTTACGCTCCGTAGGTGTATGGTTAAAACTCGTAGACGACATCCAGCCCGTACATGCGCGGCAAGATGAACGAGTCGGTGGCGAAGCCGAGGGCTCCGAAATCAATGCCCCATTCCCGATAGCCCTTGTCCGCCAGATTCTTGCCCCAGGCAGAGACACGCAGCGAACCGGAGCCGACCTCGATATTCGTCAGGCTTGCGCGGGCGTTGATCAGCGTCTGCTTGCCCGCGGAGTCGTACAGGTTGTTGATGGGGTGAAAATAGCGCTCACTGTTGTAGGAGGCATCCGCCTGCAACACCAGCTGGCCGAAAGAGAATGGCTCGAAGGTGTACTCGGCGATCAGGCTGGCATTGTGCCGCGGTGTATGGATCGTCTCGGCTATGTCGGAGATATCGACGTTTTCCGTGCCACTCCCGACGCCGGTCACCGGATTGCTGGGCGTGGTGTCGAACTCCTTGATGTCGTTGTCTATGAAGCCGTAACTGGCCTTCAGCAACAGCCCGGTGACGGGAATCAGGGCGGCCTCGAGCTCCACGCCCATGGCTTCCGTTTTCCCGGCATTGGCGATAATGGACGAGGCGCCACCGGAGCCAGCCTCAAACTGGGTTACCTGCTTGTCTTCGTAGACATAGTGGAAGAGGGCCGCGTTGAGCCGCAGCTTTTGCTGCCACAGGTCGGACTTCACCCCCAACTCGTAGGAGGTTACGTTCTCCTCGTCGAACGGTGTGGCGAAGGCGCTGGAGCTTGCGGCACGGGCATTGAAGCCGCCTGAGCGGAACCCCCGGGAGAGAGTGAAATAGGTGTTAAGCGTGTCACTCGGTGCATAGCTGACGGTGAGAGCCGGGGTCACATTGGACCAGGAGTCATCGCCAACGACTTCTTCGATGCCTTCATTGCGCTGAATGTTCGAATTGCGCAGGAACGCGGTCTTGTTGTCGCGGGTATAGCGCAGGCCCACGGTGACATCCACCTGTTCAGTCGCAGCGTAGGTCAACTGGCTGTAGGCCGCCACTGAGTCGTTGTCAGCGCCGTAGACAAACACGGGCGTTCCGAGCAAGGTATCCTTGCCGAAACAGGCCAGTGGGTCGGCAAAGGTCGGGTCCTGGCAGAGGAAGGATTGCGTCCCCTGATCCAGTCCACCATAGGCAAAAATGGCGGGTAGCACGAAAGACTGTGGGTTGTCCTCGTAGGTTTCCTCCTCGAAGTAATACAGGCCCAGAGTGTATTGCAGGCGCTCATTCAGCGCCGTGCCCAGCATCTGGAACTCCTGGGTGAACTGGTCCTGCTTGCTGTCGCGGCTGGCGATAAACAGCGGGACATACTCACCTGCGGGAATAACGCCGCCCATCCCGTTGAGCACGTTTACCCCGTCTGAAGGGAAGCTGCCGTATTCGTTTTCTGTTGTTCCCGAATCCCAGTCGCGATAGGCGGTGATGGACTTCAGGGTGAAGCTGTCGCTGGCCCATTCCACGGTGAGGGCATGGCCCCTGATGGTTGACCAGTTGGCTGCCGTATCCGAAAACGGCATGGGCAGGCTGCTCTGGCGCCGCGGCGAAGCCACCGCCGCGGCCTGGGCATAGATCGGGCCGCCCAGGCCTGCCTGGAAGGGCCGGATATGAACCAGCTGTACAATGGCACCGTTGCTGTCCCGATCCGAATAATCGAATACATAGTCCGCGGTCAGGGCGTCGTTCGGTTGCCAGCGTAGAGCGAACCGCGCCGCCTCGGACTTTTTGGTCTCCCCCAGTTTGTTGTCTGCCTCGGAATTGTCGAGCCAGCCTTCCCGGGTCCAGTGGGTGTAGGACAGGGTCGCGGCAAAGTCCCCATACATCCCCGTATCGACCGAGGTTTCACTGCGGAAGTAGTCATAGTTGCCGACAGAAAGTTTCTGGCTGAAGCCAAACTCTTCACCGGGCTTGCGTGTTACCAGATTGATGGCACCACCAATGGCGTTGCGCCCGTACAGGGTTCCCTGGGGACCGCGCAGGACCTCTATGCGCTCGAGGTTGACGGTATCGAACGACGCTCCGGATATCCGCGCGATATAGACACCGTCGGCGTACAGGCCCACAGTCGGTTCGGTCAACAGGGAGGGGTCGGTGGAGGACATGCCGCGCATGCTGTAGCCGTAATTATCGGAGCTGCCCGGCGGTTTGCGGATCTCCAGGTTGGGCGTATAGAGGGCAACATCGCCAGGCTCCCCGACGCCTATTTGCTGCAGCGCACCAATGTCGAAGGCGGAGACTGCAATCGGCGTCTCCTGCAGGCTTTCCTGGCGTTTCTGTGCGGTGACAACGACTTCTTCCAGTACCTGGGTGCGTACCGTCGCGTCTTGTTGGGCCAGGCTGGGGGCTGCGGCGAGGCAGCAGCTGGCCAGGGTCAGGGTATGCTTGAGCTTGTTATATCTATTATTCATCTCATCGGTCTCCGGTCGCTCGGGTCAAACGGGAATCGTCGTGAGATACCCCGGCAACCACCAAACCAGGCATCGCTCACACCCGCTGATAGTAAACCAGGTATCGTATATTGCAAGTAGAGTCGGCAGGCGGCTGAGGGCGGTTCAGATGTTCAGCCTGTTACCGCAGTTCGATCTCAACGCGACCTATTCGGGCACCGGCGAGCGGGTAACCGACAGTGGCGCCCGGAGGGTAGTTTCCCGCCGGCGAGCCGGTGTCTACGCCAATATCGAAGGTCTCATCAATGGAAAAGAATCCCGGCGGCGTGGCGGGTGTCCGCTGCTGCCCCAGGGTGTCGTCACCCAGCATCAGAGTGAACTGTCCGCCCCGGCCGTAACCGCCGCCGTCATAGTCGAATACGAGTGTTAGGCGCTGTTCACCCGGCTGCAATGGCTCTTGCCCTGCGATCCTGATCCTGGCGACCTCGAACACCCGGTACTCGAACACGGGTCGGCTGTCCCCATCCAGATACAGGGACCAGCCGCTGCCGGTCGCGCCCAACGCTGCAATGACGCCCTGCGGCGGTCTGTTGCCTTTCGCGGCAACCACCACTTCAGCCTGCAGTTGCCAGGAACGATTGACCATGCCCGGCGCGCCGCTTTCGGGAATCGCGACCGCGCCTTCGTAAAAGGTGAAGCGCTCGCGATTGCTGCGCAGGCTGGGCAGTGGCGCGCTGCTGCGAACCGCCAGCGCGTTGCGCAGGGGCAGGATTCCGACGCGCTCTGCTTCACTGTGAAACAACGCCTGCAGTGTGCGCAACTTGTCAGGCATTTCCTGCGCCAGATCCCTGCTTTGACTGAAGTCCTGTTCCAGATGGTAGAGCTCCCAGGTGTCGTCCTCGAAAGGCGTGGGAGACACCGGCAAGCCGACATCCCAGGGCAGCATGCTGTGGCGCGCCGAGGCCAGCCATCCTTCGTGATAGATCGAGCGATGGCCGTGGACTTCGAAATACTGGGTAAGCTTGTGCTCTGGCGCTTCGGGGTCGGCAAAGCTGGGCAAGAGGCTGGCGCCATCCATGGGCAACTGCCGGGCGCCGTCAACCATCTCAGGCTGCGACAGGCCAACAGCGTCGAGAATGGTGGGCGTGATGTCGTTGACATGGGAGAACTGGCTGCGCAGCCCGCCCTGGTCGCGGATACGCTGTGGCCAGCTTACAACCATTGGCGTACGGGTTCCGCCGAGGTGGGAGGCAACCTGCTTGACCCAGGGGAAGGGGGCGTTGGTCGCCCAGGCCCACCCCGCCGGGTACAGGGCAAAGCTGTTGGGTCCGCCAATGTCGTCGAGTTGCTCAAGCTGCCGCGAGAGCGGTTCCTGCATGCCCTGCAGGGCGCCCAGATAATTGGTACTGCCCTTGTTGCCGGCAGCGCCCTCGCCGCCGTTGTCGCCGACCACATAGATGAACAGGGTGTTGTCGAACAGGTCGAGCGCTTGCAGGGTATCCACTATCCGGCCGACCTGGGCGTCGGTGTGACTCAGGAAACCGGCGAAGGCTTCCATCATCCGGGCGGCCACGATCTGCTCCTTTGAGCCAAGACTATCCCAGGCCTGAATACCCTCGTGACGCGGCGTCAGGCGCGCATCGGCGGGAATGACCCCGAGCGCCTTCTGGCGCTGGAATGTGTCCTCCCGCAGCGTGTCCCAACCCTGGGTGAACTGTCCGCGGTAGCGGCTGATCCACGACTGCGGAACCTGCAGCGGTGCGTGCGTGGCGCCGGGCGCAAAGTAGAGAAAAAACGGCCGCTCGGGGGCCAGGGAGTTTTGCAACTTCATCCAGCGTACGGCCTGTTCCGCCAGATCTTCGGTCAGGTGATAGTTTTCTCCCGGCGGGCGGCGCACCGCGGTGGTCCCCTCGTACAGCGTGGGTTCAAACTGATCGGTCTCGCCGCCCAGGAAGCCATAGAACTTCTCGAAGCCCTGGCCCACGGGCCAGCGGTCGAAAGGCCCGATTGGCGAAGCTTCCCAGTCGGGTACCAGATGCCATTTGCCAAACAACGCCGTGCTGTAGCCGCTGCTGCGCAGTATTTCGGCGATGGTCGCGGTCTCGGGTTGCAGTACTCCCTGATAGCCCGGGTAGGCATTGGAAGAGTTGATCACTGCACCGACATTGGCGACATGGGAGTCGCGGCCGGTGAGCAGGGAGGCTCGCGTCGGCGAGCACAGCGCCGTCGTGTGAAAACGGTTGTAGCGCAGGCCGGAGCGGGCGAGTCGTTCCAGCGTAGGGGTTTGGGCGGGGCCACCAAAGGTGCTTGCGGCACCGAATCCCACATCGTCCAGCAGGATTACCACGACGTTGGGTGCGTCGGGCGGGGCTCGCCTGACCTCGACCTGCGGTGCCGGATCTGCGGCCGCCGCTGCCAGGTTGTTGGCTGCAGCGCACAGGAGCATGCAGGCGAGCACCAGGCGTAAAACCGGGTGGCTCCCGTGCCTGCGCTCGATTGGGGCAATATTCATTTCATGATCTCCGTGTTAAAGCCTCGCCGGACTGGACAGTGGCACGCTGAGGCCGAGAGCGCTGGCGGCGTGCGCCAGGCTTGTCTGCAGGTACTGGAGCTTCCGCCGACCGACAACGCTGCTGTAGTCTGCCTCGATGCTGGCGAAAGCAGCCAGCAAGGCGGCAATGAAAGCGTGACCTTGAGCGCTGAAAGCGACCCGACGCACCCGCTTGTCCCGGGAGTCTACCGCCACAGTGATATACCCCAGACGCTGCAGTGACGCAACTTGCTTGCCCGTAGCCTGTAGTGTAATGCCCGCTGATTCGGAGAGTTGCGACAGGGTCATGCCGCTCAGGCTCAGGTGGCTGACCACGGCGAGATGGTCGATGCGCACACCGGTGTGCCCCGCAGCCTCCACGATGCGGGCGCAGCGTCGGTGATAATCATCCCCAAGCAGCTGCAGATAGCGGCCGATGTTGTGGGATACATAGGTTTTCCTGTTGCTGCGGGGCTTTTCCGGCCGCACCGAATGCAGGGCCTGCTGGCCACTGAGCGTGATCTCAATATCAAGCGCGGTCAGGAATTCATACAGTCTCAGCTCGAGGGCTTGCAGGGCCTCGGCGCCGATGGCCCTGGAATACACCCGGTAGATACTTTCAATGATCGCGCTTGACTGTTGCAGCAGCTGGATACCTCGCGGCGTGTAGCTGATCAGCCGTGCGCGTGCATCCTCCGGGTCCGGTCGCTGCTGGATCAGCCCCATGGCCATCACAGGTGCTACCAGTTTGGCCATGGCCCTGTGGGTGATGCCGGCGCGAGCGGCCAGTACGGTGAGCCGGGTGCCACCGAGTTCGAGATTGCGCAGGACAGCCCCGTGTACGGGGCGGATCTCGGTGTAGCCTTGCAGGTGATAGGCCGCCAGTACTCTGCCGGAAAAGTCATCGGCGAGCGCCACCAGCCTGTGTCCCAGATTGCGCTGGCGCGCGGCGTCCAGGGCTGCCTGTGAAATAGCTGCCGCGGTCACGCCAGGATCCGCGCGCGGCTTGGCGACAGAATCACGGTTCGCTGCCGCCGGTGCGCAGCTTCAGACCACCGCCAGGGCATCCCGGTCACTCTTGCGCTTGGCCAGGTCAGCCGGCAACTTGCGGGCTCCCAGGTAGAATAGCGCAATCGCAACCAGCGCGGTCATGGAGGCCAGGACCATGGCATAGCGCAGGCTCTGGTCGCCAAAGCGAGGGGCCAGCAGGTCGCTGGTCAGGCCGGTGAGAAAGGGGCCGAGGCCAAGCCCGATCATGTTCAACACGAAGAACAGGATGGCGGAGGTCAGGGCGCGCATTGACGGCGGCACCAGGGCGTGGGACATGGCGATGCAGGGGCCCAGGTACAGCGCGGTGAGGATGTTGGTGAAAACCAGAATGATCAGCAGGTGCGTGGTGTTGTCTGTGAGCAACACATAGAGGTACGGGCCAAAGGCGATGAGAGCGCCATACATTGGGACCCAAAGGTACCAGCGCGGGTCGCGAGCGCCAAAGCGATCACCCAGGTAACCGCCCAGATAGGTGCCCACCGCACCGCCGATGCCGGACACCAGAGCAAGCACCACCCCAACCTGGGCGATGCTGAGGCCATGGTTGCGGATCAGGAAGGAGGGAAAGAAGTTGCCGACGCCATAACCGACAAAGGCCATGAGCGCACAGCCCACGGCGATGTACCAGAACGAAGGCAGCTGTTTCAGCACCGCCATGGTTTCGGCGAAGCTTGGCCGATGCGCGGTCTCGGCCGCCGTGTCCCAGCGCCCCCGGATAGGCTCCTGCACCGTGAGCCGCAGCACCACGGCGAAAATCACCCCGGGAATGCCCACTACCAGGAAGGCCGTGCGCCAGCCAAAGGCTTCAGCAATCATGCCGCCGAAGGCAAAGCCAAACAGGATGCCGATGTAGATGCCCATGGAGTAGAACGACAGGGCACGCCCGCGCTGTTCCGGGGGGAAGTAGTCGCTGATCATGGAGTGGGCCGGTGGGCTGCCGCCCGCCTCGCCGAGGCCGACACCGATGCGCGCCGCCAGCAGCTGGCCGTAGTTTTGCACGAAGCCGGAAAGGGCGGTCATGCCGCTCCACACCGCCAGAGCCAGGGACACGATGTTGCGGCGGTTGCCGCGATCGGCCCAGTAGGCGATCGGAATGCCGGCGGTCACGTAGATCAGGGCAAAACTGAAGCCGCTGAGCAGCCCGAGCTGGGCGTCAGACAGGCCCATGTCGGCCTTGATCGGCTCCTGCAGGATGACCAGAATCTGGCGATCGACGAAATTGAAGGCGTAGACAATGGTCAGCATGACCAGGACAAAACGTTTGTAACCGGCCGAATAATCCTGTGCCGTCTGGCTCACGGTGTGGCTTCCTTGTGTTTTTTATGTCCCGCCAATATAACCGCTGTGCAGGTCAGGTCAAAGGACGAGCTCCGCCATGTTTCGCAGCAATGTGCTGTCGCCGTTGATCAGCAGGCTGGTGACGGGCGAATTCTCCCAGTCGCGGATTTTTTCCCGGATCCTGTCCCGGGGGCCACAGAGAGAGATCTCGTCGGCAAACTGGTCCGGGACCAGGGCGATGGCCTCGTCGCGTTTGCCGGCAAAGAACAGCTCCTGGATCTGCTCGGCTTCATCGGCAAAGCCCATCCGCGCCATCAGTTCCTTGTGGAAGTTGCGCGCCTTCGAGCCCATGCCGCCAATGTAGAACCCCAGCATGGCCTTGACCGGGTAGAGTGCTTCATCGAGGTTGTCATTGATGTTGCACAACACCAGGGCGGGGATCTCGAAGCCGGGTTTGGCATTGCGCAGCTGATCGGCATAGACCTCCTGCCGGTAGGGGGAGTAGTACAGGGGTAGCCAGCCATCGGCGATTTCCGCTGTCTGCTCGACATTCTTTGGCCCCTCGGCGCCGATGAATATCGGCAGGTCGGCCCGCAGCGGGTGGACGATGGACTTCAGGGGCTTGCCCATGCCCCAGGCACCCGGGCCCTGGTAGGGCAGGGGATAGAACTCGCTATCACTGGTAACCGGAGCCTGCCGCGCCAGCACCTGGCGGATGATGTCGACGTAGTCGCGGGTTCGGGTTACCGGTTTGCTGTAGGGTGCCCCGTACCAGCCTTCGACCACCTGCGGGCCGGAGACTCCCAGGCCCAGGATCATGCGCCCGCCAGACAGGTGATCCAGGGCCAGTGCGGCCATGGCGCAGGCGGTCGGGGTGCGGGCGGAGAGCTGGGCCACGGCCGTGCCCAGGCGGATCCGTGAGGTCTGGCTGCCGATCCAGGCCAGCGGCGTGAAGCAGTCGTTGCCCCAGGACTCCGCCACCCACACCGAGTCAAAATCCAGCCGCTCCGCTTCCTGGGCCAGCGCCACCAGATTTGGCGGCGGCTGTGCGCCCCAGTAGCCCAGCTGCAATCCCAGAGAGAGTTTGCTCATGCCTCGTATCCTTGTGCGGGTATGGATTGTTTAACTGGGGCCTACTCTAACCGATTATGGGGAGCCGGCAAGGCGCCAAAACGGCCATGCTGGCTGGCACAAGCGCTCAGTGCCGGTGTTAATCTGGCAGCTGATTGGATACACTCTCGCCGCTGTAATGGGCGACATGGGAATAGCAGGCAATGGCGGAACTGACGCATCTGGACGCGTCGGGCACGGCCCGCATGGTGGACGTGGGGGGCAAGCCCGAAACTCGGCGCGAAGCGGTTGCGACAGCGCGCGTGTGCATGCAGCCGGAGACCATGCGTCTGCTGCAAGCCGGCGCACATGCCAAGGGCGACGTACTGACAGTGGCCCGTATCGCCGGCATTCAGGCCGCCAAGAAGTGCGCGGACCTGATTCCCCTGTGCCACCCCCTGATGTTGAGCAGCATCGATGTGGATTTCTCGCTGGACGCGGAAAACAGCGTGGTGCACATCGCCGCGCGCTGTCGGCTTGAGGGCCGGACCGGGGTGGAAATGGAGGCCCTGACCGCTGCCTCGGTGGCCGCCCTGACCATTTATGATATGTGCAAGGCCGTCGACCGGGGCATGGTCATCCGCGATATCTGCCTGGCTGAGAAGCGCGGCGGCAAATCGGGTGACTGGCAGCGCGAGGATGGCGCGGCCTGATGCTGCGGGTCCTGTTTTTTGCGCGAGTGCGCGAGCAGGTCGGCTGCGACAGCCTCGAGCTGCCCTGGTCGGAAGACCGCGCCACGGTGCACGGGCTGCTGTCCGGTTTGTGTCAGCGCGGCCCGCAGTGGCAGGCGGCCCTCGGCCAACCCAACCTGGTGGTCGCGGTGAACCAGCGCGTTGCCGATTCCGCAGCCCGGCTGCAGGCGGGCGACGAGGTGGCATTTTTCCCACCAGTGACCGGCGGCTGAGCAATGGCCACTGCGGCGCTGACCGTACAAGTTCAGGAACAGGCGTTTGATCCCGGAGCGCTACAGCAGGCGCTGGCGAGCGCTGACAGCGGGGCCGTGGTGACGTTTACCGGTCACGTCCGCGGTGGCGCGGGCGCAGCGGCCGTGACCTGCCTGGAACTGGAACACTACCCGGGCATGACCGAGCGCAGCCTGCTGGCGATTCTGGAGGATGCAGCGGCGCGCTGGCCCCTGCTGGCAGCCGCGGTGGTACACCGGGTGGGTCGGTTGGGGCCGGGGGAGCCCATTGTCTGGGTCGGGGTCAGCGCTGCGCACCGGGGTGAGGCCTTTGCGGCCTGTGACTTTATCATGGATTTTCTCAAAACCCGGGCGCCGTTCTGGAAGAAGGAGCACGGCCCCGCAGGTGCGGCCTGGGTAGAGTCTCGCGGCAGTGACGAGGAGCGCGCAGCGCGTTGGCAGCCCTCCACAGACGGTGCCGGGTGAACCGATTTTTGTCGATAACAGTATCTATACGGGAGTAAGACATGGAGTTGGATGTACGTGAACTGCGCAATGCCCTGGGGCGCTTCGCCACCGGCGTGTGTCTGATTACCGCGGTAACCGAGGAGGGAGAAGCCCTGGCGCTCACCGCCAATTCGTTCAGCTCCGTGTCGTTGGACCCGCCGCTGGTGCTGTGGAACCTGCAGAACAATTCGGAGGTGTTTGGGGCCTATTCCGGCGCCAGAAACTATGCGATCAATGTCCTCGCGGGCAACCAGCAGGAGCTGTCCTCCCGCTACGCGCGCAAGGGTGACCATCTGCTGGACCCGGAGCACTTTACTCCGGGCGAGAATGGCGGGGCCCCGATTATTCACGACGCGCTGGTAAGTTTCGAGTGCAGCCTGGACGCCACCCATCCCGGTGGCGATCATCTCATCATCGTCGGGCGTGTGGACGCGATGCACGTACGCCCGGAAGGGGAGCCACTGGTGTTTTTCAGTGGCGCCTATCGCGCACTGGCCTGATAACGGATAGTGGATGTGATGAAGTTCTGTACCAGCTGTGGCGCCGAGGTAAGCCTGCGGATTCCGGAGGGGGATGACCGCGAGCGCTTTGTCTGTATTTCCTGTGAGGCAATCCACTACATCAACCCGCGGGTGATTGTGGGTTGCCTGCCGGTCCACCAGGGCAAGGTCCTGCTGTGCAAGCGCGCCATTGAACCGCGTCGCGACTACTGGACCCTGCCCGCCGGCTTTATGGAAAACGGCGAGACCACGGTGCAGGGTGCAGCACGGGAAACCTGGGAAGAAGCCAGGGCTCGGGTGAGTGACCTCGAGTTGTATCGCATCTTCGATGTGCCTCATATCAGCCAGGTCTACATGTTCTACCGCTGCGAGCTGATTGACGGCGCCTATGGCGTGGGCCCGGAGAGCACCGAGAGTGGCCTGTTTCTCGAGGATGAGATCCCCTGGGACGAGATCGCGTTCCCGGTGATCCACGCAACCCTGAAAGAGTATTTCACCGATGTTGTCACCGGCCGGTTTCCGGTGAGGGTTTCGGCAATCGAACGCAGACGGCCCCCCGGGTAGTGACCCGGAACGTCGGCACAGTCGCAAGCACAAGGAGAGCAGGCAATGGCATTTCCCAAGATTGGTAATCTGGCACCGGCGTTTTCCCTGCCCGACCAGGACGGCAAGACCGTCACCCTGAAGCAGTTCCGCGACAAGAAAAATGTGGTGCTTTATTTCTACCCCAAGGCCATGACTCCAGGTTGTACCGTGCAGGCCTGTGGTATCCGCGACAGTCAGAAAGCGCTGGCCAAGGCAGATACCGTGGTGCTGGGGGTGAGTCCGGATCCGGTCGCGCGGCTGGGCAAGTTCATCGAGAAGCAGGATCTCAACTTCACCCTGCTGTCGGATGAAGACCACGCCGTCGCGGAAAAGTACGGCGCCTGGGGTCTGAAAAAATTCATGGGCAGGGAGTTCATGGGCATCCTTCGCACCAGCTTCATCATCGGCAAGGATGGCCGCCTCAAGCACGTGATGGACAAGGTTGCTACCAAGAGCCATCACGACGATGTCCTGCAACTGATCAAGGAGTTGAAGCTCTAGCCCGATGATAACCTTCACTCTCAACGGCAGCGATGTCAGCCTGGACACCGACCCGCAGACGCCACTGCTGTGGGCGCTGCGCGACAACCTGCAGCTGACCGGTACCAAGTTCGGCTGTGGCATGGGCCTCTGCGGTGCCTGCACTGTGCATCTGGACGGAACAGCGGTGCGCAGTTGTTCGCTGCCGCTGGAAGCGGTAGCGGGCAAGGCGGTAACGACCATTGAGGGGCTGGGCGGCAAGCACCCGCTGCAACAGGCCTGGGTGGCGCACAACGTCCCCCAGTGTGGCTACTGCCAGTCGGGGCAGATCATGTCCGCTGCGGCGCTGCTGGCTGCCAACCCCGCCCCGGACGAAGAGGCCGTTCGCCAGGCCATGGCGGGCAACCTGTGCCGCTGCGGTACCTATCACAAGGTGCAGCGGGCAATTCTCAGCGTCGCCGCAGTGGCGCACTGGGAACCATCTGCGGAGGCTGACTCGTGAAGCAAACCCGGCGTCAGTTCATTCGTAATGTGTCCATTGCCGGGGGTGCCCTGACGCTTGGCTTTCAGCTCACTGGCTGCTCGGACAAGCCGCTGCAGGTCGGCAGTGAGGCCGACTTCAGGCCCAACGCATTCCTGCGCATTGACACCGATGGCGTGGTCACGCTGCAGATCCCCAAGGCGGAAATGGGCCAGGGGATCGTCACCGGTATGGTGACCCTGGTGGCCGAGGAACTGGAAGTGGACCCGGCCACGGTGCGCTACGAAATGGCGCCGGTGCACAGCGCCTTTGCCGACCCGGAAATGCGCCTGCAGATTACCGGCGGTAGCGCCTCGATCCGGGTGTACTACGACATCCTGCGCCAGGTGGGGGCGAGCGCGCGGGAAACGCTCATCGCCGCCGCCATGAGCCAGAGCGGATTGCCGCAGGACGCGCTGCAGGTGAGCGACGGCAAGGTCCGCAGCAATGATGGTCGGGTGCTGCTGTCCTATGCCGAGCTGGTGCCGACGGCGCGCACACTGCCCGCCGCCGCGGCTGTTGCCCTGAAACCTGCAGCGGAGTTTCGCCTTATAGGCCGCTATGAGCAGCGTGTGGACGCGCTGGCCAAGAGCGACGGCACGGCACAATTCGGTATTGATGTCGCCCCCGAGGGCTGCCTGACCGCGGTCTTGCTGCGCTGCCCCTGGTTCGATGGTGCCGTGGAAACCTTTGACGCCGCCGCAGCGCTTGATATGCCCGGTGTGGCTGCGGTGTTTGCCACAGAGCATGGGGTCGCGGTCGTGGCCGAGGGCTACTGGCCCGCGCGTCAGGCCGCGGCCAAGGTCGACGTCCGCTTTACCCCACCCGCGGAGGGTCTGCGGGATAGCGCGGCGATTGCCAGTGCCATGGCGGCGGCGCTGGACGGGGACGATTTTCTCAGTGTGCGCGATGACTCTGGTCCCGACGCCGAGGGCGGCGAGCTGGTGCACGCGCGCTACGAGGTACCCTTTCTGGCGCACGCGCCGATGGAGCCGCTGAACGCCACCTGCCGGCTGACGCCGGGAGGCTGCGAAGTCTGGGTCGGGACCCAGGCGCCGGATGTGGCGCAGGATGCGGCATCCAGGGTGCTGGGGGTCCCGCGGGAGGCGGTGGTCATTCACAACCAGTTCCTGGGCGGCGGGTTTGGCCGCCGTGCCGCTGCGGACAATGTCGCTGAAGTGGTGGCGATTGCGCGCGAGCTGGAGCGCCCGGTGAAACTGGTGTGGAGCCGGGAAGACGATGTCCGCCACGATTGGTACCGCCCGGCGATGGCCGGGCAAATACAGGCGCGGGTGGGTGCGGAAGGCGAGGTCAGTCACTGGCGCCACCGCATCGTTGGCCCGAGCATCAACCAGCAGGTGATCCCCGTATTCGCCGGTACCATGCTGCCCCAGTGGGTACCCGCCGGGGCGCGCCGGCTGGCGGGCAAGGCGGCGGCGCGCAAGGACTTCGCTTCGGTGGAAGGCGCCAAGGAGCTGCCCTACGCTTTTGCCGGTGTCAGCGTGCAGTATCAAAATCTGCCGCTACCGGTGCCGCTGGGCTACTGGCGTTCCGTGGGCCACAGCCACACGGCGTTTGTGGTGGAAAGTTTTGTCGATGAACTGGCCCACACCGCGGGAATCTGCCCGCTGGCTTTCCGCCGCCGCTACCTGGCGCCGGACGCGCCGGAACGCAGGGTACTGGATGCGGTGGCGGAGGCGGCCAACTGGGGCCGGGCCGCCCCGGGTCGTTTCCAGGGGCTGGCAGTGCACGCGTCGTTCCATTCGGTGGTAGCGGAAGTGGTGGAAGTCTCGCTCGCGGATGGCAAGCCCAAACTGGAGCATGTGTACTGTGCGGTGGACTGCGGCCAGGTGATCAACCCGGATATTGTCCGTGACCAGATGATTGGCGGCATCGTGTTCGCCCTCAGTGCCGCGCTGTACGGCGAGATCACGCTCAAGGACGGCGCGGTAGAGCAGGGCAATTATCACGACTACCCCATCCTGCGCCAGAACGAGGTGCCGCCGATGACGGTCGTGCTGCTCGACAGCGACGCGCCGCCTACCGGTGTCGGTGAGCCGGGCACTCCGCCGGCGGCACCGGCACTGGCCAATGCCCTCTTTGCCGCCACCGGTGTGCGTCAGCGGCGCTTGCCCCTGCAGCTATCATAAGTGCCAGGTAAGCCGCGCCCCTACCATGCGAGGCTTACCCCAGACTCCATAGCCCCAGTCATCGCCCAAAGTATTCTGATAGGTGAAGTACTCTTCATCGCTCAGATTATTGACAAAGGCCTCCAGGATGTAGCGTCCATCCGATGATGCCCAGCTGACTCTTGCATTGGCAATGCCGTAACCGTCCTGGCGAGAGTAGGGGTCGTTTTCCACCTGAAGGAAGTGGTCATCTTGCCAGGAATAATCCGCCTGCAGAGTAATTTCGCCCGACTCGCCCAGGGGAATGTAGTAGCGCATGACCGTATTGAAGCTCCACTCCGGCGCAGAAGGCAATTCTATGCCATCGTAATCATAGAAATCACCTGCCACGGGGCTTGATTGATCCGAGTCCATTTCAGTTGACAGGTAGCCTGCCCCGAAAATCAACTCGAAATCATCGGCCACCTGGGCGGTGAGCTCCACTTCCAGGCCGTAACCGGTAACATCACCGGCATTGAGGATGCGCGCTCCACTCGCCAGGGTGTCAAACAGCTGAGCCTGAAAACCTTCCAGTTCATAGACGAACGCAGCGCTGTTTAACCGGGCTCTGCCATCCAGTAGCGTGGTTTTCAGGCCAACTTCAAAGTTGGTCATTTCTTCTGAATCCACTGGTTCAAACGCTTCCGGCACGCTGTTGTAACTGGCCGAATAGCCTCCGCTGCGGAAACCCGTGGATAGACTGGTGTATACCAGCATCTCCTCCCCTGGCCGCCAGTCCAGACCAATCCGGCCGGAAAAATTATCGTCAGATATCGAGTCCTGGACCAGGGTTGGCGTGGTGGTGGTTGGCGTATTGTAGTAGGAAACATTCCTCACGTAATCGTAGTCTCGCTCCTCATCTGTATAGCGAGCTCCCAGAATCAGAGTGAATCCATTGGAGAAATACCATTCCCACTGACCAAATAGTGCGGTGGACTGGGACTCGAGTGAAACATCTTCACGATGGGCAAAATCGAACGAGGCGGCGTCGGCAAATTCAACAGCAGTTGGATTTTGCGTCCGCATATCCCGCTCGTCATCGTAAAGGTACAAGCCGACCACCCAGGTTGAAACTTCATCGGTCTTGCTCAGCCGAAACTCCTGGGATAATTGCTTGGCATCGGAGGTATATTCCTCGTCGAAGAACACATCAAAAGCAGGGCCGCTACCAACACCATCGCCATCATCCTGCAGATATTTTTCCAGCTTTTCATACGCGGTAACGGAAGTCAGATCCATGCCATTTGCAAAGGCCCACTCCAACCTTGCCGAAACGCCAAAGGTATCAATTTCCGTATCCAGGCCACCGCTGACACTGGAGGAAACGTCTTCTGGATTGAAATCGCCACCCGCCTGCTCAATACCGGTCGTTTGAAAGGTATTGCTGGTGCATTCCCCTCTGTGAATGCGAGACATCGCGCAGGTTTCGCCTCCCGGTGTTTCCTGGTAGCCCATGTGCGCAAAGCCCACACTGGCCTGATCGGCCTGGCTGCCATGTACGTCGAGAAGCAGTTCACCGTCAGCCCCGATATCTACTGCCAGTTTTGCGCGATAACCTATACTGTCCGTTTCGTTAAGATCCTGATCAATGTCGACCGGAAACCCGTAATCGTTGACTGGATCGGCATTATTGTTCTGCCAGCCATCGGCCTGGTTGACTTTGACTGCTACACGGCCGCGCATGCCATCACTGAGTGGCCCGCTCACCATGCCCTCGAAGACGCGCTCTGAATAGCTGCCTACCTGAAAGCTCGCAGAGGCCTCCAATTGGTCTGTCGGATCGTTGGAGATATAGTGAACCAATCCGCCGGTTGCATTGCGCCCGTAGAGGGTACCCTGAGGACCGCGGAGTACCTCAACGCGCTTCAGGTCGAACAACTGGATGGCCGAACCGGCGGGATTACCGCGGTAAACATCATCCACGTACATTGCGACTGGCGCTTCCCAGGAGTCGGAAAAATTCACCAGACTGATACCTCGCAGGCTGATAGAGGGGCTTGATGCCTCGCCGAAGATCGCAAAAAAATTCATGTTCGGCACTTGTGCGACGATATCCAGCCCCTCTTCAAACCCCATTTTTTCAATTGCATCGCCAGAGAACGCCGATACCGACACAGACGCATCCTGCAGAGACTGCTCGCGCTTCTGCGCGGTCACTGTAATTTCTTCCATTATCGATTGCTCGGCGGACAGAGTCCCGCTAACAGATATCAGTAGAGATGCAGCGAGGGATCGCCGAAAAATCTGCGGCAAAAGTGCGGCACGGAGACGGGGTGGAGTTCGGTTTGAATTTTTCTGATTGGTCCACATGATCATGTCCTCTCATATTCTTATGGTTAGATGACAGGTCCGTTCAACTTTTACTCGTACATCGTTGAGGGCCGAATGCCACCTTATCATATGGTGGTATTGGCAACGCAAGGGACGCGGGACGGTGAATCTTCAGCAGAAACCTCAGCCCTCCGGCAGGTCCTCGACCAATTCCCGGTGCACGCACACTGCCGTGCTCTTGGGCCGGACGGGCATGCCCCTGCCTTCGAGGTGGGCACGCGTGAACGCCGCCCCGAACAGGAGGATCAGCGAGGAATAGTTTACCCAGAGCAGCAGCAGCGCCAGAGAGCCGGCGGCGCCGTAGGCCGATGCCGTCGCGGTATTGGCCAGGTACATGGCGATCAGGGAGCGGCCGACCGTGAACAGCACTGCAGTGAGGAACGCACCGAGCAGGACATCCCGCCAGGACAGCAGCACGTCGGGCAGGATCTTGAACATCGCCGCGAACAGGAGCGTGACCACGAACAGCGACAGGAACAGTTCCATGCTCACCAGCGCCCAGCCAGGAATCGGCAGCCATCCCTCGGCAAACGCCATGACCCCGCGCAGCGCCACGGACAACAGCAGCGAGACCAGCAGCACGAACCCGATCGCCAGGATGATGGTCAGCGACAGCACCCGGGCCTTGAGGAAGACCCACATGCCACTCCTGGAGGGGCGTGGCGCGACGTCCCAGATCTGATTGAGGGATTGCTGCATCTGGGCGAAGACCGTGGTGGCACCGACCACGGTGGCGGCGACCCCGATCAGCGCCGGCCAGATGCCACTCTGGTCGATCTGGGAATTGATCACCGCCGTCTGCACCACGCCTGCCGCTTCCGGGCCGAGAGTCCCCTCGAGCTGTTCGAAGATTTCACCCTGGGCCGCACTCTCGCCAAGAACCAGCCCGACCAGGGTGACAACCACCACCATGATCGGCGCGATAGAGAATACGGTGAAGAACGCCAGCGCTGCCGCGTAAATGAAGGCCTGGCTCGCCAGCCAGTTCTGGCTCGCAGCACCGAGGATGCCGAGCCAGTGCCTTGCCGGGGCGGGGAGCTTGTCGAAAATCTTGCTAGCCATGGGGCGAGGATACGTCAGCCGCGCGGCTGCTGTCGATCTGTCAGCCAACACACGTGTTCTCCGGCAAGTCCTGACTTGACGGCGCCCGCGAGGCGGCTCAGACTAATACCCATTAGTTCCCGCCACGAACCAGCGACGGTTCAGGAGAGCAACATGGCCACGTGTCCCCATATCGACCTCAACAATCCCGATACTTTCCGCGGCGGCCTGCCGCGGGAGGTCTTCAGTTACCTGCGCCGGGAAGAGCCGGTCTACTGGCACGCGGCCGACGCCGCCACCCCCGGCTACTGGGCGGTGACGCGGCAGGAGGAGCTGGATTACGTATCCAAGAATCCGCTATTGTTTTCTTCCGCCGAGCGCACCTGCATGCTGCAGAATCCGACGGCGGAAGAGATCGAAATGATGCGGATGCTGATGATCAACATGGATCCGCCGAAGCACCTCAAATTCCGCCGCCTGGTGCGCTCTGCCTTCACCCCGAAGAAGGTGGACAGCTATGAGCCGCGCTTCCGGGAGATTGCCCGGGACATCCTCGACCGCGCGGTGGTAGGCGGGCGCTGTGATTTCGTCACCGATATTGCGGCAGAGCTGCCGCTGATCGCCATCTGCGAACTGATGGGGGTGCCGCTGGAGCGGCGCCAGCGCCTGTTCGAGCTGACCAATATCATGCTGGGGATGGATGACCCGGATCTGACCACCTCGCAGGAAGATGGCATGAACGCCATGATGGAAATGTTCATGCTGGGTTTGGAACTGGCGGCGCTGCACCGGGAAGATCCCTCCTCGGGTATTGTCGGCACCCTGCTGGAAGGTACGGTGGAGGATGAGCCGCTGACGGATGATGAGTTCTGCAATTTTTTCCTGCTGCTGATCGTGGCGGGCAACGAGACCACCCGTACCGTCACCAGCCAGGGCATGCGCATGCTGCTGGAGCATCCGCAGCAGTTCCAGCAGCTGGTGGACGACCCGACGCTGGTGCCGGACGCGATCGAGGAGTTCCTGCGTTTCAATCCGGCGGTAATCGCATTCCGGCGCACGGCCATGGAGGATACCGAGCTCAACGGGGTACGGATTCGCAAAGGGGATCTGGTGCAGCTGTTCTACGGTGCCGCCAGCGCTGACGAGGCGGTATTCGTGGACGGCGACAGCTTCGACATCCTGCGCAACCAGCGCGAGGACGTGCGCAACGGCCATCGCGCTTTCGGTATTGGCCAGCACTTCTGCCTGGGTTCGCACCTGGCGCGGCTGGAACTGACGGCGATCTTTGACGAGATAGTGCGCCGCATCCGCAACCCGCGCTTCGATGGCGATATCCAGTGGCTGCGCTCGAACTTCATCAACGGTATCAAGCACATGCCGATTGCCTTCGACGTGGTGTAGGAGCGGGCCCGGGCGGCGGCTGGCGCCGGTTCATGCTATTGTGCCCCGGGCTGAATTCTCGGCCCGGTCCGGTCGACGGCCTTGGTGTCGCCCGCCACTGCAAGCACAATGAGCGCTCTGTAATCCGAGGAGAGTCCCGCAATGCCCATGCCGAAAGATATTGGCGTTATAGACCTGATGCTGGCCGTGCCCGGCGACGACAACAGCCACTTCTACGAGTGGATCAAGCCGATGCTCATGGACAAGCAAAGCCATGAGATGTTCAAGATGCCCGCCCAGTACATGTTCAAGGACATTCCCAAGATCGATGGCCAGGACGACTACGTCGCCTACACCATCGCCCAGATGGACAAGCACAATATCGAGCGGGCGATGATCGGTATTGGCCCCTACGCGGAACAGCACAAGGAAGCCCTGCGCCGCTTTCCGGACCGCTTTTTTGCCTGCTACGAAGCCAACCCCAACAACGGCATGGATGAAGTGCGCACCATTGTTGCGCTGAAGGAAGAGTTCGATATCAAGGCGGTAACCGCGTCCCCGGCGATGATCTGCCCGCCGGTACCGGTGAACGACAAGAAGTGGTATCCGATCTATTCCAAGCTGGTGGAACTGGATATTCCGTTCTGCCCGTGCATGGGCATCCCCGGGCCGCGCCTGCCGTTCGGGCCGCAGAAGGTGGAGCTGCTGGACGAGGTGCTGTGGTTTTTCCCGGAGCTCAATATCGTTACCCGCCACGGCTGCGAGCCCTGGACCGATGTGGCCTGGAAGCTCATGCTCAAGTACCCGAACCTGCACTACATGACCAGCGCTTTCGCCCCCAAGCACTACCCGAAGGACATTGTGCACTTCGCCAATACCCGCGGGTCTGACCAGGTCATGTACGCGGGTTATTTCCCCATGGGCCTGTCCCTGGACCGCATTTTCAGCGAGATGCCGGATGTGCCCTTCCGGGATGAGGTGTGGCCCAAATTCCTGCGCGAGAATGCCCTCCGCGTGTTCAAGCTGGATAGCTGAAAGGAAGCATCGCGATGGACTACGTAGAGGTTGAAGACGCGATCAATGCCCCGGGCTTGCGCCTGGTGCTTTCCGCGGGTGTGCCGGGACCCTGGGGCGAAACGGCCAAGTCGCTGTTCGATTTCAAGGGGCTCAAGTACCTGCCCGTGCGCCAGGAGGGCGGCGGTGAAAATGCGGCCCTGCAGGCCTGGACCGGGCAGACCTCGGCGCCGGTGGCCGTCTTTGACGACCTGCCTCCGGTGTGCCACTGGCTGGACCTGCTGCACCTGGCGGAAAGGCTGGCCCCGGAGCCGGCCCTGTTGCCCGAGGATCCCGCGCTGCGGGCCGAGGTATTGGGCCTGTCGGCACTGATAGCCGGCGTGGACGGGTTTGGCTGGCAGCGGCGTCTGCAGCTGTTTACCCCCGGCATGAGCCAGCCGGAACCGCCGGCGAGCATTGCCCGGATGGCCGCCAAGTATGCCTGGAGCGCGCCTGCAGCAGAGGCGGCTGGCGGCAAGCTGGCGGCTATCGCCGGGCTGCTGGACCAGCGCCTGGCGGCACAGGAAGACGCCGGCCGCGAGTGGTTTTTGGGGGAAGCGGTGAGCGCCGTGGACTTCTACTGGGCCAACTTCGCCGGCATGGTCAAACCCCTGCCGCCGGAGTTCAACCCAATGCCCGAGTACCTGCGCGGCTTCTACCAATCCGGTGCCGAGGAAACCGCCCGCTGGCTGACGCCGCGCCTGCTGGCACACCGGGATCGCATGTACCGGCAGCACATGACCCTGCCGCTGGATTTCTGATTGCCAGAACAAATCGATAAAACCATAACGAGGTAAACCCCATGCTGTCACAACAGGAACTCTCCGACCGATTGGAACTGCAGGATCTGGTGTATTTCTATTCCCACCTGATCGACACCAAGTCCTTCGACACCCTGCGCGAGGTTTTTACCGAGGACGCGCACATCGACTACTCCGCCTTCGGCGGCGGGGTGGGCAATCTGGAAGAGACCATTGCCTACCTGAAGCAGGCGGTGGCCGATGAGATTTTTCCCAACTCCCAGCACCTGAACGCCAACCTGCAATTCACGGTCAACGGCGACAGCGCCACGGGCCGGGTAATGTGTTTCAATCCGATGGAAATGAACCTGCCCGAGGGTGGCCGCCAGGTGTTCCTGATCGGGCTGTGGTATGTCGACGAATACCGCCGCACTGCCGCCGGCTGGCGCATCGTGCGTCGTGTGGAAGAGAAGAGCTGGGTATTCAACGCGCCGGATTTCATGAATCTTTGAAAGGATTGCCATGATCGACCTGTACACCGCGCCGACCCCCAACGGCTACAAGGCCTCGATCGCGCTGGAGGAAATGGAGCTACCCTACGAGGTGCACACCATTGACTTGAGCGCCGGTCAGCAGAGGGCGCCCGAGTTTTTGCGCATCTGTCCCAATGGCCGCATCCCCGCGATCACCGACCGCGACGAGGACAACTTTGCGGTGTTCGAGTCCGGGGCGATCATGATCTACCTGGCGGAGAAGAGCGGCAGGTTCCTGCCCACCGATATCCGCGGTCGCTCCCGGGTGCTGCAATGGCTGATGTTCCAGATGGGTGGGATCGGCCCGATGATGGGCCAGGCCAACGTTTTCTACCGCTACTTCCCGGAAAAAATCCAGCCCGCGATCGACCGCTACCAGGCCGAGGGTCGGCGCCTGTTCGAAGTGCTGGACACGCGGCTGGGGGAGAGCGAGTTCCTGGCCGGGGACTACAGCATTGCCGATATGGCGAACTGGGCCTGGGTCAGAACCCACCGCTGGTCGGGCATCTCCATCGAGGGCCTGGATAATCTGTCGCGCTGGATGGGGGCGATCTCCGGGCGGCCTCGCGCCCGCGCCGGGGTCAAGGTGCCGGTGGATATCGCCGAGCTGATGGACGCGAAGAACACCGAAGACGCCGCTGCGTTTTCGCGAAGGGCGCGCGCCATGGTCACCGGCGCGGGCTCCGGCGACTAGCGCTGCTCGAGGGCAGCAGCCTCAGGAGTGGGGCCACTGCGCCAGGTGCTTTGAGCGGATTTCCTGCTTCAGCAATTTGCCGGTGGCATTGCGTGCCAGCGGCTCCTCCGGCAGCAACCACTGGGTGGGAACCTTGAATCCGGCCAGGTGCTCCTTCAGGTAGGCAGTGAGGTCCTCCGGGCGCAAACCGGGCTCGCCGTACACCGTGGCGGCGAGCTCTTCGCCCAGTTCCGGATGCGGCAGCCCATACACAGAAGCCTCGCGCACCTGCGGGTGGGCGGTGAGTACGCCTTCGACTTCAATCGGGTAAATGTTTTCCCCGCTGCGGATCACCATGTCCTTGATCCGGTCGACGACGTAAACGAAACCGTACTCGTCCACATAGCCGATATCACCGGTACGCACCCAGCCGTCGACAAAGGTCTCCGCCGTTGCCGCGGGCAGGTTCCAGTATTCCCGGGCATTGGTGGGGCTGCGGATCATCAGTTCCCCGGCCTGGCCGGGAGGCAGGGCATTGCCGTCGGCGTCAATCGCGCGCAGGTCGACGATGGGCGACAGGGTGCCGGCGGCGGTGGGGCACACCCGGTAGGCCTCGCCGGTGCAGCTGCTGCCGGTGGCGTTGGTTTCGGTCATGCCGTAGCCGGTGCCGGGATAGGCGTGGGGTATCTTGCCGTAGATCAGGTCCTTCAGGTGGGGCGGACAGGCGGTGCCGCCCGCCCCCAAAGAATACAGGCTGCTGGTGTCGGTGCGTTCGAATTCGGGTGACTCCAGCATGGCAATGGTCATCGCCGGTACGCCGGTGAATACGGTGATGCGCTCGCGTTCAATAACCTTGAGCGCAGCCACCGGGTCCCACTTGTACAGGATGCTGGTCTTGCGCCCGCCGCGCAGGTTGAGCAGAAATACGGCGTAGCAGCCGGAGACGTGGAACAGGGGCACCGACAGCAGGGTCGAGGGATCAAAGCCCGAGGACATCATCGTGCCGACGATCTCCGGGTTGGCCATGGCCGACATGTAGGCCATCAGTTCGAAGTTGTACAGGGCCTGGGCGATGGCGAAGTGGGTGGAGGCGGCGCCCTTGGGTTTACCAGTGGTGCCCGAGGTGTACATGATCATCACCAGATCGTCCGGATTGATGTCCACCTGGGGGCATTCTGCCGGCCCGCGCTGGGTGGTTTCCCAGGTTTCCGCGCCACTGGTGTCGGTGCCGGCGCTGCGCACCACGATGGCGTTGCAGTCCAGGTCCTGTAGCCGCGGCCTTACCAGGGCCAGCCGTTCCGGGTCACACACCACCAGTTTGGCGCCGGCGTCGCCGAGGGCGTAGCTCAGTTCCTCCGCCCGGCCCCAGCTGTTCAGGGGCACCACCACCGCACCCACCGAGACCGCACCGACGAAGGCAAACATCCACTCCGGGTAGTTGCGCATGGCGATGGCGATGCGGTCACCGGGCCTGATGCCGGCTTCGTGGACGAGGTAGTGGGCAAAGCGGTCTGCCGCGGCAAAAAATTCATCGAAGCTGTAGCGCTCATCCTCATAGGTGATGGCGGTTCGGTCGGCATGGGTGCGGCCGGCGGCAAGTGCGCTGGCCAGATCGGCGGGCGCGTTGCGGTAGCAGCGCAGTTCGACGCCGTTGACCACCCGGGTCTCCAGTTCGAAGGGCGCACCGGGTGCGGTCAGTTGCTCACAGGCGGTTTGCAGGCGGGTGCTGATTGCGGCGACATCATTCATGGCGATCTGGGGTCTCCCGGTCGTCGTCGGTGTTGGGGGTAGGTGGAGAGGGCATAATGGATAGTGTTGGATGATACACAAGCCGGGCAGCGTGGGGCAGTGGCGGCGCCTGAGGGCGGCGAATTGAAGCAGGCTGGTCCATTCCGTTACACTGCCTCGCTTTGTGCTGACCAGGGCGAATCGTGGCGACCATCATTACCTGTAACACCAACGGCATCCGCGCCGCCGCCCGCAAGGGTTTCTTCGACTGGCTGGAGCGGCAGGGCGCGGATGTGGTATGCATTCAGGAAACCAAGGCCCAGGAAGAGCAGCTTGCGGACCCGGTGTTTACCCCCGCAGGCTATCACTGTTACTACAATGATGCCCGCAAGAAAGGCTACAGCGGAACCGCGCTGTATTCCCGGGTCAAACCGCGAGCGGTCGTGTCCAGGCTGGGCTGGGAGTCGGCTGACACCGAAGGCCGCTACCTGCAGGCGGACTACGACGGCATCAGCGTGATCTCCCTGTATCTGCCCTCCGGTTCCAGCAGCGAGGCTGCGCTGGCAAAGAAGTATGACTTCATGGACCAGTTCTATGAGCACCTGCGCGGCCTGCGCCGCAAGCGCCGCGAGTTCATCATCTGTGCGGACTGGAACATCTGCCACCGGCCCATAGACTTGAAGAACTGGAAAGCCAACCAGAAAAACTCCGGCTTTCTGCCGGAGGAGCGCGCCTGGCTGGACCAGGTCTACGACAAGCTGGGTTACATTGACTCTTTCCGTCTGGTGAACCAGGAACCGGACCAGTACACCTGGTGGTCAAACCGCGGCCAGGCCTGGGACAAGAACGTGGGCTGGCGGCTGGATTACCAAGTGATTACGCCGGGCCTTGTGCCTACCGTCAGAGGGGCCGATATCTACAAGGCCCAGCGGTTTTCCGATCACGCACCGCAGATCATGGAGTACGATCTCGAACTGCGCGCCTGAGCGCGCCTGAGCGCGCCGGGCGCGCCATTCACATTGCAGGGACAGGGGATTCACTGTACATTTGCGCCTGTCTGCCGCCTCTCGCAAAGCCCTCTATTCCTACCCGTCAACAAGGAGTTTCCATGAGTTTGTTCATTGCCAGTGCCCATGCCCAGGCCGAAGGTACCCCCGCCGGTGGCGGTGAAATGTTCCAGATTGTGTTCCTCGTGGGCCTTTTCGCCCTGTTCTACTTCATCGCGATCCGCCCCCAGCGCAAGCGCCAGAAAGAACACGCGCAGATGGTATCGGCGCTGGGCAAGGGCGACGAGGTGGTCACCAGTTCCGGTATCCTCGGCCGCATCACCAGCCTCGACGACAATTACATGGTGTTGAATGTCGCCAATAATGTGGAGATGAAGTTTCAGCGGATTCACGTCCACGCCGTGTTGCCCAAGGGAACCCTCAAGTCCATTGGCTGATGGCCGCGCTTGAGTTCCCGCCGCGGGTCGAGCTGGCTCGCCGGTCCACCCCGTTGCAGTTCCTGGCGCGGGCCAGCGAGCGCTGGGGGCAGGGCCACCGGCTCTGGGTCAAGCGCGACGACCTGAGCGGTTGCCTGCTCAGCGGCAACAAGGTTCGCAAGCTCGAATTCATCATCGCCCACGCCCTGGCGGAGGGCTGTGACACCCTCATTACCTGCGGCGGCCTGCAGAGCAACCACTGCCGAGCCACCGCCTTTGCCGGCGCCCAGAGCGGTCTTGCGGTCCACCTGCTGCTGCGGGGAGAAGAGCCCGCGATCGGGGAGGGCAACTTTCTGCTGGACCAGCTCGCCGGCGCCACCATCAACTGCTATCCCAAACACCAGTATGTCAGCGAGTTGCCGGATCTGTTTGCCCGTTGGCAGGATCACTATGCCGGCCTCGGCCGCAAGGCGCTGGCCATTCCCACGGGTGGCAGCGACGGGCTCGGAGCCTGGGGCTATATCGCCGCGTGCGAGGAGTTGGCGTCTGACCTCGCCGCAGCAGGCATCGACAGCGCCCACCTGGTGACTGCGTCGGGTTCCGGCGGCACCCAGGCTGGCTTGACGTTAGGCGCCAGCCTTTACGACCTGCCGCTGACCGTGTGGGGGGTCAATGTCTGCGATGATGAACAATATTTTCTGGACAAGGTGGCTGCGGACCGCGCGGACTGGCGGGCCCGGTTTCCCGGTGTTCCCTCCGTTACTGCGCAAACCCGGGTGCTGGATGGTTATGTTGGCGACGGCTACGGCATTGCCCGGCCCGAGGTGTTCGCGCTGATCGCGGAACTGGCGGCGCTGGAGGGCCTGCTGCTGGACCCGGTCTATACCGGCAAGGCCTTTCAGGGCATGCTCGCCGAACTGGATGCCGGGCGTTTTCGCGACTGCCGCGATATCATCTTTCTGCATACAGGGGGTGTCTTCGGGGTCTTCCCGCAGGCGCAACAGTTCACTTTCACCGGCGCTGACATGCGCGGCTGAATCGGGGATCCGGCCTAATGAGCGAATTTATCACCACCGTCAACGGTTGGGTCTGGGGCCCTGTCATGCTGGCCCTGTTGCTGGGGACCGGCCTGTACCTGAGTATCGGCCTGCGTTTCCTCACCCTGCGCAATATCCCGCGCGCGTTTGGGCTACTGCTCGGGGGCCGGGAAGGGCACGGCAAAGGCGATATTTCACCGTTCAGCGCCCTGATGACCTCATTGTCGGCAACCATAGGGACGGGCAACATTGCGGGGGTGGCCACCGCCCTGGTGCTGGGTGGGCCGGGAGCGCTGTTCTGGATGTGGATCACTGCCCTGGTGGGCATGGCGACCAAGTACGCCGAGGCGGTGTGCGCGGTGCGTTTCCGGGAGCAGGATGCTGACGGAAACTATAGCGGCGGGCCGATGTACTACATCCGCAACGGGCTTCACAAGCGCTGGCACTGGCTGGCCTGGGCTTTTGCGATTTTCGGCACCCTGGCCGGGTTCGGTATCGCCAACACCGTTCAGTCCAACTCCGTGTCCCAGGTGCTGGAAGATTCCTTTGCCGTGCCGCCGCTGGCCACCGGCCTGGTGCTGATGGTACTGGTGGCGGCGGTAATCCTCGGCGGGGTGCGACGCATCGCGCGCGTCGCCAGCTGGCTGGTTCCCTTCATGGCCCTGAGCTATATCCTCATGGGTTTTATTGTCCTCATCACCCACATGAGCGCCATACCGGCTGCGGTCGCGGTCATCGTCGAATCCGCGTTCACCGGCTCCGCCGCCGCCGGCGGTTTTGCCGGCGCCACGGTCTGGGCGGCAATCCGCTTCGGTGTTGCCCGCGGCGTGTTTTCCAACGAGGCCGGGCTGGGCAGCGCGCCCATTGCCCATGCCGCGGCCCGCACCGACCAACCGGTGCATCAGGGCATGATCGCCATGCTCGGTACCTTCATCGACACCCTGGTGGTGTGCACGATGACTGGCCTGGTGATCGTGATCATGGACGTGTTGCCCTCCGGTGTCAGCGGCGCCAGCCTGACCTCCATGGCCTTCGCCGGGGGCATGCCGGGCGGGCAGTACGTGGTTACCCTGGGCCTGTGCCTGTTCGCGTTCACCACCATGATCGGCTGGTCCTTTTATGGCGAGCGCTGCGCGGTGTTCCTGTTCGGGGTGCGGGCCAGCCTGCCGTTCCGGCTGCTATGGGTAGCCGTGATCCCGGTCGGAACCCTGATTGAACTGAAACTGGTGTGGCTGATCGCCGATACGCTCAATGCGTTCATGGCCATTCCCAACCTTATCGCGCTGCTGCTGCTCGGGCCGCTGGTCTTCCGCATCAGCCGGGAATACTTCAAAGCGGAGGCGTGATGACCCACCGTCCGGGCTGGGTTCTCTACCTGTCGCTGCTGTTATTGCTGGCCTTTGTCGCCCTGGGTGTGTGGGCGCCGGAGCTGCTGGCGAGCCGCGCGGAACAGGCGCTGCACTTCACCACCGAGCACTTTGGCTGGCTGTACCTGTTTGCAACCACCGGCTTCCTGGTTTTCTGCCTGGCGGTGGCGCTGTCTGACTATGGCCGTATACGCCTGGGGTCAGACGGCGAGGTGCCTGAGTTTCCCTACCCGGCCTGGCTGGGCATGATCTTCTCCGCCGGTATGGGTGTAGGCCTGGTGTTCTGGGGCGTCGCCGAGCCGATAACGCATTACAACGCCCCGCCCCTGGGTCTGGCGCCGGCCGGCACACCCGAGGCCGCCAGCCTGGGCATGCGTTATTCCCTGTTCCACTGGGGTTTCCACCAGTGGGCCAATTTCGCCGTGGTGGGGCTGGCGATTGCCTATGTGCGTTTCCGTCAGCAGCGCCCCGGCCTGATCAGTGAGGCGTTCCGGGCCAGCCTCGGCGATCGGGTGGATGGCGGTCTCGGGCATGCCATCAATGTGCTGGCGGTAGTGTCCACCGTATTCGGGGTGGCGACCACGCTGGGGCTGGGGGTGATTCAAATCAACAGTGGTCTGGTGTCGGTGGCGGGCATTGCCTTCGCAACCAGTTCCCAGCTCGCCATTCTGGGCGGGATTGCGGTGATTGTCCTGCTCTGCTCCCTCACCCCGCTGGAGAGTGGTGTCCGCTACCTCAGCGATGCCAACATGTTGCTGGCAGCGGGCCTGCTGCTGTTCGTGTTCTTTGCCGGGCCCACGGATTTCATCACCGCAGCCCTGACCAACGCGCTGGGCGATTACTTCGGTAACGTCATCGGCATGAGTTTGCTGATGACCCCCTACACCGGGGAAGACTGGGTCGAGCGCTGGACCATTTTCTACTGGGCCTGGGGGCTTTCCTGGGCGCCGTTCGTGGGCAGTTTTATCGCCCGCATTTCGCGTGGCCGCACAATCCGGGAGTTCGTGCTCGGTGTTATCGGCATGCCGGTGCTGTTGAGCGCGGTCTGGTTTGCCACCTTTGGGGGCACGGCCCTGTATCAGGAGCTGTTCGGGGAGCCCGGCATTGCCGCAGCGGTCAAAGCGGAGATCAGCTCTGGCCTGTTTCTTATGCTGCAGGTTTTGCCCGGGGCGGATGTGCTGGCGGTGTTGGTGCTGATCCTGATCGTGCTCTTTGTTATCACCTCGGCCAATTCAGCCACCTTTGTCCTCGGTATGTTTACCGGCAAGGGTGTGCTGACCCCATCGCGCTGGCTGCGTCTGACCTGGGGTGTGATGCAGACCCTGGTGGCGGCTGTATTGCTGCTGAGCGGAGGGCTCGGTGCCCTGCGAACCATGTCCATTGTCGCCGCTTTTCCGTTCATGGTGCTGATGATCTTCATGGCGGTGTCCCTGCTCCAATCCCTGCGCAACGAACGCCGGCAGGCCGAGTTGCACGAAGCTCTGCTGCGCGAGCGCATCCAGCGCATGCTGGAACAGCACGAGGCCGAACTGGCAGAAGCCGACCCGCTGGAGCAGTTTCCCCTGCGGAGCGAGGAGGGGTCGCCATCGCGGGAATAGTGTGGGTCAGGTCCGGGGCGCGGCCAGTCCAGCTATGCGGACCATTGTGTAAAGGGTAAACTCAGTCCCATGGCAGAAGACTTTTCCAACAAGCTGGTGATCGCGATTTCTTCCCGGGCGCTGTTTGACCTCGATGAGAGTCATCGCGTATTTCAGCAGGACGGCCTGAAAGCCTACTCCGAATACCAGATTGCCCACGAGGAGGAGCCGCTGCAGCCTGGGGAGGCGTTCCCGCTGGTACAAAAACTGCTGCGTCTGAATACCCTGCTCGGTGACAACGTGCAGGTTGAGGTGGTTCTGCTGTCCCGCAACAGTGCGGATACCGGCCTGCGAGTGTTCAATTCCATCCAGCACTACGACTTGCCCATCAGCCGCGCCGCCTTCTGTGGCGGTGAGAGTCCCTGGCGCTACATCAATGCCTTTGGCTGTCAGCTGTTCCTCTCCAACGAGGCGGAGGATGTACGTTACGCCCTCAATTGTGGCGTCGCCGCGGCGACCCTGGTCTCCAACAAGGGCGGCAACAGCAGCTCGGACCAGCTTCGCTTTGCATTCGATGGCGATGCAGTGGTGTTTTCCGATGAGGCCGAACGCGTGTACAAGACCGAAGGCCTGGAGGCGTTTACCGCCAGCGAGCAGGCGGCGGCACGCACCCCCCTGAGTGGCGGCCCCTTCAAGCCCTTTCTCGCTGCGCTGCACCGGCTGCAGCAGGCCTTCCCCGCCACCGAGGCGCCGATCCGCACTGCCCTGGTGACCGCCCGCTCGGCGCCGGCCCACGAACGGGTCATTCGCACCCTGCGCGCCTGGAACATTCGCATCGACGAATCGATATTCCTCGGCGGGCTCAACAAGACCGAGTTTTTGCGCGCGTACCAGGCAGATGTCTTCTTCGATGACCAGGAGACACACTGCCAGCTCGCCGGTCCCCATATTGCCACCGGGCACGTACCTCACGGCGTGGCCAACCGTTGAAAGAACTTTCGGTTCGTTATTCCATTGCTGTTGGCAAACCGCCTCTTTAACTACTATTCTTCATAAGCGTTGGATGCCCGCCACCCCAGTGGGCTGCGTTAGGGGAGTATGTCAGGCGATGAAATTGCAGCAATTGCGCTATATCTGGGAAGTGGCTCACCACGAACTCAACGTCTCCGCGACCGCCCAGAGCCTGTACACCTCACAACCCGGCATCAGCAAGCAGATCCGCTTGCTCGAGGACGAACTGGGGGTGGAGATCTTTGCCCGCAGTGGCAAGCACCTGACTCATGTGACCCCGGCAGGTGAGGCCATTCTCACGGCGGCGGGGGAGGTGCTGCGCAAGGTCGAGAGCATCAAGCAGGTCGCCCAGGAATACTCCAACGAGAAAAAGGGCAGCCTCTCCATTGCGACCACCCACACCCAGGCCCGTTACGCCCTGCCGGCGACGATCCGCTCCTTTATCGAGCGCTATCCGGATGTGTCCCTGCACATGCACCAGGGCACCCCGATGCAGATCTCCGAGATGGCCGCCGATGGTACCGTCGATTTTGCCATCGCCACCGAGGCGCTGGAGCTGTTCAGCGACCTGATCATGATGCCCTGCTACCGCTGGAACCGCTGCGTGCTGGTGCCCCGCGACCATCCCCTGACCCAGCTTTCCGAGCTGACCCTGGAGGATGTGGCCGAACACCCGATCGTGACCTACGTGTTCGGCTTTACCGGCCGCTCCAAGCTGGATGAGGCTTTCGTCGCCCGCGGCCTGGTGCCCAGGGTGGTGTTCACGGCAGCCGATGCGGATGTGATCAAGACCTATGTGCGCCTCGGCCTGGGTATCGGGATCGTCGCCGCCATGGCCTACGATGAGCGCGCCGATGCCGACCTGGTGCCCCTGGATGCGACCAAGCTGTTCGCCAGCAGCGTGACCAAGATCGGCTGCCGCCGTGGCACATTCCTGCGCGGCTACATGTACGACTTCATCGAGGATTTTGCCCCGCACCTGACCCGGGACGTGGTGCAGGAGGCCTTCTCCCATCACAGCAAGACCGAGCTCGACGAGCTGTTCTCCCACATCGAACTCCCCGTCTACTGATTTTTTTGCCGCGCTGTGCTTGTGATGGCTGGCGGCCTTGGGTAGATTGTGCCGCTGTCTGATTTGAGCTGGGAGAACGAGACGTGGAATTGGCTTGCCTGGACCTTGAAGGGGTACTGATACCGGAAATCTGGATCGCCTTCGCCGAGTGCACCGGCATTCCTGAGCTGCGCGCCACCACCCGGGACATTCCCGATTACGACGTGCTGATGAAGCAGCGCCTGCGCATCCTTGACCAGCACGGCCTCAGGATAGACGACATCCAGGAAGTGATCGCCACCCTCGAGCCACTGCCCGGCGCCGCCGGCTTTCTCGACTGGCTGCGCGAGCGCTTCCAGGTCATCATCCTCTCCGACACCTTCTACGAATTCTCCGCCCCACTGATGCGCCAACTCGGCTGGCCGACCCTGTTCTGCCACCGGCTCGAAGTTGACGACAGCGGCCGCGTGGTCGACTACAAACTGCGCCAGAAAGATCCCAAGCGCGCCTCGGTACAGGCCCTGCACAGCCTGCACTATCGCATCATCGCCGCCGGCGATTCCTACAATGACACCTCGATGCTGGGCGAGGCCGAAGTCGGCATCCTGTTCCACGCGCCGCAGAATGTGGTTGAGGAGTTTCCGCAGTTCCAGGCGGTGCATGACTTTCCGACGCTGAAGCAGGCATTCGTCGATGCCAGCGACAGACCGCTTACCGTCTGAACCGACTTGCTGACTTACCAGGTTGCCAGGTTGCCGGCGCGACGCCTCTGGTGCTCCGAACGCGCGCTGCCCATGCTGCGGCCTCCCGGGACTCGCCGTAAATACGTCCGTGTAGGCTCGGTGACGGCATCCATGCCGTCAACGGTCCCGGGAGGCCGCAGCATGCACAGCGCTTCAGCCTGGGAGTGCAGCCAGCCTTTCCGGTAGCGGACTCGGAGCAAGGCATGGATGTCGTTACGGTTCCGGGGAAGTCGCAGCATGCACAGTGCTTCACTTCGGGAGTGAATGCAGGCTGTCCGATCGCCGGTTCGGTTCAGATGTTCGGGATTTCGGTTCTTTGCAGCTTCGATGTACTCGGTGCGAGAGGGCGGTCTGTGGCTAAGGGCCTTGCGGAACCGTTGAGCGCATGGAGGCGCGGGGCCGCCCAGGCGATACGAGCCTACATGGATGTACTTGCGGCGAGTCCCGCAAGGCCCTTACCCACAGGGCGCCATACACCAACGCTCACACTACAGCTACCTGAACCGCTGCTCCAAAGTGCTGAGGAATCGGCCAACCTTGTCGTAAGTCTCCTGGTACTCCTGATCGGCCTCCGAATCCGCCACAATCCCACCGCCCCCCCAACACCGTATACTGCCGTTAGTGGCAACCAGGCTGCGGATGGCGATGTTGCTGTCCATGTGGCCGTCGGCGCTGATGTAGAGGAGGGAGCCGCAGTAGGCCTCGCGGCTATGGGGTTCGAGCTCGGCGATGATCTGCATCGCGCGGCGCTTGGGGGCGCCGGTGATGGAGCCGCCGGGGAAGCTGTCGCGGAGCAGGTCGAGGGGGCCGCGGTCGGGGACGAGCTCGCCGCGGATGGTGCTGACCAGGTGGTGCACTGTCGGGTAGGTTTCCAGGGCGAACAGCTGGTCAACGTGGATGCTGCCGGGCACGCAGCTGTGGCCCAGGTCGTTGCGCAGGAGGTCGACGATCATCAGGTTCTCGGCCCGATCCTTGGGGCTGTCACGCAGTTCCCGAGCGCTGCGCAGGTCGCGATCGGCATCGGCGAAGCGGGGGCGGGTCCCCTTGATCGGGCGGGTTTCCACCTGCTGTCCCTGCAGGGACAGAAACCGCTCCGGAGACAGGCATAGCAGCGCCTGCTGATCGGCCAGCTGCAGGTAGCCGGAGAAGGGTGCGGCGGCAACTTCGCGCAGTATCCGGTAGGCGGCAAAGGGATCGCCGCTGAACGCTGCCTCGAAGCGCTGCGCCAGGTTGACCTGGTAGCAGTCTCCGGCCTGAATGTATTCCTGGATGCGGGCGAAGGCAGCCCGGTAGTCGTCGCGGCTGATGCTCGGAGCAAAGCTGCCGAGCAGCCGGAAGGTGTCATCGCTGGCAGTCTCCTGCGCCGATTGCAGCCGCAGCCGCAGCTCCCGACGCGTAGCTGCGCTCACCCAGGGCAGGGACACTAGCACGGATCGTCGCAGCAGATGATCCTGGACCAGGCACCAGTCGTAGGCACCGATGTGGGCTGCGGCTGTCGCGGTGGAGGTCGCTTGCGGGTGCGCAACGGCATGCAGGGCGTTGCCGGGTTCATAGCCCAGGTAGCCGAGCAGGCCGCCACAAAAAGGCAGGCGTTGCCCCGCTGGCGCGATCCCGGCATAGCGTTCCCGGTGGTACTGGGACAGAGTGTCGAAGTAGCTGCGCCAGGTGGCAGCAGACGCGTCTGCAGCCGGTGCACCGGGCGTGTCTGCGGTCGGCGCCGCCACCAGGATGTCGTAGCGGCCATTGCCGGCCCAGGGCTGTGCGCTGTCCAGCCAGGCCGGAAACGGGAGGTCGCGCAGGGCGGTGAACAGGCGCGCGCTATCGGGCTGCCAGTCGAGTTCGTCGAAGTGCAGGCTCACCGGCAGTCACCGGCGCGTGACGCCCGTCTGGCGCCATGTTGACGCTGAGTATTTGCGTAGTTGAAGCGGGTATAAACTACGCAATACGAGGTGTGGGAGGGGGCAGGGCAGGGCATATGCGGTATCTTTCGCCGTCGCGTTAGCGGGCCGTTAAATTGACATTCCCACGCCTTGGAATTAATGTGGTGCGCCGAATTTGAGCCGGGGTAACATCGTAAGCCCGGCCGCCGTCACAAGTAAACCCGGGAATCTCGACAGAAGGTAGAGGCAGTGGCCGGCTCTGCCGGAACCGGCATTGCACCAGCATGGGAAACAGAATGAAGACAAGCACTGAGACTGACCTGATTGCCTCTCTCAACAACCCGTTCGCCACAGTGGATGAACAGGAATTCAAGGTACCTGGCCAGCTGGCTTCGGAACCTGGCCTGTATGAGAAATCCCTGAAGGCCGGCTGGGAACTACAGCAGCGTCCGCTGCGGGCGGCGGGCGTGCGCAATACCCAGCGCCAGCACCAGAAGAACCGGATGACGATCTGGGAGCGCATCGACTATCTGGCAGATGCAGCGCCCACCATCCTGTACCAGAACTGGGGGCCAAATCTCGACGGCGCGTCACTGGTCACCGCCCTGATCAAGGTCAACGGCCGCGACGTTGCCATTTACGGGCATGATTTCACGGTTCGCGCCGGCTCCATGGACGCCACCAACGGCAAGAAGCTGGCGCGACTGTTTGAGCTGGCGGCCAAGCGCAAGATTCCCGTGGTCGGTCTCAACGATTCCGCCGGCGCCTACATTCCAGCCGGTGTTGGCGGCCTGGATGGTTATGCCGATGCCTTTACCGCGCTGCGCAAGATCAGCGGCGTGGTGCCAAGCATCATGTGCATGTTCGGGTTCAATGCCGGCGGCGGTTCCTACCTGCCGCGTCAGGGCAGCTTCCTGATCCAGCCCAACGATACCTTCTTCGGCCTTACCGGCCCAGGCGTGGTGAAATCCGTGCTGGGCGAGGATGTGACTCCGGACGAACTCGGTGGCCCCGGTGTCCACAGTCAGAGCGGGGTCACGGATTTCGTGGTCCCGGACGAAGTTGCAGCACTGCGCAAGGTGCGGGCCCTGCTCAACTACCTGCCCGACAACAACAGCAGTGCCGCGCCCTTTCTGGCTTCCTCGGATCCGGTCAGTCGCAAAACCTGGGATATCGATATCCTGCTCAAAAAAGCCTTCAATTCACCGACCGGCTACAACACGCCAATCGATATCAGTATTCTTATCCAGCAGCTCTGCGACCACGGTGATTTCATCGAGATTCAGGCCGAGCGTGCCCGCAACACCATTACCGCGCTCGGGCGCCTCGGCGGCAACGTGGTGGGTTTCGTGGCCAACAACTCGGCGGTGGCTTCGGGCCAGATCGACATCGGCGCGGCGTACAAGAACGCGCGCTTTATCCGCTTCTGCAACCTGTACAACATCCCTGTTATTTTCCTCGAAGACACCACCGGTTTCCTGCCCGGCAAGGAGCAGGAGGCGCGCGGTATCGTGCAGGCCGGGAGAGCGATGCTGGACGCGATTGTCGACCTGCGCACACCGCGTTTCCTGGTGCTGGTGCGCAACGCCTTCGGCGGTGCCTATGCCTCCTATAACAACTATCCCACCGGGGCGGATTTCGTGGTCGCTCTGCCGACCACCCGGGTAGCGGTGATGGGGCCGGCGGGTGTCGAGTATGTATACAAGGATGAACTGCGCCATATTCGCGCCGGCGTGGCGGACAAGATCGCCGCCGAGACCAGGGCGCAAGTGGCCGCGGGCCTCTCGGCTGAGGAGGCAAACACCGCCGCCACCCAGCTGGTCAATGCCTGGGTCCGCGCTGAAGAACAGCTGCTGGCCCAGCGCTACGAGCAGGAACTGATGAACCCGAATGAGGCTCTCAGCCTCGGATCGATTTCCCAGATTGTGATGCCTTCCGATCTGCGCCAGGTTCTCGCGGAGCACATGGACTTCTGCCTGCGCCATTACACAGCGGAGCCGCTCACGTCTGTGCAGCGTGAGTTCCACTAAGCCCGCTCCAACACCAGACAGACAGAGGAAAGATCGCGTGTCCAACGAACACTATCTGCGCAACCCCCTGATCCACCGCGAGCGGCGTCTCGCGCGGCAAGCATCGCCCTGGGTGGCGCAGTTTGACTGCAGCGAGTTGCGGCCGCTGATCATCTGCCGCGGTCCCATCCGCAAGGAGGCGATGGACGTCTTCAGTGAAATGGGAATCGACCACTTTGGTATTCTGCTTTCCGAGAAAGACTCCATCGTCTATCAGAATGCATTGGCGCCTGAACTGCGCTCCCTGACTGATCCGGACCGGGTCCACCGGGTGCCGGACTACACCGGCGCCAACAAGGAAGAGCGGGACCAGCGCATCGCGCAAATCATCAGCATTGCCCGTGACAACAATTACAATGCGATCTTCGCCGGTTACGGCTTCATGGCCGAGGACGAAACCATGGTCGCGGCCATGGAGCGCGCCGGCCTCAACTTCATCGGCCCCTGCTCGCGCACCGTGCACGATGCCGGCTTAAAGGATGAAGCCAAGCGTACCGCACTCAAGTCCGGCGTCTCCGTTACTCCCGGTATCGACAACGGCACGGCACTGACCCTGCTGAAGAAATATCCCGATGTCGCTGCGCTGACCGCCCTGTGCGAGGCCGAAGGTCTGGCGGTAGACCCCGAAATTCTCGATGATGACACCATAAGCATCGAAGACAAGGCCGACATAGTGCTGGCCGCGTCCTACACCAAGGGCATAGATCTCTACACTGTGGATGAGCTCAGCGAAACGCTCACCGAAGCCGTGGGCCGCATGCAGGCGGATTACCCGCGCAATCGGGTGCGGCTCAAGGCTATAAGCGGCGGCGGCGGCAAGGGCCAGCGCATTCTTGGCGTCGGCCAGGCCAAGCGCACCGCGGAACTGGTTCGGGAAATTCTCAATGAGGTAAAAACCACCGGCGTGGGCGATAACAAGAACGTGCTTGTCGAACTCAATATTGAGACCACGCGCCATCAGGAAATCCAGGTCGTCGGCAACGGTGACTGGTGCATCACCATGGGCGGCCGCGATTGTTCCCTGCAGATGCACGAGCAGAAATTGCTGGAAGTGTCGGTCACGGTGGAATCCCTGCGCACGGCGGTTGAGCAGGCAGAGGCGGCAGGTCAGGAGGTTGAAGCCCGGGTGCTGCGCCAGGATCTGCTTACCCTGGAGGAAATGGAAGATGAGGCCGCTCGCTTCGGGGCTGCGGTGGGTCTGGATTCGGTGTCCACCTTCGAGTGCATCGTTGACGGCGACAAACACTTCTTCATGGAAATGAACACCCGCATCCAGGTGGAGCACCGGGTGACCGAGCTGTGCTACGCGCTGCGCTTCAGCAATCCCGATGACCCGAAGGACAGCTTTGTAGTGGAATCGCTGGTCGAGGCCATGGTGCTGCTGGCGGCTCACGGCCCGCGCCTGCCGCAGCCCACCCGCATCCTGCGTCACAATGACAGCGTGGAGGCCCGCCTGAATGCCACCAACCAGGCACTGCAGCCCGCTGCGGGCGGCGTGATTGAGCACTGGAGCGATGCCCTGGAAGGGGAAATCCGCGACGACCAGGGCATCAGCCTGCACAATCCCGACTCCGACGTGTTCATGAAGTACACCCTGGCCGGTGCGTACGACTCCAATATCGCGCTGCTGCTGACGGTGGGCGAGACCCGGCTGGAGACTTACGAGAAAATGGCGGAAACCATCCGCCGGACCCGTATGCGCGGCAAGGATCTCGCCACCAATCTGGAATTCCACTACGGTCTGGTGAACTGGTTTATTGGCCAGAATATCAATGCCCGGCCGACGACACGTTTTATCGTGCCCTACCTGACAGCGGTGGGTGAGCTCAAGGACCAGGCCAACAATATCGACCTGGACTTTGCCTGGCGGGAGATCTGCCGTGCACGGGTCAAGGGGCTGGGCGAGGCCGCTGCCAAGGCCCTGCACGATGCGATGGAACTGAAACACACGCTGCTGCTGCGTCCGCTGTACCGCCTGCTGGAAGAGCCTCATGTACTCAGCGGCTGGCTCAGCATCAATCGCGATTGTTACACGGTGATAGAAGGCAAACTGTGCTGGAACGAGAACCCTGTCGAGTTGCTGGCGGACACCTATCATTTCCTCAACATGGATTTCACCCCGCGTGCGCCAGCCGCCAGCATGATCTGGGACCACGATCACAAGATCCTGCAGCAGGCACTGGATTTTTACGCTGAACTCAACAACCGTGTCGACGCGTCCGACTGGATTGCCCTGCAGACCCTGCTGGCAGACGAGGCCGCGCCCACAGGCTTTACCGACGCCAGTTGGAACCAGGTCCGCTCTGCACACCTGGGTTTCCAGGCTGGCGTCGACATCATGGCAGTTCTGCCCAGCATCGCCGAAGCCACCGGATACTATAAGCTCGGTGTGAACCAGGACCTCAGCATTCACATCCCGGAAGATCTGCTGGATACGGAACACCAGGCCCGCATGGCCAAGGTGCTGGTGCCGCCCGTAGCGGCCCGGGGCGACGAGATCCTGGCGGAGAGCGGGGGCATGTTTTACGGCCGTGAATCGCCACAGCACGAACTCTACGTTGCCAAGGGCGACCATTTCGAGGCCGGCGACCCGCTGTATATCGTCGAAGTCATGAAGATGTTCAACAAGGTCTATGCGCCGTTTGCCGGCACGGTAGACAAGGTGCTGGTGGAAACCGACGGGGTCATCATTCACAAGGGCCAGCCCCTGTTCAAGATCACCCCGGACGAAAAAATCGAAGTCGTACCCCCGGAGGAGATCGCCGCCCGCAAACGCGAACTCACCGCCGGCTTCCTGCAACAAGTACTTTGAGAGGCAGAGCATGATTACAGCCCTGGACCATATCGCCATCGCGGTGCCGGATTTCGACAAGGCCATCAAGCGTTTCATGGAGGACTTCGGCCTGCCCTTCGAGGGCACCGAGGACGTGGCGCCGGCGAAAACCTCAACTGCGTTTTTCCCGCTACCGCCCACCAACATCGAGCTGGTGCATCCGCTCAACGGCGAGGGCCCCATCGCCACCTACCTGGAAAAGCGTGGCGGTGGCCTGCATCACCTGTGCTTCCGCTCCGACAATATCGAGGAGGATGTGGCGCGGCTGAAGGCCAAGGGCTACCAGTTCCTGTCGGAGTCACCGACCCCCGGCGCGCACAACTCCCGGGTGATCTTCATTCACCCGAAAAGCTGTGACGGCGTCCTGATCGAAATCAACCAGCCCGCCGACGAACACTGAGCGGGCCCGCGGAGACAGCTACCATGAGTGACAAGATCTACGACCCCGCCAGCGCCAACCCCGAAAGCTGGCGCACCCAAGCGGAGAAGGGCCTCAAGGGCAAGGGCATTGAAGCGCTGACCTGGCACACGCCGGAGGGCATTGACGTCAAGCCCCTGTACACTGCCGAAGACCTGGAAAACCTCGAATACACCAATACCATGCCCGGGCTTACGCCGTATCTGCGCGGCCCCCAGGCCACCATGTATGCGGGCCGGCCCTGGACCATTCGCCAGTACGCAGGCTTTTCCACCGCCGAGGAATCCAACGCGTTTTATCGCAAGGCGCTCGCCGCTGGCGGCCAGGGCGTGTCGGTGGCCTTTGACCTCGCCACCCACCGCGGCTACGACTCGGATCACCCGCGGGTAGCCGGGGATGTCGGCAAGGCCGGTGTCGCCATCGATTCCGTCGAGGACATGAAAATATTGTTCGACGACATCCCGCTGGACCAGGTCTCGGTGTCGATGACCATGAACGGCGCCGTACTGCCGATTCTGGCGGGCTATATCGTCGCCGCGGAAGAGCAGGGTGTGAAGCAGGAACAGCTGGCAGGCACCATCCAGAACGACATCCTGAAAGAATTCATGGTGCGCAACACCTATATCTACCCGCCGGCGCCGAGCATGAAGATCATCGGCGACATCATCGCCTTCTGCTCGCGCAATATGCCCCGCTTCAACACCATTTCCATCTCCGGTTACCACATCCAGGAAGCGGGTGCCAACGCGGCACTGGAGCTGGCCTACACCCTGGCAGACGGCAAGGAGTACATCCGCACGGCGCTGGCGGCCGGCCTGGACATCGATGAGTTTGCGCCGCGCCTGTCCTTCTTCTGGGGCATCGGCATGAATTTCTACATGGAGATCGCCAAGCTGCGCGCGGCGCGCCTGCTGTGGACGCGGATCGTCAGCGAGTTCAACCCGCAAAACCCGAAGAGCTCCATGCTGCGCACCCACAGCCAGACCTCCGGCTGGTCGCTCACCGAGCAGGACCCCTACAACAACGTGGTGCGTACCACAATCGAGGCGATGGCCGCGGTCTTCGGCGGCACCCAGTCCCTGCACACCAATGCCCTGGACGAAGCGATCGCCCTGCCCACGGAGTTTTCCGCGCGCATAGCCCGCAATACCCAGCTGATCATCCAGGAAGAGACAGGTATCACCAACGTCGTCGATCCCTGGGGCGGCTCCTACATGATGGAGAGCCTGACCCAGTCGATCGCCGACAAGGCCTGGGAGCTGATCGAAGAGGTCGAGCAGGCCGGGGGCATGGCCAAGGCGATTGAAACCGGCATGCCCAAGCTGCGCATTGAAGAGGCGGCGGCGCGCAAGCAGGCCCGGATCGACCGCGGCGAGGATGTCATCGTCGGGGTCAACAAATACCGCACCGACGATGCCAGCGTGTTTGACGTGCTGCAGATCGACAATGACGCCGTACGCACTTCCCAGCTGGCGCGCTTGGCGAAGGTCCGGGAAAATCGCGATGAGGCCGCGGTGGAGGAGATCCTCGAGCAGATCTACCAGGCCGCCGTCAGCGGCGAGGGCAATCTGCTGGAATTGTCTGTCGAGGCCACCCGACGCCGCGCCACGGTGGGGGAAATCTCTTTTGCCATGGAGCGCGAGTTCGGTCGCTTCAATGCCCAGGCCCAGACCGTGTCCGGCGTCTACGGCTCCGCCTTCCAGCAGGACGAGAACTGGCAGGGAATCAGCATGGATATCGATGAGTTTGTCGCCAAATACGGCCGCCGCCCGCGCATGCTGGTGTGCAAGATGGGCCAGGATGGCCACGACCGCGGCGCGAAAGTGGTGGCCACCGCATTTGCCGATGTGGGCTTCGACATTGACCTGTCCCCCATGTTTTCCACCCCGGAAGAAGTGGCGCGCCAGGCCATCGAGAACGACGTCCACGTGGTCGGTGCGTCCTCGCTCGCGGCCGGGCACAAGACCTTGATTCCGCAGCTGGTGGAAGAATTGCGCAAGCAGGGAGCGGAAGACGTCGTGGTGATTGCGGGCGGTGTCATTCCGCGGCAGGACTATGATTTCCTCTACGAGGCAGGGGTCAAATGCATCTTCGGCCCGGGCACCCCGATTCCGGTCTGTGCCCGGGATGTGCTGGACGCGGTCAATGAGGCGCAGGGCTCGGCCTGAGACCGTGACCAGTATTGACCTTGAAGCGCTGCGCGGGGGGAATCGCCGCGCCCTGGCCAAGGCCATCACTCTGGTAGAGAGCTCCCTGGAGTCTCATCGGGAAGAGGCCCAGAGCGTGTTGGAGGCAGTGCTGCCCGACACCGGCAACAGCATCCGCGTCGGTATATCCGGGGTGCCCGGAGTGGGCAAGTCGACCTTTATCGAAACCTTTGGCCTCTATCTGATCAGCCAGGGGAAGAAGGTCGCGGTGCTGGCGGTGGACCCCAGTTCGCCCGTTGCCGGTGGCTCGATCCTCGGCGACAAGACCCGTATGGAACAGCTTTCGCGCCGCGACGAGGCCTTTATCCGCCCGTCGCCAACCTCCGGTGCCTTGGGCGGCGTGGCGCAGAAAACCCGGGAAACCATGCTTTTGTGCGAGGCCGCCGGCTACGACGTTATCCTGGTGGAAACCGTGGGTGTGGGCCAATCCGAATATCAGGTGGCTGGCATGGTGGACTTCTTCATGGTGCTGATGCTGCCCGGTGGCGGTGATGAACTGCAGGGAATCAAGAAGGGAATTCTCGAGCTGGCGGACGCCCTGGTAATCAACAAGGCCGACGGCGACAGCGTGATGCTCGCCAAGCAGGCCCGCCAGCATTATCTGTCGGCCATGCACCTGCTGCGTCACAGCAGCTTCTGGACTCCCCAGGTGGTCACTTGCTCGGCCCTGAAAAACGAGGGTATAGACGCAGTCTGGGGCATGATCGTCGACTACTATTTCCAGGCCCTGAAGGCCGATGCTTTCCAGCGCAAGCGAGCCCGCCAGAGCCGGGACTGGATGCGGCAACTGTTGCATGAGCTGTTGCTGCAGCGCTTGCGGCAGAATCCGCGGATCAGCGCGCTCTTGCCGAAACTGGAACAGGCGGTGGAGGAGGGCAGCACCACGCCCTATCTGGCGGCCCGCGAGCTGATCGACCTGTTGTGAGTTCGGTACCGTGCCTCAGAATGTGTCGATATTTATGAGGCAGGGTACTAGCTGCTATCACGGCCAGTTCCGGCTCGCGGACTGAATCCCATGCGCTTCCAGCCCCTGGAAAAACTGATAAACCTGCATGACAATTACCGCCGCCACTTCCGCATCGATCACCTGGCGCTAATGTTGGTGCAACACGAAGGTGAGCTGTACCTGATCGAACCCCGCTGTCCCCACCGCGAACATTCACTGGAAAACGCTCACATTGAGCAGGGCGTGCTGGAGTGCCCAATGCACCACTATCGCTTTGCCCTCGCGGACGGACAACTGCTGTACGCTGCCGAAGAACCCTGCCGGCATCTGAGAACCTGGCAGGTGATCTATGAGGGCAACGAGGTGGGCCTGCTGCTGCCCGGCTGAGCCCTGAACTGACGGCCAGCGCCGTCCCGCACTAGCTGGAGCACATTGCATGTATCCCGGACTGAACCTGATCCTGTTCCTCGGCCTTTGCCTGCTGCTGTTTCGGCTGCGCCGGAGCGGCTGGAAGCTGTCCCGCCAGATCCTGGCAGGACTGCTGGCAGGCGTGGTGTTCGGGCTGGGTTTGCAGTGGGCCTACGGCGCGCAGTCCGCGGTCGTGACCGCCACCCTGGAGTGGACTGGCGTCGTGGCTGCCGGCTACATCAACCTGCTGCGCATGATCATCATGCCTCTGGTACTGGTGATGATGATTGCGGCGGTATTGAAGCTGCGTGAGGTCGCGGATCTCGGGCGCATCGGTGGCGCGGTTGTTGGCCTGCTGATCGGGACCACCATGATTGCCGCCCTGGTGGGTATCCTGGTCACCAGCGCCTTTGGCCTCACCGCGGACAGTATCACCCAGGGCGCCCGTGAACTGGCCTCCGCCGAGGCGTTGAGCCAGCGCTATGAAACTGTTGCCGGGCTCAGCCTGCCCGAGGTCCTGATACGCTTTGTGCCCGCCAATATTTTCCACGATCTCACCGAGGCCCGGCCCACGTCGATCATCGCGGTGGTGCTGTTCGGGATCCTGTTCGGCATTGCCGCACTGGGGGTGGCCCGGGAGAGCCCCGCGCGCGGCGCGCAGATCGAGGCCTTTGTGGAAACCACGCGTCTGATCGTGATGCGGCTGGTGCACCTGGTGATGGCCCTGACCCCCTACGGTATTCTCGCCCTGATTGGCGGCGTGGTAGCGAGCTCGGACGCCGGGGATATCGTCACTCTGCTGTCGTTCGTGGTCGCCTCCTATCTGGCGATTGCGATCATGTTCGCAGTGCACGCGGCTCTGCTGTTCCTGCACGGTGTTGGCCTGTCCACCTACTTCCAGGCGGTGTGGCCGGTGCTGGCGTTTGCGTTTACCTCGCGCAGCTCCGCGGCCACCATTCCGCTGAACGTGGAGACCCAGATCGATTCACTGCGGGTGGCAACCCCCATCGCCAATCTCTCCGCCACCCTGGGTGCGACCATCGGCCAGAACGGCTGCGCCGGGATCTACCCGGCCATGCTGGCGGTAATGATTGCGCCGTCCATGGGGTTGGACCCTCTGGCGCTGGACTTCATGGCGGGACTGATCGGGGTGATCGCGATCAGCTCCTTTGGCGTGGCAGGGGTCGGCGGCGGTGCGACCTTCGCCGCACTGATTGTGTTGCCAGCGATGGGTTTTCCAGTGACCGTGGCGGCGGTTCTGATTTCCATCGAACCGCTGATCGACATGGCGCGTACCGCGCTCAATGTGAATGGTTCAATGACCGCCGGGGTTGTTACCCAGCGCTGGCTGGGTGAGAGTATCGCCAGATAATCACAGCGGCACGCTGCGAAACTCGATGTGCTGGGCGCTGTGGCGCCACAGTTCCTCGAACAGCTCCAGGTAGCGTTCGGTCCTGGCCCGGGAGTCCGGTTCGCAAAACGCTGCCTTGTCCGCTTCCGCCGGTTTGCACAGTACTCCGCTGCGATCCTTGAGCACCAGCGTTTCCCCTTTCCAGTCCGGGTGCTCGTCCAGCTGTTGCAGCAGGATCGAGGAGGGCAGACGCCGGGCCAGAGCCAGCAGCCGGTGGCCGCGCTGCACCATGGGCCGGTAGCCGCTGACCAGGATGCGCACTCGGGACTGGCGTGAGCGTCGGGCCAGCGCGCTGAGGGCATCGACGAGGTCGCGGTGGTCGAAGGCGCGGTGGTCCAGGTCGGGGCTGAGAATGCAGATCTCCCGGGAAGCGTCTGCGGTCAGTGCGGTCGCCCATTCGGCAAAAGGATGCGGGTACTCGATGCCGCTGGTGTAGACCTTGCCCACGGGTGGCTGCAATTGCTGGCGCATGGCGATATGGGGGATGCCGGCCTCCACGAAGGGCTCACCTTCAGGTTCGAAACCGGCGCGGCGATAAAAGTCGGCCGCGTGCTGCTGGGCGTGAAGATAGACTTCGGTCAGTCCCTGCTCGCGGGCCGCGTCGACCAGAGCCTGCAGTACCGCGGCGCCGTGGCCGCGGCCGCGCTGTGCTGCCAGCACGGCCATGCGCCCGATCTTGCCTCCCGGCAGCAGGCGGCCGCAGGCGCTGGGCACACCGTCCAGGGTCCCCAGTATGTGCAGGGCGTCCTCGTCGCAGCCGTCCCACTCAATGTCCCGCGGCACCTGTTGTTCGACGATGAAGACCTGTTCACGCAGGGCGCGCAGGGCGTCGCGGTCCGTGCTCCAGTCCGCCATGCACAGTTCCAGTTCCGGTAGCGTATCAGTCGACATCGAGAGCCCCCTGTTGCAGCAGAAATTGCAGCATGTCATTTACGGCCGGGTCGGCAGGTAACGGCAGCAGGTCGCCGGCGCACAGTGTGCAGAGTGGTTCTTTCGGCAACGCTGTAAAACTGGCACTGGCGCCGTTGGCGAATACCAGGATTGCATTGTCTGCCGCCTGCCAGGCAACCCGGGCGCCCGCTGCCAATCTGGTGCTGGCGGCTGCAGCAAGCCCTTTCTGCAGTCTGCGCAGCGTCCTGGCTGCGGGCGGCTCCAGCGTAGTCTCGGTAACCAGCTCGCCAAACCAGCGCTCGTCGTCACCCGCTGTCAGCAGCGCCAACGCTTGCTGCCGGGCGTTATCGATGTCGGCGCCACTGATTTCTCCCGCTGCACTGGCCGGCGCGCGGCCGGGATCCCGCAGCAACAGGCTGTCCGGCAGCCGCTCCAGTCGCGCATCCACCCAGCGTGACAGCAGATCCGCCAGGCGCGGCGCGCGAAAGCCGATCGAGAAGCAGGTGGAGTCGCCGCGGGAAATGCCCCAGTGGGCAACGCCGGGCGGGATGTAGAGCACGTCGCCACACTGCAGGGTGTACTCTGCCTGACAGTCGAACTCCGCGAGGAGTTTCAGCTCCGGGTGCGGCAGCAGCGCTGTGTTGTCGTCGCAGCGCTGGCCGAGGCGCCAGCTGCGCTCACCCTCGCCCTGGAGCAGGAAGACGTCGTAGAGGTCATAGTGCGGGCCGATGCCGCCGCCATCGCTGGCGTAGCTGACCATGATATCGTCGAGGCGCCAGCCGGGAATAAAGCCCGCCAGCGAGCGCAGTGCCGCCACCTCATCCAGCAGCTGGTCAACTCCCTGTACCAACAAGGTCCACGGATGGCCGCGGTCGAAGGCGCTGGCGGGGAACGGGCCGTGCTCCAACTGCCAGGCGCCGGCGGTTCCCGGATCTCCTCGGTATTCCGCAATGCGCGATTCCACCTCCGGTTCCATGGCCAGTCCTGCCAGTTCCTCCGCGCCCAGCGGCGGTGCAAAATCGGGCACCGCGGCGCGCAGCAGCAGCGGTTCCCGTTGCCAGTACTGCGCCAGGAATTTGGCCCGGTCCAGCGCCAGCATGGCGCCGCTAGCCCTCGCGGATGGCGCGGGCCTGGGCGGCCGCGTTGCCGGTGTAGCTGGCCGGGGTCAGAGCCAGCAGTTGCTCCCGGGCTTCTTTCGGCAGGCCCAGGCCACTAATGAATTGCTCCAGGGTTTCCTGGTTCATGTCCTGGCCGCGAGTCAGTTCCTTGAGCTTTTCGTAGGGTTTTTCGATCCCGTAGCGGCGCATCACGGTCTGGATGGGCTCGGCGAGAACCTCCCAGCTGTGATCCAGATCGTCGGCCAGACGCGCTTCGTTCAGTTGCAGCTTGCCAATGCCCTTGAGGCTGGCTTCGTAGCCGATCAGGCTGTAACCGAAACCCACGCCCATATTGCGCAACACTGTCGAATCGGTCAGGTCCCGCTGCCAGCGGCTGACGGGAAGCTTAGCGGCCAGGTGCTGGAACACGGCGTTGGCGAGACCGAGGTTGCCCTCGGAATTCTCGAAGTCGATCGGGTTGACCTTGTGCGGCATGGTGGACGAGCCCACTTCGCCGGCGATGGTCCGCTGCTTGAAGTAGCCCAGGGAAATGTAGCCCCAGATATCCCGGTCCAGGTCCACCAGGATGGTGTTGAAGCGGGCGACGGCGTCAAACAGCTCGGCCATGTAGTCGTGGGGTTCGATCTGGGTGGTATAGGGGTTCCAGCTGAGCCCGAGGCCGTTGACGAAGGCTGCCGCGTTGGCCTGCCAGTCGACATCGGGGTAGGCCGACAGGTGGGCGTTGTAGTTGCCCACCGCGCCGTTGATCTTGCCCAGGTAATCCATGGCCAGCAGTTGCTGCAGTTGCCGGCGCAGGCGCGCCACCACGTTGGCAATTTCCTTGCCCATGGTGGTGGGGCTGGCGGTCTGGCCGTGGGTCCGCGACAACATGGCCGCGTCGGCGTGGGTGGTGGCCAGCTCGGTCAGTGCCGCGACCAGCTGGCGCATGGCCGGCAGCAGAACCTGCTCCATGCCATCGCGCAGCATCAAGGCGTGGGACAGGTTGTTGATGTCCTCGGAGGTACAGGCGAAATGGACGAACTCGGAGATCGCCTCCAGCTCGGCGTTGCCGGCAAAGCGCTCCTTGATAAAATACTCCACCGCTTTGACGTCGTGGTTGGTAGTGGCCTCGATGTCCTTGATACGGCGCGCGTCAATGGGGCTGAAGCCGGTGGCGATCTGGTCCAGCCGCGTATTGGCCGCCGACGAAAGCGCAGGCACCTCGGCGATGTCCGGCATCCGCGCCAGCTGTTGCAGCCAGCGCACTTCCACCAGTACCCGGCGCTTGATCAGGCCGTATTCGCTAAATACCTCGCGCAGGCTGGCGGTCTTGGCGCCGTAGCGGCCGTCGATGGGTGATACCGCGGTGAGGGCTGTGAGGTCCATGCTGTGCTCCAAAAAACCAGTCAGAAATGTTAAATCACATCCAGTTCGCGTGACAGTTCCTGCGCGCGCTGGCCGATGGCCCGGCGCTGCAGTACCAGTTTCCAGCGACGGCCACCAAGCTGGCGCCAGAGGAAGGTGGCGCGGACGCCCGCCAGCAGCAGGGCCCGAATGGTATCGGCGGACTGGCGATTTTGCAGATGCTGGGCGCTGCCGCTGACCTTGATGCGGAATTTCAGATTGCTCAGGGTGTCCTGGTAAATACCGGACACGCTGTGGCAGATGTCGTTGGCGTGGGCGGCAAAGTGCTCGGCGCGAAAGCTCGCATGTTCCAGACGCGAGCGCACCACCGCCATCATCGCCGGGTCGGCGGCGAATTTGCGCTCCAGATAGAGCAAGTTGAATATGTAGCGCACCATGTCCCGCTGCTCTGGAGGCTGCTGGTTGTGCAGCACCATCGCCAGCGTGTCCAGCCCCAGCTTGATTCCCGGCAGCCCGCCATAGACGGCTTCGACGCTGTCGGTGTCGAAAGCAAACAGGCTGTTCAGTGAGGCCTGCAGGAACTCCGGTGGGCAGGCGCCAGTGCGTGACACATGATCAACCAGGCGCGCGGCCTGGGCCACGCCTGCCAGGGCAATAGTTTGCTCGTCCAGCGCGCTGCGCCGGGGCCGGCCCGCCTCAATCGGTGCGTTCAATGATGCCTCCTCCGAGACAGCGCTCGCCGCTGTAAAAAACCACTGACTGGCCGGGGGTGACCGCGCGCTGGGGGGCGTCGAAAGCAACCTGGCAGCCGCCTCCAGCGGCCGTCACCGTGCAGGCCTGGTCTTCCTGCCGATAGCGGACCTTGGCGGTGCAGCGCAGTGGCAGGGCCGGCGCGTCACCGGCGATCCAGCACAGCTGCCCGGCTTCCAGCGTACCGCTGAACAGGGCGGGGTGGTTGTTGCCCTGTGCAACCAGCAGGACATTGCGCTCCAGGTCCTTGGCGACGACATACCAGGGTGCGTCGTCGTGGTTCGCCAGGCCGCCGATGCCGAGGCCCTGGCGCTGACCGATGGTGTGGTACATCAGGCCCTGGTGGCGCCCGAGAACTTCGCCTTCCAGGTTGTGAATTTCTCCGGGCTGGGCCGGCAGATACTGTTGCAGGAAATCCCGGAAGCGGCGCTCGCCGATAAAACAGATGCCGGTGGAGTCCTTTTTACTGTGCGTCGCCAGGCCGTGCGTCTGTGCCAACGCCCGCACTTCGGGCTTTGCAATGCCGCCAACCGGAAACAGCGACTGCGCCAGCTCCCGGTGCCCGACCGCGTGCAAAAAATAGCTCTGGTCCTTGTTGCTGTCGAGGCCGCGCAGCAACGTCGCCTTGCCCTCGAACTCGCCGCGGCGGGCGTAATGGCCGGTGGCGATGTAGTCGGCGCCCAGCATCAGCGAGTAGTCGAGGAAGGCGCGAAACTTGATTTCCCGATTGCAGAGGATATCCGGGTTGGGCGTGCGACCGGCCCGGTATTCCGCGAGGAAGTGCTCGAACACATGGTCCCAGTATTCCGCCGCAAAATTGGCGCCGTGCAGGGTGATGCCCAGCCTGTCGGCAACGGCCTGCGCGTCCGCATAGTCTTCCTTCGCGGTGCAGTATTCGGTGCCGTCATCCTCCTCCCAGTTCTTCATGAACAGGCCTTCTACCCGGTAGCCCTGCTCCTTCAGCAGCAGCGCGGCGACGGAGGAATCGACGCCGCCGGACATGCCGACGATCACTGTGGTGGCTGCGTTGAGACTCATGGCGGTGCAATCAGATCCAGCGGATAACGGAGCCCGCTGCGGTGCTGGTCGATAGCGGCGAGCACCAGCGGGCTGCGCATTCTAGCAGAGTTGGCCAGGATTGCCTCGTAATCGAGCCAGTGCACGGCCAGGATGTCCGGGTCCAGTGTCGCCCCCGCCTGGGGCCCGACGGCGCGGGCGCAGAAGGTGGTGCGGTAGTAGGTCACGCCGTTGCCCGGCGCGGTGTACAGAGCCAGCCCCAGCACGCCCTCCAGCGACACGCTCCAGCCGGTTTCTTCCAGGGTTTCCCGCAACGCCGCCTGCTGCAGCGATTCGCCGCGCTCCAGGTGTCCCGCTGGCTGGTTGAAGACGATCCGGCCGCTGCTCTTGTCCCGCTCTTCCACCAGCAGGTAGCTGCCCTCCCGCTCGACTACGGTGGCGACAGTGACGTGGGCGTACCAGTTGGGCATTACTCTGTTCTCCGTGCTCGTGGCGCCGGCTTGCCTCTCCGGGCGGCTGGTTTGCGCGCAGGACGATGTATGGTCAGTTGCCGGTGCTCGCCCGGCGCCAGGTCCTGCAGCGTCCAGTCTCCGACCTGGCAGCGGACCAGCCGCAGGGTGGGTAGATTCACCGCCGCGGTCATGCGCCGGACCTGGCGATTGCGGCCCTCGCGAATGCTGATTTCCAGCCAGCTGTCGGCAACCGTCAGACGCCGCCGCACGGGTGGGTCGCGGGCCCACAGTCCCTCCGGCTCCGGTATCCGGCGCACCCGGGCGGGCAGGGTGCGGCCGTCCTTGAGTTCCACGCCGCTTTGCAGACTGGCCAGGGCGGCATCGTCGGCGACGCCCTCGACCTGTACCCAGTAGGTTTTCCACAGCTTGTGGCGCGGGTTGGCGATCTGCTGCTGGAGCCGGCCGTCATCGGTCAACAGCAGCAGGCCCTCGGAGTCATAATCGAGGCGCCCCGCGACCCGGAAACCCGGCGCCTGCAGATAGTCCGCGAGCGTTGCCCTCGAGGAACCCCGCTTCCCGTGGGAGCCCGGTCCTCCGGGCGACCCCGGACCCTTGTAGGAGCCCGGTCCTCCGGGCGACCCCGGACCCTTGTAGGAGCCCGGTCCTCCGGGCGACCCCGGATCATCGCCCGCGGAGCGGGCTCCCACGGCGGAGCGGGCTCCCACGGCGGAGCGGGCTCCTACAGAGGAGCGGGCTCCTACAGGTTCCCGGTCACTGAACTGGCTCAGCACCTGGAACGGCTTGTTGAAGAGAATCAGTGTAGCCATCGTAACTCCGCCGCGCGGCCAAAAAACTGCCCCCGGCAAAGCAGAAATAGCCGGAAACCTGATACACTAGGCGCCGTTTTGACGGGGCATCCTGCAAGGATACCGCACCCCGAGAATCAATGGACCCACATCTACGGAGAACAATCTATGGGCTATAAGCATATCCAGGTGCCAGCGACCGGTGAAAAGATCACGGTCAACGACGACTTCAGCCTGAACGTCCCCAACAATCCGATCATTCCCTACATCGAAGGCGACGGCATCGGCGTGGATATCAGCCCGGTCATGATCAACGTGGTCGACGCCGCGGTCGACAAGGCCTATGGCGGTGAGAAAAAGATTTCCTGGATGGAAATCTATACCGGTGAAAAAGCGGCCGAACTGTACGACGGCGACTGGTTTCCGGAAGAGACCCTGGCGGCCATCAAGGAATACTCCGTGGGCATCAAGGGCCCGCTGACCACTCCGGTTGGCGGCGGTTTCCGCTCCCTGAACGTGGCCCTGCGCCAGGAGCTGGACCTCTACACCTGCCTGCGCCCGGTGCGCTGGTTCGAAGGCGTGCCCTCGCCGGTGAAGGATCCCGGCGCCTGCAACATGGTCATCTTCCGCGAGAACTCCGAAGACATCTACGCCGGCATTGAGTACCAGGCCGGCACCCCGGAAGCGCAGAAAGTCGTGGACTTCCTGATCAAGGAAATGGGCGCGACCAAGATCCGCTTCCCGCAGGAAGTGGGCATTGGCATCAAGCCGGTCTCCGAAGAAGGCACCAAGCGTCTGGTGCGCAAGGCGTTCCAGTACGCGATCGACCAGGACCTGCCTTCCGTGACTCTGGTGCACAAGGGCAACATCATGAAGTTCACCGAAGGCGCTTTCCGCGACTGGGGTTATGAACTGGCCCAGGAAGAATTTGGCGGCGAACTGCTCGACGGCGGCCCCTGGGTGAAGTTCAAGAACCCCAAGAGCGGGAAGGACATCATCGTCAAGGACGTCATTGCCGATGCCATGCTGCAGCAGATCCTGACCCGTCCCGCGGACTATAGCGTCATCGCCACCCTGAACCTGAACGGTGACTACCTGTCCGACGCCCTCGCGGCCCAGGTCGGTGGTATCGGCATTGCGCCAGGCGCCAACCTGTCCGACACCATCGCCCTGTTCGAAGCGACCCACGGCACCGCGCCCAAGTACGCCGGCCAGGATAAGGTCAACCCCGGCTCCCTGATCCTGTCGGCGGAAATGATGCTGCGCCACATGGGCTGGAATGAGGCCGCCGACCTGATCATCAAGGGCATGAACGGCGCCATCCAGAACGGCACGGTCACCTATGACTTCGAGCGCCAGATGGAAGGGGCTACCCTGGTGAGCTGTTCCGGGTTTGGTCAGAAACTGATCGACAATATGTAATTCCGTTCGCGGCGTTACCCTCAAGGGCTCGTGGCAACACGGGCCCTTTTTTGTGGTCAGTTCTTGACGGTACTTCTCGGTTGGCGACGGCACTTCGTAGGCCGGGCCGCATGCGTTGCGGGGCTTTCCGGGACACGCCGCAAGTACATCCATGTAGGCTCGTAACGCGCATCCATGCAGGTTACGCGGCGACTTCCCCGACGCTACCTCGCCTCCCGAGGGAAGTCACGGCATGTCCAGAGAGGCGCAAATTGCGCGGCGAACTACTGCGGCAATGGATACACGGGGGCCCAATGGGGCGCTGAGCACACAGCGTGCTCTTGAATTGACTTATAATAAGCCCATATCCACTATCTGGGCATGACAACGACGTGAGAGGAAAGGTGTGAACGAGGTACCCGTAGTCGGCCACTGGCGGCTTGCCGCCGGCGACGAAGAGCGTGACAACGACGGCGGATTGACGCTGCAGGAGTCCAAACCGGAACTCAAGAAGCCTCCGCTGTTCAAAGTCATACTGCTGAATGATGACTACACCCCCATGGAGTTCGTGGTTGAGGTGCTGGAAGTGTTCTTCCGCATGAACCGCGAACAGGCGACCCATGTCATGCTGACGGTCCATACCAAGGGCAAGGGCGTATGTGGTATATACACAAGAGACATCGCTGAGACCAAGGCGGCCCAGGTCAATCAGTACGCGCGGGAGAACCAGCACCCGCTGTTATGCGAAATCGAGGCATCGGAGGGCTAAGAGCCCGGGAGTGGTAAGGTATGCTGAGCAAAGACCTGGAACTGACGCTGAATGAGGCGTTTCGGGATGCAAGGGGCAAGCGTCACGAGTTCATGACGGTGGAGCATCTGTTGCTTGCGCTGCTGGACAATAACGACGCGATTCGCGTCCTGAAGGCCTGTGGCGCCGATATCAAGGCGTTGCGCGGTGATCTGGTCGAGTTTGTGGATGCCACCACGCCACTGATTCCCGAGGACAATGACGAGCGAGAGACCCAGCCGACGCTGGGGTTCCAGCGGGTGTTGCAGCGGGCGGTGTTCCACGTCCAGTCTTCCGGCCGCAGCGAAGTCACCGGTGCCAATGTGCTGGTGGCCATCTTCAGCGAGCAGGAAAGCCAGGCTGTTTACTTCCTCAAGACCCAGAGCGTTGCCCGCCTGGACGTGGTCAATTACATCACCCACGGCATTTCCAAGGTTTCCGAGGACAACGAGGGCGCTGAACCCGGTGCCCCGGGTGCCGAGGGCGCAACGGTGGAGGAGGGCGAGGGCAACCCGCTGGACAATTTCACCACCAACCTCAATGAGGAGGCCAGGGCCGGGCGCATCGATCCGCTGATCGGGCGCATCCCGGAAGTGGAGCGGGTGGCCCAGATTCTCGCCCGTCGGCGCAAGAACAACCCGCTGCTGGTGGGTGAGTCCGGCGTTGGCAAGACGGCCATAGCCGAGGGTCTGGCGAAAATGATCGTGGACGGCGAAGTGCCCGAGATGCTCAAGGACAGCGTGGTCTACTCGCTGGATCTGGGCGCCCTGCTTGCAGGGACCAAATACCGTGGCGACTTCGAAAAACGCTTCAAGGGGCTGCTCGCCAATCTGAAGAAGCGCGAGGGCGCGATTCTGTTTATCGACGAGATTCACACCATCATCGGTGCCGGTGCGGCCTCCGGCGGCGTCATGGATGCGAGCAACCTGCTCAAGCCGCTGCTGACTTCGGGCAAGATGCGCTGCATTGGCTCGACCACCTTCCAGGAATACCGCGGTATTTTCGACAAGGACAAGGCCCTCAGCCGCCGTTTCCAGAAGATCGACGTGATGGAACCCACCCCGGATGATGCCTACAAGATCCTCAAGGGTCTGAAGTCGCGCTTCGAGGAGCACCACGGCCTGCGCTATACCAACAAGGCGCTGCGGGTGGCCACCGACCTGTCGGCCCGTTACATCAACGACCGTTTCCTGCCGGACAAGGCCATCGACGTTATTGACGAAGCCGGCGCCTACCAGCAGTTGCAGCCGCCTTCAAAGCGGAAAAAGGTTATCGGGGTAGCGGATATCGAGGCCGTGGTTGCCAAAATAGCCCGGATACCCCCGAAATCCGTCAGCTCGGATGATCGCGAAACCCTGCAGAAACTTGAAACCAACCTGCAGATGGTGGTTTTTGGCCAGGACCGGGCCATCAGCAGCCTGGCCACGTCCATCAAGCTGGCACGCGCGGGGCTGCGCTCCGGTGACAAGCCGATCGGTTCGTTCCTGCTGGCCGGCCCCACCGGGGTGGGCAAGACCGAGGTGACCCGGCAACTGGCACGCTTGCTGGGCCTGGAGCTGATCCGCTTCGACATGTCCGAGTACATGGAGCGCCATACCGTGTCACGCCTGATCGGTGCGCCTCCGGGCTATGTCGGATTCGACCAGGGCGGCCTGTTGACCGACGCCGTGACCAAGCACCCGCATGCGGTGATCCTGCTGGACGAGATCGAGAAGGCACATCCGGAGGTGTTCAACCTGCTGCTGCAGGTCATGGACCACGGTGCCCTCACCGACAACAACGGCCGCAAGGCAGATTTCCGCAACGTTATCCTGGTCATGACCACCAATGCCGGCGCCGAGAGCATCAGTCGCCGCACGATTGGCTTCACCACCCAGGACCACAGCACCGACGGCATGGAGGCAATCAACCGCCTGTTCACGCCGGAGTTCCGCAACCGTCTCGACAGCATCGTGCAGTTCGAGCCCCTGGGCGAGGATATTATCCTGACGGTGGTGGACAAGTTCCTGACCGAGCTGCAGGGGCAGCTGGACGAGAAGCGAGTCATGCTGGACGTGGATGAAGATGCCCGTCTGTGGCTGGTGGAGAAGGGCTACGACCGCAACATGGGTGCCCGCCCCATGGCGCGGGTCATCCAGGAGCACATAAAGAAGCCTTTGGCGGAGCTGGTGTTGTTCGGATCCCTCGCCCAGTCCGGCGGCATGGCCCGGGTGCGCGTGAATGACGCACACGACGGGCTCGAGGTGCTGGTCGAGGAAACCGAGGCCGAACCGGCCTAGAGGAAAGCCTACCGCTCGCGGTAGGTAATGCGGCCCTTGGTCAGGTCATAGGGTGTAAGTTCCACCCTTACCTTGTCTCCGGTCAGGATGCGGATGTAGTTCTTGCGCATCTTGCCGGAGATGTGTGCAGTCACAACGTGACCATTCTCCAGCTGTACGCGAAAGGTGGTGTTGGGCAGGGTGTCGATAACCTCGCCCTCCATCTCGATCTGGTCTTCTTTTGCCATGCGGCGGCAATCCCTCGTAAAATCAGGGGCGCATTTTGCCCTAAAGCCGCCTCCGGTGCCAGTTCAATCTCCGGCAAAACTGCCGCTCAATTGCCGAACAGCTTGCCAAGGGCCTTGCCGATCTCCTTGCCGGCATTTTCGACCGGGTTGGCGGCTTCTTCCTCCCCCTCGGCTGACTCAGCGGCTTTTTCCGCGTTATTGCTTCCCAGAATACCCGACATGAAGCCGCCATCGCCGCCGCCCACTGCACCTGCGCCGAACAATCCGCCCAGGCCAGACAGGTCTGTCGGCTCCGCCGGCAGCACGAAGCGGGCGTCGGCGACCTGGGTTTCGGTGATGGCGGTCACGCGCATGTCCTCGCCGTAGCGCAATACCCCGAGGTTCTGTGCAGCGAGTTGCGCCTGCAGGCGGTCATGGGTTCCCTGTTGTGCGAGCATGCTGGACAGGGTCGATGCCATGCGATGCACTGCGTCGCGAAAGCCCATGGCCCGGCGATCCGCCGAGAGCACCAGGTCTGATTGCTGGCGTTTGCCTTCCTGATCGGTATACGTGAGCTTGTACACTTCGCCCTGGATCCCGGCGACGGTTTCGCTGCGGCCGGTTGCTTCCAGTGACTCCACGTTAACCGCCGCCATATCCGGGATGGCGGACTGGGCCATATTGCCGAACATGGACAGGGTCTGCTTGACGTCGATAACCATGATCTCGCCGTCGTTGTCGGTGACGGCATAGATCTCCTCGCCCCGCACCAGCATATAGTTCTTGTCCTTGTTCATGTCTATACGCAGTTGGTCGCCCTGGTATTCGAAGGTCATTTTGTCACCTTCTGCGTTAACCACCTGGGCGATATCGGCGCTGGCGGGTCCAGCTCCGAGTCCAAGAGTCAGGAGCAGGGCGGGGTACAGTGCGCGGCGTGCTGTCGTGATCATATCGGTACTCCGGGTCTGGCGGGTTGGTTCAAGGGGAATGCTACCCCTGTTGGCTCTCAGTATCGACCCTGAGCCCGCGGAAAGCCAGTGGACCGCTGTCGCGGCCGTTTCAGCCGGCGCGGATTTGCTGATAGCCCGTCAGGGCGGCCTCCCGGGCCTCGCGGTGGTCAACCAGAGGGAACGGGTAGCTTTCTCCGAGCACGATGCCGGCCGCTGACAATGCCTCGGCGGGCGCTTCCCAGGGCCGGTGCAGATAGCGGTCGGGCAGGCCGGCAATTTCCGGTACCCAGCGCCGCACATAGTCGCCGCCGGTATCGAACTTCTCGCCCTGGGTAACCGGATTGAAAATACGGAAGTAGGGAGACGCGTCGGCGCCGCTGCCGGCAACCCACTGCCAGCTGCAGGTATTGCTGGCGGGGTCCGCGTCCACCAGGGTGTCCCAGAACCAGCGCTCGCCTGCGCGCCAGTGGGTCAGCAGGTGCTTGGTGAGGAAAGACGCGGTCACCATGCGGATGCGATTGTGCATGTAGCCGGTGTGCCAGAGCTCGCGCATGCCGGCGTCCACCACCGGGTAACCGGTCTGGCCGCACTGCCAGGCGCGCAACTGTGCCTTGCTGCCCAGCCAGGGGAAGTCGGCGAACTGCGCCTTGAAGGGCTGTTCGGGAATTGTCGGAAAGTGGAAAAGCAGGTGGTAGGAGAACTCGCGCCAGCCCAGTTCGCTGAGGAACTTGTCGACCTGTTCCTGCCGCTGCGGATTGCGTGCGGCGAGTTCCCGGGCCTTGTGCCAGATTTCGCGCGGCGAAATCTCCCCGAAGCGCAGGTGCGGTGACAGCCGGGAAGTGGCTTCTTCGGCCGGATGGTCGCGGCCGCTGGCGTAGTTCTGGATAACGTGGCGCAGGAACTGTTCCAGGGCGTGCCGTGCCCCCGCTGTGCCGGGTGTCCACAGCTTTGGCCAGTGCGCAGCCCAGTCCGGTTTTTGCGGCAGCAGCGCCCAGTCCGCAAGGGTGTCGGAAGTGCCGGGTATCTCCGCCCAGGTAATTGTGGAAGGCGCCCGCAGGGGCTGCCCCGGCTCGTTCTGACGCCGGCAGTGGCGCCAGAACGGCGTGAATACCTTGAACGGCTCACCGGCCTGGTTGGCGATATTCTCGGGCTCGTGCAGCAGGACCCCGGGGAAGCGTTTCACCTCTACGCTACTTTCAAATGCCTTGTGCAACCGCTGTTCCAGCGCTGTCTCCCAGGGGCTGTAACTGCGGCTCAGGTGAATGGCGTCGGCGCTGCTGGCGTCTGCGAGTTCCCGCAGGCAGCTCACCGTGTCGCCGCGGCGGAGTAGCAGCTGCCCACCGGATGCCTCGATCTCGGCAGCCAGCGCCTGCAGGCTGTGGTGCAGCCACCAGCGGCTGGCGCCGCCGGGTGCCCGCTCTCCGGCGCTGTCCTCATCCAGGATATAAACCGGCAGTACCGGGCCGTTTGCGGCCGCAGCTGCAAGGCCCGGCAGGTCGGCCAGACGCAGGTCGTTGCGGAACAGGTAAATGGTGGTGGTCATGGCTTTCACTCGAGGTTCCCGGAGTCTGGCAAACTGGCATGATAACCGGTCGGCGGCTGAGGCGTGTCGTCGTGGCTGTTGCTCAGGGCATCTGCCAGCGCGCCGAGCAGGGGTTCGCAGGGCGTGGCGAACTTCAGGCTGGCGATTGAATCGGCACGGGTAATGCCTGGGTTCAGCAACACCAGTGGTTTGCCTGCAGCGTGGGCCGCGCGGCAGAAGCGGAAGCCGGAGTAGACCTGCAGGGAGGAGCCTACCACCAACAGGGCATCCGCTGAGTCGATTGCGGCGCTGACGCGCTCCACCCGCTCCCGGGGCACAGTGCCGCCGAAGAAGACCACGTCGGGAATCAGGGTGCCCGCACACACGGGGCAGGGCGGAACTACCGTGTGCTGCGCCTGCCCATCGGGCAGGGACATGTCGCCATCGGGCCTCGAGCCGGCATCTGCCTCCAGCGAGGCAAGGTGGGGATTTGCCTGCAACAGCCGCCCCTGCATCTCCTGGCGCGGCGAGTAGCTGCCACAGGTGAGGCAGCGCACCCGGTCCAGGCGTCCGTGCAGATCCACTACGGCGTCGCTGCCCGCACGCTGGTGCAGGCGGTCGACGTTCTGGGTCACCAGCAGTTCAATGGCGCCGGCGCGCTCAAGTGTGGCCAGGGCGCGGTGCGCCGCATTGGGGCTGGCGTCCCGTACTCCGGGCCAGCCCAGCCAGGAACGGGTCCAGTAGCGCTGGCGGGTGGCAGGGTCCTGCAGGAAGTCCCGATGCTGTATCGGGGTGCTGTACAGCCACTGCCCGTCTGCATCGCGGTAGGTCGGGATACCCGAGCTGGCGCTGATCCCGGCACCGGTGAGGACCACCAGACGGGGCCGCCGGCGCAGCAAAGTCAGCAGCTGTTGCAGTTCAGGCCCGATATTGTTCATGATGGTGTTTCACGCTGAGAGGGGAGAAGACGGGGCATGCACATCCTTATCACCGGGGGCACCGGTTTTATTGGTCAGGCGCTGGTGCCCCGCTTGCTGCAGGCGGGTCACCGCATCAGTATTCTCAGTCGCAGCCAGCACCGCGACACCTCCCGGTGTACCTACCTGCGCTCTCTGGAAGAATTGCCAGCTGACTCCGGACCCGATGCGGTGATCAATCTCGCCGGGGCATCCCTGGCGGGTAAACGCTGGACGCGGGCCTATAAAGAGGAGCTCGTCGCCAGTCGAGTGCAGGGTACCCGGGCGCTGGTTGACCACTTTGCCGATTCCGCCCAGCGCCCGCGGATACTGCTGAGCGCGAGCGCCATTGGCTATTACGGGGCGCGTGGAGATGAACCGCTGACGGAGGATGCCGCGCCCGGCAGCGGCTTCGCCAGCCAGCTGTGCCAGGATTGGGAAGCGGAGGCTGCCCGGGCCGCGGAACTCGGCATTCGTACCTGTCTGCTGCGCCTCGGCGTGGTCCTGGACAGCCAGGGAGGAGCGCTCAAGGAAATGGCGTTGCCCTTTCGCTTCGGCGTGGCGAGTTGGCCCGGCACTGGCTACCAGTACCTGAGCTGGATTCACCGGGAGGACGTGGTGGCGGCGATGGGGTTTCTGCTTGAGAAAGATGATCTGGCGGGCGTATTCAACCTCACCGCTCCCGCGCCTGTGACCCAGCGCGAGTTTTGCCAGGCGTTGCAGACGCATTTCCGGACCCTGCCAGGCATGCCTGTGCCGAGCCCGGTCATGCGCCTGCTGCTGGGCGAAATGGCGGGTGAACTGCTGCTCACCGGCCAGCGGGTACTGCCCGAGGCCCTCCAGCGCGCGGGCTTCAGATTCAGGCATCCGGCTATCGAAGATGCACTGGCTGCCATTTTTGACGCTCAAGCGGGCGACAGGTTGCCGTGATCCCGGGCCGCATCGCGCACGGTGTTGTTGCGGCTCAGCTTTTCCAGCGCTGAGCGCTCCAGTTGGCGCACCCACTCACGGCTTACCCGCATCTTGTCGGCCACCTCGGCCCGGGTCAGGGGAGGGCCCTGGTGCAAGCCCCAGCGTGCGATGACGACTTGCTGTTCGGCGGGCTCCAGCTGCTCGATCTCCTGCAACAGACAGCGCTGCAGGGAGGCGGTCTCGGCGCGCGCGGCGATGTCCTGGAAGGGTCCGCCGGGGACGCTGTCGAGTAGCGACTCGTCATCGTCTTCGTACTGGGGCTGGTCCAGGGACACCGCCATGTTGCGCAGCTGCCGCAGCTGACGGGCTTTTTCCGGTTCGATGCCGGCGGCGCTGGCCAGCTCTTCCTCGGTTGGCTCTTCGCCGGTACTCGACCAGATGGCATTGCGTTCGCGGTACAGTTTGCCAACCTGTTCCCGGACGTGGGTGGGATAGCGGATCAACGCGGCGCCGTCGTTGACGTAGCGGCGCACAGCCTGGGAAATCCAGTTGTAGCAGTAGGTGCTGAACCGGTAACCCTTGTGGGCTTCAAATTTTTCCGCAGCGCGAATCAGGCCCAGAGTCCCCTCCTGGATCAGGTCGCGGTAGGGAGCGCCCTTGCCCAGGTATTTGCCGGAAATTGAATAGACCAGCCGCAGGTTGTGCAGGGTAAGGGTGTCCCGGGCCTGGTTGAAGCGCGACAGCGCCAGCTTCAGAGTGGCCACCTGGGCCGGCTCCAGGCGGTAGCGTTGGTCGCCGCGCTCGACGCCCTCAGCCACTGCCTGCCACGCTTGCAGGGCATCTGCCACCCGACACTTCGCAGCGTGGCTGTTGTGGCGGCTGACGACGCTGGCCATGCCGACCAGCAGGCTGGCCGGCAGGGACATATCGGCAGCAATGTCGCTGGCGGCAGAGTGATCACCTGCCGCCAACGCCGCAGCCAGTTGGGCTACACAGTTGGCGTGGTCTCCGCCGGGCAGATAAGCCACCAACTCGCGACGCAGCAGGAAGTGATGGTCGCGGTTGACGAAAGCGGCAACGTCCGGCGGCTGGGCAACAATGCGGTCCAGCAGATCCCGGAAAAATGCCCGCCCTCCGGCGCTGGCCAGCAGCAGGGCCTGGATGCCAGCCACGGCCTGCCACTTGCTGCCGTCAATGTCGCGCTCCTGGTCGGCACTTAACAGAGGGTAGCGGCGGGCCTCCGCAAACAACCGCTCCAGTTCCCGCTCGTCGGTTTCCGTCTTCCAGTTATCCACAATACAGCTCCTTCCCGGTTTGCTGTTGATACGCCCTCTCTCACTGTGTTGGACAAGCAAACCGTACAGTTGTCCAGATAACATGCGAACACAAGCTGGGCAACTCATCCAGCCGGGCCTGGGCAGCGTAACAAACTCGACAACCCACTGAGGCTTTGTATTATGGACCAGGCTGTTATGGAACCTCGCCCCCTGTACGGCATTGGCACCGTCGCGCGGCTCACCGGACTCAAGCCCGACACCCTGCGGGTTTGGGAGCGCCGCTACGGGCTGGGCGCAAGTCACAAGTCCGTGACTGGGCGCCGCCAATATTCCCAGGCTGATCTGGAGCACCTGCAGCTGATCGCGGCGCTGGTTAACAGCGGCTCCAGGATCGGGGAAATCGCGTCCACCGAGCGCAAGACGCTGGAAATGCTGCTGCGCAGCCGTGGCAAGAGCGGTCGCGCAGCCCTGTCTGCGCCGAAGCCGAGAGTCGTTTTCATCGGGCTCCAGCTCTGCGAATGGCTGGAAGAGCACCAGGGTTGTCTCGCGGGGGTGGATGCGCTGCTGGTGAGGCTCCCTTTGGGCGACATTACGCCGCAATGCTGCGAGGAAATTGGCCGGGCCGACTCCCTGGTGGTCGAGTGCGCCAATGTCAGTGGTCTGCAGACCCGGCAGCTGGGTGATCTGATGCGGGATCTGGACGTCGAAAAGGCGCTGGTTACCTACCAGTTTGCCAGCGAGCGCTGGTTGCAGGCGCTGGAAAAGCAGAATATCTCCGCGACTTCGTTTCCCCCGGACCCCGCCTACCTGGCATTTGAGCTCGCCCGCAGCGTGGCGGACAAAAGCACCAGCCAGGGCGATTCCAACCTGGGAGACCTGATGAGCGCCAAACCGCGCCAGTTCAGCGAGCTGCAGCTGCGCGCTGCGCGCCAGCTGAAAAGCACCCTCGACTGTGAATGTCCCCGCCACATAGCCGACCTGATCCGCTCGCTCAGCCATTTCGAGGAGTACACCTCCAACTGCTCAGTCGAAAACTGGCACGATGCGGCCGTCCACGCCTGCATTTACGCCTACACCTGCCAGGCTCGCTGGCTGATGGAGCGGGCCCTGCAGGCTGTGCTGGAGGAGCGCGGAGACGAATACCAGGGGTTGCTCAGGGAAGTCGTCGAGAGCCCTGTGGGAGATGCCGCCGCCTGAGCCGGAGGGGGGGCTCAGGCCGGATGGTCGGGAGGGGGTTGATCCACTTCTGGTCGGCCCAGCAGAAGGGCGCGCCAGCGGGGGCTGTCGCGCACCACCCAGGCCCAGAGCAGTATCGGTGCCACCGTAGGCACAATCAGCACACTGAATTGGTACAACAGTCCGATCGCCTCTGGCGGCAGGGGCAGGCCGGAAGCCTCGTGCATCGGTGCCCCAACGCCGAGCATCACGTCTTTTAGCGCCACGGCGATAATGCCGACAAACATCAGCACCCACAGTACCAGCAGGCTCCTGGCATAGCGTTCAACAGAGGCCTCTATGGAACTGGCGAAGTGCAGTGCGGTGTAGAACGGTATGGAATAGGACAGCAGGCGGATACTCTGCGGGAAGGCCAGTTGATATTCGGCCTCGGCCAGGGGAACGATAGCACCGTTCCTCTCGCCAAACTGACTGAAAACCATGAGCTTGTTCTGGTCCAGCGTGACCTTCGCAAAGATTTCCGGCATCGCCCAGGGCATGCTGAACTGGGCCAACCAGACCGCAGGCGCCGCCGGCAGGGCGCCGAGGGCGTACCAGAGGGCGAAGCAGGGGATCATCAGCAGGACGACCAGTCCAATGAAGCGGTACAGGGTCATGCGGCAGCGAGCGGCCGGCGCCGTTCCAGGAAGCGGAGATAGACCACGAACACGATCAGCACATCCAGCATGATGAACACCGGCCACAGATACAGGTGGGTCCAGGTAAAGACCTCCTGGCTCCACTGCCCAAGGTAGAAAAGACTGATGATGCGGGCAATGTTGAGAACCTGGATGGTCACAAAGCCGGCGACTATGGCTCCAAGGCGGTAGTGCCAGGGTGCGGGGTAGGCGAGCACCCCGGCGATCAACACGATCGCCGCTTCCACGCCGTTACAGCCGGATTCAATGGATACGGCAAAATTGTTGACGCTGTGGGCGATAACCCGCCCGTAAGCGAGCACGTTGCTGTCAAAGGGAGTGATCAGTGCGGCGCTCAGGGTGGCGAGCGAGGCAGTGAAGGGCTGAATGACCGCCGCCTGTACCGGCTGCAGCATTTCCAGCGTGAACAGCCCCACCAGAACGGACATGAAGATAACAATAAATTTCGCCATGCTGATGCTATTATGCGCCCCTGCGCCTGTTTCAAGACGGGTCCGAGAATACCACAGTGGAGCGAAAAGGTGTCACAGACTGCGCGGGCCATAGGCATTGTTGTCACCCTGGCCATGCTGGTGTTCAGCGGCTGGATGTACCTGCAGACCAGGGACTGGGTTGCGCTCGTGTTCGCTGCATTCAGTCTCGGCTACGGCGTATTCTTTCTCTCTGTTACCCCCCGCGACAGGGATATCTCATGATGTTACCGAGCGCACGGCTACTGGTGGCGGTGACCCTGGCGTTGCTCCTGGGCGGCTGCAGCAGCCTGTTCCAGGGCATCGAGCCCCCCAAGGTAAGTGTGGACAGCGTACGCAGTGTTCCCGCCGAGGGCAGCGGGCCCCGCTTTCAGATCGTCCTGCGGATTGCCAATCCCAATGCCCGGGCCCTGGATATCGCCGGCATCAGCTATGGCGTCGAGTTGCTGGGCCGGGAGCTGGTCAGCGGCGTCACTAACCAGGTGCCCCGGATCGCGGGTTACACGGAAGAACAGGTCGTCATTGACGCCGGGGTGAACCTGTTGGAACTGCTGCGCCTGCTCGGCAATCTGGGCCACAGCAGCGGCGACGCGCTGGATTACCGATTCAAGGCCAAGATCGACTTTCGTGGCCTGCTGCCGACCCAGTATGTCGAGGACAGCGGCAGCGTCGCGTTGAATGCTAGCCCAACAACGACTGGGCGAAGATCAGCAGAATGATGGCCGGGCATACCACGCGTACATAGCCGGGCCAGATCTTCCAGAACAGGCTGTGCTCGACCATGGCGTTACCCTTGCGCAACTCCTGCAGTAGCTGGTCCCGGCGCCAGACCCAGCCGGCGTAAAGACAGAACATGAAGCCCAGCAGGGGCTGGCTATAGCGGGTAGTGGCCGCAATCACCAGCCCGAACAGCAGCTCGAAGTTGAGCAGTATCACCGTGCTGGCAAGCGCAATCAGGATACCGATCACCACCACCGCACGCTTGCGATCGACCCCGTGCTCCTCAATGGTATAGGCCACCGGTACTTCCAGCATGGAAATGGAGGAGGTGAGGGCGGCGATGCTCATCAGGAAGAAAAACACGAAGCCGACCAACACGCCGGCCAGTCCCATGGTGTCGAACAGTCGCGGCAGCACGTTGAAGATCAGCGTGTCCTCGGAAATCAGCTCGCCGGTTGCGGTAAAGATCTCCACCCCGTTGTGCAGCGCGACGTACATTGCGGGCAGCACCAGGAAGCCGGCCAGCACCGCAATGAAGATATCGACCAGGGTTACCAGGCCACCGACCACCGGCAGGTTCTCCCGGTCGCTGATGTAGGAGCCGTATATCAGCATGGTGCCAACCCCCAGCGAGAGGGAGAAGAAGGCCGCACCCAGGGCTTTCACGATGAGATCCGGCGTCAGCGCCCGCTCGAAGTCCGGCAACAGGTAGACGCGCAGTCCGTCCACGGCGCCATCCAGAGTAAAGACGTAAACAACGAGCAGGATCAGCGATGCCAGCAGCATGGGCATCAGTCGGCTGGACCAGCGTTCAATGCCCTGCTGTACACCCTCGGAAATGATGCCGACGGTCAGGGCCATGAATACCAGCATGAAACCCAGGTTGCGGGCCAGGCTGAATTCGGTCAGCCAGGTGGCAAGACCGTCAAAACGGAACAGTTCGGCGACCGCCGCCGCGCAATGTGCGAGCATCCAGCCGGCGACGATGGCGTAGAAGCTGAGGATGAAACTGGCGACGATAAAGCCGATGACGCCGGTCGTGGTGCCGATCCGGCGCAGGCCGCTATTGGGCGAGATCAGCCGCAGGGCGCTGGCCGCATTGGCGTGGGCGTGGCGGCCGATGATCAGCTCTGCCATCAATGCCGGATAGGCGAGGGTAAAGGCCAGCACCAGGTAGACCAGCAGGAAAGCCGCGCCGCCGTTACTGGCGGCCTGGGTCGGAAAACCCCAGATGTTGCCGAGGCCAACGGCACTGCCGGCCGCTGCCATGATAAAGCCGAATCGCGAGCTGAATTCGCCCCTTGGAGATGCCATATTCTGGTCCGTCAGTGTCTGTTTTATTGTCCTGGGCAGTGTATCACGATGATCCGTGGTTCAGCCTACGGGTTGACCGTAATCACGCAGCTGCGCTGCGCGGTCTTGTCATGTTTGCCGAAACCGAAAATCCTCATTACCAGACGCGGCAGGAACAGCAGGGCCTCGCTGGTAATGTCCAAAGTGGTGCTTACAGGCGACACCGAGGTGCGCGGGCTGGCCATGTCCCCTCGCAGGCTGATGCTGGAAGGAATCTGGATACTGCGGGATTTCGAGCGCGGAGTGAGCGTGAGGGCCAGGGTCTTGGCGGGCAGGTTGAACTCGCCAACACCCCTGGCGGTCATGTTCGGTGATTCTATGAAGATGTCACTGCTGCGGGCGACTCCATCCTCCAGACTGAACTGGGCCATCACGCAGTCCAGATAGGTCGATTCCTCCCGCGCGGCACCGGAGAACAGCCAGGTAAGGATACCGCTCGCCAGCACGTCATAGGCGGCGCCCTCGATTGTGGCGGCTTCCAGCGCGAAGCCCACTGTGCCGTCCAGTTGGCTCAGCAGTTCGCCACCGGTGAGGCCCTGTGCGCTGATGCCCCCGCGCACGTTGAGGGAGCCGCTGATGTCGGTCTCGATGCCCAGGTCGCGGGACAGGGTGTTGAGTGGAATGGACTCCGCCTGGCCGGCTATGCTGAGCCCCGGCGGGGTAAGGCTGATATCGATCACCCCCCGGATCTGGGCGGGTGCGCTGGCGTAGACAAAGTCAAATTCCCGCAGCAGGTAGGTGGTGTCGGCGCCGGTGAGGTGGACCTTGATGTCGTCGAACTGGCTCTCATCCCCCTGCAGGCTGCCAAGCGCCAGACGCAGGTCCACCGGATAGCGCGGCGCGAGTTCGAGTAGCCGTTGTAGCGTGGTCTTCTCGGCGACAGGTTCCAGCTTGTCTGCTGGCCGGTAGTCCTCTTCTTCGGTGCCGGTGGCCTGCAGTCCCAGGTCGCGCAGCCTGGCGAGCGGGGATTCCAGGCTGGCGCTGAGGCTGGTCAGAGTGCCGCCGCTGTGGCTGGCTTCGACTTTCAGCGCCAACTCGGTATCGCCTACCCGGGTATTACTGGTCAGCACCGCGTTGGCCGGGTCCATGTTCAGCGCCATGGAACCACCCACCGGTGCCAGCGGCAGGCCGCTCAATGCCTCCAGCAGGGCGCGATCCTCGCTGCCGAAGTCCAGCGCGAATTGACCCTGCCAGGCCTCTTCCGCACCGTAGTTTCCGCTCCCGTCCAGTCGCAGCCGCAGCGGAGAGCACGGTGGGCTGGCCAGGGCCAAATCTGACAGGCTGTAGCGGACAGCGCTGGTGGCCAGCTTGAAGCCGCCGGTCAGTGTGCCGAGGTTCTCCGGCAGCGTTGCCTCCGGCGCCAGCAACGCCAGGAGTCCGTCGATATCGAGGTGGTCAACGGTGCTGGTGAGCTTGACCTCGCGCGCGCCAGCAATGTCACGGGCACTGCCATGGGCCGTGATATTCAGGCGCGGGCCCGCCAGGCTGGCAGTGATGTCCTGCAAATCGATGCGCTGGTCGCGCTGCCGCGCCCCTGCAGTAACGTCCACCCTGCCCAGGTCCGGCAGTGCCATGCCGGCCAGGCCAGACAGGGCTTCCAGCTCCGGGGCCTGCACGCGCAGGCTGGCCTGGCCGCCCAGGGGCTGGTAGTCCTCGGCCCGGTGCAGCCGCAGGCCCGCATCCTCGAAACGAATCTCAAGCTGCGGATGGAGAATCGTTCCAGTGCCGGCCGTCAGCGCCAGTTCGTCACCATTGCCCTTCAACATGGCGCTCGCCTTCAGGGCGAAGTCCGGGGGCACGGTTTGCCCCAGCCAACCCGCCGGGACGGACAGATCCGGGCTGGCGACCGCAAGCTCCATATTGATGCCCTGCACCCCGGCCGGGTCGCCGATTCTGTCCAGGTCAATACGCGCGGTCTCGCCGCTGGCGCGCAGCAACGTGGCGCCCGCGACGCCCAGCTGCGCCTGAATATCCCGCACCCAGAGGTCACCCTCCGCTTCCATCAGGCTGGCCGACAGTTGCCAGGGGCCGGCATCAAAGCCAATCGGCTGCTCCAGCCAGGGATCGAGTGCCGCAAGACCCGGGGCGAAGGCGTGGAGCGTAAAGTCGGCGCCGGCCGGCAACTGGGTACTGCCGAGGCTGCCGGGGCCGGAAGAGCCGTTCAGGGTAATCCACAGCCCCTCGCTGCTCTGGGTGACAACGGTTAACTGGTCGACGGCAGTCGCCGTCAGCGTACCCGACAGCGCAATACTGGCCCGGATGCCCCCCAGCGGTGACAGGTCCAGGTCCAGCCAGCGCAGGAAATAGGCCAGCGAGTCCATTTCCCCGGACGCCACCAGGGCCAGGGTCGGGTCCGCACTATCCGCCCGCTGCAGATTGCCGCTGGCTTCGAAATAGTAGGCGGGGCGGTTGTCCAGTTCAAAGCCGGCATCGGAGAGCTCGTAGTTGACCAGGTCGCCGGTGAGCCGCCCGCGCAGCGACAGGTTCCCCGCCAGCGGCGGGGCATCGGGAAAGGCTCCGAGCAGGGCGGATACCTGCGGAAACCGCGCATTCACCGTTACATCGTAGCGAACCGACTGCGCATCGGCTGCGAACACGCCCTCCAGCTGTGCCCTGGTGGCGCTGTCCGGCGCCTCAACATCGGCGGAGAAGTTCACACTTCCACGATCCAGATCCTGCCTGATGGACGACAGGGCCAGCGCAACGTCCAGCGGCGCTCCGTCTATGTCGGCGCGCAACTCGGCACTGAACCCGTCGCTGTCCGTGCGCCGTCCGGACAGGCCCTCGACGGGAAATATGGAGACGTCGCCATGCTGGTTGATCACATGCACCGTAGCGACATCCAGTTGCCGCGGCAGGAAGCGCAGGTACTGCAGCCACTGCTCCGGGGTGGGGTCTTCCGCGGCGTCATCGGCCGCCACATAAACGATGACGCTGTCCGCACTCAGAGTGGTGTTGACGAAGTCCATATCCCAGAGGTCCCGCAGGCGACTGTTGCCGCTGAAACCGAGGACCGAAATCAGCGCGGGCCCATCGACGCCCTGCTGGTAGAGGTGCAGCGCCTCCAGGCTGAGGCCGACTGTGCGCGGGCGGAGTTCCAGGCCCTTGAGCTCCAGCCGGAAGCTGGTGAAACGCTCCACGCCCCACTGCAGCGCTGGCACCAGCAGCGCCGGCGAGGACAGCAGGGCAGCGCCCGCTGCCAGCGGTGCCACCAGCAACGCGACAGGCAGTATCCAGAGCTTGCGCATGTCCACCAAACAGGGAAAGTCAGTTGCCGGCAGTGTAGCACGCGGCGGCGCCGCAACTTGTCCACCGAAAGCGGTGTGCTATCATGCCGCAGCGCCGGGTCCGGCGCTGCCCCAAAGCGCCCGGGTGGTGAAATTGGTAGACACAGGAGACTTAAAATCTCCCGATCATTGCGATCGTACCGGTTCGATTCCGGTCCCGGGCACCAGAAAACACCTATTTTTAAAGCATATTTCTCAGTCGCGCCAAGCCAGCCTCTGCCGCCTCAAAACCGTAAAAATCCCGGTGCACATCTGGTGCACATGCCCCACCAGTGGCCGTCCACTGGCCTACCGGCTAGACTCCGGTAATGAAGTCACTCGACACAGACAAGCCAGCCAGGGTGCGCCAGGAGGCGCAGGAAGCCGTTTGCAGGGCATTGCGGGAG
>NZ_JAUTDR010000089.1 GCF_030649675.1 Haliea sp. E1-2-M8 | reverse complement strand
CTGGCTCCCACGATCCGAGTGTAGAATAACCGGGCCATTGTCCTGGCGCTGCCACACAGCCATTTGAACAGCACGGATCACCATATGTCGATCTTGCCGATGATGCATGGACCAGCCCACCACCAAATTACTGAAGAGATCGACAACCACGCACAGGTACAGCTTGCCTTCGCCCGTAGTGATCTCCGTAATGTCGGTGACCCACTTGCTCTCAGGCTCCAGCGCAGTGAAGTCACGCTCTAACCGATTCTCAACACCTGGAGGTGAAAGTGTCGGTTGCGCTCGCTGACCTCGCTTCTTTTTCCGTGGCCAGCCCTGAAGCCCTGCGGTAACCATCAAGCGAGCAATACGGTTCTTACTCGCCGTTTCACCCTCATGCGCCAGGTCTTCGTGCATGCGTGGCACGCCGATCGTGCCCCGGCTATCCTCATGGATCTGGTGAATACGCGACAATAACCGCTCATTGTCCACCTCCCGGTTGCTGGGGCGTCGTGCCTCCCAGTCGTAATACCCGCTCGGAGAGACCTTGAGACATCGACACATCATGCGTAAGGGAAACTCGCTGCGACAACGTTGAATCGCCTGGTACCTCAGGACGATTCCTTTGCAAAGAACGTTGCCGCTTCGCGCAAA
>NZ_JAUTDR010000088.1 GCF_030649675.1 Haliea sp. E1-2-M8 | reverse complement strand
CGGTGTCTGTCAACATAGTTGCCCGGTCATTCATGCAAAATGTTTCGCGGCTATTTCATGATCCGCAGCTCTGCACACAACATCCCGTTCCGGGTTCAGCGTGACGCTGTCGATCCGCTCCCAGTTGCGCGTAGCCCGGCCGCGCCAGCGCTCGGGATGCCGTGCTTTCGCCTGCTGGTAAACGGCGTGCCGCGCAGCCAGCACAGCAGTGTCCCTGCCTGTGTGCCGCTCGTTCGGCGTCACGTAGCGAATCCCGCTGTGGCGGTGTTCATGGTTGTACCAACGCTCGAAGTCAGCCGCCCATCGACGCGCCTCATTGAGGTCGTTGAATCCGCGCCTTGGGAACTCGGGCCGGTACTTCACAGTCTTGAACGCGGCTTCCGCAAAGGCGTTGTCATCGCTGACACGAGGACGCGAGTAGGATGGGTTAATACCCAGCCAGTTGAGCATGCCCAGCACCGTTGTCGCTTTCAGGGTGGAACCGTTATCGCCATGCAGCACAAGTTTGTTCCGATACCCGGCCACGCCTTCGGTCAGCGCAGCGCGCTTCACGACGCGTGCAGCATGGTCAGCGTCATCGCTGTCGTGCACTTCCCAGCCAACGATCTTGCGGCTGAACACGTCGAGGATCAGGTACAGGTAGAACCACTGG
>NZ_JAUTDR010000087.1 GCF_030649675.1 Haliea sp. E1-2-M8 | reverse complement strand
TCCGAGGCGACCTCGCCAATGACCTTCAGCATCTGGCCGTCATGGGGGCAGTTCAGATCGTCCCCGGCCAGCTCATAGACCACCTCAGTCCGGGGCAGCGTGTCGGGCAGGGGCTTGCGGCCACGCTTTTTACGGGTATGCGCCGGTACGTCGATGGTCCCCTCGGCTTCGTCCTCGCCAAGCGCCAGTTGTGCATCAACCTCGGCTTCATTGAACAGCCGGATCTGGTCGGGTGAGAGCTTCTCACTGCTGGCGGCAAAGCGACGTGCCAGGGCAAGATTGAGTTGTTCCTGGAGGGTAAAAATTCTGGCCGACTGGCGTTTGTTCTCGTGTTCCAGTTCGGCCAGCCGTGCCTGCTGCTCGGCTTTTTCCGCCATTTGCTGCGCCACCAGGGCCTGCAGCGCGGCGACCGTCGAGGGTAGTTGTGTAGGGGTTTCCGGCATGCGTCCATTATACCTCTAACGCACGGAATACCCTATAAAAACAGCTATAAAACCGTGCTGAACGTGCGCTTTGCGTGCGGCTTCAGCTGGGTGATATCGTAGCCATCCAGCAACCAGTTCAGCTGCTGTATGCTCAGCATGATCACATCATCCTGGCGTGTGCGCGGCCAGTGGAAACGGTCCTGTTCCAGACGCTTCTGCCACAGGCAGAAGCCGTTGG
>NZ_JAUTDR010000086.1 GCF_030649675.1 Haliea sp. E1-2-M8 | reverse complement strand
ACGATGACCGAGGACAGGATGGCATTGATTGAGCTGGCTGAAAAGCATGCGGACGATGACTTGCTGAGGGAGCTGGGCCAATTGGTCCTTCAGCGACTGATGGATGCTGAAGCGGAACAGCGTTGCGGCGCCGGCCGGCATGAGCGAAGTGAGGACCGGGTTAACCAGCGCAACGGCTACCGCGACCGCACGCTGGAGACACGCTTGGGGACGATGGAGTTACGCATTCCGAAGCTGCGCACAGGCAGTTACCTGCCGAGCTTCATTGAACCCCGCAAGGCCTCGGAGCAGGCGCTTGTTGCCGTTGTGCAGGAGGCCTATGTGAAGGGCATATCGACCCGCAAGGTGGACGACCTGGTGCAGGCTATGGGTATGAGCGGCATCTCCAAGAGCCAAGTCTCACGGCTGTGCGAGGAGCTGGATGAGCGGGTTGAGGCGTTCCTGAATCGCCCACTGAGCGGCCCGTGGGCCTATGTCTGGCTGGATGCCACCTATCTGAAATCGCGTGAGCGGGGCGCCGTGAGCAGCCAGGCGGTGGTCGTTGCCGTTGGCGTCAGCAACGAAGGCCGCCGGGAAACCTTGGGCATGGCTGTGGGTCCGGCCGAGACAGAAGCCTTCTGGACGGAGTTCCTGCGTAGCCTGGTTCGGCGAGGCCTGACGGGCGTGCGGCTGGTGATCTCGGATGCTCACGAGGGCCTGAAG
>NZ_JAUTDR010000085.1 GCF_030649675.1 Haliea sp. E1-2-M8 | reverse complement strand
ATCTTCCAGATCGACAGCGCGCTGACCGCCAACATCCTCTCGAACGTCGTCGGCACCGCCGATCCCTGCAACGTGTTCTGGCGTGTCGGCTCCTCCGCGACGTTGAACGGTGTTACCTTCCGCGGCAACGTTATCGCTGACGCCAGCATCACTGTGGGAGACGGCTCAGACGTCATTGGCCGGACAATCGCGGGAACAGGGCCAACCGGAGCGGTGACGATGGCCGGCGACGGTGGCAACACGATCGGTGGCTGCTCTATGGTCGACGATGTCCCTGCCACCGCTACTGCCATCCCCACTGTCGGGAGAAGCGCCATGGCGGCCCTCGTCGTGCTGGTCCTCAGCGGCGGGCTGTTCGCGATCCGCAGGCGCCGGGCTCACGTCTAACCGAGCTTTTGGCGGTAGCCACGCTTACGAACGGCATTGGCACCAATTCCCTACAGGCCTATAGGAACTATAAACTTCAGAAAAAATGCGCCTATTGGGTCGGAGATTCTACGTCTGCTGCCCGTGTCCCAGACGGTGCCGGACTTAGTCACTCCCGGCCAGCAGCGGTAGGGTTACTGAAGCGCCGGGAAAGCCTACCCGTGTACCAAGTTGCCGGAGCGGATACGAAGGCTTGAACTCAGCGAACATCTGATGCGCGGAACTGCTCACAACGCCAAGGCAACAAAATTGCATGTTGGCACTCCCAAGTGTGGAAAGCGTCTC
>NZ_JAUTDR010000084.1 GCF_030649675.1 Haliea sp. E1-2-M8 | reverse complement strand
GGCGATAACAAATCAACCAGATACGCCGCCTTTTTTCAAACCCTCAAACACCACTTTTGGTTATAGCTCCACGGTAAGGTTTACGCCCTCTCGCGAAAACGGTATATTCCCCGCTGGGGAATTATAAAAAAGACTGAAGTGGATAGGCTTCCGGTTGCAACTCAAAAGGTAGCGTTACATGACCATAACAAAAACATCTAGTTTCATTCTGTTAGCAACAACATGCTTTTTATTATTCGGCTGTGGAACGGCACATGTAAAAACTGATATTCAAGCAGATAATATGCATGCCTACAAAAATGTCCTTATCGAAGATGTTAGGGTTTATTCTAGTGAGGAGTCGGCTAAAACCAACGCTCCTTTACAGGAAAAGTTAAAAGACTGGGAGTTATATTCGCGCCAACAATTGCAAAGCCATGTAAATTCAAGCAAGTACACCCTAGTTGAAAATTTAGATGAGGCTAATGGAAGTACTTTATTAATCGATCTCGATATAAATGTTAAATACGGTAACCGAGCTCTACGTTGGGCTGTTGGGTTTGGCGCTGGGAAAGGCGGCGTTGATTCCACCATAACAGTTAAGGATGCCGAAACCGGCGTAGTTAAGTATAAAGCACAAGCAGATAGCGACTTATCTATGGGTGGTGCCGGAGGTGATATTGGAAATGTGCTTAAGGAGAATATTAGCAAGCTTCTTAAACAATATAGTGAAAATCAAATCTAAAAAATTTGGGTCTTCACCAAATCGTGTGGGTAGATTAGCCTTGTCATCATGAAAGATACACAGCTTTACAGTCAGA
>NZ_JAUTDR010000083.1 GCF_030649675.1 Haliea sp. E1-2-M8 | reverse complement strand
TGCGTATTCCGGACCAACGTGACCACTCATTCCGTTTCAACGTGACCGCCTGTTCCGGGTGATCGTGACCGCCCATTCCGTTTCATCGTGACCGATTTTGGGGCTTTCCCCGGAATCACCGGTCACGTTGCCGGAACCGGCGGTCACGTTCGTCCGGAATCTCACCTAACTCGCTGGAATTCTTAACGAAATAACGGCATACCCGTTCCCTTTTGCCTGCCAGGAGGGACGAATGCCCGGATCGAGGATTCCAATGCGTAAGATCATGGATATTTTGCGCCTCAAATATGAGGCCAAACTCAGTAACGAGAAGATCGCCCGGGCCTGTGGCGTCTCCAAAGGTGTGGTCTGCAAGTACCTCCACCTCGCCGAGGCCCGTGGGGTTGGCTGGCCTGCCCCGGAGGGCACCGACGAGGCCCAGATAGAGCGACTGCTGTTTCCGGCGGTGCAACCACCTTCTCGGTTTGTCGAACCGGACTGCTTCGCCATCCACCAGGAACTCAAGCGCAAGGGCGTGACGCTACAACTGCTGTGGGCGGAATACGTGTCCGTACATGAGGCAGCGGCTTACCGCTACAGCCAGTACTGTCACCGCTACCGGCTATGGCGCCAGCAGCAGCGGCGCAGCATGCGGCAGATACATCGTGCCGGTGAGAAGACCTTCATCGATTACTGCGGCCCCACCGTGCCGGTAGTCTGCCGGCAGACGGGCGAAACACGTACCGCACAGGTCTTTGTGGCGGTGCTCGGCGCCTCCAGCTACACCTACGCCGAGGCCACCTGGAGTCAGGGCCTCCCGGATTGGATC
>NZ_JAUTDR010000082.1 GCF_030649675.1 Haliea sp. E1-2-M8 | reverse complement strand
CTTGCCATTGGTCAACTCCACGCCCTCTGTATTATACCTATTGGTGGGGCAACAATGTTGACACAGAGGGCCATCGTCTGGGCAAAGCGTGCCGGATCGTCGCTGACGAGACTGCGCCGAAAATCCACCTGCAGGTAGCCCACCTCCGCAGTCAGCATCTTCCGGCTGTGCTGAATCCCCTCTTGCGGCCACCAGAAGACCATGCCGAGCCATTCCAACGCGATGGAAAATACCAGAGCGAACAGCAACCAGTTCAGGGCCTGGCTCAGCCGACCGAACAGCCTTGTCAGGCTGCCCTGCTGGACCTCGCGCGCGGGGTGGGCGCCAGCGCGCTCAGCCATGGTTCTGACTGGCGTGGCGGGTTGGGCTGTCCGTATCAGCGACCGGGTGCCACCAACGCTCAGCGGTGCGGTACCAGTGCTCATTGGTCACATAGCGGCGTTGCATGTCCTCCGCGCCATGGCTGCCAGGCTAGCGGGCAGGACGGCATCCGCGCGATTATCCGGTAATGGCATGCGCAGTTTCCACAGACGACCACCCTCCCGCAGCGCGAAGGCCTGGCCCTTGGGCAGGCGTACCAGATCGGCAGGCGTGAGCATCGGGACCTCCGACACACTGATGCGGTCTTCGTTACGCGATTTAAAATCCACGCCGGAGGCCGGATCGGCAGAATCGTCGACGCCCGACACGCTCATCAGCGTGTTCACTTCGACCCGTGGCAGCTGATCAGTCAGCATCTCCGCCGTGGCCAGTTCCTTCACCCTTAGCATGATCAGGGTATTGAAGTGTAAGCGCTCAGCAAACCACGGGGTGGTTGCCGGTCAATGCGGAGCCGTCAGAGACGGTCGTCATACCCAT
>NZ_JAUTDR010000081.1 GCF_030649675.1 Haliea sp. E1-2-M8 | reverse complement strand
CACTCGACACAGACAAGCCAGCCAGGGTGCGCCAGGAGGCGCAGGAAGCCGTTTGCAGGGCATTGCGGGAGGAATGGCGGGCACGGTATACCCTGGTCGGCTTCATGACGCTGGTGGTCGCTGCGGTGGCCGTTATGGTGGTCGCGCTGGGGATCAGGTAGCCAGACACAAAAAAGCCCGCACTTGGCGGGCTGGGTGGTCATCTGGTGGGGTTAGTCTCCCTGCCGCCTCAATTCAACCTCCATGTGCTCCAGCCGGGTGCACTGGTCCAGTCCATACCGCGCCAGTACCGTTACCGCATGGGCCAGACCTTCGCGCTCACCGTCAGGGGCACAGGCAATTGAGAGTCCAACGGACTCCATCGCCTCGGCAGTCAGGATCAGGTTTTGCCGGATATCGTTCAGGGTGTCAGTGGTAGTGCTCATTGTCCTACCTCCACCTGTTCGGCCAGTGAATCCATAACCTTGAGTAGGTCCCAAGCCCGCATAGTGACCATGCCGGAGATCACCTCCAGGGCGCGGAACAAGCCTTCTCGGTCTGTCTCCTCCAAGTCTACGTTGCCGTTGACCTGATCGTCTACCAGTACGCTGGCAATGCTGCTGACGGCATCACCAGCGCGGATTAGATCGCGGTGAGCAAGATCCAGAGTGTTTGTGTGATTTTCCATGATTGTACCCCTCGGTTATATGGTGCCCTTGCATTGGGCACTATCAAACATAATGTCATGATAACATGCTGTCAAGGTATTATGTTGTCATGTGATACAATGGCCAGGATTCAAAATGTATCCCCGGAGAATACTTTGAGCGACAAGCCAGCATTCAAACACCTACAGGTCAGGCTCAGTGCCGACGAAGCCCGGCGCTTCAAACATGCCGCAGAGAATCATGGGCACAGCGTCCAGTCAGGTCTGGTGACTGCGATCAATGCCCTGCTCAAATCGTGGAAAGAAAAGCCCGTAA
>NZ_JAUTDR010000080.1 GCF_030649675.1 Haliea sp. E1-2-M8 | reverse complement strand
CGAGCTGTTTTCTTTGCCACTTTAGAAAGCGTATCAATGGTGTCCCGGTGGTGGCGTTTTAAACTGGCCTCAGAGCGCAACCAACTAAATCGAGATAAATGCAAAGGCTTTATATACTCGGTTGGGACGAATAGCATCTCCTTCTTCCTGACGGCATCAACGGCTTTATTCAAGTCCATAGCCACATGAAACTTGTCAAAGCAGATTTTTTGCTCCCACTCACGCAAATGCTCTTTGGTGGCCGAAATGTACGCCGGCGACATATCCATGCTGACGGTTTCAATTGAGTTTAGCTCCGACTCCGACAAGCTTTTAAAGAAGTCACCGAGACTGCCTTTAGTGCGATCATCCCGGATATCAACTACCTGACCTGAGTCATTGGAGATAATAGTTAGATACCGGTGTCCCTTCTTGCTGCTAATTTCATCAACAGCAATATGGTGGTAATCCACCGATTGGCGGGCAGACAGGCCACGCTCCACAGCACGGCGCATGATTCCGTCGATGGCATTCCAGCTGAGTCCCAAGCGACGGCTCACCGCGTTAATACTGGCTTCTTTGAGCCATTGGATCGCCATCGCTTCAAACAGCAGCGTAAATCGGGAGTTCCGTTCTGCCCAGGGAACATCGACCTGCAAGACGCCATGCTCGTGGCATTGAGCCCTGGGCACAGCGCCATGGACAATGGTCTGGAACTGACAAGTGTCCAGATGTCGCCAACTCTTGTCGCGGGTGTCGTAACGGGGACATGCCGAACCGCACGCAGGACAGAGGGCTTCGGTATTCCGATCGTACTCAATATACACATGAACTACCCCATCCTCGGACAGCTCGACATGCTCAACCGCCCAAGGATCACGCAGCCCAAGAATGCGTTCGTAAAGTGACAATTCATCCATTGACTAACCAGCCCCACTCCGAGAATTAGGAGCCTGGAATTTTAGGGGGAGAGCAGAAAAATGGCTATGGATCCACCCGAATAGGGGAAGACCC
>NZ_JAUTDR010000008.1 GCF_030649675.1 Haliea sp. E1-2-M8 | reverse complement strand
GGCGATAACAAATCAACCAGATACGCCGCCTTTTTTCAAACCCTCAAACACCACTTTTGGTTATAGCTCCATAGAAAGCTAACGGGGCCATAATTGCGGAGGCAGGCTGCGCTACGGACTTCTCCTTTGAATCGCCCTGGTCTTGAAGGTGCACGGCATCGCCTGCCCTTCGCGTCTCCCAATGCGCTCTTCGGACTGAGTCGACTATCGATCTAGTGGCTCCGCCTGGGTATACGATTGGAGCGAATCCGACCTGGGCACCCGCAGCAGATTGGAGGTCATTGAGTGTACGAAGTTGAAGACAAGATCTGGCTTGCCGGGAGGCCGGACCCCAGCTTCTTGGATTATGATCTAGGATTCTTTGATGAGGATGTGGGGCGGGTTGAGCCCGCCACCAATCCGTTCGTACCGGAACTGTAAACCATGTGTCCGGCGGCCGGCGTACCGGTATAACCTGTAAAGGATGTCTCCGGAAAGGACCCTTGAAANGTGGGGCGGGTTGAGCCCGCCACCAATCCGTTCGTACCGGAACTGTAAACCATGTGTCCGGCGGCCGGCGTACCGGTATAACCTGTAAAGGATGTCTCCGGAAAGGACCCTTGAAAAATGGCCCGCCCGAGAGGATTCGAACCTCTGACCTCTGCCTCCGGAGGGCAGCGCTCTATCCAGCTGAGCTACGGGCGGGACCTATAAAGTCGATGTAAATCAATAGCCTAAGTGGTCTATGGTGGCCTTAGATTACCAGTATCGAGCGTGGTGTAAAGGGTCTTAGTGTGACAAGAATGTGACGTGGTTGGCAGGTGGAGTGTGTAGGGTGTGTTCTGGTGGCAGATTCAGTACTCCCACGCGTTCTGCTTGAACACGGCGACCTCTTCAGGTTGGACGATCTCCTGCATGTCGGCGGGGTTATCCACAATGATGTTGGCGACGTTGAGAGCAGATTTCAGTGCCTCACTTGAAATCCAGTCGTTCTCCCACAGCTGAGGCGTACCGCCATTGGCTATACGGCAGATCGGCTCCTCACTCTGAAACTGAAGCCCTATCGATCTGGGGGCGATCACCCTCTGAAGCCAGACCTCCAGGTAGCCATTATGGGGAACACGTTGCATCTTCCTGTGTACCTTGTCCCACATCCTCGCCTTGTTCTGTTGTGGCGCAAGTGAGATAAGGTGGCTGAGCATACCTGCCACAACGGGAATCGTTACCGGCGATACGAGCGCTATATCAGTTGCTATGGCAATCTGGACTTCCAGATCGTCTGGGGGCTCTGTCTGGGTAGCCAGTTTACTATGGAATTCGCTCGTAAGACGGCGTAGAGCACCGCTGTTGGGGAAGCGACGTCCGAAGGCGTGGAGGCGAAGAAGCTGCTTCTGAATTGTCTTGGCATTCGAGTCACCAAGATCACGTAGTTCAATGCCAGCTAGCTTGTCCGGCTTTATCGAGCCTTCGACTACGTTCGTGCACATGTAGGTTTTAGGTACACCCAACTTCATACCCACACCGCGTAGGGCATCGCTGGCGATTTTGAGAACCTCTTCGGCTCGATCATCACTGTTTGCGAAAATCCTATAATCGTCGCGATAGCGCAGAATCTGTACATCGTCGGAAATGGTTAGAGCACTTGTTATGCATTCATCAACGTAGCCAAGTACTAGCTCAGCAATGAAGTCCATGAGAACCGAACCCTGTGAGATTCCGTTTGTCTGGCCATATCGACTGGAGCGTATGTGGAAGTCGATATTGTTGCCAAGGAGGGACTTGTCGTTGGGCTTCTGCTTGGCTTCCTCGAGGCCATGAAGTGCCCAGGCGATGCTGTGGGTATAGAGTGAACCATAGCAATCCGTAACGTCAGTGTGCAGAACGTGGCTGTATTCCAACGAGTAGATCAATGACTGCTGCTCGATGCTTTGCCACCAGCTTCTGATCTGGGTAGCCTGGTCAGTCTGATGATCGAGCGAAATGACAGGGGAGCTACAACAGGTCACCGCACCCTGCTCAAACTGAGACACGCGGCCCTTTATGAAAAACCAGTTTTCTTCAGTACAAATTAAGTTAACGAGTGATACATAGATGGCTGGATGCATCAGTTCATAGGGCCGCCAAGCGAAACGTCCATCCTTGTTGGCTAAAAAACTGTAGTTCACTCCGGGGAGTATTGCTGGTTTACTGCTCTGAAATCCAGTGAACTGCTCGCCATTCAGTACAGCGGCGACGCCGGCAAGGACGGGTTCGAAGCTGATGTACTTAGGGAAGTCGCCGTTGAAGTAGCTGCTGCACTTCAAGAAGTGGGCTTTGGCTTCCTCGTGGGAAGCTTCAATAAGACGTTTCATCGCTTGGGGTACTCGATCCTTGAGCTTCGGACACATGAGAATCGGGCGCTAAGGCATGGCCCTGACATTCAGACGTCAATATAATCGCTTGCGCTACTGATGTCATGCGTAGCAAATGAATCGGAAAGGAGACCCCTTGATCACAGGTGAGATTAGATCAAAGATTGACCGCATCTGGGACACCATGTGGTCTGGCGGCATATCCAACCCCCTGTCAGTGATCGAGCAGCTGACCTACCTGCTGTTCATCAAGCGGCTGGATGAGCTGCACACGCTCCGGGAGCATAAGGCTGCACGGACGGGAAAGCCCATCGAGGAGCCTATCTTCAGTTCGGATCAGGATGTCCTGCGCTGGTCACGCTTCAAGGAGACCGCCCCGGAGCAGATGTTCACCACATTGCGCGACGGGGTATTCCCCTTTATCAAAAGCCTCGGGAGGAACGGGGGTGACGAGGGTGAGGGTGACTCCACCTACTCCCACCACATGAAGGACGCCCTGTTCATGATGCCCACTGCCCGGGTGCTGGCCAATGTGGTGGATCAGCTCGACAGCATCGACATGTCCGACAGCGACACCAAGGGCGACCTGTACGAGTACATGCTCGGCAAGATCGCTTCCGCTGGGCAGAACGGCCAGTTTCGGACCCCTCGCCATATCATCAAGCTGATGGTGGACATGACCGCCCCCACCCCCAAGGACATGATCTGCGATCCGGCCTGCGGGACGGCTGGGTTCCTGATCGCCGCATCGGAATATCTCCGCGATCACCACGGAGACACGATCTACAAAACGGAGGAGTCACGGCGAAAATTCAACGAGGGCACCTTCCACGGTTTCGACTTCGACTCCACCATGCTGCGGATAGGCAGCATGAACATGCTATTGCACGGTGTTGAGAACCCCGACATCCGATACCGGGACTCTCTGGCGGAATCTGCCAAGGGCGATGAGGAGAAGTATTCGCTGATTCTGGCCAATCCACCGTTTGCGGGTAGTCTGGACTATGAGTCTACCGCCAAGGACCTGCAGCAGATCGTCAAGACGAAGAAGACCGAACTACTCTTCCTCGCTCTGTTCCTGCGTCTGCTACAGCCCGGTGGACGGGCTGCCGTTATTGTGCCGGATGGGGTACTGTTTGGGTCCTCTAACGCACACAAGACCCTCCGAAAAATTCTGGTGGAGGACCAGAAGCTGGATGCCATCATCTCTATGCCATCGGGAGTCTTCAGGCCCTATGCGGGTGTCTCGACCGCCATCCTGCTATTCACCAAGACCAACTCCGGCGGTACAGACAACGTCTGGTTCTACGACATGCAGGCCGACGGATTTTCTCTGGACGATAAGCGCAGTTCTAAACCGGATAAGAGCGACCTTCCAGACGTACTCACCCGCTGGCAAAATCGTTCGGCTGAGGCTGAACGGAAGCGCACTGACCGCAGTTTCTTCGTGTCCAAGGATGAAATCGCGGGCAACGAATACGACCTGTCCATCAACCGTTACAAGGAGGTGGAGTATGAGGTGGTGGAGTACGATCCTCCACGAGTAATACTGGAACGACTGGCCACGCTGGAGGCAGAGATTGCGAAAGGTCGTGCGACGCTGGAAGGGTTGTTGGAATGAAACTTTGTCCTTCTTCTTTGTACCCCCATGCGCGACTTGGGGATTGTGGGGAGATTATCACGGGCTCAACTCCTTCGAAGTCCAACGCTAAGTTTTGGGGTAGTGAGATTCCATTTGTAACACCCGCTCAACTTGGCTTTGAAAAGCCTGTCACTACGGCTGTCGAATTTGTAACTAATGAAGGTGCAGCTCGCGGGAGACTACTGCCTGAAGGGGCCGTGCTTGTCTGTTGTATAGGATCACTCGGCAAGACAGGTGTAGCCGGTACTCCACTCATTAGCAACCAGCAAATCAATTCAATTGTATTTAATACTGCCAAAGTAGATGCGCGTTACGGTTACCATACTGCGCGTAACCTAACCCCCCTACTTGAGCTATATGCGCCTTCAACGACCGTCAAGATCGTCAAGAAGAGTGCATTTGCAAACATTGAAATCCCACTGCCACCCCTCGCCGAGCAGAAGCGGATCGCGGGGATACTGGATGTGGCAGACGCCTTGCGGGCCAAGCGCCGCGAGTCCATCGCTCAGCTCGACAGCCTCCTGCAGTCCACCTTCGTCGATATGTTCGGCGACCCTGTCACTAATCCTATGGGGTGGGAGGAGTGCACAGTGGGCGAAGTAACAGACTGCATTGTGCCGGGTCGAGATAAGCCGAAATCTTTCACAGGTTCGACTCCATGGATAACGACAGATGATCTGGTTTATTTGGGATATACAACCCACTCACCGAAAAATATCGGCTTGAGTCCTGATGAGATCAAGGAAGTCCGAGCCCGCGTCATTCCGGAGGGAAGCGTGATCATTAGCTGCGTTGGTGACCTTGGAGTTTCATCGATAGCGGGATGTAACATTGTCGTAAATCAGCAACTGCACGCATTTCAATGTGAAGATAGACTTAATCCAGAGTTTTTGGCTTTTTGCCTTCCGTTTCGTAAGCCTTGGATGCGTCGCCGCGCTACAAAGACAACACTGCCATATCTGAACAAGACGAACTGCAACAGCATCCCAATCTTCGTTCCGCCTCTCGAGCTTCAAGGCCGCTTCGCGGCAATCGTTAAATCCGTCGAGGAACAGAAGGTTTTCTACCACGCTCATCTGGCCGAATTGGACACCCTCTTTGCCTCCCTACAGTCCCGCGCCTTCAGTGGGGAGCTGTGACCGCCCATGACCAACTTCGCCTTTCTGTCCACTGATTTCAAGCCTATCGCTGAGGCTGCCACTACGGCAGAAGGCCATATCAACGGCGATCCTCGCGCAGCCTGTTTCCATGCCCGTTTCACTCTGGAGGCGGTAGTCCACTGGCTCTACCGGCACGACCGCTCCCTGCGGATGCCCTATGACCGAAATCTGGGGGCACTTTTACACGAACCCTCCTTCCAGAACCTGCTGCCGGAGGCGGTGTTCCAGAAGGCCCGGGTGATCCAGAAGGTGGGCAATCAGGCCGTTCACAATCCCAGACCGATACGTCAGTACGATGCCCTGCAAGTGGTGAGGGAACTGCAGCATATCTGCTACTGGCTGACCCGTACCTACGCGCCCAATGCATCAAGGGAGGGAGCCGTATGGAAGGATGAGCGTGTTCCCCCGGCACCCAGTGGCGAGCATATCGTACCCCGCAAAGAGCTGGAGGCGTTGGAGGCACAGCTGGCCGAACAGATGGAGGCGGCGCTCAAGCACCAGCAGGAGCGGGATGCCCTCGATGCCGAACTTCAGGCACTGAAGGAACAGCTGGCCGAAGTCCGTGCTGCCAGTGAACAAGAACCCGATACCCACGACTATTCTGAAGACGACACCCGCCGCTACCTGATCGACGTGGAACTCCACCGGGCTGGATGGCCACTGGACCAGCAACATGAACGGGAATATAAAGTGACCGGCATGCCCAATGCCAAGGGTGTGGGTTATGCCGACTATGTACTGTGGGGCGATGACGGCAAGCCGCTGGGGGTTGTGGAGGCCAAGAATTCTACCGTGGACCCGGTGGTGGGCCAGCAGCAGGCCAAACTCTACGCCGACTGCCTTGAAGCAATGCACGGGCAGCGGCCCCTCATCTTCTACAGCAATGGCTACAAAACTTGGTTGTGGGATGACGGGGGTTACCCACCCCGTGAAGTCGCGGGGTTCTATAAGAAAGACGAACTCGCCCGACTCATTACGCGGCGGTCTAAACGTCAAGCACTGGACGTGGCCCAATTGAAAGGCGCGATTGTCGAGCGGTATTACCAGAAGCGGGCTATTGGCAGTATCTTCGAGCAGTTCACGCAGGCCAGACGCAAGGCCCTGCTGGTAATGGCTACCGGCACGGGCAAAACGCGCATGGCTATAGCGCTGGTGGATGCCCTGCAACGGGCAGGGTGGGCGAAACGGGTGCTGTTCCTCGCTGACCGAGTCTCTCTGGTCAATCAAGCCACCAATGCTTTCAAAATGCACCTGCCGGAGTCCAGTCCGGTAAATCTCGTCACCGATAAGCAGACGGAGGGCCGGGTCTACGTGTGCACCTATCCCACTATGATGGGACTGATCGACGAGACCGAGGGCAACGCCGCCCGTTTCGGAGTGGGGCACTTCGATTTGGTGATCATCGACGAAGCCCATCGCAGTGTTTACCAGAAATACGGTGCGATCTTCCGCTACTTCGATTCCCTGCTGGTGGGTCTGACCGCCACCCCCCGGGAGCAGGTGGACAAGAACACCTACGATCTCTTCGACCTTGAGCCGGGCGTACCCACCGATGCCTACGAGCTGGAAACGGCAGTGCGTGACGGCTTCCTGGTTCCCCCACGGGTAGAGCAGGTTGACCTCAAGTTCCCCCGAGAGGGGATCAACTATGACGACCTCACGGAGGAGGAAAAAGCCCAGTGGGAGAGTCTGGACTGGGGGGATGACGTGGATGAGCGCGGCATACCAGAGCGAGTGCAATCAACCGCACTTAACAACTGGCTGTTCAACCGGGATACCGTGGACAAGGTGCTCCAACATCTGATGGAGTATGGTCGCAAGGTGGAAGGCGGTGACCGTCTCGCCAAAACTATAGTCTTTGCCCGCAATCACGATCACGCCCAATTCATCGAGCAGCGGTTCAACCACCACTACCCCCACTATAAGGGCCACTTCGCCCGGGTTATAGACAACTACGCCAAGTACCCGCAGAGCCTGATCGATGACTTCTCCCAGAAGGACAAGGAGCCGCATATCGCTATCTCCGTGGATATGCTGGACACGGGCATCGATGTGCCCGAGGTGGCCAATCTGGTGTTCTTCAAGCCTGTCTATTCCAAGATCAAGTTCTGGCAGATGATCGGGCGGGGGACGCGCCTATGCCCTGACTTACTCGGACCTGGCGAGGACAAGCCGGACTTCCGTGTATTCGATTTCTGCTTCAACTTCGACTTCTTCCGTGAGAACCCCGAGGGCATCCAGGCCGGGGATGCCGCTCCATTGAGTGCGCGACTCTTTCGAGCCCGGGTGGAACTATTGGGCTACATACAGAGCACCCCTGAGCTGGACCCGGATGCCGGACTCAAAACGGCGCTGGCAACTGGCCTGCACGGGGAGGTGGCGAGGATGAACTCGGACAATTTCATCGTACGCATGCACCTACAACCCGTGGAACGCTTCAAGGACCGAGCTGTCTGGAATCGGCTCACCGAGGCCGACCGCGAGACCCTGCAACGGGAAGTAGCGGGACTGCCCAGTGAACTGGAAACCGATGATATAGAGTCCCGCTTTTTCGACTTGACCGCCCTACGCATGCAGCTGGCTCACGTAGAAGGGGATACGGCGATCTACGAAACATACCGGAACCGCGTTGTGGAGATCGCTATGTTGCTGGAAGACAAGGCCGCGATTCCAGCGGTGAAGGCGCAGCTCGAATATTTGGCAGCGATACAGGATACTGGATTCTGGGATGGAATCGGCCTGGCTGGACTGGAGGAGATGCGCCTGCGGGTGCGCGGACTGGTGCCCTTCCTCGACAAGAAAAAACGCACCATAGTGTATACCGACTTCAACGACGAGATTTTGGGGGTGCGGCCAGAATTGATGGTGAGTATGCCCAAGATGACCGGCGCCCAGTATGAGAAGAAGGTGAAGGAGTACCTGAGTAGCCACCTGGACCACCTCGTCATCCACCGCCTCAGGACCAACCAACCTCTAACGCAGACCGATCTGGAGGGGCTGGAGAGGGCGCTGGCAGATATTGGCGAAGAGGATGGGGATACCCTGCTGTCAGGACTGCTGACGCGCAGCGGCGCACCCTCGCTGGCCTATTTCATTCGAAGTCTGGTGGGCATGGATCGAGCCGCAGTGCAGGCGGTGTTCTCAACGTTTCTGGCGGACCGCAGCCTGACCCCACCCCAAATCAGATTCATAGAGATGGTCATCGACCAGCTGACATCACGCGGAGTGATGGAGGCGCCCGCGCTCTACGAGCCCCCCTTCAGCGACCTTCACGGTGGCGGGCCCGACGCCATGTTCGCGGGTAGGAAGAACGTTGTGGACGGGATATTTGCTGCGCTCGAATCAATGAGCCCGGTCGTAGAAAATCACCCCATGAGAGGTTAGGCCGATGAAATGTTACATATGCGGACTCGAGGAGGGCACTAATCTTCTTGAAGAGCCTGTCGGCGGTGACAAGGAATTGGTGCATTGTAGGAGGTGCGGTGATTATGAAATTTCAGGGACGGCAAAGGCACAGTTGGCACACACTGGTCAGCATCTGGACCTTTCTGCCTACTTGCGCGACTGGAATATTGTAGGGGGCAGACCAGCTATATTGGATAGCAATAGCTTGGCGAAGATATGTCAAAACCTCCCGAAATATTCAGTCAGTGAGAAACAGAGCTATCTTTTAGCGTCATTGGCAGCTATTTCAAAGTATCCCGGAGACCATATAAGACTAGAACCAGAAGTTGACATGGTACTAGCGTGGGCGAAAAGCTCGCAAGAGTTTGGCTACTACGTGGATGCACTCATTGGTCGGGGATTGCTTACACCAATTGGCTCGAAGACATACGATGGTACGCCTCCGATAGTCTTTTTGTCACCAGCTGGCTGGGAAGCCTTCGAGAAGAACTCCACTGTCCCGGAGAAATCAGCTCAAGTTTTCGTCGCAATGTCATTCTCGGGTTTGATGCTCCCGGTCTTTGCGGAAGCGATTAAACCGGCCATTGAGTCTATTGGCTACAGACCGTACAGGGTTGACCATGATCTCCATTTAGATCGCATAGACGCGAAAATCATCGCGGAAATTCGTAAATCTAGATTTATTGTCGCCGATGTGACCGAGCAAAAGGCAGGCGTATACTTCGAAGCTGGGTATGCGCACGGATTAGACATACCGGTGATATGGAGCGTGCGCTCAGATGAACTCGACCGTGTACACTTTGATACACGGCAGTTTTATCATATCGTTTGGGAAAATCCGGCAGATTTATCCGAAAAACTAAGAAATTTTATTGACGGATTTTTTGGCTACGGACCTAAGTATAAGACACGAGATGGTGCTTAGTTTATCGTAGCGCTTCAGGGCCATGGTCTTCTCGCATGCCGGTGGCCCCGATGAAATGTTTGTTGGGAAGGACAGCATCGTAGACGGCATTTTTTCAATGTTGGATTCCACCAAGCCAAAGGTTTTAGGAAGGGCAGTGTGATTTCTCATCCGTGATAATTCATTCTCATTTAATTACGTGTGAGGAAATTGTAATCATCCGCCTGGCTAATGAGCGATCCCACTTTTTTCTAATAGACTTCTTTTCTTCGGAATCTCCCGCAACCTATAGAGTATTCTTACTAGTCATTATATTTCCCGTGTCATAGATTGATGCTGCGGAAACCACCGAAAGACCCCATGCCGCAGACGGTGGCCGGAGGCCGCCGTTAGGCATGGGTCTTTCGTCTATTATTATTTACTCACTACCTACTACATAACTATGCGGAACGGGTTTCGGAATTTCTCTATTAAATTCATGATGTTGGACGCATTGACATCCGGAATGTAATCCGACCCCGAGCGGGGTCGGAATGGTAGTGGCTCAGAACGTGAAGCCCAGGTCAATTAGGTCACGTTTGAAGCCAGACAGACGCTTCACTCTGTCGCGTCGGTTGGCTTCATCGTAGCGGACAGCGTCGATGAGCTGTTCCAGAGCAACGGCCGTAGATGGGCTTCCTTCGGCGAGTTTGAGAACGCGCGCTGCTCGTACCCTTTGGTCTATGTCGGCTAAAGTAAGCCTGCTGCGGCGTGAGTTGGCTCTATCCGTCATCTGTTTTCGAACACGCTTCATTGTGTTGTTGGCTTGCCGGAATTTTTCGCGCATTGCTTTGGTGCGTAGTGACTTCACGCATAGCTGCGGTATGTGACTCAGCTCCAGCAAGTTCTCGGCTATATGCTCGGAGGTCCATTTCATTCTTGCTAACTCGCTTGCGCCATCAAAGTAAAACTCACCGGATGCATCCTCATCAATGTAAAAGACGTGGCCGCCATCTCCGATCTGAAGTTCGCCCCAGACATTGCCGCAAGTGCCGCTTGGCACGCCGAGTTCAATGAGTAGGTTGTGCGAGCAATAGAGCCAGTGAAGGTCGATTACCTTGCAGTCATTGCTTGCGAGTCGTTGCCACTTGTTTAGGCCCTTGGCAGGTAGAGCAGGCTGAAAATTGCGGAATGCTGGTGGTGGTGCTCCTGCCAGATTGAATTTTAGCTGCATGTGGCAGTAGGCCACTCTGCGCTTTTCGCAAGAGTATATTTCTTCCAGAGGGAAGTTTGTTCGTCGCTCGCATGCCCGGTACCAAGGCATGACGTCTTCAAGACTCAGAACGGGTTCCGAAGGGTGTTCCCGTATGGGGAACTCGTACCTGCCCCCGGCTTCCACTTCGTCAGCGAAGTCCGAATCTGTCAAATATCTTCCGCCAGTCACTCGGCGGGTCGCGAAATCACTATAGTGTTTGTCAGCGATCATTGTGTTGCTCCTGTCTTCAGTTGGGTTGGCAGCTGGGACAGAAGGGTCACGGGGCGAAAGACTACGACGGGAATGCCTCCGGTCTCTGTGTGCTTGGAGTAACCAAGTCAGAGTACGGTGACAAATTTTTAGTCGTAGTAGTATTTGAGGTGTGGACCCTTCAGAAGACAGGGACCAGCGATCAGTAAAGTAGATGTGTCGTCATCATTCGCTGGCGGGATCACTCCTCGCCCAGCTGTTGGGATGCTAGCTCAGTTGCAAGAGGTTCGTCAATCGGCAACTTTAGTGTGACTATTGGCTAAGCCCATCTATAAGGATATTGCCAAAAAAATTTGGCACAATATGAAGCGGTGGGGGTGGATGCATGCCAAATCCTTCTAAGCATGACCCACGCAAGGGGAAAGCGGTCTAACTCAACGCTGATTCAGGCTGTCGATACGCTCGCTCAGATGCTTCTTGCTGATGTGGGTATAGCGCTCCAGCATTCTGTAGTCACGGTGTCCAGAGATACTGGCGACTTCCGGAATACTCAAGCCCATCTCAAAAAATCGAGTGATTGATTCGTGCCGCACGTCGTGTAGGTGCAAGTCCTCGATGCCAGCGCGTTGGCAGGCGCGTCTGAATGCTTGGCTGAGACTGTTAGGCTCCATCGGAAACAGCAGATCGTCACCATTTTGGGGGACCATTTGTATAACATTCATCGCCCTTTCAGTCATTGGTATGTATCGCGGGGTATCTGTTTTCGTACGGGGTATGTAGATTGTTCTCTCTGTGAGGTTCACATTCTCCCATTTGGCGCTGACGATCTCGCCCCTACGCATTCCGGTTGCAAGCGCGAACTCGATAGCTCGGGTTGCAAGGGTGCTGGTAGTGTTCTCGATAATCTGTTGGATTTCATGGTCGGTCACTCGCCGATTCCGGCCATTGGCGACTTTGGGGAGCCTCACACTGGGGATGCCGCAGGGGAGACTAATGTTCCATTCCATTTGAGCAATGCGCAGCACACGCAGCACAAGCGCCACCTCGCGCTTTACCGATGCTGGGGATACCTGTACCAGTCTTTCATCCCGATACGCTGTAAGCGCGTGAGGTTGGACCTCAGAGAGTTTCAGCTGGCCCAGACGTTCCCGTAGCAGTTTGAGCCGGTAGCCCTCAGACACACGTCCTTGGAGCTTGGGTAAGTGCTCGACGCGATAGCGATCCAACAGATCAGATAGGGGCAGGTGCGCATGGCTGTGGTTGGGCAGGTACAGGTCGCGTTCGATCTGAGCTTCCAGCTGGCGACTCCACTTAACGCAGTCTGATTTGGTACTGAAGGTCTTGCTGATCGGAGCGTGCCCACTCCGACGAATCATTGCTTGCCAGCGGCCTGAGCGTTTACGAATGGTAGCCATGTGTCGTGCCTCTGTGACAAGGCTGTGACAAACATGGACTTTGGGACTTCGGAGGTCTTGAGTGCCAGGCTAACTGGCTGAATCCGAAGGTTTTAATGGCCCGCCCGAGAGGATTCGAACCTCTGACCTCTGCCTCCGGAGGGCAGCGCTCTATCCAGCTGAGCTACGGGCGGTTTGGACGTTTCGCGGACGACAGCACAGCCGCGAAGGGGACGCGATAGTAGCAGAGCTGCCCGCTTCGCTCAATAGATTCGCGTTGCATGAAACTTAAGGGCTCTTTGCTACTCAGAGAGAACTCAAGTTATTCGCGCTGGCCTTCCGGGGTCGCGGCTACACGAGACAAAATCATGACTTCTTCCCCAGCGCCGCGGCGCTCGCTGCCCGGCTGGGTGACGGCTTTGCTCTGGCTGGTCGCGCTGGTCGCGGTGCCGCTGCTGATCGACCAGTGGCGGCATCGCGACGCGCCCGACACGCTGCCGCCTCAGGTTCTGCTCGAGCTCGACGGGACCCGGCTGGATCTCCAGCAGATGAGCCGGGACCAGCCGGTGCTGGTGTATTTCTGGGCCACCTGGTGCCCGATCTGCCGGCTGGTCTCTCCGTCGGTGGATGCGCTGCGGGATACCCATCCCGTGGTCTCCATTGCGATGAGTTCCGGCACGCCGGAGCAGGTGGCAGACTATGCCGCCGAGCACGAACTCGGCTTTCGCATCGTCAATGACCCGGACGGGCATATCAGCCGCGCCTGGGGTGTGGGGGTGACCCCGACGCTCGCCGTGGTACATCGCGGTGAGATACGCTCCATGACCAGTGGCGTGACTACACCCCCGGGTATTTCCCTGCGTCTCTGGATGTCCGGCCTGCTCGGCGCGGCCTCGCCAGAGATCGAACCTTCACCTACCTTACCTGAACAGGAGAAACCTGAATGAAACAACTGACTGTAGTCTTCGCTTTATGCCTCGCACTGGCGGGCCCGGCCTGGTCGCAGGGGCTTCCCGCCGGGCAAAATCAGCAGCAGATGCTGGATGGCATCAGTGCCATGCTGAAGGAGAACCCGGACCTGATTCCCGACCTGTACGCTTCCCTGCAACAGTTCCTGGTCCAGGAGCAAGCCCGCAAGGAAGCCATGGCAACTCATCACTCCTGGTTGTTCGAGGAGGCGGTACACCCGCGCCTGGGCCCGGCGCAGGCCGACCAGGTCATGGTGGTATTCAATGATTACAACTGTCCCTATTGCAAGAAGCTGGAGCCGGTGTTGCAGCAACTGCATAGCGCATACCCCGATCTGGCAATCGTGCATGTCTATGTCCCCCTGCGTCAGCCCGGGGTTGCCGGTCTGCAGACAGGGTCGGCTCAGCTGGCCCTGGGGGTGTGGCGTGAGGACCGCGAGGCCTTTGCCGAGGTGCATGCCGGGCTGATGGGCCACCGGAGCATGCATGACCGCGCCTCCCTGACCGCGGTTGCAAAGGCTTCTGGCACGGAAGCCCTGTTGCAGCAGGATGCCGCTGCGAACCAGGTGGTGGAAAAGAATATGGCGGTGTTCCAGACTCTGGGGCTGGGGGGCACGCCGGCGATGCTGATCGGTGACCAGATCGTGCCGGGCTATGTGCCCTTTGAGCAGTTAAACGCTATTGTCGCCGACCAGTTCGGCGGCTGAGTCGGCTGTTGGTTGTCAGGGGCCGGGCGGGAAAGCTGCGAAAATCGCCTCGGCGGCCTCGTTGTACTGCGCCTGGTCCTGCATCTGCTTGCCGCTCAAGCGGGACTGAACCACGCCGCGCCAGACCGAGCGCTCCAGCCTGGGGTCGATCATGTCGACGATGAAGGTACCCTCGGTGTAGTTGCGTGACGTCACCTCGGTGCGCGGGCCACAGCTCCAGCAGTTGTACATGCTGTAGCGGTTGTAGCCGTGATACCAGCCCAGGCCAAAACCCGTGTCGTGGCTCTGGACGTCAGTCTTGAACTGGGTGACCAGGTGCCAGCTGACCAGCATGTCGGCGGCGGCCGGGTCGGCCACCAGGGTAAAGCCCTTCTGCCCGAGCGCGTAGCGGATGCCGGTGTTGATGCGGTCTTTCTGCATGTCGCTGAGCTGCAGGGGGTTGTCCCCCTTGACGGTGCCCGACTCCTCGAAGAACGCAATAGTGCGCACCTGGCTGAAGTCGTGATCCGCCTTGTAGTCCACGTCGGGCTTCGGCGGGCCACTGGCACAGGCGCTCAACAGGAGAGCGGCGGCGGCAATGAGGGTTATCCGGGCAGTGCGCAATGGGTGTTTCACAATGTTTTTCTCCAGTAGGTGGGCAGCGGTCGGCGCCGGTGCCGCTACCTGCTCAGACCTGCCCTGTGGAAACAAGTTTCCACTCCCAGTGTAGCGTGATTGCGCCCGGGTGTGATGGCGGGGCCTCAGTCCTGCTCGCAGGGTGCCAGCACCGCCTGCAATTCCTCCACGTGGCGCCGGGGGGCCCCGGCCCACTGCTGCAACCGGTTGTCGCGTCGGCCCTGCCAGCGGGTATAGATGCCAGGCAGGTCGGAGTGGAGCCCGGACTCCAGCGCCGCCACCAGCGGCAGCAGTTCATGCTGGCGCCGCCCCAGGGCCGCTGACCAGGGCTGTACCTCGCCGACAAAGAACTTGCCGATGACGTTGCGCAGGGTAGTGGCAGCCGCAGGGCGGATCGGGCCGCTGCAGAGCGGGCCGCGCTGGCGTCGCGCCCGCAGCAGGGCATTGCCCGCTTCCAGCCAGCCCGCCTGCAGTGCCAGCGCCTTGAGCAGGGCGCCGCCGTCGGCCTTTGCCACCTCGCTCAGCTGAATTTCGAACTCCATATTGTTTGCGGCATAGTCTCCCGCCAACCAGCGGCGGGCGCTGGCGTTGATCCCGGCCAGCGCGGTCAGGGGCACGCTGCTGGTCTGCGCGGGGTAGCTGCCCAGCCGCTGCGGCGGTTGCCAGAGCTTGCGGTATTCCGGCCCGCCCAGGGTCGCATTGAAAATCAGGGCCGGGAGCTGTTGCTGCTTCAGGGTGTGGGCGTCCTGCAGCAGCTCTGCCAAATGGATGCGTTCCGTGGCGCGCATGTGGTCGATACAGGCCGGGGCCAGGCGCAGGAATTCCAGTTCCAGCAGCAGGCGCTGGGAGGGGCTGGCCAGCAGCCCGAGGCTGGAGTTGCGCTTGCCGATGGTAATCTGCACCTCACAGCCGCTGAGGGCGAGGAAGTCCAGAGTGCCGAGGTTGCTGCGCTCGAGGTCCAGCCGCAGCTCACCGCGGGGAGGCATACGCGGCAGGTCCGGCAGCTCCACGGCCGGGGCGGGCTGGTCCAGGGTGCGCTCCAGCCGCTCCAGATAGCGGGCCAGCGCCGCATCCGGCTGCTGGCCACCGCAGCTTGCCAGCAGCAGGCACAGGGTGAGTGGCAGTGCCCGCGCGAGCCGTGGGCCGGGTTGGGTGGGGCTGTTCATGCGGCCATGTTATAACGCAAATTCCGGCCCGTCGCTGCGATCCAATGCGGCCGCCGTATGGCGCTCCCGGTATGACCAAAAGCGCCGCAGACGCTATGATGGCTGCTCGCCCGGCGCAGGAGGTTCCCATGTCCCGCACTCGCAGTTTGCTCGCCACACTGTTTTGCCTGCTGGCCATTGCCGCGCCCGCATGCGCGCTGGATGCGGCTACCATTGTGCGCCAGGCCATGGACCACTACCGGGGCCAGAGCTCGCGCGCCGACATGACCATGATCATCCATCGGCCGGACTGGGAGCGCAGCATGCGCATGCAGGCCTGGACCGCCGGTGACGAGAAAACCCTGGTGCGGGTCACGGAGCCGCGCAAGGACGCAGGCAACGCCACCCTCTCCGTGGATAGCAACATGTGGACCTTCAGCCCCAGTATCAACCGCGTCATCAAGGTGCCCTCCTCGATGATGGGGCAGAACTGGATGGGCAGTGATTTCTCCAACAAGGATGTGAGCAAGAGTGCGGACATTGTCAGCCAGTACGACCACACCCTGCTGGCGACAGAGGAACACGAAGGGCATCAGGTCTGGGTGGTCGAGTCGGTGCCCCACGAGGAGGCGGCGGTGGTCTGGGGCAAGGAGGTCCTGCGCATCCGCGACGACTGGGTATTGCTGGAGCAGCAGTTCTGGAGCCAGGACGGCGAGCTGGTGAAAACCCTTGCCGCCCTGGCGATCGAGGAGATGGCGGGGCGGCCGGTGGCCACAGTCATGCGGATGGCCAAAACAGACGCGCCCGAGGAGTACACCGAGTTGCGCACTCACGCGGTGGAATTCGACCTCGAGCTGGCGGATAGCCTGTTCACCCTTTCCAGCCTGCGCAATCCGCGTCAGTGAATATTACCTGGCGCCTCGCCTGGCGCAATCTGTGGCGGCACTGGCGGCGCACCTGGCTGACAGTGGGGGCCATGGTGTTCTGCAATATGCTGCTGATCTTCCTGATTTCGGTTCAGCTCGGCTCCTACCAGATGATGATCGACAACAGTCTGGGTGCATTCACCGGACACCTGCAGTTGCAGCACGAGGGCTTTGACGAGGAGCAGCGCATCCGCCAGAGCATGCCGGCGGTCGCGGAGCGCGCGCGGCAGGTGCAGGAGCTGCTCGGCGCGGAGGCGGTGGCTGCCCGCGGCATTGCCTACGCCCTGGCCTCCAGCGAGGAGCGTTCTTTCGGCATCCAGGTCACCGGGGTCGAGCCCGAGCGGGAGCCCCGGGTGTCGACCCTGCCGGGCCTGCTGCGGGAGGGCCGCTACCTGTCCGGCGCCGACGGCGAGATCGTGGTCGGCGCCCTGCTGGCGCGCAACCTGCGGGTGGCGCCCGGGGACGAGATCACCATTCTCGGCAGCGGCCGCGACGGCTCCTTTGCCGCCGCCATTGCCACCGTGGTGGGCATTGTCGATTCGGGAATTCCGGACCTGGACCGGGCCCTGGCCCAGGTGTCCCTGCCCTGGTTCCAGACGGTCTTCAGCATGGGCGATCACGGTCACAGCGTGGTGGTGCGGCTGCCAAACCTGGAGCAGGTGCCGCTGGCGGTAACGACCCTGCAGGCACTGCGGGCTGAACACCCGGAGCTGGTGGTGCTGGACTGGGACCAGTTGCAGCCTGGCCTGCGGCAGGCCATCCGCTCGGACATGGCCAGTGCCTGGGTGATGTACGGGGTGCTGATCCTGCTGGTGGCCTTCAGCGTGCTCAACACCCAGTTGATGTCGGTGCTGGAGCGCACCCGCGAATTCGGGGTCATGCTCGCACTGGGCGTCAGCCCCGGCCGGCTGGCGCGGTTGGTGGGGCTGGAAACCGCCCTGCTGGCCGCCCTGGGGCTGGGCCTTGGGGTGCTGCTGGGAGCGCTGCTGGCGCTCTACCTGCAGCAGGCCGGTTTCACTTTCCCCGGCATGGAGGAGATGAATGCCCGCTTCAACCTGCCCGAGCGGATTTACCCGCCGGTGACGCTGGCGTCGCTGTTGTGGGGGCCCCTCACCGTGTTTCTGGGCGCCCTGCTGGCGGCGGTCTATCCCGCGCTGCGCCTGTTCGGGTTGCAACCGGTTGCCGCGATGAGGGCCACCTGATGCACTGGCCCCTGGGTTCATTGCTGACCCTGGCCTGGCGCAACCTGTGGCGCAACTACCGCCGCACCCTGATCATGCTGCTGGCGATTGCCCTGGGCGTCTGGGCGATGATTGTGATGAGCGCCCTGATGCGCGGCATGACCGACCAGATGGTGCGCAACGGTCTCGCCACCCTGCCCGGGGAGGCGCAAATTCACCACCCCGAGTTCCTGCTCGACCCCAGCGTGGTCAACCACATGCCGATGCCGGCAGGCCGCCTGCTGGAGCAGCTCAACAGCGCTCCGATTACGGCCTGGGCCGCGCGCCTGCGCGTGCCCGCTGTGCTGGCCAGTGAATATGCCAGCCGCGGGGTCACTCTGCTGGGGGTGGACCCGGCACAGGAAGACGCTCTGGGGAGCCTGCCGGAGACCCTGCTCGAGGGCCGCATGCTGGCTGGCGCCGATGACCGCGGCATCCTGCTGGGGGCGGGCCTCGCTGCGCGGCTGGAAACCGGCCTCGGCAAGCGCATCGTGCTGATGACCCAGGACACGGCGAACAACGTCGCCGATCGCGGGGTCCGGATAGTGGGTATCTATCGGGCGCGCCTGCAGGGTGATGAGGAGCGCTTTGCCTATGTCGGCCGCGGCGCCCTGCAGGAGTTGTTGGGGCTGGAGCAGCGGGTCACGGAAATTGCGGTGTCCGCTTCGGACTACACCGCGGTGGACGCCTGGCTGCCGGCGCTACAGGCCGCTGCCTCCCCGGAGCTGGAAGTGCTGGGCTGGACCGAGCTGCACACTTTCCTCGGCTCCATGCTCGCGGTACAGGAGGGTTTCGTGCTGGTGTTCATGGTGGTGGTATTTCTGGTGCTGTCCTTCGGCCTGATCAACACCCTGGTGATGGCGGTGTTCGAGCGCACCCGGGAGCTGGGCCTGATGCAGGCCCTGGGCATGCGCCCGGCGCTGATCCTGCTGCAGGTGCTGCTGGAAAGCCTGTTGCTGCTCGCGCTGGGTTTGCTGGCGGGTAACAGCCTGGCCCTGGCGACCCTGCTGCCGCTGCGCGATGGGGTTGATATCTCGGCGGTGGCGGAGGGCATGGAGATGATGGAAATGGGCACGACCCTGTACCCCCTGCTTGCCCTTGACGACATGCTGATGTCGACGGCGGTGGTACTGACCCTGGGTCTGCTGGCGAGCCTGCTGCCCGCCTGGCGCGCCTCCCGGCTGGACCCGGTGCGGGCCCTGGCGAGGCACTGATTTTGCGAATTTGCAGAGAGGAGTGAGCCAACCGTGAGTGCAATTGTCTGCCAGGACCTGTGCAAGACCTTCGAGCAGGGCGAGCAGCGGATCATCGGCCTCGACCGGGTGTCGCTGAGCATCGAGGCGGGGGAGCTGCTGTGCCTGTCGGGGCCCTCCGGCTCCGGCAAGACCACCCTGCTCAACGCAATGGGTGGGCTCGATACCCCGGACAGCGGCAGTATCACCCTGGGCGGGCGCCGCATTGACCAGCTCTCCCGCGGCGCCCTGGCTGACCTGCGCCTGCGGGAAATCGGCTTTGTGTTCCAGGCCTACAACCTGATCCCGGTGCTGTCGGCGCGGGAGAACGTGGAATTCGTGATGCAGGTCCAGGGCCTGGCGCCCGCCTTGCGGCGCGAGCGCGCCGCGGGGGTGCTGACGGAAGTGGGCCTGGCCGGGCTGGAGGAGCGGCGCCCGGCGGAAATGTCCGGTGGCCAGCAGCAGCGGGTCGCGGTGGCACGGGCCATTGCCAGTGAGCCGCAACTCGTTTTGGCGGACGAGCCCACCGCCAACCTCGACAGCCAGAGCGCCACCCAGTTGATGGACCTGTTCCAGGCCCTGAACCGCAACCGCAACGTGACCTTCGTGCTCGCGACCCACGATCCCCGGGTGATGGCCTACGCCCGGCGCCTGGTCCGGATGGAGGACGGCCGCGTCATTGACGATGTCGCGCAGCAGCCCTCGGGGCGGCCATCCGTGGGGCGGCCATCCGTGGGGCGGCCATCCGTGGGCAGCGAGGGCTAAGCTGGTGCGGCCATGGTTGCGTTGCCTGTTGCTGGCCACCCTGCTGCCGGTGCTGTGCGCCCGGGCCGAGATCCCGGGCTTTGTCGGCGGCCATGCCAAGCTACAGGGCACAGCCATGGAGGGCAGTGACCTCGACCGCGGCGCCGAACTGCGCCTGCGCTGGCAACAGCGCGCCGGGGGCTGGGAAGCGGCTGCGGACTACCAGCTGCTGACCCGCCACCGGGAAGCGTCGGCGCTGCCTCTGGCCGGCGGCGCGGGGCAGTCAGCGCTCCCCGACGACGGCCGCCGCTGGTGGGATCTTAGCCATGAGATCGACCGCAGTGAAGACTCACTCACCCTGCAGCGTCTGGATCGCCTGCATATCGGCTATAGCAGTGAACGCGTAGTGTTGCGGCTGGGGCGGCAGGCAGTGAGCTGGGGCAACGGCCTGCTGTTCAATCCGGTCGACGTGTTCAATCCCTTTGATCCCACCGCCATCGACACTGAATACAAGACCGGTGACGACATGCTCTACGGCCAGTACCTGCTGTCCTCGGGCAGTGACTTCCAACTGGTGCAGGTGCAGCGCCGGGACGAGCAGGGGCGGGTGACCAGCGCGGCCAGTTCAACCGCGCTCAAGTTTCACGGTTTCGGTCTCGAGCGGGAATACGACCTGATGCTGGCGCAGCATTTCGACGAGCTGCTGTTCGCCTTGGGTGCCAGCACCAACCTGGGGGACGCGGTGCTGCGCGGGGATGTACTGTTTGCGGACAGCGCGCAGGGCTGGGTGAGCAGCGCGGTGGTGAACGCTGCCTGGTCCTGGGCGTGGGGTGGGCGCAATATGAGCGGGGTGCTGGAATACTTCTTCAACGGCCACGGCCTGCGCGAGGCGGAATACAGCTTTGCTGCCCTGACGCGGGAAGAGGCCCTGCGGGCGCGCTTGCAGCGCGGCGAGCTGTTCACTCTCGGCCGCCATTACCTGGCCGCATCCCTGTTGGTGGAAATGACCCCGCTGCTGCAGTTGACCCCCACCCTGTTCGCCAACCTGGGGGATGGCTCGGCCCTGGCCCAGCTGTCCCTGCGCTGGGATATACGCCAGGACTGGCAGTTGCTGGGGGCACTGAACCTGCCGCTGGGGCCCGCCGGCACTGAATACGGTGGTATCCGGGCGGGGGAGGATAAGGATCTCGCTACCGGCCCCGCCCTGTTCGCCCAGCTCGCCTGGTATTTTTGAGTTATTCCCCCGGCAGGGCAGCCCGCGCTCGCGGCAGCCAGGCGTGAACATGGCTGCACTCCTCCGGCACCGCGCCTTTCACCCAGCCGGCGAAGTCGACGCAGACCAGCAGGTCGATGTCGGCCATGGAAAAGTGTTCGCCGGCAATAAAGGGGCTCTTGGCCAGGGCGCGGTCCACCATGCGCCAGGCCGCTTCCATGCGCTGCCGGCCGCGCTCCACCAGAGCCGGTATCTGCTCTACACCCACCGGGCCAGGCAGGGCGCGGCCGGCAAAGGCGGGATTGCCGTTGCGGAATACTTCGGCAATGGCGAGCAGCAGGCTGTTGAACAGGCGGTGATTCCAGCTGATCACCTGGGCCTTCTCCAGCGGAGTACTGCCCAGCAGCGGTTTTTCGGGGTACATGGCTTCCAGATAGACGCAGGCGCCGATGACCTCGGTCAGTACGGTGCCGTCATCCAGCACCAGGGCCGGCACGGTACACAGGGGGTTGAGCTTGCGGAAGGTCTCGCCGAACTGTTCCTGCTTCAGCATGTCGATCTGTACCGTCTCGACCTTGATACCCTTGTAGTCCAGGAACAGCTGCAGGCGGCGGGGATTGGGGGCGGGGTCGTAGGTGTACAGTATCATTGAGTTGCTCCGTGGCAGGTGACGTAAGCCCTATGGTAAGGGCAAATCCAGGGGCGCGGCCAGCGCGGATGAGGGCGAGTTTTACCCCGGGCCAGAACTGGCTATAATGCGCGGCCAAATTGTAGAGGATACAGCTGTGATCAGCCGAATTGTATTGAGTGTAGCGGCCCTGTGCGTTGCCATGGCGGCGGGCGCCATCGACCTTACTGACAAGCAGCGGGCCGCAGTCGAGGCGCGCATCAAGCCGGTGGGCGAGGTTTGCCTGCACGGGGACGCCAGCTGTGGCGGCGCGGCAGCGGCGGGCGCTGCAGTGGCGGCCCGAAACGGTGAAGAGGTGTACAACGCAGCCTGCATGGCCTGCCACATGACCGGGGCCGGCGGCGCACCGGTGGTGGGAGACGTCGTGGCCTGGGCCGAGCGCATCGCCAAGGGCATGGATGTGCTGCATGAAAGCGGGGTCAAGGGTGTTGCCGGCACCGGTATGATGGCCAAGGGCGGCTGCATGAACTGCTCGGATGAGGAAGTCATAGCCGCGGTGGACTACATGGTGGAAGAAAGCCAGTAAGCACCAGCAAGGATTAAAAGGCCGCCCTGCGCACGCACGGCGGCCTTTTTTGTGACTATGATGGTGACTATAGATGAGGGGACGTCATCCATGAGAGCGGTCACACTTTGCCTGGGGGTGCTGGCAACGGCGCTGTTGTTGTTCGCCTGTACGGAGGAGCCAGCGCCGCAGCCCGTGGTGGGCGTCGTCGTGGACAGCGTGCGCCTGGAGCCCTATCAGCCCAGGTCCGTGTATGTCGGACGCCTGGTGGCCAAGGATGACGTTACTATCCGGGCCATGGTCAGCGGCTACCTGTTGTCGCGGGAGTTCAGAGAGGGGGAACAGGTCGCGGCCGGGGATGTGCTCTATCGCATCGACCCTTCGGAATACGCGGCGGCTCTGGCCAAGGCCCGGGCGGAACTGGCGGCGGCGACCGCCAACCAGGCGAACGCCGAGCGCAACTACAAGCGCGGCCAGGAGCTGCTGCCCCGGGGGGCGATCTCGCAGGTGGAAATGGACAACCTCACCGCCCAGAAGCTGGATGCGGATGCCCACATCGAGGCGGCCCGGGCCCAGGTCACCAGCGCCGAGGTCAATCTGGGCTTCACCATCATCAAGGCGCCGATTGCCGGGCGCATCGGTCGCAGCCAGGTCAGCCCCGGCGATCTGGTGGGCCCCAACAGCGGCGACCTCACCAGCCTGGTCAGCGTGGACCCTATCGAAGCGCTGTTCCAGGTGTCCGAGGCCACCTATATCGCGCAGATCACCCAGCGTGTTACCGCCAACCCCAGCGTCGCCGACCTGAAGGGGGTGGAGGTGACGCTGGAGCTGGCCAACGGTGTGGTCTACCCGGAAGTGGGCCAGATCGACTATTTTGGCAACCGGATCGACGCCGCTACCGGCACCATGGAAGCCCGCGCGAGAATCCCCAATCCCTACGGCCTGCTGGTGCCGGGCCAGTATGTGCGGGTGACCTTGCAGGACACCGAGCTACTGGAGGGCCTGTTCCTGCCGCTGGCGGCAGTGCAGGCGGATCAGCAGGGTACATTCGTGCTCGTGGTGGGCACCGAAAGCACGGTAATCCGCCAGAATGTAGAGCTGGGCGAGCGTTTCGACGACCTGGTGCTGGTAAAGGAGGGTGTGGAGGACGGCGACCGGGTTATCGTGCGCGGCCTGCAACAGGTGCGCCCCGGCATGCCGGTAGAGGTAACCGCGACGGTAAACGCCGCCGACAACGGAGCATAGGGCGATGTTCAGTGCGTTCTTTGTTACGCGCCCCAGGTTTGCCCTGGTCATCGCCATTGTTTTCACGCTGCTGGGCTCGCTCGCTATCACCCTGCTGCCGGTGAACGAGTACCCGCCGATATCGCCACCCAATATCGTGGTGTCGGGTTTCTACCCGGGTGCGGCGGCGGAGGTGGTGGAAGCGGCGGTCGGCACGCCGATCGAAGATGCGGTCAACGGGGTCGAGGACATGATCTACATGTCCTCCAAGAGTGCCAATGACGGCAGCTACTCGCTGTCGGTCACCTTTGAAGTCGGCACCGACCCGGACATGGCGCTGGTCAGGGTGCAGAACCGGGTGAAGCTGGCGGAGCCCTCCCTGCCGGCGGAAGTCACGGCCCGTGGCCTGACGATTGTCGAGCGCGCTCCGGACATGCTCAAGATCGTCAGCTTTACCTCCCCGGACGAATCGCTTGATTACAAGTTCCTCTCCAACTACGTCAAGATCAATGTCCTGGCCGCGCTGAGCCGGGTGCCCGGAATCTCCGGCGCTAACGTAATCGGCGAGGCGGACTACGCCATGCGCCTGTGGCTGGACCCGGACAAGATGGCCAATCGCGGCCTGTCGGTCACCGATATTCACGCCGCCCTGCGGGAGCAGAATGTGCAGGTCGCCGCCGGCAAGATCGGTGGCGCGCCCTTTGACCGGCGCATGGAAACGGAATTCACCCTGCGGGTAAAGGGCCGGCTGCAGGAAGTCGCGGAGTTCGAGAATATCGTGTTGCGGGCGCGGCCCGACGGCTCGGCAATTTACCTGCGGGATGTGGCGCGCATCGAACTGGGCCAGTCCGACTACGCCTTTTTCGGTGAGATCAACGGCCGGCCGGCGGTCAATGTGGCGCTGTACCAGGCCTCGGACGCCAACGCGCTGCAGGTCGGCGCCGCGGTCAATGCGCTGCTGGCGGAGGTCTCCACCGGCTTCCCCGCGGGCATGTCCTACCAGATCAACTACGACACCACCCGCTATGTCTCCACCGCCGTATCCCAGGTGCTGGTGTCGCTGGCAATGGCGGTCGCACTGGTGATCCTGATTACCTACATTTTCCTCGGCAGCCTGCGCGCCACCCTGGTGCCGGCGGTGACCATTCCGGTGTCGCTGGTGTCAGCCCTGGCGGTCCTGTTCCTGCTGGACATGTCCATCAATACCATGACCCTGTTTGCGCTGATCCTGGCGATCGGCATCGTGGTGGATGATGCCATCCTGGTGATAGAAAACTGTGATCGCCACCTGCGCGAGGACCCCTCCCTGGCGCCGCGGGAAGCGGCGCTGATCACCATGCGGGAGGTGGGCGGTGCGATTATCGCCACGACTCTGGTGTTGCTGGCGGTATTCGTTCCGGTGGCGGCGCTGCCCGGTATTAGCGGCGAGATGTACCGCCAGTTTGGGGTCACCATCTGTGTGGCGGTGGTGTTCTCCTCGCTCAATGCACTCACCCTGAGCCCCGCCCTGTGCGCCCTGCTGCTGCGCCAGGGCGGGCAGCGCGATGCCGGCTGGTATCGGGCGTTCCTGGGGTTTTTTGCCCGGGTCACCGATGGCTACAGCCGCGGCGTCGCCTGGGTGCTGCGCAAGCTGGTAGTGGTCGGGCTGATTTTCCTGCTGTGGATGGGCGCCCTGGCGCTGGGCGTATTCAGTACCCCCACGGCGCTGGTGCCCGACGAGGACAAGGGCGCGGTGCTGGTCAATGTACAGTTACCGGATGCCGCCTCGCTGCTGCGTACCCGGGATGCGGTGCGCAAGGTGGCCGACATCATCCTCGCCGACCCGGCGGTGCAGAGTGTGACCGAGATCAGTGGCTTCTCCATCCTCACCGGGGCCATGGCCAGCAATGCCGGCACCCTGTTCGTGGTGCTGAAACACTGGGACGAGCGTACCGAGCCGGAACAGCTGGTGTTCAATGTGGCTCGCCGCATCAACGGCCAGGCATTTATGCAGGTGCCCGAAGCCCAGGTGGTGGCGATCGCACCGCCGGCGGTGCCGGGGATGGGCGCCGTGGGCGGGTTGGAACTCATGCTGCAGGATACCCTGGCCCGCAGCCCTGCCGAACTGGCCGCAGTGCTGAACAATTTTATTGTCGACAGCAACGAGCAGGCGGCGTTGACCGGCGTGTTCAGCAGCTTCCGGGCCAATGTGCCGCAGTACTTCATCGACGTGGACCGGGTCAAGGCCAAGAACCTCGGCGTGCCGCTGAACGAGATTTTCATGACCCTGCAGGCCCAGCTGGGTTCCATGTACATCAACGACTTCAACAAGTTCGGCCAGACCTACCAGGTCACCATGCAGGCGGATGCACCGTTCCGCGCCGATCTGGAAGGGCTGGAGCATTTCTACGTCAAAGCCAGCGGTGGCGAGATGGTGCCGCTCAGCACTCTGGTCAGCAGCCGTCTGATGCTGGGCCCCGACGCGGTGCAGCGCTACAACCTGTACCGTGCGGCGACGGTGCGCGGCAACGCCGCTCCCGGTTACAGCAGCGGAGATGCGATGGCCGCGTTCGAGGCCGCCGCCAGCCGCCTGCCGGCGGGTTACCGTATCGACTGGACCGGCGCCGCCTACCAGGAACGGCAGGCGGGCAATACCGCGGCCCTGGGGTTCGCGCTGGCGCTGGTGTTCGTCTACCTGTTTCTGGTGGCACAGTACGAGAGCTGGTCAATTCCGGTGGCAATCATCCTGGTGGTGCCGATGGCGATCGGCGGCGCCATTCTGGCGCTGCTGCTGACCGGTCAGGCGCTGAACCTCTACGCCCAGATTGGCCTGGTGCTGCTGATCGCCATGGCGGCGAAGAACGCCATCCTGATTGTGGAGTTTGCCCGCCAACTGCGGGAGGAGGGTGGTAAGGGAATACTGGAAGCGGCTGCGGACGCGGGCCGTTTGCGGTTTCGCGCGGTGAGCATGACCGCGGTGTCCTTTATTCTCGGGATCCTGCCCCTGGTGTTCGCCACCGGCGCCGGCGCTTTCGGGCAGCGCTCGCTGGGAATCACCGTGTTTGGTGGCATGCTGGCGGCGCTGCTGGTGGGCACCTTCTTCATCCCCGGCTTCTACGCCATCATCCAGACCCTGCGCGAGCGCATCAAGCGGCGCCTGGGCCTGACCCCGTAGGAGCCCGCTCCGCGGGCGATCGCGCACGGAGTCCGCTCCTACATGGAGGGTTCAAGCGAACAGTGACTTCAGGCTGCTGAGGGTTTCCGTCGCGCGCTGCTCGTTGGCCTCGGCGGTGTCGGCGTCGCCGCCCTGCCACTGCAGGTCCTCCGGCGGCAGCTCGGCGAGAAAGCGGCTGGGTTCGCAGCTGATGATCTCGCCGTACTGGCGCCGCTTCAGGGCCATGGTCATGGTCAGGGTTTCCCGGGCGCGGGTGATGCCGACATACGCCAGGCGCCGCTCCTCGGCGATGTTGTCCTCCTCGATGCTGGCGCGGTGCGGCAACAGCCTCTCTTCCATGCCGATGATGAATACATGGGGAAACTCCAGGCCCTTGGAGGCGTGCAGAGTCATCAGCTGGACACTGTCGGGGCCGGCCTTCTCCTCTTCCTGCTGCTCCAGCAGGTCGCGCAGCAGCAGGCGGCTGACTGCTTCATCCAGGCCGATCTCCTCGTCCCGCATCACCCGCTCCAGGCTGTCGACCAGGAAGGTGACATTGCCCATGCGGCGCTCGGCTACGTCTTCACTGGAGCTCAATTGCAGCAGCCAGTCGGCATAGTCGATGTCGCGGATCAGCTGGCGGATGGCGCCGATGCCGTTGCCGCCCTCGGCCTGGCGGCGCAGGCCCGACAGCCAGTGGTAGAACTCACGCAGCCGGCGCAAGCCCGCCTCGGGCAGGGCGCCGGCATCAATATGCTGCAGGGCCTGGCTCAGGCTGCAGTGCCGGCTGGTGGCATGCGCGCCCAGCGCCTCCAGGGTGGAGGGGCCGAGCTTGCGCCGGGGCACGTTGGCGATGCGCAGGAAGGCGTTGTCGTCGTTTTCGTTCACCAGCAGGCGCAGGTAGGCCATGATGTCCTTGACCTCGTTGCGGGCGAAAAACGAGGTGCCGCCGCTCAAGTGGTAGGGTACCTGCTGTTGCTGCAGGGCCAGTTCCAGCAGCCGCGACTGGTGGTTGCCCCGGTAGAGCACGGCGTAGTCGCCAAAGCGGGTGCGCTTGCGCAGTTTGTGGTCGAGGATCTCCGCCACCACCTGGTCCACTTCGTGCTGCTCGTCGGTGCAGCGCACCACCCGCAGCGGGTCGCCGGCGCCGAGTTCACTCCATAGCCGCTTGTCGAATACGTGCTCGTTGTTGGCGATGAGGGTGTTGGCGGCCTTGAGGATGCGCGAGGTGGAGCGGTAGTTCTGCTCCAGCTTGACCACCTTCAGGCCGGGGAAATCCGCCTGTAGCAGGGCCAGGTTTTCCGGCCGCGCGCCGCGCCAGGCGTAGATGGACTGGTCGTCGTCGCCCACCACGGTAAGGCCGCCGCCCAGGCCAATCAGCTGGCGCACCAGCAGGTACTGGCTGGCGTTGGTGTCCTGGTATTCGTCCACCAGCAGGTAGTGCAGGCGCTCCTGCCACTTGGTCAGGACCTCGGGCTGGTGCTCGAAGAGAATGGTGGGCAGGAGGATCAGGTCGTCGAAATCCAGCGCGTTGTAGGCCCGCAGGGCCTTGCGATAGCGCTGGTAAGCCTGGGCGAAGAGCATGTCGGCGGGGCTTTTGGCGTGGGCCAGCGCCTCCTCCGGCAACACCCGGTCATTCTTCCAGTTGGAAATACGCTGCTGGATCAGTTGGGCCTGGTCGCCCTCGGCGCCGTGTTCCTGGATCAGCAGGTCGCGGATCAGGTTGCGCGTGTCCTCGCCATCAAAGATGGAAAAGCCCGCCTTCATTGCCAGCGCCTTGCGTTCCTCGCGGATGATCTTCAGTCCCAGCTGGTGGAAGGTGCTGACCGTCAGCCCCTCGGCGGCCTTTGCGCCCAGCAGGGTGCCGACCCGCTCTTTCATCTCCCGCGCCGCCTTGTTGGTAAAGGTGACCGCGGCGATGCGACGGGACTGGATGCCGCACTGCTCCACCAGGTAGGCGATCTTGCGGGTGATGACGCTGGTCTTGCCGCTGCCGGCGCCCGCCAGCACCAGCAGGGGGCCGTCGATGTAGCGCACAGCCTCACGCTGGCGGGGGTTGAGTTGGGTCATTTGCCTGGGTTCGGGTGCCGTCAATCAGGGCGGGCAGTGTAGCAGGATTCGTTACCCTGCAGGTGGGCTGGCCCAACCCAGATCATCGAGAATGACATACAACGCCGGGAGTACCAGCAGTACCAGCACTGTGGCGCTGAGCAAACCGAACACCACGGCAATAACCAGCGGTTTGATGGCATCCGCCTGGGTGCTGGTTTCGGCCAGCAGTGGCAGCAGGCCGGCAATGGTGGTGGTGGAGGAGATCAGGATGGCGCGCAGGCGGTCGCGGCTGGCCTGGCCGGCGGCGGCAATGCTGTCGAGCCCGGCCTCCCGGTGGCTCTTGATGAAATGGATCAGCAGAATGGCATTGTTGACCACGATGCCCGCCAGGGATGCAGCGCCAATCAGCGAGGGCATGGACAGATAGTAGCCCATCAATACATGGCCCCAGATGGCACCGACAAAGGCCAGCGGAATCGACAGCATGACAATCAGCGGCTCGACGTAACTGCGGAACTGGAAGGACAGGACCACAAAAATGCCCACCAGACCGATCAACAGGCCGCGACCGATGGAGCCACCGGTTTCGGCAGAGTTGGCTACCTGTCCCTCTATGCTCACGGTGACGCCGGGGTGGCGCTGCTGGAACTCACCCAGCCACGCCTTGCGCAGGTCGTTGATAATGGTCTGTCCGGTTGCAAGGCGGGTATCGACGTTGGCTTCCACGGTCACCGTGCGCCGGCCATCAATGCGGGTGATGCGGGCCCAGTCCCTGCGCTCGGTCATGTTGGTGACCACTTCGAGCGGCACTCGGCTGCCATTGGCCAGGACGATGGTCTGGTCGCTCAGGTCGTCAAGGCTGTCGCGGTCAGCGAGGTCCTGCCTGACCAGAACTTCGACGTCCTGCTCGCCGATGCGCAGGGTGTCGGCGATTTCGCCCAGCAGTGCCGCGCGCAGCTGCGCAGCAACGTCCTCCCCGGTCAGGCCGAGGCCGTAGGCGCCTTCCGCGAGGGCAAAGGTGCGCTGGGGTTTGCCCGGGCGCAGATCGTCGATGACATTGTAGACGGCGGCATAGCTGGCCAGGCGGGCGCCGAGTTCAGTGGCCGCCCGCTTCAGGCTGTCCAGGTCCTCGCCCTGCAGGCGCAGCTCGATCGGTATGCCGGCGGGGCCAAAGCCCGGCTCCTGGATGATCAGCCGCTCGAGTCCGGCAATGCTGCCGATTTCCTCCTGCCAGGCCGCTGTGAGCTCATCCGGAGTCACATTGCGCCGCTCTGCGGTCAGCAGGTCGACCATCACCGTGGCCACATGGGCACCGGATTCACGGGCGCTGGGGTTATGGTTGAAGCGCACCTGTATGGCTTCGACGAGCGCTGCTGCCCCCGGTTGCCCGGGCGAATAGCGAGCGTCGAGTCGCGCCATGGCCGCTTCGACCTGGGCAGCGACTGCCTCGGTGCGCTGCAGGGGAGTGCCCTGGGGCATCAGGATGCGCGCTTCCAGTACATCGCCATCGATGGCGGGCATGGCTTCGCTGCCGATATGGCCGCCCGCGAGGAAGCCCGCTGAACCCAGCAGGACAGCGAGTACGCCCCCCAGCACTGGATAGCGATAGTGTATCGCCCGGTCGGCCACCTGCCCCACACGTTCCCGGAATTGCGCGAAACGCACTTCGAAGGCAGTGCGAAAGCGGGAGGCCTGTTTCTCGCGCAAGGTTGCGATACTGCCCTTGAGGTGGTGTGGCAGAATCCAGAAGGCCTCGATCAGGCTGGCGGCCAGGGCGGCTATCAAGACCACTGGCAGGACTTCCAGCACCGCGCCCATCTCCCCGGCCAGGAACGACAGCGGTGCGAATACGGCGACGGTGGTCAGGAACGAGGACAGGACGCCGGGGATCACCTGCCGCGCCCCGCTGACGACGGTATCCAGCGGCGAGCGCTGGTCGCTGGCGTGGGCCGCGATATTGTCGGTAATGACGATGGCGTCATCCATGACGATGCCGATGGCCATCAACAGCGCCACCAGGGTGATCATGTTGAGCGTCAGCCCGGTGAGCGCCATTGCCAGGAATGCACCCATGAAGGCCGCGGGCAGCCCCAGCACCGCCCACAGCGCCAGCCGGGGCCGGAAGAACAGGCTCATCACCAGAACGACCAATGCCAGCCCCATGATGCCGTTGGCCACCAGCATCTGCAGCCGATCGCGGACGATGCCGGTCATGTCCTGGGTCAGGCTCAGCCTCAGCAGGCCGTCGAAACGCGCGTGCTCCTCTGCCAACAGCACTTCCAGTGCGGCCTTCACCGACAGGGCATCAGCGCGCAGGGATTTGCTGACTTCCAGAACCAGCGCGGTTTCACCGTTGAAGCGCAGCTTGTCCTCGGGGCGTTCCCCGACCTCCCGCAGGGTGGCGATATCACCCAGTGTCAGCTCGCCACCCTCGGGCTCGGAGATCACTACCAGTGAGGCCAGCTCGCGCAGTGACCGGCGCTGCTCGGTGAAGCGCAACTGGATGTCCCGGTCGGCGGTTTCCAGGGTGCCCAGCGGCAGGTCCAGACTCTGGCGCGCGACTCTCTCCGCCAGCTGGCGGGCGGAAAGCCCGTACTGTCCCAGTACAGCGCGGCGGATTTCCACCTGCCACTGGCGTTGCGAGAGGCCGCGCAGGGTCACGTTGGCCACGCCCGGTAGCGCCATGATCCGCTCTTCCAGCTGCAGGGCATAGTCTTCCAGCTGTCGCCGCGGCAGGTCCCCGGCGATGGCCACCGCGACGACCAGGTCACTGCGGTGGAGTTCGCGTATCACCGGCGCCTCCGCGCGGTCTGGCAGTGTGTCGAGCGCGCGCACTTCGGTCTGCAGTTCATCGAGAAAGCGGAGGACATCGCCACCTGCCGTCATCGTCGCGGTGGCGCTGGCCAGATTGTCCTGGGCAACGCAGCGCAGCTCGTCGAGGAAGTCGACACCCTTTACCGCATCGTGGAGTCGCCGGCATATGGCATCCTCGACGTCGGCGGCACTGGCGCCGCGATACACAACCTCAATGGACACCTCGGTCGGGCGGTAGTCGGGGAAGGTTTCGCGCTTGAGTTGCGGTGCGGCAAACAGGCCGGCAGCGATCAACAGTACCAGCAGCAGATTGGCAGCCGTCGGGTGGCCGGCAAACCAGCGGATCACGACTGGGTCCCGCGGGCAGCGGCTGCGATACGCGTCTCCAGGGCCTCGTCCCGCTGGGGCGCGAGCAGTGTGCCGTCGATCGCCAGCGGCAGGTCATCGACCACGATACGCTCCCCCGGCGCCAGGCCCTCGCCAATCACTGCCAGGTCACCCTGTTCAAAGGCAACATCGACAGTGCGACGCCGCAGGCGGTTGTCGCTGTCGACCAGGTACAGTTCGCCCTGGTGAACAGCCGTTGCCGGTACCACCAGGCGCGGTTGTGGACTCAGCGCGGCAAGCCTGACCCGGGTGTACATGTCGCGCTGCAGTGGTGGTCGGTCGGGTGGCATGGCGTCCCGGTAGGGATGGGCCACCCGCACCACTACCCGCACCGTGCGGGTGGCGGGGTCGAGGCCGCTGGCGACGCGCACCACCCGCCCGCTCCAGCGCACTTCCGGTGCCCCGGCCAGTGCCAGCTCCGCGCTGATGGCGGAAAAGTCGACGCGCTCGCCAAGATCCAGCGCATTGTCGGGCGGGTCGGGGACGATGACACTGGCCAGCAGGCGCCGCAGCGAGGACATGGGAATGCGCGCCTCGACTTCCGCGGCCAGCAGGCTGTCAGCCTGGAACAGCTGCTGGCCCTGGGCCGCGTGCTGGTGCAGCTCAACGTGGATTTCTCCCAGGCGCAGGTCATAGGGGGCCACGAACCGGGTGTCTTCGAGGTCGCGCCGGGCCTGCTCCAGCCGGGTCTGGCTCCGGTCCCGCTGTGCCTCCAGTATCTCGCGCCGCGCCGGCAGCAGCGCCAGCGTATTCTCGAGGACGGTGACGGCCTGCCGCTGGGCCAGCGTGTTCCGGCGCTGCTCGTCCCGCCGCGAGCTGGAAACCGAACCGCTGGCGGCGAGCCGCTCAATGCGGGCCAGTTCTTCTTCGGACAGCACCAGGCGTTCCTGCTCCAGGGTCAGCAGGCGCAGGGTGTTGTCTTCCTCCCGCTCCAGTTGCCCGAACTCGGCGGCGAGACTGCCCAGTTGGCCCTGGGCTTCGGCGATCGCCAGCTGGTAGCGGCTCGGGTCCAGCGCCAGCAGCAGTGTGCCCGCGGGGAGCAGGGCACCGTTTTCCAGATCGGGATGCCGTTCGACCACCCGGCCGGCGACGTTGGCTGCCGCCCGCCAGGTCTCCGCGGGGCGCGCGATACCGTGGCCCCGCGCCTCGAGCTGGAACTCCAGGGCGGTTGCGACAATGATGTTGACGGGGGTTGCCGCGGTGGCGGCTGCATCCCGCACCGGTGGCTGGCGCAGGGCGACAAAGAGGACCAGGAGGACCAGCCCCGCCACCAGGCCAGGCAGGATGCCGGAGCGGCGTAACGCGTGTGGGAGCGGAAGCTTCATCGCGTGCTCCCCGGGTCCTTGCGGATGCCGTGCAGGTAGATGGCAAACACCCCCGCGGCCATGCCGCCAATGCGCGCCATGTCCCCCAGCATCAGTGCCTGCATGACCAGGCCCTGGACAGTGCCAATGAACTGGGTGGCGGCGGCATCGATATCGAGTCCGGGTCGCAACAGGCCGCTCTGGTTGGCCTCAGCCAATCTGTCCCGGACACACTCGCGGTAGCGCAGCAGGAGTGAGCGAACTACCCGCCTGGCCGGCGTCTGGCGGTCATGTTGCAGTTGCCCCACGAGTAACCGGGGCACCCCGGGGTGCTGGGCAATGAAATCGATATGGGCGTGGAACATCGCTTCCAGTGCCGCGATGGGGTCCCCGGCGCCGGCGGCGGCCGCTTCGAGACGAGACATCACCTGCTCTGCCGTCCAGCTGGCAACCGCTTCCCAGATCGCGTCCTTGCTGGGGAAATGTTTGAATAGCGCGCCCTGTGTGACGTGCATATGCTCGGCGATATTACCGGTGGTAATGCGGGCAGGGTCTTCCCTGGCACAGATATCGACGACTGCGGCAACAGTGCGTGCACGACGCTCGTCGGCGGAGAGATAAGTCTTGGCTGGCATTGCTGTTCTCAAGAAAAGAAGTAATTGATTACTATCTTTAGACTTCCGGAGCCAGGCTGTCAAGTGCTGCCACCGGTTGTGACCGCGGCGGTGGCGCAGGGAGTCACATGCTGGTCATAATAAAGCGCTAGAGTCTGCTAGGGTGCGCAGTCAAGATTGCAGGATCGAGAATGAAAGAAACCGCCATCCCCGGCCCCGCCGATGTGGAGTTTATCAGTAACGAAGAACCGGCCCGGACACCGGTTGCGCAGCCCGACTTTGAGACGGTTGCAAGCGCTCGCTACCCGCGCAGGGCCATTCTCCGCGGTGGTCTCGGGCTGGCAATCGCGAGCCTGTTTGGCAGTCTGCCGGGCCCTGTGCTGGCGCGCCAGCGGGGTTCGAATGGGGCCACAGGGTTGCTGGGCTTCGAGGCGGTTCCCGTCAGCCGTGCGGACACCGCAGTCGTGCCGCCGGGTTACCGGATACAGGTGCTGTTGCCCTGGGGTGAGCCGATTACCGGTACCTATCCGGCATTTTCTACCGACAACACCGGCGCCGAGCAGGCCATGCAGATGGGTGCCCACCACGATGGCATGCATTTTTTCCCCTTCGCCGGCAGCTCTCGCGAGGGTCTGCTGGTAGTCAACCACGAATACGCCGAGCCGCGCCTGATGCACAGGGCCGCCGCGGGGTTGGGGCTGATCAGTTTCGATGTGCCCCTGCGCGAGGACGGCAGCCGCGATCCGGACCAGGTCCTGAAGGAAATGCATGCGCACGGGGTCAGCATTGTGCGTATCCGCCGCGATGACGACGGCCAGTGGCTGCCGCTGCGGGACTCCCTGAACCGGCGCATCACCGCGCTGACGCCGATGGAGTTCAGCGGCCCGTTGCGCGGCGACCCGCGCCTGCAGACTGCCTACAGCCCGGACGCTACGCGCGGGCGCGGTACGCTGAACAACTGCGCCAATGGGGTCACCCCCTGGGGCACCTACCTCGCCTGCGAGGAGAACTGGCGCTACTACTTTGTGCGTGAGCAGGGTGAGATCCCCGCCTCGCTGTCCCGTTACGGCGTCGGCCCGCTCAACGCCTGGCGCTGGCATCTCGCTGCGGCCAATGCCGGCGAGGCCGCGGACCAGTACGCACGCTTTGACGCCACGCCGCGCGCCGACAGCCCGCAGCAGGACTATCGCAATGAACCCCACGCCTTTGGCTGGGTAGTGGAGGTCGATCCCTTCGACCCGGCCAATACCCCGGTCAAGCGCACCCACCTGGGCCGCTTCGCCCATGAGGGTGCAGTGTTCGCGCCGGCGCGACAGGGCAAACCGGTGGTGCTCTATTCCGGCGACGACTCCATGTTCGAATACATCTACAAGTTTGTCTCCGCCCAGCCCTACCACCCCGCCAGCGCCAGCGGCGCGCTGCTGGATGAGGGCACGCTCTATGCCGCGCGCTTCGACAGTGACGGCAACGGCGAGTGGCTGGCGCTGGTACCCGGCGCCAACGGCCTCGGCCCGGAGAGCGGCTTCGCCACCCTGGCGGATATCCTGCTGAATACCCGCGGCGCCGCCGATGTGGCCGGGGCTACGCCGATGGACCGCCCGGAGTGGGGCGCCATCGACCCCGGTACCGGGCTGGTGTATTTCACCCTGACCAAGAACACCCGCCGTAGCGAGGGGCAGGCGGAGGGTGTCAATCCCCGGGCACAGAACGCCATGGGCCAGATCGTGCGCTGGCGCGAAGCCGGCAATGACCACGCCGCCTCGGCTTTCACCTGGGAACTGTTTTTGCTGGCGGGTGACGCCGATTCCGGGCGCGACCTGCAGGGCACGGCGCTGAGCGCCGAGAATCTTTTCGCCAACCCGGATGGGCTCTGGTTCGACGCCGACCGACGCCTGTGGATACAGACCGATATCTCGGACCTGGACCTGCACAAGGAGCCCTACCAGGCCATGGGCAACAACGCCATGCTCGCGGCCGACCCGGACACCGGTGAGTTGCGGCGCTTCTTCACCGGCCCGCCGGGCGCCGAAATCACCGGCTGTATCACTACGCCGGACCAGACCACGATGTTCATCAACGTGCAGCACCCGGGTGCCAGCACCTCGGCACAGGATTTCGCGGCCGGCAAGATCGACAGCCACTGGCCCGCGGGCGGCAAGGCTGTGCCGCGCTCGGCGACGGTGGTGATCACGCGGGAAGATGGTGGCAAGATAGGCGCCTGATTAACGCGATGGCTTACCGGGATGGCGGGACACTTCAGCACCTTTGTTGTCGTCAACCCGACCGCGGGCGCGGGCAGCGTCGCCAGGCAATGGCAGCTGATTGATCGCTTGCTACGCTCGACGATCCCGGAATTGGCCTACGCTTTTACTGAAGCGCCGGGGCACGCCACCCTGCTGACACGGGAGGCCTTGCGCGCGGGGTGGGAGATGGTTGTCTCCGTAGGTGGCGACGGCACCCTGAACGAGGTTATCAACGGCTTCTGCGAGCAGTCCGATCCGCACAGCTGTTATCGCATTGACGAGGAGGGCTGGATCAGCCGCCGGGCATCGGCTCCGCCAGCGCTAAGCAGTGCTGCGGTACTGGGTATGCTACCCTTGGGTACTGGCAGTGACTTCCGGCGCAGCATCGGCCTTTCAGGCAGCTTGCGCCAGGGTGTAGAGATGTTGGCTGGGCGCGAGACCCGCCACGTCGACCTCGGCCAGATCGGCTATCTCGATCATCGGGGTGAACTCGCGACCCGCTTCTTCGTCAATATTTCCAGCGCCGGTTTCAGTGGCAGGGTGGTCGATTTCGCCAATCGGGGCTGGAAGGGTGGCGGCGGCCGGCTGAGCTTTTTCCTCGCCTCGCTGCGCGCCCTCGCATCCTGGAGCAACCTCGAGATGGCGGTTCGCCTCGACGACGGTGTCGAAATACGCGGCCGCATGCTCGGGCTCATCGTGGCGAACGGAGGATATTTTGGCGGCGGTATGTGGATTGCGCCCGGTGCCAGCCTCGACGATGGCCAGTTCGAGGTAGTCGTACTGGGCGATCTACCCCGGTGGCAGCTACCGGGGCTGTTGCCCAGGATTTATCGCGGCACCCATGTGAAGGATGCACGGATAAGTTGTCATCACGCCCGTCAGGTGTCAGTGCGTCTCACTACGGCGGCGGTTCCGGGCCTTATTGACCTGGACGGGGAGCAGCCTGGCTGCCTGCCCGCCATGTGGAATCTGCAGCCGCGGGAGCTGCGGCTCAAGGTCCGCGCATCCCGCGAGTTGGGGCAGTCCTCCAGCACGCCCGGCAGGCGCGCAAAGGAAATGTGTGGATCCTCGTCGTAGAGCACCAGGGTGGGCACCCGCACCTGCCGGTAGAGCGCTTTCCCGACGACCGGGGTGCGAAAGGCGCGCAACAGTTTGTCCTGGGTAGCGGGGGCGGGCGGCGGGCGTGCGCCGAAACCGGTGGGTGAAATCAGCACCAGGCTCGCCACTCTATTGCCCGCAGAGGAGGTCTAGCGCAGCCGTTCCAGCAGCAGCGCGCTGCCGGTACCGGCGGCGCCGGCAGCGGAGACGATGCCCCACTGCAGGTCGCGCCGCTCCAGCTCGTCCAGCAGGGCGCCCGCCATGATGGCGCCGGTGGCGCCCATGGGGTGGCCGAGGGCAATAACGCCGCCGTTCACGTTCAGCTTGTCGTCGGCGATGCCCAGTTCCCGCATGGCCACCACGCTGATGGCGGCGAAGGCCTCGTGGATCTCGAACAGGTCGATGTCCGCGGTACTCAGGTTCTGATCCACCAGTAGCTTGCGGGTGGCCTCGATGCAGCCGCTCAGTACCTGCAGGGGATCGGCGTTGACCGTGGCGGCGGCCGCGATACGGGCGCGGGGACGCACCCCGTTGCGCTCGCCCCAGGCCTCGTCGCCAATCAGCACCAGGGCCGCCCCATCCGCCATGGCGGGGGAGTTGCCCGGAGTGTGGATATGTTCCACCTGCTGCAACTCCGGGTAACCCGCGAGCTGGAAGGCGTCGATGCCGGCGGCACCGGCCTTGGCGAATACGGCGGGCATTGCCGCCAGCTGGGCGGTGGTGGTAGCCGGGCGGATGCACTCGTCGGCATTGACGCTACTGCCGTCTTCCAGGGTGATGGGCACGATGGAGCTGAACCAGCCCTGTTCCCGGGCGTGAGCGGCGCGCTGCTGGCTGGCCAGGGCCACCGCATCGGCGTCCTCCCGGCTGACACCGTGGATCGTGGCGATAAGATCGGCGCCGTTACCCATCATCAGTATGCGGCACTGGGCGGCAAACTGCGGGTCCATGAAGACCCGGGCCTGGTCTGAGAGCATCGGTACCCGGGACATCATTTCCACCCCGCCGGCAACGGTCACTCCAGCCTGGCCGGCGCCGACCTTGAGTGCCGCCAGCGCGATGGCGTCGATGCCGGAGGAGCAGTAGCGGTTAACGGTCAGGCCCGGCACCGAGCCGGGCCAGCCGGCGTACAGGGTTGAACTCTTGGCGATATTGCCGGCCTGCTCGCCCTGCTGGGTGACGCAGCCGAGGATGACGTCGTCTACTTCCGCAGGCGTGAGCCCGGTGCGCTCTACCAGTGCCGCGTACAGCTGCTTTAACAGCGCCTGCGGGGTCAGGGAGTTGAGGCTGGCGCCTTCTTTCGCACGCCCGCGCGGGCTGCGCAGGGCGTCATAGATAAATGCGGGCTTCATGCACCGACTCCGACAATCAGGCTGACACAGGTGGTGGCGCTGCCACCGAGGTTGAAGGTGGCCATGTTCTCGGCCCGGGGCAGCTGATAGCCGCCGGCGCGACCGCTGACCTGGCGGGCGCAGTCCAGCGCCATGCGCACCCCGGTGGCCCCCACCGGGTGGCCGAGGCCGATCAGACCGCCGCTGGGGTTGATGGGGAAGTCCCCGTCCCGGGTGATACGGCCTTCCGTCACCGCCTTCCAGCTCTCGCCGGGCGCGGTGAGGCCACTGTGGTCGATGGCCATGTATTCGGTGACCGAGAAGCAGTCGTGGGTTTCCAGGCCATCCAGGTCCGTCACCTGCTGGAAACCGCCCCGGCGCAGGGCATCCTCCATCATCGCCCGGATATGCGGGAACAGCAGTGGCTGGCCTGCACTCAATTGCAGCTTGCGCTCCAGCAGGATGGGCGCGGAACGGTGACCCCAGCCCTTGATCCGGGGGATATCCGCCAATGCGAGGCCCTGCCTGGCGGCGTGTTCCCGCGCTGCCTTTTCGCTGGCGAGGATCACACAGGCGCCGCCGTCGGTGATCTGGCCGCAATCCATTTTCCGCACCCGGCCCTCGATCACCGGGTTCAACTCATCATCCTGGCTGAAACACCCGGGCGGGAACTTCCAGTCGCGGGTCTGGGCGTTGGGATTGGCCCTGGCATTGCCAAAATTGATTTCGGCAATGCGCGCGAGGTGCTCGCTGTCGATGCCGTGGCGCTGCTGGTACTCGCGGGTGATGCGGTCGAACAGATGGGGCCAGGGGTAGTTGCAGTCTGTGGCCTCGTGGCCCTGCCAGGCGGCGCTGCCGAGGTACTCGGCACCGGTCCTGCCATCGACGTTGCGCATGTATTCCAGGCCCAGCACACAGGCGACATCGTAGTGGCCGGCCTCGATGTCGCGCATGGCGCTGAGCATGGCGATGGAGCCGGAGGCGCAGGCCGCTTCGTGGCGCGAGGTCGGTATCGAAGCCAGTTCCGGGTAGGCCTGGCCGAAAAAGCCGTTGAGCAGGCCCTGGCGGGCGAACAGCTCCGCCACGAAGTTGCCGACGTGGCCCACCTCGATCTGCCCGGGCTCGATCCCGGCGTCAGCAATGGCGTCGCCGAGCACCTCAGAGAACATGTCGTAGATTTCCAGGCCCTCGCGGGCCCAGTTGCGGCTGAAGTCGGTCTGGGCGCCGCCCAACAGGTAGACCTGGCTCATGAAGTGAGTCCTCGCTGTGCAACCTGCTGCTGGAGTTCGCCGCGCACCACCTTGCCCACCGGGTTGCGGGGCAGGGCGCTGAACACTTCCAGCCGCTCGGGTAGTTTGAATTTGGCAATGCCCTTGTCCAGCAGCCAGCTGCACAGGGCGTTGAGTTCAGGTGCCGGTTCCCCTTCAACCGGCACCACGCAGGCGCAGATCTTCTCTTCCAGATCCGGGTCCGGGTAGGCGCACACCGCCGCCTCTGCCAGACCGGGGAAGCCCTCCAGCAGGATGTCCAGCTCCGCCGGGGATATCTTCATGCCGCCGCGGTTGATGATGTCCTTGCAGCGGCCGACGATGCGGTAGTAGTTGGGCGGCTCGCCGCAGATCTCCACCAGGTCGCCGGTGCGGAACAGACCGTCGGCGGTGAACACGCCCTCGCCGTCGTGATCCAGGTAGCCGTCGAACACCGCCGGGCCGGCTATGCACAGTTCGCCCGGCACCCCGGCTGCGGTAATTTCCGCTCCGGTTTCCGGGTCGATGACGCGGGTGGTAATGGACTCGTGGGCGTGGCCCTGCCAGGGCATGTCCGGCACCCCGAAGCGGGGAAACATCTGCGCCCGGTACTCCGGTGTCGGCGCCACCTCCGGGGTGGAGAACAGGCTGATGCCCTCGTTGGAGCCATAGAAGTTGATGATGGGCTTGCCGTACTCGCCCTCAATCACCGCGATCATGGCGGGGGACAGGGGCACGGAGCCGGAGCCGAAGGCGCGGATCGTGCTGAAGTCGCACTGCGCCCACAGGGCGGGCTGTTGCGCCAGCCGGTTCAGCAGGGCCGGCGGCGCGATGGTGAAGTTCACCTGCTCTTCCTGGATCTGGCGCAGGAACATCGTCGGATCCATGGGTTGGTGCAGCACCAGCTTGCAGCCGTTGATTACAGAGGGAAACAGGAACCCCCCCAAAGCGGCCATGTTCACCAGCGGGAACGGTACCAGCAGGGTTTCCCCGGGCTGGTAATCTCCGGCGGCCATGGTGTTGCGGGCCATCGCCCGCCACATATTGTGGGAGCGGGGCACCCCCTTGGGGGTGCCGGTGGTGCCGGAGGTCCAGACCACGGTCAGGATGGCGTTGGCATCGTCCGGGTGGCGCTCGCGGTGCTCCTGGTAGTTGGACAGCAGCACCGGGTCAGTGACGGGTTCGCACTGCAGGTCGACGCCGAAGGTCCACACCGGCACCGATGCAAGAGCCTGGCGGGCCTGTGCGGCCAGCTCGATATCGCGGAAACGACCCAGGGTCAGCATCGCCGCCGGCTGCAGGGTCGCGGCGAAGCGGGCGATTTCGTGGCCGCCGTACTGGATGGGGATGGGGGAGATCACCACCCCGAGCTTGCTGGCGGCGTAGTAGCAAAGCACCAGTTCACTGATATTTGGCAGCTGCACCAGCAGCCTGTCACCGTGTTGCAGGCCCTGTCCCAGCAGCTGTGCTGCCAGGCTGTCGCTGAGTGTGTCCAGGTCATGGAAGCTGAGGCAGCGGACGGGCAGGTCGGTGAGTTCGGCCTTGTTCGGCTGGTCCACCAGGGCGATGCTGTCGGCACGGTCCGCCACCCGCGCCGCGAGGATGCCGTGCAGGGTTTCATTGCCCCAGTAGCCGGCTTCGGTCAGGGCCCGGATCCGGGCGCTTGAACTGGTTTGCATGGTCTATCCCTCGCAGGCGGCTCGGTACTCCGCTTCCAGGCGGTCGATCAGCGCGGCAATTGGCAGAATGTCGTGAATGGCGCCCACCCCCTGGCCCGCTGACCATACGTCCCGCCAGCGCTTGGAATCGCTGGCGGACGCCGCGATATCAATTGTGGCGCCTGTGGGCATATTAGCGGGGTCGTAGCCCGCTGCAACCAGGCTGGCCCGGAGCCAGTTGGCCTTGACCCCGGTCAGTGCGTCCGAGCAGATGATATCGGCGCCGGTGGCGTCCACTACCATCTGCTTGTATTCCGGCACTGCCATGCTCTCCTCAGTGGCAATGAAGCGGGTGCCCAGGTAGGCGTAGTTGGCGCCCAATACCTGCGCCGCACGCACACCGCGGCCGCTGGAGATGCCGCCACCCAGCACGATATCGCCGTTCCAGAACTGGCGCACTTCCTCGACAAAGGCGAAACCCGCCTGCTGCCCGGTGTGGCCGCCGGCGCCGGCGGCAACCAGCACCAGGCCGTCCACCCCGGCCTCCACTGCCTTGGCGGCAAAGCGGGTATCGATGACGTCGGCGTACACCTTGCCGCCATAGCTGTGAACCTCGTCAATCGCCTCTTTCGGGCTGCCCAGTGCGGAGATCACCAGCGGCGCGCGATACTTCACCGCCAGCGCCAGATCCTCGAAGCGGCGGGTATTGGAGCGGTGCATCATCAGGTTGATGGCCCAGGGGCCGTCCTGCTCGCCGCCGACCGCGGCGGTGATCTGCTGTAGCCAACGTTCCAGCTCCTCAGTGGTGCGGGCGTTGACCGAGGGGAAGGTGCCGACAATCCCGGCCTTGCAGCTGGCGATAACCATCTCCGGGCCGGACTGCAGAAACATGGGGGCCTGGATGACGGGAATTCGGAGCCGGGAGAGGTCGCGGGGCATGGGGATATCCAGAGTCACTTGTATTAAAAGACCGTTATGGTAAAGCCCTTTTGGGTCGCAGGCAAGGCTGTTGCCATGTAGACCCCGGGCTGTTCCCGCTTACTGCCGTCGCGGCGGTAGCGGAATCAACCCGCTGGTGCGGGCCATGTACTCGGCGTAACCGGGCTTTTCCCGCGCCAGCTTTTTATCCAGGGTGCGCTGGCCGGTGACGTTCACGATCAGGTAGCTGTAGGCCAGCGGGCCGATAATGGTCAGGAAGCCGAACGGCGCCTCGCAGGCGACCAGCCAGATGCCCCACCACACGCACAGTTCGCCGAAATAGTTGGGGTGGCGGGAGTAGCGCCACAGCCCCGTACTCAGCACCGTACCCTGGTTGGCCGGGTCTGCCCGGAAGTGCTGCAGCTGCCGGTCGGCGACGGTTTCCGTCACCAGACCCAACAGCCACAGGCCGGTGCCGGCGACTGCCAGCCAGCCGGGCGCGCCAGTACCCAGCTGCATGCCGACCTGTACCGGCAGTGCTGCTAGCCACAGCACCACCGCCTGCAGCAGGAATACCTTGCGCAGGCTGAGCCAGATAAAGGCGCGCTCGTCGTTCACCCAGCCGCGCAGTTTGCTGTAGCGGGGGTCCTCCCCGTGGCCCCAGTTGCGCGCGATCAGGTAGGCGGTAATCCGCAGCGCCCACAGCAGGACCAGCGCCAGCAGCAGCCATTGCAGGGGTCCGGTGACGGGCGCCAGCAGCAGGCTGGTCAAGGTAATGGCGACGATAATCAGGGCGAAGAACATGTCGATGATGCTGATGTCCCGCAGGGGGATGCTTGCCAGCCAGAGTGCGATGGCGGCGCAGAGGGCCACGCCCAGGGTAGTTACCAACAGCAACAGCAGTTCCATCACGATGGCAGGCTCCTTGCAAAATCCATGAACATGGCCACCGCCGAGGTGGAGTCCCGGTCCGGTGCGCTCAGGCTGGACCAGGCCGCAGCCACTTCCGCGGGCGTGCTGCCGGCGGCAACCGGGGCACTCAGCAGCGGTCGCGCCCGGGCAATATTGCCGCCGCCCGCCACCAGGGTTTCGCCGTTCAGGGGGCAGCTGTCGCTGACCAGCCAGGCCACCACCGGCGCCACGTCTGCGGGGCTCAGTCTCTCCCGCAGGGCTGGCGGCAGGCTCTCCCGGGTCATCGCGGTACTGGCAAAGGGGGCAATGGTGTTCACCCGCACGCCGTGGGGCGCACCCTCCAGGGCCAGCGCGTGGCAGAGCCCGATGATGCCCGCCTTGGATGCGGAATAGGCCGGCAGGCCATGTTCGCCATACAGCCCGGCGGCAGAGCTGCTGACCACGATAGCGCCGCTGTGTTGACGGTACAGATGGGAAAAAGTGGGGTGCAGGAGGTGCGCCGTCCCCATCAGGTTGATGTCGACGATGCGGCGGAACTCCGACAGGGGCTGCTTGTGGAAAGAAGTGGCTTCCGAGACCCCGGCATTGGCGATCACGATATCCAGGCGGCCGAAGCTTTCCAGGGCTTGCGCCAGCAACTGTGCGCCGCAATCCGGGTCCGCGGCGTCGCTGTAGTCGGCCACGGCTTTGCCACCGGCCGCCACGATCTCGCTCACCACGGCGTCTGCGCTGCGCACGCTGTCGCTGGCGTGGCAGCGGTTGTTCACTACCAGGCAAGCGCCCCGGGAAGCCATTTCCAGGGCATAGGCCCGGCCCAGTCCCTTGCCGGCGCCGGTGACGATGACGACCTTGCCCGCCAGGTCGCCGTGGCCCCCTTCCCGTTCCTGTCCACTGGATGCCACCTTGCCACCTGTTACTTTTATAAAGAGACCCGAATTCTAGCCAAGCCTCGCGGAGCCCGCAAGCCCGGCCTGTGAGCCAATAACGGAGGACAAATTTTAACTTGCATAAAAATACTTGGTATCTATAATCGGGACAAAACCCACGCCAGGGAGCGCGCCATGCAGAGCCTCAGCAAAGTCAGTGAATACCCCTCCGTTGACCAGTGCATCGGCGGTGTCACCGAGTTTTCAAACACCCACCCGTGGATCTACACCCTGGACAATCCCTACCTGCACGGAGTCTACGCGCCCACCGCGGACGAGTTGGATGTCTCGGGTCTGACGGTGGAAGGCGAACTGCCCGCGGACCTCGAGGGCGCCTATTTCCGCAACGGCCCCAACCCGGTATTCAAGCCCAAGAATCGCTATCACCCCTTTGACGGCGACGGCATGGTGCACGGGGTTTACTTCCGCAATGGGCAGGCCGCATATCGGAACCGCTACGTGGATACTGTGGCATTGCAGGGAGAGCGGGCCGACGGCCGTTCAATCTCGCCCGGGGTGATGGGCCCGTTCGACTACAATTTGTCGCCCTTCGGCATCAAGGACACCTCGAATACCGATATCTTCATCTACAACGGCGACCTGATGAGCCTGTGGTATAACGCCGGCCACCCCTACCGCCTGGACGCGCATAATCTCTCTACCAAAGGGTATTACGACCTGCAGGGGCGCCAGCAGCGGCGCATGTCGGCGCACTCCAAGGTCGACCTGGCCACGGGCGAGCTGGTGTTCTTTGATTACGGCGACGAGCCGCCCTATATGACCTATGGCGTGGCCGACTCCAGCGGCAAACTGCTGCACGAGGTGGCAATTGACCTGCCGGGGCCGCGCCTGCCCCACGATATCGGCTTTACTGCCAACTACGCGATTCTGCACGACCTGCCGTTCTTCCACGACATGAATGTCCTGCGCCAGCACGGCTATCGGGTGCTGACTTTCCACACCGAGATTCCCACCCGCTTCGGCCTGATTCCACGCCGGGGGGCGGGCAGCGATGTGCGCTGGTTCGAGTGTGAACCCTGCTACATCCTGCACACCAGCAACTGCTGGGAAGAAGGTGACTGGGTGATCATGGATGGATGCCGCTCCACCAACCCGATGCCCGACGCCCAGCCCGGCGAGGGCGAGCTGGCCTCCATGCTGGCCTACATGCGGCTGGAGGCAAACAACTACCGCTGGCGCTTCAACCTGCGTACCGGCGAAGTGCGGGAGGGGCCGATCGATGATCTCAACACCGAGTTCAACAAGACCAACCCGCTCTATCACGGGCGCAAGAGCCGCTACGCCTACCATCAGCGCATACCCCAGCACCACGAGGGCGGCTACACCCTGCGCTTTACCGGGCTGGTGAAGTACGACAACGAAACCGGCCGACGCTGGCAGTGGGACTATGGCGCGGGCGTATTCGGCAGCGAGGCGGTCTTCGCGCCGCGCCGGGGTGCCACCGCCGACTCCGGCGAAGACGACGGCTATGTCATCACCCTGGTGACAGACAGCAACAGCTGGCAGTCACACTGCCTGGTGTTCGCTGCCGCGGATATCGAACGGGGGCCCGTAGCGCGCGTGCTCATGCCGCATCGGGTGCCCTTCGGCTTTCACGCCACCTGGGCGCGGGGGGAGGACCTCTACCGCGCGTAAGCGGCCTTGTGTTTCGCCAATGTTGCGATAAACTAGGTTCATTAATGCAAGTCACTATAACTGATAACTTTGCTCGAGGCTTCTATGACCACCAATACACTCCGCGCCGCCATTCACGCCCTCGCAGTACTCCCACTGGCCTTGCCCATGATGGCCTCTGCCCAGCAACAGCTGGAAGAGGTTGTGGTGACCGCCGAACGGCGCGCCCAGAGTATCCAGGATGTGCCCCTGTCTGTAGCTGCCCTGGCCGGTGATGACATCGAGGTCGGCAAGATCAGCGGCCTCAACGATATTGCCTTTCGTACCCCGGGGCTCACCTACAACCAGTTCAGCATTGGCGAGCCGCGCATCTACATTCGCGGCATCGGCAACAGCTCGGATTCGGCGGGCAGTGACCCGGCGGTAGGCGTGTTTCTGGATGAGGTCTACATCGGCCGGACCGGCGGCGTGGGCTTTGACCTGTTTGACCTGGAGCGGGTGGAAATCCTGCGCGGTCCCCAGGGCACCCTGTACGGCAAGAACACCAATGGCGGCGCGATCAATATCGTCACCTCGCGCCCCTCCCAGGAAACCGAACTGCGGGTGCGGGTCTCGGGCGGCAGTGACGATCTGCGCCACTTCCAGGGCCTGGCCAGCGGCGGCCTCACCGACAAGGTCGCCGGCAAGCTGGTCTATTCCTTCCGTGACCGGGAAGGTTACGGCCGCAACGTGATCACCCCCGCCGATATCAATACGGCCGGAAACTTCTCCAACAGCCCGATCATTGGCGAGAGCTTTGGCGCGGGCAACTCCGGAGAAAAGATGGACGACGCCCGCGCGGTCAGCGCCAGGGGCCAGCTGATGTTCGACATCAGCGAGCGCGTGGACCTGCTGCTGACGGCGGACTATGCCCGCGACGAAACCAACGGCCCCTGCCGCCACATCCAGAACGTGGACTCGGCGATTGCCGGCCTGGCCCCGTTCTGGCGCATCGGCATGTCCGAGCGCTACATGGAAGATGATCGCAACTGTACATCGCAGTTCGACACCTCGCAGAAGCGGGTGGTCGAAGGGTTGATGGGCCGCTTTGAAGTCGACCTGAACTGGGCAAGCCTGACCTCCATCACCGCCTGGCGCTCCAGCGACTACAACTGGGTGGATGATCTCACCGGTATCCCCCTCAATAACCTGAGCGCGCCTTCGCCTCCCGGCGTGCCGCTGCCCCCGGGCTTTTTCACCGCGCCCGGCAACGTGGTCAACGGTGCCGAGGAAGAGGCCTCGCAATTTTCCCAGGAGTTCCGTCTCGCCGGCGACAGCGAGCGGCTGAACTGGCTGGCCGGCGCCTTCTTCATGGAAGAGGATGTGGAGCGGGCCGAGGAGTTCTACACCCAGTACAGCACGCCGCTGCAGGGCCTGGGGCTGGCCGGTGTCGGCGACGTGCTCTTCACCCAGGACAACACCACTACCAGCTACGCGGTCTACGGCCAGGCGGACTATGACCTCACCGAACAGCTGACGCTGACCTACGGGGTGCGCTGGGCCGAGGACGAAAAGGAGATCACCCAGAACTCCATCGACCTGCTGGATACCACACCGTCCGGTGTGCCCCTGATCCTGCCCTCCTTTGCGGCGCCGGTGTCTGCAGACGACTCCTGGTCCGAGGTCACCCACAAGCTGTCCCTGGCCTGGCGGCCCAGCGATGACCTGATGTTCTACGCCACCTACGCGGAAGGCTTCAAGAGCGGCGCCTTCCAGTCCCAGACTAACCTTGCCAGTGTGGCTGCGGAGCCGGTAGATCCGGAAACCGTCGAGAATATCGAAGTGGGCATGAAGTCCTCCTGGTGGGACAAGCGCCTGCAGTTCAACCTGTCCTACTACGACATGGACTACAAGGACCTGCAGGTGTTTGAGCTCAACAGCCGCTTCCTGCTGGTGCTGCTGAACGCCCAGGCCGAATCGCGCGGGGTGGAGGCATCCTTTGATGTCGTGCCCTTCGAGAACTTCACCCTGAGTGCCAGTTACAACTGGAGCGATGCCACCTTCAGTGAGTTCATCAACTCCAATGGCGTGGACCTGGCAGACCGCGAACTGCCGTTTGCGCCAGAGGGTTCACTCACCAGCAGCGCCAATTACCGGGTCAATCTCGGCAATGGCAGCGCAGTGGATTTCGGGCTCAGCTATAGCTGGAAAGACGAGTACTACACCGGCCCCCAGAACCGGCCGGTGGAGCGCCAGGGCAGCGTGGAGCTGATCGACGCGAGTGTCAGCTGGACCAGTGCCGACGGTTCCCTGGCGGTGGATCTCTGGGGCAAGAACCTCAACGATGAACTGCAGATTACCAACCGCATCGTCGATCCCACCGGCGTGACCTCGGAGTACTACATGCCGCCGCGCACTGCCGGTGTCACCGTGACCAAAAGTTTTTGAAGTGCCGCGAGGCAGCCCGGGTTGCCGGGTTGCCTCCCCGCCGGGGCGGTGGAGGTGAGTCCCGCTTTCGCCTATCATCCGCGTCAATGAATCGCGCACCCCTCACCATTGTCTTCGCTGATATCAGCGGCAGCACGCGTCTGTTTGAACAGCGAGGCGATGAGGTGGCGCGGGAGATGATCCAGACGCTGCTGAGCGTGTGCGCGGAGGTGGTGGCAGCTCACCATGGCGAAGTGGTCAAGACTATCGGCGACGAGATCATGGCCACCTTTTCCTGTGCCGACCAGGGCGTCGCGGCGGCGATTGAGATGCAGCGTCGCATCAGTGGGGAGGCAGTCTGCCGCCGTGAGCGTCTGGCCCTGCGCATTGGCCTGCACCATGGGGACGTGCTGCAGGAAGAGCACGATGTGTTCGGCGTGGCGGTGAATATCGCCGCCCGCATGACCAGCCTGGCCAAGCGCGAGCAGATCATTACCACCGCGGAGTCCGTGCGCGGCCTTGGCCCTGACACTGTCCGGGCGCGTAGCCTGGGCAAGGCGCGGATGCCCGGCAAACGGCAGTTACTGGATATCGTCGACATTGTCTGGAAGGACGACACGACCAACGTCACCAGCTTTCAGGGCCCGGCAGCCCTTGCCGAAACCCGCCACGACACCCGGCTGGCCCTGGACTACCGCGATCACACGGTAACGCTGGGCGAATTCAGCCAGCCGCTGGTGCTGGGGCGCGATGCCACGGCGGACGTGGTGGTGGAGGCCGAATGGGTTTCCCGCCACCACGCCACCCTCGAATACCGGCGCGGTTTTTTCGTGCTGGCGGACGCATCCACCAACGGTACTTTTGTGTATCTGGACGACGACGATGCCGTCTTCGTGCATCGCGATGAACTCCTGTTGCGCGGCGCTGGCAGCATCAGTCTGGGGCAGTCGCGCGATCTGGACGCCGCCCTGGTGCTCCACTTCAACTGTAGCTGAAAGCGTGCCTACAGAGCTTCCATTTGCCCTGCAGGAGGGGCCGCCATGCACCAGTTGAGGACCCGCGCCAGTTCCATCAACCGGGCCCTCGACCAGATCGGTGACAAATGGTGCATCCTGATCATCCAGGAGGTGTTCTGGGGCATCAACACCTTCAGCGGCATGCTCGAGGCGACCGGAGTTTCCCGGGGAGTGCTCTCCAACCGCCTCAAGTGGCTGCAATCCGTGGACTGCCTGCGCAAGCGCGCCGCGGGTGGGGACCCTCGCCATCCTGTGTATCATCTGACCCGCAAGTCGATAGATCTTTATCAGCATGCCCTGATGGCCGTGGTGTGGGAGGAGAAACATCACCCGCCACCACCAGACGGCAAGGTGTATCTGCTGCATCGCAGCTGTGGCCAGCCGCTGCAGCCGCGCCTGCGCTGCAGTAGCTGCCGCCGCGACGTACATGGCCGGGACGTCAGCTATCACCCCGGTCCCGGCGCCACCCGGGATGTCCGCGACAAGAAGGTGCGCCGGCGCTCGTCCCTGTCTGCCATCGAGGTGCCCGGTGAGCACAGCGTCTACCGCAACCTGATCAACCTGGTCGGCGACCGCTGGACCGCCAACGTGATTGCCCTGGCCTTTCACGGCCTGCAGCGCTTCGACGAGTTTCACAAGGAATTGCCGGTGGCGACCAATATTCTCTCGGATCGGATGCGTTTCCTGGTGCGCAAGGGTGTGTTTGCCACCCAACCCTACCAGCAGCGCCCGGTGCGCTATGCCTACGAGTTGACCGAAAAGGGCTGGGATCTGTTTCCCTACTTCCTGACCCTGCTGCAGTGGGGCGATAAATGGTGCGATGCCACCGGTGCCGGCCGTCCCATGTGCCTGACCCACACCCTCTGCGGCGAGAACCTGCATGGCGAAGTGGTCTGTAACCACTGCGGCGAAGAGCTGCGCGCCCATCACGTCGATTTCACCATTGGAGACTCCGCATGACTGCCCTGTTGCAAAAACACCAGGATCTGTTGACCAAGGCCCTGGACGCCTGTGCCCACCGCTACGCCTGGAGCGGCTGGCCAGAGAACCCCAGCAGCAAGATCCACGGCGAGGAAAAGCCCGCCGCCGGTCTGGCGCGCTTCGAGAGCCTGCTGGGGCAGCATTTTCCGCTGCTGCAGCCAGGCGAGATCGGCCGTGTCGGCGAGGAAGTCTCGCCCTATACCGGTGAGCCACTGGGCGTGCGCTACCCACAGATGGACCCGCAAGGGCTGTTCGCTGCCATCAATGTCGCGCGCCCTGGCTGGGCCGCGGCCAGCCCGGAAGCACGGGTGGGGGTGTGCCTGGAAATTCTCCAGCGCTGTGGCGAGCAGTTGTTCGAAAATGCCCATGCCACCATGCACACCTCCGGCCAGTCCTACGTCATGGCCTTTGCCGGCAGCGGTGCCAACGCTCTGGACCGGGGTCTGGAAGCGCTGGCCTATGCCCACAAGGCGATGCAGGATGTACCCGCCACCGCGCACTGGGAACGGCAGTTCGGCCGCGATGGTGTGGCCAGTCTGGAGAAACGCTATCGGTTGCTGCCGCGGGGCATCGGCGTGGTGGTGTGTTGCGCCACCTTCCCGCTGTGGAACACGTACCCGGCACTCTGCGCCTCGCTGGCTACCGGCAATCCGGTGATCCTCAAGCCGCATCCGGCGGCAACCCTGCCGGTGGCCATGGTGGCAAAGGTCTGTCGCGAGGTGCTGGCGGAGGCGGGTTTTGACCCCAACCTGGTGACCCTGGCGGCAGACACGCGGGCGGAGCCCGCGACCCTGCCCCTGGTCCAGCATCCCGACACCGCCATCATCGACTTCACCGGCAGCCCCCGCTTTGGCAGTTGGCTGGAGCAGAACTGCCCGGGCAAGCTGGTCTACACCGAGACCGCGGGTTGCAACTCGGTGGTGCTGGAGTCCACCGACGACCTCACCGCCACCGCCCGGGCGATTGCCCACTCCCTGTGCCAGGCTTCGGCGCAGATGTGTACCAGCGTGCAGAATATCCACATCCCTGCGGCGGGCATCCAGGTTGGGGGTGAGACCGTCTCGCATGCGGATGTGGCGCAGGCCATCTGTGCCGCGGTGGACCACTGGCTGGCGGAGCCGCGCGCGGCGGCGACACTCTGCGGCACCCTGTTCGACCCCACAGTGCAGGCCAATGTGGATCGCTATCGCGAACTGGCGGGGGGCCGGATCCTGCGTGACTCTGCGCCCTACGACAATCCGGGCTTCCCCGCGGCGCGCACTGCCACCCCGCTGGTGATCGCGGCGACCGAGGCCGACCGGGACTGGTACCGGCAGGAAGTCTTTGGCCCGGTGTCATTCATCATCGCCAACGACAGCCTGGAGGCCTGCCTGGCGGACGCCACCGGCAATGCCCGCGACTGCGGCGCCATCACCTCCCACGTCTACTCCACGGACCCGGCCTTTCTGGGCCGGGCGGTGGACGCCTATCACGCCGCCGGCGCCTCGGTGGCCTGCAACCTGACCGGCATGCCGATCAATTTTGCCGCGGCCTATTCCGATTTCCATGTCACCGGGCTCAACCCGGCGGGCAATGCCTGTCTCGCCGACCTCGCCTTCGTCAGTAACCGCTTCCGCATCGTCCAGAGCAAGTTCATGGGGGTGGCGCCAGCGGCCTGAGTGTCCTGCCTCAGGGCCGCGCGGCCTGCTGCCGGAAGGCCAGTGCCTCGGCGATGTGACCGCAGTCGATGGTGGCAACTCCGGCCATGTCCGCCAGGGTGCGCGCGACCCGCAGGCTGCGGTGCAGGCCGCGCCCCGACAGGTGCATGGCGTCGGCGGCCTGCTCCAACTGGCGCCGCGCCGCCGGCTGCAGGCGGCAAAGCTCCCGGAACTGCTCATCGGACAACACGGCATTGGTGCAGCCCTGCCGTTCCAGCTGGCAGCTGCGCGCCGCGATAACCCGCAGTCGTACCGACTCTGAACTTTCCCCCGCCGTTCTCTCCCGCAGCAGGCTTGCGGCATCCAGTCGCGGCACCTCCGCGTGCAGGTCAATCCGGTCCAGCAGCGGTCCTGACAGGCGCTGGCGATAGCGCTGGATCTGGTCCGGGCTGCAGCGGCAGGGCTGCTGGTCGTCGCCGTGGAATCCGCAGGGGCAGGGGTTCATGGCGGCGACGAGCTGGAAGCGGGCCGGGTAAGTGAACTTGTGGTTGGCTCGCGACAGGGTGATGGCGGCGGCCTCCATTGGCTCGCGCAGCATCTCCAGCACCTGGCGGCTGAATTCGGGCAGCTCGTCCAAAAACAGTACCCCGCCGTGGGCGAGGCTGGCCTCACCGGGCCGGGGGCGGGCACCACCGCCCACCAGGGCCGCGGCGCTCGCGCTGTGGTGCGGGCTGCGGAAGGGGCGCTGCCCCAGATGCTCCAGGCTGGTGCTGTCATAGAAGCTGTGCAGAGCGGCGCAGGTCAGGGCCTCCTCCGGGTCCGGTGGCGGCAGGATCCCGGGCAGTCGGCTCGCGAGCAGGGTCTTGCCGGTCCCGGGCGGGCCGCACAGCAGCAGGTTGTGACCGCCGCTGGCGGCGACTTCGAGCCCGCGGCGAGCCAGGCTCTGGCCGGCCACGTCCGCAAGGTCGGGGTAGTGCACCGCAGAGTCCCGCAGCGGGTTGGTGGGCGGGGTCGGCGGCAGCGGCTGGCGGCCGTTGAGATGCGCACACAGGGTCAGCAGATCCACGGCGCCGATGATCCGGCTGCCCGGCACCACTGCGGCCAGGGCTGCGTTGTCTGCCGGCGTCACCAGCCTGCGTGCCGCGGCCGTGCAGGCCTGGGCTGCCGGGATGATACCGGGGATAGGGCGGATTGCGCCGCCGAGAGCCAGTTCACCGATGAATTCGTGGCCCGGGAGACTGGCGGCGGGAAGCTGGCCGGAGGCGGCCAGGATGCCGAGAGCAATGGGCAGATCAAAACGCCCGCCCTCCTTGGGCAGGTCTGCCGGCGCCAGGTTCACCGTGATGCGCCGGTCCGGAAACTCGAAATGGGAATTCTGCAGGGCACAGCGAACACGGTCACGGCTCTCGCGCACCGCGGTCTCCGGCAACCCGACGATGTTGAACGCAGGCAGGCCATTGCCAAGATGGGTCTCCACCTGCACCAGGGGCGCGGCAATGCCGACCCCGGCGCGGCTGTAGATAACTGACAGTTCCATGGCTCATCCTTGAGCTCGCCCCGCAGGGGCTGACCGTTAGTTGTTTGCTTGCCGGGCTTCGAATTCCCTGGTCAAGCCTTCCAGCTCCGCCTCCAGGTCCGCGACCCGTGCCCGGGTGCGCGCAAGGATGGCCGCCTGGGCATCGAATTCTTCCCGGCTCACCATCTCCAGCTTGCCCAGTGCCGACTGGGCCAGGCCGTTCATCTGTTGCAGGATGTCGCCCAGCGGTGGGGGTTTCAGGGCCATGGCGCGCGTGTCCTCGAAGCAGTAATAGCACGACCAGTGTAGTGCAATTGCCGGGTCGGGCACAGATCATCTCTGTGCACCAATGATGGGCAATGCATTGAAATGGTGCGCGCCACTTGCGCTCGTAGCGTCTGCCAGCGCACAGACAAGCCGGCGATGTTTATCCAACCCAATGTTTTTAATAGATTTTTGTTCTCCTGGCACAGGGCCTGCTTAAGGCCTGTTGCGAATCTGAAAAATGTGTCACGGAAGTGATCCCAGGCCAGGACCTGCAGCTTCCGGACACCAACCCAAGGAGAATGAAACATGTTGCACAAGAAACTGCTTCCCGCTTCCATCGCCGCTGTCGTGCTGCTGGGTGCTGCTTCTGCCCAGGCCGAGATCGGCGCCAACGTGACCCTGGCAACGGACTACACCTTCCGCGGCATCTCCCAGACCGGCGAGCGCGGGGCCATCCAGGGCGGCTTCGACTGGGCCGGTGAGACCGGGCTGTACGCTGGCATCTGGGGGTCCAATATCAACTTTGGCGGCGACGCCTCCACCGAGATGGACTACTACGGCGGGTTCGCCGGCGAAACCGGCGGCGGCCTGGGCTACGACATCGGTTTCATCTACTACGACTACGAGAACGAGCCGGAATTCGACTATCTCGAGTTTGCGCTCGGCTTGAGCTACGCGGATTTCAGCGTTGGCGTCAACTACTCCGATGAGTTCGGCGATGGCGGCCCCACCTACATCTACTACTCCGCGGGCTACTCCATGAGCCTCAGTGAGCAGTTCAGCGTCGGCTTCAATATCGGTTACACCGACACCGACCAGGACGATTTCTGGGAGGACGGTGCCGATACCTATATGGACTACGGTATCACCCTGGGCTACAGCGCCTACGAGCTGGACTTCGCCCTCGCCTTCATCGGTACCGACCTCGACGATGTCGATGCCGCCGATGATCGCGTCGTGTTCTCCATCTCGAAGAGCTTCTGAGCGCGTCGGGATCGACCCCAATGGCGCCCTCCGGGGCGCCCTGTTGAAACCAGGAGATTTGCATGAAATTAATCACGGCTATCGTCAAGCCATTCAAACTGGACGATGTACGCGAAGCGCTCTCGGAGATAGGTGTGCAGGGCATCACTGTGACCGAGGTCAAGGGCTTTGGTCGCCAGAAAGGCCACACCGAGCTGTATCGCGGCGCCGAGTATGTCGTCGACTTCCTCCCGAAGGTCAAGATCGAAGTGGCCGTCGCCGAGGCCATGGCTGAGCAAACCATCGAAGCCATAACCAAAGCGGCCAACACCGGCAAGATCGGTGACGGCAAGGTGTTCGTGTCGACACTGGAACAGGTGATACGGATTCGAACCGGCGAGACCGGCGAAGACGCCATCTGAAACCAACGCGACTAACAGACGAGAGTAAATCCCATGGAAAACCAGATTTTTGAATTACAGTATGCGATGGACACCTTCTACTTTCTGGTGTGCGGCGCGCTGGTGATGTGGATGGCGGCTGGCTTCGCCATGCTGGAAGCGGGCCTCGTGCGTGCCAAAAACACTACCGAAATTCTCACCAAGAACGTGGCCCTGTACGCGGTGGCCTGCACCATGTACCTGATTTGCGGGTACCAGTTCATGTACGACGGGGGTTTCTTCCTGTCCGGCGTGACCACGGTAGCGCAGATGGACGAAGCGGCGATTGCCGCGGTACTGGCGGATTCCGCGGAAGCGGGTTTCGACGGCGACTCGGTGTACTCCGGCGCCTCGGACTTCTTCTTCCAGGTGGTATTTGTCGCCACCGCCATGTCCATCGTCTCCGGTGCCGTGGCCGAGCGCATGAAGCTGTGGGCCTTCCTGGCCTTTGCGGTAGTCATGACCGGTGTCATCTACCCGATCGAGGGCGGCTGGACCTGGGGTGGCAAGCCGGTACCCTTTATCGGTGAACTGAGCTACAGCGACTACGCCGGCTCCGGAATCGTGCACCTCGCTGGCGCTGCTGCGGCCCTGGCCGGTGTCCTGCTGCTGGGCGCACGGAAAGGCAAGTACGCTGCCGACGGGTCGGTACGCGCCATCCCCGGTGCCAACATGCCGCTGGCGACCCTGGGCACATTCATCCTGTGGATGGGCTGGTTCGGCTTCAACGGTGGTTCCACCCTCAAGCTGGGCGGTATCGGGGTTGCCAACGAAGTTGCCAACGTGTTCCTGAACACCAATGCCGCCGCCGCCGGCGGTCTGATTGCAGCCCTGCTGTTGTCTCGCCTCGTCTTTGGCAAGGCGGACCTGACCATGGCCCTGAACGGCGCACTCGCAGGCCTGGTAGCCATCACCGCCGAACCGGCTGACCCCTCGCCCCTGTTGGCGATGATCATCGGTGCGATCGGTGGTGCGATCGTGGTGGGCAGCATCGTGGCCATGGACAAGATCAAGATCGACGATCCGGTTGGTGCCATCTCCGTCCACGGCGTGGTCGGCATCTGGGGCATTTTCGCGGTGCTGCTGTCGGATCCTGACGCGACCTTCATGGGTCAGCTGGTCGGCATGCTGGTCATCTTCGTCTGGGTCTTTGGCGCCAGCCTGATTACCTGGGGCATCCTCAAGGCTGTCATGGGTATCCGGGTCACTGAGGAAGAGGAGTACGAAGGGGTGGATATGTCCGAGTGCGGTATGGAAGCCTACCCGGAGTTCGTCGCCCAGAAATAGTCACCGTCTTGCGGGCGCATTGCTGCAATGCGTGCTTTGGGGGCCTTCGGGCCCCCTTTTTTGTGTCCGCCCCTTGCGATTCTGCGCCCGGCTTTCATAATGAGTTCTTTTTGGAACGAGCTGGAGCATCGCGATGAAACTGGTCACTGCCATTATCAAGCCCTTCAAGATGGACGATGTGCGCGCCGCCCTGTCAGATATCGGGGTGCAGGGCATTACCGTGACCGAGGTCAAGGGTTTCGGGCGCCAGCGCGGCCACACCGAGCTCTATCGCGGGGCCGAGTATGTAGTGGACTTTCTGCCGAAACTGAAACTGGAAATTGCCGTCAGCGAAGACCAGCTCGACGCGACAATTGAGGCCATTATCAAGGCCGCCAATACGGGCAAGATAGGTGATGGCAAGATTTTCGTGACGGAGATGGAGCAGGTGATCCGAATTCGCACCGGTGAAACCGGGGAAGACGCTATCTGAAACCGGGGCCGATGAACAGCCGGTTCATTGCAGGCTCTCTCAATCTGATATCTTCAAGTTCCATGTCCAGAAGCAAGTATTTTTCAGTGATGTGAAATGCGAATTCGGGCCGAGGTACCGGGAGGATATGACTTCCCACGCCGAGAAAGCCGCCATAGGACAGGAAAATGCAGGCAATGTTGCCATGCTCCACATCCATAAGGACTTCCTTGATGACTCCCAGCTTGTCATTCTGGTAGTTGAATACCGCACAACCAACGAGGCTGTCTGCCGTCAGGCTGTTGGTCCCGTTCAAGGGTGGTGTGTTGGTGCCGGTGAATGCCTGCAGCATGTTATTCTCCCGGTTGGTAACAAGCCCGGTTGTCAGCTCCCAGGCTGTCCGTGCCCGGGAGAGACACCGGTTGATGTACCTATTTAAGTTTCATATCGTTATTAACCGACTTTACACCCTCGACGTCCCGGGCAAGACGAACGGCCTGGTTAATGTCTGCCTGTGAGCTGACGAAGCCGCTCAGCTGGACCACTCCCTTGAAGGTTTCGACGTTGATCTCTGCACTCTTGAGGTTGTCATCGGCGAAGATTGCAGCCTTCACTTTGGTGGTGATCACAGTGTCATCGAAATATTCGCCGGTGCCTTCCTGGTCAGAGGTAGATGCGCAGCCGACCAGCAGTGCCAGCATTGCGGCCAGGATGAAGGTCGGAAAACTTTTCATTGAAATATTCATGTATAAAACTCTTGGTGGGTTTTGCCGGATGCAGTTTGAGTCACTGCCCTACTGCCGCAGATACAAAGTTGGTGCTGCGCAGAGGGCTTATAGTCAGGTGTGATCCCGGTATCAGTCGGTACGCTGCCGCACAGACGCGAGCATGCGCCTGGTAGATGATGGCCCCTGCATTCTTGATTGGAAGGGTAGTTTCCCCGTCAGGTTTGTCTGGCGTGCAAAGTGGCATGCTGGGACAAGGAGAAGCTGCAATGAAAAAATTTACTGACCTGGCACTGGCCGCAGCGGTCGCCTCGGTGACCTTTTTGGGTTCCGGGATTGCCGCCGCACAGGTGCCCGGGAACGAGGCTGATCGTGGGGCCGTGGTTACAGATCCGGTTGTCGGTGACGAGTCAGGTGGCGGAGGCGAGCATGAATATCCCGCCATCAAGTCCAGGTCCGGCTTTTACGCTGCTGACCTCATCGGCCACAGGGTCCAGAATCGTCGCAGTGGCAAGGAGGTGGGCCAAGTGTCCAACCTGGTGATCGACAAGGACGGCAATGTCACTGCGATCCTGGTGAGCCGCAGTGACATGAAGGGTGGCGGCCAGCGGAATGTCGCCATTGACTGGGATCAGATGGATCGCGTCGTTGAAGGCGATGACATCACGCTCACTATTGATATGGATGAGAAAGCGTTGGAGGCACTGCCCGAGCACGCGCCCAACTAAACACAGGTTTTAACGGTTCCCCTTTACGGAGGTACTTATGTGCCTCCGTTTTTTTTGTTTTTCACGCTCCGGGGCTGTCAATGCTGCGGATGGCCGCAGGCAACTCACTCAGCCGCAGAACTTCTGCATCGGGGGCGATGTCGGCACGGTTCCAGGAAGCTCCCTGCAGGTTGACCCAGACAGTGCGCAGGCCAACGCGGCTGGCTCCCACGATGTCATGCTCCGGGTTATCCCCCACGTGTACGATCTGCCCGGGCTCCACCCCGGTTTTCGCCAGTGCCGCCCGGAACATGTCCGGGGCGGGCTTGCTTGCGCCAATCTCCTCCGCCAGGAACGCGAAATCAAAGTACTCGGCGGCATCGGTCTTGTAGATATCGGCATTGCCGTTGGTGAGCGCCCCGAGCCGGTAGCTGCCGGCCAGTTGCCGCAGGATGTCCAGTGCTTCCTCGTACAGCTCCACCTTGTGGCGCTCCTCCAGGAAGGCGGCAAAGGCGCCCAGGGCGCCGCGCTCACTGTCCGCCTCGCTGTATCCCGCGGCCCGCTGTAGTTCCCCGAGCATGCGGATACGCATCTGGCTGACGTGGTGGGCCAGCTCGGGGTGGCGTTTCCACACGGCTTTCTTGAACTCCCACAAGCTGTCGTGATCGTGGTGTTCGATGCAGCCGGGGCGATACCGGAGCAGCCATTCGCGCTGGGCCTGCTCCGCACGAAGCAGGGCGGGCTCCACGTCCCAGAGCGTGTTGTCCAGATCAAAGGTGATGACGGCGATCTTCAAGGTCTCAGTCCGGCTTGGCCTTGCGGCGCCTGGCCCGCGGATGGGCCGCATCGTAGACCTTGGCAAGGTGCTGGAAGTCCAGATGGGTGTAGATCTGGGTGGTGGCGATATTGGCGTGCCCCAGCAGTTCCTGTACCGCGCGCAGGTCACCGCTGGATTCCAGCATGTGACTGGCGAAAGAGTGGCGCAGCATGTGTGGATGCACGTCCTGGTACATGCCCGCGCGGCGGCCCTGCAGCTTGAGCCGCGCCTGGACATTGCGCACGCTGATACGCTGGCCGCGGTTGCTGGTAAACAGGGCCGGCTCGGCACTGGGTGGGCGCACCGCCAGCCAGTGGCCGATTGCCGTCAGGGCTACGGAACCAACGGGGATGGTGCGGGTCTTGCGGCCCTTGCCGGTCACGGTCACCAGTTGCGCCGGGTGATCGATATCATCCAGATTGATTGCCACCAGTTCCGCCAGGCGCAGGCCGGAGGAATAGAATAGCTCGGCGATCGCACTGTCGCGCAGGGCCATGGGGTCGTCGGCGGCAAACTGCAGGTACTTGTTGACCTGGTCCGCATCCAGGGTCTTGGGCAGGCGCCGGGACTGGCGCGGTGCCTGCACCGCGGCGGCGGGATTGCGGCTGTGGCCCTGCTCCCGGCCCAGGTAGTTGAAGAAGGAGCGCGCCGCCGACAGCGCCCGCTGGATGCTGCTGCCAGCGAGGCCGTGGCGGTGCAGCTGGCTCACCCAGCCGCGGATATCGGCCTCGTGAATGGCGCCGGCATCATCGCACCGGCGCGCGGCGCAGTAGTCCACCAGGGAGAGCAGGTCACGCTGATAGTTGCTGATGGTATGTGGAGACAGTTGCCGCACATCCCGCAAATAACTGATGAAGGCAGCGCTGGCATCCGCCAGTAGCATGGCCGCGCCGGGCATCAGTCGCCGGAGTCGGCACGGAGGTGTGGCAGCAGGCGCACCAGCACCTCGGCGATGTGCTGCAGGAACAGGGTGCCCATGCTGCTGCTGTAGCGGTGGGCGTCGGAGCTGCCCACCGCGATTACGCCAAGCTCCTCGCCACCGACCAGGGGCATGACCGCCGCGGAGCCGACCGCACCGGCATCGGGGAACAGGTACTTCAGCTCTTCCTTGCGCAGCGGGCCGCACAGCGCCTTGCGGCCGCGCAGCAGGGCACCGATTTCGATGCGCGCGCGCTCGGCACTTTCGACCCGGACACCCTCTGGAGCCTGGTGCCTGTCGCCGAACAGGATGATGCTGGCGTGCTCCACCTCGAAGTCTTCGTGCATGGCCGTGGTAAAGGCCGCACAGAGGGCGGGCAGGGATGGTGCGTCCAGCAGCGCCAGCACCAGGCGCCGGGTCTGCTCATAGAGCCGGTCGTTGTGGCGGGCGTTGGCGGTGAGAACATTGAGGCGCTGGCGCATCTCGATATTGCGTTCCCGCAGCACGCTGACCTGTTTTTCCACCAGCGACACCGCGCTGCCGGAGGCGTGGGACACATGCAGGAAGTCCAGCATGTCCGGATGGCGCTGGAGGAAATCGCTGTGGTTTTTCAGGTACTCCCGCACCGCCTCATCGCTGAACTCGGGGCTGGCCAAGGGGACTGCCGTTTCCTTTCTCGCTGGCATGGTCTGTTATCTCTCCGCTTCCACTGGCCGCAGCGCGGCGTCAGATTTTTATACTGCCTTCAAACACGACGGCGGTGGGCCCGGTCAGGGTGACGGGATGGCCCGCACCGGCCCAGGTGATCTCAAGCTTACCGCCGGCCAGCTGCACTGTCACGGTATCCCGCAGCCAGCCGCGCAGTATCCCGTACACGGCCGCGGCGCAGGCGCCAGTGCCGCAGGCAAGGGTCTCGCCGGCGCCGCGCTCATGCACCCGCAGGCGGACCTCCGTGTCAGAGACTACTTGCATGAAACCGACGTTGACCCGCTGCGGAAAATCCGGGTGGCGCTCAATGGCGGGCCCCAGGGTGGCGACTGCCGCCGTGTCCACGTCATCCACCGTTAGTACAGCGTGGGGGTTGCCCATGGACAGGGCGCCGATCTCCAGCAGCCGGCCGGCGACGGTAAGGGGGTAGTGATCTGCCTGCGCTGCGGCGGCGAACGGGATGGCGGCGGGGGCAAACACCGGCACGCCCATATCCACCTCGACCCGGTGCTTGTCACGCACCCGCAGTTCCAGTACGCCGCCCGCAGTCTGGACGCGGATGACGCGCTTGCCGGTGAGCTGCTTGTCGCGCACGAAACGGGCAAAGCAGCGGGCGCCGTTGCCGCAGTTTTCTACCTCGCTGCCATCGGCGTTGAAGATCCGGTAGCGGAAATCCACATCCGGGCTGTCCGGGGGCTCGACCAGCAACACCTGGTCGCAGCCGATGCCGAAATGGCGGTCTGCAAGCAGGCGGATATCCTGCTCCCGCGGCCGGTAGCGCTGGCTGATCAGGTCGATGACCACAAAGTCATTGCCCGCGCCGTGCATCTTGGTGAAGTTCAGCAGCATTCCGACACCACCGGTTCAGGCCGGGAGACGGCTTTCCAGCCGCAACAAGTCGTCCAGGGTTTCCCGTGCCCGCACTTGGTACACGGCAGCGCCGTCGACCATGACCTCGGTAGCGCGGGGCCGGCTGTTGTAGTTCGAACTCATGCTGAAGCCGTAGGCACCGGCACCAAAAACTGCCAGCAGGGAGCCCTGGGCCAGGGTCAGCTGCCGCTGCTTGCCGAGGAAATCCCCGGTCTCGCACACCGGGCCGACAATGTCCCACAGCGCCGACACCCCTTCAGTGGCCGGGTGGCTGGGCCGAATGTCCAGCCAGGCCTGGTACAGGGCGGGGCGGATCATGTCGTTCATGCCCGCATCCACCAGCGCGAAGTGGTGCTCCGGTGTTTGCTTGAGATATTCCACCCGGGTCAGCAGCAGGCCGGCGTTGGCGCAGATCGAGCGGCCCGGCTCGAACACCAGCGGCAGCTGCCGCTCACCCAGTTCGGTGCGAATGGCGGCGATGTAGTCGGCGATCGCCGGCGGCTCCTCGTCCCGGTAGCGCACCCCGAGGCCGCCACCCAGATCCAGATGGCGGATGGCAATGCCCTCCGCTGCCAGTTCGTCTACCAGCAGCAGCAGGCGCCGCAGGGCGTCGATAAAGGGGTTCAATTCGGTGAGCTGGGACCCGATATGGCAGTCCAGGCCCAGCACATCGATGTGCGGCAACGTCGCGGCCCGGCGATACAGGGGCAGGGCGTCGGCCACGCCCAGGCCGAACTTGTTTTCCCGCAGGCCGGTGGAGATATAGGGGTGGGTGCGGGCGTCGACGTCCGGGTTGACCCGGATGGATACAGGGGCCAGCTTGTTCGTGTTGCCGGCGACGCGATTCAGTACCTCCAGCTCTGCGGCGGATTCGACGTTGAAGCAGTGAATGCCCAGCTCCAGTGCGCGCGCCATTTCCTCCGCGGTCTTGGCGACACCGGAAAAAACGGTCTTGGCCGGGTCGCCGCCCGCGGCCAGCACCCGCTCCAGTTCGCCCACGGAGACGATGTCAAAGCCCGCGCCCTGACGCGCCAGCACGTCCAGCACAGCAATATTGGAATTGGCCTTGACCGCGTAGCAGATCAGGTGGGGCCAGTCCGCCAGCGCGTTCTGGTAGGCGCGCAAGGCCGACTCCAGGGCGCCCCGGGAATAGACGTAGCAGGGTGTACCGAACCGGGCCGCGATGTCGTCGACGCTGACCTGCTCGGCGTACAGCACGCCGTCGCGATAGTGGAAGCTGCTCATGATCTGGATTATCCGTTGCGGTCCGCTGCCGCCGCGGGCGCAGCTTCTGTGTCATCCGTTTGCGGCTGTGGCTCAGCAATTGGTGCCGGCGCTTCCCCGGGCGGCAGTTGCAGGGGCCCGGTCTGGCCGCAGCCCGCCGCGGCTAGCAGCGCCAGGGCGAGAGCAGTAGTGGGCAACAGGGTGCGCATGGGAGCTTAGTCCGGCTTCAAAAAAGGCGCAGTATACCTGAATCTGCGGCAGAATCTGTCACCTGCCCGTTGTACTATCCGGGCATAAAACAGTCGGGGAGAGCATGGATGTACGAGCAGAAACGGCAGTTGGCCGGGCTTTTGGGGTGCCTGCTGGCTCTGCCATTTCCCGCCGCGGCTTCTGAACCGCTATACGCGAAGAACCTCAGCCCGGTTGCCGGCCTGCTCGGGCTGCCGTCGCCGCGAGCGGTGGAACTCGCCACACCCGGCGGCTGGCAGTTCGCCGCCCACGCCGGCATCGCCAGCCAGTTCGCGGTGGACAGCAACAGCCGCGAGGCGGTGAACCTGGACGGCGAGACCTGGCGCCTCGCTTTCGACCTTCGCTACGGCCTGGCTGAACACTGGGAACTGCAATTGGAGCTGCCCGTGCTGAGCCAGGATGGCGGCTCCCTGGACGGCCTGATTGACGGTTGGCACGATCTCTGGGGCATGCCGGACGGTGGTCGCAAGGACGTAGCCCGGGACCTGCTGGACTATCGCTACGGGTCGGCCTCCGGCAGCTTTGCCCTGCAGGATTCCTCCGGCGGCATCGGCGATATCACCCTGGCGCTGCACCGCGCCCTGTACCGCGACGACAGCTGGCAGCTCAGCGCCGGGGCCGGCTACAAATTTGCCAGCGGCCGGGAGCGGGATTTCCTCGGCAGCGGCGCAGAGGACGCCTTCGTGGTGTTGCGCGCTCAGCGCTCAGCGCCCGGCAGCCGCCTTGGCTGGCAGGGGCAGGCGGGTTACCTGCGCGCGGGTCGCTCGGGCCTGCTGGGCCCTGCCCAGGAGCGGGATCTGTGGTTTGCCGGCGTGGGAGTGGCTTGGGCCTGGCTGGATTCGCTGTCCCTGCTGCTGCAGGTTGATAGCCACAGCGCACCGCTGGACAGCGGCCTGACCGCGTTGGGCGGAACCGCCCTGCTGCTGACCGCAGGCGCGCGCTGGCGCTTCAGCCCGGACTGGGCGCTGGACCTCGCTTTTGCCGAAGACATCCGGGTGGAGACTGCGCCGGACGTGACTTTCCAGGCCAGCTTGCGCTACCGTCCGCGCTAGCTCCGGGCATCCACCCGGGCCAGGGCGCGCCCGGCCGCGGCCGCCACCTGTTGCGGCGCAGTGCCTCCCAGGTGATTGCGCGCGGCTACCGAACCTTCCAGCGTCAGTACCTCGAATACGTCGGCGCCGATATCCGGGCTGAATCCCTGCAGTGTTGCCAGACTCATGTCGGCGAGGTCGGTGCCGCTGGCCACGCCGTGGGCCACGGCCTTGCCCACTACTTCGTGGGCATCGCGGAAGGGCAGGCCTGTGCGCACCAGGTAGTCGGCCAGGTCGGTGGCGGTGGAAAAGCCGCGCCGCGCCGCCTCGCGCATCGGTTCGGCTTTCGGTCGGATCGCCGGCACCATGTCGGCGAAGGCCCGCAGGCTGCCCAGCACCGTGTCTATGGTGTCGAACAGGGGCTCCTTGTCCTCCTGATTGTCCTTGTTATAGGCCAGCGGCTGGCTCTTCATCAGGGTCAGCAGGGACACCAGGTGGCCGTTGACCCGGCCTACCTTGCCACGCACCAGTTCCGGCACGTCGGGGTTCTTTTTCTGCGGCATGATCGATGAGCCGGTGCAGAAGCGGTCCGGCAGCTCGATGAAATTGAACTGGGCGGAAGTCCACAGGACCAGCTCCTCCGAGACTCGCGACAGGTGGGTCATCAGCAGCGCGGCAAAAGCGCAGAATTCGATGGCGAAGTCGCGGTCGGACACGGAGTCCAGGGAATTCTCGGTGGGGCGGTCGAAGTCCAGCGCCCTGGCGGTCAGCTCCCGGTCGATGGGGTACGTGGTGCCTGCCAGCGCCGCGGCGCCCAGCGGCGACTGGTTGAGCCGGGCGCGGCAGTCCATGAGGCGGCCATGGTCCCGCTCCAGCATCTCGTTCCAGGCCAGCAGGTGATGGCCAAACACCACCGGCTGCGCGGTCTGCAAATGGGTGAAGCCGGGCATGATGGTGTCGCAGTTGTCGGCGGCCAGCGCAATCGTGCCGCGCTGCAGGCGGGTGAGTTCGGCGCCGATAAGGTCGATGGCACTGCGCAGGTGCAGGCGGATGTCGGTGGCCACCTGGTCGTTACGCGAGCGCCCGGTGTGCAGCTTCTTGCCGGTGTTGCCGATGAGCTGGGTCAGCCGCGATTCGATGTTCATGTGCACATCTTCCAGCTCTACTGACCACTGGAACTCGCCGTCCGCGATTTCCTCGCGTATCTGCCCCAGGCCCTGGTGAATCTGCTGTCGTTCCTCCTCGCTGAGTACGCCGACGGCACAGAGCATGTCGGCGTGAGCCAGGGAGCCGCGAATGTCCTCCTCCGCCAGGCGCTGGTCGAACTGCACCGACGCGGTAAACCGCTGGACGAACTGATCGGTGGCCTCGGTGAAGCGTCCGCCCCACAATTTGCTGGTATCCGTATGCTTGCTCATGCTGTCCTGTCTGTTGTCCCTGGGGCCCGGAGGCGTGCGATTGCGGTATGGCTGGCGCTTGTTCCCGCCGCGCAAGGGTGCAAGTATACCATCGGCGAAGGCAGGGATTGTGCAGATGCGGGATGCGAGGGAACAGCAGGCAGTAGCCGCGGGTGCGCGAGCTTCCGGCGAGTTCTTTATTCCCGACCTCTGCGCACCACGGCCGGTATTTTTTCTGGTGCTGCTGTCGGAACTGGTGGTATTGATCCACACCCTGGCGGTCAGCCAGCTGCCGATCTTCGACTGGACGGTGTTTGCCACCGGGTCGCTGCTGGTGCAGTGGCTGGTGTTGTCCAGCGCGGCGCTGCTGTGTGCCTTGCGCAGCTGGTTTGCCCGCCGCAGCCTGGCCGTGGCCGCTGCGGGCAGCATCGTGCTGGTGCTGCTGGTGACGGCCCTGTCCAGCGAACTGGTCATCCGCTTCTACCCCCAGTGGCTGGGTGCAGGGGAGCAGCGTTGGTGGCTGCTGCGCAACCTGCTGGTGGCGGCGCTGGTGGCGGGTATCGCCCTGCGCTATTTTTATCTGCAGCAGCAGTTGACCCTGCGCGAGCGCTCCGAGCTGCAGGCGCGGCTGGATTCCATGCAGGCCCAGATCCGCCCGCATTTCCTGTTCAATACCCTCAACAGCATCGCCAGCCTGATTGCGTCGTATCCCGAGCGTGCCGAGGAGGCGGTGGAAGATCTGGCCGAACTGTTCCGGGCCAGCCTGCGCCAGTCCGGGCGGGACGCCACAGTGGCCGACGAGCTGCGCCTGTGCGAGCTTTACCTGGGCATCGAGCAGCTGCGTCTGGGTGAGCGCCTGCGGCTGGAGTGGCAAATCGAGGAGGGCCTGGCAGCGCTGCCCATGCCCGGCCTGGTATTGCAACCGTTGGTGGAGAACGCGGTCTACCACGGCGTGTCGCTGATACCCGCGGGCGGGACGGTCAGCGTGCGCCTGACGCGGCAGGGCCGCGAGCTGCTTGCGGTGGTTGAGAATCCCGTACCGGAACGCCCGGGCGCCAGCAACGGTGAGCAGATGGCGCTCAATAACATTGAGCAGCGCCTGCAGGCATTGTTCGGGGATGGGGCCAGCCTGCAGCGGGTGGCGGTCCCGGGATACTTCCGGGTAGAGCTGCGCTATCCCCTGGAAGCGTCGGCGTGAAGATCCTGCTGGTGGACGACGAAGCGCTGGCCCGCGAGCGCCTGCGGCGGCTGCTGGGCAAGTTGCGCCCGGACGCGGCCGTGCTGGAGGCGGCTTCCGGCGACGAGGCGCTGGCGCTGTTGGCGCGGGAAGAACCTTCCCTGCTGCTGCTGGACATCCGCATGCCGGGGATGGACGGGATGGGAGTTGCGGCGGAGCTGGACCGGCTGCCACAGCCTCCGGCCGTGATCTTCTGCACCGCCTACGATGAATATGCGCTGGAAGCCCTGCAGCACCAGGCCGTCGCCTACCTGCTGAAACCTGTGCGGGAGGCGGAGCTGGCCCGGGCACTGGCGGGCGCCGGGCGGGTGAACCGGGTGCAACTGGCGGCCCTGGCCGGCGGCGATGCGCCGGGGCGTAGCCAGGTCAGCAGCAACGGCCACCGGGGTGTTGAATCCCTGGCTATCGCCGAGGTGCGCTGTTTTCTTGCCGGGCAAAAGTATGTGACCGCCATCGCCCCGGGCCGCGAGCTGTTGCTGCAGGATGCGCTCAAGGATCTGGAGCGGGAACTGGCGGCGGATTTCATCCGCGTCCATCGCAACGCGCTGGTGGCCCTGGCCCACATCCGGCGCCTGCGCCGGGAGGCGGACGGTTCCTGGTGGGTGGAACTGGACGGCGTGGCCACCCGGCCCCAGGTCAGCCGCCGCCATCTGGCCGCGGTCAAGGCGCGGTTGCAGCAAGGCTAGTACCCTGACACGGGCGCGAGGTCGCCGCACCGTGAGGGTGCTGTTATGATTCCGGTTCAGAACAAGGAACCGTTGCGCATGCCTCGCACCATCACGATTGCCACCCGAGAAAGCCCGCTTGCCCTGTGGCAGGCTGAATTTGTCCGCGACGCCCTGCAAGGGGCACATCCAGGCCTGCAGGTTGAGCTGCTGGGCATGACCTCCCGCGGCGACCAGCTGTTGGATGTGCCGCTGTCGAAAGTGGGCGGCAAGGCCCTGTTCGTCAAGGAGCTGGAAACGGCGCTGCTGGACCGCAGCGCGGATATCGCGGTGCACTCCATGAAAGATGTGCCCATGACCTTCCCCGAGGGCCTTTGCCTGGGCGTGATCTGCGCCCGCGAGGATCCGCGGGACGCCTTTGTCAGCAATCATTTCGACAGCGTTGCCGTATTGCCGATCGGCAGTGTGGTTGGCACTTCCAGCCTGCGTCGGGAGTGCCAGCTCCGGGCCGCCCGCCCGGACCTGGAAATCCGTTTTCTCCGCGGCAATGTCAACACGCGCCTGCGCAAGCTCGACGCTGGCGAGTACGACGCCATTGTGCTCGCCACCGCGGGCCTGGTGCGGCTGGAGATGGAGGGCCGCATCCGCCAGCGGATGGCCGTTGCCGACTCTCTGCCCGCCGGCGGCCAGGGCGCGGTGGGCATCGAGCTGCGCAGTGGCGACAGCGAGCTGCTGGCCCTGCTGCAGGCGCTGCACCACGAACCGACCTCCCTCCGGGTCACCGCCGAGCGCGCCCTCAACAAGCGTTTGGAAGGCGGCTGCCAGGTTCCGATTGCCTGCTACGCCGAGCTGGAGTCGAGTGACACTGAACTGTGGCTGCGCGGCCTGGTGGGCAGACCGGACGGCAGCCTGCTGCTGCGGGCTGAGGGGCGGGCGCCGGTCGCGGAGGCCGAGGCGCTCGGGGTGGCGCTGGCCGAGGACCTGCTGGCACAGGGCGCCGGGGCCATTCTGGCGGAGGTGTATGGCAGTTAGGAGCGTACTGGTTACGCGCCCGGCAGGGCAGGGGGACGCGCTCTGCCAGGGTATAAACGCGCGCGGGTTTCGCGCCCAGCAGCTGCCGCTGCTGGTGTTGGAGCCGCTCACCGAGCTGCCCGCCGCGGAGCGCAGCCGGGTGCTGGCACTGGACGAATTCCGCCATATCATTTTCATCAGCGCCAATGCGGTGCGTTTCGGTATGCCGGTAATCGAGAATTTCTGGCCGCAACTGCCGCTGGGTCTCAACTGGTATGCGGTCGGCGACGGCACTGCGCGGGCGCTGGCTGCTTTCGGGGTGACCGCGCAGACGCCCGGCCCCGAGATGACCAGCGAGGGCCTGCTGGCACTGCCCGGCTTGCGCAATTGTGGCGGCGAGCGGGTGCTGCTGGTCAAGGGCGAAGGCGGGCGCGACGCTCTGGCGCGGGAACTGGCGGCGCGCGGCGCGCGGGTGGAAACCCTGGCTTGTTACCGGCGGGTGGTACCGGCCCTGGCGCCCGGGGAGTTCGCCGCCGCGCTGGCGCGCTGGGACATCGGGCTGATCATGATCAGCAGCGGCGAGGGGCTGGCCAATATGTTGGCGTTGCTTAGCCCGGAAGAAACCTCTAACTTACAGAATGTACGCCTGGTGTTGCCCTCCGCGCGGGTGGCGGAAGCAGCGGCAGCGGCGGGCTTCAGGCATTGTCTGGTTGCGGCCAATGCCTCTGACAACGCCATGTTGCGCGCCCTGGACGCATGGGTTGCGGACACGGGAGATGAGTGAGTGAACGAAGACAAAGATCCGGCACAGCGAGAACAGGCCGAACCCGCGCCCTTGCCCGCCAGCGAGCCGATGCCGGCCTCGGACGCGGCCGCCGTGGATACTGCCGCCGTGGATACTGCCGCAGTGGATACTGCCGCACAATCCTCCTCCGGCAAATCTGGCGGCGGCACCGGGGTCGCCTGGCTGGCACTGTTACTGGTGCTGGGCCTGGCCGGCGGCGCCGGCTGGTTGCTGTGGCTGGCACAGGAGCGTGAGGCGGATCTGCTGCAGCGGCTGGCGGCGCTGGAAGAGGATGACCGGTCGGCTCCAGCCCCTGCGGTCAGCGACGCTGACGTCAGTGGGGTGCGCGCCGGGGTGGAGGCGCTGGAGCGGCAGTTTGGCAGCCTGCAACCGCAGCTGCAGGCGCAGCGGCAAACTGAACAGCAGCAGCGGCAGGCCCTGCAGGAGCAGGCTGCGCGCCTGCAGACCCTGGAGGCCCAGTTGCGCGGGCAGCGCACGGAGCTGGCGAGCCTCAGCGGTGGCGACCAGAAGGCCTGGCTACTGGCGGAGGTCGAATACCTGCTGCGCCTGGCCAACCAGCGCCTGTTGATGGCGGGTGACGCGGTTTCCGCTCGCGGTTTGCTGCAGAGCGCCGACACCATCCTGCGCCAACTTGAGGATACCTCCCTGCACCCGGTCCGGCGCGCTGTGGCAGCGGATATTGCCGCCCTGCGGGCCCTGCCGGAGGTCGACACCGAGGGGCTCTATCTGCGCCTGTCGGCACTCGTGGACCAGGTCGCCGAGCTGGTGATTTTTGAACTGCCCGAGCGCGCAAGCGGCCCGGCAGCGGCGGCGGCCGACGGCTGGCAACAACGCTTGCGGCAGGGCTACGAAGAGGCCCTGCACACCCTGTCCCAGTACGTCACGGTACGGCGCCGGGAAATGCTCTTCGAGGCCCTGGTGGACCCACAGTGGGAGGCCCTGCTGCGCCAGAATCTGGTGATGCTGCTGCAGCAGGCCCAGGTGGCGCTGCTGTCCGGCAACCAGCCGCTGTACCACGCCAGCCTGCAGCGAGCCCGGCGCTGGCTCACCGAGTACTATCTCGCCGAAGAGGCGGCTACCGCGGCGACACGGGAACTGGATGATCTCGCGGCACAGGCGATTGCGGTGGAGCTGCCCGATATCTCCGGTTCACTGCGGGAGCTGGACGCGGTGATGGAACAGCGCCTGCAACGGGACGAGGGCGAGTAAGCGATGCGCAAACTGCTGCTGCTGGCCCTGCTCGCGCTGCTACTCGGCGTAGGCGTTGTCGCCCTGATCGAGAACCATCCCGGCTACGTGTTGATCGCCTATGGCCACTACACGCTAGAGACCAGCCTCTGGGTGGGCATTGTTCTGCTGCTGCTGCTCACGCTCGTCCTGTATGCCGCCTTTGCCCTGTTGCGCAGACTCTTCAGCGGCCAGAAATCCCTCGCTGGCTGGCTGGAGCAGCGCAAGTCGAGGCGCGCTTCGCGGCTCACCCACCGCGGCCTGATCAATTTTATTGAAGGCAACTGGGAGCCTGCGCGGCGCCAGCTGCTGCGTGGCGCCGACCACAGTGAGGTGCCGCTGCTGAACTATCTGGTAGCCGCCCGCGCCAGTTTCCAGCTGGGCGAGCACGACCGGATGCGGGAGTACCTCGGCGCTGCCGAACAGTCGGATTCCGAAGCCGGAATCGCTGTGGAGCTGACCCAGGCTGAGCTCAAGCTGCGCGGCAAGCAGTACGAGCAGGCAGTCGCCACGCTGGAGCGCGCCCGTCGCAACGCCGGCAAGCACCCGCATGTGCTGAAACTGTTGAGCACGGCCTACCTCGGGCTCGAGGACTGGGAGGCCCTGCTGAAGTTGTTGCCGGAATTGCGCAACTACCATGTGCTGCCGGAGGACGAGGTGCTGCAACTGGAGCGCCAGGTTTACACCCAGCTACTGCAGGCGAGTGTGGCGGAGGATGCGGCCGCCAGCGATGGGCGCTCACACCTGCACCAGCGCTGGCAGGCCATGCCCAACAACCTGCGCCAGGACCAGGCCATGCTGCAACTCTATGTGGGCCTGTTGATCCGGGAAGGAGACCATGCTGGCGCTGACAAGACCATCCAGCGTGCCCTCAAGCAGGAGTGGGACAGTGACCTGGCCCGGCTGTATGGTTATGTCGAGCTGGACAACCCCGGGCGCCAGTTGGCGCAGGCTGAGTCCTGGCTGGCGGCGCATCCGCGGGATCCACAGCTGCTGCTGTGTCTCGGGCGCCTGGCCTGCCGGCATCAGCTCTGGGGCAAGGCCCGAGACTTCTTCGAGGCCAGCTACAAGCAGCGGCGCAGCCCGGAAGTCTGTGCCGAGCTGGGTCGCCTGCTCGCCGCGCTGGGTGATGAGAAGGCCAGCGCCGCCCGCTTTCGCGAGGGGTTGTTACTTCGGGAAAAAAGCCTGCCGCAGCTGCCCCTGCCGGAGCGCGCCGCCGAGCACGGCTGAATACCTGGTCAGCGGGTAATGCCCAGTTCATCCCACAGAGCGTCGACCCGCGCTTTCACACTGTCACTCATGGCGATGGGTGTACCCCACTCGCGGCTGGTTTCTCCGGGCCATTTGTTGGTGGCGTCAAAGCCCACCTTGGACCCAAGCCCGGCCACCGGCGATGCGAAATCCAGGTAATCAATGGGCGTGTTCTCGATAAACACGCTGTCCCGCTGCGGGTCCATGCGGGTGGTCATGGCCCAGATCACATCCTGCCAGTCGCGGGCGTTGACATCAGCGTCGGTCACAATGACGAACTTGGTGTACATGAACTGGCGCAGGAAGGACCAGACGCCGAGCATCACGCGCTTGGCATGGCCCGGGTATTCCTTGCGCATGGTCACGATGGCCAGGCGGTAGGAGCAACCCTCCGGTGGCAGGTAGAAGTCGACGATTTCCGGGAACTGTTTCTGCAGGATGGGCACGAACACCTCATTCAGCGCCAGGCCGAGGATCGCCGGCTCGTCCGGTGGCCGGCCGGTGTAGGTGCTGTGGTAGATCGGTTCCTCCCGGTGGGTGATGGCCTCGACCGTGAACACCGGGAAGCGCTCGACCTCGTTGTAGTACCCGGTGTGGTCGCCGAAGGGGCCCTCGTCCGCCATTTCCCCGGGTTCAAGGTACCCTTCCAGGATGAACTCCGCCGTCGCCGGCACTTGCAGGCCATGCTCGCGGCAACCCTGGGTGTAGCATTCGGTCAGCTCGGTCTTGCTGCCCCGAAGCAGGCCGGCAAAGGCATATTCCGACAGGTTGTCCGGCACCGGGGTCACTGCACCCAGGGTGGTGGCCGGGTCCGCCCCCAGCGCGATGGCAACCGGATAACGCTTGCCGGGGTTTTGCAGCTGCCAGTCGCGGTAATCGAGAGCGCCGCCCCGGTGCGACAGCCAGCGCAGGATCAGCTTGTTCCGGCCGATGAGCTGCATGCGGTAAATGCCGAGGTTTTGCCGGTTTTTGTTGGGCCCGCGGGTGATCACCAGCGGCCAGGTTACCAGGGGACCCGCGTCGCCTGGCCAGCAGGTCTGGATCGGCAGCTGGTACAGGTCGACCTCGTCACCGCTGCGGGCGTGGTACTGGCAGGGCGCGTTGCGCACCAGCTTCGGCCCCATGTTCATCACCTGCTTGAGCAGGGGGGCCTTGTCCCAGGCGTCGCGCAAGCCCTTGGGTGGATCGGGCTGGCGCAGGTAAGCGAGGACTTCCCCGATCTCGCGCAGTGCCGCCACGTTCTCCGCCCCCATGCCCAGGGCCACCCGGGTCTGGGTGCCAAACAGGTTGGCCAGCACCGGAATGCGGCTGCCCCTGGGGTTTTCGAACAGCAGGGCCGGGCCGCCGGCGCGCAGGGTGCGGTCGGCGATCTCGGTCATTTCCAGACAGGGGTCAATTTCCTGGCGAATGCGCACCAGTTCGCCGCGCTGTTCCAGGGCGGCCATGAATTCGCGGAGGTCTTTGTACTTCACGGGCTGTCCTTGCTTCCGGGTTCGGGCATGGGACAGTATAACGCGCCGCGGGCAACGGCAACGCCGGCAGCTGCGGCTGCGGGGCAGTTTCTATTTGCGCTTCATGGACAGGAAGAATTCTTCGTTGGTCTTGGTGTCCCTGAGCTTGTCCAGCAGGAACTCAATCGCCGGGCCGTCTTCCATGCTGTGCAGCAGCTTGCGCAGGATCCACATGCGCTGCAGTTCGTCCTCGGCGGTCAGCAGTTCCTCGCGGCGGGTGCCGGAGCGGCGGATGTTGATGGCCGGGTAGACACGCTTTTCCGCGATCTTGCGGTCCAGGTGCAGTTCCATGTTGCCGGTACCCTTGAACTCCTCGTAGATCACCTCGTCCATTTTCGAACCGGTGTCCACCAGGGCGGTGGCGATGATGGACAGGCTGCCGCCTTCCTCGATATTGCGCGCGGCGCCGAAGAAGCGCTTGGGGCGCTCCAGGGCATGGGCGTCGACACCGCCGGTCAGTACCTTGCCGGAGCTGGGTACCACGGTGTTGTAGGCGCGGGCCAGGCGGGTGATTGAGTCCAGCAGGATCACCACGTCGCGTTTGTGCTCGACCAGGCGCTTGGCTTTCTCGATCACCATGTCGGCGACCTGCACATGGCGCGAGGGGGGTTCGTCGAAAGTGGAGGCGACCACTTCCGCGCCGCGGATGCCGACGGTGCGCTGCATGTCGGTCACTTCCTCCGGGCGCTCATCGATCAGCAGCACGATGATGTAGCACTCGGGGTTGTTGGTGAGAATCGCCTGGGCGATGCTCTGCATAATCACCGTCTTGCCGGCCTTGGGCGGCGCCACCAGCAGACCGCGCTGACCCTTGCCGATCGGCGCCACCAGATCGATGACCCGGCCGATAAGATCCTCGGTGCTGCCATTGCCCTTTTCCAGCTTCAGGCGTTTGTCGGCGAACAGCGGAGTCAGGTTTTCGAACAGGATTTTGTGCTTGGCGTTCTCGGGCCGGTTGAAGTTGATCTCGCCGACCTTGAGCAGGGCAAAATAGCGCTCGCTGTCCTTGGGGGGGCGGATCTTGCCGGAGATGGTGTCGCCGGTACGCAGATTGAAGCGGCGTATCTGGCTGGGAGACACATAGATGTCGTCGGGACCGGCCAGGTAGGAGCTGTCTGCCGAGCGCAGGAAACCGAAACCGTCCTGCAGGATTTCCAGGATACCGTCGCCGTAGATGTCCTCGCCGCTTTTCGCGTGGCGCTTGAGAATGGCGAAAATGATGTCCTGCTTGCGGGACCGGGCCATGTTTTCGAGGCCGATCTCCTTCGCAATATCAATCAATTCCTGCGTGGACTTGGTCTTGAGGTCAGTTAGATTCATAGAAGAGTGCTGAGTTGTTGTTCGAGGAAGAAATGCAATGCAGACGGACGTAGTGACCGGGATTGCCGGTCAGGGCGACGTGAATGCAGCGTTTAATCTTTGGGTGGCAGAGTTATTATTGCGGCACGGGGCCGTGCAACGAGGTGAAATGTAGCACGACGTGCGGGGGGCGTCTACCGCTTTTTGGTACCGCCAGGCAATCCCTCAGGCTGGCTGGACACAGCCTGACCTGGCCGTGCCCGGGCACTGTGTGCGTAGAAGCGGGCGAGTGCTCAGAGTACTTCCTTGATGAAGTCCACCAGCTGGCTCTTGGACAGTGCGCCAACCTTGGTAGCCTCTGCGCTGCCGCCCTTGAACAGGATCAGGGTGGGAATGCCGCGGATGCCGAACTTTGGCGGAATGTCGGGATTCGCGTCCACATCTACCTTGCAGACCTTCAGTTTGCCGGCGTATTCGGTGGCGATTTCCTCCAGCACGGGGGCGATCATCTTGCAGGGGCCGCACCACTCTGCCCAGAAATCGACCAGTACCGGGATGTCAGAGTTGAGGACATCGGCGTCAAAACTTGCATCGCTCACATGTACGATGTGTTGGCTCATTGTGTGCTCCAGTTGGCGGGGTGCAATAAAGGCGCAATGATACCATTGGCTGATTTGGGTACAACCGGCGCCCAGGAGTTTTTAGCTATGACCTTATTCCCCGCAGCGGCCGCGTTGGCGTGGCTGAGCCGGTGACAACGGCGGCGCAGTGGGCGGTCTACCTGCTGCAGTGCGCCGATGGCAGCCTGTACACGGGCGTGACGCTCGACCTGCAGCGCCGCCTGGCGCAGCACAACGGCGAGCGCGTCGGCGGCCCGCGCTACACCCGCGGCAGGCGCCCGGTGCAGCTGTTGTGGTGGGAGCCGGCGGCGGACCGCGGCGCGGCCCAGCAGCGGGAGGCGGCGATCAAGCGCTTGCCGCGAAGCGCCAAGTTGCAATTGCGGGAGAATGTGGCAGGGCCTACTCCGCTGCCAGTTCGGCGTTGAGCTCCTCCAGCGCCTGCTGCAGTTCCAGCCAGTGTTCTTCCAGCTGTTCTGCCTGTGCTTTCTGCTCACCCTCCCTCTTCAGTAGTCGTCCCAGCTCTGTCTTGCCGCTGTCCGTGTACAGTTCGGGGTCGGCGAGCTGCTCCTGCAGCTTTGCCAGGGCCTGCTCCGCCGCGGCCATGGCCCGCTCCGTTTTGGTGACGTCCTGCTGCAGGGGCCGCAGCCTGGCGCGCTGGGCCGCGGCCTGCTGGCGCTTCTCCTTGCGGCTGACTTCCGCCGCCGGGGCCGCGCTGCCGGCGGGCTTGTCACTGCTGCGATAGCTGGCCAGGATCCACTTTTCATAGGCCTTGAGGTCGTCTTCATATTCCTCTACCAGGCCGTCGTGCACCAGCAGCAGTTCATCGGCGGTATTGCGCAGCAGGTGGCGGTCGTGGCTGACCAGGATCAGGGCCCCCTCATAGCCCTGCAGGGCCATCTCCATGGCATTGCGCATGTCGAGATCCAGGTGGTTGGTCGGTTCGTCCAGTACCAGCAGATTGGGCCGCTGCCAGACCACCAGCGCCAGTGCCAGGCGGGCTTTCTCGCCGCCGGAGAAGGGGGCGATTGCCTTGGTGGCGAAGTCGCCGCGGAAGTTGAAACCGCCCAGAAAATTGAGAATTTCCTGCTCCCGGGCCTCCGGACTCAGGCGCTGGATGTGCAGGGCGGCGCTGGCCCGCAGGTCCAGGGCCTCCAGCTGTTGCTGGTCGAAATAGCCTACGCGGCAGTGCTCACCCGGTGCGCGGGTGCCCGCCAGCAAAGGCAACTTGCCGATCAGGCTTTTCAGCAGGGTGGACTTGCCGGCGCCGTTCTTGCCCAGCAGGCCGATGCGGGAACCGGGGCGCAGCATCAGGCTGACATCGCGCAGGATCGGCGTGCCCGCATACCCCAGGGTCGCCTCATCCAGCCGCAGCAGGGGGTCGCTGCTTTTCCCCGCCGGGGGAAACTCGAAATCAAACGGCGAATCGATGTGCGCCGGCGCCAGCTGCTGCATCCGCTCCAGTTCCTTGATCCGGCTCTGGGCCTGGCGCGCCTTGGTGGCCTTGTAGCGAAAGCGGCGCACGAAGTCCTCGATGTGCGCGATCCTCACCTGCTGCTTCTCGAAACTGGCCTGCTGATTGGCCAGCATCTCCGCCCGCAGGCGTTCGTAGTCTGAGTAATTGCCTTTCCAGGACTGGAGCTGGCCGCCCTCAATGCTGAGGATGCGCTCACAGGTGGCGTCGATGAAATCCCGGTCGTGGGAAATCATCAGCAGGGTGCCGGGGTAGCTCTGCAACCACTGTTCCAGCCACAGGGTGGCGTCAAGGTCCAGGTGGTTGGTCGGTTCGTCCAGCAGCAGCATGTCCGAGGGCGTCATCAGCGCCCGCGCCAGGTTCAGGCGGATGCGCCAGCCACCGGAAAAGTCGCTCACCGGGCGCCCGGCGGCATCGTCGGCGAACCCCAGGCCCTGCAGCAGACGCCCCACCCGGCGCTCGGCGCTGTAGCCATCGGCATCTTCCATTGCCGTGTGCAGGGTCGCGGCGCGCTGGAAATCGCCCTCTGTTTCCGCCGCCGCAAGGTCCGCGGTCAGCTGTGCCAACCGCGCATCGCCCTGCATGACGTAGCGCCCCGCGGTCTCATCAGTGGTTGCCACTTCCTGTGCCATGTGTGCCAGGCGCAGGTTGTTCATGCCCTCGATGGCACCGGCATCCGCCTGCAGTTGCCCCAGCAACATGGCAAACAGGCTGGACTTGCCGCTGCCATTGGCCCCGATCAGCGCCAGGTTCTGGCCCGGCTGCAGGGTCACATTGGCACCTTCCAGCAGCAGCTTGCTGCCCCGGCGCAGTTCGATATCGCGTAATATGATCATCAGGCCGCGCATTCTACTCGCAGCCTTTATCTGTAACCAGCCGGAGCGATCATGAATAATCCGCTGTGGGAGTTTTCGCTTGCGCTTTACGCTCGATCCGGAGTGGCCGTGGCCTGCATCGAGGCCCAGGATTGCTGTGCGGCGGATGTTAACCTGCTGCTGTACGCGGCGTGGCTGGCGCGCCAGGGCCTTGAGCTGGACCAGAATCAATGGCGGGCGCTGGCCGCCAGCGTGGCGGAATGGCGGCAGAGGGTCGTTCAACCCCTGCGGGCGTTGCGCCGTGACTGGCGAGCCCTGCCCGCCGCTGCGGCCCTGCGTGAGCAGGTCAAGGTGCTGGAACTGGCGGCGGAGCAGTCGCAGCAGGCGCAAATCCTCGCCTGGCACCGGCAGCAGGTGCTGCAACCGGCCCGGGCAGACAGTTTGCCGCGGGCGCTGGCCTTCCTGCTGGGGTCCGCTCCCATGCAGGATACTGGCGAGCAGCGGCTGTTGCTGCAGCGCCTGCTAACGCTGCTGAAATAGGGTGGCCGGCCAGGGGTGGCGCAGTGGCGCCTGCGGGTAGTATGATCTGCCTCCTGTAACTTATTCACTTACACAGCAATGGAACTCATCATGAAGAAATTCGCACTCCCGCTTGCCCTGGTTGCCACAGTGACCCTGCAAGCCTGTAATCAGGAATCCGCTCCCGAAGCCGACACCGACACCGCCGCCGCCGACGAAGTCATGCTGGAGGATTCCACCCAGCGTCTGAGCTATGGTATCGCCTACGGTCTGGGCCAGCGCATGGCAGCCGATAGTGTGCCAATGGATGTGCCCGCGTTCACCGCCGGTTTGGAGGATGCCCTGGAAGGCGCCGAGCCGCGCATGACCGAGGAAGAAATTCAGCAGGAAATGACCGCGTACCAGCAGAAAGCCATGGAGGAGCAGCAGGAGCTGGCAGCAGCGGCGGCGGAAGCCAACCAGGCGGCCGCAGAGGCCTTCCTGGCGGAGAACGCTGCGCGCGAGGGCGTGGTGGTCACTGAGTCCGGCCTGCAGTACGAAGTCATTGCAGCCGGTGAGGGTGATAGCCCCGGTCCGGAAGATACCGTTGAAGTGCACTACCGCGGTACTTTGGTGGACGGCACCGAGTTCGACTCTTCCTACAAGCGCGGCGAGACAGTCACCTTCGGCGTTAGCCAGGTTATTGCCGGCTGGACCGAGGCCCTGCAGCTGATGGCGCCCGGTGCCAAGTGGAACCTGTATATCCCGTCTGATCTGGCCTATGGTCCCGGCGGTGCCGGCAATCTGATCGGCCCCAACGCGGCGCTGGTGTTTGAAGTCGAGCTGATCGATATTGCCAGCCCGGACGCAGAGGCCGCGGCGGAAGAAACGTCAGACGAGCCCTCCGACGAGGGCTGATCAGCCTGCCTGTTCCGGCGCCTGCAACCGGCGCCGGTGATGATTGTGGAGGCCGGCGATCAGCCGGTCCTCCAGTACAAATCGCGATTCCAGCATTTCTCCCAGCGCTGACAGATCCCGCCGCAAGGTCTCTGGATAGTGTTCGCCGCTGCTGTATTTTTCTTCGTAGGCCAGGATCACGTCCGTGGTATCGGTGATGGCCGGCATGAGGCCGGCGATCAGCGCGGCGTTGTTGTCGCCGAACACCTCGGCCTCGTTCAGCAGTTCCGTAAACACCTCAAAGTGCCCCGCGGAGATGTAGTCCACCAGTAGCTCGCACAGCCCGCGCTGGCGCCGGGCGAGCTGCGCTGAGGCGGGAGTGTCGTCACTGGCAACGACCAGTGCCGTGTAGCGTGACAACACTGCGCGGCGCTCGCTGAGCCAGTTGGTCAGCAGGCTCTCCACGGTATTGAATTGTTCGACGGGGCTGTTACTGCGTTGCGGCATTGTGTGCGGACTCCCGGGTCCATTCCTGAGGGACCACTATAGGCACAGGCCCGCCACCGCCGCAAGCGCGGCGGCGCTGTCGGTCAGGATTTGCGCAGGGTCTGCCAGAGACTAACGACTGTGATCACCACGAACAGCATCAGGGTCTGTTCCGGAATGCTGAATCCGAGGAGGGTCCAGTGGGTTTCGGCGCAGTTGCCGTCGCCCATCAGCACCATGTTCAGGGTATCGCGGAAGGGCAGGGTTTCCAGCATGTACTCCAGGCTGGGCCCGCAGGCGGGCACCTGGTCCGGCGGCAGATGCTGCAGCCAGACATGGCGGGCGGCGACGGCGCCACCGGTAACGGCGCTGGCAATGCACAGCAGGCCGTAGACCCTGCGGCCCCAGCCAGCGGGGTTGTGCAGAAAGGCCAGCAGCGCGACCAGGCCACCGGCGACCACGAATACCCGCTGGGTCATGCACAGCGGGCAGGGATTGAGGCCCACCTGATATTCCAGGTACCAGGCGAAGAGCATGGCGAACAATGCCAGCAGCGCGAGTCCGAAATACACCAGGCGAGGGGTCAGGGTTTGCAACATGGCGGAGAGGTTCCTCGTGACTGAAGCTGTCGTGGTGCCTGGGCTGGTACGTTAGGCGGTTTGATCATGTCCCGCAAGGACAGTTGGCGCTGCGCTAATGGACCGCCTGCTGCGGTTCTCAGAACAGCGTCCGGTACTGGCCGAAAAAGCGTGCCAGGTACTCCTCGAAGCTGAGCTCGTCCGCGGCCTCGATCTCCCGCTGCGCCGCCAGTGACTGCCGGGTCTCTTCCTCCAGACGCCGCACCGTGTCCGTGGGCAGGGCGCACTGGTGGAAGTGGCGGGCCCAGGTTTCGCTGTAGTTCATGGCCAGGCGGAAGAAGGGCAGGTCCTGCTCGCGCATCTCCCGCAGGACCCGGGCCGATGGGGTGAGCTCGGGATCGTCCACGCGCGCCTGCTGCGCCGCCAGTGACTCCCGGTACAGACGGCTGTCGTGAGCGTCGTCCAGCAGGTCGGCAATGCCAGTCATGGCTGCCAGCAGCCCACCTGCGAGCTCTGTCAGGGACGCGCTGCCGCCGGGGGTCTGCAACTGCAAGCCGGGCTCGCGGCCGCGGTTGACCACCGCCTCAAGGTTGGCGGCCTGCATGGCCTGTTCGCTGTCGCCACAGGCGGGGCTGTCCTCCAGCAGGCAATGCAGCAGGAAGGTGTCGAGGAAGCGGATCTGGCCGGCGTCGATACCGAGCGGTGTAAACGGGCTGACATCAATACAGCGAATCTCTACGTATTCGATGCCGGCCCGACACAGGGCTGCCAGCGGTGCTTCACCGGGGCGTGTGACGCGCTTTGGGCGGATGGTGCTGTAAAACTCATTCTCGATCTGCAGCAGGCTGTCATTCAGTTGCTGGTAGTCACCACCCTGGCCAGCGGGGAAGACCTGGTAGGGCGGGTGCGGCTGCATGATGGCATTGCGCAGGGCCTGCACATAGTTGCCCAGCGAGTTGTAGCAGACCTTGAGGCCCTTCTGGGCATCACTGTTGTAGCCCAGGTCGCCCATCCGCAGGGCCGTGCCGTAGGGGAGGTGCAGGGTGCGGCTTTTGTCGTCAAAAGGTTCCAGGCCGTGGCTGCCCCGGCCCCGGAGAAAGCTGGCGCACACCGCCGGCGAGGCACCAAACAGGTAGATCAGCAGCCAGGAGTGGCGGTGAAAATTGCGGATCAGACCCAGGTAGCGGTTGGTTATATAGTCCCGCAGTGGCTCCGGCCGGCCCGCGTCGTCCCAGGCCCGCTGCCAGTATTCGTCCGGCAGCGAGAAGTTGTAGTGGATGCCGGCAATGGTCTGCATCAGACGGCCGTAGCGGTGGCCCAGGCCATACCGATAAACTTCTTTCATTCGCGCAACATTGGCACTGCCGTACTCGGCCACCGGAATGCTGTCGTCGCCATTGACGATGCAGGGCATGCTCGTGGCCCACAGCAGCTCCTGGCCGATCTTGCTGTAGGTGTAACTGTGGACGTCGGCCAGGGTCTCCAGACAGTGTTCGATGCTGCGATCGACCGGAGTGATGAATTCCAGCAGCGCCTCGGAATAATCCGTGGTGATGGACGGGTGGGTCAATGCCGAGCCCAGCCCGGCTGGATGCGGAGTTTGCACCAGCCGCCCCTCCGGCGTGATACGCAGGCTCTCCTTTTCCAGGCCGCGCTGTATCCGCTGTAGCAGTTCGCGGTAACCGGGACCGGCCAGAGTCTGCAACTGGTTCTGCAAATGAGGGGTCAAGCGGAACTCCTTGTTGGGGGTGCAGGTACGCCGGCAGCGTCTTCCGCCGCCAGGGCGGGGCCAAGTTTAGCCGCCTATTGTGAACGAGTACAGATTTCCGGTTATTGTGGTGAACAGGGCCTAGCGGCTATCTTAGGAGAATGAAACTCAAACGGTGTACCAGTTTCCTGGCCCGCAGGCGCCTCACGGTCTGCCTGCCACCATTATTGCTGGTTGCGGCAGCTGCAGCGGCCAACGAAAATGACCAGGCCTGTCGCGAGGTCGCGCTGCAGGACGAGTCCGCCAGCTTCCGCTTCGAACAATCGCCCGCCCATGACGAGTTTGCCCGTGAAGTTCCCCCGGGCGCCCGCATCGGCAGCATCCGCCAGCAGCGGTTTACCGTCTTTGACACCGAGGACCCGGAAGAGGACAAGGCCCTCTTTCGCTGGGCCAACGACTTCCACAGCGTGACCCGGGACTGGGTGATCGAGGATCATCTGCTGGTCAAGGAAGGCGAGGAGTACAACCAGGCCCGGGTGGATGAATCGGAACGTATCCTGCGCGATCTGGGCTTTATCTACGATGCCACCGTGCGGCCGTGGCGGGTCTGCGGCGACGTGGTTGACCTGGAGGTCATCACTCGCGATATCTGGACCTTCACCCCCATGCTGTCCTTTGGCCGCAGTGGCGGCGAGAACAAGTACGCAGTGGGCTTCCGCGACGCCAACTTCCTCGGTACCGGCAAGCAGATAATCATCCAGCACGACAGTGACGAGGAGCGCTCCGGCAATACCATCCGCTATGTCGATCCAGCGCTGGCGGGTTCGCGCTGGCGCATGCGGCTGTCCCTGGCGGACAACGACGACGGCTATGAGCACGGAGTGCGTTTTGTGCGCCCGTTCTTCTCCGTGTACGAGAGCTGGGCGGCCGGGGTCGACCTGAACAGGATGAAGCTGGAAGAAGCGCTCTGGTTCCGGGGTGATGAGGTCGCCGAGTTTGACCACAAGATCGAGTTTGCCAATGTGTTTGGCGGGATTGCGGCGAATGTGCGCAAAGACAAGCGCGTGGGGCGCTGGCTGTTCGGCTACACACTGGAAACCCACAGCTTTGACTTCAGCGATTCCCCCATTCCGCCAGCGGAGCTGCCGGAGGAACGGGAGTACAGCTATCCCTATATCGGCTACGAATCCACCCGCGACCAGTTCATCGAGCTGCACAACGTCAACTATCTGGGCCGCACCGAGGACGTGTACGTAGGGGAGCGCTTCTCCTGGGCTTTGGGCTGGTCGTCGGATGCCCTGGGGGCCAGTCAGGACCAGGTGGTGGTGCGCGGCAACTATGGCAATACCCTGCTGGTGGATGAGCGCCGCCTGTGGCAGCTCGATACCAACCTGAGCGGTTTCTGGGGCGTCGACGGCAGCGAGTTCGAGAATCTCTGGTGGACTACAGAGACGCGTTACCACCACAAGCAATCGCGGCAATGGGCACTGTTCAGTCGGTTCCGGGCAGATTACACCGATGGGCTCACCGGCGAACGCCAGCTGACTCTGGGCGGCGCCAATGGTCTGCGCGGCTATGAATTGAACTACCAGGTGGGGGACCGCTCCCTGGTGTTCAACCTGGAACAGCGCTACTACTCCGATTGGCACCTGTTCAGGCTGGTCCAGATCGGCCTCGCGGCCTTCATTGATGTCGGCCGGGCCTGGTTTGAGAGCGAGGACAACGGCAGTAATGGCGGCGTGCTGGCCAATGTCGGGTTCGGCATCCGCCTCAACTCCAGCCGCGCCGAGAAGGGCAGCGTGGTACACGTCGATTTTGCCTTTCCCTTTGTCACGGACGACGACGTCAGCGGCGGCCAGATCCTGTTTACCGTCAAGGATAGGTTTTAGCCGCCAATCCGTTCCAGATGCTTGCGCAAAAGCTGGCAGGCAAAGTTCCCCTGCACTTCCGCATCCTGGCCGGTCGCCAGCATGATCCGCGACATGATCAGGCCGTAACGCATGGCGGCAAACAGCAGGTAGTAATCGTAGTCGGCGACATCGAAGCCTGTCGCCTGCTGCCACTGGGCGACGGTCTCCTCGTAGGTAGGCAGCCCCGGCAGCCGCGGCATGCCCAGGCCCTCGGCAAAGGTGGAATCGATGTAGTTGAACCAGGCCAGGTCCTGCAGCGGATTGCCCAGCGCCGCCATCTCCCAGTCCAGCACCGCCGCCACGCTGTCCAGTGATTCGGTGAAGATCATGTTGCCGATACGCGCGTCGCCCCAGCACAGTACCACCGGTTCCGCGGCCGGCTGGTTGGCGGTCAGCCAGTCCAGCGCGGCCTGGCCCAGCGGGTGGCCCTGACCCTCGAGACCCCAGTCCAGATAGTCCTGCCAGTAGCGCAGTTGCTGCTGCAGCGGCGTTTGCCCCGGCACCGCCAGGTCGGTAAAACCCAGAGCCTGGTAGTCGAGTTGGTGAAAACGGGCCATGGTGTCCACCGCAGCCCGCCACAGGGCGGCGCGCTCTGGTTCGCTGGTTTCCTGTAGCAGCCAGCCGTCCATGTTGTAGGGCGGCATGTCGGTGGGGATGCGGCCCGGGATGTGCTCCATGATGTAGAACTGCACGCCAAGCAAATCGGTGTCGGTTTCCAGCCCGCGCAGCGGCGGCACCGGGATGTCGCTGTGTGCCTGCAGGCGCTCCATCACCCGGTATTGTGGAGCGAGGTCGTAGGAGGGGAATACCGGCCGCGCAATCTCCGGCTGCAGCCGGCCGACGCAGGCCTCCTCGCGGGAGGTGCCGTTCTCGTCCCAGTGCAGGGTAAACAGCAGCGTCACATTGGACATGCCCGAGCTTTCGGGAATTTTCAGGCTGGATACGGTGACCGGGTGCCCGCCGCGCTCCTGGAACCACTGTTCCAGCTTGTGGCGCGTACCTTCAATGTCTTCCAGCAGTGGGGTGGGGCGGGTGTTGTCCACGGGTCGGCTCCTGTCGGGGTGGTTGCCGCCTAGTGTAGGGGAGCCGGGTGCATGTGACTACTGTTCGTTAGTTCGAGTAAGCTGGCAGAGTAGAGTTTTGTGTAGTCGTTCCTTGTCCGGTGCGCTCAGAATGCTAGAGTGATGCGTCAACAATATGGTGCCCAAGGGGGACACTGTGCGCATTACCGAATGGCTGAAAACGCTCGCGACCGAGGGCGGCTCCGACCTCTACCTGAGTACCGGGGCGCCGCCCTGTGCCAAGTTCCAGGGGCAGCTGCGGCCGATTGCCAGTGAGCGGCTCCAGCCTGGCGAGATCAAGGAGATTGCCAACGAGCTGATGGATGCCACCCAGCGGGCGGATTTCGAGCAGGAACTGGAGATGAATCTGGCGACCTCGATCCACGGTTTCGGCCGCTTCCGGGTGAACATTTTCATGCAGCGCAACGAAGTCAGCATCGTGGCGCGCAATATCGTCGCCGAAATCCCCAACTACAAGGATCTGCGCCTGCCGGAGATTCTCACCGAGGTCATGATGCGCAAGCGCGGCCTGGTGCTGTTTGTGGGCGCCACCGGCTCCGGCAAGTCCACCTCGCTGGCGGCGCTGATCGACTACCGCAACACCAACAGCGCCGGCCACATCGTCACCATCGAGGATCCGGTGGAGTATGTACACAAGCACAAGAAGTCGATCATCAATCAGCGCGAAGTCGGAGTCGATACCCGGAACTGGCACAATGCCCTGAAGAACACCCTGCGCCAGGCGCCGGACGTGATCCTGATCGGGGAGATCCGCGACCGCGAGACCATGGAACACGCCATCGCCTTCGCCGAGACCGGGCACCTGTGCATTTCCACCCTGCACGCCAACAACGCCAACCAGGCCCTGGACCGGATTATCAACTTCTTCCCGGAAGAGCGCAGGCCGCAGCTGCTGATGGACCTGTCGCTGAATATCCAGGCCTTTGTCTCCCAGCGCCTGATACCGACCGTGGACGGCAAGCGCGCCGCGGCTATCGAGATCCTGCTCGGCACACCCATGGTTGCGGACCTGATCCTCAAGGGCGATATCGACGGCATCAAGGAAGTCATGGCCAAGTCGGAAAATATCGGCATGAAGACCTTCGACGGGGCCTTGTTCGACCTCTACCGGGAGGGCTTGATCAGCGAAGACGAAGCGCTGCGCAACGCGGATTCACCCAACAACGTGCGCCTGAAGATCAAGTTTGCCAAGGAGGGTGGGCTGAAAGCGCCAGATGGCAGCCTCAATCTGAGCCTCGAAAGCCTGGACGACGAGGATGAGCCGCCGCGGGCGTTTTGACTGCGCGGTCCCTCAGGACCACAGCTTCCACAGCACCAGTGCCGCGAACGTCACCCAGAGAAGCACCAGCACGCTGAGTTGGAGCTTGCGCGACTTTGGCGGCTCCGGCGCTTTCTCGCCCACTGAAATGTGAATATCCAGGGAGCCACAGGCCGGACAGCCACCGCGGCTGTCGACCCTGGCGCCCCGATAACTGCATTCCCGACAGTGATAGCGCATGCCAGTTCACCGATTCAGTTTCAGCAACCGGTCCACGACCCGCTCCAGTTGCACAAGATTATTGCACTCGGCGGCGAAATGACAGGCGCTTTGATAGCGCAGCATCTCCGAGTCCCCCGTGCCCCAGGCGCGGCGCGACTCCGGGTTGAGCCAGATGACCCGCCGGCTGCGCTGGTAAATACTGCGCAGAATGTCCAGCCGCGGCTCGCCATTGTTGTTGCGGGCATCACCGAGGATGATCACGGTGGTGTTGCTGTTGATATCATCCAGGGCCAGTTTCGCGAAATCCTGCAGGCTGCTGCCGTAGTCGGTAGCGCCGCCATAGCGCCAGTTCACCAGCTCGATGGCCTTTTCGACCGGGTACTGGCTGAACAGCTCGCTGACTTCACCGAGGTGGCTGGAGAAGGCAAAGCTGCGCACGCGTGGCAGCACATCCTGCAGGCTGTAGAGGAACAGCAGCAGAAACTTGGCATAGGCCGCCACCGAGCCGCTGACGTCGCAGATCGCCAGTAATTGCGGTTTGTCCTTGCGCACCCGCCGCCAGTAGGTGTGGAACATGACGCCATCATTGGCGATGCCGCGGCGCAGGGTCTTGCCCATGTCCAGCCGTCCCCGTCGGAATAGCCGGCGCTTGCGGGCGTGGCGCTCCGCCAGCTTGCGCGCCATGCGCCGCACCAGTTCCTGCACCCGCTGCATATAGCGTTGCTCCAGGTGGCTGAGCCGGGTGGTCTTGAGGATTTCATCCATGAAGCGGGCATTGTCGCCCTCGGCCTGCAGCAGGTACTGGCGGGCGACATAGTCGCGCACCTGTTCCCGCAGGATGTCGCGATAGCGTTTCAAAGGCTCCAGGGCCGGGCTCTGGCGCTGCTCCAGATCGGCGACGGCGCGCCGGATCTGCTCCTCACCCATGGCGTCGAGCATGCGCCGCAGGTACTGGCCTTTCTGGGTGAACATCTGGATCTGGCTCAGGCCGACGCCTGCGGCCGCCTCGCCCATGGCGAGATTCAGCGCGGTGCGGTCGTTGTTGCGCAGTTGCTGCAGAAGCTCACTGTCCAGCAGCGCCTGCAGCCCGGCATCGTCCTCGGCGGCGGCGTCCAGCAGGCTGTCATCGGGGCTGGCCCGGTCGGCCGCCTCGGGCTTTTCCCCCTGGCCGGAGGCAAGCGGCGTCTCCTGCTCATCCTGCAGGGCGTTGCGCTCCTCACGGGTACTGGCAAAGTCCGCCAGCTGCTGGTCGAAAAAACGGTCAAAACAGTGCTGGAACACCGCCTCTTCCGCTGGCGTTTTTGCCAGCGCGATGGCCAGCCCGTCTCGCAGTCGCTCCCGCCGGGCGTAGCCCAGGGTCGCGGCGACATCCATCGCATCCAGGGTCTCCGCCGGTGATATCCGCACGTCGTGGCTGCGCAGCAGGCGGATAAAGCTGACCAGATAGCTTTGCACGGCGGCTGCTGTTGGCTCGTCAGGCCGTGCGGCGGGGCAACAGCTCCCGCAGGCCGGCATTGGCCATGTCGATGTCGTCCTCGAATTTCAGCAGCACGTTCAGCGTGCTGTGGACGATCTCCGGGTCCAGCTCGCGGGCGTGCAGCAGCAGCAGGCTGCGGGCCCAGTCGATGGTTTCGGATATGGCCGGTGCTTTCTTCAGATCCAGGTCGCGCAGGGAGTGCACGAACGCCACCAGTTGGTGGCGCAGCTGCTGATCGATGTCGGGCACCCGGCTGAGTACGATCCGCTCCTCCAGTTCGACGCTGGGGAAGGGAATGTACAGGTGCAGGCAGCGGCGCTTGAGGGCGTCACTGATGTCGCGGGTGTTGTTGCTGGTGAGAAACACCATCGGCGAGACGCTGGCCTTGACCGTGCCGATTTCCGGGATCGATACCTGGTAGTCCGAGAGGATTTCCAGCAACAACGACTCAAACTCATAGTCGGACTTGTCCACCTCGTCGATCAGCAGAATCGCCCCGCGCTCCTGCTGCATGGCCTTCAGCAGCGGCCGCGGTTCCAGAAACTGTTCCGAGTAGAAAATGTCGCCGAACTGGTGCAAACGCTCCACCGATTCCGCCAGGCCCTGGGCACCCTGCAGCAGGTCACCGAGCTTCTCTTTCAGCACCTGGGTGTACAACAGCTGTTTGCCGTATTTCCACTCGTACAGGGCCTTGGCCTCGTCCAGGCCCTCGTAGCACTGCAGCCGGATCAGCGGCACATCCAGCAGCGCGGCAGTGGTCTTCGCCAGTTCGGTCTTGCCCACCCCCGGAGGGCCCTCGACCAGAATGGGCTTGCGCAGCTGGAAGGCGAGGAACACCGCGGTCGCAATCTTCGGGCTGCAGATGTAGCCAAAGGACTCAAAGCCCTGTTCGATGACCTCAATGGAGGCCAGCTGGGGGAAATTCTGGGTGTGCAATGGGATACCTCGTCGGGCTGGCTAGCCGGGGGCGCCTAGCCGCCGGTCATGTTCATGAAGCGCAGGATCTCGGGCTCCTCGCCATGGGTAAAGTGGTGTTTTTCCGGCTTCAGTGCCACGGCGGCGACGATGGCGCGTTCCAGCTCGACCCGGCTGGAACCGGGGGCGCGCAGCACCGGGCGCAGATCCGCCGAATGCTCATTGCCCAGGCACAGCAGCAGGCGCCCTTCCACCGTGACGCGTACCCGGTTGCAGAGGTGGCAGAAGTTGTTGCTGTGGGGTGAGATAAAGCCGACCTGGCTGCGGCTGTCGGCCATGCTGAAATAGCGGGCGGGGCCGGCGCTGCCACTCGGGTCCCCCTGTGGCTGCAGCGGGTAGTGGCTGCCAATGAGCTGCTCGAGCTCGGCGCTGCTGCAGAAGCTGAGCGCCCGGCTGTGTTCCTCGATCTGCCCCAGTGGCATTTCCTCGATAAAGGCAATGTCGATCTCGCGCTGGCGGGCAAACTCCACCAGGTCCAACACCTCATCGTCGTTGCGGCCCCTGAGAATTACCGCATTGAGTTTGATCCGTTCGAAACCCGCGGCGACCGCGGCATCCACCCCCGCAATAACTTTGGCCAGGTCGCCGAACCGGGTCAGTTCGCGGAAGCGGTCCGGGCGCAGGCTGTCGAGGCTGATATTGACCCGGCTGACGCCGGCCGCGCGCAGCGGAGCCGCCAGCTCCGCGAGGCGCGAGCCATTGCTGGTGAGTGCCAGTGTCTCCAGGCCGGGCAGCGCACCCAGGCGTTGCACCAGGGACAGGATGTTGTTGCGAATCAGCGGCTCACCGCCGGTGAGGCGAATTTTGCGCACCCCCAGCCCGACCGCAGCTTCGGCCACCCGGTACAGCTCTTCCAGGGTCAGCACCTGGGGTTTGGGCACGAACTGCATGTCCTCCGCCATGCAGTACACGCAGCGGAAGTCGCAGCGGTCGGTGACCGACAGGCGCAGGTAGCTGATGCGGCGCTGGAAGGGGTCGACCAGGGTGGCGGGAAAGTCGCGGTTCATGGCTGCAGTGTACTGCTTGCGGGCATTTCGCTCTAGTGCCGGACTGCTGGCTGCTTCGTGCTCCAGTTCGCTTCGTTCTGCTGGCGGCCTTGCGGCCGCTGCGTCGGTCTGGGTTCCCTTCGTCGCGGTGGCGGCCTTGCGGCCGCTGCGTCGCTCCGCCACGGGTATGCTCCTTTTGCTTCACTACGGGCGCATGCGGCGCGCATTCCCTTTGTGTTCTTGCGCTGCCGTCCGCGCGCGCACGGTGTGAGCTGTGACGGCACTGGGCATAGCAGCGGCAGATTTGGAGCTTACCTGTTCCCACTTTTAGGGCTGCGAGTTGGTAGCCACTAAGGGAGAAAGGTGATCGCACCGACGCCCTCCGAGTCCGCAAAACGAGATCCCCGCACCGGATCAACGCGGGTGGAAGACCGAGACAGAGGTACATTGTCAGCGGAGGGTGGAGGCAGTGAATGCGAGATTCAGGTTGCAACGCATCGGCTGACCGTCACTGAGACGAAGTCGATAGTGATCGACCCAAAGTACCCGCGTTGATTCGGGGGGCGGGGGCTTCGATACGGACTTGGAGGGCGTCGGTGCGCCCCCCCAGCCTCCTTAGTGGCTACCAGCTTCCAGCACTGTAAGTAGGAACAGGTCAGCTCAACCAGCACCTTCGTCTTGGCGAGTGCCCGACCAGCTTACAAACTCGGCCGCCAGACGGCAGCGCAAGATTGACATGGGTACGCGCGCCGCAAGCGCCCGCAATGGAGTATCGGAGCCCCCGGTTCCCGGAGCGACGCAGCGGCCGTCAGGCCGCCACCAGAACGAAGCGATCCGGGACGCGTAGTTCCGGACTACGCGTCCCGGACTGCGCGTCCTGGTCTAGGCGTCCCCGGATTGCGCTCCCAAACTCCGCGTCCCAAACCAGGCGTCCCGACTACGCGTCCCGCACTTTACAGATCCCGCGCGGCTGGGCAGGATGCAGGCTTGTACAACGAGGATTGATAATGCCAATAAATCCACTCCTTGCTCTCATTCTGTCATTTCTGTTCTGGGCCGCACCCAACACACTCGCGGAGTCCATTCCCTGCGAAGAAATCGACGGTATTCATTCCATCTGTGGCCTGGCGGCGCCCGAGGACCTGGTGCCGGCGCCCAACGGCCGCGACCTGATCTTTGGCCAGATGGCCGAACCCGGCGGCCTGTGGCTGCTGGACACCCGGGACGACAGCGTCCATTCCCTGCTGTCGGCGGATCCCGCGCCGGCAGAGGCCGAACTCTGGGGGCAGGCGGATTGTCGCAAGCCTTCCAGCTGGCTGGGGGCCCATGGCCTGGATCTGCGGCAACGGGCCGATGGCCGCTGGCAGCTGCTGGTGGTGAATCACACGGAGCGGGAGTCGGTGGAGTTTTTCGAATTGCTGGACGCCGAGGCGGATCGGCCGCGGGCAGTCTGGCGCGGCTGTGCCATTGCGCCGGAGGAGGGCAACTTCAACGACGTGATCGGGCTGGCGGACGGCAGCCTGCTGGTCACCCACATGGCGGACCGGCGCCGGCAACTGTGGTCGGCGCTGTTGGCGGCGTTTGGCCGCGACACTGGTTTTGTCTATCGCTGGACGCCTGTTGCGGGGTTTGAGCCGCTGCCCGGGACCGGGGGCGCCCATCCCAACGGGATTCTGCTGGCCCCGGATGAGCAGAGCTTCTATCTCAACATCTACTTTGGTGGCAGTGTGCGCCGGCACGCGGTGGACAGCGGCGCCCTGCTGGCCGAGGTGGCGGTGGAGAAGCCGGACAATTCCAGCTGGGCGGACGATGGCCGGCTGCTGGTGGCTTCCCACCAGGCGTCCCTGTGGCAGCTGTTTCGCAGTCTGGAGCAGGATCACCACCAGCCCAGTCTGCTGCCCTTTACCATCGTGGCGATAGATCCCGCAACCATGGTGGCGCAACCTCTGCTGCAGCGCGAAGGACCGCCGCTGGGCGCGGGCACCGTGGCCCTGCAGCGCGGGAGCGACCTGTACATCGGCTCCTACGTCGGCGACCGCATCGTTCGCCTGCCGATGCCGGGAGCTGCCAGCGAGTGACGCTCTGGCGCAGTTTGCTGCTCTGGGGTACACCGCCCCTGGCTGTGGCGCTGGCCCTGCTGTTGCTGCAGGCTGGCTACAGCGAGGATATCGCCATTGTCGGCATGGTGGCGATCTGGTGCGTACTCTGGTGGGTGTTCGAGCCGGTGCCGATCCCGGTCACCTCCCTGCTCCCCATCGCCCTGCTGCCGTTGCTGGGGGTGCTGACCCCGGCGCAGGTGGGGCAAGCCTACGGCTCGCCACTGATCCTGCTGTTGCTGGGCGGTTTTCTGCTGTCCAAGGCGATGGAGCACTCGGGCGCCCACCGTCGCATCGCCATCGGCATGGTGCGGCTGGTCGGTGCCCAAAGCGGGCGCCGGCTGGTAATGGGTTTCATGATTGCGGCCGCCGGGCTGAGCATGTGGATCTCCAACACGGCGACCACACTCATGCTGCTGCCGGTGGCGCTGGCGGTACTGGAAGCCACGGATCAGCGCCGGGAGCTTGCCGTGCCCTTGCTGCTTGGGGTCGCCTATGCAGCCAGTGTCGGTGGCATCGGTACGCCGATTGGCACCCCGCCCAACCTGATCTTCATGCAGGTCTACGAGCAGACCACGGGCACCGAGATCAGCTTTAGCCGCTGGATGGGCTGGGCCCTGCCCGTGGTAGTAGTGATGATCCCGCTGATGGCGCTGTTGCTGACCCGCAATCTGTCCGGACGTATTGCTGTCGAGCTGCCCGATACCGGCCACTGGCGCAGCGAAGAGAAGCGGGTGCTGCTGGTGTTCGGCCTGACCGCCCTGGCCTGGGTGACCCGCAGCGAGCCCTTTGGCGGCTGGCAGACCTGGCTGGGCCTGCCCCAGGCCAACGATGCCTCCGTGGCCCTGTTGGCAGTGGTGGTGATGTTCGTGCTGCCCAACGGCAAGGGCGAACGTTTGCTCGATTGGGAGCGGGCCAGCACCATTCCCTGGGGTGTGCTGCTGCTGTTTTCCGGCGGCATCTGCCTTGCCAGCGGTTTCGTGGCATCCGGTCTCAGTGATGTCATGGGCCGGTGGCTGGCGGGAATGACGGACATGCCGGTATGGCTGCTGTTGCTCATGATCTGCCTGGTGGTGACCTTCATGACCGAGACCACCTCCAATACCGCGAGCACGACCCTGTTGATGCCGGTGCTGGCGGCGGCGGCGCTGGCAGCGGAAATCCCGCCGGAGTTGATCATGGTGCCGGCGGCGATGAGTGCGAGCTGCGCGTTCATGCTGCCGGTGGCGACGGCGCCGAACTCGGTGGTCTATGGCAGCGGCCTGATTACCACGGCGCAGATGGCGCGGGAGGGCTTCCTGCTAAACCTGTTGGGGGCGCTGGTGATCAGCACCCTGTGTTACATCCTTGTAGCCTGACTTCCGATTACAGCAGCGCCAGCATGGTCTCGGCGGAGCTGACATCGATTCCGGCGCCGGGCTCCACGTTCAGGTGCTTCACCGTGCCGTCTTCCACGATCATCGCGAAGCGCTGGCTGCGCGTGCCGAGGCCAAAGCCGGTGCCGTCCAGTTCCAGGCCCAGCGCGGCAGTGAAATCGCCGTTGCCATCAGCCAGCATCAACAGTGCCTCGGCGTTCTGGGCCTTGCCCCAGGCATCCATGACAAAGGCGTCATTGACCGCCATGCAGGCGATAGTGTCCACACCTTTGGCCTTGATCTTGTCCGCGTTGACCACGTAGCCGGGCAGGTGGGTGTTGCTGCAACCTGGAGTGAACGCCCCCGGTACCGCGAACAACACGACCTTCTTGCCCTTGAAGATGTCGTCGGTGGTGATGTCGACCGGGCCTTTCTCGCCCATGGTCTTGAGGGTTGCTGCAGGGACCTTGTCCCCGGCCTTGATCGTCATGTTAATCTCCTTTTTTGCGAGGGATTCGCGGGTGGAGCGAGGATAATAACAGATGAGCCGGGAGATGCACTGCCCCCTCTGCGATGGCCCGGGCGGCGACTTTCACCGGGACCGGCGGCGCCCCTACCTGCGCTGTGGGCGCTGCCTGCTGGTGTGGGTGCCGCCGGCCTTCCTGCTCGCGCCAGAGCGGGAAAAAGCGGAGTATGACCTGCACCAGAACCGGCCCGACGACCCCGCCTACCGCGGTTTTCTGGGCCGGCTCGCCGGGCCCCTGCTGCAGCGCCTGGCCGCCGGTTGCAGCGGTCTGGAGTTTGGCTGCGGCCCCGGGCCGGCGCTGGCGGCGATGCTGCGCGAGGCCGGACACCGGGTGAGTCTGTATGACCCGTTCTATTTCCCGAACCCCGGCGCTCTTGAGGTCTGCTATGACTTCATCACCGCAACGGAAGTGGTGGAGCACCTGCATCGTCCCGGCGCGGAATTGGAGCGACTGTGGGCGCTGCTGCGGCCCGGGGGCACCCTGGGCATCATGACCAAACTGGTGCGGGACCGGGAAGCCTTCGCTACCTGGCACTACAAGAACGATCCGACGCATGTCTGCTTTTTCAGCCGCGACACCTGGAATTGGTGGGCGCAGTGCCACGGTGCCACTGCGGTGTTCCCGGAAAACGATGTCATCCTGCTGCGGAAAAACGCTGCCACCTGAGCGATTCAGTCCGGTTACTCGTCCCCGATCATGCTCTCGAAGATGGCCTGGCAATCGCGGTAGAAGCGGAGCTGGGCGTCGCCCAGGTAGGGTGCCACCATGGTCAGCAGCTGCAGCACCCCCTGGTGGATGATGACCGTTGGAGCGCGGGGCTCGTGCAGTAACTGGTCGTAGCTGAACCAGTAGGTGAGCGCCAGGGTCATGTTGTCGACCAGGCTCAGCAGCTGCTCCTCGCCGGTATCGATTACCGCCTGCTCCAGCAGGTTGTGGCAGATAGCCAGCAGGGCCGAGCGCTGTAGTTGCAGCAGGCGTCGAAAACCCTTGCGGATCGCTGGATAGCGCTGCAGCAGATCGTCCAGGTTGTGATAGAGAAAGCGGTACTGCCACATCTCCTCCAGCACCACGTACAGGTAGTACCAGTTGTCTTCGACCCGGTCCGGTGCGGGACTCAGAGTGCCTTCCAGCGGCGCCCTCAGGGTGTCACTCAGGGCGAGTTCGTACTGCTGGAACAGCTCGCCGATGATCTGGTCCTTGCCCCTGAAATGGTAGTAGAGGTTGCCCGGGCTGATGTCCAGTTCATTGGCGATATCGATGGTGGTGGTGTGCGCCTCGCCCTCCTCGTTGAACAGGGCAAGGCTGGTGACGAGTATGCGGTCGCGGGTTTTCAAGTCAGCCTGGCCTGGAGTGCGGTTCAGGCGGGTTTCTTGCCAGCGCTCCTGCGACCCGGCGCCGCCTTGGTCTTGGCCGGTGCCCGGCGGGTAGCGGCTTTCTTCTTGGCGGTGGGCTTGCGGCTGCCCTGGGCTGCCAGCGCCGCGGTCAGGTCATCCACTTTGCGTGTCAGGCGATCAATCTTCTCGTGCAGCGCCAGCAGGTCTTCGCCGCGCGCGGGCAGCTGCAGCTGGAAGCTTTCCCGTACCCGGTGTATGCGGTCCTCCACCGAGGCGCGTGCCGTCCTGCTGCTGGATATCCCCTTGCGGGCCTCGTCTTCCAGCGCCGCGCCGGCCTTGACCAGCTCGCGGAACAGCTTCGGGGTCTCCATGCCGGCCTTCTCCATCCTGTCTTGTGCCTCATCGACCGCCCGGCCATAGGCGCCTACGCCTGCCAGCCAGATGTTGCGGGCGATTTCGCTCGCCTTGTCGGTGACCTTGCTCTTTTCGCTCTTGTCATCGCTCATAAGCTGTCCTCCACACCGATGGCAGACGCTGCCACCCGCGCGGTCATTTAACCAGAAACAAAAAAAAGGGGCCACATAGTGACCCCAAAACTAACCCTGTCTGCCAGGGAGCAGAAAGTGGTGCTCAGGCAGCCGAGCGGAAACCGACTGAGGAACGCAGCTCGTTGAAGCGGGCACGGGCCTTTGCCAGCCTGGCATCCAGCTTCTTGCGATCCTTCATGGCGTCCAGTTCGAGGTCGGTGATCAGGCTCCAGGCATCGTCCTCGACCTTGCTGCCGCGCTTGACCAGTTCCGCGTAGGCGACATTGGCGGCCTTGCCGCGTGCGTCCAGGCGGGTCTGGAGACGGTCGAGGCGGGCCTGCATTTCGTCATAGGCCTTGCCGTAAAAGCCGAGGCTGGCGAGAAAGGCGTTGCGGCTCACGGTGCGAGCGCGGTTGGACAGCTTGTTGGCGGCTTTCTCTGCATCACGCTCGTAGGCAGTGGCGGCCTTGGTGGCGCGACGCTTGTAGGTACGCGCTTTGGTTTCCACCTTTTCGACCGTCTTTACGGCTGCCGACTTGCTCGGGGCGCGCTGGCGTGTAGGTGCCTTGCGGGCGGCTGCGGTCTTCGGGGCGGCCTTGCGCTTGGTGTAGGCCCGCTTCGGTGCAGTTTTGCTACCAGTGGCGGCGGTTGTGGTTTCAGAAGTGGTGTTTTCGTCAGCCATGTCAGTACTCCTTGCTTGAGAAAATCGGTGTAAAGCAACACCAGATGGAGCGAGTGTAGGGAGTAAAATTAGAATGTTCCTACTAGAAGCGACAAATTCCCGGTTCGACCATCCGCGGCGGCAACCCCTGCGTATCTTTGTCCGGATCCGGTATGATGCTTGGTACAGGGTGCGGCCCACCCTCGCACCCCGGTAGCCCCGAACAGTCAGGTGTCCCATGTCATTGAAAATTTCGCGCTCAGTGCTGGCGACAGCCGTGGTTATCGGGCTGGGGTTCCTGCTGTCCTGGGGTCTGCTGGTGGGCAAGCCGGAACCTGAACCCGAGCCCTTGCCTGCAGAGGCGGTGCCCCTGGTGGATGTGGTCAGCGTCGAGCCCCGGCCGCTGGCGCTGGATGTAACCACCCAGGGTACTGTACGCCCGGTGCTCGCGATTGACCTGGTAAGCCGGGTCGCGGGCAGGGTGGAATTCGTGGCGCCTGATTTTGCTGCCGGCAGCTTCTTCCGTGAGGATGATCCCCTGGTGGCTATCGAGGATGTCGACTACCGCTTCGCCATCGCCCGGGCCGCGTCCCAGGTGGCGGCGGCAGAGCAGCGAGTGGCCGAAGAGCAAGGCGCAGCCCTGCAGGCAAAACGGGAGTGGCGCGACCTGGGAAGCCCCGCAGCCAATGCCCTGTTCCTGCGCGAACCCCAACTGGCCTCCGCCCGGGCGGCCCTGAAGGCGGCGCAAGCGGACCTGGAAGCAGCGGTACTGGATCTGGAGCGTACCCGCATTGCCGCCCCCTTCAATGGCCGCATCAGTGAAAAATTCGTCGATGTCGGCCAGTACGTCACCCCCGGTACCCGTATCGCCAGGGTCTACGCGACGGATGCGGTTGAAGTCAGGCTGCCGCTGACCGATGGCCAGGTGGCGCTGCTGGACCTGCCCCTGCACTACCGGGGCGACGACGCGGTGGAGCTGCCCGCGGTCACCCTGCGCGCCACTTTCGGCAATCGCGACTGGGAGTGGCAGGGGCGGATCGTGCGCACCGATGCCAATATCGACGAGGACAGCCGTGTGTTGTACGCGGTGGCCGAAGTTCGGGAACCCTTTGCCCGCGGCCCCGGGGGCGAACGGCCGCCGCTGGTACCGGGCATGTTCGTCAGCGCCACCGTCGCCGGTCGCACCCTGCAAGGGGTGAGCAGCCTGCCCCGGTCGGCGTTGCGCAGTGACACCGCGGTGATGCTGGTGGACAGTCGTCAGCAGGTGGTGAATCGCGCGGTCAGTGTGCTGCAGAGTGAGGCCGGCCGGGTCTGGGTGCAGGGCTTGCAGCGGGGTGACCGGGTGATCGTTCGCGAGCCCACCATCATGGTTGCGGGTATGCGGGTAGAGGCGCAGGAAGTGGCGCGCGTCGCCGGGGCGGATCGCTGACCGTGGGCGGCCCTATTCGCTGGTTCATCCACAACCCGATCGCGGCCAACCTGCTGATGCTGTTTCTGCTGGTGGGCGGGGTGCTGGGCGTGCCGGCCCTGGAGAAACAGTTCTTCCCGACCTTTGAGCTCAACCGGGTGAGCATTGCCCTGGCCTATCCCGGGGCCGGGCCGAAGGAAGTAGAGGAACAGATCTGCGTCCGTATCGAGGAGGCGATCCACGATCTCAGCGGTATCAAGGAGATTCGCGCCACCGCCCGGGAAGGCATCGGCACCGTGGTGGTAGAGGCGGAGCCCGGCTACGACATGCAGCGGCTGACGGCGGAAATCAAGACCCGGGTCGATGCTATCAATACCTTCCCGGTTGAAGCCGAGCGGCCGATCGTGACCGAGTTGGCCTTCAGGCACTACATGGCGGCGGTGTCACTGGCCGGTGATCTCAACGAGCGGGACCTCAAACGCCTGGGCGAGCAGTTGCGCGACGATCTCGCGTCGCAGCCCAACGTCTCGGTGGTGGAGCTGGCAACGCCGCGGCCCTATGAAGTGTCGGTGGAAGTGTCCGAGTATACCCTGCGCCGCTACGGACTGACCTTCAGCGACGTGGTCGCGGCCATCCGCAGTTCCTCCCTGAACCTGCCGGCCGGTGCGATCAAGGATGCCGGCGGTGACATCCGCCTGCAGACCCGGGGCCAGGCCTACGACCGCTTCGAGTTCGAGCGCATCCCTGTTGTCACCCGGCGCGACGGCACCCAGGTGCTGCTGCGGGATGTGGCCACAGTGGTCGACGGTTTCGAGGATATGGATGTCCTCACCCGCTTCAACGACAAACCCTCTCACACCCTGCACGTCTTCGTGACCAGCAGCCCCAACACCCTGGCCACCAGCGAAACGGTGCACAGCTGGGTGGAGGAGACACGCAAGCGCCTGCCGCCCGGGGTCGAGCTCGCGGTCTGGCGGGATTCCTCGGTGCCCTTCAAGGGCCGGGTGGACACCCTGCTCAAGAACGGTATCGGCGGTCTGCTCCTGGTATTTCTGGTGCTGGTGCTGTTCCTGCGGCCGCGGCTGGCGATGTGGGTCTGCGTCGGGATAGCCGTGGCCTTTATCGGTACCCTGTTCATGCTGCAGTACACCGGCACCAGTCTCAACATGATCTCGCTGTTCGCCTTCCTGTTGATTCTGGGGATTGTGGTGGATGACGCGATTATTGTCGGCGAGTCCATCCACGCCCGCCAGGTGGCGGGAGAGCGCGGCCTCGCCGGGGCTATCAACGGTACCCAGGCGGTGCTCAAGCCCGTTATCTACGCAGTGGTCAGCACCATGATCTTCTTTGTCCCCATGTTCTTCATGCCGGGAGACATGGCCCAGGCCGCTGTTGCCATCCCCACGGTGGTCATCATTGCCCTGGCGCTGTCGCTGTTGGAGTGCCTGCTGATCCTGCCCCCGCACCTGGCCCACATGCCACCGGTAAAGCCCAGCCGGTTTGCGTTCATGCGCCGGGTAGAGACCGTGCGCCTGCGCTTTGCCGACGGCATGACGAACTTTGCCAGGCAGCGCTACCGGCCATTCCTGGCCCTCTGCCTGCGCCACTACCTGCTGGTCGCGGCGCTCTTCCTCAGCCTGCTGCTGGTCAGTCTGGCCCTCTATGGCGGCGGCTGGTTGCGCTCGGCGTTTTTCCCCTCGATCAATTCCGATTACGTGATCGCCGAGATCGAGCTGCCCGAAGGGGGCGCCTTTGGCGACACCCTGAAGGTGCTGCGGCAGGTGGAGTCGGCGGCGCTGCAGCTGAAGCACGAATACAACGGGAGCCCTGAGTTGACCGCGTTTGGCCCCGCCATCGGCAACATCGACTCCAGCGGAGAGGCCAATGTAATCAGGGTGATTATTGAGACCATTTCCGACGACATTGATACCCGCGAGCTTGCGGACCGCTGGCGCGAGACCATCGGCGAGCTGCCGCCGGTGCAGGATTTCCAGATGGATTACACCATCAACGAGATGGGCAAGCCCATCCGCCTGGTCGCTGCAGCCGCGTCCCTGGAAGACCTGATCACCGTTGCCGCCGAAGTACGGAAGGTGCTGCAGTCGTATCCCGGGGTCTACAATATCAACGACAGCCTGCAGGACCCCCAGGAGGAGATCGTGCTGGGGCTGAAGCCGGCGGCGGAGAACCTGGGTATTACGCTGGCCGATCTCGCCCGCCAGGTGCGGGAGGCATTCTACGGCGCGGAGGTGCAGCGCATTCCCCGGACCCGTGAGGATGTGCGGGTCATGGTGCGCTATCCCGAGGCCGAGCGCCTCTCCGTTGACAACCTCAACGAAATGCGGGTGCGGACCCCTGCCGGGGAGCAAGTGCCCTTCGCCACTGTGGCCGAGATCCGCTATGAGCCCGGATACCTCAGTATTGATCGCCTGGATCGCAAGCGTACCCTGGAGGTGTCCGCCGAAGTATCGGCTGGCAGCGTGGAGCCGCGCGCGGTAGTCAACGCCATTCTGCGCGACCACCTGCCGGGTTGGCAGCAGCGCTATCCCGGGCTCAGCCTGGCCCTGGACGGGGAGCTGCAGGAAGAGTCCGACTTCCTCAATGCCATGCTGAAGTACCTGGTGCTGGCGATGCTGGTGATCTACGCCCTGATGGCGGTGCCGTTCCGCTCTTATTTCCAGCCCCTGCTGGTGCTGACGGCCGTCCCCTTTGGCGTTATGGGGGCGATTTTTGGCCACCTGATTCTTAACTGGCAGGTGAGCATGTTTTCCTTCCTCGGGGTGATCGCCTGTGCCGGGGTGGTGGTCAATGACAACCTGGTGCTGATTGACCGCATCAACCAGCTGCGGGACGCCGGGCATCCGGTGCTGAAGGCACTGCTGCAGGGCGGCGAGGACCGCTTTCGCCCCATTATCCTGACCTCACTCACCACCTTCGTGGGCCTGCTGCCGATCATGGCCGAGACCAGTGTACAGGCCCAGTTCCTGATTCCGATGGTGACCTCCCTGGCGTTCGGCGTGCTGTTCGCAACCTTCGTCACCCTGCTGCTGGTGCCCTGCCTGTATCTGGCGGGCGAGCAGGTGGGTGCCCGCCTGCTGCATCGCAAGCAGCGCCTGCAGGATTTGATCGAAGCGGCTTAGTCGGGCGGCGCTCAGCCGGGCTGCGCTCAGCCGGGCTGCGCTCAGCTCGCCTGCGGCCCCGCGGCGACGATGGCCGGGGAGACGTCGAACTTCCTGATGTTCTCCTGGAACAGGGTCGCCAGTTTGGTGGCCTGTTGATCATAGGCGGCGATGTCGCCCCAGCTGTTGCGCGGGTTGACGAACTTGGGGTCGACGCCGGGGATGGCGGTGGGGAAATCCAGGTTGAGGATATCCAGATGCTCGAGCGGGGCGTTCAGCAGGGCCCCGCTCTGGGCTGCGGCCACGATCGCCCGGGTAACCGGGATCGGGAAGCGCTCGCCGGTACCACCGGGTGCGCCGGAGCCGCCGGTCCAGCCGGTGTTGATCAGGTAGACCTGGCTGCCGAAGTCGTCGATACGCTTCATCAGCAGTTCGGCGTAGTCGCTGGCGGGGCGCGGCATGAAGGGCGCGCCAAAGCAGGTGGAGAAGGTGGGGTGGATGCCCGCGGCGGCGCCCAGTTCGGTGGAGCCGACCCGCGCGGTATACCCGCTGAGGAAATGGAATGCGGCCGCTTCCTTGGACAGGATCGAGACCGGCGGCAGGACACCGGAGACGTCACAGGTCAGGAAGATTACGCACTTGGGCTCACCGCCGGCGTTGGACTCGGTGCGCTTGGCGACGTGCTCCAGCGGGTAGCAGCAGCGACCGTTCTCGGTGAGGGAGGTGTCGCTGTAGTCGGCGTGGCGCTGGTCGTCCAGCACCACGTTTTCGATGATGGCGCCGAAGCGGATGGCGTCCCAGATCACCGGCTCGTTTTTCTGGCTGAGGTCAATGGTCTTGGCGTAGCAGCCGCCTTCGATGTTGAATACGGAGCCCTTGGCCCAGCCGTGCTCGTCGTCGCCGATCAGGTAGCGTTCGGGATCCGCCGACAGCGTGGTCTTGCCGGTACCGGAGAGGCCGAAGAACAGGGTGGTGTCGCCGTCCTCGCCCACGTTGGCGGAACAGTGCATGGACATCACGTCCTTCTCCGGCAGAAGAAAATTCTGCACCGAGAACATGGCCTTCTTCATTTCACCGGCGTAGTTCATGCCGGCGATCAACACCTTGCGGCGGGCAAAGTTCAATACCACGATAGCGTCGGAGTTGGTGCCGTGATCCTCCGGGGCGCAGACAAAGCCGGCGGCGTTCAGTACGGTCCACTCAGGCTTGCGACCGACATTGAACTGCTTGGGGCGGATAAACATGTTGCGGCCGAAGAGGCCGTGCCAGGCGGTTTCGGTGACAACCTTGACCGGCAGGTAGTGGTCGCTGTGCTCGCCTACGTGCAGGTGGGAGATGAACTGGTCGCGCTCCCCCAGGTAGGCTTCAACCTCGTCCCACAGGGCATCGAAGCGCTCGCTGTCGAAGGGGCGATTGACCGGGCCCCACTCGATGCTGTCTTCGGTGCTGGGCTCGCGGACGATGAAGCGGTCGGCCGGTGAACGGCCGGTGCGGTGGCCGGTGGTGACCAGCAGGGCGCCACTGTCCGCCAGAATGCCTTCATCGCGCTTGAGCGCTTCTTCAACCAGCTGCGCAATACCCAGGTCGATAAACTCCCGGGGTGTGTTGATATCAAGGGTCATGGCGTGTCCTGTCTTCAAGCTGCTGATTGCAGCCCGCCTTTGGGGGCGGAGTGGCCTCTGTGGGACTTTCGGGGGGCGTCATTATGTCAGAATCGATCCCCGATGCGAACCAGATGGGAGAAAAATTCGGCGATCTCCGCCGGGCTTCAATGCAGCGTCGGCGCCGGGCCCGCTTGCAGCAGATCGGTCAGATCCTCGCGCTCGAACCGGTACTGCTGGTTGCAGAATTCGCAGTCCACGGTAATACAACCCTGCTCCCGGAGAATGTCCTCCAGTTCGGTGGAGGCTATGGCCGACAGGGCGTTGCGGCTGCGCTGCAACGAACAGCTACACTGGAAGTTGACCGGGCGCGGATCGAACAGCCGCACCGGGTCCTCATGGTAGAGCCGGTAGAGCAGGTCCGCCAGGGGCAGCTGCAGCAGTTCGCTGGGGGTCACTGTCTCTCCCAGGGTGCAGACATGTTGCCACTGCTGCTCGCGCAGCTGCGGGTCACGGCTGACCTGGGCCGGCAGCTGCTGCAGCAGCAGGCCGCCGGCGGACTGGCCGTCACACGCCAGCCAGAGCCTGGTCTGCAACTGTTCCGATTGCTCGAAGTAGGCATCCAGGCTGGCGGCCAGGGAGTGTCGGGACAGGGGCACGATGCCCTGGTAGCGCTCGGCTCAACGGTGATCGTCAGGGTGCCGTCTGCCAGCAGCTGGTCGAAATCCTCGGAGGTCGCCAGCTGCGCACCCCGGGCGATGCCGCGTATCTGCAGGTCACTGCTACACTCCGCCATCAGCAGGGGCACCTGGCCGCCGCTGCGAGCCTGCAGGATCAGCCGGCCCTCAAACTTGAGGGTTGTGCTCAGCAGGGTGGCTGCCGCCAGGAATTGCCCCAGCAGGCGCTGCACTCCCGGGGCGTACTGGTGCACGGCGAGCATGTCGCGCAGGCTGGCGCCCAGTTGGACGATCTCGCCGCGGATATCGGCCTGCTCGAACAGGAAGCGGCGGCTGCTGTCGGCTGCCGGATTGACGGCATGGGTGTCATGGCTCATGGGGCAAGTGTAATCCATTCAGGTGGCTGGTTGATCCCGCGGCGGCAACGGGACGTATGCTGGTGCAGGCAGAGTACTAGGTTCAGTATTTGAGGCCAGCCTGGGCTATTTTCAACCGGGCGATGACCACCGCCTGTCGGGCGGTTACAGTGGTGGCAGTGACAGCAGCGGACGCTACAGGGCGGCCGACCAACCAACAGACAGGAGCAACAGCATGAGATTCAGCTACCAGATAGGGATGAGCGATGCCGACCACTACCTGCCCCTGGTGCAGGCGGCGGAAGCGGCGGGCTACGATGGCATTACCATTCCGGACAGCATCTGCTACCCCCAGGAGGCCAGCTCCAAGTACCCGTATAACAAGGATGGTAGTCGCGAGTTCCTGGAGAGCGTGCCCTTTTTGGAGAGCCTGATCGCGGTCGCGGCAATGGCGGCGGTCACCGAGAAAATTCGCTTCGCGACGTTTGTCTACAAGCTGGCAGTGCGCCAGGTTGCGGTCGTGGCGAAGCAGGTACAGAGTATTCAGGCCCTGTCCAACAACCGCTTTGATTTTGGTGTCGGCATCAGCCCCTGGGAGGAGGACTTCGCGGTCTGTGACGTGCCCTGGGAGAAACGCGGCCTGCGCCTGGATGAGCAGATCGATATCCTGCGCGGCCTGGAGACAGGCGAGTTCTTTGGCTATGACGGCGAGATCCACAAGCTGCCCGCGATCAAGATGTGCCCGGTGCCCACGGCGCCCACGCCGATCCTGGTTGGAGGGCACGCGGAGCCGGCGCTGCGCCGGGCAGCCAAGGTCGGGGACGGCTGGATGTGTGCGGGCGCCGACATGCAGCAGCTGGAAGGCTACATCCGTCGTCTGCACGAGCTGCGCGCTGAACATGGCACCGACGAGCGTCCGTTCCGGGTCTACACCACCGGCCAGGACGCGTTTACCGAGGCTGGTATCCGCAAACTGGAGGACATCGGTGTCACCGACGTGATCATCGGCTTCCGCAACGTCTATGAAATGGAGCCCGACAAGCCGCTGGATGAAAAGATTGCCATGCTGAACTGGTACGCGGGCGAGTTTATCAAGCGTTGATGCCGCGGTGGCGTCCGTCGCCAGCATAGGCCGGGGCCTGCGGATGCGCTAAAGTGCGCGCTTTGGGCTGGCCGCTGCCGATGAGTAATCTGCTGCTTTACACCATCACGGTGGTGATCTGGGGTTCTACCTGGATCGCCATCAAGTTCCAGCTCGGCACCGTGGCGCCGATCGTGTCCATCGCCCACCGCTCCATGCTGGCCGCCCTGCTCATATTTCTCTACCTGGTATTGCGCCGGCGCCTGCTGCCGCTGTCCCGGCGAGACCATGTCATGGTCTGTCTGCAGGGCCTGTGTCTGTTCAGCGGCAACTACATTTTCATCTACCACGCCACTGCGGAACTGGCCAGCGGCCTGGTGGCGGTGGTGTTTTCCACCATGGTGATCCTGAATATGGTCAACGGCGCGATCTTCCTGCGCCTGCCGACGAGCAAGATGGTGGCCCTGGGTGCGGGCATCGGGCTGGTCGGCATGGTCGCCGTGTTCCTGCCTCAGCTGGAGAGCTTCAGCCTCACCGACGCCAGCTTTCGCGCCCTGCTGCTGTGTTTTGTCGGCACCTGCCTGGCCTCCTTCGGCAATATCTTCGCTGCCCGCAACAGCCGCAATGGCCTGCCGGTGTTGGTGTGCAATGCCTGGGGTATGCTCTATGGCGCGCTCGCACTGTATGGGTCTGCGCTGCTGACCGGCGCCCCCATTACGGTGGACTGGGACTTTACCTATATGGGGTCTTTGTTCTACCTGGCGGTGTTTGGTTCGGTGGTCGGGTTCTGGGCCTATGTCACCCTGATTGGCAATATCGGCCCGGATCGGGCCGCCTACAGCTCGCTCCTGTTCCCCGTGGTCGCCCTGCTTATCTCCACCCTGTTCGAGGGTTACCAGTGGACCCTGCTGGGCCTGGCCGGCTTTGCCCTGGTGCTGGCGGGAAACTGGCTGGTCATGCGCCGGGGTACGGGCTAATCTGTGTCTGGCAAAACCTGACAGGCGCAGCAACCATGGCTGGATTCCGGCTCAGCAAACCCTACACCATGCCCAAGGAAGAGCTGCGGCAGGCAGCCCAGCGGCTGGCGGACCGGCTGCAGGATGAGCACGGCGTGCGCTCGCGCTGGGAAGGTGACAGCGTTCATATCAAGGGCGGCGGTATCGATGGCCTGCTGTCCTTTCACGACGGGGTAGTGGATGTCTCGGTGCGGCTGGGCCTGCTGGCTTCGGCTTTCCAGAGGCCCCTCAAGGCGGAAGTGGAGCGCTACCTCAACGAAATGATCAGCTGACCAGGGTGACGCCTGCCAGCGAGCCCGGAGCTAGTCAACGCGCAGTTCCCGCGGCGCCCGTCCCGTCCACTTCTGGTAGGCGCGACGGAAGTTCGAGGCGTCATTGAATCCGACCAGATAGGCGATGGTCGACAGGGGCAGGCGGCTGTTCTGCAGGTAGCGGGTGGCGTGCTCGGCCCGGACCCGGTCAAGCAGGTGTTGGTAGGAGGTGCTTTCCTGGCCCAGGCGCCGGCGGTAGGTGCGCGGGCTGAAATTCAGCATCTGCGCCAGTTGAGGCATCTGCGGGTACTGGCCTTCCAGCTTGCGCAGCAGGCGCAGGGTCTGCTCGGCCACCGACTCGCCCTCCTCCAGGTCCGCCAGCAAGCGGGCGCACTCCTCCTCGTACAGGGAGCGCAGGGCGGGGTTGGACAGGGGCAGGGGGGTGCTCAGCAGCGCCGCGTCGAAGGAAATCCGCCCCAGCGGGCAGTTGAAGTGCACGTCCTCGCCAAAGACTTCGTGGTAGATCTGTTCGTGGACCGGGGGCGGATACGGCAGCTCAACGCGCAGTTGCAGGTCATTTCTGCCGAGCAGGCCGCGCAGGGTGTTGAAGATGGCGGCGTACATGACCTCGCTGGCGAACTCCACCGGATTGTCCCGCGGCGGGCTCACGGTAGTCAGCACACAGCGGCCGTCGATCACATCCTGTTCCAGGTGCAGCGTGGGGGAGGACAGGAGGTGGTAGTAGCGCAGGAACAGCTCCATCACCTGGCCCAGGTCGCGGCAGGTCATGAAAGCCTGGCCCAGGACAGCGTGCGCACTCAGGTTCAGGCGCAAGCCCAGGTGCAGGCCAAGGGCGGTGTCGCCGGTGAGGTCAAAGGCATTGCTGACGACGCGGCTGAAGTCCTCTTCACTGACCCGGGCGCCGATTCCGGTCAGGCCGGACTGCGCCAGGGAAGTACCGGCCAGCAGGCGCTGCCGCGGATAGCCCCGGTTCTCGACCATGTCGATGAGGATAAGAATGTATTGCGCCGGGGCGCTGGCTCTGGGCATGCCTTATTTGGCCATAAATGACCTCATTTTGACAAGACTTTACCTTGTTGGCCGCAGCATGTTCTCCCATAGTAGTGTGACATAACTGCTACAAGCCCTCAGGAGCATGCTCATGAAAGTAGAATGGAGTGATACCCCTCGCAAGATTCAGCGTTTTGCCGGTGCCGACTATCCGAGTGATAATCCCGATCTCGAGGAGCTGCTGACTGCGGGCGACGTCGATTACATCGCCGAAATCTTCAACACGCCGCTGACCGGTTCCTACAACTGGGACTACAAGATCCAGGACGACCGCATCAAGAAGCTGTACGACCTGGGCAAGCAGCTCAACTGGGATCCGGAGATGGACATCAACTGGGACCGCCCCTGGCCGGAAGAGGAGCGGATGCCGGAACTGATGAACCTGCATACCTACCAGCCCTACCTGGACATGGACGAGCCGACCCGCAAGGAGTTCTGGCTGCACATGAACGCCTGGAGCCTGTCCCAGTTCCTGCACGGCGAGCAGGGTGCACTGCTGGTGGCCTCGCAGCTCTGCTCCTGCGCCCCGACACTGAACGCAAAGCTGTATGCCGCATCGCAGACTTTCGACGAGGCCCGCCACGTCGAGGTGTTCAACAAATACCTGCAGAAGCGTATTGGCGTGATGTACCCGATCAATACCCACCTCAAGGCGATCATCGACAAGATCCTGACGGATGCGCGCTGGGACATGAAGTTCATCGGCATGCAGCTGGTAATCGAGGGTCTGGCCCTGTCGGCGTTCAATACTACCCGCGAAACCACGCCGGATCCCGTACTCAAGGATGTGGTTTACCTGGTGACCCGCGATGAGGCCCGGCACGTGACTTTCGGGGTCAACTACCTGGAGGAGTTCGTCAAGACACTGACTGACGAGGAGCGCGAAGAGCGGGCCCAGTTTGCCTACGAGGCCTGCGTGGTCAGCCGTGAGCGCCTGGTGGCGACCGACGTATTCGCCCACTTCGGCTGGGATGTGGAGGAGGCCCGCCTGCAGGTGCTGGAAGGGTTTGTGATGTCCACCTTCCGCAATCTGCTGTTCCAGCGCGTGATTCCGAACCTGAAGCGTATTGGCCTGCTGACCGACAAGATCCGGCCCAAGTTTGAGTCGCTGGGGATCCTGGAGTTCGAGAACCTGGCAACCGATGGCGATATCGACTGGACCCTGCTGGAGCGCCCGCTGGATACCGAGGAGGCCCAGGGCTACGAGCAGAGCATGCTGGCGGAGTTCCAGAAGCTCAACGAAGATCAGGAGGCTCCGCGCAAAGCGGGCTGAAGAGATAAAGGGTCAGGTCCCGCTGCGGGACCTGACCCCATTTGCGCTTTTTCCCAGACACAAAAAAGCCGGCGTTCAGCCGGCTTTTTTGTGGGAGGCAGGTCTGCGCGCGGTCAGGCTGCAGCCAGAGTCTTGATTTGCGCATTGAGGCGGCTCTTGTGCCGGGCAGCCTTGTTCTTGTGGATGATGCCCTTGTCGGCCATCCGGTCGATAACCGGCACCGCGCTGTCGTAGGCGGCCCTGGCTTGCTGTGCATCACCAGTGCCGATTGCAGCGACGACTTTCTTGATGTTGGTGCGAACCAGCGAACGCAGGCTCGCGTTGTGGGTGCGACGCTTTTCAGCCTGACGAGCGCGCTTCTTGGCTTGTGGAGAGTTGGCCACTGTAGGATCCTCGTGGGTTGGCAAAATTCAGGAGGCGAGATTATTCACATTGGGCCGTTGCTTGTCAACCAGAGAAGGCATATCCGCGCTCCGGGATGATTCATGATCAGGGTTCGCTGCGGTATACTGCCGGATTGTCTTGTCACCGTCGGAACTGCGTCTATGCTTTTGACCAAAGGATCTGCCCGGGAGCCCGCTGCGACCACGCCGGAACGCATTCTGGATGCGGCGGAGGATCTGTTCGCCGAAAAGGGCTATAAGGGTACTTCCCTGGGCGATGTCGCCGAGCGTGTCGGCATCCGTTCGCCCAGCCTCTACAATCACTTTCGCAACAAGGAAGCGCTGTACCGGGCTGTGCTGGGGCGGCTGTTGGACGACTTTGCGGCGCCGATGGAGGAGCTGACCAGGGGGCCCATCAGCGATCAGCGCCTGCAGGATTGGCTGGAGGCGATAGTGCGCAAACACCACGCCAATCCCAATCTGGCGCGCCTGCTACAGCATGCGGCGCTGTCTGGCGGCCCCGGCACCAACGACCTGATCGAACGTTTTTTCCAGCCCATGTTTGGCACCGATGAAGGCCTGGCACAGCCCGGGCTGCGGGCTCTGGGGCAGGCGGGACTGCAGCCCTGGGCGGTGATGGCTTTCAACAACCTGGTCATGTCCTATGTCACCATGGCCCCGATGTATCGCGATCTGCTGGGCCAGGACCCGTTCAGCGAAGAGGCGCTGGAACGCCAGCTGGCGCTGGTGAAAACCCTGTTGCGGGCGGTGCTGGCCCTGCCCGCGGGCCTGGCGCACCCGGCTGAGGCGCCCCCGGCCGGGGCGTCCTTTCATTAATTCAAGAAGCAGAGACAAGCTATGCCCCTTATTTCCGATGCGGTTCAAATCTGGCGCGCCGCCGAAGGCGACTATCACATAGAGTGGGCGGCGAGCGATCCGGGCACCCGGGTGCGGGTTGACCCGCTGGGCGGTCACGGCCAGGTGCAGGCTCACTATGAAGAGTCCGCGCCGCGAGCCCGTATCGCGGGCCTGCCCGTGGCGCGACGCCACCAGTTTCGCCTGAGTGACCAGCACGGCAACGAAGTGCTGGCCATGGAGCGCAAGCTGGGCATGCAGGGCACGCCCAACTTCCGCGACTTTGGCGGTTATCGCGGCGCCGATGGGCGCTGTGTGCGTTGGGGATACCTGTACCGTGCCGGCCAGCTGTCGGGGCTCACCCCGCAGGATCTGGATTTGCTGCACAGCCTGCAGCTGGATCTGGTGTGCGACTTCCGCCGCGAGGACGAGCAGCAGAGCAGCCCCAGCCGCTATCCCGAGGCGCGTCAGCCGCAGGTTGCCAGCTTGCCGATTACCCCAGGCAGCAATGCCGCCGCGTTCACCGAGGGGCGGCTGGATCTCGGCGGGCGGCAGCCGATGTTTGACTTCATGGTGGAGATCAACCGCGACTTCGTCGAGAGTCAGGGTCCAATCTATACGCGCATGTTCAACGAGATTCTGCAGCGGCAGGATGCCCGGTTTCTGGTGCACTGCGCCGCGGGCAAGGATCGCACCGGCTTTGCCGTGGCGGTAATCCTGTTGGCGCTGGGCGTGCCGGTGGAGCAGGTCATGCAGGATTACATGCTTACCGAGCGCTTCTACCATCCGCAGCAGGAAGTAGGGCGCCTGCGGGCGAAATACGGGCTGGAGTCGGTGCCGGAAGAGGCGATTCTACCCATGCTGGAAGTGCACGAGGCTTACCTGGCGCGCGCGCTGCAGGCAATTGCAGATTACGGTGCGGTGGAGACGTACCTGGAGGAGGTACTGGGAGTCGGCAGCGCCGAGCGCGAAGAGCTGCGCCGGCGCTACCTGGAGTAGCGGCTCAGGCGGCGTCGCAGGCGGCTTTGGCGGCCTTGATCTGCTTGCGCTCGCACTGGTCATTCAGTTCGTTGCCCACGCACCACTTGCGGCGGTTTTCCCAGGCGGTCATGGTTGCGGTCTTGCCGTTGGAGCACTTGACCAGGTACTCGGTGAAGGCGATGCCGGCGGCGGTTTCGTGGTTGCCCTGAAAGACAATGCTGGTGGGCTTGGCGGCGAGGGCGCCGGCGGACAGGGCCAGCAGGGCAGAGGCGGCAGCGATCTTGGCAAATTTCATGGAGAGTTCCTTGCAAGGGGTACGGGTTGGTATGAGGCCTGAACCGCAGTGGCGCGACGCCGACCAGATTGAGCTCAGGATACCCGCTGTTTACGTGTGTAGAACAGTTACGGTTTCGTAAGATTATGGGAAATCGGGTAACAGGCGGTTGTGGCTGAGGGGGGCGTGTTGCGGTAACCTGTTGTTTTTCAAGATTAAAAAATAACGCGGAGGCCGGGGCGGCGCAAGGTTACAAATGTTTAATACGCTGTAACCCCGGGGGCCGGGTCAGGCCATCCAGATCAGAATCAATCCAATCACCGCCAGCAGAATGGCCTGGCCGGCCTTGTCCAGCCGGAACAAGCCGTACAGATAGGCGAAGGGAGGCAGGATCAGGGTGCACAGGCCCCAGGCGTAATCCTCCTTCCAGGACTGGATCAACAGCAGCACCCAGCTGGCGAGCAGGGCCGCGATACCAAAGGTGAGTAGTGATGCAGAAGTTGCTTCCATGGTTTCTCCAAAAGGTGCACGACTCTCGTGGGTGGAGCGCAGATTAGCAGAACAGCGGGCTGCTGTCAGCGCGGCTGCGCCCCCCGCGGTGGCCGGATCGGGCGGATGACGGGGCCGGTGAATTTGGGTATCGTGTGCCGCTTCTTGAACCCGAGGATTCCTGCTTGAACGACCCCTTTGCCGATATTCGCCCCTACCGGGACGCAGAGGTGCCGGCGGTGGTGCGGGGCCTGCTGGGTGACCGGGAATTGCTGGATGCCATCGCCCGCCTGAGGCTGGGTAAGATGGCAGCGCTGGCGCCGGCCCTGTGCCGGCCGGCTGTGCGCTGGTATCTGGGCCGTCAACTACGGGGCGTCAGTGACGTCCACGGCATGCAGATGGTGATCAAGCACTACGTCGAGCAAGTCATCGCCGACAGTACGGCCGGCTTTTCGGTATCGGGCCTCGACGAGCTGGATACCGCACGACCCTGGCTGTTCATGAGCAATCATCGCGATATTGTGATGGACCCGGCGTTTACCAACTACGCCCTGCATCGCGGCGGGCACCAGACAGTCCGCATTGCTATCGGCGACAACCTGCTGACCAAGCCGTGGGTCTCGGACCTCATGCGGCTGAACAAGAGCTTTATCGTAAAACGCTCTCACGGCAGCGGCCGCCAATTGCTGGCGGCTTCACGCCATCTGGCCAACTACATTCGGATGTCGCTGCAGGAGGAGCGGGCGCCGGTCTGGATCGCCCAGCGGGAGGGCAGGGCCAAGGACGGTGTCGACCGCACCGAGCCGGCGGTCATCAAGATGCTGGCCATGAGCCGGGACAAGCAGGCCGAGAGCTTCAGCGAGGTGGTCAATGCGCTCGGCATTGTGCCGGTATCGATTTCCTACGAGCTGGACCCCTGCGACGGGCTCAAGGCGCGGGAGCTGTACCTGCGCAGCAGCACGGGCAGCTATGCCAAGGCCGAGCAGGAGGATGTCGCTTCAATTGCCCGCGGCATCGCCGGGGACAAGGGCCGGGTGCATGTCGCGTTCGGTACGCCGCTGGTCGGGGAGTTTGCCGACGCGGACCAGGTCGCCGCAGCAATCGACCGCCAGGTGGTTGCGCACTACTGCCTCCACCCCACCAATCTTTACGCCTACCGCATGCTGCACGGGAATGCGGTCAGTATCCCCGATAATCTGGCTCTGGAAGACGGGAGCTGTTCCCGGGCTCAGTTCGAGGCCCGGATCGAAGCGCTGCCCGTGGCTCACCGGCCCTTCGCCCTCGCCATCTACGGCAACGCAGTGACCAGCAAGCTGGGCCTGGCCGGCGGCGGGGAGTGCGCATCCCCTTGCTGAGCGACGCCCTCAAGGAGCAGATCCGCGAAGCCTACGCCGCGATCATGGCCGGCAAGGGGCTGAGCCCGCGCTGGGGGCAGCGGCAGATGATCGCCGAGATCGCCAATGCCCTGGCCCGCATTGTCCCCGACACTGGACGCGCCGACCCGGAGAACCCGGCCGTCTGTGTAATCGAGGCCGGCACCGGCACCGGCAAGACCATTGCCTATGCGGTTACCGCGATTCCTCTGGCCCAGGCCCTGGGCAAGCGCCTGGTGGTTGCCACCGCCACCGTCGCCCTGCAGGAGCAGTTCGTCAACAAGGACCTGCCGGATATCCGTCATCACAGCGGGCTGGAGTTCAGCTATACCCTGGCCAAGGGCCGCCGGCGCTACGTCTGCCTGTCCAAGCTGGACCGGGAGCTGGCCGGCAGCGGCGGCGGTGATCTGCTGCCTTTGTACCCCGACGAGCTCCAGGCACCTGAGGCCGCCGAGGCACTGCCGATTTATAGCGCCATGGTGGAGGCCCTGGGCCGCGGTGAATGGGACGGAGACCGGGACAACTGGCCCGGGCAGCTGCCGGAGGCGATCTGGTTTGGCGCCACCACCGACCACAGCCAGTGCAGCGGCCGCCGTTGCCCCAATATCAGCCAGTGCAGTTTTTTCCGGGCCCGGGACCAGCTCCAGTACGCTGACGTGATTGTCGCCAACCACGACCTGGTGCTGGCAGATCTGGCTCTGGGTGGCGGCGCCATTTTGTCGGCCCCGGAGGACAGCATTTACATTTTTGACGAGGGCCACCATCTGCCGGACAAGGCCCTGTCGCATTTCTCCAGCTTCTGCCGCCTGCATACCACTGGCCAGTGGCTGCAGGAGAGCCGCAAGCTGCTGGCCCAGGCTGCCTCGGTGCTGGTGCCGATGGTGGACCTGCAGCGTACGCTGCAGGCCTTGCCCGGGGTGATGGACGAGGCCCAGGCCGGGCTCCAGGTCGCGGAGCAGACCGTCGCCACCCTGTTCGCCGAGCGTCCCCCGGGCAATGGCCGCGGCGACGAGCAGCAGCTGCGCTTTCCCCACGGGCACGTCCCCGAGGTCTTGCAGCCCCTGGCTGCCGGCCTGGTGGCACAGTTCCAGCAGCTAGCCACTGGCCTGGCAAAAGTCGAGAGCCGGCTGGAGGAGGCGCTGGAAGAGGACGACGCCGGGCTGGACAAGAGCGAGATTGAAACCTGGCACCTCAGTCTGGGGGCCCTGTTGGGCCGGGCCGAGTCCACCCTCGCCCTGTGGCAGGAGTACGCGGTCAGCGGCGAGGGCGAAGTGCCGCCCAAAGCGCGCTGGATCACCCTGCTCGACAGCGGAGGCCAGTTCGGTTTCGACTTGCGCTGCAGCCCGATTCTTGCGGCCGATATCCTCGAGGAGTACCTGTGGTCGCGCGCCGCCGGGGTGGTGGTGACCTCCGCGACCATCACCGCGCTGCGCTCCTTCGAGCGTTTTATCCTGCACTCCGGCGTGCCCCGGGAAGCGGCTTTCAAGGTGGTGGCGAGCCCTTTCGACTATTCCCGTGCCACCCTGCGCGTTCCCGCGATGGACTGTGATCCCGGCGATGCGGAAGCCCATACCGCGGCCCTGGTGGCCCAGTTGCCCGGATTGCTGGATCGCAGCGAGGCCAGCCTGGTGCTGTTCTCCTCCCGGCGGCAGATGCAGGAGGTCTACGAGGGCCTGCGTGACAGCCTGGGCGAGATGATTCTGCTGCAGGGGGACGGCAGTAAACAGGAAATCCTGCGCCAGCACCGGGAGGCGGTGGATGCCGGCCGCGGCAGTATCATCTTCGGTCTGGCCAGTTTTGCCGAGGGGGTGGATCTGCCCGGTGCCTACTGCCGTCACGTGGTGATTGCCAAGATTCCCTTTGCGGTGCCCGACAGCCCCATAGAGGCAGCGCTGGCGGAATGGGTGGAGGCTCAGGGGCGCAACGCCTTCATGGAGATCAGCGTCCCGGATGCGGCGCTGAAGCTGGTCCAGGCCAGTGGCCGCCTGCTCCGCAGCGAGCAGGACTCGGGCCGGGTAACTCTGCTGGACCGGCGCATCCTCACCCGCCGTTACGGACAGGCGATCCTCGATTCGCTGCCTCCCTTCAAGCGTGACCTCGCGAGGTAAAAGGTGAGCTAAAAGGGGTCAGGTCCCGCATGGTAGTATCCATGGATTGCTACCATGCGGGACCTGACCCCAGTGAACTATTGACGATCTCCAGGGTGGCTGGATGCTGCAGGCGCCGCTCTGGCGAGATTACGTAGAATACATCGACGAACTCTCGCGTGCGCCCGATCACCGCAACCCCGTACTGCGACATCACGTAGTCCTCGATAATGCTGGGGGCAGCAAAAATGCCGAGGCCGGCCTGGCCAAAGGATTTCAAGAGGGCGCTGTCGTCGAACTCGGCAATGATCTTCGGCACCAGGCCGTGCTTTTCGAACCAGGCCATGAGGAAAGAGCGGATGCTGGCCTTGCGACCGGGGGCCAGGAAAGCCTGTCCTGACAGGCTGTGGGGGAAATTGTCGCTGCAGGTGGCAGCCAGTTCGGGCACCGCAAAAAAGGTAAAGCCGCTGTCGAAAATCCGGTAATTCCAGGCCTTGATATGGCTGCCGGACTCCAGCGGCTGGTCGGTGATGATGCAGTCCAACCGGTCTACCGCAAGTTCCGCGAGCAGAGTCTCCTGGTCGCCCTCATGACAGACCAGCCGCATCTCACCCGGCCGCCGCAGGATCGGCTGCAGCAGGCGATTGGCGAGGATCTTGGGTATGACCTCGGTGATCCCCACCCGAAAAACCTCGGTAGCGGCGCTGTCTGTCTGCAGCATCTGGCGGATCTCGCTGCCCAGCAGGAAGATGGTTTCAGCGTGGCTGTAGATCTGGCGTCCCTTTGCCGACAGGCGCAGGCGCCGCCCCTCGCGGCGGAACAGTTTGGTGCCCAACTGCTCCTCGAACGCGGCAATCTGCCCGCTGATGGTCTGCGGGGTCAGGTTCAGGCGCGCGCTGGCCCGGGTGATGCTGCCGTCCGTGGCGACATGGAAAAAATAGTACAGATGATTGTAGTTGAGCGGGGTCATTTCAGGTTTACTCGAATAAATCGCGTATAAAAATCGAATATATCATAGCTTGGGGTTTCTGTAGGATGCCCGCCGTGCAGTAGCCCCCGGCCCTGGTCTGATTTGAGGAGCGCCATGTTTGTCGTCACTTCCGCTTCACCACGCCTCGCAACGACGCTCCCGGTGCCGGGACAATGAGTGCACCGCTGGTGGGTATTACCATGGGTTCACGCTCGGACTGGGACACCCTGCAGGGCGCCGCGGAGACCCTGCTCGCGCTGCAGGTGGCGCATGAAGTGGAAGTGGTATCCGCCCATCGCACCCCCGACAAGCTGTTCGCCTACGCCGAAGCGGCGGAACAACGCGGGCTCAGGGTAATCATCGCCGGCGCCGGTGGCGCCGCCCACTTGCCGGGAATGATGGCTGCCAAGACCCTGCTGCCGGTGCTCGGGGTGCCGGTGCAGTCCCGTGCCCTGAACGGTATGGATTCCCTGCTCTCGATCGTGCAGATGCCGGCGGGTATTCCGGTCGGCACGTTGGCCATTGGCAGCGCCGGCGCGGTCAATGCCGCGCTGCTGGCGGCGGCGATCCTGTCCGGCGACGATCCCGAGTTGCGTGAGCGCTTGCGACTGTACCGGGCGCAGCAATCGGAGCGCGTGCTGGACCACCCCGACCCAAGGCAGCCGCTGGCGTGAGGATTGGGATTCTGGGGGGAGGCCAGCTGGCGCGGATGCTCGCCCTGGCGGGCCACCCGCTGGGCCTGCAGTGTGTGTTCCTGGAGTCGGCGCCGGAGGCCTGCGCAGCACCGGTGGGTCGTTTGGTGACCGGCGCTTTCAAGGCGGAGGCCGCTTTGGCTGACTTTGCGGCCGCTATCGATGTAGTGACGACCGAACTCGAGCATGTACCGCTGGCGGCGCTGGAATATCTCGCGCAGCGGCGGCCGCTGCTGCCGGGCAGCCGGGCAATTGCCCTGGCCCAGGACCGGTTGCTGGAGAAGGACCTGTTTCGCCGCCTGCAGTTACCTACCGCCCACTGTGTTGCCGTGGACACCCTCGAGGAACTGGTCTGTGCCATGGCGGAGACCGGTTTGCCAGCGGTGTTGAAAACGCGGCATATGGGGTACGACGGCAAGGGCCAGGTGGTGCTGCGGGAGACCGCCGACGCCGCGGCAGCCTGGCGCGCGGTGGGTGGGGTCCCCTGTCTGCTGGAAGCCATGGTTCCCTTCGACCGCGAAGTCTCGGTCATCGCCGTGCGCAGTCGCGAAGGCGAGTGCCGCTTCTGGCCGCTGACGGAGAATCGGCACCGCAACGGCATTCTCAGTGTGTCCCGTGCGCTGCTGCAGGATCCTCTGCAGATGCTCGCTGAAGACTACTGCCGGCGCTTGCTGGAGGCCCTTGATTATGTCGGGGTACTGGCGCTGGAACTGTTCCAGGTCGGCGACAGCCTGCTCGCCAACGAATATGCGCCCCGGGTCCACAACAGTGGTCACTGGACCATAGAAGGTGCGGTAACCTCCCAGTTCGAAAACCACTTGCGCGCCGTAGCCGGTTTGCCCCTGGGCGCCACGGATGCGCGCGGCGCCGCAGCCATGATCAACTTCGTCGGTCAGGTCCCGGAGCGGCGGGAGCTCCTGGCGGTTGCCGGGGCGCACCTGCACCTTTACGGTAAACGTCCCGCACACGGTCGCAAGCTCGGCCATGCTACCCTTTGCGCCGTGAGCTCCGCACTGTTGGAGCAGGGTGTGCGCACAGTGTTGCAGCTCACCCAGTACCGCGAAAAGGAGAGCGCGCTTGATTGATCCTGTAGTCATGTTCTTCCTGCTCGGTATTGCCGCCGGGGTGCTGCGTTCCGAACTGCGCTTGCCGGTGCAGGTCTATGAACTGCTCAGTATCCTGCTGTTGCTGGCCATCGGCATGAAAGGCGGGATAGAGCTGGCGCGACAACCCTTCCTGGCGCTGGTGCCGCAGATGCTGGCAGTAATAGCCATGGGCTTCGCCCTGCCGCTGTTGGCTTTCCCGGTGCTGCTCTACTTCGGCCGCCTGCCGCGGACGGATGCCGCCTCTATTGCCGCTCACTATGGCTCGGTCAGCGTCGGCACCTTTGCCGTGGTTGTGGCCTGGCTTTCGGCCCGCGACATCAGCTACGAGGCGTACATGCCCGTGTTTGTGGTGCTGCTTGAGATCCCGGCCATCCTCGTCGGTATCGTGCTCGCCAAGGGCCTGGGCAGTGGCGACAGCCTGCGCCGCTCCGCCCACGAAGTGCTGCTGGGCAAGAGCATCGTGCTGCTGGTAGGCGGGCTGCTGATTGGCTGGGCAGCGGGGGAGGAGGGCCTGAAAGGTATTGCGCCGCTGTTCTTCAGCCCCTTCCAGGGTCTGCTGGCGCTGTTTCTGCTTGAGATGGGCCTGGTCACAGCCAGCCAGTTGGGGACCCTGCGGCGCTACGGTCTGTTCCTGCTGGGCTTCGGGGTGCTGGCACCGGTGGTGGCGGCCATCTGTGGCCTTGTACTGGCCTGGCTACTGGGGCTGTCGGTAGGCGGCGCCGTGGTGCTGGCCACTCTGGCGGCAAGTGCCTCGTATATCGCGGTCCCGGCGGCGATGCGCATCTCGGTGCCCGAAGCCAACCCCGCGCTGTCCCTGGCGGCGTCGCTGGGGGTTACGTTTCCATTCAATGTCGTCGTGGGCATTCCGTTGTACCATTGGCTGACACGCCACGCTTATGCCATTTTCGGAGGAAGCTGAGCATGCATCAGCATCAGCGGCGCCTGCTGACCATCGTCACCGAGTCCACCATTGAGGCCCATCTATTGCGCGACATTCAGCGCTGGGGTGCCCATGGCTATACTATTACCGAGGCCCGCGGCAAGGGTGCGCGCGGGGTCAGGGAGGGCAACTGGGAGGCGAACCGGAACATCCGCATCGAGGTGGTTTGCGACGACAGCAGCGCCGAGCGGATAGCCGGAGGGCTGCGAGCGCATTACTATGACAACTATGCCATGATTCTCTACCTCAGCAACGTCGATGTGCTGCGGCCGGAAAAGTTCTAGCGCCATTGCAGCCGGGAACCCGATGCGAAATGAAGTAGCTGCAACCCTGATTGATATCGAAGCCGAGCTGCGGCAACTGTCGCTGTGGGAGAGGGTGCCGCCATCGTCCCGGGCGCTGGCCTCGGTCGAACCGTTTTGCGTGGACACCCTGACTCTGCCCCAGTGGCTGCAGTTCGTGTTCCTGCCGACCGTCTACCAGATGCTGGAAGAGGACGCCGCGCTGCCGGAGCGCTGTGCGATCATGCCAATGGCGGAGGAGTATTTCCGCGGCTCGAAGCTGGCAACTGCAGATTTGCTGGCGTCACTACGGCGTATCGACAGCCTGCTGGGCGGCGAATAGCGGTGTGGTGAATCGCTCGCGGAGCGAGCTCCTGCACGTTTGATGTAGGAGCCCACTCTGTGGGCGATGGTTTGGGCTATCGCTCGCGGAGCGAGCTCCTACACGTTTGATGTAGGAGCCCACTCTGTGGGCGATGGTTTGGGCTATCGCTCGCGGAGCGAGCTCCCACGGGCAGGCCCCCACGGGCAGGCCTAGAGCCGCTCCACCACCGTGGTAATGCCCTGACCGAGGCCAATGCACATGGTGGAGATTCCCATGGTGAGGTCCCGCTCCTGCATCACGGTCAGCAGGGAACCGGTAATGCGGGTGCCGGAGCAGCCGAAAGGGTGGCCCAGGGCGATGGCGCCGCCGTGCACGTTCACCTTTGCCTCCATGTCATCGAGCAAATCCAGGTCTTTCAGTACCGGCAGGGCCTGGCCGGCAAAGGCCTCGTTCAGCTCCACCATCTCGATGTCCTTGATCGTCAGGCCCAGCTTCTTCAGGGCTTTCCGGGTGGAGGGCACGGGGCCATAGCCCATGATCGAAGGGTCTACCCCGGCGAGGCCCATGCCCCGGATGCGGCCGACCGGCGTCATGCCCAGAGCCTGGGCCCGCTCGGCGGACATCACCAGCATGGCGGAGGCGCCGTCGGATATCTGCGAGGAATTGCCGGCGGTTACCGTGCCGCCCTGGGGGTTGAAGGCGGGCGGCAGACTGGCCAGGCCCTCGAGAGTTGTATCCGGGCGGATGGTTTCGTCCCGCTCCACCAGCGTCAGGGCGCCGGACTGGTCGTGGCCCTCGACCGGAATGATTTCGCGCGCGAACTTGCCCTCCTCCGTGGCCTTGTGGGCGAGCTGGTGCGAACGCAGGGCCAGCTGGTCCTGCTGTTCCCGGCCTATGCCGTGGAGCAGGGCCAGATATTCCGCGGTCATGCCCATCATGCCCGCCGCCTTGGCCACGTTCAGGCCCAGCTTCGGGTTGATGTCGACGTCGTCCATCATCGGCAGATGACCCAGATGCTCGACGCCGCCGACCAGATAGACGTCACCCAGGCCCGCCATGATATTGGCCGCCGCGGTATGCAGGGCGGACATGGAGGAGCCGCAGAGGCGGTTCACCGTCTGTGCGGGAATGGTGAAGGGCAGCTGGGCGCGCAACACCAGCAGGCGGGCCAGGTTCATGCCCTGTTCGCCGCGCTGCAGCACGCAGCCCCAGATCAGGTCATCGATTTCATTGACATCGAGCTTGTCATTGCGCGCCAGCAGGCCCTTGATCACGGCGACCGACAGGTCATCCGCGCGCACGTTGCGGAAGCAGCCATTCTTGGAGCGCCCCATGGCGCTGCGGGCGAAATCGACGATAACGGCGTCTCTTGGATTCAGACTCACGGTAATTCTCCTCAGTTCACCCGGTGCTCAGTAATAGGTTTCGCCAGCGGCGAGTTTGGCCTGCATGCCCGCGGTCAGCTCGTAGGACTTGCCCAGGTGGGCAAATTTCTTTGAGGCCTCAGCGATATAGTCCAGCCCCACAGTGTCGATCCAGCGGAATATGCCGCCGCGGAAAGGGGGGAAGCCGACGCCAAACAGCAGTGCCAGGTCGGCCTCGGCGGCGGTGCCGACAATACCTTCCTCCAGGCAGCGGGCCAGCTCGGTGGCCATCGGCAGCATCATGCGGGCGACGATGTCATCGGCGTCGAACTCCGCGCGCTCGCCGGCAACTTCTTCCAGCAACTTGTAAGTTTCCTCGCTGGGGGTTTTCTTCGGTTTGCCGCGCTTGTCCGGCACGTACTCATAAAAGCCCTTGCCATTCTTCTGGCCAAAGCGATCGTGCTCGAACATGACCTCGGTCGCGGTCTTGAAATCCAGCTTCATGCGGTCGGGGAAGCCCTCGGCCATCACTTCGGCGGCGTGGACCCCGGTGTCGATGCCGACCACGTCCATCAGGTAGGCCGGACCCATGGGCCAGCCCCAGCGCTCCATGACCTTGTCCACGGCCTGGAAGTCGGCGCCGTCGCGCACCAGTTTGGAGAAGCCGTCGAAGTAGGGGAACAGGACCCGGTTGACCAGGAAGCCGGGGCAGTCCTTCACCACCACCGCTTTCTTGCCCATTTTGTTGGCGTAGGCCACGGTGCGGGCCACCGCCTTGTCCGAGGTCTTTTCACCGCGGATCACCTCGACCAGGGGCATGGCGTGCACCGGGTTGAAGAAGTGCATGCCGCAGAAGTTCTCCGGCCGCTGCAGGGCTTGCGCCAAATAGGTAATGGAGATGGTGGAGGTGTTGGAGGTGAGAATGGTGTCCTGGTCAATCTCCTTTTCCGTTTCCGCCAGCACCGCATGCTTGACCTTGGGGTTCTCGACCACGGCCTCGACCACGATATCGACGTTATCGAAGCCGGTGTAGGTCAGGGTCGGGTCGATGCTGTTGAGCACATCACCCATCTCCGCCGCTGTCATCTGGCCGCGCTCCACGCGCTTGGCCAGCAGCTTGCCCGACTCGGCCAGACCCAGGTCCAGCCCCTCCTGGTTGATGTCCTTCATCAGGATCGGCACGCCCTTGTAGGCGGACTGGTAGGCGATACCGCCGCCCATGATGCCGGCGCCGAGCACGGCGGCCCGCGTCACCTTCTTGTCGGCTTTTTTCTCCCAGTCCTTCGCTTTCTTGCCCAGCAGCTGGTCGGCCAGGAACACCCCCACCAGCGCGGCCGCCACCGGGGTGACAGCCAGTTCGGCGAAGCCCTCGGCCTCGACCTCGAGGGCGCCTTCCAGGCCCATGCCATGGGCCTTCTCGATCACTTCCACTGCCTTCACCGGTGCCGGGTAGTTGCGCCCTGCCTGCTGCTGGACCATTGATTTCATGGTGAAGAAGGCCATCGTGGCTTCGGTATCGTTCAGGGGCAGCGGGCTGCTCTTGGCCTGGCGGCGTCCGGCGTAGTCCAGCTTGCCGGCGATGGCGTTGTTCAGGGTGGTCAGGGCCACGGCGCGCAGTTGCTCGGGCTCCGCCACCGCATCCACCGCGCCGGCCTTGAAAGCCTTGTCGGCGCGCTGTTCGGAGGCCGAGGCAATCCAGGTCCCGGCCTCGTCGACGCCGATGATCCGCGGCAGGCGCACGGTGCCGCCCCAGCCCGGCAGGATCCCGAGTTTGGTCTCCGGCAGGCCCACTTTCGCGGCGCTGCTCATGACCCGGAAATCGCAGGCCAGGCAGATCTCGAAGCCGCCACCCAGGGCGAAGCCGTTGATCGCCACGCAGCTTGGATAGGGCAGGGCCTGCAGGCGATTGAAGTTGGCATTGTTGGCGGCGGTGAAGCCCTTGATCTCTTCGGCGCCGGCACCAAAAATACTGGTGAACTCGGTAATGTCGGCGCCGACGATAAACACCGGCTTGCCGCTGGTCACCAGCAGGCCCTTGAGGCCGCTTTCCGCCTCCAGCGCGTCCAGGGCCGCGGTCAGGCTGTTGACAGTCGCCTGGTCGAACTTGTTGACCGATTCGCCCTTGAGGTCGAAATGCAGCTCGGCGATGTCGCCTTCCAGGCGGGTCACGGTGAGCGTGTCACTCTGGTAGATCATGTCGCTGTCCTGTGTCGGTGGGTCGGGGGTGCCTGCGGATCGGGGGTGGCTGGCACCGGCGGGGGCTTTGATTATACCGGTGTCGGCGGCCGGCGTGAACCGCTAACCACCGCCGCCCCCAGTGGCGCTCAATGGCCCCATGGTACGACAGCACGCATTTGAACAGGCCTCCATTCCACTACGGGGGCCTTTGCTATAGTCTCCGACTGTGGCCCGTCCGGGCTGCCGCTCAGTAGAGGCAGGGCAGTGCACGGGAGCTCGAATGGCAGGGATTGAATCGTTACTTCCGGCGCTTGTTGCCGTGGTCGTCGCGCTCACCCTGAAACGGACTGTCATTGCGCTGTTCGTAGCGGTGTGGGTTGGCGGCCTCGTCATATCCCAATGGCATCCCATGGCCGGGCTCGAACAGGCCTTTGAATGGATCACCGCAGTAGTCACCGACGAATGGAATGCGCGTTTTCTGATCCTGATTTCCCTGTTGGGTTCCGGGGCCGCGCTGATGCACCGTATCGGAGGCTCTGCCGCGCTTGCCGCGTCGCTGTCAAGGCGCATTGCGACTGCCAGGCAGGTGCAATTCCTTGCCTACATTCTTGGCCTCCTCGTCTTCTTCAATGACTACATCAATACGGTCATCGTGGGTAATGCCACCCGCAGCCTCGCACGCAAGTATCGCGTGTCGACCGAGAAGATGTCCTATATTCTCGATTCCACCGCAGCGCCCGTCGCCACAATCGGTCCCGTTTCCGACTGGATCGGTTACCAGGTCGGACTCATTGCCGCCGTCTTCGCCGCCTCACACTGGATCGGTGCCTCGCCTTACGTCGTTTTCCTGCAGTCGATTCCATGGAATTTCTATTGCGTGTTGACGCTGGTGGCAGTGCCCACAATCATCTTTTTCGGAGAGGACTTCGGCCCGATGCGGGATGCGGAACAGCGTTCGCACGCGCTCGATCAACCCGTTGCTCCTGGAGACGTTCCGTTGTCGGATGTCGAGGACGACCTGGGAGAGGTGCATGAGCCGGCGGATGCCGGACTTCATCATTTTATCCTGCCGATTGTGGCACTCCTCGCTGGCACGGCCTGGGGTGCCTGGCAATCTGCAGGGCCGGAAGCGGGAATCTCGCCGGGCGCCATACTCGCCGAGGCAGACATCAGTGTCGCTCTTCTGGCCGGGGCTGTGGCGATGACTTTTACCGGACTTTTGCTCGCCGTGACGCGCGGCATGAATCTGGGGGACTGTGAGCACGCCATCCTTGCGGGCTTTCGAACGATGCTTCCCGCCCTGGTCATCATGATTCTTGCCTGGAGCATCGCGGCTGCGTGTGATGCGCTGGGAACGGCCGACTATGTGCGTACGCTCACAGCGCCCTGGATGACGTCCGCCATGCTGCCACTCGTCGTCTTCCTGACGGCGGCGGTGATCTCGTTCACGACGGGCTCGTCCTGGGGAGCGATGGCGATTCTGACGCCGATTGCCTTGCCCATTGCGATGGGATTGACGGAGAGCGCAAATGACATGACGGTTGTGCAGATTGTCATCGGCGCGACGTTTTCCGGCGCCGTTTTCGGTGACCATTGCTCGCCGATTTCGGACACTACCGTGATGTCCTCCATTTTTGGCGGCGCGGATCATATCGCGCACGTCAGGACGCAGATTCCCTATGCCTTGCTGCCTGCAGGCATCAGTACCTTACTGTACGTCGGAAGCGCCGTGATCGATCGTCCGGCAGTGCTGCTGTTGCTCGGTATCGGGATACAGCTTGCGATAATCCGCTGGCTCGGGAAGCGGCGGCGGATCGCGCCTGAAATGAGCGCTCCACGGTACGAAGACTGAAGCAGTCGCCGGCAGCCAGAACAGCTTTAGCGCGCGCAAAGAGTGTCATGATGCTGGTGATTCAATGCTGGTCGAGACCGGGTGACTGGGCCCTGCATCAGAGTGGCCACACCAGCAGCAGCAGGGGGATGCTGATCGCTGTTACCAGCACTTCCAGCGGCAAGCCCAGGCGCCAGTAGTCGCCGAAGTGAAACCCCCCGGGCCCCAGGATCAGGGTGTTGTTCTGGTGACCGATGGGAGTAAGAAATGCGCAGGAGGCACCGATCGCCACCGCCATCAAAAAGCTGTCCGGGTTGGCTCCCAGGGCGCCGGCTGTGCCCAGCGCAATCGGGCACATGACCGCGGCGGTGGCCGCGTTGTTCATCAAGTCGGAGAGGAACATGGTGACCACCAGGACGAGTGCCAGTGCCGCGACCGCGTTGCCCCGGGCTACCGTGGTCAGCAGAAAGCGCGCGATAAGGTCCGCGGTCCCGGTCGACGCCATGGCCCCTGCCACCGGGATCAGCGCGGCCAGCAGGACAATCACCGGCCAGTCGATAGCGGTGTAGACATTGCGCGGTGGCACCGTACGCAGTGCCATCGAGGCAAGAACACCGAGGGCAAATGACACTGAGGCGGGCAGCAGGCCGAAGGCGGCGCCGCCGATGGCCAGCGCCATCACCACGCTCGCCAGCACGGCTTTGCGTTTGTTGGGTATGCGCAGGTCCCGCTGTGCCAGCGGTACGCAGCCGTGGTCACCGGCAAATTCCCCCGTCCCCGCAGCCGAGCCCTGCATCAGCAGTAGATCCCCGGGGCGTATGGACATGGTGCGCAGGCGGGTGTGGGAGCGGGACCCTTCGCGGGACACGGCCAACAGGTTCAGGCCGTAGCGGCTGCGCAGCTGGATGTCGCTGGCGGAACGGCCCTCCAGGCTCGAAGCCGGCAGCACCACCAGTTCGGTCAGTACGACTTCGTCACGGCCCGGCCGGTCGGCCTCCGACTCCCCCTCTCCGGATTCCTCGTCCTCGGCGTCAGACTCCTTCGCCGGCGTTCGCGGATCCGCCACCGCTTCCTCGTCAGCGCCGTTCTCCGGGGTTTCAGGTTTAATTGATTCCTCCAGCTTCAAGCCCAACTGCGACAGGATACCCCCGAGGGCGTCGACCTCCGCTTCAATGACCAGGATGTCCGCTGCGCGAATTCGCCGCGCCGAGTTGGGTGCCGTCAGGCGTACTTCGTTGCGCACCAGCCCGACGACCTGCGCCCCTGCTTCATCCAGTGCCGACTCCAGCTCCCACAGGGTCATCCCTTCTGCCTTGCTCCCCTCTACAACCCGCGCTTCGGTGAGATAGGCGCTGGTTTCAAAATCCCCCGCCCCCTGCTGCTTGCGCTGAGGTACCAGTTTCCGTCCCATCAATACTATGAACACAACCCCGGCCGTGGCGACTGCGAAGCCAACGGGTGTGAAATCGAACATGCCGAAGCCGCTGCCATTGGTCTCGGCGCGGAACCCGGACACGATCAGATTGGGCGGTGTGCCGATCATGGTGGTCATGCCGCCGAGGATGGTGCCGAAGGCGAGGGGCATCAGCACCTGCCCCGGAGGCAGCTCGTGCCGTTTCGCCATCTGCACGGCGACGGGCATCAACAGGGCCATCGCGCCGACGTTGTTCATGAATCCCGACAGCGCCGCACCCAGGGCGGTCAGCGCCGCCAGGCTCAGGACTGGCCCGCCCTCTCGCGGCAGGGCGTGGCGCGCCAGCGCATCCACCGCGCCCGAGGTCTGCAGGCCGCGGCTCAGCACCAGTACACAGGCCACCGTGATTACCGCCGGATGGCCAAAGCCGCCGAATGCGATGCCGGGTTCAATCAGGCCCGCGATCACGCAGGCCAGCAGCGCGCCCAGCGCCACCATGTCGTGGCGCCACTTCCCCCAGAGAAACATGCCCATGGTAGCGAGCAGGATGGTCAGGATCAGTGCCTGGTCAGTGGTCATGGCGTGGCTGCCCGCGCTGGAAAGGGTGATTCAGGCCAGGGAGCTTGCCACTTCGGCCACCACCGCGGCAAGTGCGGGGCCCTGCTCCTCCTGCAGGAAGTGGCCGGCACCGCGGATTACGGGGTGGTTCTGGCCCCGGGCGCCGGGTATGCGCTGGCGGAATACATCCGCCCAGGCAGCCGTTGCCGGGTCGCTATCGCTGAAGGCGGTGACAAAGGGCTTCTGCCACTGCTCCAGCAGGCGCCAGGTGCGCCGGTTCTCGGCGACACCGGGCATCTCCTCGCGGATCGGAATCAGATTGGGAAACTCCAGCGCCGCTGCCTTGTGGGCGGGTGTCGGGAAAGGCGCGTCATAGGCGGCGCGCACGGCCGCGGACAGTGGGGCCACGCAAACCCCCGCGACCACATCGGCAATGGGCAGATCCGTGGCCGCCTGGGTCGCAGCGACCCACTGGGTGACAATGTCTCCCGGCCAGGGCTCAACCCCGGCGGGTGGCCCCTCACAGTTGGGCAGCAGGGTATTTGCGGCCACCACCGCCTGGAAGCGCTCCGGCATCTGCGCCAGAACCGACAGCCCGATCGGGCCGCCCCAGTCCTGGCAGACCAGGATGATGTCCCGCAAATCCAGTGTGCTGACGAACTCCACCATCTGGGCGACGTGGCCGGCATAGCTGTAGTCGCTGCGTTGCACGGGTTTGTCCGAACGCCCGAACCCGATCAAGTCCGGCGCTACGCAGCGCAGGCCGCTCGCGGTGAGGTCGCGGATCATGTGGCGATAGAGAAAGCACCAACTGGGCTCCCCGTGCAGCAGCAGTATCACCGGCCCCTGGCGCGGCCCTTCATCGAGGTAGTGCATGCGCAGGGGGCCGAGCCGACTGTCGGCAAACTGCAGGTAGCGGGGTTCCCAGGGAAAGTCGGGGAGCCCGGCAAAATTCTGGTCCGGTGTGCGCAGAACGGTAGTCATGGCTTGGGCAGGTCCTCGCTTAGAGCCCGGCAGTGAGCCGGGTCGATTGCATTGTCCGTCAGCTGGCTGGCAATCGCAGCCGCGGTGCTTGTTATGGCGTCCCGGACGGGCGGCGCAAGCCCGGGCGCAGCCGCACGCGCGGGTGCGATAATTCTGGCGGCGGCAGCCGGGCAGCCCGCCTGCAGCAGCAGGTCGGCAAAGTTGTTGCGCGCGGCCTGATGTGCAGGCGCCAGACGCAGCAGGCGCTGGTACAGCGTTGCCGCCCTCTCCGGGCCCGCCTCCATGCGGCGGGCATTGGCGGCGGCGAAGAGGATATCCGGGTCCTCCGGCCAGCGTAGCAGCGCACGTTCCCAGGCGGCCCGGGCAAGCGCCGGCTCCAGCTGCGCCTCCTGGCGGGCGAGCTCCGGCCCGATACCTTCCGCGCTGGCGCTCGCCGGCAGCTCCCCGGGAGGCGGCACGACCAGCCCCCAGAAGCCCGCGCGCGCCCAACTCGCCATGAAACGGGACCAGCGTTCTTCCCGCCGCCGCTCGGTCCCGGAGCGCAGAATGACCCGCTGTTGCGTCGGCTCGTAGCCTACCACGACCGCATAGTGCCAGCGGGGGATTGAGCGCAGCCCGAGGTTCTGGAGTACCAGCACCGGATTGCCGGCCGCAAGCTCTGCCAGCAGCGCCTCGGGGCTGGTGTCGAGAGTATAGGGAATGCGCCCGGCCCGGCGGGTTGCTGCCTGCAGTTCCAGTTGCAGGCTGCCCTGGCGATCCGGCAGGTAGACCTGGGGAGCGAGCGTCTCGGGGCTGGTGGCCACCCCGCTGTGCACCAGTACCGTGGCCAGGGCTGCTGGCCCGCACTGGTAGGCAGTCTGGGGGAAGAAGGGCACCGCTGCCAGCTCGCTCGCGGCTTGCCGGGGTGGTGGCGGAGTGGTAGACGCGCAGGCGGCTAACAGCGTGACCAGCGCCAGCGCCATGATGCTTCTACCCACGACAACCCCCTGGTCAGTTACCCTGCGGTGACCCTGGGAAGGGTGTGTTGGGCGTATGCATCAAATCCCGCTGAAGACGTTGGTCACGCCGAGGATTTCCAGCACCAACAGAACCAGGAACAGGGCGCCGAGGACACCCAGGGCACTGCCGCCGGCGGGCAGCGTGTCGAGGCTCTGCGCCAACTGCTGCAACTCGGCGTTGGACAGGGCGCCAATGCGCTCCATGGCATCCGCATGGCTGACGCCCATGGCGACCATCTGTTGCTGGACGGCGTCCCTGGCCAGTACCGCATCAATCTGTGCGAGCTGTTGGCTGCGGTCCTGTTGGGCGAAGTGCTCCGCATTGCCGATGACAGCAGCCTGTGCTGTCCCCATCGTGCTGGCGACCAGCAATGCAACGATCTGCAGCATGACAAACAATCGGGATTTCAACATGGTACGTCCTCGTCTGATGGCGTTGAGCGCAGAGTATAGGCAATAACTGCCGCCAGGTTAAAGAAAAACCGACGAAAACCCGGGCTTGTGCTTCCGCCGGCACGGGGTGACACAGATCCTGCCGGCGCAACCGTTTATACTGGGTTGGACCTCGGGGAGGAGCATAAAATGGTGACTGGAGTCTGTAGGCGGGAGCGGCAGGGAGCATGACCGTTGGCGTACCGGTGCGCGATGCCGCCACGGTTATCCTGGTTCGCGACAGAACTACCCGCCCGCAGGTGTTGATGGGACAGCGCGGGGCGAAGGCAGTATTCATGCCCAGCAAATTCGTCTTTCCCGGCGGCGCCGTGGACCCCGCTGATGCGCGGGTGCCCCTGGCGGGAGGGGTAGGGGATGTGTGCGCATCGCGGCTGGCGGAAGGGGCGGCGGCGGAACGGGTACACGCCCTGCAGGCGGCCGCCATACGCGAGGTCTGGGAGGAGTCCGGCCTGGTGCTGGGAACACCCGGGGAGTGGGCCGGCCCGGTGCCGGCGGACTGGGAGGATTTTCGTGCCACCGGCCACCTGCCCTGCGCGGCTGCCTTTCGCTATGTGTTCCGGGCGATCACCCCGGTGGGTCCACCGCGGCGCTTTGATGCACGCTTTTTCCTGGTGGATGTGTCTGCGGTCGCCGGCGATCCGGACGATTTTTCCCGCGCTTCGGATGAGCTGTCGCAGCTGCAATGGATTCCCCTCGAGGAGATTGGCAATCTCGACCTGCCCCTGATCACAGAGGTCGTGCTGGGCGAGGTAGTCCAGGTGCTGGCGTGCGCTGGTCCGCCGCCGGAGGTGCCCTGTTTCCGCGATGAAGACGAGCAGAGGTTCCTGTTGCGGCGCCGGGCGGAGCTGCGTTAAGGAAGTATGGTGAGATTGGAACAGGGTAGAAGGAGAACGGGCGCGGCAACCGCGCCCGGAGAGAAACTCGCAGTGCCGCAGCTCAGTGCAGCACCCGGTCGGCCTGCATTTCCGCCTGCAGTTCGTTTTGCCGGCTGGCAGCCTGCTCCTGCACATGGGTGCGCAGGCGGCCAATCACGCTGGTCATGACATCGATGGTCTGGCTGATCTGGTCCAGCGCCATCAGGACCGTTTCGCTGTCCTTTGGATTGTTGTCGCGGTTTTCCATATCAGATCCTCGGTTGGTGGGTCAGTCCCAATTCAGTGCGCCGCCCGTCTGGTATTCGATCACCCGGGTCTCGAAGAAGTTCTTCTCCTTGCGCAGGTCCATGATCTCGGACATCCACGGGAATGGATTCTGCGCCCCCGGGAACTGCTCCGGCAGGCCCAGCTGCGAAAGGCGACGGTTGGCGATGAAGTGCAGGTACTCCTCCATCATCGCCGCGTTCATCCCCAGCACGCCGCGGGGCATGGTGTCGCGAGCGTACTCGATTTCCAGTTGGGTGCCTTCCAGGATCATCAGGATGACTTCCTGCTGAAACTGCGCGGTCCACAGGTGGGGGTTTTCCAGCTTGATCTGGTTGATGACGTCGATGCCGAAGTTCAGGTGCATGGATTCATCGCGCAGGATGTACTGGAACTGCTCGGCGACGCCGGTCATCTTGTTGCGGCGGCCCATGGAAAGGATCTGGGTAAAGCCGCAGTAGAAGAAAATGCCTTCGGTCACGGCGTAGAAGCCGATCAGGTTGCGCAACAGGGTCTGGTCGTTCTCGACCGTGCCGGTGTTGAAGGTGGGGTCCGAGATTTCGTGGGTGTGGCTGATGCTCCAGGCCGCCTTCTTGGCCACCGAGGGCACTTCCCGGTACATATTGAATACCGCGCCCTCGTCCATGCCCAGGGACTCAATGCAGTACTGGTAGGCGTGGGTGTGGATGGCTTCCTCGAATGCCTGGCGCAGCAGGTATTGGCGGCATTCCGGGTTGGTGATCAGGCGATAGATCGCCAGCACCAGATTGTTGGCGACCAGGGAGTCGGCGGTGGAGAAGTAACCCAGGCTGCGCATGACGATGCGGCGCTCGTCCTCGGACAGCCCCTCGGGGCTCTTCCAGGTGGCGACGTCGGCCGTCATGTTGATTTCCTGCGGCATCCAGTGGTTGGCGCAGCCGTCGATGTACTTCTGCCAGGCCCAGTCATACTTGAAAGGCACCAGCTGGTTGAGGTCGGCGCGGCAGTTGATCATCGCCTTCTCATCTACCGAAACCCGGGCCGCACCCATCTCCAGTTCTTCCAGGGCGGCGGCAAGGTTCAGTTTTTCCAGGGCTTTTGCCGCCGCCGCGATGTTCTCCGCCGCTGCCGCGTCCGCCGCATCGGCAGCGACCGGCGCGGCTGAAGTTGTCGCCTCGGTGGGCAGCGGCGCCGCAGTCATTACCGGCTCTTCCCGCGGTGGCGGAGGTGGCGGTACCTGCCTGGCGGTCGCCGTGCTGATAGCCTCTTCGCTGTGGTAGTCGTCCCAACTCAACATACTGTGCTGTCCTTCTGTTTAACTGTGATCTCAACCAGGTGCCCGGCCCGCCTACTGGCAGGCCTCGCAATCAGGGTCATCCAGGGAGCAGGCCGCGGGCACCGGGGCTGGCCCCGCCGCCTGTCCGCCTCCGCCGGAGGCGACCTTGTTCAGGTTGCCGGTGCTGATGGTGGATTTCTCCGTTCCGGTAGCCGCCAGGGAGCGCAGGTAATAGGTGGTCTTCAGGCCGCTGTACCAGGCCATGCGGTAGGTGACATCGAGTTTCTTGCCGCTGGCGTTGTTGATGTACAGGTTCAGGGACTGGGCCTGGTCGATCCACTTCTGGCGCCGGCTGGCCGCATCCACCAGCCAGCGTGGCTCCACCTCGAAGGCGGTGGCGTAGATCGCTTTCAGGTCCTGCGGGATGCGATCGATGGCCTGGACGCTGCCGTCGTAGTATTTGAGGTCGTTGACCATGACGCCATCCCACAGGCCGCGCGCCTTGAGGTCGTCGACCAGGTAGGGGTTGACCACGGTGAACTCGCCGGACAGATTCGATTTGACGTACAGGTTCTGGTAGGTCGGTTCGATGGACTGCGACACGCCGGTGATGTTGGCGATGGTCGCCGTCGGCGCAATGGCCATCACGTTGGAGTTGCGCATGCCCTGGCTCTTCACCACTGCCCGCAGGGCATCCCAGTCCAGGGAGGTGCTGCGGTCCACCTGGATATAGTCGGCGCCGCGGTGCCGCACCAGGATGTCCAGGGAGTCGATCGGGAAAACGCCCTGGCTCCAGAGCGAGCCCTCGTAGCTGGAGTAGGCGCCGCGCTCCGCCGCCAGCTCGCTGGACGCCTCGATGGCGAAATAGCTGATCGCCTCCATGGAACGGTCGGCAAAGCCCACCGCGGCGTCGGAGCCGTAGGCCAGATGCTGCTTGTAGAGGGCGTCCTGGAAGCCCATCAGGCCCAGGCCCACCGGCCGGTGGCGCAGGTTCGAGCGCTCGGCCTGGGGCACCGAGTAGTAGTTGATGTCGATCACGTTGTCGAGCATCCGCACCGCGGTGCGCACGGTCTTGCGCAGCTTGTCCAGGTTGAGGCGGCTGTCATCGATGTGCTGGGGCAGGTTGATGGAGCCCAGGTTGCAGACCGCAACCTCATCCTTGCTGGTGTTCAGGGTGATTTCGGTGCACAGGTTGGAGGAGTGCACGACGCCCGCATGCTGCTGCGGTGAGCGCAGGTTGCAGGGGTCCTTGAACGCCATCCAGGGGTGCCCGGTCTCGAACAGCATGGCCAGCATCTTGCGCCACAGGTTCTGGGCGCGCACGGTCTTGTGCAGCTTCAGCTTGCCACTGCGGGCCTGCTCTTCATAAAACGAATAGCGCTCCTCAAAGGGCTTGCCGTAAAGATCATGCAGGTCCGGCACGTCGTTGGGGGAGAACAGGGTCCACTCGCCGTCGTCGAACACCCGCTTCATGAACAGGTCGGGAATCCAGTTGGCAGAGTTCATGTCGTGGGTGCGGCGGCGGTCGTCGCCGGTATTCTTGCGCAGCTCGACAAATTCCTCGATGTCCAGGTGCCAGGTCTCCAGGTAGGCGCAGACCGCACCCTTGCGCTTGCCGCCCTGGTTGACTGCCACCGCGGTATCGTTCACCACCTTGAGGAAGGGGACCACGCCCTGGCTCTTGCCGTTGGTACCCTTGATGTAGGAGCCCAGGGCCCGCACCGGAGTCCAGTCATTGCCGAGGCCGCCGGCGAACTTGGACAGCATGGCATTGTCCTGGATGGCGCCGAAAATCCCGTGCAGGTCGTCCGGGACCGTGGTCAGGTAGCAGGACGACAGCTGCGGGCGCAGGGTGCCGGCATTGAACAGGGTGGGGGTGGAGCTCATGTAGTCAAAGGACGACAGCAGCTCGTAGAACTCGATGGCGCGGGCATCGCGGTCGGCTTCTGCATTGGCCAGCCCCATGGCGACGCGCATGAAGAACACCTGCGGCAGTTCGATGCGGACGTCATTGCTGTGGATGAAATAGCGGTCGTACAGGGTCTGCAGTCCCAGGTAGGTGAATTGCAGGTCCCGTTCCGGCAGCAGGGCGCGGCCCAGCCGCTCCAGGTCGAATTGCCGCAGGGCCGGATCCAGCAGTTCCAGCTCAATGCCGCGCTCGACATAGGCGGGCAGGGCCCGGGCATACAGTTCCGCCATGTCGGCCTGGGTAGCCGATGCCGCCACGCCGAGAAAGTTGAGTGCCTCGGCGCGCAGGTTGTCGCACAGCAGGCGGGCGGCCACGTAGGTGTAGTTGGGTTCCTTCTCGATCATGGTGCGGGCGGTGATCACCAGCGAGGTGGAGAGCTCCGCGGCAGTGACGCCGTCGTAGAGGTTGCGCAGGGCCTCGTCGATGATCTGGCTGCTGCTGACGTCGGACAGGTTGCTGCAGGCCTCGGTGACGATGGTGTGCAGGCGCTCCAGATCCAGCGGTGCGCGGCTGCCGTCGATCTGCACCACGCTGATGTTGCCGGCGGCCTCCTGGGCGGCCGGGGACAGCGCCTTGCGGGCGGCGCGTTTGCGCGCCTGCTCCTCGCGATAGATAACGTAGTCGCGGGCGATCTTGTGCTCGCCGGCGCGCATCAGGGCCAGTTCGACCTGGTCCTGGATATCCTCTATATGCACCGTGCCCCCGGAGGGCATGCGCCGGCGGAAAGTATTGGCGACCTGGTCAGTCAGCTTGGCCACGGTCTCGTGGATGCGGGTCGATGCGGCGGCGGTGCCCCCTTCGACGGCGAGGAAGGCCTTGGTGATCGCCACCGAGATCTTGCTCTCCTCGAAGGACACCACGGTACCGTTGCGCTTGATGACCCGCAGCTGGCCGGGAGCAGTGGCGGCAATACTGCCAGTAACCGGTTGTGCGTCAGTTGTGGAACGGCCGGCCTGAGCGCCGCCGGCGGGGGTGATATCTGTTTGCATGGCAACTCCGAATAGGGTGGTGCTGAGGGCTTTATTGTTGTTGGAACCCCATATATTGGGGTGAACAGTGATAATGCACACAAGATAATGCGACCTGAGGGGCAATGCAAGACCGCAAGACTGGGTTTATGTTGTGGATAAGCTGTTGGTGGAATTGCAGGTCCGTGCCCACTTACCCCAGAGGCCGCAACAGAGTTGGGTCGGCCCCGGGAGGCGGGGCAAAGGGGGTGCGCCCGATGGGATCGATTAATTTCTTCTAAGAATCTGGTGCGCTAGAGACTGTGGTTATTAGCGGCCGATGAGCAGGAATTCCAGCAGTGCTTTCTGGGCGTGCAGCCGATTTTCCGCCTCGTCCCAGATCACCGTGTCGGCGGCGTCCATCAACCCGGCGCTGATCTCCTCGCCGCGATGGGCGGGGAGGCAGTGCATGTAGAGGGCATCACTGGCCGCGTGCTCCAGCAGCGCCTCGTTTACCTGATAGGGCGCAAACTGGCGGGCACGGGTCTTCTGTTCGGCCTCCTGGCCCATGGATGCCCAGACATCGGTGACCAGCAGATCCGCCCCGCGCGCCGCCGCCACCGGGTCGTGGGTCAGTTCAACCCGGTCGCGATTGGCGGCCAGCAGCTCCGGCCTCGGCTCGAAGCCCGGGGGGCAGGCAATGCGCAGCTGGAAGTCGAACTGGCGGGCGGCGTTGATGTAGGACTGGCACATATTATTGCCGTCCCCGACCCAGCAGGCGGTTTTGCCCGCGATCGGGCCCCGGTGCTCGCTCCAGGTCTGCATGTCCGCCAGCAGCTGGCAGGGGTGGAAGTCGTCGGTGAGGGCATTGATTACCGGCACCGAGGAATGTTCGGCGAAGCGATCGACAATGTCGTGGCCATAGGTCCGGATCATCACGATGTCGACCATGGAGGAGATGACCCGGGCACTGTCCTCAACCGGCTCGCCGCGGCCGAGCTGGGTGTCCTGGGGGGAGAGGAACATGGCGTGCCCGCCCAGCTGGGCCATGCCGGCTTCAAAGGAGACCCGGGTGCGGGTGGAGGACTTGGCGAAAATCATCCCCAGCACCTTGCCGTGAAAGCGGCGCTGGTCTGCGCCCGCGCGGTGGTCGCGCTTCATTTCCGAGGCCCGGGCGATCAGCCCCTGCAGCTCGGCGGGAGTGAAATCGAGAAGGGTGAGAAAGTGCCGGGGTGAAGCCATGGAAAGTTCCTGCGGGAGAGTGCTCCGGGACCTCAGTCGAAGTCCCGGATCAGCGTAACAAGGCCTGCGGCCAATTCATCGAGTTCTGCGTCGCTGCAGATCAGCGGTGGCAGCAGGCGGATGGTGTTGCCGGTGGTGACGTTGATCAGCAACCCCGCCGCCAGTGCTTGCGCCACCAGCTCGCCACAGTCGCGGTGCAGTTCGACGCCGAGCATCAGGCCGCGGCCGCGGATTTCCACCAGCCCCGGGTAACCAGCGAGGCCGTCCTGCAATTGCTGGCGCAGGCGGGCTCCGGCAGCGGTGGCGCGGGCAGCGAGTTGCTCGCCGACCACCGTGTTGACCACCGCCAGGCCCGCGGCGCAGGCCAGCGGGTTGCCGCCATAGGTGGAGCCGTGGTTGCCGGCGGTGAATACCGTTGCCGCGGGGCCGCGCGCCAGGCAGGCGCCGATGGGGACGCCGTTGCCCAGGCCCTTGGCGGTGGTGATCACGTCCGCCACCACTCCCATGCCCTGGCAGGCGAAATAGTGGCCGGCCCGGCCATTGCCGCACTGTACTTCATCCAGCATCAGCAGCCACTGCTGCCGATCGCAAAGGGCGCGCAGGCCCTGCATGAACTCCGGGTCCGCCACCCGGATCCCGCCCTCGCCCTGGATCGGCTCGACCAGCACCGCGACCACATCCGGGTTATTGGCGGCAATGTGGCGCACGGCCTCGAGGTCGTTCAGCGGTGCCCGGGTGAAGCCGCTGACCAGGGGTTCGAACCCGGCCTGGATCTTGCGGTTGCCGGTGGCGCTCAGGGTGGCGAGGGTGCGGCCGTGAAAGGCGTTCTCGAACACGATGACGGTGGGCTTGTCGATTCCGCGCTGGTGCCCATAGAGGCGCGCCAGCTTGATCGCAGCCTCATTGGCCTCGGCCCCGGAGTTGCAGAAAAACGCCGTTTCCATGTCGGAAACCGTGGTGAGCGCATCTGCCAGCGCTTCCTGGGCGGCGATGTGGTAGAGATTGGAGGTGTGCAGCAGGCGGCCGGCCTGGTCCCGGATCGCAGCGGTTACCGCCGGGTGGGCATGACCCAGGTTGGTGACGCTGATGCCGCAGAGCGCGTCGAGGTAGCGGCGCCCGTCCGTATCGAACAGGTAGGCACCCTCACCGTGACTGAACGTCACGGGCAGCCTGGCATAGGTTTGCATCAATGCGGACACCGGCACTATCTCCCTGGTGCAGGGGCCCGAGTGCCGGGCCCTGAAACGCAAAAAGGCAGCGCTAGCTGCCTGTCAGAAGGGGGATAGTAGCGGGAATGCCCGCATTTGGCAATTGAGGAGTGCTGCCGAGAGGCAGCGCCCCGGACATGAGTCCGGAGCGCTACAGCAGTGCAGGCAGGCCTGCGGGGAGATCAGTCGAGGATGATGGCCTCAGCACCGGCTGAGCCGCCGCGGATCAGCAACAGCGTGGGGCGGTTCGCACCCCGGGTGGCGCTTACGGTAGCACCAGCTGGAATCGCCTGGTAGCCCGAGTTGTTGCCCTGGAAGGTGAGTGGTGAGTTGTCATTGCCCGGCTTGCCCACCGAGAATGACGCAAAAGAGTCGGTGACCTCGCCCTGGAAGTAGAGGTCATAGGCCTCGCCGACGGCGACGCGGATGGCATCGTGGGTCGCGCCCGCCTTCAACCCGATCTGCTCGGCACAGACGTTGAGGACCGTGTTGCGGCTATTGGTCTCGTGGTCGGTGAAGAAGAATGCAGAATAGGGGCTGCCAGGTCCCGCGGCGAAGGTCAGGTTGCGGCCATCGCTGAGGTTGCCGGCGGCTTCAAAGTTATAGATGTTGGCGTCCGGAATGCCATCCCCATCGTAGTCCAGGTACAGATCCCAGAGATTGGGTACGTTGGCATGGGTCTGGGGTTCCCAGGAGGTGATGGCGAAGCTGATCACGTAGGACGCCGTCGCACCGCAGACATTGGCCGGGACCTGCTCGGTGCGATAGCCGATAGCCCGGAAGTCGGTGATCGGGCTATTCTGTCCACGCCCACCAGTCAAGGGGTCGTCGGCTAACTGGGGCGAGGTCGCGATCAGGTGGTAGGCCTCGACGCGGGCGGTACCGGCACCGGTGTTGGTCAGCTCGATCTTGTTGCCACGGCCAGCAGCGACCGACACGTCGGATGCCTTGCGCGGAAGAATATGCCAGGGCAGGTGGATAGCGTCGCCCTCGTCGGTGCCCTGCAACTGGATATAGCCGTCGTATTCGAGGTCCGTGATCCACGCGGGGTCCGCACCCAGCGCACCCGAGTTGCCGTACCAGGTCTTCAGCTTTGCCGGCGCAACCGTCGCGGTAACGGTAAAGGAGGCATCGTTCTCTGCACCCACGGTGACAGAACTCGGATCCGTCGTGATAACGACGGCGCCGGTGTCGTCCTCGTCATAGCGGAATTGCGGCGTGATGGTATAGGTGCGGTCCTGGTCACTGTAGTTCCTGACAGTCACGGTTTTGGAGAAGGTCGTGTCTGCGGCGGCGTCGACGAAGCCAAAGGACAGTACCGGAGACTCAGTGTCCACATCCCAGGCGGCCACGGGCGTAGCTGCGGCCTTGTCGGCCCTGACCTCACCGCCACCTATCCGGGCGATGGGGGCCAGCCCCGAGAACGCATTGGTGCGGATATCGGTTTCGCCGGTATTCACCAGCAGCGCGCGAGTCTCTGCCGGGGACAGCTCGAGATTGTCACTGAGCAGCAGGGCCGCGGCGCCGCTGACCATGGGGGCCGCGCCGGAAGTGCCACCGAAGGGGCCGGTGTCGGTACCCGATCCGGCAATGGCGGATACGGAGCCACCGGGCGCGCCTATTTCCGGTTTTGCCAGCGCGTTGAACTGGACGCTGGGGCCGCGGGAGGAAGAGCCGACCATCTGGCCGACCAGAGGGATACTATTGGCAGGATCTATGCTGACTTCGGTGCCATTGATGCCCTTGAGCGTATTCGAATCCGCCTGGCTGATCATGAAGCTGGGCACCGTGACCGTATCACCGCTGGAGCCACCCTCGAAGGGTTCGCCGGGAGCGACCAGGCCGATAATGGCTGCTTTACCACCCGCTGCGCTTACATTGGCCGCCTTCAGAGTGAAGGCGCAAGCACCGCGATCCACCAGCACGACATACTCGCTGAGGTCTTCGGCGAAAGGTGCGCAGCCGTTGAGGTTGCTGCCATCTGTGGCGCCGTACTGCATCAGCCCGGTAACGGGGTCTTTCAGTTCTGGCGACCATGGCTGGAAGACCGCTGGGATTGCTATGCCGCCGGGCGCGGTGATCTGCTGCAGACTGGCGGAGGGCACCTGGGTCTGGGCCACGCTTAGGGCACTGGGGGCTGCTGAAGGCGAGCCGAGAATGTAGGGCTTATTCGAGGAGTTGCCGGCTGAGGCGACCGTGAGCACTCCCATTGCCGTGGCGCCGTCAACCGCCGTCGACAGGTCATCATCAAAGGCCTGGCCGTAAGGGCTGCCCAGGGACATGTTGATAATGTCTACTTCCGCCTCTACCGCCCAGTCCAGACCCTCTATCAGGGCGATACCGGAGCAGGAGGAGGAAACTGATGAGCAGACCTTGACCGCATAGAGGTCGACGTCAGGCGCCACCCCACCGCTGCCGCCAATGATGTCGGCAACATGGGTGCCGTGGCCCGATGCGGGGCCGTCATCCAGGGGGTCCGCATCGTCCGCCAGGGGCCCGCCCGGCCACTGGCTGCCGACGAAATCGTACCCACCCACGACTCTGGCGGTGGGAAAGGTGCCGGTTTCGACGACGTCGGGATCATTGGCCTCGTATTCCGCGGGATCGCCAGACCCGCCCAGTGCCACGTGGGTGTAGTCAATACCGCTATCCAGCACCGCAACCTTCACGCCGCTGCCAGTGGTGCCGCCCGTTTGCACTGCGGCTGCACCGATATAATCCACGGTTTCATCCAGGTGGACCTCATAATTGCCCACCGGGCGAATGGCGACCACCGCGGGGTTGTTCGCCAGCTGGGCCAGGGCTGCCGGATCTACCCGCGCAAACATCGCATTGAGTACGGTGTCGACGGCTCCCAGTTCCTGGGCACCGGCTGCGGCGAGGGTACTGCGGAAGTCATTTTGTTGCTGTGTGACACGTTGCTTATGCTCGGCGCGCGCGAAGCGGGGCACCCCGGACTCCGCCACCGAGGGTTCACTGAGGCGGATAATGACCTCCACCGGGCCATCTGCGTGCATCAGGCTGGGGTGGATTTTGCGATTTTCGGCTTGCACCACCGGCTCGGCCAGGCGCAGTCCGGCGAGGTGGGCAGGCATGCCTGACGCGTTGCTCTGCTTGGGGGGCTTGTCACTGGACGCGCTGCTCGCCATCTGTGCCAGGGCCAAGGGCAACATCATGGCCATCAGGGTCAGTTTTTTTGTATTCATGCTGTTCTCTCCAAGGATGATCGGTTTTTTGCAAACCGGAAGTTTTATAGAGCGACTGCACGGCGCCCGTCCCTGGAGGAGCAGGCCTAACCGCGGGCCCACGCCGTCGATGATTTTACAGCTGGTGTTGATTACGATGTAGAAGTTGTAATGAATAAAGCTGCGGCAGGCGATATTGTCAAGGAACCGGTCGGCGCGGTGACAGGAGCAAATGGAATTCTGCGGTTTCTGTAGCACGTGAGTTGTCCGCTTTTCGCTGACCCGGTGGGTGAGACCGCGAGGTCCGGACCCGGAGACCGCGCTGACCCGCACCCGGCGGATAGGGTAGAATCGGTGTGCTGAAACCCCTGATCAACCGGAGCCAGCACCTTGATTCGACTTATTCCCCACCTGCTCATCCTGCTTGCGGCTATCAACATTGCGGATGCGAGCGCCAGTTATGGTTATTACGTTGGCAAGAACCTGACGGCCGACGGTAGCGTGCTGCTGGGCGGCACGGGCGAGGAGCCGTCCAGTCACTGGCTGGAGATCGTCCCCCGGCAAAGCCACGCCCGCGGCGCGACGATCACCGTCGGCGCGACAGAGTTTGCCTCGCTGCCGGCACGTCTGATCGAGATTCCGCAGGTTCGCGAGACCTTCCGCTACATAACCATGAACTACACCAGCTACGCCGGTTTCCCCGCGCCCCTCACCAACGGTGGCCTCAACGAACACCAGGTCGCCATTCGCGATATCTGGTCGCCGTCCCGGCCGGAACTGGTGGCAATGACGCCGCCTGGCCAGACCGGGCCCAACTATAGCGACCTGGCCCGCATTGCCCTGGAGCGAGCAACAAACGCTCGCGAAGCGGTGGCGATTATCGGCGCACTGATCGACCAGCACGGCTACACCACCTACGGGGGCAACTCGCACCTGATCGCCGACCAGAACGAAGGCTGGGTGGTTCTGGAATTCGCCGGCGGAGAGGGGCTCTGGGTCGCGGAGCGGCTGGGGCCGGACGACGTCCGGGTCAGTTATCCTGGCTATATCGGTGACGTCCCGGGGGACTATCGCGACCACGACGACTGGATGGGGTCGCCCAACCTGATCTCTTTCGCCGTCGAGCAGGGCTGGTATGCGCCGGATTCCGATCAGCCCTTCAATGTCGACGAGGTCTATGGCCTTGGCGGAATCATGCGCCACCCGGGTACCAAGTATGTCTCGCCGCAGATGCTGGAGGAGGAGCTGCGCGCGCTGGCGCCGGTGACCGTGAAAGAGATGATGGGCCTGGTTCGGGATCCGCGAATCGCCGACGATCACGCCGGCTACGGCCAGGTGGCCCACCTGCGCAGTGATCTGCCGCACCCGGACCTCGCGCTGCTCTGGATCGCCCCTACCGGCTCGGTGACGGCACCATTTCTGCCCTGGTGGATCGGCACCCGGGATGTGCCAGCCGAGTACGGCCAGCACCGCTATCTCACCGAGGGCTCGGGGCCAGACTTCATCAACCCCGACTTCCAGCTGCGTGAGGCCACGGAATTCGCCGGCCGGGTGTTCAAGCGCCTGATGTACTTCACCTGTGCCTTCCCTGAAGAACAGCTCGACCGTGTTCAGACCACCCTGACGGCCTTCGAGGACACTATCCGCGCCGGCCTGCCACCTGTCGAGCGCGCAACCGCCCTCGCTTATGCCGCCGGCGAGCCCGACACCGCCCGGGCAATGCTCACTCGGGAAAGCCACGCACGCGCCGCCGAGGCTCTGGCGATCGGCCGTGACCTGGTGGCCGGCATCGGCACCGAAGTGCGGCTGCGCCATGGCATTCCGTCGGCACCAGCGGCAGGCAACATCAACGATGGCGGTCAGGCGGTCAGCTGCCTGGTCGGCGCCGATCCCGATCGGGTGCCAGCAGACCGGGGCAGGGACTGATGAACAAGCCTGTGACTCTGGACGCCCGCGTCCGCAAGGGCGTCGAACTCCAGCGCCGGGGCGACGTCGCGGCGGCGGCCCGGATCTACGGGGGTATTCTCGCCGCGGAGCCGGAGCACTGGCAGGCGCTGCACTACATGGGCCTGGCCGAGCTGCAACAGGGCCGGCTGAAGGAGGCCGACAGCCTGCTGTCCCGGTCGGTTGCGATCGAGCCGCGCAACGCCAACGCCTGGAGCGACCTGGGCAGTGTCCGGGTCAAGGCAGATGCGCCCCAGGAGGCTCTCGAGCCCTTCTCCAGAGCGCTGAAGCTGGCCCCGGAGCACCCCGACGCCCTCAACAACCTGGCCCAGGCCCTGCGACAATTGAGCCGCTTTGACCAGGCCCGGCCGCTGCTGGAAAAGCTGGTGACGCTGCGGCCGGGACAGCCGGGGCCGCTACGAGTGCTCGCCGATGTGCAGATCAAGAGCGGTGACGTGGCAGCGGCGATCGATACGTTCCAGGAGGCGCTGAAGCTAGATCCGGACGACCCGCGCATTCGCCTCGGCCTGGGGGACGCTTGCGAGTCTGCTGGCCGCTTCCGACAGGCGCGGATGCAGTACCTCGCCATCCTGCGCCGGGAGCCGGAGAGCCCGTTGGCGCTGTCCCGGCTGCTGCAGATGCGCGAGGGTGAGGTCGCCCCGGAGTGGGTGGCAACGGCACAGCGACTGGCCGGGAATCCGGCAACGCCGGAGGACGGCCGCATCCGGCTGAACATTGCCCTGGGTTATCATGCGGACCGTGCCGGCGAGTACCACAAGGCCTTCCAGCATTTGCAGCGGGGCTACGACGTCCAGGCCGCACGCGACCCCTTCGATAGCGACGGTTACAGTCGCGCCATTGATCGACTGATTAGCACGCTGGACCGGTCATTCTACGCCGGGGCTGTCGATTCCGGCCTCACATCGGAGCGTCCGATCTTCGTGGTCGGCATGCCCCGCTCCGGGACCACGCTGACCGAACAGATCCTGGCGAGCCATTCCCGGGTCGCTGCCGGGGGCGAGATGTCGATGCTGCTGAAAGTGAGCTATCAGATCGGTGAGCTGTCGCGCTCCGGCGAGCCGTACCCGGAGGGCTTGCTGACCACCGGGCGCGTGGCCCTGCGGCGCATGGGCCGGCGCTATCTGGAGCAGTTGGACAAGGTCTCCACCAGCGCCGACCGCATTACCGACAAGCTGCCGTTCAACTTCATGCACCTGGGCGTGATCGCACTGCTGTTTCCCGGCGCCAAGGTGGTGCACTGCCAGCGCCATCCACTGGACAACTGCCTGTCCTGCTACTTCACCAGCTTCGCCGACCAGATCCATTTCGCCAATCGACTCGACACTCTGGGGCGGTACTATCTGGATTATCACCGGCTGATGCAGCACTGGCAGGAGGTGCTGCCGATCGAGATCCTGAATCTACCCTATGAAGCCATGGTGGAAGACACGGAGGGTCAGGTACAGAGGCTGTTGCAGCACTGCGGTCTGGAATGGGAAGCCGCCTGCCTGGATTTCCATCGCACCGAGCGCGGGGTGCGCACGCCCAGTCGCTGGCAGGTCCGACAGCCGATCTATCGCGGTTCGGTCCAGCGCTGGCGCAATTACGAGGAAGAGCTGGCGCCGCTGCGAAAGATCCTGGCGCCGATACTGCCGCCCGGGGACGCTGCCTGAGCGGCCCCGGGCGGGTTGACCCATCAGTCGATGCGGCAGTTCACATAGGGGCCGTGGCGGGTGCCAATTTCGCGCGTGTCCACGGGGGCCTGCAGACCCTCCAGCAGCCGGTGCCGGGCCTCGATGCTGCCCAGCAGAGCGCCACCCAGTTCCAGCGCCGCCCGGGCCCGGGCTGATGAATAGTCGTCGATCACGCCTCGCGCCAGCTCGGGCTCACCCGCCTTGAACAGCGCCAGCGAGCGCGCCTCAATGGCATTCGCCTGTTCCATGCTCTGGTTCTCGAACGCCGTCAGCGCCTCGGTCACCTCGGGCAGGAATCGCGCCGGGGCATCGCAGGTGTAGTACATCAAACGCTTGAACAGTCGCCCTGCGAAGCGGGATGCCTCCTGAATCGCGAAGTCCGGACGGACGAAGGTCGAGGCCTGGCCCTTGGTCAGGTAGCGGTGCTTGCCGAACTCCGGCAGCACCTCGGACCCGGCAATCCAGTAGGGAACAAAGGGTGCCGTCACCGAGCCGGTAGGCGCCACCCAGAGCATCTTCAGCTCCGGATGCGGATCCCGCTGACGGATGTGGGCTACCTGTCCGTAGCCTGCAGCGTCGGACGAAATCAGCGGATCGCGCACCGCGTCCATCATCTGCCGCAGTGTGACACCGCCATCCTTCGCCTGCTCGCGCAGTCGTGCCTCGATGATGCGTACACCTTCGGAGCGACCTTCACCATTGCCGTAAACCGCATTGGCGTCAAAGGGCTCACCGGATTCGGGATCCCACCAGCCCTGCTCCACGGCGAAGGAGGTGAAGTTTTCCGAGCCCATCCAGTCGTCGCGTTCGCGGTAGTCCAGTGGTACCTCGTGAATGTAGCCGGGGTAGGACATGCGTACTTCATCAGGGCCCAGACGCTGCGCGATCCACAGGCCCTGACCACCGGCGAAGTTGAGTACCACCCAGCCCTCCTTCGCGTCCGCAAACAGATGCGAATTGCCACCGTAGGTGGAATAGCCGTACTCATCCATGAGCGCACCGATGATTGCCACCGCTTCGCGGGCGCTGCTGGCACGCTCTACGGCGATGCGGGAGAGATCCGAATAGTTGGGGCCGCGCTGAGGCTCGGGGGTCATTGCGGCGAGCTCAGGTCGTGAGGGAGCCCATATATCACGCGCGGCGACACCGTGCTCGTTGAGTCCGCCGTTGGTCAGCGGCGGAGGAAAACCCTCGTAGTCGGTGTAGTTCATCGTGATGTATTTCGCGGTCCGGGGGGCCTGCGGAATCTCGATGAACTCGCCCGGGTAGTTGGCGCGCTCGTCGACGCCAACGGAGATCGTGGCATCCTCGGGGTGAGTTCCGGCGGGAACGATCTCCAGCCAGTGACTGGAGACCTCCTCGCCGGTGCCGCCCAGCAGCACACTGCCATCGGCCGTGAGCTCGCGCCCCACGTAGATCCCGTAGCTGGCGCCCGCCGGAACGGCGAACGACAGCGCGAGGAGCAGGCAGAAACTGCCCCGTGCGGCTCGCGTCATGCTGCGCACAGGGCCCATCATTCGAGGATGTAGCGCATGCCCACGGTCATGCGCTGCTGATCGATGAACATGATGCCGTAGCCCGGGTTGCCCTGCTTGGCCACCATGATGTCCTCGTCAAACACGTTGTTGAAATTCGCGTAGAACTCGAAATTCTCCAACTGGCCCGAACGCGGTGCATAGGATGCATGCAGATCAAGGCGCTCGTGAGCGCCGTCTTCCAGTGCACCGAAGCGGCCGACGTTGGTCGGACCGTCGATGAAGCTGTAGTCACCGCTGATCTTGAGCGTGGCGCCAACGCGCAGTCCCGCCATGGAGCCCTCGAGGAACTCGTAGGTAGTGATGATGGCGCCGGAATGCTCCGGGGTGGTCCGTGGCGGTGCCGAGCCACTGTTGGGGTCGACGATGTCGATGTCGGACCAGGCGTAGTTTGCGGAGACGTTCCAGCCCGGCAGGATCTCGCCGATGATTTCGGCCTCAACCCCGGTAGCCTCCTGGAGACCTTCCAGGACGGTACTGCCGAAACCGCCAAAGGACCCGAGGAACGCGCTGGAGACTTCTATGTTGGTGATCTCATAGTCGTACAGAGCCAGCGAGGTCGCCACCGCGCCGTCGAACATCTCGGTTTTTAAGCCGATTTCGTGTTGCTCCATCTTCTGCGGCGCACTCACCGAATTGCCGTCGGCATCATTGAAGATCTGCGGCTCAAAGCCCTCGCTGTAGCTGTAGTAGACCCGCGCATCGTCAACAAAGCCCAGATCGTCGACGATGTCGTAGGTGGCGCCAAAGCGGTACACCTCTTCTTCGAAGCCGACTTTGGTCACTTCCGGCGGATTGTTCACAACACCGGAGTTAATCGGAATGGTTGTGGTGCTGTTGTTCTTCTGATAGAGCACACCGAACATCAGCTGCAGTCGTTCGGTCGGGTTGAGCAGCACCTGCGCACTCAGCAACAGGTCTTCCGTTTCGTCGAGCAACTCCTGCCGCACACCGAGTATTGCCTCGCGATTACCCGAGATCGGATTGAATTCGGAGCCGTCGGCAAAGCGCGGCTGACCGTCGTAGCCGGCGCCGTACATGTCAATGGTGCCAAAGCCCTGGAAGGCCGAGTTCAGCAGCTGGAAACGGTCCGGATCCTGATTGTCGCTATATTCTGCCGCGAGAAAGAACTCATGGTTCTTGTCGAACAGGTCGAAATCGCCACCCAGTGACTGGCGCAGCGTGAGTTCCTCGCCGTCGCGCTCAACATCGTAGGTGTAGATGTAGATTTCATCATCGCCCAGCGAGTACGCACCAAACGGGCCGAATGGATAGAAGTAGGAGAGGTCCTCATCGTATTTGTTCCAGGCCAGCTGGGTGGTGGAGTTCCAGCCGCTGGCGAGCTGGTGTTCGAGCTCAACAATGCCGAATTCCATGTCCAGCGTTTCCTTGGACTGGTCCGGATGGGAGAAGTACCACTGTTCGGGATCCGCATTGGGCATGGCCAGCGTGCCGTCGGGGTTTTCGACGAGAGCTCCACCATCCCATGGATCCATGTTGCGTTCCTGGTGCAAATAGCTCACCCGCAGGGTTGTCATCGGTGCGATATCCCAGGCCACTGCACCCATCACCATGAACTGGTAGTTGGGGAAATCTTCGCCGTCGATGTCGAGCGGCAGGTCATATTCGCCGTATTTGGCAACCAGGCGCCCCGAGACGGTGCCTGCGTCATTGAGGGGGCCACCGAGATCAATGGAGTAATTCTGCGTGTCATAACTGCCGAATTCTGCACCGACCTCCGCTCTTGGGGTGCGCAGCGGTTTTTTCAGGATCGAGTTGATCTCACCGCCGAACGAGCCGGTGACGCCATAGAGGACGGTCGCCGGGCCGCGAACGATCTCCAGACGCTCGGCAGCGTAGGAGTCAATTGAGGTCAGGTCGTTGCCGAGGAGGATGTTGTTCACGCGATGAGTGCTGTTGAAAATTCCTCGCATCACGATCTGCTCGAAACCGAAGCCGAAACCGGAGCGCTGCACGCCGGGGACCATATCGGTGGCCTCGTAGGCGGATTTGGCATTGATGGTGTTCATCATTTCCGGAGTAATGACCGTGACCGACTGCGGCGTGTCAATCAGCGCCATGTTCAGGCCGGTTGCGGAGTTCTGCTCTTCCGGGCGAAACTTGCGAGCAACGCCGCGGACAACGATCTCTTCAAGGGCACCGCTCTGGTTGGCCTGTTGAACCGGCTCCTGGGCAGACACCCCGGTGCTGACAGTGCTGGCGGAAATGAGCGCGGTGGAGGTGAGTAGCGACTGAAAATAGCGGTTACGTAAACTCGATTTGCTGGACATGGCCTGAGAACCCTTTGTTGCGAAATAAATAGACACAAAATACTAGACAGACGCCGGTTGTTGTCTCGGCGCCTGGAAGGCGGCGTGTAAGCTGAAATTCTTGCCGGGTTTCGCACCGGCCTTGTGGCCGCAGAAACAATAGTTGCAACTACGATAACCAGGTTTCGTAGCGAGCTGCTCCGTGCGCGAATAAGTGGATTCTACCCTATTGGGGTGTCAGAGCCAAATTGGGCGAGTCGTCCCGGCGCTGGGCGACGCCAGAGACGATTCGCCGCGCGTACGGCCACTGCTATACTGCGCGGCGAAACCACCAACCAGCTGGAAACCACCATGGAGCCCGCCCGAATTATCGCCGAACAGGTGGACGGACTGCGCCACGAATACAGGATTGAACTCGACCCGGAGCGCGTCCGCGAGGCCGTCGACGAGCGGCTGCGCCGGGGCGGACGCAAACTGACCGTACCGGGTTTCCGGCCCGGCCGTGCCCCACTGTCGGCTTTGCGTACCCATCACGGCAAACGGCTGCGCGAGGGCGTCGTCGACTCGCTGGCCATCAGTGTCACCCGTGGCCTGATAGCAGAGCGGGGCCTCTCTCCCCGCTCCCGCCCATCGATACGAATCGACACTGAAGCCCCGGGGGCGTTCGTGTTGACGGTCGATGTCACCCCCGAGATTGAGCTGGGAGACATGGCAGAAATCCCCATCCATCGGCTCCGGGCCACCGATGGCGATGAGCAATGCGCCGCTCTTGCCGACGAATATGTTCGGCGCCAACTGTTCGACGCACTGCTTGAGCAGTACGGATTTCCGGTGCCGGAGGAGATGGTCGACTCCGAGCACACCCGGGTCGTCGCCGGCTACCGCGATGCGGTAGGCGAGGAACCGGATCCGGCGACTGACCAGGAGCTTGCGGCCATTGCCGAGCGCCGTATCCGGCTGGCCCTGCTCTTGTCCGAAATAGCCTGTCGCAACAGCATCGAGGTGCCGCGGGCAGAGGTCGAGCAGCTGGTGGAGCGAGTCGCCGGCCGGGACCCCGAGCACGAGGACGAGATCATCGACTACTATCTGGACCACCCGACCGCGATGGCCGAGCTGCAGTCACCGCTGCTGGAAGAAAGGGTGGTCCGGTTTCTTCTCGAGCGCTGTCGCATCACCGAGGAAACGGTGGATGCGAACCGCCTTCGGGCGGTAGTCCTGGGCGAGGTCGCAGACGCCTCGTGAGCGTCGTGCCAGGCCGGCGCGCACTGCAGCAGGAAGCGGCACGGCAGCCGAAGGATCCAGCCATCCACGAGCGCCTGGCCCGGACCCTGCTGGCAGAGCAGGACCTGGCGGCTCTTTCGGCGTTGCAAGCCCTGCTGGATGACCGGTTTGCCGATCGGCCCTTCACCCATCTGGTGGCCGGCCATGCGAGCAAGGCGCGGGGTGATGTGGAGGCCGCGGCGCAGCGCTATCGCCGGGCGCTGGCCGTGCAACCGAACTCGGGCGAGGCGCTTTACAACCTGGTGGACCTGGACGGTGGCCGCGTCAACGAAGCCGAGAGTCGTCATATTGCCGAACTCACCGGACACGAAGAGCTGCCCGCGGCGGACCGCATCAACATTCGCTTCGCCAGGGCGCGACTGCTCGAGCAGTCTGGCGACGCGGACGCTGCCTTGGCCCATTACCGGGCCGCCAACGACCTGGCCCGGACGACGCTGGCCGAGCACGGTATCCGGTACGATGCGGATACTGCCGAACGCCAGCTGGAAGCCGATCTGGCCAACTGGCAACCCACTGTGTTCGAGGCTTCGCTGCCGCCTTCCGGTATCGACCTGACGCCGGTATTCGTGATCGGTCTGCCGCGCTCGGGGACCACACTGGTGGAGCAGATTCTCGCCTCCCACCCACTGGTGGCCGCTGGCGGCGAGCTGACCCTGGGGCCAGAGGTGGAGCATGCCTGCCGCCAGCGACTGGGCCTCGGACCGGGGGATCCGCTGCCCTTGCCTGCGGATTCGCGGCTGCGCGAGGAGCTGGAGCGTGCCCGGGAACGGTATCTGGACGGACTGTTCGAGCGCGGACTTGACGCCCGCTGGGTCGTGGACAAACTGCCGGCCAACTCGCGAATCGCGGGCTTTTTGCGGCTACTCTTCCCGGATGCCCCCATGGTTCACTGCCGGCGCGACCCCCGGGCCCTGGCCTGGTCCCTTTACACCGCGAACTTCGCCGCCCACGAGGCCTGGTATCACGACCTGGACGCTATGGTGGGTGTGTTCCGGCGCCACGACCGATTGCTGGCGCACTGGCGGGTGGTGCTACCGCCACTCTTTACCGAGATCAGCTACGAGGACCTGGTGCGGGCACCTGAAGCGCGGATTCCCGAATTGCTCGCTGCCTGCGAAATCCCCTTCGACCCCGCCACGCTGAAGCCGGAGGCTCTTGAGCGTCCGGTGTTTACCGCCAGTCACGCCCAGGTGCGGCAGGCGATACACACCAATGCCATCGAGCGCTGGCGACCGTATGCGAGCCACCTGAGGCGTTTCGAGCCGAATTAGCGGGACGTGCCGCGGCTGGCAGCAACAGCAATTTGTCGCCGAATCAGTTAAACTTCGCAACACACTTCTGGTCCAACGACCAACCAAGACAGAGGCCGAAAATTGCATGGATATCATCGACACCATCAAAGAACAGATCGCAAGCAACAGCATTCTGCTGTATATGAAGGGCTCGCCAAATCAGCCCCAGTGTGGCTTTTCCGCGCAGACCGTACAGGCGCTGATGGCCTGCGGTGAGCGCTTTGCCTATGTCGACATACTCTCCAACCCGGATATCCGCGCCAACTTGCCGAAGTATGCCAACTGGCCGACCTTTCCCCAGCTGTGGGTCAATGGCGAGCTGATTGGCGGCTGCGATATCGTTAGCGAGATGTTCGAGAGTGGCGAGTTGCAGACCCTGGTAAAGGAAGCCGGAGCCGCACAGAGCACCAGCTGAAGGCAGCCCCGCTGAAGGCAGCCCCGCTGAAGGCAGCCCCGCTCTGAGGGTAGCGGGCCCGGCAGGGCTGCCTGTCAGTCGGGTTTGACCGTGTGCATAGCGGTCTGCAGGTAGTTTTCGAGGCCGATCCTTTCGATCAGGCCCAGCTGCGTTTCCAGCCAGTCAATGTGCTCTTCCTCGCCCGCCAGAATGTCCGCCAACAGGTCCCTGGAAGCGTAGTCACTCACGGCCTCACAGTGGGCAATGGCCTCCTTGAGGTCCTTGTGACCGAGGTGCTCCAGTTTCAGGTCGCAGCGCAGAACTTCCGCCGTGTTCTCCCCGATAAGGAGTTTCCCGAGGTCCTGCAGATTGGGCAGACCCTCCAGGAACAGGATGCGCTGCACCAGCCTGTCGGCGTGCTTCATCTCGTCGATGGATTCGTTGTACTCGTGGTCCGCCAGCTCCTGCAGGCCCCAGTCGCGGTACATGCGGGAATGCAGAAAGTACTGGTTGATGGCAACGAGTTCATTGCCGAGAATTTTGTTGAGGTGTTCGATTACCTGGGGATCGCCTTTCACGTTAAACCTCCGCGGAAACAGTGGGACCGATGTGGCGAGCTTGCAGTGATCCCGCAACCCGGTCAACCACCGTCACTGCGCAGATCGCCGGACGGCGTTAGCCGGCTGCGTAAAACAGGACTTGCTCTGGTGGGCGTTCCAGCAATGACTCGTGCAGCACGTCCGCCGCCAGAGCGCTGCACTTGCCGCAGCGGCTGGCGACGCCCAGGCAGTCGCGCAGCTCATCGACAGAACTCACGCCTTCGTGCGCTGCAGCTCGAATCTGATGGTCGGTAATTCCCTTGCAGACACATACATACATGGTTTGGTCACCTGCGCTTGATACTGCCAGTCACCTTAATGCTAATGAGAATTGTTGTCAACAAATGGTGGCCCGATTATTCCTGTCGGACTGCCGGTGCCAGTAGCTGCTGCAGCCGGTACTCCACCAGCGGCAAACGGTCATTGCCGAAGTACATGTCGTCGCCGTTGATAAACAGGGTGGGGGAGCCGTAGCCACCCCGCGCCACCAGCTCGTCGGTATTGGCCCGCAGGCGGTCCTTGTAGGCCTGGTCCGTGGTCGCTGCCAGCAGGGCCTCGGGGTCCAGCCCCACCGATGTCGCGATTGCCGCCAGCTCCTTTGCCTGGGAAATATCCCGGTTATCGCCCCAGTAGGCCGCAAACACCGCCTCCGACCAGGGCACCAGCAGGCCCTGGTCCCCGGCAAACAGCGCGCCGCGCATGGCCCGGGCGGAGTTGACCGGAAATACGTCCGGGTGGCTGATGCGCAGGCCACAGAATTCAGCCCAGTCCGCGAGATCCTTCTGATAGTGCCGCAGGCGCCGCGGATTGTTGAACATCCCTTCCCGGGCGGCGTACAGATCCTGGTTGACCGCATTGAAAACCCCGCCGACCAGAATAGGGCGCCATTGTACGGGCACGCCTTGCCGGGCGCTCAAGGACTGCAGGCGGCTGAACGCCAAGTAGGTCCAGGGGCTGGAACAGTCGTAGAAGCATTCGAGTTCGGGGGTGTCAGGCATGGCGGCTCCGGGGTTTTGGGTGAGAGTAGCACACGTCCGGCGGCCTTCAGGTATAATCGCGCTTTGTCTTGGGTCCGGTAAGCGGGAATGAGTGTTGAGCAGTACATGCAGGATCTGGGCCGCGCCGCCCGCGCCGCCTCCCGGCAGGTTGCGGCGGCGTCCACGGCCCAGCGCAATGCCGCCCTGCTGGCGACCTGCGCCGCGCTCGATGAGTCTCGTGCGGAGCTGGCCGCCGCCAATGCCGAAGACCTCGCCCGCGGTCGGGAGCGCGGCCTCGAGGCCGCCCTGCTGGACCGGCTGGAACTGACGCCGGCGACCATCGACGCCATGTTGACGGGCCTGCGCCAGGTTGCGGAGCTGGCGGATCCGGTAGGCAGTATCAGCGACGTCAACACCATGCCCAGCGGCATCCGCGTCGGCAGGATGCGGGTGCCCCTGGGTGTCATCGGTATCATCTATGAGTCCCGTCCCAATGTGACGGTGGAAGCGGCCAGCCTGTGTCTGAAGTCGGGCAATGCCACCATTTTGCGCGGCGGTTCCGAGGCCCTGGCCTCCAATGCGGCCATCGCCGCCTGTATCACCCGGGGCCTTGAATCCGCCGGCCTGCCCGCCGCTGCGGTGCAGGTGGTCGCTACCGCTGACCGCGCCGCGGTCGGGGCCCTGATCACCATGCCCGAGTTTGTCGACGTCATTGTCCCCCGCGGGGGCAAGGGCCTGATCGAGCGCATCAGCCGGGACGCCCGGGTGCCGGTGATCAAGCACCTGGACGGCGTCTGCCACGTCTATATCGATGCCGGTGCCGACCACGCCATGGCGCTGGAGATTGCGGTCAACGCCAAGACCCAGCGCTACGGCACCTGCAACACCATGGAAACCCTGTTGGTGGCGGCCGCGGAGGCGGATGGTTTGCTGCCGCAGCTGGCAGCGGCGTTTGCGGGCAAAGGGGTTGAACTGCGCGGCTGTGAGCGCAGCCGGGAGCTGCTGCCGGCGATTACCGCGGCCACGGAACAGGACTGGCACGAAGAATACCTGGCGCCGGTGCTCGCCCTGCGGGTGGTCGCTGACCTGGACGCTGCCATAGGGCACATCAACCACTATGGCTCGCAGCACACCGACAGTATCGTGACCCGGGACCACGGCAATGCCATGCGGTTCCTGCGGGAAGTGGATTCCAGCTCGGTCATGGTCAACGCGTCCACCCGTTTCGCCGACGGTTTCGAGTACGGCCTCGGAGCGGAAATCGGCATCTCCACGGACAAGCTTCACGCCCGCGGCCCGGTAGGACTTGAAGGACTTACTTCCCGCAAGTATGTTGTCTTTGGCGAGGGGCAGGTTCGCCGTTGACTGCGACCGCGGCAAACGCCAGCCCCGTGGCGGTCCTTGGCGGCACCTTCAACCCCATCCACAACGGCCACCTGCGCTCGGCGCTGGAGCTGGTGGAGCTGTTGGGGCTCGAGCGCCTGCACCTGATGCCCTGTGCCAACCCGCCGCACAGGCAGGCGCCGGGCTGTCCCGCTGAGTCCCGGGCGGATATGGTGGAACGGGCGGTGGCGGGTGAGGCGCGGCTGGTCTGCGACCGCCGCGAACTCGCGCGCAGCGGCCCCTCCTGGACGGTCGACAGTCTGGCAGGTTTGCGCGACGAGTACGGTCCCGAGCGCAGCCTGGGTCTGGTCATGGGCTGCGACGCCCTGCTCGGGCTGGAGCGCTGGCACCGCTGGCAGGCGTTGTTGGACTACGCCCATATCATCGTGATTGCGCGCCCGGGCTGGCATTTGCCCGGGGCGGGCACGGTGGCCGAATGGCTGGCACAGCACCGGATGGCGGATCCCGATGCCCTCCGAGCGCGGCCCGCGGGAGGGGTGTTGGTGCTGGAGCTGCGGCCCCTGGCGATCTCCTCCACCGAGATCCGGGCCCTCTGCCGCGCGGGGCGTTCCGCGCGTTACCTGCTGCCGGAGCCCGTACTGGACTATATTGAAACCCATGAGCTGTACCGCGGTACTGCTGACGACAACTGATCCCCTGGAGAGAACCCGACCGGATGCAAGCCGAAGCCCTGAAAGAAATTGTTGTAGCCGCCCTTGAAGATATGAAGGCGGTCAACATCGTAACCCTCGATGTCCGCGAATTGACTGATGTCATGGACTACCTGGTAATAGCCAGCGGTACCTCGAACCGGCACGTCAAGTCGCTGGCTGACAATGTCTGCATGGACGCCAAGAAGGAAGGCGTGCGCCCGCTGGGTGTCGAGGGTGAGAACCCCGGCGAATGGGTGCTGGTGGACTTTGGCGATGTGGTGGCGCACGTCATGCTGCCGGCGACCCGCGACTTCTACGATCTGGAGCGGCTCTGGGTCGATACTCGGCCTGAGTCCTGATGCGGCTGACGGTTATCACCGTTGGCGGCAAGATGCCGGCCTGGGTCGACCAGGGCGTGGCTGAATACAGCAAACGCCTGCCCCGGGAAATACGCCTGCAGTGGCGCGAACTGCCGCTCGCCCACCGCGGCCGGGACAGCAAACCGGAACAGCTGCGGGAGCGGGAGGGCGAGCAGATCATCAAGGCGGTGCCCAATGGTGACCGGGTCGTCGCCCTGGAGGTCCGCGGCGACAGCTGGAGCACCGAGCAGCTGGCGGCGCGGCTCGCGGACTGGCAGATGTCCGGCGACAATGTCAGCCTGCTGATCGGCGGGCCGGACGGGCTCTCCCGCTCCTGCCTGGCGCTGGCCCGGCAGCGCTGGTCCCTCAGTGCCCTGACCCTGCCGCATCCACTGGTGCGGGTATTACTTGCGGAACAGCTCTATCGCGCTTGGACAATCACTGCCGGGCACCCGTATCATCGGGCCTGAGGCGCGCTCCAGGTCGGTAACCGCGCACACGACAGGACTACATGCCACAACATATACCCCTTAAGGATCCCAGCGGTGATATCCGGATCTTCGGCGCCCGCGCGGTGTTCGCTGTGCTGGTGGTGCTCGTGCTGCTGGCCACGATACTGGCCCGCTACTATGACCTGCAGATCAACGACTACGAGATCTACCGCACCCAGTCCGAGCGCAACCGGGTGCAACTGCAACCCCTGCCGCCCAAGCGTGGCCTGATATATGACCGCAACGGCGTGTTGCTGGCGGACAACCGTTCCAGCCACATCCTATCCATCGTCCGCGAGCGGGTCGACGATCTCGACGCCACCCTGGCGGAGCTGCAGTCCCTGGTGCCGATCTCCGGCGCCGACCTGGAGAATTTCCAGCTGAAACTGCAGCGCCGACGCCCCTATGAGGCGGTGCCGCTGCGCTTACGCCTGACTGAAGAGGAAAGGGCGCTGCTGGCGGTGAACCGGCACCGCATGCCAGGTGTCACAGTGGATGCGCAGCTGGTGCGCCATTACCCTCACGGCGAGCTGTTCTCGCACGCGGTGGGCTATGTCGGGCGGATCAATGAACGGGAGGCGCAGGAGCTGGACGAGCGCAACTACCGCGGCACTTTCCATGTCGGCAAGGTCGGCGTGGAAAAGTTCTACGAAGACCTGCTGCACGGTGAAGTGGGCTACCAGAACGTGGAAACCAATGCCCACGGGCGTGTGCTGCGGGTACTGGAGCGTTTCGACCCGGTTCCCGGGGGCGATATCAGCCTGCACCTGGACTTCAAGCTGCAGCAGACTGCCTTCGAGGCCCTGGGTGACCAGCGTGGCGCGGTGGTGGCCATTGATCCCCTGACGGGCGGTGTGCTGGCGCTGGTGTCCAAGCCCGGCTTCGACACCAACCTCTTTGTAAACGGCATCAGCGGCACTGATTACAGCGCCCTGCGCGACTCCCTGGACGTGCCCCTGTTCAACCGCGCGGTGCAGGGCCAGTATCCCCCGGGGTCCACTATCAAGCCGATGATGGCGATGGCCGGGCTGGAGTCGGGGCTGGTTACCACCGAGAGCACCGTGCCCGATCCGGGCTGGTATCGCCTGCCCGGGGATTCGCGCCGCTACCGGGACTGGATCCTGAAAATTCGCGGTACCGGACACGCGCCACGGGTCGACCTGCACATGGCGGTGGCGCAGTCCTGCGATGTCTACTTCTACGACCTGGCCAGGCGCCTGACTATCGATGGCATGCACGAGCACCTTTCGGCCTACGGGCTCGGAACCCGCACCGGTCTCGATACCACCAATGAGCGCCCCGGCGTCCTGCCCTCCACTCGCTGGAAGCGGAAAGCCCTGAACCAGCCCTGGTACCCGGGCGAGACCCTGAGCGCGGGCATCGGCCAGGGCTATATGCTGGCGACGCCGATGCAGCTGGCAGTAGCCGCGACGGTGCTGGCGACCCGGGGTCAACAGCGGGCGCCGCGCCTGATCCGCGCGATCGGCGATGAGCCGCAGGAGGCGCCACTGCTGGGCAATATGGACGCCGCGCCCGCGCACTGGGACGCGGTGCACGAGTCAATGCGCGCGGTCGTACACAGCGCTCGCGGCACCGCACGCAAGGTCGGTGAGGGGATGCGCTATGAAATGGCCAGCAAGACCGGCACCTCGCAGGTGATCGGCATCGCCCAGGGTGCCGTGTATGTCGAAGCCGAGGTCGCCGAGCGTCACCGCAATCATGGCCTGTTCATCGCCTTCGCCCCGTATGAGGCGCCGACTATCGCGGTGGCGGTCATTGTGGAAAACGGGGGCGGCGCCTCGGCGGCGTCCCCCATCGCCCGCGCCGTGCTCGACGCCTGGCTGGTGGCGGATGACGAGGTTGGCGATGGGTGATTACGTCCGCCGGCTGCAGCTGCCAGGGGGCAGCGCCGACCTGGCACGCCGCACTCCACTCGCCCTGCGGCTGCACATGGACATCCCGCTGCTGCTGCTGTTGCTGGCCCTGACCGGTTTTGGTCTGGTGGTGCTCTACAGCGCTTCCGGCAAGCAGTTGGGAACCGTTATCCGCCAGGGACAGTACTTCCTGCTGGCCTACGGGGTGATGTTTGCCGCCGCCCAGGTCGATTTGCAGCGCTACCAGCGCTGGACGCCGTGGCTCTATCCGCTGGCCGTGGCCCTGCTGGTCGCGGTCATGTTTGTCGGGGTGGGCGCCAAGGGCGCCCAGCGCTGGCTGGAGGTGGCGGGGTTCCGGTTCCAGCCATCGGAGATCCTGAAGCTGGTGATGCCGCTGACGGTGGCCTGGTACCTGGCCGCCCGGTCCCTGCCACCGCGGTTCAAGTATGTACTGGCCTGCCTGGTGCTGGTGAGCCTGCCCTCGGCCCTGATCCTGTTGCAACCGGACCTGGGCACGGCCCTGCTGATTGCCGCCAGCGGCCTGTTCGTGCTGTTCATGGCGGGGATCGGCTGGCGTTACATCGCCGGCGCCGTGGTACTGGCTGTCATGTCCGCCTGGCCGGTGTGGATGTACGGGCTGAAGGACTACCAGAAGCAGCGTATCCTGACCCTGCTCAACCCGGAAAGCGACAAGCTCGGGGCGGGCTGGAATATCATCCAGTCCAAGACCGCTATCGGCTCCGGTGGCTGGGACGGCAAGGGCTGGCTCAACGGCACGCAATCGCAGCTGGATTTCCTGCCGGAGAGCCACACCGACTTCATCATCGCGGTACTGGCGGAAGAATTCGGTTTGCGCGGGGTGCTGGTCTTGCTGGCAATCTACCTGCTGATCATCCTGCGCGGTTTCTGGATCGCGGTGAACGCCAGCAGCAATTTCGGGCGCATGGTCGCAGGCAGCCTGACGCTGACGTTTTTCGTCTACATCTTTGTTAACATGGGTATGGTTGCGGGCCTGCTGCCGGTGGTCGGGGTGCCGCTGCCGCTGGTGAGTGCCGGCGGCACCTCGGTGGTGACCCTGATGGCCGGTTTTGGCGTGCTGATGGCCGTGGCCACAGCGGATACCGGCTCCCGCCGGTAACAGGTAGATTCAGTGATTTCCATGAGAGTCAGGGCATGATGACAGCAGCGTTCAAGGGGAGTCTGGCGGCACTGTGCCTGTGGTCTGTGGCGGCCTCGGCCGCGGCCAGCTACGGTGAGCACGCGGGAGCCCGGGCCCTGGTCGATGAACTCGTGGCCGAGCAGCGAGGGCTGGACCGGGAGCGCCTGCTGGTGGTGCTGGCCCAGGCCGAACGCCAGGAGGCCATCCTGGAGGCCATTTCACGGCCCGCGGAGCGGGTCAAGCCCTGGTATGAATACCGACGGATTTTCCTCACCGAGCAGCGCGAGGAGGAAGGGCTGGTATTCTTCGCAGCTCACCGCGAGACCTTTGCCCGGGCCGAAGCTGTATTCGGTGTGCCGGCGGAAATCATCCTCGCGATTATCGGTGTGGAAACCTTCTACGGGCGCATCGCGGGCAGCTACCGGGTCATCGACGCGCTGGCGACCCTGGCCTTTGACTATCCCCGCCGCGCTGCATTTTTCAGCAAGGAGCTCAAGAACTACCTGCTCCTCACCGGGGAGCAGCAGCTGGACCCGCTGGCCATAAAGGGGTCCTATGCCGGAGCCATGGGCTACGGTCAGTTCATGCCCAGCAGCTATCGCGCCTACGCGGTGGATTTTGACGACGATGGCGTTATCGATATCTGGAACAATCCGGTAGACGCCATTGGCAGCGTGGCCAACTATCTCCGCCGCCACGGTTGGCGCAGTGGTGAAACTATTGTCGCCGCCGCCGAGGCCGGCCCCGATGTGCCGCAGGACTGGTTCAACGCTGGCCTGGTACCGCAGCGCACCGTGGCCGAGTTGAGTGAGGCAGGCTTGCGCAGCGCGCAGCCCCTGGACCCGGAAGCCAAGGCCACGGCCATCCGCTTTGAACTGGAGGAGGGCCACGAGCACTGGCTGGGGCTGCACAATTTCTATGTCATCACCCGCTACAACCACAGTGCCATGTACGCCATGAGCGTGCACCAGTTGAGCCAGCGCCTGGCAGCGGGGGTGGAACTGTGATTGTCCGCGGTGCGATCCTGCTGGTGGGCGTGGTACTGGTTGCAGTGGGTTGTGCCACCCGGCCGCCGGTCGGGCCCGGGCAGCCGCCGGTAGCGGACCGCGATGTGATCAGGGATGGCGCGCCCCTGCGGAATATTCGCCCGCAGGACGTCACAGACGCGGTGCCTCGCCCGGATCCCATTCTTGCCCTCGGCAACCTGAGCCCCTATACGGTCCTTGGTGAGACCTACCACATCCTGCCGAGCCTGGCCAATTACCGGGAGCGCGGTGTCGCCTCCTGGTACGGCACCAAGTTCGACGGCCAGAAGACTTCCAACGGCGAGATCTACGATCTTTACGCCGCGTCCGCGGCGCACAAGACCCTGCCCATCCCCTGTTATGCCCGTGTCACCAACCTCGAAAATGGCCGCAGCGTCGTGGTGCGGGTCAATGACCGGGGCCCATTCCACAGCGATCGCCTGATCGACCTGTCCTACGGCGCCGCAGTCAAGCTGGGCTTCATGGAGGTGGGCACGGCACCGGTGGAAGTGGAAGTCATCAATCTCGCCGGCATCGACGATCGTCGCGGTACTCCGCTCGGCAGCTATCGCTTTGTGCAGCTGGGCGCCTTTGGCTCCGAGTCTTCCGCCCAGCGCCTGCGCGCGGAGCTCGAGGCCCTGGTGGCCCCTCCCGTTGCGGTCAGCCCGGTCGACACCGGCAGTGGCCTTCTATACCGGGTGCGGATAGGGCCGATGCAGAGCAACGAGGAAATTTTGCTGGTACAGCAGCGTCTGGAAGCCAGCGGTTACACCGGCACACAGTTGCTGCCGTGAGGCAGCCCCGATCCGATTCACGTTCCACCACATTGAGTCCATTGCAGTTATGAAGCGTTTGTTGATCTCCACCCTGTTAGTCCTGTCCGCCGCCACCGCGCAATCTACCGCGGCACAGTCTGGAATAATCCCTGCGCCCCCCCAGGTGGCCGCCGAAGCCTATCTGCTGGTGGACGCCGACACCGGCGCGGTGCTGGTAGAGCACGACGCCGACATGCCCCGGCCCCCGGCCAGCCTGGTCAAGATGATGACGGCCTACGTACTGGCCAGCGAAATAGAGTCCGGCCGGGTGAATGCGGATGACCTGGTTGCGGTCAGCCGCAATGCCTGGTCCCAGAACCCGGTGTTCGCCGGTTCCTCGTTGATGTGGATTGAGCCGGGCAAGGAAGTCACTATTCGCGAGCTGGAGTACGGCATCATCATTTCCTCGGGCAATGACGCCACCGTGGCGGTGGCCGAGCACCTGGCCGGCAGTGAGGCCGCCTTCGCCGAGATGATGAACAGCCACGCCCAGGCGCTGGGCATGAGCAGCTCCCATTTCGCGAACTCCCACGGCCTGCCAGCGGACGGCCAGGTAGTGACCGCGCGCGATCTGGCGACGCTGGGGGCCGCCATGATCAATAATTTCCCCGAGCACTACGCGCTGTACAAGGAGCGTGAGTTCACCTACAACAACATCCGCCAGTACAACCGCAATTCACTGCTGGGCGAGGATCCATCGGTAGACGGCATCAAGACCGGCTACACCAGTGAGTCAGGTTACGGGTTGGTTGCGTCGGCCGAGCGCAATGGCATGCGCCTGATCTCGGTAGTACTGGGCACCCGCAGTGCTACCGCGCGCAAGAATGAAAGCCGCGGCCTGTTGAACTACGGCTTCCGCTTCTACGAGACTGCAAACCTGTTCGAGCCGGAGCAGGTACTGGCCGAGCCGCGCCTGTGGAAGGGCGTACAGGACAGCATTGCTGTCGGCGTGCTGGAGGCCGCGAAAGCGACATTGCCGCGGGGTCAGCGCGAGCAGTTGCAGACCGATATTGAGCTGCAGCCGACAGTCGTTGCGCCGATCAGCCGCGGGGACGCGCTCGGCACCGTGCACCTGACCCTAAAGGGTGAAACAGTGTTTGAAACTCCGCTGGTGGCGCTGGAGCCGGTGGACCAGGCTGGTTTCTTTGCCCGCATCTGGGACAGCATCATGATGTGGATCAGCAAACTGTTCAGCGTCTGAGGTGGCCCTGTGAGCACTGAAGAGCCGCCGAAAATCGAATTTCCCTGTGACTACCCGATCAAGGTGCTGGGTCGCAGTTGCGACGGCTACGAAAGCCTCATTATCGAGGTTTTCGAGCGCCATGCTCCGGGCTTTGATCAGGAAACGATCGCCATCAAGGGCAGCAGCAAGGGCACGTTTACCTCCATGACCATCACCATCACCGCGACCGGGCCGGAGCAGCTCAAGGCCCTGCACGAGGACCTGATGGCGACCGGCGTGGTCAACATGGTGATCTGAGCCCATGCCGCCGCTTTGCCGCCGGCTTCCCGGTGCGGCCGACTATCTCGCTACCTTCGAGGCCATGAAGCAGTTTACCGACAGCCGCACCGGCACTACGCCGGATGAGCTCTGGTTGCTGCAACATCCACGGGTGTTTACCCAGGGCCAGGCCGGCAAGGCCGAGCACGTTTTGGCCCCTGGCGATATCCCCGTGATCCAGGTCGACCGCGGCGGGCAGGTAACCTACCACGGCCCCGGCCAGTGGGTGCTGTATCTGCTCGTGGACCTGCGCCGGCGCAACCTCGGGGTACGCCAGCTGGTAACCCTGATTGAAGAGAGCCTGGTCGAATTGCTGGCGGCTTACGACATTGTCGCAGCGCCCCGGGCGGACGCCCCGGGCGTCTACGTCGACGGCGCCAAGATCGCCTCGCTAGGTCTCAGGGTGCGCCGCGGTTGCAGCTATCACGGCCTCGCCCTCAACGTGAGCCTGGATCTGGAGCCATTTCAGCGCATCAATCCCTGCGGCCACGAAGGGCTGCGGGTCACCTCCATGGCCGAGCAATTATCCGGCATCGTGCTGGATATGGGGGAGATCGGGGAGCGCTTGCTGGCGGTGGTTGAACGCCAGTTATTGGTTACCCCCTAGCGCTTCGCGGGTCAGCTGCAGTTGTCATCACGGCACCAATCTAACGTATGATGAAGGCCGTGCGCCGAGCGCACTGTTGCACCTGCACCCGATGCCACCACCGGATCCGTTCATGACCGAACTGGACAAGCTGCTCTACCTCTGCGGAATCTCTGGCGATTACCTGGACTACGGTGGTCAGCGCCGGGAGGTGCCCCTGGCACTGCGACAGCGGGTATTGCGCCTGATGGGCATGGAAACCGCGGACCCGGCGGCGCTGGCGGCGGCCGTGGAGCGGCTGGACGCCGACCTCTGGCGCCACTGGGTGCCTCACTACAGTATTGTCGCCGCGGGGGCGCCCGAGATCGCCCTGCGGCTGCATCCCGCTCAGTTGGCTGCGAACTTTACCTGGGAGTTGACTCAGGAAGACGGCGAGGTGCTGGCGGGCGAGTGTCGCCCGGACTCGCTGCCCGAGGTTGGCGATTATCACGCCGATGGCGCGCGCTACAGCGCTCGCCAGTTGCCCCTGCCGGCGCTGGCGCCCGGCTACCATACGCTGCGGGTGGCAGACGGCGTCCAGTCCGCGAGTTCCCGGGTGATGGCCTGCCCCGACCGGTTCTACGCCCCGGAGTCACCTGACAGGGAGCGCCTGTGGGGAATCAGCTGCCAGCTGTATACCCTGCGCTCCGCGCGCAACTGGGGGGTGGGTGATTTCACCGACCTGCTGGAGCTGTTGCCGCTGGCGGCCGCTGCCGGAGCCGATCTTCTCGGCCTGAATCCGCTGCATGCGACCTGCAGCGACAGCGACGCCATCGCGAGCCCCTATAGTCCCTCTGATCGCCGCTTCCTGAATCCGCAGTATATCGACCCGGAGCGCGAGCCCGAGTGGGAAGCGGTGGCCGCGACCCTGGCCACCGCGGCCTGGCAGGAGCGCCGGGCCCGGCTGCAGGCCGCGCCCCTGGTCGACTACGAAGGGGTAAACCAGCTCAAGTACGAAGCGCTGGAGGCCATGTTCAACGCCTTCCGCCAGCAGCAGCGCCGGGCCGGTACCGAACGCGGCCGCGCCTTTCGCCGTTTTGTGGCCGCAGGCGGCAGTGTGCTGGAGGGTTTTGCCCGTTACGAAACGCGGCACAACGCCTGGGCCCGCACGCACGGGGCGGAGCCGCAGTTCTTCGCCTGGCTGCAATGGCTGGCCAGCTGCCAGTTGCAGCACTGCCAGCAGGTCGCGCTGGACAGCGGTATGCGCATCGGCCTGATGCGGGATCTGGCGGTCGGTGCGGTGGGCCGCGGTTGCGAAGTGGAGCAGGCCCGGGGTCTGTATCTGACCGAGGCCAGCATCGGCGCGCCCCCGGATCCCTTTGCCCCCCACGGCCAGGATTGGGGCTTGCCGGTGCCGCATCCGCTGAGGCTGCGGGAGAGCGGGTTCCGTTTTTTCATCGATCTGTTGCACCAGAACATGATTGCCTGCGGTGCGCTGCGGGTGGACCATGTGATGGCGCTCATGCGCCTGTGGTGGTGCCTGCACGATGAGGACGACAATGCCGGCCTGTATGTGTTCTATCCGCGGGATGAGATGCTGGCCCTGCTGCGCCTGGAGAGCTGGCGCCACCGCTGCGTGGTGGTCGGCGAGGACCTCGGCGTGGTGCCCGAAGAGTTTCGCCAGGCCATGCAGCGCAGTGCCCTGCTCGGGAATCGCCTGTTTTATTTTGAGCAGCACCACGACGGCCGTTATCGCGCCCCTGCAGAGTTTGCCGAGGAGGCGCTGCTGATGGTGACCAACCACGATGTCCCCACCCTCGCCGATTGGTGGCAGGGCAGCGATCTGCAGCGGCGCAGGGAACTGGGGCTGATTCCCGACGAGGCGGCATTGACACAGCAAAAGCAGCAGCGTGAAGCTGATCGCGGGCAGTTGCGAGCGTGGCTGGATGGCAATGGTCTGCTGCCGGCGGCGGTAGGACCCGAGCTGGATATGGCCTTGTGCAGTGCGATCCACCAGGCCTGTTCCCGCAGCGCATCGCGCCTGCTGCTGCTGCAGCTGGAAGACCTGCAGCTGCTGGTGGAACCGGTGAACATTCCCGGCACCTGGCGCGAGTATCCCAACTGGCAGCGCAAGCAGGCACAGGCTACGGTGGATATTTTTGCCGCAGCCGGGGTGCAGGCGTTGTTGGCAGCGGTGGATGTGGAGCGGCGCCCATGAAGGCCGCTGGCAAGCCTCTGCCCCCGGTACTGGATGTGCGCCAGATCGATGCCCTGGCTGCCGGGCTGCACACCGACAGTTTCGCGGTGCTGGGACTGCACGCACATCCAGAAGGTGTGGGCCTGGTGGCGCGAGCCCTGTTGCCCTGGGCGCGGGCGGTGGCCATGCTGGACAGCCACAGCGGGCAGGTTCTCGGCCAGCTGCGACGCATTCATCCCGCGGGTTTGTTCGAGCTGGTCCTGGAGGGCCAGCGCCAGCGCATTGCCTACCACTGGCAGGTGGAGACGGAGACCGGGGTCATCGAGCTCGAAGACCCCTATCGTTTTCCGCCGCTGGTCACGGATCAGGATTTCTACCTCTTTTGCGAGGGCACCGAGGAATTCGCCTATCGACGTCTGGGCGCTCACCCGCGCACCGTGGAGAGTGTCGACGGCGTCCTGTTCACGGTCTGGGCCCCGTCCGCGCGGCGAGTGGCCATTGTCGCCGACTTCAATGGCTGGGATGGACGGCAACACGTACTGCGCAGGCACCCGGCCTCGGGCGTCTGGGAGATCTTCATTCCCGGGGTCGCCGACCAGGCGCTGTACAAGTACCAGATAATGGCGGCAGACGGCACCCTGCTGCCGCTGAAAGCCGATCCTTTTGCCCACTCGATGCAGCATCCGCCGGAAACTGCGAGCAGGGTGCTGTTGCGCGAGGGCCAGTACGCCTGGGGCGACGAGGCCTGGATGGCGTCCCGCAGCGCCCAGCAGAAGCGGCCGGTCAGTATCTACGAAATCCACGCGGGCTCCTGGCGGCGGCGCACAGAGGAAGGCAACCGCTACCTCAGTTATCTGGAACTGGCGGACGAGCTGATTCCCTATGTGCTGGAGCTGGGCTTCAGCCACATTCAGCTGATGCCGATAAGCGAGTTTCCCTTTGACGGCTCCTGGGGCTACCAGCCGGTGGGCCTTTATGCGCCCTCGATCCGCTTTGGCACGGCCAACGAATTCCGCTCCTTTGTCGACCGCTGTCATCAACACGGCGTGGGGGTGCTGCTGGACTGGGTGCCGGGACACTTTCCCACGGACCCGCACGGCCTCGGCCGCTTTGATGGCACCGCGCTCTACGAACACGACGATCCGCGCAAGGGTTTTCACCCGGACTGGAATACCCTGATCTACAATTACGGTCGCCGCGAGGTGGTCAGTTTCCTGCTCAGCAATGCCAATTACTGGCTTGAGGAATACCACCTCGACGGCCTCCGGGTCGACGCGGTGGCCTCCATGCTGTATCTGGATTACAGCCGCAAGTCCGGTGAGTGGTTGCCCAACAAATACGGTGGGCGCGAGAATCTGGAGGCGATTCGCCTGTTGCAACTGGTGAACGAGCGGGTCCACGCGCGCCACCCCGGGGTGATGATGGTGGCGGAAGAGTCCACTGCCTGGCCCGGCGTGTCCCGGCCCGTGCACAATGGCGGCCTCGGCTTTGGCTTCAAGTGGAACATGGGCTGGATGAACGACAGCCTGCGCTACATGGCGCGGGACCCGATCCACCGCCGCTATCACCACGATGAGCTCACCTTCAGCATGGTGTATGCCTGGGATGAAAACTTCGTGTTGTGCCTGAGCCATGACGAAGTGGTGCACGGCAAGGGCGCGTTGCTGGACAAGATGCCCGGGGATCAGTGGCAGCAGTTTGCCAACCTCCGTGCCTACCTGGGCTTCATGTGGGGCCACCCGGGCAAGAAGCTGCTGTTCATGGGCAGTGAGTTCGCCCAGCGCCGGGAGTGGAATCACGACCGCGGCCTGGATTGGGAGCTGCTGGAGCAGGCGCCGCACCGGGGCATGCAGCGCCTGGTGGGAGATTTGAACGCGCTTTATCGCAGCCTCCCCGCCCTCTACGAGAAAGACTGTGAGCCCGGCGGTTTCCAGTGGCTGCAGGCGGATCGCAAGTCGGTATCGGTATACGCCTGGTTGCGCTGGGGGCACGCTCACGGCCAGCGGGTTCTGGTGGTGGCGAACCTGACGCCACAGGTTCACCGCCGCTACCGGATCGGGGTGCCGGATTCGGGCTGGTATCGAGAGTGTATCAATACCGACGCCCGGGAATACGGCGGCAGCGGCCAGGGCAACATGGGCGGGGTCGAGGCGCAAGCCGGCGCCTGCGATGGCCACCCATGGACCCTGACCCTGACCCTGCCGCCGCTGGCAACCATTATGCTGTTACTGGATGATACGGAGTCCGGACGATGAAGATCCTGGCGGGCGAGCCGCGTCCCTTTGGTGCGACCTATGATGGCGAGGGCACCAATTTTGCGCTGTTCAGCGCCCACGCCAAAGCGGTGGAGCTGTGCCTGTATGACCCGGCCGGGGAACACGAGGTGGCGCGCCTGACCCTGCCCGAGCGGACCCACGATATCTGGCACGGCTATGTTCCCGGGGTGCGGCCCGGCAGCTGCTACGGCTATCGCGTGCACGGCCCCTTTGAACCCCATGCGGGCCACCGTTTCAACCCTCACAAATTGCTGCTGGACCCCTATGCGCCGCGGCTCGCGGGCCGCTTCAGCTGGCACGATGCGCACTTTGCCTACCCGCGCAACGACGCTGCGCAGGACCTCGCTTTCGATACCCGCGACAACGCGCCCTGGGTCCCCAAGGCGGTGGTCTGCGAGCCCAGTGACTGGTGCAACAATGCCCTTACCCCGCTGGTGCCCTGGCGCAAGGCGGTGCTCTACGAAACCCATGTGCGCGGCTTTACCCTGCGCCACCCGGAGGTGCCCGAGTCCCTGCGCGGCACCTTCGCCGGACTGTCCCAGCCCGCGGTGATTCGCTACCTGAAAGCGCTGGGCATCACCTCGGTCGAGCTGTTGCCGGTACACGCGTTTATCGATGAATACCACCTGTTCGAAAAGGGGCTGAGCAACTACTGGGGCTACAACACGCTGTCATTTTTTGCGCCCCACCCGGCCTACATGAGTGGCGGTGACGCCGATGAATTCCGGCAGATGGTGGACCGGTTTCACCAGGCCGGGCTCGAAGTCATTCTGGATGTGGTGTTCAACCACAGCTGCGAGGGCAACCATCTGGGGCCGACCCTCAGTTTTCGCGGGATCGACAATCTGTCCTATTACCAACTGCTGCCCGCTGACCGCCGCTTCTATGTCAACGACACCGGCTGCGGCAACACGCTCAACATTCGCCATCCGCGGGTGATGCAGCTGGTCACCGACAGCCTCCGCTATTGGGCTGGCAATATGGGCGTCGATGGCTTTCGCTTTGACCTGGCTACGGTGCTGGGGCGCAGCGAGCACGGTTTTGACAGCGCCGCGACCTTTTTCCAGGTCGTGTCCCAGGACCCGCTGCTGTCCTCCTGCAAGCTGATTGCAGAGCCCTGGGATGTGGGCCCCGGCGGCTACCAGCTGGGACGCTTTCCCGCGGGCTGGAGTGAATGGAACGACCGCTACCGGGATACGGTGCGGCGCTACTGGCGGGGTGACAGCGGCCAGCTGCCGGAACTGGCCCGGCGCCTGCACGGTTCCGGCGACATCTTTGAGCACGCCGGCCGCCGGCCGCGGGCCAGCATCAACTTTATTACCAGCCACGACGGCTTTTCCCTGCGCGATCTGGTCAGCTACAACCGCCGCCACAACGAGGCCAACGGCGAGGACAACAACGACGGCCACCGGGAAAACTACAGCAACAACCAGGGCATTGAAGGGCCCAGCCACGACCCCGCGGTGGAGGCGCTGCGGCGGCGCCTGCAGCGCAATTTCCTCGCCACGCTGGCGGTATCCCAGGGGGTGCCGATGCTGCTGGCGGGGGATGAGCGCGGCCGCAGTCAGCAGGGCAACAACAACGCCTATTGCCAGGACAGCGAACTCAACTGGATGAACTGGGACGATAGCGACCGCTCCGCGGCCGAGCTGGTGGCCTTTACCCGCAAGCTGCTGGATCTGCGCCAGCAGTTTCCCGTGCTGCAGGCTTTTGAATATCGGCACCGTCCCAATGACCCCTACGATGATGGTATCCAGTGGCTGAACGGGGAGGGCCGGCTGATGCGGGATGAGCACTGGCACGAGCATCGCAACCAGTTGCTGGGCTACCTGCTGACGGAAAAGCCCGATGACGACACCGGTGAATCCCGCTGCCTGCTGGTGATCTTCAATGCCGCCCGCGAGGAGCACAGTTTCACCCTGCCGGCGATTGCCACTCCGGGCTGGCGGCTGGTAGTGGATACCGCCGACCCCGAGGCCGTGAGCGGGGCCGAGGCGCCCTGCCTGCTGGCGCCCGTCACGGTGATGCTGGCGCCCTGTTCGCTGCAGATCCTCACCAATTGCACCATCGACGCAGCCCCCGGGCTGGTCTCACCGTCACCATGAAGCTCAAGGAGCGACACTGCCCATGAACCAGACGCTGGCTCGCGCCCTCAAGGCCACCACCCTGGAAGAAGACCTGCAGCGCCACTACAGTCTGACTCTGGGGCGAGAGGATACCGGGGGTGATACGGACTTCCACCTCTACCAGGCCCTGGCGCTGACCTTGCGCGACCGGCTGGTAGCCCGCTGGCAGGACACCCGTGAACATTGCCGCGAGCAGGGCTGCAAGACCATCAACTACCTGTCGCTGGAATTCCTCATGGGCAGGACCCTGGGCAACGCGCTGCTCAACCTCGATCTGGAGGAGCCGGTGCGGGCGGCGTTGCAGTCCTGGGCCCGCGATCTGGAGCAGCTGGAAGACGAGGAGCTTGATGCCGGTCTCGGCAATGGCGGCCTCGGTCGCCTGGCGGCCTGTTTTCTGGACAGCTGCGCCACCCTGGAGCTGCCGGTCACCGGCTACGGCATACGCTACCAGTACGGGATGTTTCACCAGCGCATTGAAAACGGCTACCAGGTGGAGTACCCCGATCGCTGGCTGCGCCACGGCAATCCCTGGGAAATCGAGTGCCCGGAGGCAACCCGGCGCATCCGGTTTTTCGGCCGCAGCGAGCACTACCATGACTCGGATGGTGCCCAGCGGGTGCGCTGGGTAGATACCCGGGATGTGTTGGCGGTACCCTACGACATACCCGTTCCCGGTTACCGCAACGGCACGGTGAATACCCTGCGCCTGTGGAAGGCCGAAGCCACGGACGAGTTCGATTTCAACGAATTCAATGCCGGCAGCTACACCGATGCAGTCGCCGCCAAGAACGAGGCGGAGCAGATCACCATGGTGCTGTATCCGAACGACGCCAGTGAGCAGGGCAAGGTTCTGCGCCTGCGGCAGCAGTATTTTCTGGCATCTGCCAGCCTGCAGGATGTGCTGGCGCGCTGGGTGACCGTCCACGGTGAGGATTTCAGCGGCTTCGCCCGGGGCAATGGCTTTCAGCTCAATGATACCCACCCCACAATCGCCATTGCCGAGCTGATGCGGCTGTTGCTGGACGAGCACTGCCTGGGCTGGAACGAGGCCTGGGTCATTACCAATGCCACCATGGCCTATACCAACCACACCCTGCTACCGGAGGCACTGGAGAAGTGGTCGGTAAAGCTGTTCGGGGAGCTGTTTCCACGCTTGCTGGAAATCATCTACGAGATCAACGCCCGCTTCCTGTCGCGGGTCGCTGACCACTGGCCCGGTGATACGGAACGCCAGGCGCGGATGTCGCTGGTGGAAGAGGGGCCGGAGCCGATGCTGCGCATGGCCTTCCTCGGCATCGTCGGCAGCCATTCGGTCAACGGCGTCGCGGCTTTGCATACCCGCTTGCTGACAGAGGGCCTGTTCCGCGATTTCCACCAACTGATGCCGCATAAGTTCAATAACAAGACCAACGGTGTTACCCCCAGGCGCTGGCTCGCGCAGTGCAACCCGGGCCTCGCGGAACTGCTCAACGAGACCCTTGGGTCCGGCTGGGTGACCGATCTGGACCAGTTGCAAGCGTTGGCGCCGCTGGCTGGGGACAGCAATTTTGCCGAGCGCTACATGGCCATCAGGCGCGACAACAAGCTGGACCTGGCGCGCCTGGTGCAGGAGCGCTGCAATGTGTCCTTTGCGCCCGATATGCTGTTCGATGTGCAGGTCAAGCGCATCCATGAGTACAAGCGCCAGCTGCTCAATATCCTGCATGTGATCCATCTCTACGCGCGCGTGCTCAGTGGTAATACCGCCGATATCCAGCCGCGCTGCGTATTGTTTGGCGGCAAGGCCGCACCCGGCTATGCCATGGCCAAGCTGATTATCAAGCTGATCAACAATGTGGCCACGGTGGTGAACCGCGACCCGCGTCTACATGACTGGCTGCGGGTGGCGTTCCTGCCCGACTATCGGGTGACGGCGATGGAAGTCATCTGCGCGGGCACCGACCTGTCGGAGCAGATATCCACCGCGGGCAAGGAAGCCTCGGGCACCGGCAACATGAAGTTCATGATGAACGGCGCGATCACCATTGGTACCCTGGACGGCGCCAACATCGAAATCCGCGAAGCAGTGGGAGAAGACAACTTCTTCCTGTTTGGCCTGACCGCGGAGGAGGTGGAGGCGCGGCGTCAGGACTACGATCCGGACGCCCTGATCGCCGCCGATCAGGATCTGGCCAGGGTCATGCAGCTGCTCGACAGCGGCCACTTCAATCTGCTGGAGTTCGGTATCTTCGATCCGATCGTGGCGGCGATCCGCAGCGGCAGCGACCCCTGGATGACCGCGGCGGACTTTCGCAGCTATGTGGATACCCAGCAGCGGGTTGATGCCTGCTACCGCGACACTGCACTGTGGGCGCGCAAAAGTATTCTCAATACTGCCAGCAGCGGCCGCTTTTCCAGTGATCGCACTATCCGCGAATATGCCGATGAGATATGGTTTGCGGATCGGCCCGTTTGGTGAGCAGGCGCCGCCTGCCGAAGTTTTTTTGCACAGGAGAGGGCCCATGGAAGAAGACCAGAACCCGCGCTATGTCAGCCGGCTTACCCGGGATACCATGGCATTGGTACTCGCAGGGGGGCGCGGCTCACGCTTGTATGAGCTGACCAACTGGCGCGCCAAGCCGGCACTGTATTTTGGCGGCAAATACCGCATTATCGACTTTCCCCTGTCCAATTGTGTCAATTCCGGTATCCGCCGCATCGGCGTACTGACCCAGTACAAAGCCCACTCCCTGGTGCGGCACCTGGTGCGGGGCTGGTCCCATTTCAAGAAGGAGCTGGGGGAGTATGTGGAAATCCTGCCCGCCTCCCAGCGCTATTCGGAGGACTGGTACCAGGGCACGGCGGATGCCATCTACCAGAACCTGGATATCATCCGCGCGGAAATGCCCAAGTATGTGATGATCCTCTCCGGCGACCATGTCTACAAAATGGACTACGGGCCGATGCTGGTCGCCCATGTCGAGTCCGGCGCGGAGATGACGGTCTGCTGCCTGGAGGTGCCGGTGGCGGAGGCCGCCAGCGCCTTTGGTGTCATGCAGGTGGACTCGAACAACCGGGTAACCGCCTTTCAGGAAAAGCCGGCCCACCCGGCGGAGATCCCCGGCAAACCGGGCCTCACCCTGGCCTCCATGGGCAACTATATCTTCAACACCGATTTCCTTTTCGACCGCCTGATCAAGGATGCCGCCAACCTGCAGTCCTCGCACGATTTCGGCAACGACATCATCCCTGCGCTGATACAGAACTTCCATTTGCACGCCTATCCCTTTCGCGACCCCGAGACTGGCGGCAAAGCCTACTGGCGCGATGTCGGCACCCTGGACTCCTTCTGGCTGGCCAACATGGAGTTGATCGGCACGTCGCCCAGTTTGAACCTGTACGAAAAGGACTGGCCCCTGTGGACCTACCAGGAACAACTGCCCCCGGCGAAGTTTGTGTTCAACCGGGACGATCGCCGTGGCACCGCGGTTGACTCCATGGTTTCCGGCGGCTGCATCGTTTCCGGCAGCCTGGTCAGCAATTCTGTGCTGTTTTCCAACGTCCGCATCAACTCCTACTCAACAATCGACAAGTCGGTCCTCCTGCCGCAGGCCGAGGTGGGGCGCCGTGTCAGGATGCGCAACGCCATTGTCGATCGCGGCTGCGTGATTCCCAAGGGCATGGTTATTGGGCATGATGCCGCCCAGGATCGTGCCAACGGGTTGCGGGTAACCGACAGCGGCGTGGTACTGGTCACCCGCGGTATGCTGGGCCAGCCAGAGGGCTACGCCTGATCGTTTTTTTGCAAGGATGGTGAATGTCAGTAATCAGGATTGATACCCAGCCCCTCGCGGGGCAGAAGCCGGGCACCTCCGGCCTGCGCAAGACCGTGGCGGAATTCAGCCGCCCCCACTATCTGGAGAATTTCGTCCAGTCGATTTTTAACGCCCTGGGCGATTGCAGCGGCAAATCGCTGGTAGTGGGTGGTGACGGGCGCTATTACAACCGCCACGCCGCGCAGGTCATCCTGCGGATGGCGGCGGCCAATGGTTGCAGCCGGGTGCTGGTGGGGCAGGGGGCTTTGCTGTCGACGCCCGCTGCCTCCTGCATCATTCGCAAATACGGCCTCGATGGCGGCATCGTGCTGTCGGCCAGTCACAATCCCGGCGGGCCGGAGGGCGACTTCGGGATCAAGTTCAATGGTGCCAACGGTGGGCCGGCGCCGGAGTCGGTAACGGCGGCCATTTTCGCTGCCACTGCCCGCATCGACCACTACCTGACCCTGGATACGGCGGATATCGATCTGGACCAGCCCGGAGCAGTCACTCTGGGCAGTACCGCAATCGAGATCATCGACCCGGTGGCGGACTACGCGGATTTGATGGCATCGCTGTTCGACTTTCCCAAAATCGCCTCCCTGCTGGGCCACCGGCGGTTTCACATGTGCTTTGATGCCATGCACGCGATCACCGGCCCCTATGCGCTGGAAATCCTCGAGCGGCGCCTCGGCGCCGCCGCCGGTACCGTAATCAACGCGGTGCCGCTGGAGGACTTCGGCGGCGGCCATCCGGACCCCAACCTGGCCCATGCCGGGGAACTGGTGGCGCGCATGAACGGCGATGAGCCGCTGGCCTTTGGCGCCGCCTCCGATGGCGATGGCGACCGCAACATGGTGCTGGGCAGCGGCGTGTTCATCAATCCCTGTGACTCCCTGGCAATTCTGGCAGCCAACGCCAGCGTGATTCCGGCCTACGCGGCGGGGCTGGCGGGCATCGCCCGCTCGATGCCGACCAGTCGCGCCGCGGACCGGGTTGCGGCCGAGCTGGGCATCCCCTTGTTCGAGACCCCCACCGGCTGGAAATTTTTTGGCAACCTGATGGATGCTGGCAGGATTACGCTGTGTGGTGAGGAAAGTTTTGGCACCGGCTCCAGCCATATTCGCGAGAAGGACGGCCTCTGGGCGGTGCTGTTCTGGTTGAACCTGATCGCGGGGCTGAGCAAGCCCGCCCGCACCATTCTGCGGGAACACTGGCACCGCTACGGACGTGACTATTTCAGCCGCCATGACTACGAGGCGGTGGCCGAGGATCGGGCCACAGCATTGATGGACGCGCTGCGCGCACGGCTGCCCGGCCTTGCGGGCACCTGCCTGGCGGGCCACACGGTCGCTGCCGCGGATGACTTCTCCTACACCGACCCCGTGGACGGAACCGTCAGCGCCGGCCAGGGCCTGCGCATCCTGTTTGAGGACGGCGCGCGCATTGTCTTTCGGCTCTCGGGTACCGGTACCGCCGGCGCCACCTTGCGTGTCTACTATGACAGCTACCAGCGCGACCCGGCGCTGTTGGAACTGGCGCCGCAAAGAGCGCTGGCAACGCTTTTTGCAGCTGCGGATGAGTTGGCCGGGATCACCCGCCTGCTGGGCCGCAGCCAGCCCGACGTTATCACCTGAGCGTGGCGGGAAAGCAAAACAGTCCGCTCAAGCTGTTACTGCTGGCCGCCGAAAACGGCGCCCTGCCAGGGGGCAAGGTTGGCGGTATGGGCGATGTGATACGGGATATACCCCGTGCCCTGGCCGCGCTGGGCCACGACGTCTCGGTGCTGGTGCCCGGCTACCAGCACTTTTCGCATCTGCCCGGTGCCACACTGGAGACTGTGCTGGAAGTCGCTTTTCGCAATGGCAGTGAGCGCGTCGAACTCTGGTCGCTACCAGCTGACCCCGCGCACCCGGGGGTGCGCTGCCAGGTGCTGGAGCACCCGCTGCTGGCGCCCTGCGGTCCCGGGCAGATCTACTGTGATGATGGCCCCGGGCGTCCCTTTGCCACCGATGCCTCCAAGTTTGCCCTGTTCTGCGCGGCGGTTGCGACGGCCCTGCGGGACGGGGTACTGCCGTGGCCTGACCGGGTTCACCTGCACGACTGGCACACCGCTCTGGTGCCCGTGCTGGCGCGGTTTGAACCGGAGTTTGCAGCCCTGGATGAGCTCAACTTTGTCTACACAATCCACAATCTGGCGCTGCAGGGTATCCGTCCCCTGCGCGACGATGACTCGGCGCTGGAGGCCTGGTTCCCCCGCATGCGTTACGACTATGCCTTTGTCGGCGATCCGCGCTATCCGGACTGCTTCAATCCCATGCGCGCGGGGATACGCCTCTGCCACAAGGTGCACGCGGTGTCGCCAACCTACGCCCGCGAAATCCAGGGCGACGCCGGGGAGGGGCTGGCGGAGGATCTGCAGCAGGCCCAGCGCGAAGGGCGGCTGGAAGGAATCCTCAACGGTTGTGAGTATCCGCAGCCAGGGTCGGCGCCGGTCGGGTTCGACGCGCTGTTGGCGGCGACCCGTGCCGAACTGAAGCGCTGGCAGCAGGGCGCCGCAGCCGACTGCGTGGCCCAGGCTGTGCTCAAGGTCGACCGCTGGCGGCGGCGCAAGCGTCCGTCGACACTGGTGACCTCGGTCGGGCGCCTGACGGACCAGAAGGTCCGCCTGTTGCGGTTGCCCTGCCCTGATGGCCGCAGCGTACTGGAGCATCTGCTGGACCGGCTCGGGCACCGCGGCCTGTTCCTGATGCTCGGCAGCGGTGCCCCGGAACTGGAGGCCTTTTTTGCCGCAGTCAGCGCGCGCACCGATAATTTCGTGTTCTTGCGCGGCTTCTCGGAACCACTGTCGGAGAAACTGTATGCAGGCGGCGACCTGTTTCTCATGCCCAGTTCCTTTGAACCCTGCGGCATTAGCCAGATGCTGGCGATGCGCGCCGGCCAGCCCTGCCTGGTGCACGCTGTGGGGGGGCTCGCGGATACAGTCCGCGACGGGGTGAATGGTTTTGCCTTCAGCGGCGTTGACGAAGCGGATCAGGCGCGGCATCTGTTGCAGCGCTTTGACCAGGTGCTGGCGCTGCGCGCAGCCGGTGGGGCCAACTGGGACCGTGTCTGTGAGGCTGCGGCGGCGGCCCGTTTCAAGTGGACCGACGTGGCCCGGGCGTATCAGGCTCTGCTGTACCAATAGGGCCGCGGCAGGGGTCAGCCGCGGGAGTTGACTACACTCAACAGGTTGACACTGAACAGGTGCTCGTCATCAGTCCAGCTTTGCTCAAGCTTGAGGCCTGCCTTTTCGACCAGAGAGGAAAAGTCCCGCAGGGTATATTTATAGGAATTCTCGGTATGAATTGATTCACCTGCCGCAAAATGCAGCTGATCATTCCTGCAGGTGACAATCTGTTCAACTGCACTGACCAGGTGCATTTCGATACGTCTTTCATTTTCATTATAGAACGCATGATGCTGGAACAGATCCGGCTCGAAATCAGCCCCGAGCAGACCATTCAGATGACGGAGTATGTTGCGATTAAACGCAGCCGTGACACCGGCGTGGTCATTGTAGGCGGCGGCTAGAGTCTTCGTTGCTTTATGCAGGTCAACCCCTACGAGAATCATTCCTTCGGGCCCTATCAGGCCGCGCATTCCCTGCAAAAATTTCACCGCTTCGGCGGGTTCAAAATTGCCAATTGTTGAACCCGGATAAAAAATCAGCGCCGATTGATAACTAACGGATTCGGGCAGGGAAATCGCCCGGGAAAAATCCCCGGCAACCGGTTCAATGCACAGCTCTGGATAGGTTTGGTTGAGGCTTGTGACTGCATCGGAAAGATAGTCGTGCGAAATGTCTACCGGAACATAGCAGCTGGGTTGCAGGGCAGGAATGAGATGCCGAATCTTTTCGCAACTGCCCGCCCCGGGTTCGATAATGGTCCTCTGGGTGCCAATATGCCTAGCTATAGCCTCGGCGTGGTGCTTCAGGATCGCTGTTTCCGTGCGCGTCGGGTAGTACTCCGGCAGCGATGTAATCTGATCAAACAGGCAGGAACCTGCTGCATCGTAGAAATACTTTGGATCAATCGTCTTTTGCTCCGACTGTAAACCAGCAATCAGCTCGCCATAAGCACAGTGTTGGGGTTGACCATTGATTGCGTGTTCTGCGTGATTCATCCTGCCATCCTTGCGGCGTTTCGGGCCAACCGGATCCCGCTGAACTGCCAGCGGTCCCGGGGGTAAAAGAAATTGCGGTAGCTGCTGCGCAGATGCGTCTGACTGCTGACACAGGACCCCCCACGCAGTACCAACTGATTGCACATAAACTTCCCGTTGTATTCACCAACGGCACCAACGGCTGCAGAAAACCCCGGGTAGGGCGAATAGCTGCTGGATGTCCACTCCCATACTGATCCGAACATCCCCTGCGTACCGGTATTTCCACTCACAGCGACCGGCTGATAGATTTCACTCTCTACAAACTGCCCGCTAACCGGACAAGTTCTGGCGGCATATTCCCATTCAGCCTCGGAAGGCAGACGACAACCGGCCCAGCGGGCGAACGCATCCGCTTCATAGGCGCTGACATGGACTACCGGAGACTGCAGGCGCAAGGGTTGCAGGCCATGCAGGGTATATTCGAGCCATTCGCCATCCTGTTGTCGCCAGTACAAGGGAGCCTGCCAGCGCTGTTGTTGCACCTCGGTCCAGCCATCCGCCAGCCACCATTCCGGTTGCTGGTAGCCCCCTGCGTTGATAAATGCCAGGTAGTCAGCATTTGTAACTGGCCGGGTGGCCAGCATAAAGGGCTGCAACAGTACTCGATGGACCGGCAATTCATTGTCGAAACAAAACCCCTCACCCTGGTGACCGATGGCGCACTCGCCGCCACTGAATTCATGCCAGCCCGCAGGCCAACAGGCCTCTTCAGCACGGTATTGGGGATCATCGCAGCCCCGGTAAACCGGATACATGGGGTTGCAGGAAAAACTGTATTTCAGGTCTGTGAAAAACAATTCCTGATGTTGCTGCTCATGATTGATTCCCAGACAGGTACGCTGCAGCACCTCGGCATGGTTTGTCCGTTCGCTATCAGACAGCAGCGCCACCATGTGCTCGTCCACCCAGTGGCGGTAGGCATAAACCTGTTCGAGGGTGGGCCGGGACAATAATCCGCGCTGTGGGCGAGGAAATTGTTCACCGATGCCGTTGTAGTAGGAATTGAAGAGGTAAGCATAGTCCGGCCACGGCGACTGGTAATCAGGCAGGAAGACGCCCAGTAGAAAGGTTTCAAAAAACCAGCTGGTATGGGCGAGATGCCATTTTGGCGGGCTGGTTTCAGCGGCGGCCTGCAGCCCGTAATCTTCAATTGCCAGTGGCGCGCAAAACTGTTCCGAGGCTTGACGCACAGCCGTATATTGATCGATCAGATGACTATTTATCTTCATGCGGCTACCGCAAATGACCTGGATGTATGTGAACCCCTGAGCCAGCAATACTGCTGATCAAGGATCAGCCGGGCGACTCCTCCGACCGCCGAGCACTGCCAAACCTGAAATGTAGTATTGCCGCTGCGCCGCCGCCAGTATTCAGCCGCAATCCGCATCGCCGATCCTGTCACCGGGTCTTCGTTCGGCAGTCATGGTGAGACCTGGCCCCGAACCGTGCGGCTTGCCAGCAGGCGGTAAGCGGCGGGCACCACATACAGCGACAGGAACGACCCCAGCAGCATACCGCCGATGACCGCCAGACCCAGCGGCACCCGGCTCTGGGAGCCGGCGCCCAGCGCCAGGGCGATCGGCAGGGTGCCCAGGACCGTCGACAGGGTAGTCATCAGGATGGGCCGGAAACGCGCCGCTGCTGCCTCCTCGACCGCATCTGCAATACTCAGGCCGGCCTCCCGGCGCTGGTTGGCAAACTCCACGATCAGAATGCCATTCTTGGTCACCAGGCCGATCAGCATGATCAGGCCGATCTGGGAGAAAATGTTCAGGGTCTGGCCGAAATACCACAGGCTGACCAGGCCGCCGGTAATCGCCATGGGCACCGTCAGCATGATCGCCAGCGGGTCACGGAAACTCTCGAACTGCGCGGCGAGCACCAGGTAGATCAGCAGCAGGGCGAGAACAAACACGAACAGCAGGCTGCTGCCGGTTTCATCAAACTCACGCGACTGTCCGGCCAGTTCGGTGCTGTAGCTGTCATCGAGCACCTCGGTCGCCACCTCGCGCATGGCATCGATACCCGCCCCAAGCGTCACGCCATCCGCCAGGTTGGCGGAAAATGTTGCCGCGGTGAAGCGGTTGAACCGATATAGCACCGGCGCCGAGCTTTGCTCGCGCACGGTCACCAGGTTCTGCAGGGGCACCATGGCACCATCGGCCGCACGCACGGACAGGCGCGCAAGGTCGGTGGGGTCGTCGCGCCCGCTGCGCACCATCTGGCCTATGATCTCGTACTGCTGGCCGTCCTTGAGAAAGTAGCCGAAGCGCTGGCCGCTGAAGGACGCCTGCACGATATCGGCAATTTCCCGGGTGCTGACGCCGAGTGCCTCGGCTCGGTCGCGGTCAATATCAAGCACCAGTTCCGGCTGGTTGAACTTGAGGTTGACGTCGACATAGCTGAAAGCCGGGTGTTGCTGGGCCAGCTCCATGAAACGGGGGATAACTTCCCTGACCTTGTCTATATCCGTGTTCTGCACCACAAACTGCACCGGCAGACCGCGACCGCCGACGTTGATGGTGTCGAACTGGCGGACGAAGGCCTGCAGATCGGGAAATCCCGCCAGCGCCGCGGTAAGCAAGGAGGCAACCTCGGCCTGGGTGTGCTCGCGCTCCTCGGGATTCTTGAGTACGACGCGGGAAAACCCGGTGTTGGTGGTGGTCGAGGCGCCGAATCCAGGCGAGGTCACGGTCAGGCGGGCCTTCACATCATCGCCAATGCTCTCCCTGATGACATCGTCGAAGCGGGTCATGGCGTCGAACATGTAGTCGAATCCGGCGCCCTCTGGCCCCCGCGTAGATACGATTAGCTGGCTCCGATCCTCCAGCGGCGCCAGCTCCTGGGGCAGGCTGCGGTACAGAATGACGACCAGCCCCACACAGGCCAGCACAATCACTGGCGCCCAGCTGCGATGGTGCAGGAAAGCTCGCAGTGAGCTGCGGTAGCCATCCGCGAGGCCGTCGAAAAACGGTTCCGTGGCCCGGTACAGGGCCGGGTGCCGGGCCCGGTTCTTGAGAAAGCGGGAGCAGAGCATGGGTGCCAGGGTCAGCGCCACGAAGGAGGAGATAATCACTGCCGCCGCCAGGGTTACCCCGAACTCCCGGAACAGCACGCCGGTGAGACCGCCGAGGAATATCAGCGGCGCGAACACCGCGGTCAGGGCCAGCGTGGTGGCGATCACCGCGAAAAAAATCTCGCGCACGCCCTCGGCACCCGCCACCGCCGGGGTTTGGCCCTGTTCAATCCGTTTGTAGATGTTTTCCACCACCACGATGGCATCGTCTACCACCAGGCCAATGGCCAGCACCATGCCCAGCAGCGTCAGCACGTTGATCGAGAACCCGGCCAGGTACAGTACAAAGAAGGTGCCGATCAGACTAATGGGAATGGTGAGGACAGGAATGATGGTGGTGCGCCACTCGCGCAGGAAGGTGAAGATGGTGGCGCAGACCAGCAGCAGGGCGATAAGCAGCGTCTGCATTACTTCTTTTATGCTGGCGCGAATAAAAGTGGTGTTGTCGAAACCTACCGCTACGTCCACATCCGCCGGCAGGTCGCGTTCGATGATCGCCAGGCGGCGGTAGAACTCATCGGCGATGGCAATCTCGTTGGCGCCACTCTGGGGTCGCAGCACCACCCCGACGTTGGTGACCCCGTCGCGGCGCAGCACGGTGCGCTCGTTCAGGGCACCGAGCTCGGCGCGGCCCACGTCCCGCAGCCTCACCACCCGGTCCCCATTGCGTTTGATGATCCGGTTTTCGAAGTCTTCCGGGTCCTCACCCAGACGGCTCAGGGTACGGATATTGAGATCTATCGTGTCGCCCTCGAGACGGCCGGTCGGAAGCTCGACGTTGGCGGCCTGCAGTGCTGCGCGCACGTCGATGGCGGTGAGCCCGTGCGCCGCCAGCGCGTCCGGGTCCAGCCACAGGCGCATGGAGTATTCCTTGTAACCCCAGATGTCGACCTGGCCCACCCCGGAAATGGTTTCCAGACGGGTCTTGAACAGATCGTCCGCCAGCGCGCTGAGCTCCAGCAGGCTGCGCTGCTGGCTGCGCACGCTGAGGAAAATAATGGGGTCGCCGTCGGCGTCGGCCTTGGTAACAGTGGGCGCCTCGGCGTCATTCGGCAGGCGACGCTGGGCGGAGCCCACCCGGTCGCGGATGTCGTTGGCCGCGGTGTCGAGATCGTCACCGAGATTGAACTCGGCGGTCACCGTACTCAGGCCCTCGCGACTGACCGAGGTCATGGTGCGGATGCCGGAAACCGTGTTGAGCTCTTCCTCCAGGGGCTCGGTGATCTGGCTCTCCACCACGCTGGCATTGGCGCCCGGGTAGGCGGCCTGAACCGAGATAATGGGGCGCTGGGCCATGGGAAATTCACGCACGCCCAATTCGCCCAGGCCGATCAGGCCAAATACGATGATGAGGATGGACATCACCACCGCCAGCACCGGGCGCTGGATACTCAGTTCATGCAGGCGCATCAGCCGAGATCCAGACGACGCTGGATGTTGACTCGCTGGCCGTCTCGAACCGACTGGATACCCGAAGTGATGATCTCGGCGCCGGGTTCCAGCCCCTGCAGGATTTCCACCCGGGTTTCGTCGCGGTGGCCGGTCTGCACCGAGTTGCGAACTGCAATGCCGTCCTCAACCGTGAACACGGAGACCTGATCCAGGCTTTGCAGAACGGCGACGTTAGGCACCACCAAAGCCGCTTCGTTGCGGCTCACCAGTTCCACCCGGGCATAGTTGCCCGGGAGCAGCTTGCGGTCGGGGTTGTCGACGTCCGCGCGCACGGTCAGGGTGCGGGTGGCGACGTCGACGCGCGGGTCGACAGCCCGGACGACGGCGGTAAACGGCTGCTCGTGGCCCGCCACTCGCAAGGAGAGTACGGTCTGCGGCTGTACCAGCCGCTGGAAGCGCTCGGGAACGCTGAAATCCACCATCAGCTTGGAGACCGTTTGCAGGGTGGTGATCAGGGTATCGGCTTCGATGAGGTCGCCGGTGCTGATGTTGCGCAGCCCCAGGGTGCCGGCGAAGGGCGCGGTGATGCGGGTTTTGGCCAGGCGCACCTGCAACCGCTCGACCTCCGCGCGCAAGACCTGCTGCCGGCTGGCGGCGTCATCGCGCTCGCTGGCGGTCACTGAGCCACTTTTGAACAGGTTCTGCAGGCGGTCGGCCTGGGTGCTCGCCAGGGCCAGCTGCTCCTGCAGGGAGCGCAGCTCCGCCTCGATCTCGCCGGACTCTATAACCACGATGAGGTCGCCTTTCTGTACATCCTGGCTGTCGGTAAAATGAATTTGCTCGACCTTGCCGCGCAGTTCGCTGCGAATATGGATGGACTGGTCGGCCATCAGGGTGCCGTTGAAGGTCAGGCGGCTCTCAAAGGGTTCCGGCTGAATGCGCTGGGTGCGCACGGGCGCTGCCCCGCCACCGGGTGGGCGGGCAGCAGTGCCCTGTCCGTCGCCGTCGGAGGAGGGCAGTAAGCGGGGCACCAGAATTGCGGCAATGACGGCGACGGCTATCGCCGGCAACAGGAAATTTTTCATGGCTTCCATACGTTGACAGGGAGGTCTCCGATGACTCGGGCGGCTAAATTATACGGCAAAATGCCGGGGACCGTTTATCGATACCAGAAATGGACCCCGGCAACCCCTTCGGGTTCCGCGCCCGGCGGGGCAATGCCCTGAGCGGGCAAAGCGCGTATAATCCCCGCTTTTTCCAGCAGGTTGCATCATGCCAGAGCTGAGCAAAGCGATTGCCGCACGACGCACGTTTGCCATTATCTCCCACCCGGACGCGGGCAAGACGACTATTACCGAGAAACTGCTGTTGCTGGGCAATGCGATCCAGGTGGCAGGCAGCGTCAAGGGCAAGCGCGGTCCCCACGCCACTTCCGACTGGATGAGCATGGAGCAGGAGCGGGGCATTTCCGTGACCTCCTCGGTCATGCAGTTTCCCTACCACGGTCGCACCGTCAACCTGCTGGATACGCCCGGGCACGAGGACTTTTCCGAGGATACCTACCGGACGCTCACCGCGGTGGATTCGGCATTGATGGTGATCGACGGCGCCAAGGGTGTGGAAGACCGCACCATCAAGCTGATGAATGTCTGCCGGCTGCGCGATACGCCGATCTTCAGCTTCGTCAACAAGATGGACCGGGACATCCGCGACCCGATTGAGCTGCTGGATGAGATCGAGGAGGTCCTGGCGATCCAGGGCGCGCCCATCAACTGGCCCATTGGCATGGGCCGCGACTTCAAGGGCGTCTACAACCTCTATACCGATGTGATCCATCTCTACACTCCCGGGCAGGGCAGCGTGCTGCCGGAAGACCGGCGCATTGTGGGCCTGGCCAGCGCTGCGGCCCGGGAATTGCTGGGGGAGGAGTACACGGCCCTGGTCGAGGAGATCGACCTGGTGCGCGGTGCCAGTCACCCCTTTGACGCCGAGGCATTTCTGGCCGGCAAGCTGAGCCCGGTGTTTTTTGGCACCGCGCTGGGCAATTTCGGGGTTCGCGAGATGCTCGACGACTTTGTCGAGTGGGCGCCGCCGCCCCTGGGCCGGGAGGCGCAGGAGCGCGAGGTCAGTGCCGGGGAGCCCGCATTCAGCGGCTTTGTTTTCAAGATCCAGGCCAACATGGACCCCCGGCACCGGGACCGCATCGCTTTCCTGCGCCTGTGCTCGGGCCGCTATGACAAGGGTATGAAAATGCGCCACGTGCGCATCGGCAAGGAGGTACGCATCGCCGACGCGGTGACCTTCAAGGCCGGGGAGCGGGTGGTGGTGGAGGACGCGGTCGCCGGCGATATCATCGGCCTGCACAACCACGGCACCATCCAGATCGGCGATACGTTCACCGCCGGAGAGGACCTCAACTTCACCGGTATACCCCACTTTGCGCCGGAGCTGTTTCGCCGTATCCGCCTGCGCGATCCGATGAAGGCCAAGCAGCTGCAGAAGGGCCTGCAGCAGCTGTCAGAGGAGGGTTCGACCCAGGTCTTTGCCCCCCTCAACAATGCCGACCTGATCGTCGGCGCGGTGGGCCAGCTGCAGTTCGATGTGGTGGTCTACCGGCTGGCGGACGAATACAAGGTGGAGGCGGTATATGAGCCGGTCAACGTCTACACCGCTCGCTGGGTACACTGTGGCGATGGGCGCAAGCTGGAGGAGTTCCGCAAGAAAGCGGCGGATCAGTTGTCAATCGACGGTGGCGGGTATCTGACCTACCTGGCACCCACGCGGGTCAACCTGGCGCTGATGGAAGAGCGCTGGCCCGAAATCGAATTCCGGGCCACACGGGAGCACTGACCCGGGCGACGGTTACGACAGCAGGCGCTCGATATCGCTGGCGATGTCCTCGGGCTTGGTGGTGGGGGCGTAGCGGTTGACCACATTGCCCTCACTGTCGATGAGGAATTTGGTAAAATTCCACTTGATCCCCTGTGAGCCCAGGGCGCCGGGAGCGGCCTTCTTCAGGTGTTTGAATAGCGGGTCGGCACTGCCGCCGTTGACATCAATCTTGCCAAACATCGGGAAGCTGACACCGTAGTTGAGCTGGCAGAACTCCGTGATCTCGTCATTGCTGCCCGGATCCTGCTTGCCGAACTGGTTGCAGGGGAAGCCCAGAATTGCGAAGCCGCGGTCGCGAAACTGCTCGTACAGCTTTTCCAGGCCGGCGAACTGGGGCGTAAAGCCGCACTTGGAAGCGGTGTTGACCACCAGCAGGACCTTGCCCCGGTATTCCTCCAGCGATTGTTTCTTGCCTGCCGGTGTCTGGCAGCTGAAGTCGTAAACGGTAGAGGCCATGTCGCGTTCTCCTTGGTCAGCAGTCATTGCTGCGTGTCAGATACTTGTTACGCGCCGGGCCTGCGGCAGGATCAGCCGGGGTAGCCCGGTCAGGCCCCGGTCATTTCCATCGGGGCCTGCAGCTGCCGCAACAGCATGCCAAGACGCTTGCGCTGGTTCTTGAGTGCATACTCCAGTTCCCGCAGCTTGCTGCGCACGGCGGCATGCTCCCACTTGTCCAGCATTTGCAGGCGCCTGGCTTGCAGTGCGTCCTCGAACTCCGCCACCTTGCGGTCATAGCGCGCGGACTGCAGTGCCCGCCACTGGTTGACAGATTCCGTGAACAGCTGGTATTCCCGCTCCAGGAGTTCCCGCAAGGGCTCGTTGTCTGCCTGTTCTGCCAGTTCCCGGCGGGCCCTGGCGAACTGGGCGTCCACCATGGCCCGCTGGATCCTGAAACCCGGAACACGGTTCAGATTGCTCGCGAGGCCAAGGCGGGCACAGAGGCCGATCATCCACTTGGTCGGGTCCCACTGCCACCAGCGGATGCCGTTGCGATAGTCATTCTGGAAGATATGGTGGTAGTTGTGGTAGCCCTCACCGTAGGTAAGGAAGGCGAGAAAACCGTTGTCCCGGGCGCTGTTGTCCTCGGTATAGGGGCGGCTGCCCCAGAAGTGGGCGAGAGAGTTGATGAAAAACGTCACATGGTGGTTTACCACCAGCCGCAGCAGGCCCACCAGCAGGACCGTGCCGATGACATCGCCGAGGGCGATGCCCAGCAGCAGGGGCGGGCCCAGGTTCATGAAGGTGGTCAGGGCCACATAGTGACGGTGCTGGAACATCACCACCGGATCGCGCTGCAGATCCCTGGCGTTGCTGAAGTCATTGTCGCCACTGGGGTAGTGGCGCAGCATCCAGCCCATGTGGCTGAACCAGAGGCCGCGGCCGGCGGAATACGGGTCCTGTTCGTTGTCGTCAACATGCCGATGGTGGCGGCGGTGGTCGGAGGCCCAGACCAGAATACTGCTCTGCAGCGCGCCGGCGCCCCAGAGGGCAAAAAACCACTTCAGGGCCGGGTGGGCTTCATAGGCATTGTGCGCCCACAAACGGTGATAGCCGCCGGTGATAGACAGTCCATTGAGGTACAGAAATACCAGCGCCCACAGCCACTGGGCCGTGGAGAAACCGTGATAGACCCCCCACAGCGGTACCAGGATCAGGGCCAGGATTGGAAAACCGACAAATATGATGACGTTCGCCGGAATCAGCGGCGGTTTGGCTGGTGGGCTGGGCATATGGACATGAAGCTCTGGAGATGAGGAATGAGGGGCGATGTTAGCGGGTCGAGGGGGAAAAGTCATGATCGGCACCGCACGTAGACAGGGGTAAGTTGTGGCATCCCGGGTCCCCGGATGCCAGTGCTAACGCCTGTTGGAACATCTGCGGCGGCTTCGGTTCCCCTGCGTCCCGACCTGCGCGGCCTACGCGGCCCGGCCCGACCTGCGCGGCCCAACGACTACTCAGGTGCGCTCGAGGTAGGACTGGTACTCCAGCAGGGAGATGCGGCGCCGGAATTCGGCCTCTTCCTGCTCCTTGGTGAGGGTGAAGATCCGCTGCAACTCGCCCCCGAGTGCAGCGCGGATGAATTCGGACTCGCGGAACCGATCCAGCGCCTCGTGCATGTATCCCGGCAGGGAGCCGGTTTTCTGGGAATAACCGTCGCCTCTCGTGGGGTTGCCGGGCGAGGCCTGCTGTTCGATGCCGTCGAGCATGGCGGCCAGGACCACGGCGAACTGCAGGTAGGGATTGCAGTCGGCGCCGGCGACCCGGTGCTCGAGCCGCCGGGCCGCGTGGGAGCCGGCCGGCACGCGCACCGCAACGGTGCGGTTCTCGTAGCCCCAGCTCGGGTAGGTGGGGGCATGGGTGCCGGGCTGGAAACGGCGGTAGCCGTTGAAACCCGGAGAGAAGATGATCATGGAGTCGGCCATGTGCTGCAGGCAGCCGGCGATGGCCTGGTGCAGCAGAGGGGTGCCGCGCTCGGTGCCGTCGTCAAAGACATTGTTGCCCTGCTGGTCGAGGACGCTGCAGTGCACGTGCATGCCGTTACCTGCACTATCTTCGAAGGGCTTGGGCATGAAGCTCGCCACCAGGCCGTGCTTGTGCGCAACGCCCTTGATCAGCCGCTTCATCATCAGGATCTGCTTGGCCGCCAGTACCGGGCTGGGTACGTGCTGCATATTGATTTCGTACTGGGAGGGGGCTGACTCCTTGACCACGCCGTCGAATGGAAGATCCTGAAGTTCGCAGGCGACCCGCAGCTCCTCCATCATCTGCTGGTGCTGGTTGAGCACGTCGAGGCCGTACATATTGCCGCCAACCGGCTGGCTGCCGGCGGGGGAAGGGCAGGTGTGAATGGGGACCACGTTGTCCCAGCGCACCAGGCTGAATTCAAGCTCAGCGGCCACAACCGGAGTCCAGCCGGCGTCCTGGAAGCGCGACACAACCTGCTTCAGTACGTGGCGGGGGTCGCCCATATAGGGAGTGCCATCGGCGTCGAACATGGACAACATGATCTGGCCGTGCTGGCCACCCGCGGACCAGGGTGTCGGCAGCAGGGACCCTTCCACCGGGCGGCAAATACCGTCGGCATCGCCGGACGCGAACACCAGTTCCTCCACGTCCCGGCCCCAGATATCGAGGCTCAGGGCGGTTTTCGGGAGCTTGAGTTCGCCGTCGAAAATTTTGGCGAGCTTGTGCCGCGGCAGCCATTTGCCGCGCATGATGCCATTGCAGTCAGGTAGCAGGGCTTCGACGGTGGTAATTTCCGGGTGGGCCCGCAAGAACCAGTCGGCTTCAAGGGACATTCGGACACCGTGATTCAGGCCAGTAAGTGCGCACTATCTGGATTTCGCAGACGCGATTCAATGCCCCAACCGGGGCAGCGCCGGGGCTTGTATCACAGGGGTCATTTAGCGGGCGCCATGTAGACCAGCAGCGGATCCTCGCCGGCGGCTTCCCCGAGGCAGGCGAGGGAGTTGATAAACAGGGAAAACAGGTCGGTCTGGGAGCTCACATCCAGCTTGCGGTAGATACTCTTGCGGTGGCGGCGGACGGTTTCCAGGGCAATACCCAGCCGGGTGGCGGAGATGTCGGTGCCATAGCCGCGCAGCATCAGCTCCAGCACATCCTTTTCCCGCGGCGATAGCAGCGACGAGCCGAAGGTTCGGAATGCCAGATCGATCTGGTGATTGATGCCGGGCTGGATCAGGTGGGTCACAGCGAAGTCGTCGTGTTCGCTATGGGACTTGATCAGCTCCGATACCGGCTCTGCCAGCAGGTACAGTGTCTCGTACTCCTGCTCGGAGAATTCGCCCTGCCGGGGCAGGCGCATCATGCACAGGTTGATCACGTTGCCGGCACGCAGCCGGGACAGGTAAATGGCTTCGTCGACTGTTCCGGTATCGGCGTAGTAGCCGCGGTAATACTGCGATTCGCGCAGTCTGCCCGCAGTAATCCGCGACAGGCGGTAGAACTTGGACCGCGGCTGATTCATCGATGCCTGATAGAAGGGGTCTTCGCGGTAGGGGCCATCGAGGTAGGTGTCCACCTGGGAGGCGATCGCCGCAGTGGGAATCTCATGATAGAGAACCTGCGGTGGCAGATCCCGGTGGTAGAGCCAGATCTGGGGGTACTCAAAGTGCACCTGCCGGCGAATGGCCTCAATCAGCGAGGGGAAGAACTGGTCGCTGCCCAGTGCGGAAATCGCACGCGACAGATCCCTGTTCCATTTGCTTAGCTGACTGATATCGTTCATGGCATTGCGGGCGTCAGAAGCTTCATTAATACAAGCATATTGAGGAGCGCGACCAGCCTTGTCAAATTCGCCTGGCTCAGTACTATACTGCTGCTGCAGCCAGCCACCACGCAGGAGCAGGGAGTGAGCCGCCACAGTTCCACTGACGCGAGTGAATCAACGTCGCCCCGGGTGCCAGCGGCGCTCATCCACAGTCTGCTGGCGACGATTGCAGCCAGTGGCCTGCCGCGGGACCGGCTGCTGGCCCAGGCGGGATTTGCCCACGACCCCCTGCTGGACCGGGCCCTGACCGATGCCGCCACGCCCGCCCAGTACAGTCGCCTCTGCAGTGCCCTCTGCCGCCACCTGGACGATGAAACCCTGGGCACCATGCCGGATGCGCCGACCCCTCCTGGCACCCTGCGGCTGGCCGCCCTGAGCATGCTCGGTGGTGGCACCCTGGGGGTCGCGATGCAGCGCGCCATTGAGTTCAATGCCTGCTGCAGGGCGCGGCGGCGGCCGCCGGTCCAGAACCGCCTGCTGGTGCACGCCGATGGCCGCGAGGTGACCTTGACCTATCTCGGCACCGGAGTGACTGCCCGGCAGCAGCATAGGGTGCTGGCGGGGCTTGCTGTCTGGCTGCGCTTTTGCAGCTGGCTGATTGGCCAGGAGATAGATGTAACCCGTGCCAGCTGCGCCGGCCCGCAGCCCGCCAACAATGATTCCCTGCGCTATTTCTTTCCTGGGCCGGTGCAGTATGCCGCGCGGGTCAATGCGGTGACCTTCAGCGTCCGCCATCTCGAAGCAGCGATACTGCGCAATGAACAGCAGCTGGGGGACTTCATGGCGCTGGCGCCCTACCTTTTGCTGCACGCCCCCGAAGCCTGCCACAACAGTACCACCCGGCGTATTCGCGGTATTATTGGCGACGACTTCCAGCGCGAGCTGCCGAGTTTCGAGGAGTTGACCGGGCTGCTGAACATGTCGGCGCGAACCCTGCGGCGGCGGCTGGAGAGCGAAGGCACCTCTTATCAGCGGATCAAGGACAAGGCCCGCCGGGATCGCGCCATCAGCCTGTTGCGGCATCCGGGGCTGTCGGTGTGCGAAGTTGCCGAAGCCCTGGGTTTCAGTGATCCCAGCGCGTTTCACCGCTCGTTCAAGAAGTGGACGGGACAGTCGCCGGGCGCGTTTCGCTGATCTGGTACCCTGGGTACTAGCGTGACCAGGGCAGCGACCCGGTACGCCAGTGTCGCGACCAGGCCTGGTAGACCTTGTTGCTGTAGCGCCGGCTGCCCAGGCTGCCGTTATAGGCCGCCAGCCCCCGGTGCAGGTCACCCTCTTCCCGCTGCAGGTAGAATTGCAGGATACGGCAGCCATACTCGAAGTTGGTCAGGTTCATGGTCAGGTTGTCGTCGGCGCGGCCGATCTCGTTCTTCCAGAACGGCATCACCTGCATCATGCCCTGGGCGCCGACCCGGGATATGGCGAAACGGTCAAAGTGGCTTTCCACCTCGATAACCGCCAGCACCAGCTCCGGGGGCAGTGATGCCCTGGCGGCGGCCGCGTGGACCTGGCGCAGCAGCAGCAGTCGCTTCCCGGAATCTTTCACATAGCGCTCAAGGCGGGCAGACATGTCCACCAGCCACACCTCGGCATCGTAGCGATCAGCAAAACTGTCGGCACTGTTGATGGTCTGGTCGAGGAAGGCCCGCAGTGCCGCGCGCTCTTCCGGATCCTCTGGCTGGCTGGCAGCAAACGGTGCCAAAAACGTCAGCAGCAGCGCTGTTGTCAGCGCCGACCAGCGCATCCGCGGCCTCCTTGCACAAGCCGTCATCTCAAGTCAGCGTCGCAGGCGGCCGAGTATGTCCGCGACAGCGCCAGCCACCGGGATCAGGGTGGCCTCCGCATCGCACCGGCCCTTGTACTCAAGATTCCCCTCGGCCAGGGCCCGGTCGCCGATGACCAGGCGGTGGGGAATACCCAGCAGCTCCATGTCGGCGAACTTCACGCCGGGCCGTTCATTGCGGTCGTCGAGCAGTACTTCGATGCCGGCTTCGCGGAACTGTTGATACAGGGACAGGGCGCTTGCGGCCACGGCCTCCGACTTCTGCATGTTCAACGGAACAATTGCGAGCTGGAATGGCGCCATGGCCTCGGGCCAGATGATGCCGCGCTCATCGTGGTTCTGTTCGATGGCCGCGGCCACGATGCGGCTGACCCCGATACCGTAGCAGCCCATGGCCACGGTGACGCTCTTGCCGTTTTCGTCCAGCACATTGGCGTTCATGGCTTCGCTGTACTTGCACCCGAGCTGGAAAATATGCCCTACCTCAATGCCGCGCCGGATCAGCAGAGTGCCCTGGCCGTCGGGGCTGGGGTCGCCCTCCTGCACATTGCGCAGATCTTCCACCCGGGTGAGGGGGCAGTCCCGCTCCCAGTTCACTCCGGTGAGGTGGGTATCGTCGCGATTCGCACCGCAGATGAAATCTGCCAGCTGGGCGGCGCTGCGATCGACAATTACCGGCAGTTGCAGGCCGACCGGTCCCAGGGAGCCGAAGCCGGCGCCGCAGGCTGCGCGCACGGCATCCTCCCCCGCCATGGTCAGGGGGTTGGTCACGCCGCTCAGTTTCTCGGCTTTGATACTGTTGAGCTGGTGGTCGCCGCGCAGCACCAGGGCGACCAGCGTGCCGGGTTCTTCGCCTTCTACTACCAGGGTCTTGACCGTGGCGGCGGCGGGGACGTCAAGCAGTGTCGCCAGCTCTTCGATGCTGCGCACGCCGGGAGTGGCGATTTGCGCCATGTTCGCGGCTGGCGCCGGGCGCGCCTCCGCCGGTGCCCGGGCCTCGGCCATTTCCACGTTGGCGGCATAGTCGCTGCTGTCGCTGAAGGCGATGGCGTCCTCGCCGGCGCTGGCCAGCACGTGGAATTCATGGGAAGCGCTGCCGCCGATGCTGCCGGTATCGGCGATCACCGGGCGGAATTCCAGCCCCAGGCGGGTGAAAATGTTGGTGTAAGTGCGGTGCATGACCTGGTAGGTCGCTTCCAGTGAGGCCTGGTCGACGTGGAAGGAGTAGGCGTCTTTCATCAGGAATTCACGGCCGCGCATGATGCCAAAGCGGGGCCGGATTTCATCCCGCACCTTGGTCTGGATCTGGTACAGGTTCAGAGGCAGCTGCTTGTAACTCTTGATCTCGTTGCGCACCAGGTCGGTGACGACCTCTTCGTGGGTGGGTCCCAGGCAGAAATCGCGCTGGTGCCGATCCTGTATCCGCAGCAGCTCCGGGCCGTACTGTTCCCAGCGACCGGATTCCTGCCACAGCTCCGCCGGCTGGATCACCGGCATGCTGACTTCGATGGCGCCACTGGCATCCATCTCTTCGCGCACAATCTGCTCCACTTTGCGCAGCACACGCAGGCCCATTGGCAGCCAGGTGTAGAGTCCGGCGGCCAGCTTGCGTATCAGCCCGGCGCGCAGCATCAGCTGGTGGCTGATGACCTCCGCGTCGGCGGGAGTCTCTTTCTGGGTGCTGATCAGGTAGGTGCTGGTGCGCATGTGCTCGGATCCGTAGGGTTGGCTTGATAGCTCTTCAGTTTACGTCCGAACACAGCGCCGGTACAGCGTTGCCAGCGAGGTGGCGATCTGTCGGCGTTAACGGCAAATTTGCCGGGAGAAAACGGGAAAATGCAGCAAAAACAGGGTTTTTTTGCAGTCGGGTACAGGAAAACCCTTGTATTACAGCGTTTCATCGTTAATATCCGTGCTTGAGCCTGGTGGCGGCAGAGGTGGTGGCGGTCAGTTTGGCTTGGATGCGTGTCCCAACTCATACCAACGAAGGTTGAAAGACTATGGCTACGAAAAAAGCAGCAGCGAAGAAGGCACCTGCCAAGAAAACGGCAACAGCAAAAGTAGCGGCCAAGAAGGCAGCGCCGGCCAAGAAGGCAGCGCCCGCCAAGAAGGCGGCACCCGCCAAGAAGGCGGCACCCATGATCAAGGACAAACTCACCAAGACCCAAATCGTGGCTTCCATCGCGGAATCCACCAGCCTCAGCAAGAAGCAGGTCGGCGACGTGATGAACGAGCTGGAGTCGCTGATGGAGCGGAGCCTCAAGAAGCGTGCGGTGGGTGAGTTCACCCTGCCTGGTCTGATGAAGATCACCACCGTGAAGAAGCCCGCCAAAAAGGCGCGCAAGGGCATCAACCCCTTCACCGGAGCAGAGACCACCTTCAAGGCGAAGCCTGCCAGCGTGGCCGTGAAAGTGCGTCCGCTGAAGAAGATGAAGGACTTTGCCGCCGACTGAACGCCGGTAGCAGGCCCTGCCCGCGGTTACGGGCAGGGTTCAGGCTTCTCCCGCCTCGGCACTGTCTGGTGCAGGGGCACGCACCCCCTCACTTTCTCCGACTTCTTCCTTATTGGCCTGCGCCCTGCCATGGGGTAAAATCTCGCCTCGAATTTTTTCTGCCCCTCATCCCTTACTGGCGAGTACACTCCATGCCGATATACGAGTACCAGTGTCAGTCCTGCAAACATCTGCATGAAGCGCTGCAGAAAATCAGTGATGCGCCGTTGGTGGATTGCCCCGCCTGCGGCGCCCCCCAGCTCCGCAAGAAGATTTCCGCTGCCGGTTTCCGCCTCAAGGGCGCCGGCTGGTATGAGACCGATTTCAAGACCGGCGGCAAGAAGAACCTGGCTGCCAGCGGCGACGACAAGAGCTCCGCACCTGCGGCGGCTCCAGCCCCCGCGGCGGTGGCCGACAGCGGTGGCTCCTCCAAGGGCTCCGCCAAGGGCGGCGAGGCGAAGACCGCCAGCTAGTGCCATGGCACTGGACTCTGCCCCCCGGGGCTAACCCGACAACCGACGGAAACGGAATTATGCGCAGTCATTATTGTGGCGCCCTGGACACAGCCAGCATCGACGAAACGGTAACCCTCTGTGGCTGGGTGGATCGCCGTCGCGACCACGGTGGTGTCATCTTCCTTGATCTGCGTGACCGGGCGGGCATCGTGCAGGTGGTGTTTGACCCGGACACCGAAGAGCACTTCCAGCGCGCCGATCGGGTGCGCAGCGAATTCGTGCTGCAGGTGAAGGGCCGGGTGCGCGCCCGTACCGAGAGCACAGTGAACCCCGCGATGGCGACCGGCCAGATCGAGGTCCTGGGCAAGGAACTGGAGATCCTCAACAGCGCCATTACGCCGCCGTTCCAGCTGGATGAATACACCAACGTCGGCGAGGATGTCAGGCTGCAGTACCGCTATATGGATCTGCGCCGGCCCGAGATGCAGAACCGCCTGATCCTGCGCGCGAAGATCACCACCGCGGTGCGCAATTTCCTCGACGCCGAGGGTTTCCTCGATATCGAAACGCCGATCCTGACCCGGGCCACCCCCGAGGGCGCGCGCGATTACCTGGTCCCCAGCCGCACGCACCCGGGGCACTTCTTCGCGCTGCCGCAATCCCCGCAGCTGTTCAAGCAGCTGCTGATGGTGTCCGGCTTCGACCGCTACTACCAGGTCGCCAAGTGCTTCCGCGACGAGGATTTGCGCGCCGACCGCCAGCCCGAGTTCACCCAGATCGACATCGAGACCTCCTTCCTCAACGAGGAAGAGATCATGGCAATCACCGAGCGCATGATCCGGCAGCTGTTCAGCACGGTGCTGGAGGTGGAGCTGGGTGACTTCCCGCGCATGCCCTGGGCCGAGGCGATGGAGCGCTACGGCTCCGACAAGCCGGATCTGCGCATCGACCTGGAGCTGGTCAGCATCGACGACCTCATGCAGCAGGTGGAATTCAAGGTGTTCCGGGGTCCGGCCGATGATCCCGGTGGCCGCGTCGCCGCGCTGAAGGTGCCGGGCGGCGCCGGCATCAGCCGCAAGGAAATCGATGACTATACCCGGTTCGCCAGTATTTATGGCGCCCGCGGGTTGGCCTGGATCAAGGTCAACGACCTGGCCGCAGGCGTGGAGGGGCTGCAGTCGCCCATCCTCAAGTTCATGCCGGAAGCGGTGGTAGGGGAACTGATGCAGCGCCTGGAGGCGCAGAACGGCGATATCATCTTCTTCGGTGCCGACCGCACCGCGGTGGTGAACGAGTCCCTGGGTGCCCTGCGTCTCAAGGTGGCCCAGGATCAGGGGCTGGTCCGTGCCGGCTGGGCGCCGCTGTGGGTGGTGGACTTCCCCATGTTCGAGGACAACGGCAATGGCGGCCTGACCCCGCTGCACCACCCCTTCACCGCGCCTTCCTGCTCGCCGGAAGCGCTGGTCGCGGACCCCGCGGGCGCCCTGTCCCGGGCCTACGACATGGTGCTGAACGGCACCGAGCTGGGCGGTGGCAGCGTCCGTATCCACCAGCGCGAGATGCAGCAGGCGGTGTTCCGCATTCTGGGGATCAGCGACGAGGAAGCCGAGGAGAAGTTCGGCTTCCTGCTGCAGGCGCTGCAGTATGGCGCCCCGCCCCACGGCGGCCTCGCTTTCGGTCTCGACCGGCTGGTGATGCTGATGACCGGGTCGCAGTCCATCCGCGATGTCATCGCCTTCCCGAAAACCCAGACCGCCCACTGTGTGCTCACCGATGCGCCGGGGGAAGTCAACGACGCGCAGCTCAAGGAACTCAATATCCGCCTGCGCCAGGCCAGACAATCTGCACCCGCGGCCGCTGCCGACGAGTAGCCCCGGCAGGGGGCCTCGGTCGGCAGTTGGAGCCGCCGCCATAATACTGTAGATTTATACAGATCAGGCATTCCAGGCAGCGCTCGGAGCACAGTATGGCGGTCATCCTCGGGATCGACCCCGGTTCCCGCAAAACGGGTTTTGGCATTATCAATTATGTTTCTGGTCGCAGCGAATACCTGACCAGCGGCGTGATCCGCCTGCCCGCAGGGGAGCTGCCCGAGCGGCTGGGGGTGATCTATGCGAGCGTGACTGAACTGGTCCTGCTGCACTGCCCCGACCAGCTGGCCATCGAGCAGGTATTCATGGCCAGGAGCGCGGGGTCCGCGCTCAAGCTGGGGCAGGCGCGGGGCGCCGCCATCGTTGCCTGTGTGGCGCACAACATGGCGGTTGCCGAGTATTCCGCGCGCCAGATCAAGCAGGCGGTGGTGGGTACGGGCGCTGCGGACAAAAGCCAGGTGCAGCACATGGTCAAGGTGTTGCTGAAGCTGCCGGCGGAGCCGCAGGAGGACGCCGCGGATGCCCTGGCCGCCGCCCTGTGTCATGCCCATACCCAACACAGTATGATAAACATTGTCGGCGCCACCTCCGTGCGCCGGCGGCGGATGCGCTAGCGCAACGGTGACAGGATAATGATAGGCAGGATACGCGGCACCCTGGTGTGCAAACAGCCTCCGGACATTCTCGTCGACGTGGCGGGGGTGGGGTATGACCTTCAGGTGCCGATGAGCACTCTGTTCCAGCTCCCCGAACTGGGCGCGGACGTTACCCTGCTGACCCATTTCGTCGTGCGCGAGGACGCGCAGCTGCTGTACGGCTTTATTGATGAGCGCGACCGCGCCCTGTTCCGGCAGCTGGTGAAGGTCAGCGGGGTGGGCCCCAAGCTGGCGCTGACCATTCTCTCGGGCATGGATGCCACCGAGTTTGCGCGCTGCGTCCAGCGGGACGACCTCTCCGCGCTGGTGGCATTGCCGGGAGTCGGCAAGAAAACCGCCGAGCGCCTGCTGGTGGAGATGCGCGACAAGCTCAAAAACTGGCTGGGCCAATGGGCGGAGGCTGGCACTTCGGTACCTGCGGCCGGCTACGTGCCGGCCACTGACAAGGTGGCGGATGCCGAGGGCGCACTGGTAGCGCTGGGTTACAAACCCGCCGAGGCCGCGCGCATGATTGCCGCGGTCAACGATGAACACAGCGCCGGTAGCGAGGACCTGATCCGCCGCGCCCTGAAAGCCGTGGTGAGCCGCTGATGATTGAAACCGACCGCCTGATAGCGCCCGAGGCCAGGGGTGATCGCGAGGAACTGCTGGACCGTGCTATCCGCCCCAAGACGTTGGAGGAGTACATCGGCCAGCCGGTGGTGCGCGACCAGATGGCTATTTTCCTGCAGGCCGCGCGCGGGCGCCGCGAGCCCCTGGACCACACCCTGATCTTTGGCCCTCCCGGCCTGGGCAAGACCACGCTCGCCAGTATCATCGCCAACGAAATGGGGGTGTCCCTGAAGACCACCTCCGGCCCGGTGTTGGAAAAGGCTGGCGATATAGCCGCCCTGATGACCAACCTGGAACCGGGAGATGTCCTCTTTATAGATGAAATCCATCGCCTGAGCCCCGTGGTCGAGGAAATCCTGTACCCGGCGATGGAGGACTACCAGCTCGATATCATGATCGGCGAGGGGCCGGCGGCCCGTTCCATCAAGCTGGACCTGCCGCCTTTTACCCTGGTTGGCGCCACTACCCGCGCCGGACTGTTGACTTCGCCCCTGCGGGACCGCTTCGGCATCGTGCAGCGGCTGGAGTTTTATCAGGTCGCGGACCTGGCCACCATAGTCGTTCGCTCGGCGGCCATCCTGGGCATTGGCATCGACAGTCACGGCGCCGCGGAGATTGCCCGCCGCGCCCGCGGCACGCCGCGCATCGCCAACCGCCTGCTGCGGCGGGTGCGCGACTACGCCGAGGTCAAGGCCGACGGCCACATCACCGCCGAGGTGGCGGACCGCGCCCTGGATATGCTGAGCGTGGACCACCAGGGTTTCGACCAGCAGGACCGGCGCCTGCTGCTGGCCATGATCGAGAAGTTCGACGGCGGCCCGGTGGGTGTCGACAGCCTCGCCGCTGCCATTTCCGAGGAGCGCGGCACCATCGAGGATGTACTGGAACCCTATCTGATCCAGCAGGGCTATATGGTGCGAACCCCGCGCGGACGCATGGTGACCCGCAGCGCCTATCTGCATTTCGGCCTGCCCGCCGGGCCCGCACCGGAAGCGGCACAATTACCACTGCAGCCCGATCAGGACGACAACGCGTGAGTGCAGTGGAATTTTCAATTAAGCTGCGAGTCTACATTGAGGACACCGATGCCGGCGGCATTGTCTACTACGTCAATTACCTGAAATTCATGGAACGCGCCCGCACCGAATTCATGCGCAGCCTGGGCTTTGGCAAGGATTACATCTTCAACCATGACCTGATGTTCGTGGTGCGGGACGTGGTGGTCCGCTATCAGGCCCCGGCGCTGCTGGACGATGAGCTGGAAGCGGGCTTGACCCTGGCGGATGTGGGCGGCGCCAGCCTGGTAATGCGTCAGGCCATTCGCCGCGGCGGACAAGAACTGGCATCCGCCGAGGTTACCATTGCCTGCGTCGACCGCGCCGGGCTGCGTCCGCGGCGCCTGCCACGGGATATGCTGGACACTCTGCGCGCCGCGCAGATTCACTGAGGGGGGAGCCCGACACTTGGAAGCGCAACTGAGTATTATCGACCTGATTCTCGAGGCCGGATTCACCGTGCAGCTGGTCATGCTGACCCTGCTGGCGGCCTCCATGGCCTCCTGGTACATGATCGTCCAGCGGTTTATCTATTTCCGCAACGGTCGCGAGGAGATGTTCCAGTTCGAGGAGCGCTTCTGGTCCGGTATCGACCTGTCGCAGCTGTACCGCGAGGGCAACGACCGCGCCGCCGATGGCGCAATTATTGTCGGCATGGAGAGCATCTTTCGCGCCGGGTTCAAGGAGTTCTCGCGTCTGGCCAAGCAGTCGGAGATGGATTCCGAGGCGGTCATCGAGGGCTCGCGCCGGGCCATGCGCGTTGCCATGCTGCGGGAGGAAGAGCGTCTGGAGAAGCACCTGTCCTTCCTCGCCTCCGTCGGCTCCACCAGCCCCTATATCGGCCTGTTCGGCACGGTCTGGGGGATCATGAACAGTTTCCGCGGCCTCGCCAATGCCACCCAGGCGACCCTGGCCACGGTGGCGCCGGGTATTTCCGAGGCCCTGATCGCCACCGCCATGGGCCTGTTCGCCGCGATTCCCGCGGTACTCGCCTACAATCGCTTTGCCAGCCGCATGGACATGTTCCTCAATCGTTACGACACCTTTGTCGATGAGTTCTCCAGCATCCTCTACCGCCAGGCCTACGCCCTGCGCGCCCGCGACAGGAAAGCGGGGTAACCGCCGCCGTGCCCAGATCCCGCACCAAGCGCCGCCCCATGGCCGACATCAACGTCGTTCCTTATATAGACGTCATGCTGGTACTGCTCATCATCTTCATGGTGACCGCGCCTATGTTGATGCAGGGGGTGAAGGTAGAGCTCCCCACCGCCGATGCCGACCCGGTGGACAATCAGGACAGCGAGCCGCTGATCATCTCCATTGACAGCAGCGGCCAGCTTTTCCTCAACCTGGGCGAGGACGAGAAGCAGGCGCTGGAGCTGGCGACCATCACCCAGCGCGTGGGCGCGGTCATGCGCCGCAGCCCGAAAAAGCCGGTGCTGGTGTGGGGCGACCGGGCCGTACCCTACGGTGAGGTGGTCACCCTGATGGCTGCCCTGCAGGAAGCGGGTGCCCCCAGCGTCGGACTGGTGACAGAGCCACCCCAGTGAATTTCCCCATCTACGTCAAGCCGGTGACGCCGCGCATTGTCCTGCGCCCGGCGCTGGCGACGGTGCTGCTGCACGTGCTGGTCGTGTATCTGCTGACGGCCAACTGGACCAGCTCCGAGGAGCGGGTGCTGCAGCCGAAGCCCATGCCGAAGGTCATCAATGCGACCCTGGTGGATCTCGGTCAGGTCCAACCCAAGCCGGAACCGAAGCCCGAGCCGAAGCCTGAGCCCAAACCCGAGCCGAAGCCTGAGCCCAAACCCGAGCCGAAGCCTGAGCCCAAACCCGAGCCGAAGCCTGAGCCCAAACCCAAACCCAAGCCGGAACCGAAACCGGCTCCCAAGCCGGAACCGAAGCCAGCACCCAAGCCGGAGCCCAAACCCGCGCCGAAGCCCGAACCCAAGCCGGCACCGAAGCCCGAGCCGAAACCCGAGCCCCCCGGCCCCACCCCGCAGGAGCTGGCGGAGGCGGCGCGCCAGGAGGCAGCGCGCAAGGCCGCCGAGGAACAGGCTGCGCGCGCTGCCGCCGCATCCGCAGAGTTGGCGGCCAGCTATGCCTCCCTGATCCAGCAGACGGTGGAGCGGCGCTGGAGCCGCCCGCCCAGCGCCCGCAACGGAATGGAGGTTCTGCTGTCCATACAGTTGATTCCCACTGGCGAGGTGGTCAGTGTGAGCGTGCTGCGCAGCAGCGGGGATAACGCATTTGACCGTTCCGCGCTCGCCGCGGTTGAGCGTGCGGGCAACTTTCCCGAGCTCAAGAACCTGCCGCCGCGCGAATTCGAACAGAACTTCCGGCGCTTTCGCCTGTTATTCAGACCAGAGGATCTACGTTACTGATGAAACACCTGACAGCAGTGATACTGGGGGCCGTGATTGCCCTGGCGGCGATGAGCGCCCGGGCGCAACTGGTCATCGAAATCACCCAGGGGATGGATAACCCCACGCCCATCGCCGTGGTGCCCTTTGCATGGCAGGGCACCGGGGCTCCGCCGGAAGATGCAGCCCAGGTCATCGACGCGGACCTCGCCCGGAGCGGCCAGTTCGATCCGGTGGATCGGGGCGACATGCTGGCCCGGCCCAGTACCCAGGAGCAGGTGTTCTACCGCGACTGGCGCGCCATCAACTCTGACTACGTGCTGATCGGCCGGGTGTCGGTCACCGGCCAGGTGCAGATGCGGATCGAGTACGAGCTGTTTGACGTCAACCGCCAGGCGCGGGTGCTGCACGGCTACGAGGAAGGCCATGTCAATGAGGCCAGGATGCTCTCCCACCGGGTGGCGGATGAGGTCTATGAGACCCTGACCGGCATCCCCGGCGCCTTTGCCACCCGGCTGTTGTACGTCTCCGTGACCCGCAACCCGGCCGGCAAGGATTACTACCGGCTGACCCTGGCCGACGCCGACGGTGCCCGCCCGATCGTGCTGCTGGAGTCCCGGGAGCCGATCATGGCGCCGACCTGGTCCCCCGACGGCAAGCACATTGCCTACGTATCCTTCGAAACCAGCCGCCCGGCGATCTATCGTCAGGAGCTGGCTACCGGCGCGCGCGAGCAGCTGACCAATTTCCGCGGCCTCAACGGCGCGCCGGCCTGGTCGCCGGATGGCAGTACCATGGCGATGGTGTTGTCCAAGGACGGCAACCCCGATATCTACCTGATGGACCTGCGCAGCAAGCAGTTGACCCAGGTTACCCGCCACTATGCCATCGACACGGAGCCTGCCTGGATGCCTGACGGCAGGTCCCTGATGTTCACCTCCGACCGGGGCGGGCGCCCGCAGATCTACCGCTACGACCTGCGCAGCGGCGCTACCGACCGGGTCACTTTCGAAGGCAGCTACAATGCCAGGGCGCGCATCGCCCAGGATGGGCGCAATATGGTGATGGTGCATCAGTCCGGCGGGCGCTTCCACATCGCGTTGCAGGACCTGGTCAGCAACCGCCTGCAGGTTCTTACCAGCACCGAGCTTGACGAAAGTCCCAGTATCGCCCCCAATGGCTCTATGGTATTGTATGGCACCAAATCCGGCGACCGTGGCATTCTTGCTGCTGTATCCGTGGACGGTGGAGTGAAATTCCGTTTACCGGTGCGCGAAGGCGACGTCCGTGAACCGGCATGGTCACCCTATTTAAGTCGCTGAACCCGGCGGTCGTAACCCAGGTCATTAACCATCATTCGCAAGGAAAGAAACGTAATGAAACAACTGACTGTTGCTGGCAAGGCACTGACTCTGCTCTTCGCGGCAGCTTTTCTGGTCGCCTGTTCCAGCAAGGACACCAAAGACGATGACGCCGCTGCTGCCGCCGCTGCCGAAGCCGCTGCCCGTTCCGCCGCCGAGCGCGCCGCTGCCGCTGATGCCGAGGCTTCTGGTGCACAGCAGCAGCAGCGCCTGCAGGACGCCGTTGCCGCCGTGGGTAACGTGTTCTACTTTGACTACGACAGCTCCACTCTGAAGCCCCAGGCTCAGGAAGCGCTGGACGCCCATATTGCCCTGCTCCGGACCAACGATCGCAGCGTGCGCCTTGAAGGTCACACTGACGAGCGCGGCACCCGCGAGTACAACATGGCGCTGGGCGAGCGCCGCGGCAATACTGTACGCGACTACATGGTCGTCAACGGCATTCCCAGCTACCGCATTGAGACGGTCAGCTACGGCGAAGAACAGCCCATCGCTTACGGTTCCGGCGAAGCCAATTGGTCGCAGAACCGCCGCGTTGAGCTCAAGTAGGTCGCGGTAGCGCATGCGTTACGTCAGCAAAGCGCTGTTGGCAAACGGGTTGGCCCTCGCGGTCGGCCCGTTCTGCTTTCTGGCAGCCGCACAAGCCCAGGATTATATTGACGTCGAAGCGGAGCGTGCCGCCCAGGCTGTCAATCCCTCGTCTTCCTCTGCGGTACAGCCTGCCCAGTCGTATCCGGTCACCAGCTATGGCATCGGCTCTGCACCTGCAGCTCCGGCAATCCAGGGTGAGAGCCCTCCAAGTCCGGTCGGCGGTGGCAGTGGCAACGCGGGCCAATTGCTGATGAAAGTGCAGCAGCTGCAGCAGGAAGTGATGCGCCTCAACGGCATGGTCGAAGAGCAGGCGCACGAGCTGCGCACCCTCAAGGCCCAAAGCCTGGAGCGCTACATTGATCTCGATCGCCGCCTGGGTTTGCTGGCCGGTGGCAGCGGCGGACTTTCACCTGAAACAGCGGTAGAGCCAGCCGATTCTGCTCCCACTGACGAGGCGGCAGCGCCGCGTTCGTCGCCGGCCGCCGCGACATCCGACGCGCAGCCCGGCGAGGCGCAGGCTTACCAGGCCGCCTATGCCCTGGTGCGCAACCAGCAGTTCAATCAGGCGGTTACGGCCTTCCAGCAGTTCCTGCAGGACTATCCATCCGGGCGTTTTACCCCCAACGCCCACTACTGGCTCGGTGAGTTGTACCTGGTGGCCTCGCCGACGGACGCCGAGGCTGCGCGGCAGTCCTTCATGCTGTTGCTGGACATGTACCCGGACGACTCCAAGGTGCCCGACGCCCTGTTCAAGCTGGGCCGGATCCACTACACCAAGGGCAATCGCGAGCGCGCCCGGGAGTTTCTGGATCGCGTGATCAGCGAATACGGCTCCACCAACAGTGCGGCGGTCAAGCTGGCACAGGATTTCATCAGCGAGAACTACTGACCGCGGGTCAGTTCAGCCATGCCAAGCACTCCCGACCGAACCCCCGCAGCGGCCTCCACCGGCGCGGGGAACTCCTCCTTGCGCATCACCGAGATCTTCTATTCCCTGCAGGGTGAAGCGCGTACCGTGGGCCTGCCCACCGTATTCGTACGCCTTACCGGTTGCCCCCTGCGCTGTGTCTACTGCGATACGGCCTACGCCTTCAGCGGTGGCGAGCAGTGGAGCCTGCAGCAGGTGCTGGCGCAGGTCGCCGACCACCGGCCGCGTTATGTCACCGTCACCGGCGGTGAGCCGCTGGCCCAGCCCAACTGCCTGCCCTTGCTCGCGGCCCTCTGCGATGCGGGCTATGAAGTGTCGCTGGAGACCTCCGGCGCGCTTCCGGTCGCGGATGTGGACCCGCGGGTGGTCAAGGTGCTGGATCTGAAGACGCCGGCTTCCGCCGAGGCCCACCGCAACGACTACGCCAATATCGCCCACCTCACTCCTCGCGACCAGGTCAAGTTCGTCATCTGTGACCGCGCCGACTACGAATGGGCGCGCTTCAAGCTCGATGAGCACCGGCTCGCGGAGCGGGTGAGCGATGTGCTGTTTTCACCCAGCCACGGCCAGCTCCATGGCCGCACACTGGCGGAGTGGATCCTGGCGGATAATCTGCCGGTGCGGCTGCAACTGCAGCTACACAAACTGCTGTGGAACGATGAGCCCGGGCACTGAACAGGTGGGGTCGGGCAGGCGCGCGGTCATCCTCGTGTCCGGCGGCCTGGACTCCACCACCGTGTTGGCCATGGCCCGGGCGCAGGGCTACCAGTGCTATACCCTCAGCTTTGACTACGGCCAACGGCACCGGGCGGAGCTGCTGGCGGCGGCGCGGGCATCCGCCGCCCTCGGCGATGTCGAACACAAGGTGGTAACCCTCAACCTGGACAGCATCGGCGGCTCCGCCCTGACGGATATGGCCATTGCCGTACCGGAGCAGGAGACCACCGGCATTCCCATCACCTACGTGCCCGCCCGCAACACCGTATTCCTGTCGATAGCGCTGGGCTGGGCCGAGGTGCTGGGCGCCAACGACATCTTTATTGGCGTGAACGCCGTGGACTACTCCGGTTACCCCGACTGCCGCCCCGAGTACATCGCCGCATTCGAGACCATGGCCAACCTGGCGACCCGCGCCGGCGTCGAAGGCCAGAAACTCACCATCCATACCCCCCTGATGCGCCTCTCCAAGGGCGATATCATCCGCGCGGGCGCGGCTCTGGGGGTGGACTATGCGCTCACCGTTTCCTGCTACCAGGCCACCGAGCAGGGCCTCGCCTGCGGCAAGTGTGACTCCTGCCGCCTGCGTAGCGAGGGTTTCAGGCAGGCGGGCGTCACCGATCCCACCCGTTACCGGTCATAGCGGGACAATAGGCGGCGATGACGTAAAAAAGCACTTGAGTTTTATACCCAGACCCGTACTATACGCAGCTCTTTCGGGGCCGTTAGCTCAGTTGGTAGAGCAGTTGGCTTTTAACCAATTGGTCGCTGGTTCGAATCCAGCACGGCCCACCATACAAACGCAAAATGCCACCCCAAAAGGGTGGCATTTTGCGTTTGTGGGGTTGGGTTCGTCTGGAGAGAACCCCTGCGACAAAATGCGACCAACGGAGCATTTTGGACGCCGCAGCGCAGCGGAGGCGCCCCGCAGGGGTCACAACAGCCCAAAGGCTGTTGTGATCAATCCAGCACGGCCCACCAATTTCCCCTTCAAAATCAATTGCCTACCCGGCACCGACGCCTTGGGTCCGGTGCCGCAGGCTCTACCAAATTGACGAGGGATGGGCCGGTTTTCACTAAACCCTATTAATGATGAAGAGCCTGAAGAGCCTTGACCTTTGCTCCCGGAATAAGAAACACCGAGGTGCCCAGTTCCGGCACGTCGATCTCCCAATCCCACTGCAGGCTGCAGACCTCGCCATCCCGGCAGCCGGTATTCACCTTGAACAGACACATCCGGCTCAGGTGATCCGGCAGCGCCTTGAACAAGCGGTGTTGCTCCTCCCAACTGAGCGGGTAGGGGCGCCTGGCATCGTGTAGCGGCAGCAACTGGATCAGCGGCGCCGACTCCAGCGAGGTCAAGCCGGTAGCCAGGTGGGTATTCTCCTCGAGAAAGCGCGTGGCTGCCTCGCGAAAAATGCGCACCGGCCGTATGCCGAATA
>NZ_JAUTDR010000079.1 GCF_030649675.1 Haliea sp. E1-2-M8 | reverse complement strand
CCGTTTATATTGGTCCACCCAGGCGTCCATTTCAAGGCGGTCGAAGGCGACACCCTGGCTGCCGATGCGAAGTTCCGTCAGGGCAGGGCGCACCTCCCGGTTAAAGCGGTTGCGGTCCATACCCAGGTAGCCGGGGGCGTCGCGGAGTCGGATCAGGCGGGGCTGGATCTGCATCGGCTATCTCCCCAGGTACACCGCGGTTATTTGCTCCCGGACATGGCCCAGCTCCCTGCTGATGGCCAGGCGCGCCAACTGATCCGCCTGCTGCTGCGCCGGGGTCAGTTCCTTCTTAGTAGGCCCGCCGCCATGGGGGGCGGGCCAGCCGGTGAGTTCCAGATAGCGCTGCTGAGCGTAGGCATGGCGCAGACCGTGCATTTTCGACAGGCCGGCATTGGCCGTATGGCGCTCGTAGATCCTGAGCTGTTCGATGTAGCTGCGCCCGCCCGGAATCAGGGCGCCCAGTCCGGCCAGGCGCTTGGCCTGTTCCAGCAGGGCGCGCTGCTCCCTGGTGCGGATGGGGACGGTGCGTTCCCGCCCGCCCTTGGTCCAGCTGGCCTTGAGCTGCAGGTGATCGCCCCGATCCGCCCAGCGGGGCCGGATTTTTAGGGCTTCCTCCCTACGCAGGCCAAAGGCCCTCTGCAGGCGCAGGCTCATCCACACATGTTCATCCTTAACCCGGTCGAGCTGTTCCCGTGCCAGACCCTTGGCCTTGCTGCTGTCGGACACGAACTGCCGGTCCGGTATGCCATAGAAATCATTGGAGCCGGCCACGACGGCTCGCCTGTTAACCTTCTCCGCCCACCAACGTAAACAGCTCATGCGGTTCTTGATGGTACCGGGGGAGAGGTTTTGCCCCTGCCAGTGCTCTACCAGGGCCTTGATGTGCTTTTGCTTGAGGGAGGTCGCCTGCAATTGCCGATAGCCAAGGTCGTGCAACTGATTGGCGATGGCGCTCAGTTGCCGTTCCCGGCCTACCCGGGTTTCAAAGCTGCCTTCGTG
>NZ_JAUTDR010000078.1 GCF_030649675.1 Haliea sp. E1-2-M8 | reverse complement strand
TGCACTTCCCAGCCAACGATCTTGCGGCTGAACACGTCGAGGATCAGGTACAGGTAGAACCACTGGCCGATCACCCGAGTTGGCAGGAAAGTCATGTCCCAGCACCAAAGCTCGTTTGGTGCCGTCGCCACATGTGTTGTAGGCGGTCGCTGCTTTACCGGCTCCTTGGCGCGGCCACGATGCTTGATTTGGTCGGCGCCGCGCAGAACGCGGTAAAAACTCGATTCGCTGGCGATGTATTCACCACGGTCAGCCAGCATGGGAACGATGCGTGTTGGTGGCACGTCCGCGTATTCCGACTGGTTCGCTACCTCCAGGATAGCGGCTCGCTCGTCCTCGCTCAGCCGCGACGCCGGTGGCGGGCGCTGGGCTGTCGGTCTCGCATCACCAAGCGTCAGTGCCTCCGGGTCAGACCAACGCTGCAATGTCCGCCGATCCACACCGATAACCTCGCAGATGGCCGACAGACGAGCGCCTTGCGCCCGCGCCTCTCCAGTCGCACTCAGAATCACTTTGCGATCTTCCAGGGAAGTCATTCGTCCCCGTTCTCGTGGAAGATCGCCTCGAGCTTTTTTGACAACACCAGCAGCGCAGCAGTCTCGGCCAATGCTTTGTCCTTGCGATTGAGGTCCCGCTGTAGCTTACGGATCTGCTGCCGGCTCTTGCGGTCCGCACGGCCTGTGCTCTGCGTGCCCGAGACATCCGACAGCGACTCGCTGGCTTGTGCTCGCCACTGCTCGAGCTCTGCCGGATATACACCGTTTTCACGACACCATGCACTGCGGCTCGCCTCATCCAGGCTGGCCGTGTGGATGACGGCTTCCAGACGCGCTGGGCCGGTCCACAGGCGATCCTGGGAATCACTCAGCGCCTCAGCACGCCACCGGGACAGCGTATCCGCACGCACACCGATCTCACGCGACACAACGTCCAGCGGTGCGCTTTCAGGCGGCAGCAAACGCGCCACCGCTTTGGCCTTGAAGGCCGATGAATATCTTGCCATTGGTCAACTCCACGCCCTCTGTATTATACCTATTGGTGGGGCAACAATGTTGACACAGAGGG
>NZ_JAUTDR010000077.1 GCF_030649675.1 Haliea sp. E1-2-M8 | reverse complement strand
GGCAGGCCCTGCGGATGAACCACCACCCCCACCAGAGGCGGAAATTTACGGCAAACCGCGACTCCGCGCCCCCGTAGTGCTGTTGCCGGGGAGGACCCGGCCCAATGGTGACTACTTGGCTGCGGCAGTCACAAAACCTGAATTCAGTGGATGTAAAAAAAACCGTACCCGCACGGTCTCGTTATATGGTTCGCCTGGACTTTAAATTTTTATATATATGTTACGATAGTACCTCGAGCTTAGGCTCGTCAGACTGGGAGCATCAAATGAACAACGGATACGAACAGTTAGATTCCCCTGATAAGGGTGAAGGTATATTCGCTATCAAGCAGTTTCATAGAGGCGATATAGTCATGATCGGTGTTATTGAAAAAGATAATATTGAAAACCACTCGCACGCTTCCCAGATGGGGAAGTTTCGATATGCTTTGCATGGTGGAAAAATTACTAAAGTTAATCATTCCTGTAACCCGAACTGTGGGATAAATCTCAATATAACAGGAGCTCATGATTTCGTTGCAATGCAAACTATCGAGATTGGAGATGAAATAACATTTGATTATGCAATGAGGAATTACACTACCGAATACTTTCCATATGAATGTCGCTGTGGAGCAGGAAACTGCAGAGGGAGCATTACAGGCTGGAAGAGCCTCCCCGATAGTTTTAAATCGAAGTATAAAGGATTTGTCGCACCATATCTCATTGAAATTGATCTTAGGTTAAATGAGTTGGCACATCACTGACTTTTAGGGTGGCCCCCTGGTGGCGGGGGGTGGTCCGAACATGGTGCCCGTCCACTAGGAAACCGCGCCCACCAGATTACAGCCATAAACCGCAACAATTTAGATTTAGCCGCACTGCTATGCGCTGCCTTTGAATCACCACAAGGACACCACAAGTTCACGGCAAGATTAAGGCAAGACCGCAACAAGATTACAGCAAGATTGGCGCTGCAATGGGTCCTTTCCAGCTATCACCAGCGCGGGGGCGCTGAAGCGCAATTTTCTGCTAGACACCCGCCGCCGGAGTTGTGACTGTTGTTTACCCTCGCTGTTTTTTGAGTCCATAAAAAGGCAGCCCGGCACCCCTACCCCCCGTCAAGGTACTATCCGCTGTCCTGGCGGCACGGGTGGCAAGC
>NZ_JAUTDR010000076.1 GCF_030649675.1 Haliea sp. E1-2-M8 | reverse complement strand
CTAGTATCATAAACCATTAATTACGAAACATAATGTCGAGACATTTTGAGATCTGCATCTTGCCGAGAGAACGTCCACTCGATACATCGCTGCTCGTCGTTTCTGCGTCTTTGCCAAGCATCGACTTCATTGACGAGCGTGTCACGGTCAGGGAAGCGCCGATCAAGACATTGGCGGTCAAGAATGCCAATCTCGATTTCCGCCATGTTCAACCAACTGGCGTGCTTTGGAGTGTAGTGAAAGACCACGCGTCGCAGCAGTTTCTTCGCCGCCCTGATGCCGAGCACTTGCTCGAAGCACTTTCGGAAGTGAGTGTTCAGGTTGTCGAGCACAAGATGAATGCGCCGCGCCGTTGGGTAAACCTGTTGCAGCAGGTATTGGACGAAGGCCACGAAGTCCGTCTTGGCGCGATGATCGGTAATCTGCACCGTCCGTCGTCCGCCCTTGGGCTCGACTGCCACAAACAGGTTGCAGGTGCCACCCCGCACGTACTCGTAATCCAGCCGCGCTGGTGTTCCAGGCTTGATCGGCAAGGGTTGGCGCGAATCCTTCAGCAGCTGCTTGCTCTTCTCGTCCAGGCAAATGACCGGTTCTCTCGATCGGAACGGGCGGGCGTACAAGTCCAGCAGGTCGTACATCCGCTGTCGGTAATCTTCCGTCAACCTACCGATGCACCACATCAGCTTGCGCCACGGTTTGATGCAGTTTTTTTTAGCAGCCGGCGAATCGTTTCGCGGCTTATAGGCCCGACATCGGGCAGCTCCTGGGCCGCCTGCTCCAGCAATTCGAGAGTCCAGCGCGTGGCTCCCTCCGGCGGCGATGAACAAGCCAAAGCCGAAATCTGTGCTTCGACATTCGCACCGTATTGGATCGGCTTGCCAGGCCGCGCTGCATCTCGCACCGCGTGTTCCGCCCCACCTTCCAAATACGCTGCCCGCGTTCGCCAGATAGCGGTCCGTCCTACTCCCAGGACCGCCATGATCTGGGCTTCCGGCACTCCAAGGTCGAGCGCCGAGAGAATATGTGCTCGATTCACCTCTCGTGCGTGGTGCAGCCCTTTCACTCGGTACGATTCGATCACCTTACGATCCTCGTCGGTGAGATGCAGTTCAGTCTGTTTCATAGCCAACTCCTCGTCATGGGGTGGATATGAAGCAGTATAAACTATGTTTCG
>NZ_JAUTDR010000075.1 GCF_030649675.1 Haliea sp. E1-2-M8 | reverse complement strand
TACCCATTGTTGATTTCGTCGACCGGGTCTTGGTCCTCAAGTGCGATTTCGATGGCGCGATCGAGCCGTATAAGCAACTGCCGAAGCGTTTCACCCTCTCGGCGTACAAGCATGGCAAGGCAGCGAGCTTCATCTGTAGCAACCGCGGCGCAGGGGATCGAGGCCACAGAGCCAATGCTGATTTTACCGTTGTCGTCGATGAGGAACTCGATGTTGGGTAGGGACGGGAATACCTTGCTCAAGATGCTATCAAGTACTGTCGTTTCGCCAGGGTAGCAGCGCTTCAATGGCCTCTACGGTGTTGGCGCGGGGCAGTTGTTCGTAGACCTGGCGCAGGTAGGCGTAAGGTTCGAGGCCGTTGGCCTTCGCCGTCTCGATCAGTGAATACAGGTTGGCGCTGGCGTTCACGCCTGCCAACGAGTCACTGAACATCCAGTTTTTGCGACCTGTAACGAACGGCCGGATCGCGTTCTCGGCTAGGTTGTTGTCGATCTCCAATCGACCATCTTCCAAATAGACTACCAGCTTGTCCCACTCGTTGTGCAGATACTGCAAGGCCTTTCCCGTAGCACTACCTGGGGGGACCTGTGGCAGGCTCTGGTCCAGCCATTGCCGCAGCTGTTGCAGGACAGGCGCAGCCCTCTCCTGCCGCAGCACGCGGCGCTGCTCCGGCGGCAACTGCCGGGCCCCCGCCTCCACTCGGTACAGTTTCTGGATATAGGCCAAGCCCTGGTGGGCCTTGCCGGTCTTCCCGCGCTTGCCCTGGGCTTTCACTGCCTCACTGAACCGACGCCGAGCGTGAGCCATGCAGCCAACGTGGGTGAGCTGCTGCGCGGCGACCACCGCGTTGTACCCATCGTAGCCGTCCGTCTGCAGATAACCCTTGAAGCCCGCCAGCAGGCGCAGTGGCACGGCCTGGCCGCGGCCCGGATCGTAGTCATACAACACCACCGGCTGACCCGGTGGCCCGCCGCGCTGCAACCACAGATACGATTTGGACTGGGCAGCCTTGCCCGATTCCTTGAGTACCTGCACCGTGGTCTCGTCCATCTGGATCAGATCATGGGCCAGAAGCTGGTCCCGCAACAGGTTGATCAGGGGCTGTACCAACTGACCCGCCTTGATCATCCAGTTCGCCAGCGTGGCGCGGGGGATGTCGACGCCGATGCGCTGCAGGATGGTCTCCTGACGGTAGAGAGGCAAAGCATCCTGGTACTTGGAGACGGTAAT
>NZ_JAUTDR010000074.1 GCF_030649675.1 Haliea sp. E1-2-M8 | reverse complement strand
GGGTCTTCACCAAATCGTGTGGGTAGATTAGCCTTGTCATCATGAAAGATACACAGCTTTACAGTCAGATTCTCGGCATCCAGAAGCCCTGGAAGGTCACCTCGGTGAATGTGTCGCTTGCAGACGACGAGGTAGAGGTACAGGTCCAGCATGGCGGCGGCAAGCTGAAATGCCCGAAGTGCGGGCAAGTGTGCCCGGGTTACGACAAGCGCTCTCGGCGCTGGCGCCACCTGGATACCTGCCAGCTTAAGACGTTGCTGGTAGCGGACATCCCCAGAGTGGAATGCAAGGAGCATGGAGTCGTCACCGTTGAGGTGCCCTGGGCAGAGCCCGGCAGTAGCTTCACGGCCCTGTTTGAAGCCCTTGTGATCGACTGGCTCCAGACCGCGGCGGTGTCCGCGGTGGCAGAGCGCTTGCGCCTGAGTTGGAACGCTGTCGACGGTATCATGCAGCGGGCGGTGAGGCGCGGCTTGTCGCGGCGCAAGGCCCTGCAGCCGAAGCGATTGAGCGTTGATGAAACCGCTTACCGCAAGGGCCACGATTACATCACAGTGGTCACCGATCAAGAATCCGGCACCGTTCTGCACGTCGCGGAAGACCGCCTGACCACCAGCCTCGGTAGCTTCTACGAGCAGCTTGATGAAGACCAGCTCAACGGCATCGAAGTGGTGTGCATGGACATGTGGCCCGCCTACATCAAGGCGACACGGCAGGCTATTGATGGTGCCGATCTCAAGATTGCTTTCGACCGGTTTCATGTGGCGCAGTATCTCGGCAAAGGCGTCGATCAGGTGCGCCGTGATGAGCACCGACAGTTGCTCAAGGCCGGCGATCAGCAGCTGAAAGGCACCAAATATCAGTGGCTGAGGAATCCGGCCAATATGGACTGGCACCAACGGCGGGCCTTCACCTCGTTGCGCAATTCCACTCTGAAAACATCTCGTGCCTGGGCAATGAAAGACTTCGCGGCGCAGCTGTGGCACTACCAACACCGGACGTGGGCGATGAAGGGCTGGAAACGTCTGATCAACTGGATGTCTCGTAGTCGCCTGGCGCCCATGAAGAAAGTCGCGGCAACGCTGAAGAACCATCTGTGGGGCATCATCAATGCGGTAGTCTTGAAAGCTGACAACAGTCATGCGGAGAGCAATAACAGCCGGATCAAGACGGTGAAGACACGGGCCCGGGGATTTCGGAACAAGCAACGATTCCGCGACGCCATTTACTTTCACCTTGGCGGCCTTCAGCTGTATCCGGCCGGAATCCGTCAATGATTACCCACCATGATTGGGGAAGAGCC
>NZ_JAUTDR010000073.1 GCF_030649675.1 Haliea sp. E1-2-M8 | reverse complement strand
GAAATCGGCTGTAAAGCCACGTCAACACTGGGTTTCAGCATGATCGTAATCAAATTAACCGGACACTAGTGCGCTGCGGGAAAGACCGGTGGTGGACTGCACTTGACGCAGTCGCAGCAATTGTCTGAATGCCCTTGGCTGGTCTGACATGCCTCAGTACCTCGGTGATCGTGACAGGACTCTGAGACCCATCGTGCATCAGAATCTGCTTTGCCAGCGCGTCGCAAGACGAGCAATCTGGATGGCTTGCCAACCGTTCGAGGTCACGACGCCCAGGAGCCACAGCTCACCCTGTTGGCGGCCACTGGGGCCCCTAAAAGCGACACTTTACCCGTCAACTGACAAGCTCGATGGAGAGAGGCAATTTGTGGGTGCAGTGTGGGTGCAGGAAGCAAAAAACCGGCAGAAATAAAAAAGGCTCAGCGTTTAAATTTCGCTAAGCCTTGTGTAGTACCTGAGACATAGCTTACAGCATATACCGGAAACATGGTTTACACCTTTAGGTATTTGGGAGACGCCCAAATGCCCTGGAAAGAGTGTAAACCGATGGATGAACGTCTTAAGTTTGTTGCCAGGCTCCTTGATGGCGAGAAAATGTCCGCCCTATGTCGTGACTTTGGGATCTCGAGACCTACCGGCTACAAAATCTTCAGTCGATACAAGGATTGTGGCCTTGATGGATTGCAGGATCGTAGCCGTAGGCCTTACCGCCACGCCAATCAACTGCCCTTCCAGATTGAGCGCACCATCTTGCAGCTCAAGCGTGAATATCCCAGTTGGGGTGCCCCAAAGATCCGCGATAAATTGATCCGGGAATACCCCATGATCCAGCCGCCAGCCAAGAGCACCGTTCATGCTGTACTGGATCGCCACGGCCTGGTCAAACGGCGCAAGCGGCGTCGCTACAAGGCTCAAGGGACACCCCTGACCAATGCAGGCAAAACCAATGAGCTCTGGTGTGTCGACTACAAGGGCGAATTCATGTTGGGCAGTCGTCAGTACTGCTACCCGCTCACCATTACAGACTATCGCTCCCGATACCTGCTGGCTTGCGAAGGTTTGGAATCCACCAAGTCAGCCTTCGCATTTACCGTTTTTGAGAGAGTTTTCAAAGAGTTCGGATTGCCTGATGCCATACGTTCTGACAACGGCGCGCCCTTCGCTTCTCCCAATGCACTGTTTGGCCTGAGCCGGCTTTCGATCTGGTGGCTAAGGCTGGGAATCAACATCGAGCGGATCAAACCAGGTAATCCTCAGCAGAACGGAAGGCATGAACGCATGCACCTGACTCTGAAGAAGGAGGCCACCAAGCCGGCCTCGTT
>NZ_JAUTDR010000072.1 GCF_030649675.1 Haliea sp. E1-2-M8 | reverse complement strand
GAGTTATTGTCAAATCTGGTGTTCAAGGGCCTGAATCAAGCGGCGGCCTGGTTTGATTCTGTTACCTCGATTCCATCTCTGAATTTCACTCCGGTAATAACCTGTGCCAGGTATTCGAACCCTCGCTGACGCCGCCAGTTCTGCTGCGCGCACTGCCCCAATTTGAACATCATGTGCAGCATCCCGTCCCGCGTCAGGCAGCCTTTGGATCGCTTGGTGCGATGTCGAATGGTGCCGAAGGTCGATTCAATCGGATTGCTTGTCCGTATGCTCTGCCAGTGCTGCGCCGGGAAATCGTAGAACGCCATCAGCTCCTCTCGATCCTTCTGCAGGCACAGCACGGCTTTCGGGTACTTGGCTTCGTACGTCTTGATGAACAGCTCAAACGCTTTCTCGGCGTCCTCCCGGGTGTCGGCCTGCCAGATCTCATGCAAGGCCTGCTTGGCTTTTGGCTGCAGCGACTTCGGCAGGCAGTTCAGTACGTTCATCGTTTTATGCATCCAGCACCGCTGGTGCCGGGTCCCCGGATAGACTTCCTCCAGCGCGGCCCAGAAGCCCATGGCGCCATCGCCAACGGCAAGCTGCGGGACATTCATGCCGCGGGATTTCAGCTTCAACAGCACCTCGCGCCAGCTCTGAGTTGACTCCCTGACACCGTCTTCAATCGCGAGGAAATGCTTCTCTCCACGCTCATTCACGCCGATGATCACCAAAGCACACAGCTTGGCTTGCTCCGCCCTGAGGCCGCTGTAGACGCCGTCAGCCCAGAGATAGACCCAGCGGTCCTTGTCCAGCGGTTCCTCCCGCCATGCCTGGTAATCTGCGGCCCAGCCCCGTTTCAGTCGCGATACTGTGCTGGCGGACAAGCCGCTGGCTTCCGGACCCACCAGGACCTCCAGGGCCGCGCTCATCTCACCGGTGGAAACACCTTTCAGGTACAGCCACGGCAGGGCAGCCTCCAGTGACTGCGCCTTGCGGACATAGGGCGGCACCAGCGCCGAGCGGAACGTGACGGGCTCCCCGGTCTTTGAACGCACCTTGGGGATCCGTACCGTTACCGGACCGATGCCGGTTTGGATCTCCCGTTCGGGCAGGTGACCATTGCGCACCACGCCGGCCCTGCCGTCATCCAGCACCCTACCTGAATGTGCGGCCAGCAACTCCTGGACCTCGGCCTCGATAGCCTGCTGCAGGAGCTGTCGGGCGCCAGTGCGCAACAATTCGGTCAACGGATCAGTACTCCCTGCTCGACCTTCCAGTTCAACAACGTTACTCTTTCCCATGGTGGCGTATCCCTTTGGCTGATTGGTTGTTTGGCGATAACAAATCAA
>NZ_JAUTDR010000071.1 GCF_030649675.1 Haliea sp. E1-2-M8 | reverse complement strand
CAGGTTGCTGAAAAACTCCCTCGAATGAGGGAAAATAGCGCAATCGCAGGTTGGAGGCCAAACAATGCGCGGTGATTACCAGGAAGGCGGTGACTTGTTCAGTTATGTGTCGCTGGAGCAGCGCATTCCGAAGCGCCACCCGATCCGCAAGATGCGCAAGCTGGTCGATGAGGCATTGACCAATCTGGACTCCATTTTTAATGAGATCTACGCAGACTGCGGACGCCCCTCCATCCCGCCTGAGCGTCTGATCCGCGCTTCCTTGCTGCAGGTGTTCTACTCGATTCGCAGTGAGCGGCAGTTGATGGAGCAACTGGACTACAACCTCATGTTCCGCTGGTTCGTGGGCTTGAGCGTTGACGAACCCGTGTGGAACCCCTCGACATTTTCCAAGAATCGGGACCGGCTGGCGCAGGCCGACATCGGGCGCCGCCTGTTCGAGGAAATCGTCGAGATGGCCCGTCGGCGTAGCCTCACGTCCAACGACCATTTCAGCGTCGATGGCACGTTGATCGCAGCCTGGGCGTCTCACAAGAGTGTACGCCGCAAGGATGGCTCGGACGATGACAATCCTGACGGCGTCGGTCGCAATGCGGGCCGCAACTTCCACGGCGAGAAGCGAAGCAACAAGACACATGCCTCGCGCACGGATCCCGAGGCCCTGCTCGCCTCCAAGGGCCAGGGTATGGGGGCGCGCCCCAGCTACACCGGACATACCCTGATGGAGAATCGCAATGGCCTGCTGGTCAATGCTGATCTCACCTTGGCCACCGGCACTGCCGAGCGCGATGCTGCAATCGACATGGCGGCGGCACTGAAAAGCGGGGCGACCCTGGGAGCTGACAAGGGGTACGACACACGGGAGTTTGTCGACGTGTTGAGATTCCTGGATGTTACCCCGCACGTTGCCCAAAACCTGAAGCGTGCAGGCGGGTCTGCGATTGACGGTAGAACGACCCGTCATGCGGGCTACGAAATCAGCCAACGGGTGCGCAAACGGGTGGAGGAACCTTTTGGCTGGGCCAAGCAGATCGGCGGGCTCAGACAGACAAAGTTCAGAGGTCTGACTCGGGTAAGACAGGATTTCCTGAGGGTGATGGCTGCCTACAATCTCATACGTATCAGAAATCTGCTGCCCGAGGCGGCGTGGTGAGGGGATACGGGGAATCGATAGCACCCATGAGCGGCTTATGGAGGCGACAGAGGCCATGAATGACCCTGCCACAACGGAAATCGGCCCCGAATCCTCAATCCGGCGAGGTTGCCACGAATCCGGCTCGCCGTTAACCAAACTTGGGACATGGAGCGACGAGGAAGTTGAGTGCGTCAAAATCATGCCTTTTTCAGCAGCCTGCTA
>NZ_JAUTDR010000070.1 GCF_030649675.1 Haliea sp. E1-2-M8 | reverse complement strand
GACAATTAACGGCGTGCGGCCTCGAAATCGAGGCGATCAGCAACATAACGGTGAAGGGCACATAACCCCGACAACCTGCGGTCCGGGGTGAGCAAGGCTCACCGCTACGAGCCCGACACCAACCCCACCTACCAGGACATGGCCTCCCACTACGGCGTCGCGGTGTTGCCGGCGCGGGTTCGTCGCCCGCGCGACAAAGCCAAGGTAGAGGGCGGAGTGCTGGTGGTGGAACGGTGGATTCTGGCGGCACTGCGTCACCGCCAGTTCTTCTCCCTGCGCGAACTCAATGCCGCCATCAGCGAGCTGCTGGTGAAGCTCAGCAATCGTCCCTTCCGCAAGCTGCCCGGTTGCCGCCGGGAGCACTTCGAGCAGCTGGATCGGCCGGCGCTTCAACCCCTGCCGGCGGAGCCCTACGTGCATGCCGAGTGGAAGAAGGCCCGGGTTCACATCGATTACCACGTAGCCATCGACGGGCATTACTACTCCGTACCCCATGCCTTGATCAAGCGCGAGGTCGATGTGCGCATGACGCACAACACGATCGAGTGTTTCCACCGCGGCGAACGGGTGGCCAGTCATCAACGTTCCAATCTGAAGCGGCGCCACACCACCGTGGCAGCCCACATGCCGGAGTCCCACCGCCAGGCGGGGGAATGGTCACCGGATCGTCCGGTAGTGTTGTATGACTACGATCCGGGTCGCGGCCAGACTGTGCCATTGCGCCTGCTGGCGGGCTTCAAGGGTTATCTGCAGACGGACGGCTACGATGGATACAACGCCGTGGTGGCGGCGCAGCAACTCACCCACGTTGGCTGCATGGCTCACGCCCGTCGCCGANTGGCGGGCTTCAAGGGTTATCTGCAGACGGACGGCTACGATGGATACAACGCCGTGGTGGCGGCGCAGCAACTCACCCACGTTGGCTGCATGGCTCACGCCCGTCGCCGATTCAGTGAGGCGGTGAAGGCGCAGGGCAAGAACGGGAAAACCGGCAAGGCCCACCAGGGCCTGGCCTTTATCCAGAAACTGTACCGGGTGGAAACGGAGGCGCGGCACCTGCAGCCGGAACAGCGTCCTGAGCTGCGGCAGGAGAGGGAGGATCGCAGATGGGGGAGTTGGTTTCAGATGTTGCTAATTTTGCCTCTGCTGACTGGGTCGAGGTTTGATTGCACCCTTTTTAAAAAGTTGACGGCACCTCCACCTTCTTCGCCACAACGTCCTTCCCTGGGGGTAGTCGGGGGCAGAATCGGGACGACAATCAAAGCACCAGATAGGGCGCAATCAAGTGTAATGAGCAGAACGGCAGCTGAGTAACATCTGGTAGTGTCCCCATGAGTGGTGTAAATCTTCACGGTGGAGTGGCGGCCACCGTGGGTCTCCGTAAACTGGA
>NZ_JAUTDR010000007.1 GCF_030649675.1 Haliea sp. E1-2-M8 | reverse complement strand
CTTCGACATAAACACTCCTTTTGCCCATTATGGGCTTCTTTGAAGTGTCCGTGGAAGTGGGGTAGAACCCCTTGCACGCATCTGAACACTCCTCCCGAGTGGTAGGCTACCACCTAAAAGCGTATCCAAAATCAGTGAACCACTACAGCTCCGCCGAAAACGCGTAACTCCGCCGCCTTTACGAAAGTTGGAGGCGTCGACGAGAGTCTAAATGATAGCTCGCCCACTTTAATGGCATCTTTTTTACTTAATACCCGCAACTGCGCTCTCTGAAATCCCGCTAATCAACGGATCTTAATGCAGACAATATGGGTACGAATATTTCTGCGCTAGCTAAGATGACTAATCAACAAATAAATCTACTTAGAAGCTTTCTCATCAACCCTATGTATATACCGATATAGCTCCGCATACTTGGCTGCTATAACAGAAATTTTGTATTGTCTAACATTCTTTAAACCCGCTTCGACAAGCTTTTCAACGAGGGATTTAGATTCAAATATCGAATTGACTGCATTTCTGATACTTTCTTCATCATAGGGGTCCACGTAGTAGGCGCCCTCTCCACCCACCTCTGGCATAGAATAGCAGTTGCTAGTGATTACAGGACGCCCTATTGCTTGCCCCTCAAGAATAGGCAGCCCAAACCCTTCGTACAATGACGCGAACATTACCAAGTCACATTTTCGATAGTGATCTATTACAGATTTGCGCGATATTCCATAGTGATTCTCAAAGAAAATTTCGTTTTCCTCCAGCGCGACATACTGCTTCGAAGTCAGCTTTCCAATTATCACAAGTTTACAGCACAACCCTCTTAATGCGACTGCAACCCTTTCAATATTTTTATTTTCCGTAGTGCCAACTTGCAAAATAACCGGACAGGTAGAATCAAATGATTTTCGTGAAAACTTAAATTCTGGAGAAACAAAATCTGGAATAATGATTATAGGCCAATTTCCTTTTCCGAGATGCTTCAACAGTTCTCTTTTTGCTGACTCGGATATTACCGTTATTGCCGCAGCACGTTTAGCTGGCAACCAGTACCAGAAAAAACGAAACATCCAGTATTTCCAACCACTTAACCGCTCCAACGTGGCACAGTCATGGATAGTAAGTATGGTCTTCCTGCGACTAAGAAAGATGCTCATGAAATGAACATCACCAGTGATGTGATTCACATTCCCCTGATGCCACATTACCCTTATCATTCCTGCGAAACGTGGCCAGATTCCACGGGAAAAATATGGGTTAACATAGGTTTCTACATCAATATCTGCAGGTAGCTCTTTACGAATATCCTCAAAAACCTGCTCTAGGCTGAATCCAAGCCCGTTGGGCTTTCGCACAATTTGCACAACTTTCATAAGCGAGCTAGATCTATCATAGAAGATCGCTCACCAGTGAGTACGCCAAGCGCCTTGACCAATGAGATTTGGGGTCACTCAATGAAGGGATACGACGCCAACTGTCAAGAACTGATGTACTTTTCAGCCAGCGATCCATTGGCAATGAAAATCCCGTTTTCGGCCGGTTTACTACGCTAATAGGCAAAGCCTTTCTGGGAGCGGCCGCCAAGGCAAGCTTCTTTCCCATTCCCTGAGGCCTATTTACCAGCGCAGGCGCAAGTGCAGTCAATAGTGTGGAATCTACCAATGGTGTTCTTAACTCAAGTGAATGTGCCATGCTAGCCCAGTCTGAATCCCGTAATAGCTGATTTCGAAGGTAGAAATTGGCCTCTAATGCGGCGATTGATGCGTAGCCATTACCAATAGAACCTCCGATCGAAGATACGATGAACTCGGGAGGCTGGAGTGCAGCGAGACCCTCTATTGCGAACTCCTCTCCCAGCAGCTCGGTCAGCTCCCAGGGCATAAACAAGCCTCTTTTTGCCAGATATAGGCCAGCATATGAAGCCCCATAACGCACAAGCGCTGCCGCTTTTGCTGGGGCTAAACCATATCTGGCTGCGAATAGCAGTGCCTTCTCCCCTATCATCGCCGCGCCTGGAACTTTTCGCAGAAGAGCTTGTTCTTTCTTCCACTTCGGTAATACATCGAAATGGGAATAGCCCCCAAACAATTCATCACCCCCCACCCCGGACAACACAACTTTCAGACCGGCTTCATGCGCTGCCTTACTAACCAACCAAGTATTGACGCCGTCCACACTAGGTTGATCCATCGCCGTCAGTATGGTGGGCAGATCTCGCTCTACCTCCTCGTCTACAACCCAGCGAGTAATGTGCCTAGTGCCATAACGCTCAGCAACCTGCGAGGAGAGCACCGTCTCATCATTCTGACTGCCCCTGAATTCGTCAAAACCAAGTGTAATGCTCTGAATATCACTAGTTTGCTGCTCGCGCATCAAGCCTACCACAGCACCTGAGTCTATCCCTGCCGATAGAAACGCACCAACGGGCACATCAGCTATTGTGTGATGCCTAATACTATCTACCAGCGCCGCTGTCACCAACGACTGGAAATCACATGGCTGACATATTAGAGGACTGTCAGCTGCTTGGCGCCAAACTTTCGATACGGAGAAAAAGCTCTGGGGCGGGCTAACTCCATTACTGTCCACGTACATGTAACAACCAGATGGAACAGAAAAGATATTTTGATAGACTGTGTATGGCTCAGGGACACTGCCCATCATCAAGAATCCAGTGACCCCCTCAGGACTCGGCGCTTTGGATACTTTTCCTCCAGCCAATATAGCCTTAACCTGTGATGCAAAGCGGAAAAACTTTCCGTCATGCGCAAAGTAAATAGGTTTAATCCCGTAAGGGTCTCTCGCTAGAAATAGGCGCTTCTTCTGATTATCCCAAATCGCAAAAGCATACATACCACGCAACCTACTTAGAACAGAATCACCCCATTCAGCATACCCCTGAAGCAATACTTCTGTATCGCTTTGGGTCTTAAATGACCGGCCCGCGGCGGCAAGTTCCTGTCGTAGTTCACGATAGTTATAAATTTCTCCATTGAAAACAATCGCTAGCCCTTCCTCTGGAATCATCATGGGCTGATTTGCATCTTCATGTAAATCGATAATCGCTAGGCGACGATGCGCAAAGGCCGCTGTTCCACACTCAGAATACCAATAGCCCCCTACATCGGGTCCACGCCTGACCTGATATTCGTTAATAAGATCCAACTCCTTACGATCGATGGAAACAGAACCTCCATGGTAAGAATATATACCCGCGATACCACACATTATGAAGGGATTCCCGTCATCACACTATTTTCACGATACACGCCAATCCGAAGCCTGTTACCGGCCACCATATTTCGTACAGCACACATAAATAACAACTCTACAACTGCCAACACTCAAGCGTCTCGCCTCTTGTGAGCTATAAAAATATCACGGCGATCGCGAGGATCAAGGTGAAAAGCTCTAGCGATTAATCTCGCTAGCACAGTAGGATTTTGTTTTTGGACATTAAAGCGGTCGCCCAACGAGGCTCGTACTCGGCCCAATATTCCGCTGTGAACAGGTGACGGGATTATCTCAACCTGGTAAAAACCAGCCCCACGTAATAATTCCACAATCCAAGCGTCTGGAGTTGGCAGCATTGGTGGAAGATTCTCACACCACTCGTGTCCCTCTGAGGGATATCCAGTTTCAAATACCAACACTTCAGCCTTTTCTGCTAACGCCCTAAGTATCTCCTCTGGCTCCCAGACACTTTCTTCGTTCCAATCATATGCCTTAGAAACGGCCAAGATATGATGAAATACAGAAAGAAAGAATACCACATCAAAACTCGGAAGTTGTCGAATGAAATCCGGCGTAATTCTGCTATGTTCGAAACTAAGATGATTCAGCCCTTTGCTCTGCGAGACTTCAATGTTTCTAGCTATTAATTCGTTATCGCCATCAACACCATGATATAGCTTAATCGTCCCTGCCAAAGAAAACCCGAAGTAACCTCCACTGCAGCCCAAGTCGAGTAAAGACTTACCTCGCAATTCAACAGACTCCATAATCGCGGCTTTGCGCAGATCTACTCGTCGAAGTGAGCGGCTAAAAGAAGCGTTAGATAGCACCTCCTTCGGATCTGGGTGATACTGAAACCGCTCATCGATTGAATTTTTCATTTGTAACGACTCCAAGATCAGTCAATAAGATTGTATTTTTTTAGCGTGTAGCAACAATTGTTAAGGATAAAGACGAACGAAATGAAGTTATCGAGGTCATGTCAAACCAAGTCGCCCGCTGAGCTTTCCCTTATTCTGCTTTACTAGATTTCTAGCCCCTTGTGATCTCGTTATTTTTGGAGCGGAGTAATTTAGAATAGCCAGATAAAGCAGTATAAACATCCCGCCTCGGACAATCCCAGCGGGATAGTGGTGGAATGCCCCGAAGCCCGGCACTGAAAACATGACAAAATATAAACGTGGGAGCCATTGTGATTCACACGCCGCATACACCTCTAATCTCACCAGGAAGAATCTAAAAAGCATTCCCAGCACCAGAGGAATACCTAACCCAAACCATCCAAAATTGTAATAAGCTTCACCAACCCATCCGATACCAATGTTTACTGCGTACATCTCGCCAACCGCCGCCCCCCAAAAGACCTGCGCAAACTCCCTTCCTGGAATAAAAATCGGTTTGCTCGGCCAGAGTAATCTTGGAATAAAGTTAACAAATGCACTGGGGAAAAAAGTACTACCTTCTGCATATGGTATTTTATGCGGAACCTTATCGTATACAACTAAAGCACCCTCCAAAAGAGCGGACATTCTTTCACCAGCTTTTAAAATTTGATTACTGAGGTCCTCGGTGACCCCACCTAAATTAACTTCACTCAGTGTAGTAACTGCGCCGCCAACACTGGCGCCTCTTTCTGCTATTGATTCATAATAAAGAGCTCGGTACGCCGTCGCTAAAGGAGCCAAAACTGTCATCAACACCAAAAAACCGATCAAAAGAGACAGCAGTCCCACTCGCCGATAGCTGTAGTTGTAGACGATCAAGGTATAGAATAGCGGCATAATCATCAACGTTCTCGAACCATCGACAATTCCCGCCAAAATTTCGAGACCTATAATTACGAAAACAAAGAAATTGAAAGGACTGGATACATTATTTCGTCTCGCCCGAGAAAATTTATGTGCCAATAATACGAAAAAAGAAAGTGGCGCGAAAACTGATAGTGGCTGCAATATAGATGAGACGATACCAACTGACTCTCCCAAATCAGCATTCATATGATGTAGGCCTAATCCCCAGGCTACAATTCTCGACAGCCAACCTACAGCGTACAGTGACAAAGCCGATAAAAAGTAATGACTACCGCGACGCCGACTTGTGAAGATCAGTAGTGGAACTGAGGAAGCAATCTTGACGCCAAAGCGAGAGTTATATCCTAGGGAGAACGCGACAAATGACGCAGCTATCAGAAACGATACTATTGGCAAATGCTCTTTAGGTGCCAGTAAACTTCCAATAGAATCAGGACGTATCGAGACCAGAACAGCCGGGATAGCGAACGCAACGACTCCTCCTTTTAAAAGAAAATAATTCATTGGATGGAGTATATTTCTCCCTCCATCTTTGTTATTCAGGACCAAGTAAGAGAATGTCGCCATGAGGAATGGAGCACCAATATTTGGCAAGATGCTTCCGGTAACTGCAAAGAGCAGGATCAAAACGGTCAAAAAAACACCCACACTCGCGACTAATACCCGACCAGTGTGTGAATATGCATTACCGCTCATAGCTGATCCCGCAGTTTACGTCGCCAAGGGCAATACATTTTTCAGAAAGTAAGTGACGTGCTTCTTTAATGCTTTCACCCAGCCTCTCCAACGCGAAGCTAGAGTCGACTATATTAACGTTCCATAAAAGAAGCGCCTCTCGTTCATAAAGATGAATCAAATGCAGCGCAATGAGGTCAACGCTTTTAGGGAGGACCCAAGCAGTAATTCGTTCAAGCTCATCAAAGAAATAGGACAACTCAACACTCGCACGAGCACACAGCAAACCATGATAAAGATAAAACCACACATCATGTGTAACAACACAGCTACGTGAGTATTCCCAGTCGTACAGGACTGGCTTATGACCCTTCGTAAGGGATGTGTTTGACTGCACTAAATCACCATGAACTTTGCTAACGGGCAGGGAATTGAGTCCCATCCGGCTAACCAATTCAGGGATGGATTCTCTCGCTTCATCACTAAAGGGGACAGCTCGATCATTAATAAAGCTTCCGACATCCCACTCCTCTACCCGGTAGAGTTGCTCTACCAAGGCAAGACGAATACGATCCAAATCGTGATAAGAATATGTTCTGGGAGTAACTACGCTCACCCACTCCTCTACATATGCCATATGTGATTCATGAATCTGAAAAATTCGAGGAGACAGCCCTCCAAGCTGCTTTCTGAGTTCGACCTCATCGATAACTGTTAGAAGTGCGCCATCTTTCTGAACTTTACACACTTTTCTACGGTCAGCATCAAAAATCTGCCTACGAGATCCATCGGTATCCCAACGAATCCACCCTCTATGTAATCCCATACTATATGCTGTTGCTAGCGCTTCATCTACCTTCAGCGGAACCGTGGAAGGTAATTCCGGCGACCATAAACCAATCGCGATTTCCCGTAGTTCTCGCTCTTTTATCGCTCTACCTACTAGCCAAAGTATATAACGATGGAGCACATTTGCAGGAACATAGACGCCCGCTTTTCTGAAGTATATTAAGGCCATGCCACAAAGCTCTGTTGGTACCAGTCGCTCAACTATTCTGAGACCCCAATCCTGGGATTTCGCGTCTCAGCGCTACTTCGATACATTTCAAATTAGCTTCGGAGCTCATTTCGTCTGTGCGAAACTGACTACTAATTCGCCCAGGGTAAGATGCGGCATACATAGCAGCAAGTGCAACTATTGCCTCATTCCGCGTAGCAGCAGGGCAGTTTCCATTCAATACTTCTCCTACAAGTTCCGCAAGATCTCGTATATCGCCCGCAGGGTAAATACCGCGAAACGCTGTGTGATAAATCCTTCCCAGAACAATAGCCGGCTTTCCAACATACATACACTCCAATGCGACAGACCCAGAAAGTGTAAACATAACTGTAGAGTTACACACTACATCGTAAGGAGACACGTTATGATCCAGAAGTTTTATGTTGGCACAGTTGGATAATTCATTATAAAAGGCTATTGGACGATTTCCGGCCATAGCAACATGATCCTTAACTAGCAACAGCATACCTGCAGGAAGGGCTGCTGCAATATTACGCGCGGTAGCCGCTTGATCACGATATTCGAATGCGACGCCTTCAACTGTATGCTCTGGCTGCACATGAAGAAAGAATCCTGCGTACTTCCGATCCTGTGGTATTTGCTTCAACACCATTTTCTCCAATTGCCTTTTAACCAATGCTTGGGCCAAAAGATCAAATAAAGAAAGGAAAACATTATTGGATGATATTGGAAGACTCTTCGGATTCCAGGACTCCCTATGCGAAAATAACACATTCATCGTTCGCCTTAGGGAATCAACCAGCCTAGTAATTGAAACTCGATGGGAAAGAGAACCCTTTCCTGATTCAATATAACGTTCGGTTGCTTCTGGACTGCGTTTCTTGTTGACAATCTCGTTGAGCTTAGCTTCTGCTTTAATAAGAATATCGTCAGGAACCCCATTTTCCAAAAATGAGATATATCGTTCTTGGCACCGCCCCCATTGGTAATACATACCGTACTCGACATAAAATCTATCACTAAAGTGCCCAGTCATATAAAGACAAACATAAGGGGATGTTACGATACGTCTGGCCATCCGATATTGAAGGCAGTTTTCCTCACCTATCGCAAACATGGGCTGGCCACGCGTAGCCAGCTCTGACCGCATACGCCATAAGATACCAGCGGCATAAACCAAAGTTTTATCAATCGTCCATCTCGCACGCGAGAGATAGCGGTCCATTGCAATATCTCGATTCGTGCAGTTACAGCCAACATCCTCTTCATAAGCAGCCAAATAATTAGTCGCAGATTCCGTATTACGGAATCGCGCAAAGTCGCTTTCTTCTTGAATAATGTCGACGACTCTAAAAAACTCTCCTGTAGCCTCACCTAGATTACGGTCTTGTTCACCTATAACCCACAACACACTTTGCAGACCAAAGTTAATTCGCAACGTACGCGCGATATACGCAAACCATTTAATCTGAGGCGCATGAGAAAAAAACAGAACATATCTATTATCTTTCATAGCCGCATAGACGCCACCACGTTGTCAAATAATAAGATGAGAAATCGCGAAGATATTCACACTAGAGCTTTTTCAATGATTCTCAATTCTGCAATAGTGTCAAATTCTGGATTTAGGCATATCTGGTTAACCATAGACATGTAACAAATAGACAGGGTTGCATATGCTACTTGCATGTCGATAGTCCCACTGCGGAATTTGTTGATGTAACTTCTGGCTAAAGCCTCGACGCTGGGCCCTAGTGCAACATATAAATCATCGACCCACTTATCCAGTAACTGGCCAATAAATTTCATAAACTGATCAGTGAACAGTACATCTACTGCGGACGCTACTGATTTTCTTCTGTAAAGAATCGAACTAGGAACAGCTTCCTTTAACACCATACGAAGCAATCTTTTATTCACTAAGAGAAATCGAGACCACGAACGTATGGTAAAAACCCCTTTCGCACCCACTGAGAAAGGTATTCTATTAGACACACAGACTGTTTCCCAATCAAAAAATGGAGAGTGTCTTGCCACTTTTCTACATTCAATCGAGGATGTTACCTCCACACTGTCCGTGTATTGGAGTCGGTAAGAAAGCTTCATGTTTTTTCTAAATACCGCCGCGATCGTAGACTCTTCCTGAAAATTTGGAATCTCGTTTAGCAATCGTTCAAATTCAGGAGCAAGCTCCAAATTATAACCATCAGGCGTAGAGAACTTATTTACGAATTTAAGAAAATATTTTTTTGGATCCGCCGAGGGAAGCAACTGAGAGGCTATCAATCGCAAATAGTTTTTGGGGTACCAAGGCCACATAGCAAATAGGCCGGACACTATCCGTTGCAGAAGTGGAAATCTCGCCTCACCCTTGGTTAAATTTAACCAAATTGATGTGCGCTTCCAGAAGTCAAAATCTGGCGTGTGGATACGCGTATCTTCACCAGTAAATAAGTCGTAGTCACCTTCTAATTTTGACACATAATTTTTTATTGCAAGATAAAGCATTGTGGAGACGTTCGGTCGATTCCCCTCCGCACATGATTGAATAAAGAGATCTATTACCATCCCACTGTCTATGACAAGTTCATGGTGAATAGTCCCGAAATGCTGCGACACTATTCTCGCAGGCTTGTGCTCATCTACCTTCTGACCCAAAACCGAAAAAGTGAGCGTGTGGACTGGAGAATCACTATGTTTAGTAACATACCTGACCATGGCAACTGAATCGATTCCCCCGGAAAGGAGTACTATAGGGATTCTGTCTGTAGCTAGGCGCTTCTTGAACACACGGTCAAAAGAGCGGTCTAGCTCGCGAACGCATTCTGCCTCATTTCTAAAATAATCTGGTGCGAAATCCACAGGTTCATAATACTTTTTCGACACCATTTCTCCATCGGTAAACCGAAGAAATTCTCCCGGCACAGAAACTCTCACCGGCTCAACAAGTGCATAGGGATCTAACGTGTAGTAGGTAGTCAAAAGTGTAAATGCAATAAAGCTAGATAACTTTGGAGCGGTTGTGATCGGTAAAATACCCCAAAGAGAGCTTGAGAACATATGTGTCCCTACGCAACTCGCGTAGTAAATTCTCGAAGCTCCATTACGATCACTAACAAGATAAAGGCTCCTCTGAGTGCGATCCAGGATAATCGCAGACCAGTCCCCATCGCCTTTTTCTGCCCATTCCTTCACTTTTTCAGAATCGAAGCTGAAAGCCCACTCCAAGATTTCACTCTCAGAATGGACTCCGTATTGCCTTCCAACCAACCAAATACTGGTTTGGTCGAAGTCTAAACGCGTAGTAAACTCTGCTCGATTATTTCCACATAGCGAAATCCCTTGGTGCAACCCTTCCTCAAGCTTAACCTCATTATCTTCCAGAGAAATTTCCAGTCGCCATTCAGCATGGCGCGTATCGTCACTCGTCAACGGTTTTTGTCCCCCGATTCCATCGAAAATTCAGTACTCAAAACTCCATACTCAACAACGTCTACCCAGCTCCCTTCCAAATACAAATGTGACCGCCTCAGCCCCTCTTTTTGCATGCCTAAGGAAACCGCCAAGTTCTGCATACCTTTGTTAGTTGATGCTGTTCCACAATATATTCTATTGAGATTAAGTTTTCGAAATCCATGCTCAAAAAGCTGGAGAGACGCTAACCTGCCAACACCGCGGTTCCAATGTCGCCGGTCACCAAGAAGAATCGCAAATTCAGCACTACGATTTATCATCGATAGCGCTTGTAAACTAAGGTTTCCTATATGTCCATCTGTCTCATGACAAATGGCCCAGACGACCATTTCCGCATCGTCAATTGATTCAATAAAGCGACGCAACCAAGCATCGGTTTTGGCATACTTGCCGTGAGAATTAAATCGGCACACTTCCTGATCTTCGAACCAAGACCGATAAGGGCCTTCGATATCCTTCTCACATAATGTCCGTACAAAATACTCATTACTGAGTCTATATATCATTGTAGTTCGCCCATATTTTTCCAAACCTTTCGGAATGCCTGTACTAGCAGCTCCACTTCAGATTCCTCCATTTCAGCAACACATATTGCATATCCAATATATGATTCGTCATGTAGTTGTTCTGCTACCGGGCAAATCCCCTTGGTATACACAACTTCTCTTTGACAGAAACCCGCTGACCAAGGGAACCCTTTCGACCCATACGCAATTTTATTCTGGTACATGGGAAGTAGGTGAATATTTTGATAGCCGATTAATAGACCTTCGACACCTTCGGCAATAAGGGCTTCAACAATACGCTCGCGCGACACACCTAATTGGTCACAGTTCAGTGTCATTGGATAGACATAGTAAACGTGTGTGCACTCCTCTTCTACTATTGGCAGCGTTAAACCTTCAAGCGCGCGCAAACCCTCTGTAATTCGCTCCGCCGCCTTCTGGCGGCTGGCAACCAACCTATCTAGTTTTTTTAATTGCTCAATTCCAATCGCACACTCAATTTCGCCTAGCCGGAAGTTATGACCAATCATGTTGACCAGGTCTGTATGCCCCTTTGGCCCAACCACCACCTCGGCGTGATTGCGTATTAGCCTCAGTTTTTCTGCCAATACATCGTCATCAGTAACTAATATGCCTCCCTCACCGGTATGTATGTGCTTGTGATAGTTCAGGCTAAAGCCCCCTATGTCAGCAATCGTGCCCGCATAACGGCCGTGATATTTCGCACTTGGCGACTGAGCGGAATCACTAATGACTTTCAAGCCGAATTCTTGAGCAATTTCACAAATGGCTTCCATATTCGCCGAGTGGCCAAAAATATCAACCGCCATAATTGCTTTGGTGTAAGGCGTTATGTTTGCTCGTACGGAATCCGGATCAAGGCAAAATGTTCGCGACTCAATATCAGCAAACACCGGAATCGCGTTCCAATGTAAAATAGCAGTCGCACTCGCGCTCATCGTCCACGGGCTGACAATAACCTCGTCACCAGGCTCAATACCAATAGCGCCAATTGCGGCCACTAATCCAGAAGTCCAGGAATTCACCGTGATTGCATGCTTTACATTAAAGTAGGACTCACTCGCCCTCTCAAACTCTTGAACCTTTGGACCGCCATAGAAATCCGCATGCCAAACGCCGAGATATTGCGAGAGCACACCGCTTTCAACTACCTCCTTGGCAGCTGCAACTTCCTCCGGGCCAATTGGGTTATACTTTTTGAAGGTGCGACCAATAGTTTTGGGCCCTCCGAATAACGCAAGTTTTTCTTCAATCATTGTAATATGCTCAACTTAGGAACTCGGCGCCCGGAGTGCTCGCCGTTTGTAGGTCACTCAATACCAATGCCGAAATACGTCTAGCGGCGCCCCCACCTTCGCTTAGGCATTTCCCACGAGATATCATCGACTCTCTAGCTATAGGGTTCAACAAATACTTCTCCAAGCTCATGCATATTTTCTTGGACTCATACACAGCGTAACTTACACCCAATGAATTAGTTGGAAGATTGTCTTTCCCTGTCATACTTGGCTGCACACTCACCACGACACATCCTAAATAGCAAGCTTCAAGTAGCAAGACAGAATTCATACCAACAACCAAATTAGCACTCATCGCAATCTCTCTTGAACTGCCGATCGTTGATGTCGCTATTCGGATATGACTCGACTCTAGCCAGTCATATTTGCTAGAGAGTTCCCGCGGGTGGAGTCTTATGAGAAATAGGATTTTACGCCCGCTCTTTTGCGCTATGCACTCTAGAGACTCGAGTACCTCTTGCACTACTTGGAACTCATTAAACCCTTGTCCAGCCAGTCCATGTGTGGCCTGCATCTCGTGCAGAGGCTGCGAAACAAACAACACCAAGAGTTCATCCTCACTTACAGATAGGGAAGTCCGCTGCTGGAGTTTGAGATCATTGTTGAATAATCGACGGGTTTTAGAAAGGGCGTCAAAAGCCGGTTGACCGGTAACCACAATATGAGATTCCGGTAACCCGGCCCTGACTGCCTCTGCCTTCGCCCGCTCATCCATTACTGCGAGCTTATCCGGCAAGATTATTTCCGCGCCACCTTCATCAGAAAACCGCGCTCTATAACTTGACCAAAAATCAAGCACCGCGATGGAAGGTATTGAAAGCTCCCGAGCTGCCGCCAAAAAAAACCGCTCCCAATTTGTACTGTTCACTGAAGTGGCCGTGAGTAAACAATTCGCGTCAATGTTGTTCAAGTAATCAATCGCAATGTCCGTATCGGATTTCGAAGATAGTGAGGTGCAAGTCAAATCGCTTCGACTTAGTACAGCGATACCTTCATTGTATGCAAAATTAAGCAAACGCACGTCAGGTTCAAATTCAAGCAATTTCAGTACGGGTACTAGCGCATTCGCCCCACCCGGGTCTCCACAAACCGTTGCAACAACGGGCACGCTAATTATCTCAACTAATCGCCCAAAGTCACCGGGACACAGGTTTTCCAAGACTTAATAGCGCCCACTCCGATTTTTAGGGCTTCTAAACCGTCATACCCACTACACCGGGGCACACCCCCATGCGAAACACACTCCACTAAATTTTCGATCGCGCAGACCATCGCAGTATTAATCTCCCCATCCCAGCTATCTTTGATACTCAACGAGTTATAGCCACTGTAAAACTTGCTCTCCTCCACAATTGATTCCTCAATTTTGTGGCCTGAATCCAGTATTCGAACGCGACCTTTCGATCCTAATATATCCATTTCAAAAATACTAAACTGGTCATCGGAGCAACCATATAAAACGCCCTCGGCACCAGAGGCAAATTTCAATTGCACATCAAGAGTTGGGTCTTTAACAGCACCGCTTTGACGCCCAGCGGCCCGTACGGTATCGATTGCACCCACCAAATATCGAGCCAAGTCGAACCAGTGTGTGCCGTTGTGTAACACACCTTTTGTATAGTAACCGGAAACTAATTGTATTTCCCCAATACCACCATTCTTTATTAACTGTCTTGCGCGGTCAAACCCTGCCGAATATCGACGGCTATAATTCACAGCAAGAACTACACCACGCTCTGCGGCCATTGTAATCAAGTCGCGAACCTCCTGAACATCTAAACCAATAGGCTTTTCAATGAGAACCCCTCGAATTGATTCCGCATCCAAAATTCTTCGAAATATCGCAGCATGTGTTTCATCTGGTGTGCAAATACTGACGATTTCTGGCTTTTCTTTCTCCAGCAACTCAGCGACATCGCTGTAAGTGTTCTCTATCCCCCAATGCCGAGCACACTCAGACAGTGCCACTTTATCAGTGTCACATAGGGAGCCAAGAGTTACATTCGAGCTGACATCGTAGGCGCCAGCGTGGCTATATATTCCTTTAATCCTCGGGTCGTCAGAAAAACGACTCCCAATCATTCCGCAACCAATGAGCGCCGAACTGAACTTACTCACTCTCATCACCAAACATTTTCCAGTCAACTGGGGTTCCAGCGTGTAGCGGTTGGTTTACACATGATCCCAAGCACTTTTCGAGATACTTCGGCGACAAACAATACACAGGGCGGTTGCTACGCACAGCTTCAGAGGTAATGAGCTGGCCAGCTTCGAGATCTTTCACGAAATTGAGCGATCGTCGAAACTGAACATTTCCTTGCTCGCTCGATTTTTTTTCCATACTCCACCTCGCCCAGAGCATCCCATGCGGCCTGTGCATCACGGCATAAAGCGAGAAATTCACGGGGCTCAAGGGAGAAGCTGTTATCAGGTCCGCCACCCTTTCTATTTAGCGTGAAGTGCCTTTCTATAATAGAGGCGCTTAACGTCACACTTGCTACTACCGTGGTATTGTCAAGCGTATCGTCTGACACGAGACCAAATCGACGAATCATGCCTGGTAGTGATTTAGCGTCATTACTTTTCCTTATATGGCCTCGTTGAATTAAGCTTCACCTTTGGCCATGATAGAAAATCGTTCGTTTTCACTAACCAGATCTTTGTAGGTCCCTCTAGCCTCTACCTGCCCACGCTCCAATAAATAGATATCGTCACATGGGCGCACTGTGGAAAGACGGTGTGCAATTATAATTATTGTTTTTTGATGGGAAAGATTGTGGACAGCCTCCATCACCACCTGCTCAGTAATGTTATCCAAGGCGCTAGTCGCCTCATCGAAGATTAGCAACTCGGGGCGGTGGTAAAGAGCCCGCGCGATACCAATTCGCTGACGCTGCCCCCCTGACAAACGAACACCTCGCTCGCCAACAGCTGTTTTGTATCCCTCCGATAACTCTGTCGTAACAAACTGATGCAAATTTGCGATACGCGCAGCCTCCTCCACCGCCTCCGTGTCAATCTGATCGCCTGTTAGACCAAAGGCAATATTGGAAGCGACGCTAGCATCTGACAGATAGATTTGCTGCGGGACATAGCCAATACATCGCTGCCACGATCTAACATTTCCGGGGTGGATAACAATGCCATCCACCAGAAGATTTCCGGTAGCCGGGCTTAGAAGGCCTAAAATTATATCAGCCGTTGTGGTCTTGCCAGAACCAGAAGAACCAACAATTCCCACGGTCGTATTTGCTTCGACTTTCAAACACAAATTTGACAGTGATGAATTCTCGGCTTTAGGGTAACGGTAGCTCACATTTTGTAACTGTATGTGATGTCTAAACTTCATGGACTTCGCAGACGTGGAACCTCCGTTCCTATCATCCGAATCCCGCAGCACTTGTAAATCAGCATGGAGCGCATCCAAGGCCGGCTTAGAATAACGTAGATTCACGAGCTGTGCATAGACCTGCTGAAGTGCGGGTAGCAATCGATAGCCAGCAAACGCATACAAGCCTATCAGCGGCAACACCTCATGCAAGCCATCTGCGTCAGCCATCAGTGAAAGCATGACGACTATCATGCCGCCAAAAGCAACGACCTCAAGTAAATACCTAGGGAGATAGCTCACAGCCTGTGAAGCTGCTTGATGCTCGGCATAGCGACGTGCGGGACCTTTAAACCGCCCAATAAACTCGCTTTCCAAAGCTCCAATTTTCACATCTTTTATTCCCCCAAAGGCTTCTTGCACACTAGCAAAACGTTCTTTGTTTGCTACCACGCGATCTTCACCAATATGCAGCAGATACTTTCTAAGAATCACATAGATCAATGCATATGCACAGCCGAGCGTAATTGCGATGATTACTGCGAGCCAGGGATTCACAAGTATGAGTAATGATACGAGCGCCACAACAACAGACCCTTGTGCAACAAGCTGCATCATAGGGATCATCGCGCCCTGCGTTACCTGTTCGACTTCTGAAAGGACAGTCTTTCCAAGGTCTGCGCTATGACGATCCAGAAACCATTCATATGGCTGATTTAAATATCCCTTTACCAAGCGTTTACTCAAAGAGTAATTGCGCATATGGGTAAAACGCAAAATACAGTAGATAGTTATACCTTTAAATGTGACGGATACAACCAACAACACGAAGGCAGCGACCCCAAGAAAGTATAGAAAACTCCTCCGGTCTGAAAACCCAAGGTATTCATACATGGCTGCCAAATATACATTGGTTTCTACAACTTCTGGATTCGCCAAAACCGCCAGAAGGGGCGTTATCGATGCTACCCCAGTCATATCCAGTAGCGCCATAACAAGTATCATGGCAAACAAAAGATACGCTGTACCACGCTCCTTATAGGAAAATAGATCAAGAATTTTTTTTAAGGTTTCTATGAACATGTCAAATTTAAACAACCATTAAAAATATGTTAAAAGGCGCGAGCAGTTTCTCAATTTGCCGTTGAGTGTAGTTTTTAGGCATTACTGATGGTATGCGGCTCATGCTGGTGTTAAAACGACTGGTACAAAATCCGATAAGAACACTTTTATCGGTCCTAAAATCAACGTTGACCACACTTTCTTTGAACTATCCCGATAACGCCCACAACTATCCCCAATCAGACTAACATTTTGGTGGCTAAACTCGTAGTCGAATCCGTCATGGTCTTTAGCAATCGCCACGCAGTCGCAGCTCGATAACGACTCAGCGGTGAGTTCAACGCTGGTCATGTCGACCTCCTATTGGTGCATCGCCGGGACGCGCGGCCTGTAACGAAATATTTCATTGTATTTGAGCCGCCTTTTGATGTGGCACCGAATACCTCAGTGGAAAACGTAGACCGTGGTGGTATAAACTGCTGAAAGCAACAGTCACAGAGGAGTTTATTGCCTTGTTGTGGCTCGTGTTTATAGGTTGGGAACGGTCATTGTCCATATTCATCCAGCCTTGCCCAAATAGCACCTAGGGGCAACAGTTCAGCTCGCCCGGGCTAAAATACCGAACTGCAGGCCTATCTATCGCTGGGCAATGTCGACTTATTTTGCCGCAGACGCATAACTTCTAGGCACTGTTCGGTGTCGGGCATGGGCGGTGGTGAAAACTGGGCGATTAGGCAGGCTACCGCACGAAATGCATAGGCTGCACTCAGGTCGGCAACGCCAGTATGTTGAATCGGTGAACGAGATTGAGGGGCTACCAAGAGATTGCTAGCTTCAGAGTTAATTTCGAGAAGCGCCTGAGCGTCGGACCAGCATCAACCCAGTACTTCTTCTGTCACCGGTGTATTGGCACTAATTGCATGGGCGACTTTGCGGCCCAGAACTCGCTCTAAGTGTTTTGGCGCCACTCCATAGCCCGGCCGGACGCTCCGAACACAGTCCTCCGTAATGACCTCTCCCGCCTTCATGTTCTTTGTGAAGTAGAGTGACCGCCGAAACTGTGCATTCCCTCCTTCGCTGGATTTTCGACCGTAGTCCACCTGCCCTAATGCCCCCCAGGCGGTTTTGCTATCCCGACACAATGCGGCGAGATCCGCAGGTTCCAGTGAGAAACTGTCGTCCGGGCCGCCACCGTTACGGTCCAGCGTAAAGTGCTTCTCTATCATGGAGGCGCCTAACACCACACTGGCAATAGCAGTGGCATTGCAGAGGGTGTGGTCAGAGAGCCCTGTTACCAGGCCAAACCGTGCGATCATGTCTCCGATAGTGCGTAGGTTGTAATCTTCTGCAGGAGCGGGATAGCCGCTGACGCAATGCAGAATCGCGAGCTCCTTACAGCCACCCTCTCGCGCAGCGGTAATGGCTTCTTCAATCTCGTCAACATCGGCCATACCGGTGGAGATGATCATTGGTTTGCCGGTGCCGGCCACATAGCGGATTAGCGGCAGATCCACGGCTTCGAAGGAGGCGATCTTGTAGGCCGGTGCGTTCAGGTCTTCCAGCAGATCTACCGCTGTTGTATCGAACGGGGAGCTGAAAATGGTGATGCCAACTTTCTTGGCGTGCTCGAACAGGGGCTTGTGCCATTCCCAGGGCATATGGGCTTCCTGGTACAGCTCGTAAAGCGTACGGCCATCCCAGAGACCGCCCTTGATCTTGAACTCATCCGCATCTGAATCGAGGGTGATGGTATCCGGACGATAGGTCTGAAGCTTTACCGCATCGGCGCCCGCTTTGGCAGCCTCCTCAATGATCTTTAACGCGATTTCCAGCTTGCCGTTATGGTTGGCTGAGAGCTCGGCGATGATGTAGGGCGGCTGGTTGCAGGATATTTCACGGCCGGCGATTGTAATCTTTGGTTCACTCATTCTACGATCACCTCAACCGTGGCCTCCCACTCGTTTGCCAGCAGGCCAAAACACACCACATCATGGTATTTGTGCCCGTCAAAATGCTGGTCTCGCAGGCGTCCCTCTTCAGTAAATCCCAAGACAGTGTGGAACTGAATAGAACGCTCGTTGAAGCCCAGTGCCTGGCCGCAGACTTTGTGTAGGCCAAGCTCTCCAAATGCGTATGTCAGGACCCGCTTTCCCAACGCCCGGCCAGTGCCTTTGGGAGCATCCGGCGCTACATAAAACCCCCAGTCAGCCACTTCAAGGCACCGCGTGCTGCTGATATTCACAAAGCCGCTGGCTTGCCCATCACGCTCAAATATCAGGAGGTGTGTATCGGGGTTGCTCTTGGCACTGCCGAACCACTTGCGATGCTCATCCAGCCCGATCTCGTGGGTCGTGTACATATAACGGCGTACATCAGCGTGATTGCGCCACACCAAGACCTGCTCAAGATCCGCTTGGCTCATAGGGCGCACCCGGTCTTCCATCACTGCATTTGTTCCGTCATGGCCACAATTGATTCGCGGACGCGATTGGACCCTTTCCCATCGGTTATACCAGCAGCCACACGGCTCATCCGGTGAAGACAGTCTGGCTTGGTAACTTGGGCCAACGCCGAAGGTAACGCCACCTGAACCGTCTCGGGATCCGCAATGGCTATCGCAGCACCGGCTGCTTCTAAGGCCATGGCTCCCGAGGACTGGTTGTCAGCCTGTATGACCAATACCGAAGGCAGCCCAAGGCAGCAGCGCTCCCAGGAGGTGCCCCCTGCCCCACCAATGGACAGGTCCGCCAGATACATCCGCTCGGCCATATCACTCACGCTTACATTCACCGTGGCCTTGCACGGCAACAGGGCGGCCTGTCGCCTTACCTCATCCAAATAAGGCGCCGATGCTCCCATAATGATATCCAGTAGGATGTCCTCAGGAAGGGCCGTTGCCGCTATTGCTTCGAGAACCTTACCGGTCACGTTAGATTGGTCCACGCCACCAAGGGAAATCAGGATGCGCTTCAACTCCGGGTGCTCCCGGCGCTTCAAGCTAAGATCCCGCAGCTCAGGAAACTCAGGGCGTAATAGCGCGTATTCAGGTCCGATCAACCGCGGACAGTCGCTTGGAACGAGTCCTTCGTAATCAGAGGTAGTGCGACCGAGGTTTTGATCCAGCAGTAGTTCGCACTCATGGCGCCTGTCTGCCAGATCGTCAATCACCATGATTCTGTCAACCGCCTTGGCAACCTGTTGCTCCCAGCGAGCATCCAGGGCGTAGTGGTCAACCACCAGCCAATCCGCTTTCAGCGGTTCGATGGCTTCTTGTGTCTGTTGTGCGTCGATTTGCCAAGGTGCGCCCAGCCAATTGGTGTAAGAATTTTTATCTTCGCTGGACAATTTCTTTTCACCGCCGCTGTCAGATGGCAGCACTGTGAGCTTGTACCCCTTCCCGGAAATCAGCTCACCAAGATGGCCTTCATGCTCTCGGCAAATGAAATGACATATATGCCCCTGCCGGGTTAGTTTATCGGCCAGAGTCAGACAGCGCATGACATGGCCAGTGCCAATCTTGACCGAGGCGTCAGCGCGGAACACCACCTTCATTTCTGCTCTGCCTCGGCCTGCATGGCTCGGAACAGCCATTCGGCGCGTGTCCAGTCATCCGGGGTGTCAATGTCCTGCACTCGGTAGCGCGGTAGTTTGATGGGCAATGACTCTTCACCGAAGATAGTCCGCTCTTCCTCCCAGGCTTTGGCGCTGCCCCAATAGAACTGACCGGCATCGTGCCAGGCCTCTTCCAGGTCCTGCGAGCGCGAGTTGAAATATTCGGGGCTGAACATGGCTACGCGGCCAGTTTCGGTGATTCGGATTGCCCGCTGAATTGGAAACGAATAGCTTGTTACCGCAAACGCGTAGCTGCAGTCGGCCTGTTGAATCAATTCCCAGCCGAGCCGCAGATCTTCAGCCGAGACGAACGGCGCCGTGGCATACAGGCAACACGCATAATCGACGGGAGCTCCGTGCTCGCTCAGCCACTCCACTGCGTGATGCATCACAGGCAGGGTTCCGGTGTAATCATCGGAGAGCTCCGCGGGGCGTGTGAATGGGACGCTTGCTCCCCACTCTTTGGCTACAGCGGCGATCTCGGCGTCGTCAGTAGAGACAACAATTTGGTCAAAACACCCACTGGCCCTGGCGGCATCGATAGACCAGGCGATCATGGGTTTGCCGCAGAACACTTTGATGTTCTTGCGGGGGATGCGCTTGCTACCACCGCGCGCCGGGATGATGGCAACGCGGCGCACTTATGTTTTGCTCCCGGTCAAGGACGATTTTAAGGCTTCGATGACCTTATCCTGCTGTACATTCGTCAGCCCCTGGAACATCGGCAAGCTGATCGCTTCGCGGTAGTAACCCATGGCCTCCGGAAAGTCTTCCGCGGAGAACCCCATAGCCTGGTAATAGGGCTGGGTGTGCACCGGAATATAGTGCAGGTTGACACCTATGCCCTGCTCTCGCAGGCATTCAAAGACCTGTCGATGCGTCCTGTCGATCTTGTCCAGCTGCAAGCGAATCACGTACAGATGCATGCCGGAATAGCTGTCCGGGTGCTGCCAGGGGGTGCTAATCGGCAGGCCTGTCAGCAGCTGGTCGTACCGCTGGGCCAGTTCATGGCGGCGGGCCACGAACGCATCCAGCCGGTCCATCTGGCTTACCCCAAGGGCGGCCTGTAGCTCTGTCATGCGATAGTTGAAACCCAGATCCACCTGCTGGTAATACCAGGGGCCATCCGGCTCATGGGTCATCAGGCTCTGGTCCCGAGTAATGCCGTGGCTGCGCAGCAGGTCCATCCGGGTGGCCAGGGCATCGTCGTTGGTCAGCGCCATGCCACCTTCTGCGGTAGTCACGATTTTTACCGGGTGGAAGCTGAATACGGTGATGTCGCTGTAGTGACTGTTGCCGATGAACTCGTCTTTGTACTTGCCGCCTATGGTGTGGGAGGCGTCCTCGATGATGCGAAAGCCATAGCGCTGGCCCAGCTCATGAATAGCCGCCATGTCGCAGGGCTGACCGCACAGGTGCACGGCCACCACGACCTTGGGTAGCCGGCCTTCCTTTTCCGCCTGTTCCAGCTTGGTTGCCAGCGCCTTGGGGCAGAGGTTGTAGGTTCGTGGGTCAATGTCCACGAAGTCCACTTTGGCGCCGCAATACAAGCCGCAGTTGGCAGACGCCACAAACGTGACCGGCGAGGTCCACAGCCAGTCACCCTCACCCAGCCCCAGGGCCAGGCAGGCAATGTGCAAAGCTGACGTGGCACTGTTCACGGCCAGCGCGTGCTTTGCCCCCACGTGGCCAGCTACTTTGGCTTCAAACTCCGGTACCTTGGGGCCCTGGGTGAGGAAATCGGACTGCAGCACCTCCAGCACGGCATCGATATCCGCCTGGTTGATGTCCTGCCTGCCGTAGGGAATCATGCTCAGATCTTGCCGATTTCGTTGTTGTGGCGGTCGATCCAGGCCTGCAGCTCTGCCTCTGTCATCCACTCGCTGTTGGTGTCACTGGCATAGACAAAGCCCTCGGGGACTTTCTTGCCGTCCTTGATGCGGTTTTTACAGGTACCCCAGCCGTTGATGGTGGGGAGAATTTTGAAGTGTTCGGGGTACTCGTAGGCGAAGTGGGAATCCTCGGCACCGATCATCTGTTCGTGCAGCTTTTCGCCGGGGCGGATGCCGACCACCTCCTGTTTCGCTTCCGGCGCCACTACCCGGGCCAGATCCGTCATTTTCATGGACGGGATCTTCTTCACGTAGATCTCCCCCCCCACCATGTCTTCAAAGGCATGCCATACCAGTTCCACGCCCTCCTCCAGGGAAATCATGAAGCGGGTCATGCGCGGGTCGGTGATTGGCAGCACGCCCGTGTCCTTGATCGACATGAAGAAGGGAATTACCGAGCCCCGGGAGCCCATCACATTACCGTAACGGACAACGGAAAACGTGGTTTTGTGACCACCGGCATAGGAGTTCCCGGCTACAAAGAGCTTATCGGAGGCCAGCTTGGTGGCGCCGTACAGGTTGATGGGGCTGCTGGCCTTGTCGGTTGACAGGGCCACAACACCTTTGACTCCCTTGTCGATGGCCGCGTCAATCAGGTTCATCGCGCCGTTGATATTGGTCTTTACACACTCGAAGGGGTTGTATTCTGCCGTGGGTACGATCTTGGTTGCGGCGGCATGCACTACATAGTCCACCCCATCCAGTGCGCGGTACAGCCGGTCCTTGTCGCGCACGTCGCCAATGAAGAAGCGCAGGCGGTCATCGCCCTGGAACAGCTTGGCCATTTCCCACTGCTTCATTTCGTCCCGGGAAAACACGATGATTTTCTTCGGGTTGTATTTTGCCAGCGTCAGGGGGATGAACTTGTGGCCGAAGGAGCCGGTGCCGCCGGTGACGAGGATGGTGGAGTTATTCAGCATAGATCAGCTCGATGTTCCGAAATTAAACCAGGGCATGGGGTGACGCATTTGGGCAACCCACCACGTTAATATAAACCGCAAGGCCATGGCCATACAAAAGGCAATTGCAGCGCCTTTTATACCCAGCAAAGGAATTAGCAGCAGCAGAAGCCCAACATTTACAAAGCCGGATATAATGGATGCTAGAGAGAGCAACCCCGTGCGCTTGGAATAGAAGATGTAGTTGGTGACCATCAGATACATACCCCCAAACACTTGGCCAAGCGCCAGCCAACCGATGACGTCACCAGCCTTGGAGTAGCTCTCTCCCGCTACGAAAGTGACGATCCATGGCCCGAGCCAGAACGCACAACCCGCGCCGAATAGGATGACGAGGTACCAAAGGTATGTGTACCGCACTATCTGTTGCTTTTCATCTGGATGATTGCGTGTTAGCCGTTCAAAAAGCCAGGGAACATAGGCTTTATTAATCGCATCGAACACTAGACCTAGCGCGGCAGCAAACTGTACAGCCACCATATACACGCCGACTTCCGATAAGCCGAGCCTCGAATTGATGAAAAATCGGTCCACCGCAGACAACAAGAATATACCGCCAACGTGGGGGATAAGTGGCACGCCAAAACGGAGTGCTTCTTTGACATAAGCTGGTCGCCATAGCCATAAACGCAACAATCCGTCTCGTTTAAGAAACCACCACGCCAACAATGCGAGAAGCCCTGCCGCCCAGACCTGCGCCGACATGCGACCGGCTGCACCTTGCTGCCATACCACCACCAATAGCAAGGATAGCAATACGTTTATCAGGCTACTACTGACCTGCAAAGCCCCGTACTGCTTGACCTGCTTGCGCACCTGCCACTGGCCGAGTCGCAGCTGATTGAGGACCGAGGCTGCGGTAACCAAAACGGCCAGTAGCAGCCATTGCGTTTCCAGCCCAAACCACTGCGAAAGCGATACCCGCGAGACCCACACGAGGAGTAAGGCAATAATGCTTGTTACAAGAAGAATCTGGACACAAGAGCCTATAAAATCTCCGAGCATTTCTGAGCTAGATTGGTTGTCGTAAAATTTGCGCCCTGCAGCTCCCGCCATACTCAAGCCGATAAACGCGGCCAATGCTCCCATCAGCGTTTGGAACATGGCCACTTGCCCATACTCAGCCGGACTCAGATACCTGGTCAGAATGGGCAGCAAGGCGAAAGGTATTGCTGCCTTGAGAATATTCGAGAACAGGTAGACTGCACTGCCCGTGAGGAAAGAGTTTCCCCGCAAGATCGGCAACCTTTTTTTTGCGTCAGATGTATTCATCTTTTCGGATTTGCCCCTAAACCCAACCGACGCCAGAAGTGAGAACTCCCACTTAACTTCAGACCCGCTAAAACTCCCCTGCGCCATCGCCACGCGCTATCGGCCATAATACCCACGATACCACTCAACAAACTGCCCCACGCCCCCTTCCACCGGCGTTGCCGGTTGATACCCCACCGCCTGCTTCAGCGGACTGCTGTCTGCATAGGTATCTGGCACATCGCCCGGCTGCAGGGGCAGCGGTTCCCGTTTGGCGGTTACGCCCAGTGCTGCTTCCAGCGCGTTCACGTAGGCTTCCAGGGTCACGGGGTTTTTATTGCCAATATTGAACAGGCGCCAGGGGGGCGGTGCTGGTGGACTGGCCAGGATTTTCGCTGCTCCAATTCGGGTCTGCCTGTACGGGCTGGTCCGATGCACGCAGCATCCCCTCAACAATGTCGTCCACGTAGGTGAAGTCCCGCGTGTACTTACCGTCTTCTAACAAACGGATTGTCTCCCCGGCGAGCATGGCGCGGGCGAAAAGGATCGGTGCCATGTCTGGCCGGCCCCAGGGGCCGTCGGCGGTAAAGAGGCGCAGGCCGGTGGTTGGCAGGCGGTACAGGTGGCTGTACCTGTGGGCCATCAGTTCGTTGGCGCGCTTGGTGGCGGCGTAGAACTGCAGTGGGTGGCTGGCGCTGTCTTCTTCGCTAAAGGGCATTTTGGTGTTGGCGCCGTAGCCGCTGCTGGTGCTGGCGTAGGTCAGGTGCGGTGCCTGCGCATGGCGGCAGGCTTCCTGGATGTTGGTGAAGGCGACGATGTTGCTTTCCACGTAGCTGTGCGGGTTCTCTACTGAATAGCGCACGCCGGCCTGGGCGGCAATGTGGATAACCCGGTCGAAGCGGTGCTCGCTAAAGCAGGCTTCCACCGCGGCGCGGTCCGCCAGGTTGGCGCGGATAAAGGCCTAGGCGCTGCCGGTTTTGGCGGCGGTGGCTTCCAGTTCTTGCAGCCGCGCTTCTTTCAGGGTGGGGTCGTAGTAGTCGTTGACGCAGTCGAAGCCCACCACGCTGTCGCCGCGTTCGAGCAGCCGTCTTGCGGTGTGAAAGCCGATGAAGCCGGCGTTGCCAGTGACGAGGACGTTCATAATCTCAGGTCCGTATTTTCTATCGAGAATACGTATTGAAGCTCATATCACGCGAGTACCCGTTGGGGTTTTTGCTCTGCCAATTCCAGGCATCCGCACACATGGCGTGAATGTCATGCGTTGCGACCCAACGTAGCTTCGCATTGGCCAGTGCCGGCTCTGCCGTTAGTTCGGCGACGTCACCGGCTCGGCGTGTGCTGATCTCGTAGGGTATGGGCTTGCCGCTTGCCTGTTCAAAGGCCTGCACCAGTTCCAGCACAGAATAGCCGCGCCCGGTGCCCAGGTTGAAGGCCTCGCAACCGGGGTGGGCGGCGGCATAATCGACGGCTTTGCGGTGTGCACGAGCCAGGTCCATCACATGCAGGTAATCTCGCACGCCGGTGCCATCCGGCGTCGGGTAGTCATCGCCATAGATGCGCAATCGCTCGCGTCGCCCCACTGCCACCTGGGCCACGTAGGGCATCAGGTTGTCAGGCTCGCCGCGTGGGTCTTCGCCGATCAGTCCGCTGGGATGGGCGCCCACCGGGTTAAAGTAGCGCAGCAGCACGGCTGCCGTTTCGGGACGGCTGGCGCACCAGTCCTGAATCAGCTGCTCCATCACCAGTTTGGTGCGGCCGTAGGGGTTGGTGGCGTTGAGAGGAGCATCTTCCCGCACCGGCACTTTTTCGGGCTGCCCATAGACAGTCGCCGACGAGGAGAACACCAGCCGCGAAACACCGGCCTGTTCCATGGCCTGCATCAGCGCGATGGTGCCGCCGATATTGTTGTCGAAGTAGGCCAGGGGCTGTTCACAGCTCTTGCCGACTGCCTTGAGCGCGGCAAAATGGATGACGGCATCAACACCGCCTTCAAACGCATCGGCCAGGTGTTCCGGATTGCGGATGTCGCCTTCAACAAAGCGCAGTGAGCGGCCGGTAATTTCCTGAACCCGCTGCAGCGCGATTGCGGAGCTGTTGCACAGGTTGTCGATGACGGTGACATCGTGCCCTGCTTCCAGCAGCGCAACGCAGGTGTGGCTGCCTATGTAGCCGGCGCCGCCGGTGACCAGGAGTTTCATGGCGTGTCGCTTTCCATTCTTGCGTAGGCAGGGTGGCGGGTCATTTTGTTTCCGACACTTCTGTCCGCAACGCCTCGATTTCAGTTTTCAGCGCCTCATACTCGGCCAGCTTGCGCTTCAGGAACCGCGCGGTCAGCACCGTCTTCGCCTTCATCCCGCGCGGGGTGAGCAGGTAGCTGTATTTCAGCTTGTTCGGGTTGCGGCTGAAGTTGTCCATCTTCACCCACCCCTTCTGCACCAGGGCCTTGAGGCAATAGTTCAGCCCACCCAGGCTGATGCCTAGCTGCAGGGCCATCTGGCGTTGGGTGATGTCGGGGTTGTCCTGCAGCAGGCGCAGGACTTTGAGGTGCTGTTCGATGTCGGACATGGGTGCTGCTGTGTGGCGAAAACCGGGGAGTCGGGCAGGCTACCGCAGGGAATGCAGTGGTTGCAGCCCGGTGGGTGGTGCCTGGTTGTTCAAACGGTGAACAGAGTAGTGAGGGTTGGGTGGGATAGCAAGTTTTTGGGGGTGATTTTGTGGAGTTTAGTCAGATTCGGCCAATTGGTTGCGGGGTGCCCTGCGCTGTTCCACAGTTAGAGTTCATAGCTAATCGGTTTTAGGCAGGGATGCCATGGCCAGCCAGTATCACGACACGGGCTACAAGGAGCTGTTCAGCCACCCGGAATTCGTGCAACAGCTTGTCGAGGGTTTTGCGCCGGTAAAGGGGCTGCCGCCGGTACTGCCGATGGTGCTTTACAACGGCTCTCGCCGGTGGACTGCACGGCAGGACATTTACGATATGATTCGGCCGGAACCGCCCGGGTTTTTGCAAGCTTACCAGCCACACCTGCGCTATTACCTGGTCGACGAAGGGCGCTATACTGATCAGGAACTGGCTACACGGCACACGCCGCTCAGCGGGTTTTTGGGATAGAGAACGCTTCGCGGGACCGCCGGTCATTGCAGGCCGCCGTGGATCGTGTTGTCGCTACCATCCGTGCGGATCCCAACAAGGAACGCACGGATGCAGTCGTCACTCGCTGGCTGAAACGGCATTTACAGCGGCTCGGAGCGCGTATCGACCTGGAGAAGCTGAACAGTTTGGTAGAGGAACGGGATATGTTGGCTGAGAATCTTGACAATTGGGCGGAGATTGAGCGTCGGCAGGGGGAGCGGCATGTTATCCAGCGCATGATTATCCGCCGTTTTGGCGAACTGCCTGCCTGGGTCACTGAAAAGTTGGATACATGCTCCACGGAAGAGCTGGACGCTTGGGCGGACCAAATTCTCGTAGCCGAAACGCTTGACGAGCTGTTCGGACGGTAACGCCGGGCCTACCATCAGGCGGTGAGCACCGTCTTCGCCTTCACCCCGCGCGGGGTGAGCAGGTAGCTGTACTTCAGCTTGTTCGGGTTGCGGCTGAAGTTGTCCATCTTCACCCACCCCTTCTGCACCAGGGCCTTGAGGCAATAGTTCATCCCGCCCAGGCTGATGCCCAGCTGCTGGGCCATCTGGCGTTGGGTGATATCGGGATTGTCCTGCAGCAGGCGCAGGACCTTGAGGTGCTGTTCGGTGTCTGGCATGGGTGCTGCTTGTGGCGAAAACCGGGGAGTCGGGCAGGCTACCGCAAGGAATGCATGAGGTTGCAGCCCGGTGGGTGGTGCCTGATTGTTCAAACGGTGAACAGGGTATTGGGGGTGGGGAGGGATTGCAAGGGTTTGGGGGCGTTGGCAGGAAGCCGTTTACTTGGCGCGTGCTTGACGTCCCGAAGACACACCGGATGGCAGACTCACGACACTGGTGCTATCCTCCCCCACTCAAGCGTTGGCAGTGAATCCTCCATTGAACCCGAGGCGTAAGAGTATTTGACGGTATATCTGACGGTACACGCTTTCGCATTTCGTAGTCATAAGCCATATATATCAATGACTTAGGTTTATATATCAACTCCCGCCGCCGGTCCATCCACCAATCACACAAAAAAGGCCGCCTATGGCGACCTTTTTGTGTGATCTGGGGCAGAAAGCTCAATCCGCGCCCAGAGGGCGCGGGTGGCGGCCAGGATGGCCGTCTGTCGCGAAGCGCATGGATGCGCGAGAGCGACGCTACGAGTCTCTGCATAGATCAAGCTATCACGGTCAACATGCTGACCTTACATGTCTTTCATGCCGCCATCCATCCTGCCTCCTTTAGCGTCGCCCCCCGTCTTGCCCTTTCCCATCATTCCTCCGTCCATCCTGCCCTGCATCACCTGCATGTGGTCCTGCATCATTTTTGAGTGCTCTTGCATAAGCTGTTCGCGCTCCTGCGGATTTTTCGCATCCATGATCTTGTGCAATTGCGCGTGCATGCTGAGCATGTGTTCCTGCATCTTGCCCATCTGCATTTGTGTGTCTTTGTCAGTCATGGTTGTTGCTGGCTTCTTGTCCTTGTCGGAGTTATGGGCGTCAGCCCAGGCAAGGGAGGTGGATAGCGGTAGGGTGACCATTACACCTATGAGAAGTGACTTTTTCATTTTTAAATCTCCTGTTGAAGTGATAGCAAGAGTGTTTAACCGCAGGACACATCGCGCCAGGCAGTTAACACCCCTGGTGGCGGTAGCACAAAATAGTTCTTCTAAAACCCGGCATTTCTGACCGCTTAGCCATTTATATTTTCAGACCGGTCACTTCTTTTGCCCGACGATAATCCAAACCACCCGTGTCCACGCCACTTGTATACTGAAAGCACAGATTGTTCTGTACGTTATCAAACATAGGCCTGGTCGATGAATAGACGAGGCTGCCCTTGATGGAGCGCCAACTTCGACCTCGCTCACCTGAAGGTCGCCGATCAGCGAAGTGTCGGTCAGGCCACCAGGCGGTCGGCTTCCTTCTTGACCACGGTGTAGCACTCGCAGCAGAGTGCTTCCAGCCGCGGACGGTCAAGCACGGTGATACGCCCCCGATGGTAGCGAATGATACCCAGTTTCTGCAGTCTGCCGGCCGCCTCGGTCACGCTTTCCCGGCGCACACCCAGCATGTTGGCGATCGATTCCTGGGTCATGGTCAGCTCGTTGGTCGGCAACCTGTCCAGGGACAGCAGCAGCCAGCGGCACAATTGCTGATCGATAGCGTGGTGCCGATTGCAAACGGCATTGTGGGCCACCTGGGTGATCACGGCCTGGAAGTAGCGCAGCAACAGCATGCGCACGGCGGCATCGTTTTCGAATTCGCGCTTGAGATCGGTGGTAGGCAGCCGGTAGGCCGTACCGGCACTCACGACAACGGCCCGACTGGGTGTGCTGTCCGCGCCCATAATAATCGCGATGTTGACGAGGCCCTCGTGGCCCACGACCGACACCTGGCTCGAGTGGCCGTCGAGCGTGTCCTGAGTAAGTGAGATGAGGCAGTCGGCCGGGAAATAGACGGACTTCACTTTCTCGCCAGCGGTGTCGATCTCCTTCTCCCGAGGCAGCTCGATCTGGCGCAACTGTGGAAATACCCGCTGTTTTACCTTTTGAGGCAAGCGCAAGAGCAAGTTATTTCGGTCCGGTCCATGCTTCATGGTCACCCCCCCTGACGGGAGCAAAGGACTGTGGATAGAAACACCCACCGACCAGATCCCGACTCTATTCAGGGTAGTCGGTTCCCGTCGATTAGCAATTGATGCATGTGATGCATGTCAAGCCAAAAACTTTGGATGCCGAATGTGGCAAGCATGACGGTGTCCCGACCACCAGCACCCGGCACACCACTTTTTTGCTCAGTTCGACACCGCACGGATTCGATTGCCTTAGTCCTGCAAGCTGAATGCAACCAGATCCAGTAAACAATTTCTTCAGCGAAGATTGACCGCACGAATCCAACACGGGGACCGCTGCCTTGAGAAAGACCGCATTCACCTTGGCATTGCTACCCTTGATTGCCCTTCTCTCTGCCTGCGGAGAGTATGCACGGTTGCCGGCGCAAGCCGGGACCGGCCCCAGCCCGGAACTGCCGCCGCCCAATAGCACCCTGATCCCCACCGTCAACATCGCGCCTGCGGTCGGATGGACAGACGGCGCCACTCCGACTCCGGCTGCGGACATGAAGGTGACGGCCTTTGCCGAGGGCCTGGACCACCCGCGCTGGCTGTACGTCCTGCCAAATGGCGACGTATTAGCGTTCAGGGCGTCAGGCGTTGCAGAATGAAGAGGCTTGCCACCAGCAGTGGCACGAATATCAGCAGAAATACGGGCACCCGCGTGCCGATGAGATCCGGCAGCATGATGCGGCCACGATTGCCGATGTTCTGCATGGTCGAACCGAGATAACCCGACGTCTCAGCATAAATATAACTTCCTGCCATAAGCCCCAGGATGCCGGGTATCGCATCGTAGCTCCCCTGCCCCAACGCCGCCGCCCCGGTTCCTGGGCAGTAGCCCAGTAGCCCCAGGCCAATGCCGAAGAGCAACCCGCCGGTGATATTGGCGGCATAGCGGGTGGGCTTTACGTGCAGTTTTACCAGGCCCAGCGCCTGCATCGAAAAGATGCCGACCATCCCGACCACGATGGCGCTGAGCATGACTTTGATTACCGTGAAATCCGTGAGCAGGAACTGGCCCATGAGCACTTCGTACTTCGCCACGCCACCCTTCTGCAGCAGAAACCCGAATACAATACCGAAGACAAATCCGAGGACGAGCTGCGGCATGGAATCAGGCTTGCCGGGAGCTTCCTTGTCTTCGAGTGGGGCGGTGTGCTCGGCGCTCATGGTATCCTCAAAGGCCAAAAAGGAGCATCGCGGTCACCACGGCACCCGCGAAGAAACACAGCATCGCGAGCCACGAGCTCACCGAGAGCTGCAGGGCGCCACTGATGCCGTGGCCGCTGGTGCAGCCGCCAGCAAGCCTGGCACCGTAAGCCATGATCACGCCGCCCAGGAAGGCCACACCCGCGCGCAGCCCGGCCTCCGGGCCGAACCGTTCCTGCCACAGCGGCGGAACCCAGGCCGCTGCGATCTCGCCGCCGGTATACGCGGCTATGAATGCCCCCAGGACCACGCCGAACAGCAGCATCACGCCCCACTCGATCTTCGGCGTCTTGTCCTGATAGAACTTGAGCGTCCCTGTATGGTTTTTGGCGACAAGGTTGCCGACCAGGCCCGCCAGGCGTGCGTAAGCCGTCGATATCCCCAGGGGTTTGTCAGAGAAATAAAACGTTGCCATCGACAGGACACCGATCAGTGCGCCGACGAGATAGGGTGACCATGCACCGCCTTCGTATTCCATACCCGCTCTTACGTTTTCGCCTTGTCTGATTTCTCGAGCGGCAGGTCCAGCTTTTCCCAGGCCGTAATGCCGCCGAGCATGTTATGCACCCGCTCAAAACCGTTGCGCTTGAGGATGCTCGCAGCAACCCCCGAGCGATGCCCGACGCTACAGTGCACGACAATCTCGCTATCCTTGGGCAGCTGGGGCAGGTTTTTTTCCAGATCGCCGACAAAGTGGTGAATCGCGCCCGGAATATGCTTCTCGTTCCACTCGTACTCGTCGCGAACGTCAACAATCTGGACGCGCTCCTGCTCGTTCCAGCCCGCGACTTCGTGCGCACTTGTGGTCGCGAGCGTTTCGATTGGCAGCCCCTGCTCGCGCCAGGCTTCAACGCCGCTGAGCAGGACACCTTCCACGCTGTCGATACCTATGCGCGCGAGGGACTTGACCGCCGTGTCGATGTCCTCGGGGCTGTCCACTACGAGAAAGATACGGCTGCTGCCATTTGCGACCCAGCTGCCGATAGCCGGCAGGCCATCGAGCCAGACGTTGTAGGATGACGCGATGTGCGCGCCGGCAAAGGCTTCCGGGGAGCGGGTGTCGATCACCAGCCCTTCCTGCATCCTTTGCTGAAACTCCCTCGGTTGAAGAACCCGGAACTTCGCCGGCGAGGGGAGCGGCCGGCCGGGCAACAGGTTTACCTCTTCCATATGCCGGAAATGCGGAGGGCGCGCCATTTTCTCGGCAAACTTATGGTCAGCAAACTCGCTGCGGCTCTTCTCGAAGACGGGGTTTGTTCCTTTCTCAATACCCAGCGTGGAGTCGTCGCGATCAGAAATATTGCCGCCGCATGCCGAGCCCGCACCGTGTGCAGGATAGAGCAGCGCCTGATCACCCAGCGGGGCGATTCTGGCGTGAACCGAATCGTACAGGATGCCGGCATTCTCCCGCGTTTTTTCCGGATCGGTCAGATCGGTGCGTCCGGTATCGCCCACAAACAGCGTATCGCCGGTGAAAACACCCCAGCATTTATCGCCGGCGCCCTCGACGTAGACCGCGTAAGTAACGCTCTCCGGTGTATGGCCTGGCGTCTCGAGCACGACGAAGCGCGTTGTACCCACTTCCAGCTCCTCGCCGTCCTTCAGCTTGATATCCGTGTCTCCGAAGAGCTCATGACAGCCGCTGACGATTTTGGCTCCTGTCATCTCTGCGAGAGTGGCGGACCCGAATTCGAAATCTTCCTGCCGATGCGTCTCCAGGATGTATACGATCGTCAGATTGTTCTCCCGGGTAAGATCCAGATATTCATCCACGTCCCGCCGGGGATCTATAACGACCGCAAGGCCTTCTCCGCAGCCCACAACGTAGGAGTTGTGGCCCAGACCGGGCGTCTTCAAGCGCTGAAAGAACATGGCACTTCTCCAGTGGCAGCCCCATGACGGTGCCCTCCGTCAATCGGCTGTGCGTGCCGAGTATCACGCTGCTGGCAAATATCTTCTGTGCGCTACCGCCCGGTGCGGTACCTTCCGCTATGGCTGCTGCACACCCGTGATGTTCACCCTGGTGAGCCAGTATTCGGTATCGGGGCCGGGGAAAGTCGAGTAGCGGGCATTGTTGACGTAAAGGGAGTTGCCGTGCATCGCGCCGCTCGCCACGCCGTCCATATCCGGGTCAATAATGACCCCCACCCGGGTTCCTGTGAACATATCCTTGTCCAGGGCAACAACCTGGATCCAGTCCGACCCGGAGCCATCGCCGAAGGGAGTCAGGATATACAGCAGCCCCTTGTGCGCCACAATGCCGTCGATAAATCCGACCAGCGGCGGCTCCACGATAATCCTGTCGGAGTGCCCAGTGAGAGGGTCCACGCGGTAGATTTGTGCAGTGGTCGAATCCCCAATGATCAGAGCATCGCCGTTTGGCGTCGCCACTATACCGTTGGCGGTCGCGGGGCTGGCCAGGGGGTCATCGTCATTGTCGCCAATGAGCGGAATCGGCAAAATAGCATTGTCATCGGGCAATCGACCATTCCTGGACAGAGGAAGCCGGTAGAGAAACGGTCCGGTGAAGTCTGTGAAATAGACGGCCTCCCGGGTGATCGCCAGGTCATTGATTACTGTCCCGAAGGGCGCCAGCGTGTAGTTCCTGAGCTCTTCGCCAGTCTCGGCGTCATAAACCAGGGCATTGCCGATTAGGCACCCCGCCACGAACAGGTAGTTGCTGCGTGGATCGACGCGCATCCCGAGCTTGTAGCAATCGGTGAAGATGTTGAAGTTTTCCGGGTCTGTCGCTGCAACCAGGACCTCGCCCTCCCCGCTGCGCAGGTCAACCTTGTAGATCGACCCATCTACCGAGCTATTATAGGCCGTCGTCCCCCGGCCGATCGTAAAACCTTCGGGAGGCGCACCCGTGAGGGCTGGAACGATCTTCGGAAAGGCTTTATCCCCAGCATGGACGGCCTGGGCGGAAAGCGTACATACAGTGAGCGCGATCGTTGCAAATGTGAGTTTTCCGTTCATGTCATGCTTCCTTGGGATCCTCGGATCCCAGTAGTGTGGAGTGGCTCCAGCCCGCCAGCGGCGGTTGCACCGCGGCCGTGCATTCGGGGAGGTTTGATCTCTGGCCCGCGTGGCGACATCAGGTTAAAGTGTCGGTAGTGGCATAGGCGCTTGCCTGAGGAAACGCTGATGTCTTGCCGATGCAACGCTGATATTTTTTAAGGAACTGAATTTCCTATGAATATTCAGTCCTTTGGTGTGTGCTGGAGCACGCCACTTACAGCCTGCCCAGCTTCGGATCCGGGCGCAGCATGAACGCTACGGAGGCTCCGGGCGCCACGTCCCAGGCATTCGGCCATTGGCGTTTTGATGCCAGCACGGGTGATCTATCCGATGGGACCACTACCCAGCGGCTTGAGCCGCAGGTAGCCAAGCTACTGGATTACTTTCTGGCTCATCAGGAAAAGCTGATTTCCCGGGATGATCTGTTGGGCGCGGTGTGGGGCGAACGAATCGTGTCCGACGACGCCATCAACCGCTGCATTTCCATCCTGCGCCAAAAGCTGACACCGGACGACAGGAACGCCTATATCGAGACCGTCGTGCGGCGGGGATTTATTAGCCACTTCCCGCCGCCTCTGGAGGACGAAGCTCCAGCTCAGCGGCCCCAACGCCGCGAGAGAATCTGGCTGCGCGTTGGGCTCCTCGCCGGCCTGGTAGCGCTGGTTATCTTCGGTGCAATAAGGATGTTCGAAGGTTCTTTCCCGGCTGCAGGCAACGTGTCTGCATCCGCCACCCCCATAGTCGCAGTGCTGCCTTTCAGTTCCGCCGGATTGAAGGACGATGGCGAATTCTTCGCCAATGGGGTGCACGATGACCTGCTCACCCAGCTGGCGCAACTCGAGTCGATCCATGTCATCTCACGCACTTCGGTATCCGAGTACCGCAACAGCGAACGCAACATCCGGGAAATCGGCCGTGAACTGGGGGCGAACGCAATCCTGGAGGGTAGCGTTCAACGTGTCGGCGACCAGATCCGTATCAATGTGCAGCTGATCGATGCGCTTTCCGATGGTCACCTCTGGGCCCAGCAGTATGATCGGGAACTGACCCCGACCAACATCTTCGCCATTCAGGCGGAAATTGCCCGCTCGGTGGCAGCGGCCTTGAACTCCACCCTGACCCGGCAGGACGTGGCGGGACTGAACGTGCTCCCAACCGACAATATGGCTGCCTATCGCGCCTACCATGAGGCGGTGGAGCTCAGGGAAACCCAGGTGATCAGCAGTCCAGCGTATATCGCCGCCATGGAAAGGGCTGTTGAACTGGACCCGGGATTTGTGCGGGCCTGGGCTGAGCTGGCTGGCTCGCTAAGCTTTCTGAACTTCCGTCGACCAGATCCCGATTCGATCCTGCGTCTGGAGCAAATATTGGAGCAAATACGCGCGCTGGCGCCCAAGTCCTCCGAATACCTGATCGCACAGGCCTATTACACATACTACATCCTGAAGGACAACGACCGCGCCTACGAACTGATAAGCCGGGCCCGGGCGTTGCGGCCTAGCGATGTCCAGGTACTGGACCTGCAGTCCTGGATACAGCGCCGCCAGGGTGACTACGACGGCATGCTCGAGTCGATCAGGCAAGGGCAGAGCCTGGACCCCAGGAGCCACTATTGGGCCCTCAGGCTGCCCAGCAATCTGATAATCCTTCACCGCTATGATGAGGCCATCGAGGTGCTCGAGAATACCAGCCTCGAAAGCTTGGGGTTGGCGGCTTTGCGGAGCACGATGCGGGTGCGCGAGCACCGCGAACCGGGCCGTATGCTGGGGGCACTGAAAGCGCTGGAACAGGAATACGGCGAGACGGTAGTTCCGCTTCGGATGTGGGAGGCGCATATCGCCGCCAGGGATTACCAGGGCGCGCTCGCGCTTTTGGACGGCTATCAGGAGGCGGGGCGATCCACCAGGGACTGGACTTTTACCGGCCTCCCCGATGTCAACCTGGCCCGCATCATCACCCACCGGCTGCAGGGCGGCAGCGATTCCATGTCCCCCTCGCTGCCGGAGGCGCGGGCGCGCGTGGAAGGGGAACGGGATGCCGGCAAATTCAACTTTGCCCCCAACTACAATCTGGCCATGGCCATGATCGCGTCGGCCGAAGGAAACACCGAGGAAACCGAACATCTGGTGCGAACCTGGCTGCGCGAAGCCACTCAGGACTTGGCAGAACTGGCCAACCAGCGCAATTACGCGTGCCGGACGCTGGCCATGGCCGAGGCCGCCGTCACCGCCACACTTGAATGCCTGCGCTCAGCCCTTGAAGAACCGAGCCGGGTTATGCCGTTTATCGAGCCCTATCTGCCCTATTACGATTCCATTCGAGAGGATACCCGGTTCATCGAATTCTTCGCTGACCGCAACAGCGCTTGAGCCCACGCCCCTTCCTGAATATCCACCAGAACCAACTATTGCATGGTTGCCAGGTGACTGATGAGGCAAGGACTAATCGAACTCCGGCAATTGCGGGTTCACGACCGGGCGCCCTGCAGCCTGCCAGGCGTCAATGCCGCCAGCGACGATCTGTACATGGGCATAGCCCATGGTTTTCATCGCCGCGGCAGCGAGCGCCGAGCGTCCACTGTTCTTGCAATACAGCACCGTTTTTAGACTGCGGTCTTCAAAATTTGGATCATTGGTCAGCTTGAACTCCAGAATGCCCCGGGGAATATTGATCGCACCAGGCAGATGGCCAGCGTGAAATTCATCGGCCTCGCGAACATCGATCAACAGATCCGCCTGCTTGATTGCCTCATCGCAGTTCTCAAGGCCGGTTTCGCGAATGTGTGATTTGGCTTCCTGAACCAGGTCGTGCACGGTTTTCATACGCTGTTCTCCAATGCGTTGCCAAGAGAGCAGCCCCGGCGTGTCCGGGGACTGCCTGTGGCGGGTCCACTGTCGGGCCCTGACCTCATAGTTCCTTGGTGCAGAATATCACGATATATAACTATAGGTTTTATGTATATAACTATAAACTCACTTCCATATTCCATAAAACTAAACTTCGCTAACCTTGATAAACGGGCTCTCTCCACCGGACAGCGACGTTACTATTCGCAGCAGAACGGAACTGAAACCCACCACGACACGGACATACAGTTTAGTTTGCATCTAATGGACCGAATGACCCTTGAACGCCGCCAGGTGTGGATCTATCTAGCCGCCATTGTCGGCGGCCTTTTACTGGGCACACTTGCACCGGAGGTTGGGCCAAACTTCGAAGTATTGCTGTGGCCGGTTCTGGCAACCCTGCTCTATACCACGTTCGTCCAGGTGCCGCTGCTGCACGTGCGTGACGCCTTTCGGGACAGGCGTTTTCTGCTTGCAGTTGTGCTGGGAAACTTCCTCCTGCTGCCGGTGGTGGTGTGGCTCATGTTGCAGTGGCTGCCCGCCGAGCCGGCCCTGCGGCTTGGGGTACTGCTGGTCTTGCTGGTGCCATGCACGGACTGGTTTATCACCTTCAGCCAGCTCGGGCGAGGTAACACAGCGCGGGCTATTGCAGTCACCCCGCTCAACCTGTTGCTGCAGTTGCTGCTCTTGCCAGTCTACCTCTGGCTGATGCTGCCGGTGACCGATTTCAGCGAGGCACTGCGGCCGGAAAGTATGCTGCCCGCGGCCCTGACCCTGATCGGGTTGCCATTGCTGGCCGCCGCCCTGACCGAACGCTGGGTCGAGACGCAACCGGAACGCGCTGTCTGGCGAGAGAGGCTCGGCTGGTGGCCCGTGCCTTTGCTGGCACTGGTGGTGTTCCTGATCGCCGGGGCGCAGGTCGGTACCGTGCTCAAGGCTGGGCCAATATTGCTGAGGGTGCTGCCAGTGTTTGTCAGCTTTCTACTCGTAGCGGCGCTGCTGGCGCGCGGGCTCACACACTGGCTGCAACTACCGATGGATGTCGGGCGGACGCTGGCATTCAGCTTCGGTACCCGCAACTCCTTTGTCGTCTTGCCTTTCGCGCTGGCCTTGCCCGTAGGCTGGGAAGCCACCGTGGTGGTGGTGGTGTTTCAGTCATTGGTGGAGTTATTCGGGATGGCATTCTATCTCTGGTGGCTGCCGCGACGCCTGTTCCGCTAGTTTTTGGAACAGGCTCGCTCCACTCCGATCACATGGCCACCTGTACATTCAGGTCAAGTCACGGTTTCGTGGGTGTGCATTGTTGTTGTCCTCGTGAACCACCGTCACCCGGTTGGCACCTACATTTGCGCCGCCTGCTGCGGCGACAGCGCCGAGCAGCAGCGCGAAGAAAGTCCACCATGCTGCTTTGGCGACACCCTCAGCGGCTTGCTCGCCCCATTCGCGGGCCTTCTCCTCGGTCTCGGCTTTGACCTCATCCCACTCCTCGCGAGCACGCTGGTAAACCTGTTGATACTCCTGTTCCCAGTTCTCAACCGTTTCCGCGGCTTCCTGTCGGCTCTGACCGGTACGCTCTGAGACGATGTTCACCAGCGCTTCGCGATCGACTGCACGCAGGGTCTCGCGACCTTCGCGCTGGATCTTGTCGAATAATGCTTCAAGTTCCTTGTCGACACGCTGCGGATCCTGGCCGGCACGGCTGGCGGCGGCGCGGATGTCCTGCTGCATTTCCTCAGATTCTTCCTCGAGGCGGTCAGGTTGAAGCTCCGGGCGCCCGGTATCGCGCAGCAGCTGCCGCGCTTTCTCGCGCCACTCGCTCAGATCAAGATCGAAGTCGGCCTCGTCAGTGCCGCGCTGCACGGCGTCGGCCGCCTGCGGTGCCACCTTCGACACCGCATCGCCAACCATTGAGGCTCCACCGCCGATCATGTTGGCGGCGCCGCCGATCAGCCCGCCAACGCCACTGCCAATCGTCAGAAACAGAAACAACGTGGCGAGGCCCCATACAGTCACTCCGTGCAGGGTACGAGCGCGGCGATTTTGCACAGTAGTCAGTGCGCCGGCAGCGTAGCCACCGGCGAACAGCGATATCATCGAACTGATAACCCAGTAGATACCAGCACCCATGCCGATGCCATCCACCGGATTGGCCTCCTGCATGGGATCAATGACACTGGCGCCGATCGCGAGGCCGAGTATGCCCAGCAGCAGCTGAACCACCATGGTGATCACAACGCCTATGAATATTGCACCCCATGAAGCGCGTCTGACCGCCGGAAGAATAGAGGCGCTGAACTCTGAGTAAGTTACAGCCATTGCAGTTTCTCCTTATGCAATTTGCGAATCGATACCAACATGATTAGAGCTGCCGACCAGCTGACTTCTTGGAGTACAAGCCTGCCCGCACCTACGCTGCCGTACCGTACGGTGTCGAACATATTGGAAATATTAATCCCTCAGGGCGCTCGCCGCTCTCAAGCGAAACACCGTGGCTGCGGATCAACTTGGGGCCCTCGAGCAGCAATAGAAGCCCACCAGAGTCAACCCAGGCCTGATGCCACACCTTGCGCGAGGCGTCGTAATACTTGTCTGCGAATTCAGATCAGGATGGCGTGGCCGAGCCGCCCGCTAGGCCTGCTCGGCTTTTGCTTGGAAAGCTTCATGGAAAAACACTTCTCCTTGCGGAGTCTTTCCGTCGCAGGAAAGAACAAAGAAGACTTCTGGGGGAACTCCTTCAATGAACAGTCCTGCAACATTCTCAAATCCAGAGTAAGGGCGTTTGCTGCTCTTAGTGCGTCTACAACAAACTGTTCCGTGTGACTGCTGATTTCCATTGTTGCAAAAGCAGCAGCAGTCACAGCCGAGATTGTGTGGTAATCATTCGGACTCCCGTCTCTGATAATCAGGCTCTGCCTTGACTTATCCTCTTCAGCGCCTGCAACCGTTCCAGTCCCCCAGGTTGGCTCAGCAGCGCGAGAGTCTCCGCTGGCTCCAGCCGGTGAAGCAGCTCTTCCACGCTGGTAGCATGCTCGGCTTTCCAGGCCGCTGTCACCGCCGCAGCGTTGAAGTCTGCAAGTAGGGGCTTCGTCGAGGCGGGGGCCAGTTGCGCGCGATGCCAGGCAAGCAGCTCCGGGTTTCCGAGCAACAGACTCAGCGCATCCCTGTCGTCGGTACCGGCCAGATGCTCCAGTTCAATGTGCATTCGCGCCAGCACGGGCGCGGGCCGCTTTTCCTCCGGTGCCCGCAGCAGTCCGAGCAGGGTAAACAGGCGGCCGCGGCGGCCGCCTCCGCTGACCCAGCTCAGCGGAACGGCCAGCATAAGCCCCAGGGTAATGGGCAGTAACCAGTAGAACAGTGGCTCACTCATTTCCCAGGCGAGCAGTGCCAGCGCAGCGCCGAACAGCATGTGCCCGCGATGGGCGCGAAAGGCCGTTCCCCAGTCCAGCGCACCATCGTCGCGCCGCTGAGGCTCCCAGCCGCTGTCGTGCCCCAGCAGTACGGCCCAGATCACATGGAACTGGGCGACCATCAGAATCGGTGCATAAAGCGCCGACAGCAGCGCTTCAAACACGGTACTCAGGGTCAGCAGAATGGGGCCGCCAAAGCGCAGGCACAGGGGGATGTTGACCAGGGCTGCGAACCAGCCAAAGATCTTGGGGGCCAGAACAACGCCCATGGAAATCACAAACAGTTTCAGGGCGCGCTCGGAATCGAACACCGGCCAGGTGGGGAACAGCGAGGGCTCGGCAAAATATTCCGGCCGTACCAGGTTGGCCTGCACGGCGATGGTCAGGCCTACCACGACCAGTAGCAGCCACAATGCGGCGCTGACATAAGCCATGATGCCGGTGAACAGGTGCAGCCGCGAGGGCAGCGTGAGGCCGCGGGCGAACAGCAGGCGACTGTGCTGCAGATTGCCCTGACACCAGCGGCGATCGCGAATCAGTACGTCCACCAGGGAGGGAGGAGCTTCTTCCCAGCTCTGTTCGAGATCGACGTCGAAACGGACTCCCCAGCCCGCACGACGCAGCAGTGCCGCCTCGATGAAGTCATGGCTCAGCACCGCCCCGCCGAAGGGCGGTCGACCGCGCAACAGCGGCAGCGAGCAGGACTCGGCAAACGCGCGGCTGCGGATAATTGCATTGTGGCCCCAAAAATTGGATGACAGGCCGTGCCAGGCGGCCAGACCGCGGGCGTAGATCGGCCCGTAACACTGGTTGGCGAATTGCTGGGCACGCCCATAGAGGCTTTTGGCGTGGACAATGCGCGGCAGGGTCTGGATCAGGCCGACCCCGGGGGCCGCGGCCATTCTGCGGGTCAGCCGGATCAGGGTATCTGCACTGATGATACTATCGGCGTCGAGGATGATCATGGCTTCGTACCCGCCACCCCAGCGCTGGACCCAATCGGCGATATTGCCGGCCTTGCGCTCGCTGTTGTTGGCCCGGTGCCGGTAGAACACGGGGCAGCATTCGTCAGCTTCAAGGATGACCTCGCGGAACACCGCCTGTTCCGCAATCCAGGCATCGGCCTGGTTGCTGTCACTGAGAATGAAAAAGACGAACTTGCCGGGCTCGCGGGCGGTCAGCTCGCTGCGCATCGACTTAATGGCCGCAGCAATACTCTGCGGCGACTCGTTGTACACCGGCAGCAGGATCGCGGTCTGGAACGGAATCCCGCCGCTGTGTTCGGGAATTTTCAACAGGCGCGGGGACAGGCTGAGGACAAAGCCCAGCGTGGCCTGGGCGAAGGCAAGGGAGATCCAGGTGAAATTGACGCCAAAAAGAACCAGGAAGACCCACTGCAGCGCGGTGATCGAGGTAGTGCTGAGCACGCCATACATTTCGAGGCTACCGTAAGCCGCCAACGCCAGAGTCACGCCGCTGACATACAGCCGCGCCAGCAGAGTCTTCAGGCTGGCGCCCAGCGAAACACGCGCACGCAGGGGCTGACGCCTTTCATGCAGGGCCCGGCGCGGCATCGGTAACGGCTGCTCCGGCGGCAAGGCCAGAGAGGGCTGCTGTGTCGGCAGGCTGGCAATGGCAGGTTCAGTATTCATTGAGCCAGCGATAAAGCCAGGTTTCAGCCACCGATTGGTCGCCCCGCTTGAGGTCGACACGCATTTCCGCTCCCGGTTGGTCGTCATTGTCCAGGCTCAGGAACACGCGGGCGCCGTTGATTGCCCGGTGGGGCTGGATCCGCGCTTCCACCAGGCGCCCCGGATTGATCGCCGCGTGGACCTCAATACCCTCCAGGTCGCTGGCCGCCAGTTCACTGTAGTCAATCATCACCTCGTGGTGGTCACTGCCCAGCTTTTGACCGCCCGCACTGCGTACAACACGCGCGATGCCGTCGTTGCCCGGCGCGTCTCCCGGCCAGCTCAGGCGATAGGCGTACTCGAACGCCTGGCCCCGCTTCAGGCCCTGTTCCGGACGCCAGTACGCCACGATGTTGTCATTGCCCTCGGAGTCAGAGGGAATTTCCACCAGCTGCACATGCCCCTTGCCCCAGCCGCCCAATGGCTGCACCCAGGCCGAGGGACGACGATCGTAGCGGGCCTCCAGGTCCTGAAAGTAAGCAAACTCGCGCTGGCGCTGGATCAGGCCGAAGCCCGCGGGGTTTTCGTCGACGAAGGCGCTGACCTGCAGGTCGCGCGGGTTGGCCAGCGATCGCCAGATCCGCTCGCCATTGCTTCGCAGGATCGCCAGGCCTTCCGAATCGTGGACGGCGGGCCTGTAATCGGGCAGCTCGGCGTGGTCCAGCGGACCATGCATGAACATCGAAGTGAGCGGCGCCAGCCCTACGTGCTCGATGTCTTCACGAGGAAACAAGGTGACCTCGACATCCATGCGCAGCGGGGCGCCCGGATAAATACCAAACCGGTAGGCGCCCGTCACGCGCTTGCTGTCCAGCAGGGCGTGCACCACCATGGAATCGTGGTCGCTCGAGGGGCGCTCAACCCAGAACTGGCGGAAAATCGGATGTTCCTCGCCCCGGGGACCGGCAACGTCGATCGCCAGACCACGGGCCGACAGACCGTACACCTGCCCCCTGGACACACCGCGGAAATAGCTGGCGCCCTGGAACACCAGGAACTCTTCCGCGTAGTTTGATATGTTCAGTGGATAATGCAGGCGCATACCGCCGTATTTGTCGATCTCGGCCAGCATGCCAGCCAGAGCTGGGTCGGGTACCTGGAAAGAGTTTTCTGCTATGGTCAGTGGGCGGCTTTTGCCATTCTCGACGATGTCGATATCCACCAAGTCACGGTACAGATAACCCGGGGCGAACAACTGGATGGAAAACCGTGTCGGTGAGCCGCCCCAGACGGCGGCGTCCTCTAGATAATTGATCTTGCGGTATTCGGAATAATCCAGGCTGGCCAAAATTTCAGGCGCCTGCCCAGGCGGCTCGAAAGGGTGCTGCGCCATACTGCGCGCTCGTTCGATCACCGTGTTCCTGGAGAATTCCTCACCATCGCCCGCCGACTGGGCCACTGCAGCGCCGCAGCCCGCCGCCGCGCAACACAGGAACAGGGCCGGGGCCAGAAGTCGTCTGCGGATGCTTGGCATAGTCTCAAATTCGAAAGATAGTATGGCCAGAGTCTTTTTGTACGGTGTGCTACATAAGTCTGGAAGGCAAAAAGCTACATTGAGAAATCTAGATTATCGCCGCCAAAAATGCCAGTGAGCCACATGACAGTCAGCTGGATCCGCCATGAAGCCGTCAACCCCTTCTTGTTCTGCCCCTCGATTTTCGCCTACTGCTTTTCGAGTTTCGCAGTAGGGATGGAGTCTGTATTCGCAATCACCTGCCGTTGCGGCAGGTAATCAAGGAGTAGATCTGTTTCCTTTCTGACCACGCTGTAGCACTCGCAACTCAGCTTTTCAAGCTTCGGCCGGTCAATGACCTTGATTGATCCGCGTGCATAGGAAATCACGCCCTGCTGCTGCAACTTCAACGCGGCCCGGGTCACGCCTTCGCGGCGAACGCCGAGCATATTGCCGATGAATTCCTGTGTCATCGTCAAGTGGTTGTCTGTCAGGCGATCCATCGAAAGCAGGAGCCAGCGGCAGAGCTGCTGGACGATCGAATGATGCCGATTGCACACTGCAGTCTGCGAGACCTGCGTGATCAAAGCTTGCGTGTAGCGCAGCATAAGCATCAACAGCTGGCCATGGCGGTTGAACTCCTCTTTCACCCGTCGCCTCGGGAGTCGATATGCGTAACCGGCGCTCTGTACCAGCGATCGGCTAGGGGTGCTCTCGCCGCCCATAAACAAAGTAATGCCCAGCAACCCCTCGTTGCCCACAACCGAGAGCGCGGTCGATGTTCCGTTTTGCATTAAATATTGCAGCGAGACTATTGAGTCGGTTGGAAAGTAAACGTGACCCATGCGGCGTCCGGATTCGTAGAGGAGCGCCCGCAAGGGCAGCGGCACCAGTTCCAGATGCGGAAACAAACGGATTTGAACGTCAGGCGACAAGGCCGCCAGAAGGTGATTCTGCTGTGGCTGGGGTATGGCAGACATTGCGACGCTCTTGAGGTTGACAGTAGATCCATGTCGGCAACATCTAGCTGGTAGAGGCAGCATCGCCAAGCATAACCTATTGATATACATAGAAGTATATTCAGAAACACTGGCCAGCTTTGCAGCTTTGCCTGTACCAAATCGAGGATTGCAACAGATTTCTGGAGATCGCTGGCCCGCAACCGCCAGAGCTTACTTTCTGTCCCCCGCGGAAACACCACAGTTAACCACAGATTTCTTGTTTTGGCTCATGAAAACTCGCATGAATTCCACTGCGAGCTGCACCTCGCGCTGACCCTCGTTCAGCAACTGCTCTATCTTGAGTGCCTGGCTAATAGGCGTCGTTTTCGTCGCGAACCGTTACCGACAGATTTCCCAATGCGTCCACAGTCACATCGAATATGATTGGCCTGCAGCAGACCTGACAATCCTCAATATACTGGTGCCCCGCCTCCTGATGGTCTATGAGCACCTCGATGGCCTCTCCGCAGTATGGGCAACCGACAATCTGTTCCTTTAGGGACTCCATCGTCTCCTGGTTAACTCCGTGACAGGGCGTGTAGTGTAGCTTGCCAGCTCAGGATAAAGCTTCATCACCCGTTGGCTCTGTGCGCTCCCCAACGCGGGCAGTCGCCTTCAACATGGAGCGAATACGGTCAATATGTACTTGAGAATCCTTGGCCCGCTGGGAGATTGATGAGAAATGGGCTTTGCTTTCCTTTTTACTCATGGTTACGAGCAGATTTTGCCGCTCCTCGAACATTCTCAGCGCAACCCAGAGAGTTTCTTCAATCTTTACAGTTTGTTGAGCAAGCAACACCGACGACGTAAATGCATGGCCGGTATGACACCGGTACCTGAACATTTTTCCCTCAGCTATCTGCCATAACACCCCTCCACAATCCGGACAATTATAAGGCACCTGATCGCCAAGCGCCTCGACTGCGGGCAAATCGCTCAAAACTCTCTGTGCAATTTTTGCCTCGATCACTATGTCGTCCGGCGCCTGCTTCCTGGCCGGCAGTTTTCGACTTACCAGGTCTGACAGCAGCGCACCCATCTGGGCTACCGGCAAACAATAATCAGCTCCAACATTCGCGATTACCGATTGCGGCATGTCGGGATAAGCAGCATCCTCGGGATCCTGGGCAATGCAGACTCCTCCACACCTTTTTATGGCCAGCATGCCGCTGGTGCCATCATCCAGGTACCCTGTAAGGATGATGCCTATTACCCGATTGCCATAGGCTACGGCTGCGGAACGAAACAAGGGATCAATAGCTGGCCGTGAACGGTTTTCCCGGGCGCCTTTGGTGACGAGGATCTTGCCTTTCACAATGAGCATATGTTGGTCGGGAGGGGCCAGATAAATATGGCCGCTCTCGAATACCTGTTCATCATGCGCATGTGTGCAGGCAAGACTGCCGGCATCGTTCAAAACTTTGACAAGCGCTTCGCCGCTGTTATCAGCGCTCATGTGGTTGACTACGAAAACGGGCGCCGGGAAATCCTTCGGGAATTGCGCTGCCAGTGCCGTCAATGCTGCCATGCCACCGGCTGACGCTCCAATAACAATGAGCATCTGATTTCTGATTTGATTCATAACTACCTCGGTCGATAGGAACTCATACGCTCTTCGTCAACCTGCGCGGATTCGGTGATCTTTGCCCGGAAATTATACATTTCACCAGTTACCTCGTCGTGCTCCTATTCGCCAGAATTTTCCACCAGCTCAGCACGAAACCGGGGCAGGCACTCCGGAAACGACTGCTGAATGAAAAAGATCATGCGCTCACGCACATAACACCTCAGGTTCCAAAGCCTGGTTGAATTCCTGGCACTCATCAGGAAGCGAATCTGCATCGCCTTTTCACCGGCTTCCACGACCTGAACCGTCGCAGTAACGCCATCCCAGTCGGAGCACGCCCCGAGCAGGCGCGCGTACTCTTCACGTAACGGCTCCACCGGAATGCCGTAGTCTACCCAGATCATGGCACTCCCCATCAGCTCCGCACTATTTCTGGACCAATTCTCAAACGGGTCTGTGTTTCAATCCTGCGAGCACGCTTCCATTCATCTTCCAGAGCAGGATTCAGCTTGACGATGACGTCGCCAATGGCAGACGTGAACCCGACGGCCACCCAGGTCTAAAACCGGCAAGCACGGCGAGAAGTGCTATCCCGGCAGCGTCTGCCCACTCAATCATCTGTTGCATCTATCCTCCCGCCAATCCGCGCTTCAATTGGTATCCGCAGACGACGATGTAGTTAAAAGATTCTCTCCGGGCGTCCAGGAACTGAGTGCCTGTTTTTTTATTTCCTCGGCTTCGCTTTCCAGGCCGGCTTCCGCCTTGGTCGCGACTGTTTCGGGCTCGGCGGTCGACTTGGCCTGCACCGGCCCGGCTGGCTCCGAAGCACTTTGATCTTCCATCATGCGTACAGGCACCCCGGCAGGGAAGGTGACTTCCCGGGCCTCGTCCGGCAGCGAGATCTCCGCGTCCTGGAAGGCCCGTTTGATGAATCGAATAACTGAAGACTTCACTTTCGCCCAGCTGAGCTGGCCGCCATCGAGCCAGAAATAAATCCGCAGGTTGACCGTTGACGGCCCAAGGTTCTCCACGAGCACCAAGGGCTCGGGCTCTTGCAACACGGCGGGGTGCTCGGCGAGCACCTTCAAGGCCACTTCCTGGGCAAAGGAAATGGAATCGTCATAGCCGATACCCACAATGAAATCCTCGCGGCGATTGGGATTGCTCGTGAAGTTGCGCAGCGTGCTTTTGAAGACAGTCGAATTGGGGACTTGTACCTGATTGCCGTCGAGTGTCATTAGAACAGTCGTCCGCGCCGTCAGCCGCTGAACGTAGCCCGTGACGCTCGCCACCTCTACCAGATCGCCCTCGCGAAACGGCTGCTGCAAACTCAGAAAGAGACTCGCGAGAAAATTCTCGGTGATGTCGCGGAAGGCGATGCCCAGCACCAAACCAATAAGGCCTGTACCGCCCACCAGAGTGAGCGCGAGTTGCGTGAGCCCGGCGATACGCAGCACCAGGTACAGGCCCAACAGCATCACTAGGATCCCGCCAGCCCGGGCCATTACCTCGCGCAAAAGCTGACTACCGGATCGGGTCAGAAGCCTGCGACGCAGCAAGAGCACCATAAATTTGGCGGAGAACCATGAAACAGTGATAATGACCACCGCCACCACGATCAAGGGCAGCAATCGAATAGATCCGCGCGCCAGCTCATTGAGTACCTGAAGCGTTGGATCGAAATTCCAAACTGTACCGCGGGCAACTGTGATTTGATTGACGACTGCAACCACACCCTCCGTATTCTTCGCTAAATCTCTGGCCCATTGCCTGGATTCATCGCTTTCCGTTGTCCCTTTCAGGTAAACGATCCCGTCCTCGACCGTCACCTGGGGCTCACCAAACCAGCCTGTCGTATTCAGAATATCTGTAAGTCGCTGCTCGATGTCGTCGTCCTTGGCGACGGGCTGGATTTCCACTTTACCTGGAGACTCGGGCTTGCCTTCCGACACTCTCGCCGGCGTCGGCTTATCGTCGCCATCGCCTGACTGCTGGGCAGCGACTGTGTTGAACGTAAAGACGGCGCAGCACACGAACGTGGCGCAGATGAGTCGGGCCGTTTGAGACCAGGCCAGGCTCCGGATTCCAATCAGGTACTGTCCTCGATGTCCAGGAACTCCTCCGTGATCGATTGGTGAGCCTGCAGCTGGTAGCCGCCGGCAGATCCTGCCGAATGGCCCCGCAGCATCAGCGGTTGCGAAGGAGCCGTCAGACTGCTTGTGACGGTTAGCGCGCATTACGCGGCTGTTTGAAACCTGATTTGTAGTCCCAGCGCCCTGGCAATTTTCGCCACTGTAGCGAATGTGGGGTTGCCTTCCTCAGAAAGCGCCTTGTAAAGCCCCTCCCTGGAAATGCCGGCTTCTCTGGCAAGCTTGCTCATGTTCTTGGCGCGAGCAACTACTCCGAGAGCATGAATAATATCGGCGGGATCATCACCTTCGTCTTCCAGCACAGCCTCCAGATATACCTGAATATCCTCTTCAGTTTGGAAATATTCAGCTGAACCCCAGCGACTTGGCTTCACGGGCATTTTTACATCTCCAGTTGCAGGGCCGCCTTTCAAGCCGCCGCGCTGTTTTTACTCTGGGGCCGTTATTACCCCGTGTCAGACGCCAGGCTGCAAATATGTCTGCACACTAGTTCACAGCTTTCGATACGTCAACCATGGTTAACAGTCCCGGAGACCTCGACCTGCCGACTAAAGCTGCAGGCTATCCGCGCCGAATACATTCGGCGCGCCGCCACCGAAGGCTGCGAGACCCGCGAGCCAAGAGGCGAGAACAATGATCGTGAGCTGACTCATATTCCCTTACATCCAATGCCTCAACCAGCGGCGCAGTTTACTTGTTACGCGCTGAGCGTTTACTTTGCATCGTCGACCATCTGAATCGTCTTACGCTCAACGTCCTCGGACACCTGGACCAACGCTGCATCCTGGGAAAGCGATGCAAGCATCTGCGCCGGCTTGATCAGCCCAATCATGGTCTTGCCCTTGTCCGTAAAAACGGAAATGCGACATGGCAGCGCCATATTCAGACGCATATCGGTCGCCAGGACCTTGGCAGCTTCCGCTGGGTTGCAAACTTCAAATACCTTGCATTGTTCCTCGAATTCAATTCCTTTGCTGCGCAGGGTCGACCCCAGGTCGTGGACATGGAGAACTCCGAAACCATGCTGCTTAACGGCTGCGTCAAGGTCTGTAGCTGCTTGGTCGAATGATTTATCAGTTTCCACTATGTAGTACATGGGTCACCTCGCTCTTGGTTTTTGAAATATAACGCCTCGCATCAACTCAGGTGTGCAGATAGCGGGCACTGTGTCCAACTGCATGGGTTTGTTACGCTGGCCTGCTGCATGTGACGTTAACCAGTGGCAATGTTAAATATCTCTCGTAACATATAGGCTGCATAGTACGCCAGGGCTGCTGCTGCCCCCCCTGTCAGGAGCGTCCGTACTCCAGACAGAAATATGGGCTTCGCCAGAGCAAAACTCTTGAGCATCCCTATTGAAAAGAACATGGCCCCAGCAAGAAATGCACTTATCGCAAACTGTTGATTATTCTCAAGCGATGACATGATATACGGCATCAGCGGAACCGAACCCACTGAGATAAATGCCAGAAATGTGACGCCAGCGGATATCAAAGGCCTCTGTGCGGTCTTGCCAAGGCCATGCTCTTCGGCAAGCATTACGTCAAGCCAGATTCTTTTGTTCGCGGTGATGGTGTCAACCACCTGTTCAAGTAGATCACCGCTAAAACCCTTGGCTCTATATATCTGTCTGACTTCTTCCCGCTCACCCTCTGGAATTTCATCAATGTGTCTTTCTTCAGATTTTTTAATACTTTCAATAAAGTCTTGTTCTGCCTTGCTGGACTCATAGTTACTTATGGCCATGCTAAAACCATCAGCAATAAGGTTCGCAAAACCTAGTATCACTGCTACGGAAGATGGGAAACCAGCGCCAACCGAGCCGGAAACAACAGCAAATGTTGTTATGCATCCATCGATGCCCCCCAATACAGCATCAGAAATATATTGGCTTTTCCCGCCCTGAGACAAGCGCTTCCGAATCATGTCTGGATAATGCTCTCGAATGAGCTCTACCTTATGTGCGCTTTTCACTCAGGCGTCTCCGTAGGTTTGAGGGACGTCTCCGCGGAGACGCTTTCCGACTCCTTAGTAAAAGCGCTCAATAACCCCGCGTCAAGCCGCGCTCCCAGCGGTCGGCTTTAACCTGTCAGACATGGGCCAGTTTAAGGCCGACAATGCCGGCACATATCAAAGCCAGACTTACCATCTTGAGCATTTCAGTTGATTCGTTAAATAGCAAAATTCCCAGTACGGCCGTGCCGACAGCACCAATGCCAACCCACACAGCGTAGGCTGTACCGACAGGCAAGGTTTTAAGTGCCAGTCCCAGCAACAGGAAACTTGCAACCATCGAAATGACGGTACCCACCGTGGGCCAAAACCTTGTGAAGCCATCGGTATATTTCAGCCCGATAGCCCAACCTATCTCAAGCAGCCCAGCCAGGAATAAAATGATCCAGTTCATAAACCTCTCGGTGACAGGGGCCGTCCCCTTTCGCTTTGGAGAGGTGAGGTCGTCCTCACTTCATGATGCCTCGACGAATGCAGCAGAGCTTGATTTGCTGTAGTTGCTTGTTAACTGTGTATTGCACGCTGCTTTGCATCCCTTTCCCTGTCCCTATCTTCGACTGCCGCAACTGCGAATATCTTTTCGTGAATATAATCAGCGGGTAAAGAGGCCTCGTATGCACCGACAATAACGTGGTTTACGTACCAGGAGTAAGGACTTAGATCTACATCAATATCCCTAGCCACGTATGTCATTGCCTTTGCAAAGGAGCCTTTGCCAGCTACAACTACGACTTTTTTCTCGTCGTACCCATACCCAAGAGCTTCGGCTTTGTCCAAAGCCGACTTCTGCTGCAGATCAATCTCGAACACGACTCCATAAATGGCATGTTCCGGATTTGCGGTGTAGTAGGCATCAGGAAACTCCCTGTGACTAGAAATACCAGCATGGCTGTGCATCGACACCTCTGAAACCCCTAGCGCGCAGCATCAGCTGCGGTGCAGTATGTGCGGCTGCGCACTGACAGGAAACGCGCGCCGGAATTCAATTAACATCGCAGGACTCGAGGATCGCAAGCGATCTCACTGCTACCCGAACATTAGCCGAGGCTGCTGTCGACCAAGCCGGTTGCGCTGGAAGTCGTTCCAACAGAGGAGTTGCGATGAAGGGTTTTGTGCAAGATATCGAGAATCAGGCGACCCGAACTCGTGCTGACGCCGAGGCCGATACAGAACACTTCGACGGCAAAACCTCAGAGTGAAAGGTTCCGATCTGCTGCACCACCCGGTAAGTGCGAACTCGACCTCTGCGAGCGCCGTGAGCCCGCCGCGTAGGGCGCGACGTATGCCCCGGCACATAGGTTTCATCCCGGACGGCAACCGGCGATGGGCGGTACAGCAAGGTCTGCGCAAAGAGCAGGGCTATTCATGGGGCATAGCTCCTGGATTAACGCTTTTCGAAGCATGCAAGACGCTCGGCGTCGAAGAGGTTTCGGTCTACGGATTCACCCAGGACAATACGCGCCGCCCAACCGAGCAGGCCAACAGCTTTCGTGCTGCCTGCGTCGATTTCGCGCTGGAGATCTCGCGCCGAGGCGCCGCCTTGCTGGTCATCGGCAACGAGCAATCCAACCAGTTTCCCGCCGATCTGGCGGCGTTCCGGGTTCGTCACGGTACCGGCATCAAAGTCAACTTCCTCGTCAACTACGGCTGGGAGTGGGACTTGGCCGGCCTGAAGAATGGAGGACTGCGGTCCGCCGATATCTCGCGTCTGGACATGATTGTCCGGTGGGGCGGCGGGCGGCGCTTGAGCGGCTTCCTGCCCGTGCAGTCGGTCTATGCCGACATCTTCGTGCTGGACGCGCTGTGGCCCGACTTCCAGCCGCAGCACCTCGATGCTGCGCTGGCATGGTTCGGGCAGCAGGACCGCACCCTCGGTGGCTGAGGTGCTTCTGATCATGCCACACGAACTCGCCCTGGATTTTAACGAGCTTGAACTGATAGTCATTCATCTCGGCGATCACTTTGGGAGACCATTGCTCATTGAAGAGACCAGGATTGTCGTTGAAGTTTACCGCCTGATAGTTCATGCGAACTCCTTTTGGCCTCCAGTGTAACCGTGACCGCTGCAATGGCGACGCTTCTAACTGCCATATAGGCGAGCGCCTCGGTATTCTTGTCAAAACAAAGTCCTTGAATCGTCGCAAGCGCTCGGTCTAACACCCTAAAGATCTACTTCCACAAACAGGATCCGCTGCATCACCGTGCGGTTGTCCACCCGGCCGCCCAAAGACCCAACCAGCACCCCCATTGCCGCGATAAAGGTGCTGATTTTCATGCCGAAATGGATTGGAGCGGCGCACCGTTCGCCAGATGCTGCCGCGGTTCGCCGCCAGCCGCTGCGCCGTCAAACCGGCCGTGTCATCTGGCTCTCCCCAAAAGCGCGGACTGAACCGCTTGGTGGAGATCAGGCCCACATTGGTTAGGCGGCTGGGCAGCGCGACGATATAGGTCGTCAACTGCGATGAGATGTCTACTTCCGTCACCACCAGCAGGAAGTTCGGCTTGCGCTCCACTTTCTCGATCACGCCCAGTTGCAGCAATTCCAGCGGCGAGTAGCCCCCGTGCGCTGGTGTCAGGTGCGGTCCCACGAACTCGAACACCTCCAGGCGCAGGTTCGGCACGCGCTGCGCCAAACGCTGATCTACCAGCGTCACCGCCTCGTGTATCGCCGCCTGGAAGGCCTCATCCGGATTTTCCACAGGCGTCATCATCACGCCTATCAGGTATTCCTGCGCCATTACGCTGGCCTCCTGGTTTTCACCTTTTATTTGGCGAACCGTTCTGTGGCGACTACCACTATAGTGGCTGCCCTGCCGCACGTGATCCTTACCCGATAAAAAATGGTGATTTCAGTCCACCTGGATACTTGATTGGTGGCCCGTGGACTTCCCGGCCGCGATTCGACATCTCATGCTGCAAGCGTTGGATTTCTGGTTAAAGTTTAGATGGTTACCCTGAATATTAAAGCTCAAGTGTACGCTGCCGCTGAAAAATCCCCTTGCAATCCTCCCAAAGCATTATACTGTATATAAACACAGTACTGTTTGCCCACCCCCATGCCCTACGCCGAACTTCACAGCCTCACCTGTTACAGCTTCCTGCGCGGTGCCTCGCATCCGCAGGAACTGGTGCAGCGCGCCCAGGAGCTGGGCTATGCGGCGCTGGCCATTACCGACGAGTGTTCGCTGGCGGGGGTGGTCAAGGCCCATGTGGCGGCGAAGGAGGTGGGGCTGCCACTCATCATCGGCAGCGAGCTGAACCTGGTTGAGGGCATCCGCCTCGTCGCGCTGGTGCCGAGCCGGGCGGCCTATAGCGAGCTCTCCGGGCTGATCAGCCTGGCGCGGCGGCGCAGCCCCAAGGGGGAGTACCGGGTGGCGCTGCGGGATGTGATCTTCCATCTCAAGCGCTGCCTGCTGATCTGGCTGCCGCAGGCGGAAGGGCCGGACCAGGCCGACGAGGAGGCACTCGGCTATGGCCAGCAGCTGGCGCGATTGTGCAAAGGGCGGGTCTGGCTGGGCGTCACTCACCTGCTGGGTGGCGACGATGTGGCCCGGCACCTGCGGTTGCATGCCCTGGCCCAGGCCCTGGACCTGGCGATGGTGGCCTGTGGCGCTGTGCAGATGCACGTGGCGGCCCGCAAGCCCCTGCACGATGTGTTCACCGCGCTGCGCTACAACACCAGTGTGGCCCGGCTCGGGCGCCGGCGGCTGGGCAACAGCCAGCAGCACTTGCGGCGGCTGGACAAGCTTGAGCAGCTCTACCCCCCTCCCCTGCTGGCGGCGACGCTGGATATCGCCCGCCGCTGCCAGTTCAGCCTGGAGGAGCTGCGCTATGAATACCCGGAAGAAGTGGTACCGCCGGGGCAGACCGCAAACGGCTACTTGCGCGAGCTGGTGGAAACGGGCTGCGCCGTGCGCTGGCCCGGGGGCGTCTCCGCGGAGACGCGAGCGCGCATCGAGTACGAGCTGGAGCTGATCACGGAACTGCACTACGAGTACTACTTCCTCACGGTGTACGACCTGGTGCGCTTTGCCCGGGAGCGCGACATTCTCTGCCAGGGCCGCGGGTCGGCGGCCAATTCGGTGGTGTGCTATTGCCTGTTCATCACCGAGGTGTCGCCGGAGCAGGTATCGCTGCTGTTCGAGCGCTTTATCTCGCGGGAGCGGGACGAGCCGCCGGATATCGACGTCGACTTCGAGCACGAGCGCCGCGAGGAAGTCATCCAGTACATCTATGACAAATACAGCCGCCGACGGGCAGCACTGGCCGCCACGGTCATCACCTATCGGGCGCGCAGCGCGGTGCGGGATGTGGGCAGGGCCCTGGGGCTGGACGCGGTGTTCGTGGACGACCTGGCGAAATCCATGGCCTGGTGGGACCGCAGCTCGGACCTCGGCAAGCGCTTCGAGGAACAGGGCGTGGCCGGGCACAGCCAGCTGGCGGCGCTGTTCCAGCAGCTGGTGCAGGAGATTCTCGGCTTCCCCCGCCACCTGTCACAGCACGTGGGCGGCTTTGTGATCAGCCGCGGGCCGATCTCCCAGCTGGTGCCGGTGGAGAACGCCAGCATGGTGGACCGCACCGTGATCCAGTGGGACAAGGAGGATATCGAGGCCCTGGGCCTGCTCAAGGTGGACATCCTCGCCCTGGGGATGCTCTCGGCCATCCGCAAGAGCCTGGCGCTGGTGCACCGGGATCACCCCCGTATCCACGGCCTGGCGGATATCCCCCGGGACGATGCCGCCACCTGGCGCATGCTGCAACAGGCGGATTCGGTAGGCGTGTTCCAGGTTGAGTCCCGGGCGCAGATGTCGATGCTGCCGCGGCTGCGGCCGGCCTGTTTCTACGACCTGGTGATCCAGATCGCCATCGTTCGCCCGGGCCCCATCCAGGGCGACATGGTGCACCCGTTCCTGCGCCGCAAGCAGGGTCTGGAGGCCGTCACCTATCCCAGCGAGGAGATCCGCTCGGTGCTCGACCGCACCCTGGGGGTACCCATATTCCAGGAGCAGGTGATCAAGCTGGCGATGGTGGCGGCGGGCTTTTCCGGTGGCGAGGCGGACCAGCTGCGCCGGGCCATCAGCAACTGGGGCAAGAACAGCAAGCTGCTCAGCTTCGAACAGAAGCTGGTCCGCGGCATGATCGACCGCGGCTACGAGGAGGATTTCGCCCACCGCCTGTTTGACCAGATCAAGGGCTTTGGCGGCTACGGCTTCCCGGAATCACACTCCGCCAGCTTTGCCCTGCTGGCCTGGGTCTCCGCCTGGCTCAAGTGCCACCACCCGGCGGCCTTCTTTGTGGGCCTGCTGAACAGCCAGCCGATGGGCTTTTACTCCCCCTCCCAGCTGCTCCAGGACGCCCGCCGCCACGGGGTGGCAGTGTTGCCGGTGGATGTGAACCAGAGCGCCTGGGACCACCAGTTGCTGGCCGCTACCGATTCCGGGCAGGCGCCCGTTCGCCTGGGCCTGCGGCTGGTAAAGGGCCTGAGCCGCGATGGCGCCCGGCGCCTGGTGGAGGCACGGGCGCGGGAGCCCTTCCGCCAGATCAGCCAGCTGCGGCAGCGGGCGCAGCTGGACAAGCGCGACCTGGAAGCGCTGGCGGATGCGGATGCGCTGGCCTCCCTCAGCGGCAACCGCCACCAGTCCCAGTGGCAGGTCATGGCCCTGGAACAGCCCCGGCCCCTGCTGCGGGAGGAACAGCAGCAGCCCGCCAGCTATTTCAATGACGACGTCCAGCTGCCGGCGCCGGCAGTGGCGGAAGAGGTACTGGCGGATTACCGCGCCACCGGCCTGACCCTGCGCGCCCATCCGCTCAGCCTGCTGCGCGAGCAGTACCCCTTCAACCGCTGCAAGCGCCACGCGGAGCTGCATACGGTGGCAAACAGGGGCTTTATCCGTATCGCCGGCCTGGTTACCTGCCGCCAGCGTCCCGGCAGCGCCTCCGGGGTGCTGTTCCTGACCCTGGAGGACGAAACCGGCAGCAGCAATGTCGTGGTCTGGACCCGCACCCAGGAGCACTTCCGGCGGGAACTGATGAACGGCCGGTTGCTGGTGATAAAGGGCACCCTGGAGCGCAAGGACGGGGTCACCCACATCATTGCCGGCGCCCTCCACGACTACAGCGAGGCGCTGGCAGAGCTGCCACTGCAGTCGCGGGATTTCCGCTGAGCCCGGGGTAAATGCCTGAAGAATGCCTGAAGAGAACCGGGCAATTGGCCGCAAATGACCCCCATCTGCCCTGCAGATTTTGGCATACTGCGTCTACTTTCATTACCGCAATAATTACAAGGAGCTCAACATGCCCTCTTTGCACACACCTGTCAGCCGCGCCCTGGCCCTGACCACCGCGCTGCTTGGCAGCCTGGGAGCGCAAGCTGCCACCACCGTCATTCACGCCGGCACCCTGCTGGCGGTACCGGGCCAGCAACCGCAGACTGAGCAGACCCTGGTCGTTGTCGACGACAAGGTCAGCCAGGTTCTGGACGGCTACCGTGAGCCGGCGGATTTCGCGGAAGACGCGCAGCTCATCGATCTGAAAGACGGTTTCGTAATGCCCGGCCTGATGGATATGCACGTTCACCTGCAGGGAGAGCTGGGCCCGCAGAATGACAGGGAAAACCTGAAATATTCCTCCCAACTGGTGCAGATGCAGTCGCTGATGTACGCGCTGCGCACGCTGGATGCGGGTTTTACCACCCTGCGCGATGCGGGCTCCCGGGAACAGGAAATGTACGCCGTGCGCGACGCCATCAACCGCGGCTGGATTGACGGGCCGCGGATCATCGCCGCCGGCGGCGTGGGAGTGACCGGGGGCCACAATGACGTCAGCGGCATGAAGCCGGAACTGATGGAATTGTACACCGACCGCAACGTTTGCGACGGCCCCTACGACTGCCGCCGCGCCACCCGGGACGCCGTGAAGTACGGCGCCGACCTGATCAAGATCACCTCGACCGGCGGCGTACTGACCGACCGTGCTACTGGCACCGGCCAGCAGATGGAGATGGATGAGCTGAAGGAAGTGGTCGGCGCTGCCCGGCGCATGGGCCGCAAGGTCATCAGCCACGCTCACCAGGAGGAAGGCATCATCGCCGCCCTGGAAGCGGGCGTCGACAGTATCGAGCACGGCACCTACGTCGGGCCCGAGTCCATCAAGCTGTTCAAATCCACCGGCGCCTACCTGGTCCCCACTTTGCTGGCGGGCCACACGGTAAAAATCATGGCGACGGAATCGGACTTCATGAGCCCGGCGATCCGCGAAAAAGCCATCCGCGTAGGCAACGACATGCAGTCGAACTTCGCCAAGGCCCACAAGGCCGGGGTTAAAGTGGCCTTCGGCACCGACACCGGTGTGTCCGCTCACGGCGACAACGCGCAGGAAGCGGTGTTGATGCACGAAGCGGGCATGACGCCGATGGAGGTCCTGGTCAGCGCCACCGTCAACGCGGCGGACCTGATCGACATGTCCGACAGCCTCGGCACCCTCGCGGCAGGCAAGCAGGCCGACATTATCGCCCTGCAGAACTCACCGCTGGAAAATATCGAAAGCCTGCTGGACGTGGGCTTTGTGATGAAGGGCGGCAAAGTTTTCAAGCAGCAACTCTAGCCAGGAGACCACCGTGACCGCTGCCAGTAGCCACAAGCAACAAGCGTGCTTCAAGCCCGCCGACGTGCTTGACCCCCACATCATGGGCGATGAACGGACCATGTACGCGCTGTTCGACCACCTCAGGGCGAACGACCCGGTGGCCTGGGTGGAACACCCCGACTACCGCCCGTTCTGGTCCCTGAGCCGCTACGACGACATCAAGCGCATCGGCAGCGAGAACGACTTTGTCCGTGACATCGCCATGCTCTACCCGCTGCGCATCATCCTCTCGATTCTGGGTCTGCCGCGGGCAGCGGAGTCGACCATGCTCAAGCTGACCCAGCAACTGTTTGGCGGCCAGGACCCGACCCTGCAGCGCGGCGACAGCCAGACCGCCGGCCTGGAAGTGCTGAATGACTTCGGCGCCTACTTCAGCGAGGTCATCGAGGACCGCAAGAAAAACCCGCAGGACGACCTGGCGACGGTGCTGGCCAATGCAGAGGTGGACGGCGAGCCGATGAACGTCCTCGACCAGGCCAGCTACTTCATCATCACCGCCACCGCCGGCCACGACACCACTTCCGCGACCATCGGCGGCGGCATGAAGGCCCTGCTGGAGCACCCGGATCAGCTCGCCCTGTGGCGCGGCCGTCCGGACCTCGACAGCGGCGCCGCCAAGGAAATCATCCGCTGGGTGTCACCGGTGCGGCACATGGTGCGCACCGCCACCGAGGACCTGGAGCTGCACGGGCGCCAGATCCGCGCTGGCGACAATATCGCCCTCTGGTATCCCGCCGCCAACCGCGACCCGGAGGTCTTCGACCACCCCAACCGCCTGGATCTGCAGCGGGACCCGAAACTCCAGCTCGCCTTTGGCTACGGTTCCCACATGTGCCTGGGCCAGCATCTGGCTGCGCTGGAAGTATCCTGCTTCTTTCGCGAGCTGCTGCCGCGGCTGCAGGACATGGAACTCGCCGGCAACCCGGAATGGGTCAAGGCGATCTTTGTCGGCGGCCTGAAATCGCTGCCGGTGCGCTACACTCTGGTCTGAACCCTTGGCAACATTCGCTGCCAAAATCAGAGCACTGAAGCCGACGAGGTCACTATGAAATTGCCACACAGGGTGTTGCCAGTCGCAGTCCTCGCCCTGGTCGCGTGCTCGGGCACGCCCCGACCCATCGTCGATACCAAGGGCGTCGACATGAACCAGTACCATCAGGATATGGCTGAATGCCAGCGCTTCGCCGAAGAAGTTAACGTCGCCGGCGGCGTGGCGCGCGGCGCCGGGGTTGGAGCGGCGGTGGGGGGTGCCATCGGCGCGGTGCGGGGCAGCGGTACCGAGGGCGCGGCCACCGGCGCCATCAGCGGCGGTGCTACCTCAGGTATCAAGAATGACCGGGAGCGCGAGCGGGTGGCCAAGAACTGCATGCGCGGGCGCGGCTACCGGGTGCTGAACTGACCCACTATCACTCCAGGCCCAGCGCACCGGGGCTCAGAACAGCTTGCGCCCCTTGTTCGCGGCGATGCGCATGCGCAGGGCGTTGAGCTTGATAAAGCCCTCGGCATCCTTCTGGTTGTAGGCGCCGGCATCGTCTTCGAAGGTAGCGATGCTTTCGTCGAACAGGCTGTCGGCGGACTGGCGCCCGGCGGGGATGACATTGCCCTTGTACAGCTTCAGCCGCACCTTGCCGTTCACATTCAGCTGGCTCTGGTCGATCGCGGTCTGCAGCATCTGCCGCTCCGGTGACCACCAGTAGCCGTTGTAGATCATCTCGGCATAGCGCGGCATCAGGTCGTCCTTCAGGTGGGCAACTTCCCGGTCCAGGGTGATGGACTCGATCGCGCGGTGGGCCTTGAGCATGATGCTACCGCCGGGGGTTTCGTAGCAGCCACGGGATTTCATGCCCACGTAGCGGTTCTCCACCAGGTCGAGGCGGCCGATACCGTTGGCGCCGCCGATCTTGTTCAGGCGCTCCAGCACGGTAGCCGGGCTCAGGCGCTCGCCGTCGATAGCGATGATGTCACCGCGCTCGAACTCCAGCTCAATGTAGGTGGGGGTGTCGGGTGCCGCCTCCGGGCTCACGCTCCAACGCCACATGTCTTCCTCGGCTTCCGCCCAGGGATCTTCCAGGATGCCGCCCTCATAGGAAATGTGCAGCAGGTTGGCGTCCATGGAATAGGGGGATTTCTTCTTGGCGCTGCTGAAGTCGACCGGGATATCCCGCTCCTTGCAGTAGGCCATCAGCGTTTCCCGCGAGGTCAGGTCCCACTCGCGCCAGGGGGCGATCACCTTGATCCCGGGCTTGAGCGCATAGGCGCCCAGCTCGAAGCGGACCTGGTCGTTGCCCTTGCCGGTAGCGCCGTGGGAAATGGCCTCGGCGCCGGTCTCGTTGGCGATCTCAATCAGCCGCTTGGCGATCAGGGGGCGGGCGATGGAGGTCCCCAGCAGGTACTCACCCTCATAGACGGTGTTGGCGCGGAACATGGGATAGACGAAGTCGCGCACGAATTCTTCGCGCAGATCATCGATATAGATCTCCTTCACGCCCATGGCCTTGGCCTTGGCGCGGGCGGGCTCGACTTCTTCACCCTGGCCGATGTCCGCGGTAAAGGTCACCACCTCGCAGCCGTAATTGTCCTGCAGCCAGCGCACGATGACCGAGGTATCCAGGCCGCCGGAATAGGCCAGCACCACTTTCTTGACGTCAGACATGATTTGCTCCGTTTGCAGGGCTTTAAAGGGCCGGTATTCTACTCCGGGGCGCCGGGTGATTCCCAGCCCGTATTCCAGTGACGTGGGGTTTACGTTACCATCCCGGCTGACATTCCCTGCCCTGGCCCCCTGTGACTGAACTCACCATTACCCGCCCCGACGACTGGCACGTACACCTGCGCGACGATGCCGCCCTGCCCCATACCTGCGCCGACATGGCACGGTATTTCGGCCGCGCCATTGTGATGCCGAACCTGACCCCGCCGGTGACCACGGTGGCGGCGGCCGGCGCCTACCGGGACCGTATCCTGGCCGCCATGGCCGGCCTGCCACGGCAGTTCGAACCGCTGATGACCCTGTACCTGACTGACCGCACCGACCCCGCCGAAATCCAGCGCGCTGCGGACTGCGAGTTCGTACATGCGGTCAAGCTCTACCCCGCGGGCGCCACCACCAATTCGGATGCCGGTGTAGCCCAGCTGGAGGCCCTGTATCCGACCCTGGAAGCCATGCAGGCGGTGGACCTGCCGCTGCTGGTGCACGGCGAGGTCACCGCTACCGGGATCGATATTTTTGATCGGGAAAAAGTGTTCATTGACCGCCATCTGGCGCCGATCGTGCAGCGTTTCCCGGGTTTGCGGGTGGCATTGGAGCACATCACCACCGCCGATGCGGTGGACTTTGTCAGCACCTCGCCGACCACCGTGGCCGCCACCATTACCGCCCACCACCTGCTGCTGAACCGCAACGACTTGCTGGTGGGGGGCATCCGGCCGCACCTTTACTGCCTGCCGGTGCTGAAGCGCAATACCCACCAGCAGGCGCTGATCCGCGCGGCCTGCTCCGGCAGCCCGAAGTTCTTCCTCGGTACCGACTCCGCGCCCCACAGCACCGCGAGCAAGGAGACGGCCTGCGGCTGTGCCGGCTGCTACACCGCCCATGCCGCCATCGAGCTATATGCGGAAGTGTTCGAGAACGAGGGCGCCCTGGCGCTGCTGGAGGGTTTCGCCAGCCACTTCGGGCCGGACTTCTACCGCCTGCCGCGCAACAGCGACCGCATTACCCTGCGCAAGGACAGCTGGCAGGTGCCGGCCAGCCAGCCCCTGGGCGACACCACGCTCACTCCGCTACGAGCCGGGGAAGCCGTGCACTGGCGGGTACTGTACCGGGACACGGCGGTTTGACTGAAGCCAGCGGGCAGCGCATCTGCGACCGCTTTCGCGGCTTCCTGCCGGTGGTGGTCGACGTCGAGACCGGCGGCTTCGTCGCCGCCACCGACGCCATCCTGGAAATCGCAGCCACCATTGTGCGCATGGACGAGGACGGCAATCTGGGCGTGCACCGCACCTTCAATTTTCATGTCAAGCCATTCGAAGGCGCCAACATCGAGCAGGCGGCGCTGGATTTCACCGGCATCGACCCCTGGCACCCCTTCCGGGAAGCGGTCGACGAGGCGCAAGCCTTCGACGAGCTGTTCAAGGTGGTGCGCAAGGAGGTGCGCGACCAGAGCTGCAACCGCGCCATCCTGGTGGGTCACAACGCCCATTTCGACGCCGGCTTCGTCAACGCCGCCGTGGAGCGCTGCGCTATCAAGCGCAATCCCTTCCACCCCTTCTCGTTCTTTGACACCGCCACCCTCGCGGGCCTGGCCTACGGCCAGACTGTCCTGGCCAAGGCCTGCAAGGAAGCCGGGGTCGCCTTCGACAACGCCGAGGCACACTCCGCCGCCTACGACGCGGAGCGCACCGCCGAACTGTTCTGCGAGATCGTCAACCGCTGGAAGGATTCCGGCGGCTGGATGCCCGCGTTCTCCTGAGACCAGAAGGCCATCACCCCACCGGCAAATCAGCCTGTCAATTCTGCCCGCATCAGCTACATTAGTAACAGGTAATGAATAGCGAGGTGGGTAGCGTGAGTAAAGACAGCGCGGCATTCAGGAACGGACTCATCATAGTGGGCACCCTTATCGGCCTCACGGTCGTGATCATCCTGTTCGCCAGATACATCGGCTAGCAAACGCAAGGATTCGGCATGAAGAGACTGTGTTTTTTGTCCCCGGACCTGGAGCACGCCCGCCAGGTGGTGGCGGACCTCAGGAACAACGGTATTGCAGAAGAGCATATCTACGCCCTGGCCCGCCACGGCGTCGACATGGAGGACCTGCCCGATGCCGGCCCCGAGGCGGACGACTTCCTGGCCGGCTATGAACGCGGGCTGGCACTGGGCGGCAGCGCGGGCGCGCTCGCGGGCCTCACCGCCCTCGCCTTTCCCCCGGCAGGCATCGTGATCGGCGGTGGCTTCGTGCTGCTGACCGGCCTGTTCGGTGCCGGGATCGGCGGTCTGCTGACCAGCATGGCCGGGGCCGCCTTTCCCAGTTCACGCCTGCAGGAGTTCGAGCAGGCCATCGAGGACGGCAACATCCTTATCATGGTGGACGTTCCGGCCAGTGAAGTTGACGTGTTTGAAACCCTGATCAGGGGCCTGGACCCGGAAGTCAGCGTTGAGGGCATTGCACCACCGGCAAAACTGGTTCCCTGACCCGGGAGCCGCGGGCCTGTTCGCGTATCACGCCCCTGCCACCGCAACCCATCCAACCCCTGATCCCACCCAGGCCATGATGCCGATCAAGTACCCGATCTGCAGGGTGAACTATATTGAAGCCTGCAGCAATTGCGTATGGGATGTTACTTATGGGCAGCAAGACCACCCTGACCATCGACGGCAATGAGGCGGCCGCCCGCATCGCCCACCTGATCAGCGAAGTCATTGCCATCTACCCCATCACCCCCGCCTCCACCATGGGCGAATGGGCCGATGAGTGGTCCGCCGCCGGGCGCCGCAACCTGTGGGGCAGCGTGCCCCGGGTGATCGAGATGCAGAGCGAGGCCGGGGCCGCCGGGGCGATCCACGGCGCCCTGCAGGCGGGGGCACTGACCACCACCTTCACCGCCTCCCAGGGGCTGCTGCTGATGCTGCCCAACATGTACAAGATCGCCGGGGAATTGAGCCCGACCGTGTTTCATATCGCCGCACGCTCGGTGGCCAGCCAGGCCCTGTCGATTTTTGGCGACCACAGCGATGTCATGGCAGCCCGGGCGACCGGCTTCGCCATGCTGGCCGCCAACAGCCCGCAGGAAGTCATGGACTTCGCCCTGATCGCCCACGCCGCGAGCCTGCGCGGTCGTTTGCCGCTGCTGCATTTCTTCGACGGCTTCCGCACCTCCCACGAGGTGGCCAAGATAGAAGCCGTGCCGGATGAGGTAGTGCGTGCTCTGATCGATGAAGACGCAATCCGCGGCCACCGCGAGCGGGCGCTGTCACCGGAACACCCGGTACTGCGTGGCAGCTCCCAGAACCCGGATGTATTTTTTCAGGCCCGGGAAACCGTCAATCCCTGGTACAGCGCCTTTCCCGGTATCGTCCAGACAGTCATGGATGAATTCGCCGCCCTGACCGGGCGCCAGTACCGCGTGTTTGACTATGTTGGCCATCCTGAAGCAGATCGGGTGCTGGCGCTGATGGGCTCCGGCGCCGAGACCGCCGAGGAAGCCGTGGACTACCTGGTCGCCCAGGGCGAGAAGATCGGGCTGCTGAAAGTGCGCCTGTTCCGCCCCTTTGACGCCGCGGCCCTGCTGGCGGCCATTCCCGCCAGCACCCGCGCCATCGCCGTGCTCGACCGCACCAAGGAACCCGGTGCCGACGGCGAGCCGCTGTACAAGGACATTCTTACGGCACTGGCGCAGGAGGCGATGACCGGTGACAACCGGGCGAACCTGCCGCGCGTCATCGGCGGCCGCTTCGGGCTTTCCTCCAAGGAATTCACCCCCGGCATGGCCAAGGCGGTGTTCGATGAGCTCAACCAGGCGGTGCCGAAGAACCACTTCACCATTGGCATCCACGACGACGTCAGCCACAGCAGCCTGGACTGGGACCCGGACTTTCGCACCGATGCCCACGCCCACAGCGTGCAGGCCCTGTTCTATGGCCTGGGCAGCGACGGCACGGTCAGCGCCAACAAGAACAGCATCAAGATCATCGGCGAGAGCACCGACCTCCACGCCCAGGGCTACTTTGTCTACGACTCCAAGAAGTCCGGCGCCACCACCGTGTCCCACCTGCGTTTCGGACCCCGACCGATCCACTCAAGCTACCTGATCGAGGACCACAGCGCCGGTTTCATCGCCTGCCACCAGCCGGGTTTCCTGCACAAGGTAGAGATGCTGCACAAGGCCGCCCCCGGCGCCACCTTCCTGGTCAACTCGCCGCTGCCCCCGGACCAATTCTGGGACAGCCTGCCGCCCCACTGTCAGCAGCAGATTGTCGACCAGGGGCTCAAGCTGTACTGCATCGACGCCTACCAGGTGGCCGCCGACACCGGCATGGGCAAGCGCATCAACACCATCATGCAGGTCTGCTTCTTCGCCATCTCCGGCATCCTGCCGGCGGAGCAGGCCATCGCCGCGATCAAGGCTGCCGTGGAAAAGACCTACGGTCGTCGCGGGCAGCGCATCATCGAGCGCAACTTCCAGGCGATCGACGCGGCCCTGGCGGGACTGCATCAGGTCGAGTCCGGCACGGTACGCAGCAAGGTTGCCCCCCTGCACGCGGGCGTCGGCAGCGGCGACAGCTTCGTCGACCGGGTGACCGCTCGCATCATGGCGGGCCAGGGCGACCTGATCCCGGTCAGCGCCCTGCCCGCGGACGGCAGCTTCCCGCTGGGCACGGCGGCACTGGAGAAGCGCAACCTGGCTCTGGAAATTCCGGTCTGGGACGAGGAACTCTGCACCCAGTGCGGCAAATGCGCATTTGTCTGCCCCCACAGCGTGATCCGCAGCAAGGTGTTCAGCGAGGCGCTGCTGGCACAGGCCCCCGCCACTTTCAAGGCGGCGCCAGTGCGCAACAAGGACTACCCGGCCGGCCAGGTGATGAGTTACCAGGTCTCACCCGAGGACTGCACCGGCTGCACCCTGTGCGTGGACATCTGCCCCATCCGCGACAAGAGCAACGCCAGCCACAAGGCCGTCAACATGGCTCCGGTGGAACCCCTGCTGGAGCAGGAAAAGGCCAACTGGGACTTTTTCCTGCAGCTGCCCGAATTCCCCCGCGAGCAGCTCAAGACCAACACCATAGCCGGCGCCATGGTAATGCAACCCCTGTTTGAGTTTTCCGGCGCCTGCGTCGGCTGCGGCGAAACCCCCTACCTGCGGCTGGTCAGCCAACTGTTCGGGGACCGTATGGTCATCGCCAATGCCACCGGCTGCTCGTCCATCTACGGCGGCAACCTGCCGACCACGCCCTGGGCCCATAATGCTGAAGGCCGGGGCCCGGCCTGGAACAACTCCCTGTTTGAGGACAACGCCGAATTCGGCCTCGGCATACGCATTGCCATCGACCAGCAGGTGAGCCAGGCGCGGGAACTGCTGGCGGAGCTGCGCGGCGACGTGGAGCCTGCGCTGGTGGACGCGATTCTGGGTGCCGACGAGAGCGATGAGGCCGCCATTCACGAACAGCGCCAGCGGGTGGCACAGCTGCGTGACGGACTCGCGGAATTGGACGGCGACAAGGCCCGCCGCCTGTTGCAGTTGAGCGAGAACCTGTGCCGCAAGTCTGTCTGGTGCATCGGCGGCGACGGCTGGGCTTACGACATCGGCTACGGCGGCCTGGACCATGTGCTGGCCTCGGGCGAGAACATCAATATCCTGGTACTGGACACCGAGGTGTATTCCAACACCGGCGGCCAGACCTCCAAGGCCACTCCCCGCGGCGCCGTCGCCAAGTTCTCCGCCGGCGGCAAGGCGGTGGCGAAGAAGGACCTGCCCCTGCTGGCCATGGAATACCCGAATGTCTATGTCGCCCATGTCGCCTACGGCGCCAAGGATACCCAGACCCTGAAGGCCTTTCTGGAAGCGGAGGCCCACGACGGCCCGTCCCTAATCATCGCCTACAGCCCCTGCATCGCCCACGGGGTGGATCTGAGCAACAATCATCGGCAGCAGGACATGGCGGTTAAAAGCGGGCACTGGCCCCTGTTCCGCTTCAATCCGGCGCGCATTGCCCAGCACCAGAGCCCCCTGCAGCTGGACTCGCCGGCCCCGAGTATTCCCTACCGGGAGTTCGCCGACTCCGAGACCCGATTCAAGATGCTCTGGCACACCCATCCCGAAGCGGCGGAACGCTTTGTCGCCCAGGCCCAGCACGATGTGGCGCTGCGTTACCAGCACTACCTGCAGCTGTCACAGCTGGACTGGAGCGAGGAGGCCACCCTGTCGGCCCCCCGCGCCCAGCTGCGCAAGAAAAGCGACCAGAACCAGAACGGGGAGACACCTGACCATGGCTGACCTGACCACCCGCTATCTGGGCCTGCCCCTGAAAAATCCGTTCGTGCCCTCCTCCTCACCCCTGACCGGCAGGCTCGACAGCGCCCTGCGCCTGCAGGACGCCGGCGCCGCAGCGATCGTCATGCCGTCCCTGTTCGAGGAGAAGATCCAGCAGGAGCACGCCCTGCTCGACCGCTTCCTGGATGAGCAGTCCCTGGGCCACGGCGAAGCCACCAGTTTCCGGCCGATTCCCGCAGAGTACAAATCCAGCGAGGACCAGTACCTGGAGAACCTGCAGCAGCTCAAATCCGCGCTGGATATCCCGGTGCTTGCCAGCCTCAACGGCGTCACCGCCGGCGGCTGGCTGGAGTGTGCTTTAGCCATCCAGGATGCCGGTGCCGATGCACTGGAGCTGAACGTCTACTACGTCCCGGGCGACATCAGGGAAACCGCTCTCGCAGTCGAGCAGCGCTACCTCGACATCGCCGCGGCACTGCGGCCAAAGGTCAGCATTCCGGTAACGGTGAAACTCTCGTCCCAATTCAGCGCGCCACTGGATTTCGTCCGCAAGCTGGAGCAAGCCGGGGTCCAGGGGGTGTGCCTGTTCAACCGTTTCTATCAGCCGGATATCGATCTGGACACTCTGACAATGCTACCCAAACTGGACCTGTCCAGCTCCATCGAGTCGCTGCTGCGGGTGCGCTGGGCGGGCATGCTCTGCGGTCACACGACCTGCGATATCGCGGTAACCGGCGGTTTCCATACCGCTGCGGATGCGCTCAAGGCCCTGCTCGCCGGGGCCGACGTGGTGCACCTGTGCAGCGCCCTGCTGCAACAGGGGCCGGGGCTCATCGCAACCCTGTTGGCCGACATGCAGCGCTGGCTGGAGGTCAAGGAGTACAGCTCCGTCGACCAGCTGCGGGGCAGCCTGAGCTGCCGCCACGCCCCGAATCCCGCGGACTACGCGCGCGCCAACTACATCGATGTACTGGATAGCTACTCAGTGCCGGACGGGGTGCGTTTCTAGCGCAATTGTTCACTGGTCGCCCAGGGAACCGTTCCCCTGCACCACAGACTTGACCCGCAGATGGCGTACGCGCCCCGAGGGCAACGGCCATTCGATCTCGCCACCCACTGCCAGGCCGATCAGCGCACTCCCCACCGGGGTCAATACGGAAACCCGCATCTTGTCCACGTCGGCTTCCTGAGGATAGACCAGCGTCACGGTGGTGTCCTGCCCGGCGTCGGTGTCCTCGAAAGTCACCCGGGAATGCATGTTGACGATCCCCCCCGGAAACTCGTCGTCGGGCACCGTGTCGGCGCGGGCCAACTCTTCGTCCAGGGCATCCGCCTGCGGGCCCTCGTGGTGTTCGATAGCTGCCTGCAGGCGGCGGTAGTCGCTCTCGCGGACCGTTATTGGGGAATTGATCGCTGTTCTGTTCATCACGAAATACTCCATCACCCTGGACTGCCTGCCGCGAGTGCTGGCAGACAAGGTGCTTCTGCAATGGTTGGTGAAGCGCGAAGGCCGCCGAATCAGGCAGCAACAAGCGCTGGTTGGATCAGGATTCTGCTTGCGGGGGTGGCGCGACGATCAGGCCGGCAGGGAAGCCTGATCGCCGCGCACGAGGAAGACGCCGGCGATACTCTGGGCCCGGGTTTCCATAAAGAAGACAACGATAGGGTGCACACTGAACATGAAAGCAGCATAGCACAGGCGGCGCAGTTTTCGGCTTTTGACCTCGGCGACCAGCTCTCTATACTGGGCGCACCCAAATACAAGAGATTATCCGATGCAGGCCTTTTTCCATTCCGCCCAGGACCAGCACATTCCCAAAACCTACTTCACCCGCGGCCAGATGCGCCAGCCCCAGGAAGTGCCGGACCGCACCGGGCATATGCTGGAGGGGCTGCGAGAGCTGGGGGTGAAAGTCTCCGAGCCGGTGGATCGGGGCGCCGGGCCCATTTCCCGGGTGCACGACCTGAGCTATCTGCGCTTCCTGCAGTCGGCACACCGGCGCTGGAAGGAGATCCCCGAGGACTGGGGCGATGAGGTGATGTCCAATATCTTCGTGCGCGAACCCAATGCCCTGCGCGGGATCCTGGCGGAGGCGGCGCGCTACCTGGCCGACGGCAGCTGCCCGGTCGGCGCCAATACCTGGCACGCCGCCTACTGGTCGGCCCAGGTCGCGATCGCCGCAGCCGAGGCGCTGCTGGCGGGCGACCGCAGCGCCTACGCAGTCTGCCGCCCCCCGGGACATCACGCCCGCCGCGACGCCGCGGGCGGCTTTTGCTACTTGAATAACGCCGCCATCGCCGCCCAGCACCTGACTTCGCGTTTCCCGCGCATCGCCATCCTCGACACCGATATGCACCACGGCCAGGGCATCCAGGACATCTTCTACCACCGCAGCGACGTGCTCTACGTCTCCATCCACGGCGATCCGACCAATTTCTACCCGGTAGTCAGCGGGTTCGAGGACGAGCGCGGCGCAGGTGAAGGGCTGGGCTACAACATCAATCTGCCCATGCCCCATGGTTCCTCCGAGGAGGACTTCTTCGCCAGGCTGGAAGAGGGACTGGCAGCCGTCACCCTGTTTCAGCCCGACGCTTTGGTGCTGGCACTGGGCTTTGACATCTACAAGGACGACCCCCAGGCCAAGGTGGCTGTCACCAGCGAGGGCTTCGCGCGCCTGGGCACTGCGATCGGCGAGCTGTCACTGCCAACCCTGGTGGTGCAGGAAGGGGGTTACGACCTGGAGTCTCTCAGCACCAATGTGCAGCAGTTCTTCCGCGGCCTGGGGTCTTGAGCCCCGGCCCGGTCTGGAGTCAGCTCAGACCGCAGTCTGGCCGCCATCTATAACCAGCGCCGAGCCGGTGACGAATTTCGCCTCGTCGGAGGCGAGATAGGCGACAGCACCCGCGATTTCCTCTGGCTGGGCGTAATATCCCGTGAGCGGGAACATGCGTCCGTAGAGCGCCATATCGGCACCCTCGGGGATCTGGATGTTCTTCACCAGCGGCGTGTCCACGGCCCCGGGGCACACGGCGTTTACCCGCACACCGCGACTGGCGAATTCCACCGCCAGTGACTTCGACAGCAACAGCACGGCGCCCTTGCTGGCGCAGTAGGCGCTATTGTAAGGCAGCCCCTGCAATCCGGCCGCGGATGAAATATTGACGATGTTGCCGCTGGTCTCCAGCAGATGCGGCATTGCCGCCTGACAGAGCACGAATACCGAGCGGGTGTTGACCGTCATCACCCAGTCCCACTCCTCTGCACTGACATCGAGGAAGTTCTTGGTAAGGACCATTCCGGCTACGTTGCAAAGAATATCCAGCCTGCCAAATTTGGCCAGGCATTCTTCGACCGCCGCGCGACAGTCTGTTTCGTCAGTCACATCCAGCACCCGGGTGTGGATGTCCAGCCCCTCCCCGCTCAGGCGCGCGGTTTCCCGCGCCAGTAGCTCGGCGTTGATGTCGGACGCGTACACCTTTGCGCCCTCGCGCCCCAGCCGGGCCACTGTCGCCAGCCCGATGCCGGAGGCCGCCCCGGTGATGAATGCCACCTTACCGTCAAACCGTGTCATGGGCAGCGCCCTCCAGATAGACAGGAAACAAGGCGCGCAGTCTTAACACAGAAAATCCCCGCCAGGAAACGCTGCGCCACAGCGAGACCTGGCCCCACTACCGGGAAGATTCAGTACCAAATCTCCTAGCGCATCGAGCGCAGGAACTGCAGGTGGTTCTCGTACTGCCATAGCAGGTCGTGCATGATCTGCTCGCGGCTCCAGCCCATGACATCGTAGTCCTGCCCGCCCCGGAACAGGTGGACCTCTGCCCGATAGTATTTGTCCGCGTCGCCCAGCGCATCCAGCGGTGTGTCGACCGCCGTCTCGACCGGCCTGGGATGGGCGCGGCAACGCACTTCATAGACGAAATCCATGGTATCGGCATGGCTTACTTCGAGCCGCACCGATCCCTCTTCGGCAATCGCATTCACCACCTTCGCCGCTACCTCGTGCAGCTGCAACTCCGCGGCAAAAGCCCTCAGCGCGGGCAATACCAGGTCCCGCTGAAAGGCGTGGACGCTGCTGTCACCCGGATGCTGTAACAGGTTGGCCAGCCGCTCGCGCCAATCCCCGGGCGATGTGACCAGCGGTGCCACGCTGTGTATATCGCGCCGGGCAGCATCCCGACTCAGGGCCCGGCCAAGCCCCCAAATTGCGCCCAGCAAGGCCAGGGAGAACGGCAGTGCAGTGACTATTGCAGCCGTCTGCAGCGCAGCCAGGCCACCGGCAAGCAGCAGAACAATCGACGTCGCACCAATAACCCCGACCCAGTACAGGCGCTGCAGGGGCCCGGTGTCGTCCCGGCCGTGGGCCGAAAGCATGTTGAGCACCATTGCACCGCTGTCCGCCGAGGTAACGAAGAACACCACCACCATGAGCAGGGCCACGCCGGACAATAGAGTCGACTGCGGCAGGAACTCGAAAAAACGAAACAGGGCAATGGCCTGATTGTCGCTGACCGCCGCCCCGAGCCCGTTCTGGTTGCCGTGCAGAATCAGCTCAATAGCGCTGTTGCCAAAAATTCCCATCCACAACAGGGTGAACCCGCAAGGTACGATCATGGCACCGAGGACGAATTCGCGAATGGTCCGCCCACGGGAGATGCGGGCAATGAACAGGCCGACAAAAGGTGCCCAGCTGAGCCACCAGCCCCAGTAGAAGATAGTCCAGCCACCCAGCCAGTCGGTCGGGTCGTAGGCATACAGGTTGAAGGTCTTGGCAACAAGTTCTCCAATGTAGGCGCCAAAATTCTCGATGGTCGCCTGCAGCACAATGACGGTCGGACCGGCCAGCAGCACCGTGATCAGGAGCAGGGCAGCAAGGCTCAGGTTGAGTTCCGACAGGCGCTTGATGCCAGCATCCAGCCCCAGCACCACCGACACCCCGGCCAGGCCCAGGGTGCACAGTATCAACACGACCTGAATCCCGGGGCTGATCGCTATGCCGAACAGGTAGGAAAGCCCGGAATTGATCTGCAGCACGCCGAAACCGAGGCTGGTTGCAATACCGCAGGTAGTACAAACAATCGCAAACACATCGATCGTGGCGCCGGCACGGCCGTAGATCCGCTCACCGATCAACGGGTAGAAAGCGGAGCGCATGGTCAATGGCAGGTCGTGGCGGTAGGCGAAGTAGGCCAATACCAGGGCAACAATCGCATAGATGCCCCAGGCATGTAATCCCCAGTGGAAGAAAGTCAGGTTCATGGCTTCGCGAGCCGCGGGTACGGTCCCGCCCTCACCCTGGGGCGGCGTCAGGAAGTGCATCACCGGCTCCGCCACCCCAAAAAACATCAACCCAATACCCATGCCGGCGGCAAACAGCATCGCGATCCATGACGGGTAGGCGTAAGCGGGTTCAGCGTGATCCGGCCCCAGTTTTATGTCACCAAAACGCGAGAGGCTGAAAATGGCCACACTGATCAGGATAATTGCGACCACAAGCACGTAGTACCAGCTCGCGTAGAGGACAATAGCGTCCTGCAGCCTCTGAAAAAGACCCTCGCTGAGCTTCGGCTTCAGACCGGCGAACAACACCAGGGCAAAAAGCGCAGCGCTGGCGGGCCAGAAGACTGCCTTGTCCACCATGAATCGCGGCGTCGCGCGATCACCATCTGTCATACTCAAAAAACTGCCTCCCCGGTTGCCTGTCGAGGCAAAAACCGCGTCGCGACAGGCCCGATGCAACATCGCCTCCCGCGTGGTTCCTCAACAATGATTACAGAACTGTATTTTTACTGGCTGTATTTCCGGTTGAAATCATAGTGCCGCATCTGTACAAATACCACGCGTAATCGCTAATTATTCTTTAATTCAGCCGATATCAGCCGATAGGTGCCTATCTATCGCCATTTCCATCATTACATGAGGTGGCTGACTGCCTGCGCGCACAATATGTGCCAAAGAAAAATTAGTTTGAGTCGAAAGCTTTTGTTTTGGCAGCCAGCACACCGCTGGGCGCGATATTCGGGGAGCAAGCGGCAGGCCAGATTCAGGAAACCAACCAGGGGATCAATCAATGTCCAGCACCACACCACTCCGTCAACGAAGCAGACTCTCCAGCGCTGTGGTCAGCGCGATCGCGGGTTCGGCAATCGCCACCGGCGCCACCGCGCAAGGGCTTGAGGAAGTGCTGGTGACCGCTACCAAGCGCGTGGCCAGCACCCAGGACATCCCGATCTCGGTACAGGCACTGGGAGAAAATTCACTCAACAATATGGGGATCGCCAATTTCAATGACTACCTGATCCAGTTGCCCGGCGTAACCGCGGGCGGTAGCGGCCCGGGTCAAAACACCATCTATATCCGCGGCGTTGCCTCGACCACGCCCAACCTGACCACTGCCGGCGTTGCCGGCCTGGCCCCCAACGTTGCTCTCTATCTCGACGACCAGCCCCTGTCGCAACCTGGACGCAACCTCGACGTCTATGCTGCCGACCTGAATCGTGTCGAGGTGCTGGCGGGGCCCCAGGGCACCCTCTTTGGCAGCAGCTCCCAGGCCGGCACGGTGCGGCTCATCACCAACAAGCCGGATCCCAGCGGCACCTATGGCAGCGTCAAGCTGGGAACCGCCTTCACCCGGGGCGGCGACCTGAGCAATAACGTCACCGGCATGTTCAACTTGCCCGTGACCGACACATTCACCCTCCGCGGCGTCGTTTACGTTGACCGCATGGGCGGCTATATCGACAACGTGGCCGGCACTCGCGACGCGAGTGAAAGCGCCCGCTTTCGACCCGAGGGCACGCCCCGCGCCAATGGGGTACCGATCGGCGCGCAAAGAGCCGGGTTCCAGTCGACGGCGGATCTCAGCGACGTGGAATTCCTTACAGCGGACAATTCCACCAAAACCGCCAAGAACATCAATGACACCGTGTACAACGGCTTCCGCCTCAGCGGCCTTTACGACATCAACGATCGCTGGAGCCTGCAGGTAAGCCACATGCAGCAATCGCTGGATTCCGACGGGGTCTTTTTCTCCGATCCCGACCTGGACGACTACGAGATAAGCCGCTTCCACGACGACAATATCGACGACAGTTTTGACAACACCAGCTGGACCCTCGAAGGCCGTATCGGCCAGTTGGAAACTGTCTACACCGGCGCTTTCACCGACCGCGAAACCAACCAGACGGTGGATTACACGGACTACCTGTTCGTCGGCCAGTATCTGCCCTACTACATCTGTGACGGCTCCGTGTCCTATCCGGGAGACGCAGCACCTTCGGGTACCTGCCAGCCACCGGACCTGTTGGTGAAGTCCTCCACCAAAACCGAGGTCATGACGCACGAGATCCGCTTCAATACGCCAGTCGAAAAGCGTCTGCGCGCCACCGTAGGGGGCTTCTACAGCGACCTGCAGCTCGACGAGCGCAACGACTTCACCTATTTCGGGTCCATTGCGGCGCAGCCGTTCGGCCCATTCGCACCCAACTTCCCGTTCCAGACCGGCTTTCGGTCGGACGAAGGGCCATTCCCCCCGGGGGTGATCTTCCGCAACGATATTCGCCGCACCGACCAGCAGTACGGCGTTTTCGGTGAGGCAACCTTCGACTTCAACGAACAGTTCGCCCTCACCGTCGGTGCGCGCTGGTACGACATTGAGGTGGACTTCGATGGTAGTGCCAACTCGTCCTTCTTGAACGCAGGCGCGGCCGCAGACTGCCAGGCATTCGGCACCGATATCAGCGACCTGTACAACGGTGATGGGCAGATCACCGACCGCAGCACCTGCCTGCCGGATCAGGTCACCTACACTCTAGACACGATCGACCAGGCGCCGGCACAGGTCGCCGCCGCACTCCGCGATGCCCCGGACAAGGCCCAGACCGATGGTGTCATCGGCAAGGTCAGCCTGGCCTGGACACCCAGCGTAAATCAGCTCTGGTACGTCACCTGGTCGGAGGGGTTCCGTGCCGGTCTGCTCAACCGTCCCGGCGGCGCCCAGGGTCCTGATGGTTTTACCGTGCCCTTTGCGCTTGATACCGACGATGTCACCAACATGGAGCTGGGCTGGAAACTGGACTTGCTGGACAACTCACTCAGGCTCAATGGCAGCCTGTTCCGGGTCGACATCGAGCGCCTGCAGACCACCATTTTCGACCCCAGCATCGCCAACCTGTTTTTCTCCGACAATGCGGCGGATGCCGAGGTCACGGGGCTGGAGGGCGTCGTGACCTGGGCGCCGGCTGCGATCTCGGGCCTGACGGTTACCGGCTCGTTCTCCTTCCTCGACACTGAAATCACCGAAGTCATCACGCCCACGGATGACGTGCGCAAGGGCGACGAACTGGCATTCGCACCAAAGTTTCAGGGCAACCTGCGGGCTCGCTACCAGTGGCCGCTCACCTCCGGGTATCAGGCCCATGTGATGCCGCATGTCGCCTACTCGGAATCATCCTTCAGTGATATCATCGCCATCAATCGCGCCGAGCTCGACAGCTGGGTCCTGGTCGGCTTCACTGCCGGTATCAGTACCGCCGACTGGACCGCCGAGCTCTATGTCGACAACCTGATGGACGAGCAGGCCGAACTGGCCAACAACTTCGTCTACGACCGGGAGCGCGTTACCCTGGCGCGCCCGAGGACCGGCGGCATCAGACTGACCTACGACTTCTGATGACCTGCGTGCAAACAAAGATGCGGTAAATCCTGCGCCCCTCCGGGGCGCTTTTGCTTTCTGGTGGAACGATTAATACCTATGGCCGACAGCGCAACAGACCTGGCACCCATCCAGCAGAAAATAATGGCCCAGGTATTCGCTCCCGCCCTGGATGATCTGGCCGGCGTGCTGGCTGCAGAGCCGGACAACACCGAGGCGCTGTACATGGCGGCCGTGTGTCATCGCTATCTGGAGCAGTTCGACCAGGCCGCCGCAAGGCTTGAGCATCTGAAGCAACTGGCCCCGGACTTTGGTCGCGCCTGGCAGGAGGAAGGTCACCTGCAGCGCGCCCAGGGCAGGGATGAAGCAGCCCTGCTCGCCTACAGCAGGGCCTGCCAGGCCAACCCGGCACTGGAGGCCAGCTACCGGGCCCAGCTGGAGATTCTGCAGCGGCGCGGCGCACGGGACCAGCTATACCGGGTGCAGGCGCAGCTGGACTTTCTGCTGAGCCTGCCCAAGCCGATCGTCGCCGTGACGGATCTGATCGCCCAGGGCAAGTTGGTCCGGGCCGAGGAGATCTGTCGCAAATTTCTGCAGCAGGTGCCGCGCCACGTTGAGGCGATGCGCCTGCTGGCCGATATCGGCTCGCGCCTGGGAGCGCTGGAGGAGGCGGAATTTCTGCTGGAGAGCGCCGCGGAATTCGCCCCGGACAATACCCAGGTCAGGATTGACTACATCCGCACCCTGCGGAAAAGACAGAAATTTACCGCGGCATTCGAACAGGCCCGGCGCCTGCTGGCGACCGCCCCGGAAAACCCCCAGTTCCAGTCACTGTTCGCCATCGAGAGCATGCAGACCGGGGACTATGCAGCGGCACTCGCCGCTTTCGACGACGTCCTGCGCAAGCTGCCCGCGGATGCGACCACCCTGACTTCCCGCGGCCACGCCCTGAAGACCTGCGGCCAGTTCGATAAGGCCGTTGCGTCCTACCACGCGGCTTTGGCCAGCAACCCGCAGCACGCCGAAGCCTGGCATGCCCTCGCCAACCTGAAGACCTACCGCTTCAGCGCGGCAGATATGGCCGCGATGCAGGCTCTGGCCGGCGACAGCAACCTCTCCTGCATGGACCGGGTCTATGTTGCGTTTGCCCTGGGCAAGGCCTGTGAAGACGCCGGCGATTATCGCGCCTCTTTCGAGCACTACGCCCGGGGCAATCAGCTCAAGAAGAACCAGAGTCGCTACGATGCAAACAAGATGACAGCGGAACTGGCCGCCCAACAACAGGTATGCAGTTCAGATTTGTTTGCCCGCAAGGCGGGCTGCGGCCATCCGGCCCCGGATCCGATTTTCATCGTCGGGCTGCCGCGGGCGGGTTCGACCCTGCTGGAACAGATCCTGTCCTCCCACAGCCAGATCGACGGCACCCTGGAGCTGCCCAATATCCTCTCCTATGCCCAGCAACTGAGGAGGCGCAAGCGCGCCTCCGGCGCCGCGCCAGGCTACCCGGAGGTGCTGGAGGAGCTCTCGCCGCAGGAGCTTGCCGAGTTTGGCGAGCGGTTTATCGCCGACACCCGCATACACCGCCAGGGCGCACCCTTCTTTATCGACAAGATGCCCAACAATTTCCGCCACATCGGGCTGATCAAGCTGATACTGCCCAACGCCAGGGTCATTGACGCCCGCCGGGAACCCATGGCCTGTTGTTTCAGCAGCTTCAAGCAGTTGTTCGCCGAGGGACAGGAGTTCAGTTACAGCCTGTCGGACCTCGGGCAGTACTATCGGGACTACGTCGCACTGATGCAACACTGGGATCGGGTGCTGCCCCGCTTCGTGCTACGCGTGCAGCACGAGGATCTGCTGGCAGATCTCGAGGGACAGGTGGCGCGGATGCTGGAATTCATCGGTATTCCCTTCGAGGAGAGCTGCCTGCGCTACTACGAGACCGAGCGCGCCGTCCGCACACCGAGCTCAGAACAGGTGCGCCAGCCGCTCTACAAAGATGCCATGAGCCAGTGGCAGCACTACGAGCCGTGGCTGGAACCCCTGCACCGGGCCCTAATCCTGGCATAAGAATCAACGGCTATACTGCAGTCAACTCGTCGGAGGATGCTGTATGAAGCTTTTGACTCAAACTCGCCGGTCCGGAATATTTACCCTGGCTTTGCTGTTGACCCCCTTGCTGGCACCTGTAGCGGCGATGGCAGCACCGGCAGCAGAAGTGGCTGCCGTCCGCGACCAGTGGGAGCAGATAAATTTTGTGGTTGCCGAGGCCGAGCGAGAGCAACACTTCGCGCAACTGGTCGACACCTGTGACTCGCTGCTGGCGGCACAGCCGGACGATCCACAGGCGTTGACCTGGTGCGGTATTGTGGAGTCGTCCTACGCCGGCGCCGCTGGCGGCCTGGGCGCACTCAAACACGCAAAGGCTGCACGCAAGCACTTCGAACGGGCGATCGGCATTGACCCTGTGGCCGTGAACGGCGCTGCCTTGACCAGTCTGGGCACTCTCTATGCCAGGGTTCCGGGCTGGCCAGTGGGATTCGGCAACGACAAGAAAGCGCGCCAGTACCTTGAGGATGGCCTGAAAGCCAATCCGGACGGGATGGATAGTAATTTTTTCATGGCTGAGTTTTTGGCGCATCGGGGCCACGACGAGGAGGCGAAGCGGTACCTGCAGCAAGCCCTGAAAGCGCCTCCGCGTCCCGGACGTGCCATCTCGGACACGGCGCGGCGCGAGGAAGTCGAAGCATTACTGGCAAAACTCGGGGGCGACGAATCATAGCCTGGCCTCGCGATCCAGCAGCCTGGCCGGGCGCATAATAACCACGGTGCACAGGACAAGCGCCAGAACCGCCGCGTTGATCACCAGGTCGTAGCGGTTGTCGCCGAGGAACAGGGCTGCCAGCAGCGGGCCGCTGGCCAGGCCCATCTTGGATGCGAAGCCGCCGAGTGACGCCATTTGTCCCACCGGATCGAAGTGGGCACACATGCCCAGCAAGTACGGAATGACAAACGCCCAGGTGATTCCCACGCCGCAGTTGGCCAGCAGGAAGGCCCAGGGCTGGCCACTCCAGTGCAGCAGGGCGGTGCCCAGCACGGTGAGACTCATACCCAGGAACAATGGCCACCAGCGGCCGTACTTCGTCGCCATGACCACCACCAGCCCGGCGCCGATAATTCCCACCCAGGCCGCCGCGCCCAGAGTCGGGCTGATAAAGGCCATGCTCAGGCCATAGTGCTTGCCCATGCCGATGATGAAGGCGTACAGACCCATGTTGGCGGCCTGAAACAGAAACAGGGCAATCAGCACTGCCAGCATCGGCGCCCAGCGGACAGCTGCAGGCGGGGGCGCACCGGCACTGGGCACCACTACCGGGTAGTCGTCGAGGAACGGCAGCATCGCGAGGGTCACCGCGCTGAAGGCAATCAGGGACAGGAACAGGGCGCTGGTACCAAACTCAGGCACCAGGGGCGGCAGCAGCATCACGCCCACACCGCCCAGCCCGAACTGGACCACCAGCAGATAGCCGAAGGTGCGATCCGGCTTCAGGGTACGGGCGATCACAGCGAAGCCGATACCGACCAACATGCCTCCGACCGCCCCGTGCAGGAAGCGCACGCCAACCAGCACCAGTGGCAGCCGCAGCAGGATGGACACAAGGTCCAGCAGGATCAGCGCCAGAAGCAACATGAAGGCGGCCCTGCGCCAGCGGATGCGGCGCACCAGGAATACCGCTGCCAGCGCCCCCAGGGCGGCACCGTAGACATTCGCGGATCCCACCAGCCCGGCTTCCCGGTTGGAAAAACCCAGCCCCTCCACCAGGCCGTCCACCAGAGCCGGCATGATGTTGACGTAGAACAATCCCGCCGTGGCCAGAAACGCCAGCGCAATGCGCGCCCACTCCCCGTGGGGTGAGAGGGTGCGGCGAGGTGCAGTAGCGATGGCTTGGCTCATGGCGGGTTCCGGAGAATTAACAGAGTGGACGTTGCTGATGCACGGCGGCAACCGCGGACAGCCAGCGGAATTCGTTGTTGTCACTGACGTAGTAGTAGAGGGATTGCTCATCCAGCAGGGCCAGGGTGATGCCGCCGTGGCCCGACAAGAACGGAATCCAGTACGGTTGCCTGCAGCCCAGTGCCGGTGCCGCGTTCAGCAACCAGAAGCCGTGCTGATAGCGCAGGCCCGCGGTTCCCGCCGCCACGCCGGGCAGTGTTCCCGCAGGGGTAATCGCTGCCCGCACCATGGCGGGGTCCAACAGCTCCGGTTGCCGGGCTTCAGCGGCCAGCCACAGCCCCAGCTGCAGGAAATCATCCGCCGTCAGCAGCTGGCCCCAGCCGCCGAACGGCTGCGCTGCCGCGTCCGCCGTGCGCCGGGTGAACGCCGCAAGCGGCCCCAGGGGCAGCTCCGACCAGGCCTCCCGGTACAGCAGATCGCTGTAGATGTCTGCCTGTTCGGCGCCCCGCAGTTCGCGCAGCAACGCCGTCATGGCGCTGACCAGGATGTAGGTGTCAGCGGTGTGGTACACCCAGCGCTCTCCCGCCGCTTCCCGGCGCGGATACGCAGCGCAGGCCCAGGCCAGTTTTGCCGCGTGACCCGGGGCCAGAAACAGGGGCGTGGCAATAGCGGCGTCCTCATCGGCAAAGTAAGCCGCGGAGTCATAGCGCCCGGTCTGCATGTTCAGCGCCTGCTGCAGCGTGACCTCATCCCAGCCCCTGCCACAGCCGGGCAGCAACTCGCCGATACTGCGCTGGCTGCTGCCCGGGGCCAGCCGTTCCAGGCGCATCAGAGCCACCCCGGCCAGCAGACTCTTGGACAGGGAAAATGCCGGCAGGGGCAGCTGCTCGCAGCGTCGCGCCGTACCCGCCGCGACAGCGCAGGCAGACTGATAGTGGCGCCCGTCCAGCAGTAACCCGGCCAGCGTGAGATGCTCCGGACTTACCCCTTCCGGCGGCGCCAGGGGGGCGGGATCAATACCGGTGTCGTGCTGCAATTGTTGCAGGCTGCGCACGGGAAAGCGCGGCTCATGAGCCGCCTCCACTGCCACCTCAGCCTGCCGCCAGCGGGCGCTGCCCTGAAAGCGCGCCCTGAATTTGAAGTACTCACAGGTCTGCCCGGTGATCTGCAGAGCGGCAGAGCCGACGCCGCTGGCCGGCAGGGTAACCGCAAGCTCACCGTAGTGAATACAGTTGGCACCCTGTTCCAGCAGATCCAGCGGCAGCGCGAGAGTCAGGTTACCGTGCGCATCGCGTTGCCAGCGGCCCTCTCCCGCCAAAGCCTGCCACAGCGGGTGAGACGCGGGCATGGGCAGGCGTTGGGCGGGTAATAGTACGCTGCCATCAGTGGCCAGTTGCAGCGCAAGGGGCGGCAGACGGTCCACCTCGCCGGCGAACTTCCCCCCCAGGTCGAGCCGGTCCACTTCGATCTCAAAGCTCTCCGCCACGCCCAACTGCAACTGCAATTCACCCTCGGGAGGGGCCGCCGCCAACACAGCGCAGGCGCAGAGGGCTGCCAGGAATGCCGCCAGGCACCGCAGGGCGGTCGCGCGGCAGCTCACGGTCCCGGCATCAATCACAGTCGATCCCCGCACGCTGCAACTGCTTGATCAGCGGTGACAACCCGGCGCTGTAGTGCCGCCAAAGATCCACCGAGCGGGTATGGACAGGCTCCCTGACCTGGGCCGCGCTGGCGGTGGCGACCGGCGCGGAGTTGGCGTGAAATGCCAGACAATCCGGTTCCCAGGGCAGGCCGCAGGCATCAAGCACCTGCCGAATTCCCGCCTCCGGCGCCGCCACCAGTGACTCGTAGTCGATATCCAGCCAGGCATCGGCGCCCAGCAGCTGACGCCAGTGAGTCAACAACCGGTGGTAGGCCAGATAGTAGCGGGCCAAGTCATCGAGATCGTAACTGAACGGGCAGGCCATGCGGAACAGGGTTTTGAACAGGGCGTGGCAGCTGGCGACAGGGTGGCGCCGCAGGTGCAGGATGCGGGCCCCGGGCAGTGCCGCCGCAATGATGCCGAGATAAAGGAGGTTGAGCGGTGTCTTGTCCACCAGATACGGCGCTTGCGCCCCATACTGAGCGGTGCTGGCGCGGTAGTCCCTACCCAGCGCCGCCAGGTCAGCCTGCGCTGCCTGCGCAATCAGTTCAGACCGGTTTGCGTGTGGGCCCGCTGCGCGCATCAGGGCCAGGGCGAGATCGTTGATTTCACCGAGGCTGGCCACCTGGCTGTGGCGCGCCAGCATCCGCTCCACCAGGGTGGTGCCGCTGCGCGGCAGGCCGAGCACGAATATCGGGCCCGGCTCCGGGTCGCCGCGCCGCTGCCGCTGCATCCAGGCTGCGTCGAAGTGCCGGGCGATATCCGCCATGGTCTGCTCGTCCCGCGCTACCCTGTAGCTCAGGCGCGCACGGCGGGCACGGGCGCCACGCTGCAGATAGTCCCAGGCCAGGGCATATTCAGCGCAATCCTCATGTTCCTTGGCCAGGGCGTAGCACAGCGGCGCCTCGTCCGCAGGCCCCGCCCGCAGGGCCCGGGTCATCTCGGCAATATGATTGTCATTTGCCCCCACCCGGCGCAGAGTGGCGCGATTGTAGTGGCTGTCCGCATCCAGCGGATCCTGCACCAGCACCCCGTTGAGTAGCTGCTCCGCCTCCCCACTGGCACCGGTCACCGCAAGGATATTGGCAAGGTTGGCCTGTGCCGCCGGATCCTCCGGTGCGAGTGCGGCCGCTCGACGGTAGGCCGCGAGAGCCGCGCTATAGTCTGTCGCCGAGAGGTAGAACTGACCGATTGCGGCCCAGTCAGCCGCCGCTCTCGCCAGGGGCTCCTGCGCCAGGACCAGGGCTTTGGCGCGCGCCAGCTGGCCCGCCAGCACCAGGGCTTCGGCGTAGGCGAGCTGGATGCCGATGTCGCCAGGCTCCAGCGCTGCCGCCCGCGCCGCTGCGCTGCACTGGCTGTTGTAATCGGCACTCGCCTGCGCCAGCTTCGCCGCCAGCAGCCAACCCCGGGCCCGCCGCGGTTGCGCGCGCAGGGCCTGTTGGCAGCGCAGTTGCGCCTGCTGCATATCGCCCCTGCGCAAGGCCGCCGCGGCCTGATCCAGCAGGTCGCCTTCCTGTTTCACGCCATGCCCCCTGTCCATGCCCAGGGCAGAGCCTAAACCAGGGCCGTCAGAAGCGATAGGTTGCAGCCAGACCAATGGTTCGCGGCAAGGAAATCACGTCCTTGGCCCCGTTGCCAAAGTAGTTCTGGTCGGGGTCGGTACCCATGTACTCTTCCTTGTAGATCCCGGTCACCCCTTCTTCATTGAACAGGTTCTTGGCGAACAGGCTGACATCCCAGGACGCTGTAGACACCCCGGTAGTCAGGTTCCAGAGCTGGAAGCCGTCCAGGGTTTCAGCGAAGCGCACTGACGGGCTGATGCTGTTCTCACTGGAGGACTGGTAATAGCCGTCTACCCGCGCGGTCCAGTTCATGTCCCCGGTGAGCGCCCGGGTATAGTTCAGCGTGAGGTTGGCGCTGTGCTCGGGCGCCCCCGGCAGGCGGGTTCCGTCGCTGGCCAACGCGGCGGTAATTGCCGGGTCCACCGACAGAAAATCCGCACTCAGCTCGGCATCCACATAGGCGTAACCCAGGGTATAGGTCAGCCCTTCCGCGAGCGGCCCGCTGACTTCCAGTTCCAGCCCGCGGCTGGTGGCCTCATCGCCATTCTGCACAGCGAAAAAGGCCCAGTTGGTGGTGGCGGAGTTCAGCTGCACATCCTCCCAGTCCACATAGAACAGGGCCGCCGTATAGCTGTGCTGGCCCCTGCTGCCCTTGATCCCCAGCTCGTAGTTGACTACCGAGTCGGCATCGTACAGCTGCCAGGCGGGATCCTCCGCAAACTCACCAACGGTGGGCACGGCATTGGCGCCGCCGCGGCGGTAACCTTCCGACACGGTACCGTAGACCAGCGTGCTGTCGTCCATGTCCCAGGACAGGTTGATCTTGAACAGGGTGTGTCGGAATCATCCTGGCTGAAGCTCGCCTCCGCCGAGGGCCGGAAGCCCTCATAGAAGCTGATCTGCTGGAAGGTATCGATCTCCGACTCGTTGTCGAAATAGCGGACGCCGCCGGTCAGGTGCACGGTATCCGTGAGGTGCCAGGTCAGCTCGCCGTAGAGCGAGATATCGCGGAAATCCTCGGTGCGCCGGTAGAGAAAGTCCTGGTCGTCGATCACCACACCGGGGCCAAAGGCCACGTCGGCCCAGTTCTTGAAACCCCGCAGGAAGCTGTCCTGCCCGGACTTGATGGTCTGGTCCTGGTAATAGGCGCCGACCAGGTAGTCAAAGGCACCTTCGGTGCTGGATACCAGCCGCAGTTCCTGGATAAAGCTCTCGTCGTCGTAGCTGCGCTCGGCAGTGGCCATGGGACGCGGGTAGTTGTAGTAGAACGCGGCAAGCCAGCCCAGCTGGGCGTAGAAACCGGTGTTTTCGCTGGTACCCTCACCGCTGTGCTCGTAGTGCGAGGTGCTGGAAGTCAGGGTGGCAAAGCCGAGATTGATGTCCGCCTCCAGGCTGACCAGGTCAATATCGCGGGACGATGGCTCGAGGGTCACAGCACCCAGTTCATTGTCATCATAGCGCTCGCCGGCCCCGTTGCTGCCGCTGGTGGTGCCACGGCGGCCACCGATGTCATCGGACTGGGTGTGATAGCTGAGGGTGGCATCGAGGCGATCACTGGGCTGGAACCGCAGGGCCGCCCGCGCAAACCAGATATCCACGTCGTCCGCGTCTTCCACATCGCGATAGACTGCATCCGGTGCCAGCACGCCGTTGGGTGCGACCGGCACGCCGGCGCTGTCGAGCACGTACACATTCTTGTAGTCGGTAATACCGTCATAGTCGTTCTGGCCGGCGATTACCCGCAGTGCCAGGGTGTCCGTCAGCGGCAGATTCAACATGGCATCCGTGGTCCAGTTCCAGCCGTCGGAGCCGTCTGTCTGGCTGAAACCCCCGGAGACCTTGCCGTTGAGTTCCTCGAACTCCGGCTCGCGCATGATGTAGCGCACGGTACCAGCGAGTGAACCGGAGCCGTAAAGCGTGCCCTGAGGGCCGCGCAGCACCTCCACTCGCTCAAGGTCCTTGAGCACGAAGTTGGCGAACACCGGGGTATCGTTGACATAGGTCGACACGGTGGGTGCCGATGCCACGGCGAAGTCCCCGACGATGGAACTGTCGACATTGAGCCCGCGGATGCGAATGGTGTTGACCGTACCCGAGTTGCGATAGCCGCGGTCAATGATCCCCACCCCGGCGATTGAGCGCAGCAATTCAGCCTGGTCAGTCATCTGCGCAGCCTCGATACTGGCGCCACTGACCGCGGATATATTGTAGGGAATATCGAGAATGGACTCATCACGGCGGGTTGCGGTGACCCTGACCTCCTCGAGTACCGCACCCTGCGCGAAACTGTAGTCCGGCACCAGCAGAGCGCTGCCCGCAGCCACTGCCAGAGAAAGCGTTTTCCTGCGTGTATTGAGTATTCTCATATTCCTGCCCCTCAGCTTGAATCGTGGCGGTAGTCCGCCCGCGTTATCTTCCGCCCCACGTTACGAGCCTGCAGCAGCAGGTCATAGGGCCAGTTCCGACTTGCCTATGGTTCCACTTCCGGGCCCGGCCCGCCGCGCGCCGGCACCCGCAGCTCCCCCAGAGCGTCCAGCGCCGGGCTGGCATGCCCCTCCCGATAGGGTGGGAACTGTACCGGGCTGTCGCGAAAACTTTTCAACACCTGCCCCAGCCCCATCAGCCCGCGCTCGCGGGTACGCCGGACCAGGCCGAAGTCCGCTTCGAAGGCGATAATTTCATGGCCAATACCCGCCTCGTGGATGACGTTGCCCTCCGGACCGCAGACGATGGAGCGGCCGTTGCCCAGCCGCCCGGCGACATTGATGTCGACGAAGTAGCATTGATTGATCGCCGCGTTGGTGCGGGCAATGGCGAGTTCCAGGTCCCGGTCGATGGTATTGGTCATCGTCGGGTGAATAATGACCTCGGCCCCCATCCAGGCCAGCGTGCGGGTGGTTTCCGGAAACCAGCCGTCGTAGCAGATGGAGACGCCCATCCGGCCGATGTCCGGAACGTCGAAGACCACGAATTCGGTGCCCGGGCTGACGCCCTGTTCATAGGGGTAGAACGGGAACATCTTGCGGTAGCGGGCCACCACTTCACCCGCCGGGTTGATGACCGGCAGGGTGTTGAAGATATCCTCACCGCTGCGCTCGAACAGCGTACCGGGCACCAGCCAGATACCGTGTTGCGCGGCCAGGCTGCAATACTGGGCCTCTATGTCGGAGGGCAGGGGCTGGGCGTGCCGGGGTTCCGGGCCCAGGGTTGCCAGCTCTCCCACCACGACCATCTGCACCCACGGAAAACGGGCCATGACCTTGTGTATCTCGGCATTGATACGGTAAAGGTTATCCTGGTTGGTCAGCTCCAGCTGTAAACCGGCGATCGCGAAGCGGGCCATCAACATCTCCTGCGGCAGTGTACGACTGACGGGGCGACAGAGCCCCGACACTGGCAATCAGGGTAGCGACGGCCGGCGGGCCGGGTTAGCGCCAGATCGGTGCTTTGGATGAGTCCAGATCAGGGGTCCGGCGCTGGCCACTGGATGTGTGCGGCATCCACCAGCTGCCGCTCGCGGTCAAACCACTTGATCTGGTTGCCGTCGATGACCACGTAAAGAGCCAGAGTCTTGCCATAGGACCACTGCTCCCAGCGGCGCAGCCAGAAATCCTCCTCGACCCACCACACGCCCTGATCACAGTCTTCACCGGCGTAGCCGGCCTGGCCGCTCATGGTGCCGTCCGGGTGCAGGCGGATTCTGGCCGGATCACCGTAGACCGTGGTGAAGTGCAGCTCCGCACCCGCCAGCCGGCTGCGCAGCAGGGCTCCGCTGACACGCTCGCCCCGGGCGTTGTCGAGGGTCTCCGCATGTGCCCCCGACAAGTCGCGAATCACCGCAGCCAGCTCGGCCATACCGGCGCGAATCTGGCTCTCGTCGAGGCTGGTCAGGCCGAGGCGAAAACAGTTCTCCGGGTGGCTGGCATCCTGATAGTAATGCCCGACCGGCTCCAGCAGGACACCGCGGCGACCGGCCTCCCGGGCCAGAATCCGGGCATCCAGCCAGTCGGGGCCGCTCACCCACAGGGCCGTACCCCCCTGGCTGGGCGCCGTCACCACCAGGTTCGGCAGATAGTGATTGAGGGCGTCCCGCAGGGCCAGCCAGCGCGAACGGAACACCGCGTCCAGACGCCGGTGAAAACTGTCGTAGTGCCCCAATGACAGGAAATAGGCCATGGCGCGCTGGTTATTCCGCGGCGGCGTGCCGAACAGGGTGCGGCGCAGCTGGCGCGCGGCCTGCACTGCCTCTGTCGGTGCCACAATGAAGGCCAGTTGCAGGCTGCCGGCGAGCACCTGGGCAAGGGACGACAGGTAGATCACCCGGCCACCGCTATCCATGCTCTGCAGCGCCGGATGCGGCTGGCCCAGATAGTTGGTCTCCGCCGCATGATCGTCCTCGATCACCAGGGCATCCAGCTCAGCGGCGTGGTTCAACAACGTCTGCCGTCGCGACATGCTCATGGTGATGCCGGTGGGCAGCTGATGGCTGGGCATGACCACGAACAGCGCGTGCCGGCCCGCTGTCGGCGGGACCATACCCTCCCCGTCGATCGCCCGGGAATCGAGGCGCGCACCCCGGTCCAACAGCAGAGTCCCCCATTCGGGAGAGCCGGGGTCTTCAATCGCAACCGTATCTCCCCGCGCAGCCAGCAGCCGCGCCAACAGGGCACGCGCTGCATGAATCCCGGGCATCACGATGATCTGCTCGTCCGCCGCCTGGATCCCGCGGGCGGGCAGCAACTGGGTGCGGATGGCCTCCAGCAACAGCGGGTCATCGGCGTCACCGCGATAGCGGCTCCAGGCGCTGACCTCGCCCACCCCCAGCGCCAGGCGACTGGCCTCGCGCCATTCATGCACCGGAAACAGGGCCTGATCGTAGTAGCCGTCAATAAAGGGATAGGGATAGCGCTGCCAGTCGGGTGGTGCCTGGAATGCCTTGCGTTCGGGCACCTGGCGCAGGCGCTGTCCCCAGTCGATAGCGCTGGCGGCTTGAGCCTGATTGCCAGGCTGACACCCGACCCGGCGCGCCAGCACCTCCTCATTGACGAAGATACCGCTGCGTTCCCGGGTCAGCAGATAGCCCTCGTCCATCAGTTGCTGGTAGGCCAGGACCACGGTATTGCGCGCGACGCCCAACTGGGCCGCCAGCTTGCGGGACGAGGGCAGGCGCCGGCCGGGCACCAGACTGCCCACCATGATCGCTTCCACGATTTTCTGGCGCAGCTGGCTTTGCAGGCTGAGTGGGCTGTCCGGGTCCAGGTAGAACATGGGCCTCTCCGCAGGGTGTCCGGCTCAGCCCTCGCCGCTGATCTCGCTGAGAATCAGGTCCAGCTGGTCCATCATTTCATCCACATCGTCGGCGTTCAGCAGCGAGTATTTCAGGGACTCCTCCAGCGGCAGGAGCTGGGCCAGGGAATAGCCCACTTGCCAGGCGTCCTCGAAGTCGATGTCGAGGCCCAGGCGGCGGACGTGTGGGTGCTGGCCGAGGCTTTCCAGAATGTCCCGCAGTGGGGACCACTCTTCGTCCAGGGCCGCGGCTTCAGGCATGGTCTCCAAAACCACATCGCCCAGCACCAGGCCGTTTTTCGCCACCCGGGTGTCGCTCAGGCGGAAGCGCTCGCCGCCCTGGATGGTGACGCCCAGCAGCCCGTTGGGCAGCTGGTCGAAATCGACGATACGGGCAACGGTACCGGTGTCACCCAGCTGTTGCTCGGAGCCCCGGGGCGCCACTTCCTCACCGCTCCGCAGCCACACCACACCGAAGCCGGAGCTGGTTTTCATGCAGTCGCGGATCAGGTCAAGATAACGCTGCTCGAATATCTGCAGGGGCATGCGGCCGTAGGGCAGCAGCACGGCAGAGAGTGGGAACAGGGGCATTTCTGTGGTCGACATGGGCAACTCCTGTTCAATCGGGACGGCTGAGGATCTCCAACTGCTGCAGGTTCACCAGCGCGGTGTCGCGATCATCTCCGCAAACAGCATACTCGGCCTGGAAATTGTTGCACACCGCTGGTCTGCGGATATCTCCGAAAAGTCCACAAAGGCGATCGCTGGTGAGGTGGATGCAGGTGACTCCGGCGGGCTTGCCCTGCGGCATGCCATAAAAGGCCGTGGAGATGGACGGCGCCACACAGCAGGCGCCACAGCCGGCCCGGCACTCCACTATCGGCTGCCCTCTGCCGAGGGCTCGCCCTCGGGGCCGAGCGGCCGCAGCACCAGAATCAGCTTGGGCAACAGCAGCAGGGCACCGACAACGGCCGCGATCATGGCCAGCACGGTCAGCAGGCCGAAATAGATGCTCGGCTTGAAATTCGACACGGTCAGCATGGAGAAGCCGATCACCACCGTTATCGTGGTGTAGTACATGGCCCGGCCGATGCTGTAATGGCAGCGGTGCATGGTGGCCAGATAATTGCGGTCCTTGGGAAACTCGCGCATGAACCGGTGCACATAATGGATACAGTCATCCACACCGATACCGACCACGATCGCGGCGATGGTAATGGTCATGATGTCCAGGGGAATGCCGGCCAGGCCCATCACCCCCAGCACCAGGCCGGCGGCTACAATGTTCGGGGCGAGCGCAATAAATGCCAGTGACAGGGAGCGGAACAAAAGCAGGAACATGGCGAGGATAGCCACAAAAACCACGCCCAGGGTAAGAATCTGGGACCTGAACAGGCTCTGCAGCACGTTATTGTACAGCACCAGCATGCCGGTGAACTGGATCTGTTCCGGCTCCAGGCCAGTCACTTCCACCAGCTCGTCGTGCAGCCGCTCCAGGAAGGCATTGCGCCGCAACTGCTCACTGGTTTCCATCACGCGCGCGGAGATGCGCGCCTGCTCCTGGTCCTCGGAGAAGTACGGTTCCACCATCAGTTCTGCGACATCCTGCGGCAAGCTCTTCTGCACCAGGGCCAGCTCCACGCTGCCGATATCATCGCCCAAAAGGTCCTTGATTACCGCGAAGGTGGTGGACAGGGACAGGACCTTGCCGGTCTCCTCCTGCTGGTCGACATGCCTGTGCGCCCGGTCGAGAATACGCATGCCCTCGAGGCTGAACCAGTAGCTGGGTGTGAAGCTGTCCTCGCCCGTGCTGAAGCTGTCGAAATCAGCGCTGAAGTCGTCGTCCCAACCGTCGTCGGCGAAGTCGTCGCTGGCAGCGTCTTCGCTGGCAAAGCCCTCGTCAGCCCCGAAGCCATCGTCCTCTGACAGAAACGGGTCATCCTCTGCAGGGGCGTCGGTGGCGGCGTCGAGATTCTCCAGGCCTGGCAGCGGTGCATCGCTGTCGGGTGGCGAGAGGATAATATCCAGCGGGATGGTCCCGCCGAGCCGGGAGTCCAGCAGCTCCATGCCCTGATAGATCTCGGTGGTTTCCTTGAAGTAGTCGATAAAACGGTTCTCTACCTGCAGGCGCGAGATACCCAGCACGGTCAGGCCGAGGATGACCGCGGTGCCCACCAGGATGGTCGTGCCGAAGTGCTCCGTAGCACGACCAAAGTAGACCGTCAGCGGCTGGTGTTCTTTTTTATAAACAAAGGGCCGCCCTTGCGGCCATACCTCGGTGAGGCAGGGCACCAGGACAAAGGCCAGCACCAGTGCCACCACGATACCCACGGTCATCATCCAGCCGAAATCGATGACCGGCTGGATCCCCGACACCACCAGGGACATGAAGGCGACAATGGTCGTGATCCCGGTGTAGACACAGGGTACCGCCATCAGCGCCACTGTCTGCAGGACACGATCGTGCACACTCCACTCGGGATGCTCGGCATGCAGTTCGCGGTAGCGCACCACCAGGTGGATAGCGATGGCGAGGCTGATGATGAGCAGCACCGCCACGAAGTTGGAGGAGATGACCGTCATCCGCCAGTCCAGGAACGCGAGCAGACCCAACATAACCGTAGAGGTCGCCACGCAGGTCGCCAGCGGAATCACGGTCCAGCGCACGCGGCGGAAAATGACCCCCAGTACCAGCAGCATCACTCCCAGGATCGCACTGCCAAACAACATCAGGTCGCTGCGTACAAAACTCACCATGTCGGCGGTGATCATCGGTACACCGCCGACGAAAATCCTGGCGTGGCTGCGATAGTCATCCGCGATACCACGCACCGACTGCACCAGCGCGCTCTGCGCCTCCAGTGCCTGCGCCGTGTGGGCCTTGAAGGCAGCCTCAACCTCCTCCAGCGATTGCGCCTCGGCGTCGGACAGTGTTCCCTCCGCGTCCTTCTGCCGCAGCCTGTCCCGCTTCTGCAGGAGTTCAAAGTAGCGCTCGTCCCGCTGCAGATTGACCTGCACGGCGGTGAGATCGCCTTCGCGACTGACTAACAGTTCAGCGTAAATAGGGCTGGTGGTGAATTCCTGCAGCGCCAGCTCACGGTCGATTCCCGGGTCTTTCAGGCTCGGCAGCGGCTCACCGGAGGTGATGTCGGACAGGCTGACCGGCGGGCTCTCCAGTAGCGGCACGTCCCACACGGTGACTACCGAGGACACCCCGGGCAGCTCGCGCAGTTCATCGGCCATCCGCCGCAGCGGCAGCAGTGACTCGTCGCTGAACAGGGGCGCCTGTGGCTGCCAGGTGAGCAGCATGAAATCCTCGGCGCTGTACTCCTCGGATACCTCGCGGAAAAAATCCAGGGCCGGGTCACCCTGCAACATCAAAGAGTCGGCGGAAGCGTCCAGCTTCAACTTGGGGAGCTGGCTGACACTGGCAATCAGCAGCAGCGCCACCAGCGCCAGCGAGACAAAGGGGCGCCGCAACACGAGGGCATCGTAAATTTTGAGTAAAGGGTGTGAAACCATCAGGAATTCGCCGCATTCAATTCGTCGAGCAGGATCTGGTGGATGCCACCGAAACCCCCGTTGCTCATGATGACGACCCGGTCACCGGGTCGCGCCTGTTGTGTGACCTGCCGTGCCAGCTGCCCGACATCGGTGCTGAGACTTGCCGGAACCGGACTGCCGGCAATCATCGCTTCCAGCGACCAGTTCATGCCCGCGGGCTGGAACCAGTACACCTGGTCGGCTTCACGGATGCACTCGGCCAATCGCGCCCTATGCTCACCCATACGCATGGTATTGGAGCGCGGCTCAATCAGGGCGATCACCCGCCCCTCGGGGCTGCTGGCGCGCAGGCCCTGCAGGGTCGTGGCAATCGCCGTGGGGTGGTGGGCAAAGTCGTCATAGACCGTTATCCCGCCAACCTGCCCCAGCAATTCCAGCCTGCGCTTGACGCCGCGAAACGCGCGCACTGCGGCGACCGCGTGTTCCAGCGGCACCCCCACGTGATGCGCGGCCGCGATCGCAGCCAGCGCATTCTCGGCGTTGTGCCGGCCCAGAAAGCCCCATTCGACATCACCGCTGCCACCGTCCGGCGCGGTCACAGTGAAACTGGCGGCACCGGCCGTCCGAAGTTCCCCGGCCCAGTCCGCTGCCACGCCAATACCGAAGCTCTGTGTCGGCGTCCAGCAACCCATTGCCAGGACTTCATCGATCGCCGCGACGCCCGGGGGATGAACCACCAGGCCCTCCCCCGGGACACAGCGCAGGAGATGGTGGAACTGGCGCTGGATTGCGGCCAGGTCGGGGAAGATATCCGCGTGGTCAAACTCCAGGTTGTTGACCACCAGCGTGCGCGGCCGGTAGTGGACGAACTTGGAGCGTTTGTCGAAAAAGGCCGTGTCGTACTCGTCAGCTTCCACCACAAAGAAGTCGCTGCCGCCGCGGCGGGCCGAGAGCCCGAAATTGGCCGGGACGCCACCGATCAGGAAGCCCGGGGCCATGCCGGCATACTCCAGGATCCACGCCAGCAGACTGCTGGCAGTGGTCTTGCCGTGGGTGCCGGCGACCGCCAACACCCACTTGTCCCGCAGCACGTTCTCCGCCAGCCACTGTGGGCCCGAGGTATAGGCAAGGCCGGCATTGAGCATGTATTCCACCGCCGGATTGCCGCGGGTCATGGCGTTACCCACCACCACGACGTCCGGCGCGGGCTGCAGGTGCGCGGCGACATAGCCCTCGGCCAGCGTAATACCCGCCGCCTCCAGCTGGGTGCTCATGGGCGGGTAGACGTTGGCGTCGGAGCCGGTCACCCGGTAGCCAAGCTCACGCGCCAGCAGGGCGATACCGCCCATGAAGGTACCGCAAATGCCGAGAATATGTATGTGGCCGTTCAAGGTTCGCTCCCTGTTGCGAAGGCGGCGAGTTTAGCACGCAGCTTCCGCAGGCCGCAGTAACCGGCGGTAATACTGCCCATCACCGTCTACAAGCTCGCTACTTTGACGTATCATTGTCCGCTCATAAAACGCCCCTGTGCCCAACCATCCGGGCCCCGGCCGGAGACGGACTTTTTATGCCAGCCAAAAACGCCTTTTACGCCCAGTCCGGTGGTGTCACCGCAGTTATCAATGCCTCTGCCTGTGGCGTCATTGAAACCGCCCGCGCTCACCGCGGCAAGATAGGCAAGGTCTACGCCGGCCGCAACGGCATCATCGGCGCCCTGCGCGAAGACCTGATCGACACCAGCAAGGAGAGCAAGACAGCAATTCACGGCTTGCTCAGCACCCCGGCCGGCGCCTTCGGCTCCTGTCGCCACAAGCTGAAGAACCCGCAGGAAAACCGGGCGGAATACGAGCGCCTGATCGAAGTGTTCAAAGCGCACAACATCGGCTACTTTTTCTATAACGGCGGCGGCGACTCCGCCGACACCTGCCTCAAGGTTTCCCAACTCAGTGAATCCATGGGCTATCCGCTACAGGCGATTCACATTCCCAAGACCATCGACAACGACCTGCCCCTGACCGACACCTGCCCGGGGTTTGGTTCGGTCGCCAAGTACGTTGCCATATCCACCCGGGAAGCGGCGCTGGACGTGGCGTCCATGTGCGCGACCTCGACCAAGGTGTTCATTCTCGAAGTGATGGGCCGCCACGCGGGCTGGATTGCGGCGGCAGCTGGGCTGGCCGCCGAGCAGGACGGAGATGCACCCCACATGATCCTGTTTCCGGAGGTGGCCTTTGACCGCAAGCGGTTCCTGGCCCGGGTCCAGCGCACGGTCAAACGTCACGGCTACTGCGTGATCGTCGCCTCGGAGGGGACCCAGGATGCCGAGGGCCGCTTCCTGTCCGAGTCCGGTCTCACCGACGCCTTTGGCCACAGCCAGCTCGGCGGGCTGGCCCCGGCGCTGGCCGATATGGTGAAGAGCGAACTGGGCTACAAGTACCACTGGGCGGTAGCCGACTACCTGCAGCGCTCCGCGCGCCACATCGCGTCCCAGACCGACGTCGACCAGGCCTACGCGGTCGGCAAGGCGGCGGTGGAGTTTGCCCTGCAGGGCAAGAACGCGGTCATGCCCGCGATCCAGCGCGGCAAGGGCAAGCGCTACAGCTGGCATATCGGCGAGGCGCCGCTACAGAATGTGGCCAACCGGGAGCGGAAAATGCCCCGGGATTTCATTTCCCGGGACGGGTTTGCCATCACCAAGAAAGCGCGCGACTACCTCGCGCCGCTGATCGTTGGCGAGGCCTATCCGCAGTACCGCAAGGGCCTGCCCGTCTATACCCGGCTGAAGCTGGTGGCGGTACCGCGCAAGCTGAAGACAGCGTTCAAGGTTTAGACATAGCCTGCTATACTCCGCGCCCCAAACAGCAACCCTTCATCACAGGAATACCCATGAGCCTTAACCTTGTGCCAGCCGGGAACAACATTCCCGACGAAATCAATGTCATTATCGAAGTCCCCGCCCACTCTGATCCTGTCAAGTACGAAGTGGATCACGAAAGCGGCGCCATCACCGTCGACCGCTTCATGACGGCGGCCATGTTCTATCCCTGCAACTACGGCTATATTCCCAACACCCTGGCCGACGACGGCGACCCGCTGGATGTGCTGGTGCATACTCCCCACAGGGTCATCAGCGGCTGCGTCATTCCCTGCCGCCCGGTAGGTATCCTGCACATGTCGGATGAGGCTGGCGGCGATGCCAAGCTGATCGCAGTTCCCACCAACAAGCTGAGCAAGGCCTCCAAGGACATCGTGGAAGCCACCGACCTGCCACCCCTGCTGCTGCAGCAGATCCAGCATTTCTTCGAACACTACAAGGATCTGGAACAGGGCAAGTGGGTCAAGATCGAAGGCTGGGGCACCGCCGACGAGGCGCGGCATGCCATCCTCGAAGCCGTGCGCAACTTCGACGAAACCTCCATGATCGAACGCTAGCCAGCTATCGGGGCCGGCCGCTGGTCGCGCCCCGCTCCTCAACACTCCCCGCTACTCCTCGCTACTCCTCGCTACTGCGCCGGACACCAGTCCAGCGGCACTTCCACATATTGCGCCAGCAGCTCTGGCAGCCTGACTTCCAGCTCCTTTCGCAGCAACAGCGGCTCCGAATCACAGTCCCAGCACATCCGCAGCAGATCTTCGCTTAGCCGCCCGGCGCAGGTGACCGCCAACGGTGCGTAGCTCAAGTGCCAGCGTTCAGGCGCCACCCCGCCGCGATCAACGCCATAGGGGCGGTAAAAACCGTGTGATTCTCCCGCGGCCATGCGCGCATCCAGCCAGCAATGCAGCGGGTCGAAGAGGCCGCCGGGCGCCACTTCCCGGGGGCTAAGCTGCGGCGCATAATCCGCTGCTACCGCCGCCGCATCGTAGACATCCAGATCCGTGCCCCAGTGGTGGCGGGAGGTCCCGGGCAATGCCGAGAACCGCAGTATCGCGCGAATGCGTTCGACGGCGGGCAGCGCCAGGATAGCGACCGGGTTGCCGGCATCGTTGTGCACCGGGCGCTCGCCCGCAGCCTTGCCATTCCAGATTACGCGCTGGCGCTCATAGGAGCGGTAGCTGCTGGCAACAGCCAGCTGGAATCCGGCGTCTGCGGCCGCCACCTGCAGGCGCGCGAATGCTGCCGCGGCCTCGGCTTGCAGCCGATGTCCGCCCGCCACTGCCACCAGGTGTGCAGCATCGCGGCCGGTGATCTGGTCGAGAGTCAGCATCGGCAGTATCCCGTATTCATACCGGGTCCAGGCTGAACGGCAGCGGCTGTTCCAGTACCAGTCCCGCCGGTGACACCGCAGCGCGCCAGGCCAGCACCTCGACTCCTGCAGCCTGCGCCGAGGCCAGGGCGTCGCGGTAGGCCGGGTCGATCTCCCCCGCCGCACTCACCCGGTTGATACCCGCATGCAATACACAGAAGAACAGTACACTGCGCGTCCCTGCATCCAGCACCTGCTGTAGTTCCAGCAGGTGCTTGCGCCCGCGCTCGCTGACCGCGTCCGGGAACAGTCCCTGGCCGCCTTCGCGGCACAGGGTAACCGATTTGACCTCGACGAAAACACGGCCCGCGGAACCGGTGAGCAGCAGGTCGGCGCGGCTGTTGGCGCCGTACCTGACCTCGCCGCGCAGGTCCGGGTAGCCTTCGAGGCCGGGGATACGCCCTGCCGCGAAGGCCTCGCGCACCACCTTGTTGGCCAGAGCGGAGTGAATGCAGGCCATGCCGCGGGAAGTCGCCACCAGCTCCCAGGTGTGCGCGTACTTGCGCTTCGGATCTTCCCTATGCGACAGCCAGACCGCGGCTCCCTCTTCGACACAGCCGGTCATGGCGCCGGTATTCGGGCAGTGGGCGGTGAGCACTGCGCCGTCGGCCAGCTCCACATCCGCCAGGAAACGTTTGTAGCGGCGCAGCAGGCGGCCTTCGAGCAACGGCCCGAACTGCATCAGGCCAGCACCCGGGCCAGCCGCGCCACCGCTTCCTCCAGCCGCTCCATGCTGGTGGCGTAGGAAAAGCGGATGTGCTCATTGGCGCGCACGTGGCCAAAATCGATGCCCGGCGTAAGCGCTACCCCGTGCTCCTCCAGCAGGCGCCAGCAGAATGCCTGGCTGTCGTCGGTAAAGCGGGATGCGTCGGCATAGATATAGAAGGCACCGTCCGGCCGGCAGGGAATGTCCAGCCCCAGGTTCGCCAGTGCCGGCAGCAGAAAATCCCGTCGCTGGCGGAAAATATCGCGGCGCTGGTCGAGGATCTCGCGGGTCGCCGGCTCGAAACAGGCCAGGGCGGCGTGCTGGGCCATGGTGGACATGGATATGAAGAGGTTCTGGGCCAGCTTTTCCAGCCCCGGAATCGCCGCCTCCGGTGCCACCAGCCAGCCCAGGCGCCAGCCTGTCATACCAAAATACTTGGAGAAGCTGTTGACCACAAATGCCTGCGGATCCACCTCCAGTACCGAGCGTGTGGGGCCGTCGTAGCCGAGGCCATGGTAGATCTCGTCGACGATGAGGTTACCGCCGCGGGCGCGTACCGCAGCCGCCAGCGAAGCCAACTCCGCCAGGCTGAGAGAGGTGCCGGTGGGATTGGCAGGCGAGGCCACCATGGCACCCACCGTGTTTGTGCGCCAATGCGCCGCAACCAGTTCCTCAGTAAGCTGGAACCGGGTACTGGCGTCCACCGGCACCAGCTGGCCGCGGCCTTCAACCAGGCGCATGAAATGCCGGTTGCAGGGATAGCCGGGATCCGTCAGCAGCATGCCATCGCCGGGGTTCAGCAGCAACGCGCTCAACAATAGCAGCGCACCGGAGGCGCCCGGAGTGACAAAGATACGCGAGGGCGCAATGTTCAGCCCGTATTCGGTTGCATAGTGTTGCGACAGCGCCTGCCGCAGGGCTGGCAAGCCAGCCGCCTGGGAGTAGTGGGTATGGCCGTCCGCAAGCGCCTGGCGGCCGGCCTCGACAATCGGTGCCGCAGTGGTAAAGTCGGGGGCACCCGCGGCCAGGTGGACGATGTCACGACCCGCGGCCGCCAGTTCCGTGGCCCGGTTCAGCACCTCGACCACGCGAAAGGGCTCAATGTCCGCAACCCGGTCGGCAAGGCGCAAGGCGCCCGGAGTGTCATGCATGAGAATCTTCCAGCAACAATAGTGCCGGTCATTCTAGCAACGCCCGGCCCCGCTTGTTAGCGCCAGCGCCGAGGTTACAACGGGGGCTTCGGTCGGCGTCGAATTTTGTGGCGAAGGCAGAGGATATCTGGTAGTTTCTCCGCGCTCAGCCGCAGGGCTCCGGGCCCTGCGCACTCACTCCGGTGGGTTTTTTTCATGTCACCCTATCCGTATGGGGCTACAGCGATGCCAAAAGCAGCAGAAATCAAGGCGCAAGCCAAAACCCGGGGCGCACCGCCGCCGGTTTCGACCACCGAGTTCAAGAACTTTGAGCCCTACAAGCCGAAGCGTGGCGAAGAGTACATGAGCGAAGGTCAGCGGGAGCACTTCCGCAAGATCCTGCGCAACTGGAAGTCGGAGTTGATGCAGGAAGTGGACCGGACCGTCACCCATATGAAAGACGAGGCCGCCAACTTTCCGGATCCGGCCGATCGCGCCACCCAGGAGGAAGAATTCAGCCTGGAACTGCGCACCCGTGACCGCGAACGCAAACTGATCAAGAAAATCGACGTCACCGTCGAGCGCATCAACCAGGACGATTACGGCTTCTGCGACGCCTGCGGCGTGGAGATCGGTATCAAGCGCCTGGAAGCACGCCCCACCGCCACCCTCTGCATCGACTGCAAAACACTCGATGAAATCAAGGAAAAACAGGAAAAGGGCTGAATCCCGTGGCGGCCGGTAGTGAAACCGCCCGCCTTTGCTGATGGCCCCGACCCGACCCGGAAACTACCGCGGGCGGTTTGCCCCGTCCCCCACCGGCCCGCTACACCTGGGCTCCCTGGTTGCCGCGCTGGCAAGCCTGCTCCACGCCCGCAGCGCCGGCGGTCTCTGGCTGCTGCGTATCGAGGACATCGACCCGCCCCGGGAGCAGCCCGGCGCCACCGCCGCTATCCTCCACAGCCTGGTACAGCACGGGCTGCAGTGGGATGGGGACATCCTCTGGCAGAGCCGACGCAGCGCCGCCTATGATGCCGCGCTGGCCGCACTGCGCAGTGGCGGCCACCTGTTCGCGTGTGCCTGCAGCCGGCGCGAGCTCGGGCCCGAGGGCAGCTGCCAGCGCGATTGCCGGAGTCGGCAGGCGGCCCCCGACGGCCCCAGCGCACTGCGGGTCGCGGTTCCCGCCGACTTCGAGAGCCAGTGGCTGGATCCCTGGCAGGGCCCCCAGCACTGGCCGCTGGGGCGGCAGCTCACGGATTTCGTGGTCCGCCGCAAGGACGGCCTCTACGCCTACCAACTGGCGGTCGTGGTGGACGACGCCTACCAGGAGATCACCGATGTCGTGCGCGGCGCCGACCTGCTGGATTCGACCCCGCGCCAGCACCTGTTGCAGCAGTTGCTGGGCTACCCGCGGCCACGCTACGCCCACATCCCGGTCCTTGCCGACAATGCGGGCCAGAAGCTCAGCAAGCAGAACCTGGCGCCGGCGCTGGACGATGCCGCGGCGCCGGACAATCTGCGTCTGGCCCTGCACTACCTCGGGCAGCCGGCACCGCCCGCCGGCGTCAACAACACCCGGGCACTGCTGGACTTTGCTGTGGCGCACTGGTCTCCTCTCAACCTGGTCCGGGCGCCGGCGGTGACCGCAGGGCATTGAGGCGCTTTACCCGCTGACAGTGCTTCAGTAGTATCCATGGCCACGGCAGCCGGGGGCACCCAGTATGTACATCAACCGGGCCCTGCTCCTGCTCATGGGGCTGGCCTTCATTTTTCTACCGGCGATAGAGCAGTGGCTGTGGGGGCCGGAATCGGACTGGTACCGGCCCTTCCTACTCTGGCTCGCGGCCATTTTCGCGGCCTGGTGGAACCAGTTCCGCAGGTACCCGGATGAGCTTTAGCCTGCCGGAAATCCTGCTGGCGATTGTCGCCTACCTGCTGGTGCTGTTTCTGGTTGCACACCTGGCCGAGCGCGGCATTCTCCCCCGCGCAGTCACGCATCATCCGGCTACCTATGTGCTGTCACTGGCGGTCATTGCCGGAGCCATGGCCAGCAACGCCATCTTCGAACTAGCCTATCGCTATGGCTATGGCTATCTCCTGTACTACCTCGGCGTGGTGCTCATGTTCCTGGTGGCCACCCTGCTGTTACTGCCCTTGCTCCGCCTGTGCCGGGTGTACCAACTCGCTTCCCTGGCCGACGTACTGACATTTCGGTTTCGCAGCCACCGGGTAGGGGCCGCGGTCACGCTGGCCATGTGCCTGACCCTGATGCCGCTGCTGGCCCTGCAGATCCAGGCCGTGGCGGACAGCATCCACATCCTCGCCGGCGCCCCGGACCGGCTGATGCCGGCTGCCCAGCGCCAGGACACCCTGGCACTGATATTCTGCGTGATCATTATCGTCTTCTCTATCCTGTTCGGGACCCGCAACCTGACCTCCGAGCGGCGCAACATCGGGCTGGTGACCGCGGTGGCGTTCGAATCCCTGGTCAAGCTCGCGGCCATGCTGGCGATGATGTGGATCGCGGTGAGCGAAGTCTTCGGCGGCTTTGCCGGGCTCAATGCCTGGCTGGCAGCAACTCCCGAGGCGCGCAACGTGGTGGCACAGCCGGTCGCGGGGGATGCGGCCCGGGTGCTGCTGCTGGTGTTCTTCGCCGGCGCCGTGTGCATGCCACACATTTTTCACATGGCTTTCGCCGAGAACAAGGAATCACAGGACCTGCGCGCCGCCAGCTGGGGGCTGCCGCTGTACCTGTTGTTACTGGCCCTGCCGGTGCTGCCGCTGGCCTGGGCCGGCATGCGCCTGGAGCACGATTTGCCGGCAGGCTACACCGGGCTCGCCATCGGCATTGGCCTGCAGTCCCCGGGTTTCGCCGCGCTGGCTTTTGTCGCCGGCCTGTCCGCCGCCAGCACCGCCATTATCGTAGCCACCCTGGCGCTGGCCAACATGTGCCTGAATCACCTCATCCTGCCCCGGCAGTTGCTGCAGATTCGCGCGGACCAGAGCCTCTACGACCAGCTCAAGTGGCTGCGGCGCGGCCTGATCACCCTGCTCATCGGCGCCGGCTACGGTTTTTTCATGGCGGTCAACGGCAAACAGAGCCTGGCTCAGCTCGGTCTGGTGGCCTTTGCCGGTACCCTGCAATTCTTGCCGTGCATCGTCGCCACCCCCTATTGGGCCGGCGCCAATCGCAAGGGACTTGTCAGCGGCCTGGTCGGTGGCCTGGCGGCCTGGTTCCTGCTGTTGCTACTGCCCGCGCTGGGCATCCCGCAGCCGGACTGGCTGGCACTGGCGGCCGGGCACTGGTTTACCAGCAGTGACAATGCCTGGGCAGTGGCCAGCCTGGCGGCACTGGGGGTCAACCTGGCCCTGTTCATCAGTGTGTCGCTGCTGTCCGAGACCACCGAGGAGGAACGGGTGGCGGCGGAGATCTGCTCCATGGATGTGCTCAACCGACCTGCCCGCCGCACCCTCACCGTGCACAGCGCCGGTGAATTCAGCGAGCGCCTGGCAGTGTCCCTGGGGGAAGCCACCGCTCGCTCAGAAGTCGCCCGGGCGCTGGAAGAACTCCAGTTTGACGCGCGCGAAATTCGCCCCTACGCCCTGCGCCGCCTGCGCGGCCGGATTGAGGCCAACCTATCGGGGCTGCTGGGACCGGCGGTGGCCTACAATATCGTCAACCGCTGCATCCCCTTTGCCGCCAAACCCGGCGGCAGCGCGGAGGACATTTTCCTGATTGAACGCCGGCTGGATCAGGTCGGCGGCCAGTTCACCGGCCTGGCCGCGGAGCTGGACAACCTGCGCCGGCACTATCGGCAGACCCTGGACAACCTGCCCATCGGCGTCTGTTCGCTGGCGCCCGACGGCGAGCTACTGCTGTGGAACCGCAGTATGCAGCGGATTACCGACATCCCCTCCTCCGCGGTACTGGGTTCTGTGCTCGACTCTCTGCCCTCACCCTGGCGCCAGATTATTGACGATTTCCTGCGCGAAGACGCGGACACCATATTGAAGCGGGAGGTTGCCCTGGGTGACGGGCTCTCGCGCTGGATCAGCCTGCACAAGGCCAGCGCCGGCGGCGATCCGGATGGCGACCAGCTCCTGCTGGTGGAGGATATCTCCGACTACGAGCGGCTGGAGCAGGAACTTCTGCACAGCGAACGCCTGGCCTCCATTGGCCGTCTCGCAGCCGGTGTCGCGCACGAGATTGGCAACCCGATCACCGGTATCGCCTGCCTGGCGCAAAACCTGGAGTTTGTGGAGGATCCCGCCGAGGTACAGGATACCGCCCGGGATATTCTGAAGCAGACCGGTCGCATCAGCCGGATCGTGGACTCACTGGTGAATTTCTCCCATATCGGCTCCGGCACCGGGGACGTCCACCTGGAGCCCTGCAATCTTGCGGACTGCGTGGACGAGGCCGTCCACCTGCTACAGCTGGACCATCAGGCAAGGCCACTGCAATTCGACAACCACTGCGACCGCGAGGTATTGGTACTGGCCGATGCCCAGCGTCTGCTGCAGGTCTTCGTCAACCTGCTGGGCAATGCCCGCGATGCCAGCGAACCCGGAGCCCGGGTACTGGTACGCGCCAGCAACAGCCGGGACAGGGTAGTAATTGAGGTGGAGGACGAGGGCAGCGGCATTCCCGCGGACATACAGAGCCAGGTCTTCGAGCCCTTTTTCACCACCAAGGAACCGGGCGAAGGTACCGGACTGGGCCTCGCGCTCGTCTACAGCATCATGGAAGACATGGCTGGCAGCGTCCAGATCCAGAGCCCGGTGGGACCGCCGGAGCGTCCGGGTACCCGGGTCATATTGCAACTGCCGCTGTGCAGTTACCGTAACGAGTTCCAGGTGTAACCCGGGGTGACAGGTACAAGCCCCTGTTCTGACTGGAAAAATGAGACGCACAGGAGTATGTTGGGCATCCAGCGGCCGAGAGGTAACACTGCATGCAACAGATACTGGTGGTGGAAGACGAGTCGGTCATCAGGACCGCCCTGCGGCGCCTGCTGGAGCGCCATAACTACCAGGTCGCGGAGGCCGCGTCGGTACAGGAAGCCGAATCCAAGCACAGCCTGACCGATTTCGATCTCATCATTTCCGACCTGCGCCTGCCCGGGGCACCGGGCACCGACCTGATCAAGAAAGCCGGCGACGTGCCGGTGCTGATCATGACCAGCTACGCCAGCCTGCGCTCGGCGGTGGATTCCATGCGCATGGGCGCCGTCGACTATATCGCGAAACCTTTTGACCATAGCGACATGGTCGCTGCCGTGGAGCGGATTATCGCCGACCACCCCACCCGCGGGGGCGAACCCGCTGCCAGCGGTGGTGCTGCCGACCGGGTGACCGGCATCATCGGCAATTGTTCCGCGATGGTGACCCTGTCCGAGCACATTCGCAAAGTCTCCCCCACCGATTCCACGGTGTTGGTACTGGGCGAGACCGGGACCGGCAAGGAGCTGGTTGCCCGCAGTGTCCACCAGCACAGCAAGCGTGTCGACAAGACCCTGATCTGCGTGAACTGCGCCGCGATTCCCGACACCCTGATCGAATCGGAACTTTTCGGCTACGAAAAAGGCGCCTTCACCGGCGCCAATGCCAGCCGCATGGGCCTGATCGAAGCCGCCGACGGCGGCACCCTGTTCCTGGACGAAATCGGGGAGTTGCCGATGGAGGCGCAGGCACGTCTGCTGCGCTTCATCCAGGAGGGGGAAATCCGCCGCATCGGCTCGGTGCACTCGCGCAAAGTCAATGTCCGCCTGATCTGCGCCACTCACCGCAATCTGCATGTACTGTCGGCAGAGGGCCTGTTCCGCCAGGATCTTTACTACCGGATCAATGTGCTGCGCCTGCAACTGCCGCCGCTGCGCGAGCGCGGCAAGGATATTCTGCACCTGGCGGAGAAGATGTTGCAGGTGCAGGCCGAGCGCCTGGGCAAGGGCACCATGGAGCTGTCTCCCCGGGCCATCCAGGCGATTACCACCTACCAGTGGCCGGGCAACGTACGGGAACTGGAGCATGCCATTGAGCGTGCGGTGGTGTTGTCGGAAAGCAGCGAAATTGACAACGAAGCCCTGGGGATAGACCTGGAACTGGTGAATATCAACCGGATTCGGGGACATGGCAGTCACAGCATACAGTTACCCGCGATGCATACCCCGCGCAGCATCACCTCGGATCCCGCCGAGGATCTGTCGCTGGAAGATTACTTCCAGCGCTTCGTGCTGGAACACCAGGACTCCATGAGCGAGACAGAACTGGCCCAGAAGCTGGGCATCAGTCGCAAGTGCCTCTGGGAGCGCCGTCAGCGCTTCGAAATTCCCCGCAAAAAAAGCGCGGGCAGCAGCAGCCGGCGCCGAAAAGCGGCACCCTGAGCGTTACCACTTTCGTGCGGTGTAACACCAAGCGGAGTAGAAGCGTAACAACTAATGGAAATTAGGCGTGCCCAAAACCCTCATTTTTCCGCTAACCCACTGATTGTTAAAGATTATTAGTTAATTGGCACGGGCTCTGCAGTAATACAGGTGGCAACAACAATAAAAATAACACCAAAGCCGTAATAACAATAACAGAGCAAAACTATGGACCTGGACGGGGAAGAATCCTTCCCCCTCAATTTCAGGCCTGACGGCTAACACAACAACAATAGCATTGCCCGGATAACAATAACGATCCACTGAGACCTGGATGGGGAAGACATATGTCTTCCCTGTCACTTGCTTTCAAGCTATCTCCCACCACACCGAAAACGAGCCATTGTGTTAAACTGCGCCCTGATTTTCGTTTCGCACAAGGCAAACATCGTTTGAAGGTCATCCCCAGGGATCAGCACTGCATATCCCGCAAGAACATTAGCGACGGAGCGCTCAAGGTCATGGCGCGGCTGCGCAGCAGTGATCACCAGGCCTATCTTGTCGGCGGCGCCGTACGCGACCTGCTGCTGGGCGGCCACCCCAAGGACTTCGACATCGCCACCGATGCCACGCCGGAGGAAGTACACGCCATCTTCCGCAACTCACGCATCATTGGCCGGCGCTTCCGCATCGTGCATGTGCGCTTCGGACGTGAAGTCATAGAAGTGACCACCTTCCGCGGTCACCATGACAGCGAACCGGCTTCCGGCCGCGGCAAGGCGTCGCACCAGTCCGACCAGGGCCTCTTGCTGCGCGACAACGTGTTCGGCACGCTGGAAGAAGATGCCGTGCGCCGCGATCTCACGGTCAATGCCCTCTACTACGACGCCGCAAACTTCGCCGTCTATGACCACGTTCACGGCATGCAGGACCTGGAACAGCGCAGCGTTTGCATCATCGGCGAGCCGGAGGTCCGCTTCCGCGAGGATCCCGTGCGCATGCTGCGGGCGGCGCGGTTTGCCGCCAAGCTGGAATTCACTATCGAGGACGAGACCGCAACCGCCATCCCGCGCTGCGCCCACCTGCTGCGCGAGATTCCCTCCGCGCGCCTGTTCGACGAATTCCTCAAGCTGTTCTTTTCCGGCTACGCCGAACGCACCCTGGAACAGCTCATGGAGAACGACCTGCTGCGCTATCTGTTCCCGGACAGCGACTACGAAATCCGCCAGGACAGCGTGGCCATGGCCCTGGTACAGGCCGCGATGCGCAGCACTGACCAGCGCATCCAGGAGGGCAAGCCGGTCACTCCTGCCTTCCTGCTGGCAGCCCTGCTGTGGCCGGTGACCGACCGCCTCGCGGAGCAGTTGCGCGACCGCGGCGATCCGCCCATGACAGCCATGCACAATGCCGCCCAGCAGGTTATCGCCAGCGCCCTGCAGACCCTGTCCATCCCCCGCCGCTTCAGCATGCCGATGCGCGAGATCTGGGAGTTCCAGCTGCGCCTGCAACGGGGCAACAGCCGCAAGGCCCGGGAACTGCTGCAGAACCGCCGCTTCCGCGCCGCCTACGATTTCCTGCTGCTGCGCGAGCAGGTTGGCGAGGAAACCGGGGATGTGGGCGCTTTCTGGACCGAACTCCAGACCCTGCCGGAGAACCAGAACCTGCCCATGCTTGACAGCGACAGTGAAGAGGCAGGCGATGGCGCAGGTGGCCGCCCGCGTCGGCGCCGCCCGCGCAAGCGGCGTCCCGCAACGTCCTGATGCCGGTCGCCTACATCGCGCTGGGCAGCAACCTCGAGAATCCGGCGCGTCAGCTGCAGGCTGCCGCTGACGCCATGGCTGCGGAGACGCAGATTCGGATTATCGCCGGCTCATCGGTGGTGCGCAGCGCCGCCGTCGGTCCTGGCCCGCAGCCCGACTATCTCAACGCAGTGGTGGCCATCGACACCTCGCTGCCGGCAGAGACCCTGCTGGACCGCTTGCAGGCAATCGAACACGCCCAGGGCCGGGAGCGTGCTATCCACTGGGGGCCACGCACCCTGGATCTGGACCTCCTGCTGTACGGCGACCAACAGATCTGCTCGCCCAGGCTACAGGTGCCGCACCCGGCGATGGCGCAGCGCCACTTCGTCCTTTATCCTCTCGCCGAACTCTGTGCTGCCGACTTTGTCCTCCCTTCAGGGGAGACGCTGGCGGCCCTGCTGTCCAACTGCCCCGCGGACGGGCTTGCGGACAGCGGCATCACACTCGATTATCACCCGCAGCACTGACCGGAGCTCTGGCCTTGAACGCAGACAATCAGCCCACCGGCGTTGACCTGAAAGGCCGCAGCCCGCCGCCCTATATTGCCGTGGAAGGCCCAATCGGGGTGGGCAAGACCACTCTCGCCCGCCGTCTGGCTGCCACCTTTGGCCACGACACCCTGCTGGAAGACGCGGACCACAATCCGTTCCTGGAACGCTTCTACCGCAACCGGCGCCAGGCCGCGCTGGCGACCCAGCTGTTTTTCCTGTTCCAGCGGGCGCAAAAGATTGAGGATCTGCGGCAAAAAGACATTTTCGCGCCCGTGCTGGTGGCGGATTTCCTGATCGAGAAGGATCCCCTGTTCGCCCGCGTCAACCTGGATAGCGACGAATACCGGCTCTACCAGAAGGTCTACCAGCAGTTGCTGATCGAGCCGCCACGGCCCGATCTGGTGGTGTACCTGCAGGCGCCCACCGACGTTCTCCTGGACCGGATATATGCCCGCGGAATCGCCCACGAAAAGGCCATTGAACGCGACTATCTGGAGCGCCTGAACGAAGTGTACAGTGAGTTTTTTCTGTATTACGATGATGCCCCGTTACTGATCGTCAATGCCAGCGAGATAGATCTCGCCAACGACGAGCAGGATTACCTGCATCTGGTCGACTATTTGCTGGATATCCGCAGCGGCCGCCACTACTTCAATCCCACGTTCTTTGGATAATGCGTCGCATGGGCAAAATCACCATCAGCACCCTGGACAAGTTGAAAGCGGCGGGCGAGAAGTTCGTCTGTATTACGGCTTATGATGCCACCTTTGCCCGCCTGGTCTCGGCAGCGGGCGCGGAGACCATTCTCGTCGGCGACTCTCTGGGAATGGTGCTGCAGGGCCACGACAGCACTATTCCGGTTACCGTGGATGACATGGTTTATCACACCGAGTGCGTGTGTCGCGGCGGGCCCGATTCGCTGGTAATCGCCGACCTTCCCTTCATGGGCCACGCCACCCCGGAGGTGACCATGGTCAATGCCGCGCGCCTGATGCGCGCGGGCGCGCAGATGGTCAAGATCGAGGGCGGCACCTGGCTGTCGGATACCATTTCCATGCTGGTGGAGCGCGGCATACCCGTCTGCGCCCACCTGGGTCTAACCCCGCAGTCGGTAAACGCGATCGGCGGTTTCAGGGTGCAGGGCCGCACCCCCAAGGAAGCCAAGTCAATCCTGGCTGATGCCGTGGAAATCCAGGACGCCGGCGCCAGCCTGCTGGTACTGGAGTGTGTTCCCGCGCCCCTGGCCACGGACATCAGCGAAAAGCTCGACATCCCGGTGATTGGCATCGGCGCCGGGCCCGGCACCGACGCCCAGGTCCTGGTGCTGCACGACATGCTGGGGCTGTCCAGCCACAGCGCACGTTTCGTGCAGAACTTCATGCAGGGTAATGACAGTATCCAGGCCGCGCTGCAGGCATTTGTCGCCGCAGTGAAGTCAGGCGCCTACCCGCAGGAAGAGCATACGTATAAATAGCGCCTACGGGGTTGGCGAGTACTCACACATCGTATCTGTTACCTCCATCTGCAGTGCTTCTTTCGGTAACAAATCTGACCTAAGTTTTACCGCAAATCCATTGCCCGGGGCATTTCCTTGGGGCATACTGCCCGTCCGCTCGCGCTCCGGCAACGATTCGCGGCGCCAGACGACCAGATTGTTCCGGTCTTGCGTCACCCTTACCGTTTTACGGGGGTCATGTAGATATGCGGACGTACACCAACATCGCACCATTGCAGTCAGCCCTGCGGGGCTGTCGTCAACAGGGTCAGCGCATTGCCTTCGTGCCAACGATGGGCAATCTCCATGAAGGCCATCTGCAGCTCGTGCGACGAGCCCGGCAGCTCGCCGATATCGTGGTGGTCAGCATATTTATCAATCCGCTGCAGTTTAGCCCCAATGAAGACCTGGACGCCTACCCCCGCACCCTGACCGCGGACAAGGAAAAGCTGTTCAGCGAAGGCGTACAGTACCTGTTCTTCCCCGAAGTCGGTGAGATGTATCCCGAGGGCATGGCACTGCAGACCCAGGTCCAGGTACCGGATCTGTCGGAGACCCTGTGCGGCAGCAGCCGCCCCGGCCATTTCACCGGCGTGACCACCGTGGTCAACAAACTGTTCAATATTGTGCAGCCTGATGTGGCCGTGTTTGGGGAAAAGGATTTCCAGCAGCTATCCATCATCCGCAAGATGGTGCAGGACCTGTATATGCCGATCCAAATCGAAGGCATCGCCACAGCGCGCGACACGGACGGCCTGGCAAAAAGCTCGCGCAATGGTTTTCTGTCACCGGAGCAGCGCCGGCTGGCGCCGTTGATCCACGATACCCTGGTCGGCTGCCGCGACGCCATTGCCTGCGGCTTCGACAATTTCCTGCAGCTGGAATCCCACGCCCGCATGCAGTTGCTGCAAGCCGGTTTTGAGCCGGACTACTTTGCCATCCGCGACGCCCGTACCTTGCGCGCCGTCAACGAACACACCGAGGAGGTTGCCATCCTCGCTGCTGCACGCCTCGGTTCCACTCGCCTGATCGACAACGTCAGGCTGGCCCTGAACCCGGTATCCGACTGGGGCATGCTCGCCTCGCCGTAGTACCCTGTCTCCCGGCGGCGTGGTGCCAGGGGCTCAGCCCAGCGCCAACGGTGGAATGCGGGCGTCAATCAGGTACGGCCCCCGCCCCTGCAGCGCTGCTTCCAGCTGTTGGTTGAACTCTTCCGCCGTGGCGGCGCAGCTGGCGCTGACGCCCATGCCTCGGGCCATGGCGACAAAATCCATGTCCGGGTTGCCGATATCGAGGGAGCTGGCCGCCTTCGGCCCGGGCTTGCCGCCGCGGGCGCCGGTGCGCAGAAACTCCAGCTCCAGAATGCTGTATTTGCGATTGTTGAACAGCACCACGGTAATGTCGAGGTGCTCCCGCGCCATGGTCCACAGGGCCTGGATGGTGTACATCGCGCTGCCGTCCCCTTCCAGACAGATCACCTTGCGCTCGGGGCAGGCCAGCGCCGCACCCACGGCCGCGGGCAGCCCCCAGCCAATCGAGCCGCCAGTCTGGTTCAGCCAGTCGTGAGGCTGGGCGTTGGCGGTTAACGGGAAGCAGGCCATACCTGCGGTGATCCCCTCGTCGACGACAATCGCATCCTCGGGCAAAAAATGAGCCAGTGACAGGGCCACCGCGTTGGCGTCCAGGGCGCCGACGGGGAGATCGGGCAGCTCCAGGGGATACACCTGTGGCACTGCATCCACCGCGTCCAGGGACTCCAGCAGAGTCTCCAGCGCCACCTCGATGTCTTCATCCGGCCCCGCCAGTTCCAGTTGCTCGCAGCCATCCGGGGCAATCGCACTGGCCAAATCCGGATAGGCAAAGAAGGAGACCGGGCTGTCCGCGCCGACCAGAATCAGCTGTTCCAGGTCCTTGAGACTGTCGAGAGCGAGTTCCGCGAGATAGGGCAAGCGTTCCAGCATGCCGGTGCCGGCACCCCGGCGCACGCGGGTGGGGAAGGTCTCGGTCAGTATCCGGGCCCCGGTGGCCACACCAATACGGCTGGCCAGCAAGGTCACCTCACCGCTGATCTCGCGACCCCCCAACATGATCGCCGTGCGCTTGCCCGACTGCAGCATGGCCAGTGCCTGTTGCAGGCGTTCCGCCGCGACCGGAGCAGGGCCGGCTACCGACACCGCTGCTTCGGCACCGCCGGGATTGTCGCCCCAGGATACATCCGCCGGCAGCACCAGGGTGGCTATCCGGCCTATTCCCGCCTGGCGCACCGCCTCTGCCGCATCTTTCGCAATAGCCTCCGCCGCCGCGGAAGAGTGCACCCAGTGCGATACCGGGCCGGCGATGCCGACAATGTCGGAGGTGAGGGGGGCGTCATACTGCAGATGATAGGTCGCGTGGTCGCCGACAATATTGACCATGGGCACGTGGCCCTTTTGGGCGTTGTGGATGTTGGCCAGGGCATTGCCCAGCCCGGGCCCCAGGTGCAACAGTGTTGCTGCCGGCACCCCCGTCATCCGCGCGTAACCATCCGCGGCACCGCTGACCACGCCCTCGAACAGGCACAGCACACTGCGCATGCCCTCGACCTCGTCCAGGGCGGCCACGAAATGCATCTCCGAGGTTCCGGGGTTGGTAAAACACATCCTGACGCCGTTGTTGACCAGCGTCGCAATCAGGCTCTCTGCACCGTTCATCAGTCTGTTCCCTACGGGTTGGGGTGACATGTTACAGCCGTAAATGCACAGTATACTGACACACCGATAGACGCGCACAAAAAAGGGCGCCGAAGCGCCCTGATTGTCTCTGCTGTGGGAGCGCACTCCGCTGTGGGAGCGCACTTCGTGCGCGATCGCCCGCGGAGCGGGCTCCTACCGTGCGCGGTGTGGGAGCGCACTCCGTGCGCGATTCGCCCGCGGAGCGGGCTCCTACCGTGCGCGGTGTGGGAGCGCACTTCGTGCGCGGTGTGGGAGCGCACTCCGTGCGCGATTCGCCCGCGGAGCGGGCTCCTACCGTGCGCGATGTGGGAGCGCACTCCGTGCGCGATTCGCCCGCGGAGCGGGCTCCTACGGGTGGTGTGGGAGCGCACTCCGTGCGCGATTCGCCCGCGGAGCGGGCTCCCACAAATCGCCCGCGGAGCGGGCTCCTACTCGTCGTCGGCGACGACGCCTACCGGTTCAGCGATGATGTCGTTCTCGAGCAGTTCCTTGATGGAAAGCTTGATCCGGCCACGCTGATCCACGTCCAGCACTTTCACTTCAACTTCCTGACCTTCCTTGAGGTGGTCGGACACATTTTCCACTCGCTCGTGGGCGATCTGGGAGATGTGTACCAGGCCATCCTTGCCCGGCAGGATGTTGACGAAGGCGCCGAAGTCGACGATGCGGGCTACGGTGCCTTTGTAGATCGCGCCGATCTCCGCTTCCGCGGTGATCTCCTCGATCATCGCCACCGCCTTGTCGCGGGCCATCTTGTCCTGGCCAAAGACGCGAACAGTACCGCTGTCATCGATGTCCACCGTGGCGCCAGAAGCTTCAGTGATAGCGCGGATAGTTGCGCCGCCCTTGCCGATGATGTCGCGGATCTTGTCGGCATCGACTTTCAGGCTAATCATGCTCGGCGCATTGTCGGACATGACCTTGCGCGGCTCGGCGAGCACGGCATTCATCTGGCCAAGGATATGCAGACGGGCCTGCTGGGCCTGCTGCAGGGCGATCTCCATGATCTGCTCGTTGATACCCTCGATTTTGATGTCCATCTGCAGGGCAGTCACGCCGGCCGCGGTACCGGCCACCTTGAAGTCCATGTCGCCGAGGTGGTCCTCGTCGCCCAGGATGTCGGTAAGGACGGCGAACTGGTTGCCTTCCTTGACCAGGCCCATGGCAATACCGGCCACTGGCGCGCGCAGGGGTACACCGGCAGCCATCATCGCGAGGGAGCCCACGCAGACCGAAGCCATGGAGCTGGAACCGTTGGACTCAGTAATCTCCGACACCATGCGGATGGTGTAGGGGAAATCGTCCGCGCTGGGCAGAACCGCCGCCAGGCCGCGACGTGCCAGGCGTCCGTGACCCACTTCGCGGCGGTTGGTGAAACCAACCCGACCCGCTTCGCCTACAGAGTAGGGAGGGAAATTGTAGTGCAGCATGAAGGGGTCGCGGCGCTCGCCTTCCAGGGCATCAATGATCTGGGCATCCCGGGTTGAACCCAGGGTAACCGCACCAATGGCCTGGGTCTCGCCGCGGGTAAACAGCGCCGAGCCGTGTACCTTGCCAAGGATATCCACTTCGCAGGCAATCGGGCGCACGGTACGGGTGTCGCGGCCGTCGATACGGGGTTCGCCGGACAGAATGCGCTTGCGCACCATGTTCTTTTCCACCGCCTTGAAGACGTCCTTGATCTCGTCTTCGCCAGAGCCGCCTTCCACAGCCAGCGCGGCCACACAGGCTTTGCGGACTTCCCTGACACGGTCGTAGCGCTCGGCCTTGTCGGTAATACGGTAGGCCTCACCGAGGTCGTTCCTGACCTGGGCTTCCACAGCCGCGGTCAACTCCTCGTTCACCGCTGCGGGCTCCCAGTCCCAGCGCGGTTTGCCGGCTTCCGCCGCCAGTTCCTTGATCGCCTGGATCACAACCTGCATTTCCTGGTGGGCGAACAGCACCGCACCCAGCATCTGGTCTTCAGACAGCTCCTTGGCTTCCGACTCCACCATCAATACGGCGTGCTCGGTGCCGGCAACCACCATCTCCAGCTTGCTGTCTTTGAGCTGGTCGTAGGTCGGGTTGAGGACGTAGCCGGTGCTCTCGTTGAACGCGACCCGGGCGCCGCCGATGGGGCCGTTGAACGGGCAGCCCGAAATGGCCAGCGCCGCTGAGGTGCCGATCATGGCGGGGATATCGGGATCAATGTGCTTGTCCGCCGACATGACGGTACAGATGACCTGCACCTCGTTCATGAAGCCGTTCGGGAACAGCGGGCGAATGGGACGGTCGATCAGGCGCGAGGTCAGGGTTTCTTTTTCGCTGGGGCGGCCTTCACGCTTGAAGAAGCCACCGGGGATCTTGCCGACCGCGTAGGTCTTTTCCGTGTAGTGCACGGCCAGGGGGAAGAAGGGCTGGTTCGGCTTGGCGGTCTTCTCCGCAACTACCGTAACCAGGACTGAGGTGTTTTCAACGGTAACCAGAACCGCACCGCTTGCCTGCCTGGCAATACGACCCGTTTCCAGCGTGACTGTCTGGCCACCGTACTGGAATGTTTTTTTAACTGGATTCACAATCTTTCTCCAATGCTATATATGACTACCGGGGCGCAGGGCCCCGGTATGTGGTACCGCTTAGCGACGCAGACCCAGACGCTTGATCAGCTCGAGGTAGCGCGCAGCATTCTTGCGCTTCAGGTAGTCCAGCAGCTTGCGGCGCTGGTTTACCATGCGGATCAGGCCGCGGCGTGAGTGGTGATCGTGCTTGTGAGCCTGGAAGTGGTCCTGCAGCTGGATGATGTTTGCTGTCAGCAACGCAACCTGTACTTCCGGTGACCCGGTGTCACCCTCGCTGGTCTGGTACTCTTTGACGATCTCTGCTTTCTTTACTGCTTCTAAAGCCATGTCGATTTCCTCTTGTGTAATCTGCCTGTGCCACCCCGCTGCCGCGCAGTTCGGTGGCCATCAATAAAAAGAGCCTGTCCGTGCAGATTTACAGACAGGTTCGCGTCACCTCCCGGTGACTATCAGGCGACGCGGCGCTACACGCCCATCGTCCAATATCTCTCCAATGCCCAGAAACTGTCCCGTTTCCAGGGCGACGCGCACCATACCACTGTGGGGCGCGTTTGGCACCAGAACCGGCTGGCCCTGGCGCAGATAGAACCCGCCGGACTCGGTCAGGCGCACCATAGGCAGTGCGTCCAGCGCGGTGTCGGCGGGCAGCAGCAGCGCATCCATCTGCTCCAGCTGCTCATTGTTTTTCAGCGCTTCCAGGGTCTGCAGGCTCACGCAGTGCTCCAGCGTGAACGGCCCGGCCCGGGTCCGCCGCAGGGCGCTGACATAGGCTCCGCAGCCCAGCGCTGCACCCAGGTCCTCGGCGATGGAACGCACGTAGGTGCCCTTGCTGCACTCGAGGTAGACATCCACCTCGGCGCGGGTGCCGGGCCTGAAGTCCCGCAGTTCCAGCACATGGATGCGCACCTGGCGCACCTTGCGCTCGACCTCCAGGCCCTTGCGTGCCAGCTTGTACAGCGGCTGGCCCTCGTGCTTGATGGCCGAGTACATCGACGGTACCTGGTCGATGTCGCCCCGGAATGCTGCCAGAGCGCTTTCCAGCTGCTCCCGGGTGAGCGCGCTGGCATCGCTGCTGGCGAGCACCTCGCCCTCGGCATCGCCGGTGGTCCGGCTCTCGCCGAGGACAAAGGTGCTGGCATAGGCCTTGTCCGCGTCCAGCAGGTATTGCGAAAACTTGGTCGCCTCACCAAAACACAGCGGCAGTACCCCGGTCGCCAGCGGATCCAGGCTTCCGGTATGCCCTGCCTTGGCGGCAAAGTATAGCCGCTTGGCACACTGCAGAGCCTTGTTCGAGCTCATCTCCGCAGGTTTGTCCAAAACCAGAATCCCGTCCAGTGGCCTGCCCTTGCGCTGGCCCACTAATTCTCCTCGCCGGGATCTTCATCCGTGCGCAGGCCGAGTTCGCGGTCGGCCTCCGCGGCGCGGCGAATGAGATCTTCCATCTCGCGGCCGCGACCGACACTGCTGTCAAAATAAAACCGCAGCTGCGGCACGCTGCGCATATTGCTGTCCTTGGACAGCCGGGTGCGCAGGAAACCTGCGGCCTTGTTCAATACCTCCGCGACCTCTTTCGCCTCCTCGGCGCAGTCACTCTCAAGACGGGTAAAGTAGACTTTTGCATAGCCCAGATCGCGGCTGACATCGACGCTGGTAATACTCACCATGCCGATGCGCGGATCCCGCAGTTCCAGCTGGATCTGCTGGGCCAGTTCGCGTTGCAGGTAATCCGCAACGCGCTGGGTACGACTGTATTCCTTGGCCATGGCTGTGCCGCGCCTACAAGGTGCGGGCAAACTCCTTCACTTCATAGACTTCGATCAGGTCGCCCGGCTTGACGTCATTGTAGTTTTTGACGCCAATACCGCACTCCACACCGTTGCGCACTTCGCTGGCTTCGTCCTTGAAGCGGCGCAGGGACTCCAGTTCGCCCTGGTAGATCACCACGTTGTCGCGCAGGACCCGGATCGGCCGCGAGCGATACACCGTGCCCTCGATCACCATACAGCCGGCGATGGCGCCGAACTTGGGCGAGCGGAACACATCGCGCACCTCGGCAATGCCCAGGATTTCCTCGCGCATCTCCGGTGCCAGCATGCCGGTGAGAGCCTGCTTGACGTCGTCTATCAGGTCGTAGATCACGTTGTAGTAGCGCAGATCCACACCTTCCTGCTCGACCAGCCGGCGGGCTGCGTTGTCAGCCCGCACGTTGAAGCCGAAGACCACGGCGCCGGAGGTGATCGCCAGGGTAATATCGGTCTCCGCGATCCCGCCAACCCCGCCAGAGACGATGTTGACCTGTACCTCGGTGTTGCCCAGGTCCAGCAGCGCGGTCTGGATGGCTTCCAGGGAGCCGCGCACGTCGGCCTTGACCACCACATTGAGGGTTTTCCTTTCGCCGGCGGTCATGCTCTCGAACATGTTGTCCAGCTTGGCAGCCTGCTGCCGCTGCAGCCTGCTGTCGCGGGTCTTGTCAAAGCGGTACTGGGCGATTTCACGCGCGCGCTTCTCGCTTTCGACCACCGCAAACAGGTCACCGGCATCCGGGGTGCCGTCGAGGCCCAGAATCTCCACCGGAATACTCGGGCCCGCTTCGTCGATAGGCTCACCGTTCTCATCCAGCATGGCGCGCACGCGGCCATACTGCAGGCCCGCCAGCACGATATCGCCCTGGCGCAGGGTGCCGTTCTGAATCAGCAGCGAAGCCACTGGACCGCGGCCCTTGTCGAGCCGCGACTCGATCACGATACCCTGGGCCGGCACGTCGCGCGGTGCCTTCAGTTCCAGCACTTCCGCCTGCAGCAATACGGCGTCCAGCAGGTCGTCGATGCCGTCGCCCGTGTGTGCGGAAACCTCTATGAACTGGGTGTCGCCGCCCCAGTCTTCCGGGATCACATCCTTGGCCGCGAGTTCGTTCTTGACCCGATCCGGATCCGCGCCTTCCTTGTCCATCTTGTTGATCGCGACGATCAACGGCACCTTGGCCGCGCGGGCGTGTTGCACCGCCTCTTCGGTCTGGGGCATGACGCCGTCGTCAGCCGCCACCACCAGGATCACGATGTCGGTACTCTTGGCCCCGCGGGCACGCATGGCGGTGAACGCCGCGTGGCCGGGAGTATCCAGGAAGGAGATCATGCCGTGGCCGGTCTCCACATGGTAGGCACCAATGTGCTGGGTAATGCCCCCCGCCTCGCCGGACGCCACCTTGGCCTTGCGGATATAGTCCAGCAGCGAGGTCTTGCCGTGGTCGACGTGGCCCATGACGGTGACCACCGGCGCGCGCGGCTCCGGGGTACCCTCGTGCTGGGACAGGGTCTCTTCCAGCTTTTCTTCCAGCGCATCCGCGCTGATCAGTATGGGCCTGTGGCCCATTTCCTCGACTACGAGAATGGCCGTATCCTGGTCGATCATCTGGTTGATGTTCGCCATCACCCCGAGCTTCATCAGCTCCTTGATGACTTCGCCAGCCTTGACCGACATCTGCTGGGCCAGACCACCGACGGAGGTCATGTCCGCCAGCTCGACATCGTAAACTTTTCTCTCGGTCGGCATTTCGAATCCATGTTTGGAGTGTTCGGCGTGGGAAGAACCGGAACCACGTATCTTCTTGCGCCCGCCGCGGCGGCGCATGATGCCGGACTCAGCTGCTTCCAGATCGGACAGGGACAGGTTGTGCCCGCGCTGCTTGCCGCGGCCGCCAGGAGAGTTGCGATCGATACGACCCTTGGCCGCCTTCTTGCGCTGTTCCTCGGTCTGGGCCGGAGCCGGCGCATCGTGCAGGCGCTTGGGCTGCTTGCGGGCGGCAGTCTCTTTCTCCCGTTCGACCTTGGCCGCCGCTTCCGTTTGCACGCGCTCTTCTTCGGCTTTGCGAGCTTCCAGCACCGTCTTGCGGGCCTCGGCTTCCGCAGCCTCGCGGGCCTGGCGGCGTAGCATTGCGCGCTGGCGCAGGACTTCCGGGTCCAGGTCCTTTTCGTCTTCCGGTTCCGGTTCCGGCTCTGGCTCTGGCTCCGGGATGGCAGCTACCGCGGCAGCAATGGCTTCACGCTCCGCCTCGGCCCTGGCCTCGGCGTCGGCTGCAGCCTCGGCTGCGGCCTGCGCTTCCGCCGCGGCCTGAGCCTCGATTTCGCGCGCGGCCGCTTCCGCCGCAGCTACATCCTGCATCTCGGACTCGCCGTCCGTTGCATCGCGTTTCACATAGGTGCGCTTCTTGCGCACCTCGACGTTAACCGTCTTGCGACCCTGGGAGCCGGTAGTACGCAGGGTGCTGATGGTTTTGCGCTTCAGGGTGATCCGCTTGGGCGCACCGTCAGCTTCACCATGGCTGCGCTTCAGGTATGCCAGCAGGGTCTGCTTGTCTTCTTCAGACACAGCTTCAGCGGCAGCCGCGTGAGGCAGGCCCGCTTCCTTCATCTGCGTCAGCAGACGATCTACGGGCGCACCCACTGTCTCTGCGAGTTGCTGTACTGTCACTTGCGCCATGCAATATTCTCCTTGATCCCGTGAAGCCCTGATGCCTTGAGGTGTTGTGTCCAGATCTCGCTGGCCTATTCACTCTCCTCGGCAAACCAGGGTGCGCGCGCTGTCATGATCAGCTCTCCGGCACGCTCCTCGGTCATTTCCGGAATATCCATCAGTTCGTCAACGCCCAGCTCCGCCAGGTCTTCCATGGTGATCACACCGCGACTGGACAGCACATAGGCCAGGTGACGGTCCATGCCTTCCATCTCCAGCAGGTCCTGGGCCGGCTCGGTCGCACCGAGCTGTTCTTCGGAGGCGATCGCCTGGGTCAGCAGCGCGTCCTTGGCCCGGGCCCGCAGCTCCTCGGCGATATCTTCGTCAAAGCCTTCAATCGCGGTCATTTCGTCCAGCGGCACATAGGCGACTTCCTCCAGGGTGGTGAAGCCTTCCTCGACCAGGATTTCCGCCACTTCGTCGTCAATATCCAGCTGTTCAACGAACATCTGGATCACTTCCCCGGCTTCCGTTTCATGTTTCTCGGCGGCTTCTTCCATGCTCATCACGTTGATGGTCCAACCGGTCAGCTCACTGGCCAGACGCACGTTCTGGCCGGAACGGCCAATCGCCTGGGCCAGATTGTCCGCGGCTACTGCCACTTCCATTGTGTTGCTGTCCTCATCCACCACGATGGACTCGACCTCTGCCGGGGACATGGCATTGATCACCAGCTGGGCAGGATTGTCATCCCACAGGATAATGTCCACACGCTCGTTATCCAGCTCGTTGGAAACGGCCTGGACCCGGGAGCCGCGCATGCCGACACAGGCACCTACCGGATCAATGCGCTGGTCGTTGGTCTTCACCGCAATCTTGGCGCGCGAACCCGGATCCCGGGCAGCGGCGCGGATCTGGATGACTTCCTCGGAAATCTCCGGCACCTCAATCTTGAACAGTTCGATCAGCATTTCCGGGCAGGACCGGCTCAGCATGAGCTGCGGGCCGCGGGTCTCGGCGCTGATTTCCTGCAGAATAGCGCGCACGCGGTCGTTGACCCGGAAGGTCTCGCGACCCACCAGCTGGTCGCGGGGCAACAGGCCCTCGGCATTGCTGCCGAGGTCGACGATAACGTTGTCGCGGGTCACTTTCTTGACTGTGCCTGCCACCAGTTCGCCGACCCGGTTGCGGTACTGTTCAACCACCTGGGCGCGTTCGGCGTCCCGCACCCGCTGCACGATTACCTGCTTGGCGGTCTGCGCGGCGATACGGCCGAAGCCTACGTTCTCGACTTCTTCCTCGAAGACATCGCCCGGCTTCAGGCCGGGATCCTGCTCGATAGCTTCTTCGGTAGTAAACTGGGTGCCCAGCAGCGCCATTTCATCGTCGGGCACCACCAGCCAGCGACGCAGCGTGACGTAGTCGCCGGTCTTGCGGTCAATCCTGACCTCAATATCAGCTTCCTCGTCATAGCGCTTCTTGGTCGCTGTGGCCAACGCCAGCTCGATCGCCTCGAAAATGATGTCCTCGGACACGCCCTTCTCGTTCGAGACGGCCTCAGCCACCATCAGGATCTCTTTATTCATTCGTAGCCTCGTCAGTTACACTGACCGCACCCTCGATGCGGGGATGAATACGCGCCTTGTCGACAGCGCTGTAGGGCAACAGATACTCGTGGTCGTCAATCCGCACCACCACATCCTCGCCCTCGATACCTTGCAACACGCCCTTGAAATTGCGCCGCCCATCAAAGGGCCTGCGCAGGCGCAGCTCGACCACCTCACCGGCAAATTCCGGGAACTGGTCCAGCCGGAACAGCAGCCGGTCCATGCCGGGCGACGACACCTCGAGGGTGTACTCGCCGACAATCGGATCCTCGACATCAAGCACCGCGCTGACCTGACCGCTCACTTTGGCGCAGTCGTCCACGGAGATACCCGCCTCCGCATCAATATAGATGCGCAGCACGCTGTGCTTGCCCTGTGACAGGTACTCTATACCCCAAAGCTCGTAGCCCAGGGCAGCTACTGTCGGCTCCAGTAGCTCGAGCAGTTCCTGTTGTTTGGTCGCCAATCCGACTCCACTCAAATCACAAAAATTTTCGCAAAAACCTGAAAATCCCTACGGGCTTTTTTCGCAGATACGAAAAAGCCCCATGAAGGGGCTTTTACGAAACGTGCCGCCATTTCGGAGCGGACGACACGTGTGTTGGTAGCGGGGGCCGGATTTGAACCGACGACCTTCGGGTTATGAGCCCGACGAGCTACCAGGCTGCTCCACCCCGCATCAAAACTTCCTCGACATGAAGGCCCCTTGGCGCTTCACTATGAACTGAACCAACTTAACCAGCCCAAATTCGAGGTTGGGGAGTATAGATACCAGCACGGCGCGGGTCAACTCCCTGAGCAGTTAAAACGCACTATTTTTACTTACAGCGTGTTCCCGCCAGAGAAATGGTACACCTATCCCTGCTGTTGCACCTGCTGGTCGATGGCTCCGAACAGGCTGTTGTCTGCAGCATCCAGCATTTCCAATCGCACCCGGTCACCGAACTGCATGAACGGAGTGGTCGGCTTGCCATCGCGAATTGTCTCGATCATGCGGATTTCCGCGATGCAGCTGTAGCCCATGCCCCCATCCGCCACCGGCCGCCCGGGGGAGCCGTCCTCGTCCTTGTTGGATACCGTGCCCGAGCCGATGATGGTGCCGGCGCAGAGGGGGCGGGTTTTCGCCGCGTGAGCAATCAGGGTCGGGAAATCGAAAGTCATGTCGATACCGGCGTTGGCCTTGCCGAACAGCTCGCCGTTGTAGCTGACCCGCAGGGGCAGGTGCAGCCGCCCGCCATCCCAGGCCTGGCCCAGCTCGTCGGGGGTGACACAAACCGGACTGAAGGCGCTGGAGGGCTTGGACTGGAAGAAACCAAAACCCTTGCCCAATTCGGCCGGAATCAGGTTGCGCAGGGAGACGTCGTTGACCACCATCAGCAGGCGAATCCCGGCAGCGGCCTGCTCCGGGCTCGCCCCCATGGGCAGATCGCCGGTAATCACCGCGATCTCGCCCTCAAAATCGATGCCCCAGGCGCTGTCGGCCATGACGATGGGGTCGCGAGGACCAAGAAAGCTGTCCGAGCCCCCCTGGTACATCAGCGGGTCGGTCCAGAAGCTCTCCGGCATCTCCGCACCACGGGCCTTGCGCACCAGCTCTACGTGGTTCACGTAGGCCGAGCCGTCAGCCCACTGGAAGGCCCGGGGCAGGGGTGAGGTGCAGGCGTCCTCGACAAAGGGCTCACCGGCGCCAGCGTCAACCTCCTCCGCGAGGCGCTCGAGCCCGGGCCGCCGAGCTTCCCAGTCATCCAGCGCCTGTTGCAAAGTCATTCCGGCCTGCAGGCAGCGCTGCAGGTCCCTGGATACGACTACCAGGGCGCCGTCGCGCCCGCTCTTCAGTGATGCCAGCTTCATGCCTTGTTCTCCTGTTTCCTGTTCATGAGTCCTTGCCGCCGTCCTCGGCGCCGCCGAGCACACCGCGCGCTACCTGGTCCCGCTCGATGGATTCAAACAGGGCCTTGAAATTGCCCTCGCCAAAACCATCGTCGTCCTTGCGCTGGATAAACTCGAAGAATACCGGCCCCAGCAAATTGGCCGAGAAAATCTGCAGCAGCAGGCGCGGGGCCCCGTCGCCGGTGCTGCCGTCCAGCAGGATACCGCGGGACTGCAGTTCCGTCACCGACTCGCCGTGGCCCGGCAGGCGCTCGTCCAGCATCTCATAATAGGTCGTGGGCGGTGTCGGCATGAAGGTCATACCGGCGGCCTTGAGGCGATCGTAACAGGCGAGGAGGTCATCGCAAGCGAGCGCGATGTGCTGGATGCCCTCGCCGTTGTAGGCCATCAGGAATTCCTCTATCTGGCCGCCACCCTTGGCTTCCTCATTCAGGGGAATCCTGATCTTGCCGTCCGGGGCGGTCATCGCCTTCGACAGCAGCCCGGTGTACTCGCCCTTGATGTCGAAGTAGCGGATCTCCCGGAAGTTGAACAGCTCCTCGTAATAATTCGACCAGAAACCCATGCGGCCGCGGTAGACGTTATGCGTCAGGTGATCCAGGGTGTGGAAACCGAGGCCCGGGGGCTTGCGCTCGACACCCTCCAGCCAGTGGAAATCGATATCGTAAATGCTCTGGCCTTCCTCATAGCGGTCTATCAGGTACAGGGTAGCGCCGCCAATGCCCTTGATCGCCGGTAGCCGCAGCTCCATGGGCCCGGTTTCCACTTGCACTGGCTGGGCGCCCTTCTCCAGCGCGCGATTGTAGGCCAGGGTCGCATCCCTGACCCGGAACGCCATGCCGCAGGCGGACGGGCCGTGCTCGCGGCCGTAGTACCAGGCGTGGCTCTGGGGCTCGTAGTTGCTGACGAAATTGATGTCGCCCTGGCGCCAGAGGGCGACCTCCTTGGTGCGGTGCACTGCAACGCGGGTAAAACCCATCGCCTCGAAAACGGGCTCCAGAATGCCCGGCTCCGGCGCGGTGAATTCCACGAACTCAAAACCGTCCAGCCCCATGGGATTTGCAAACAGGTCAGCCACCGGCCACCTCCTCTGTCGGGTATGGCTGCCCGGCAAGTAGCCGAAGGCAGCGAGACGGGTGAGTATAGACGCCCGCACAAAGTGGTTTCAAGTGAAACCATATGCAAATTGCACTACACTCCGCGCCTGGCAACAGGCACCGCCATACCGAAGTGCCAACAACGTCCTGTTCCGCTACCATGGACACTTTTTATAGCAGAGCCTGGGGAGGCCACCGTGAGCAGCCAACACATCACCGTTATCCGGGGCGACGGCATCGGCCCCAGTATTGTCGATGCCACCACCGCCATCCTCGACGCCGCGGGCTGCGATTTCGAATACGACTACGTTGAGGGCGGCCTGACCGCGCTCGAGAACAGCGGCGAACTCCTGCCCCAGGCAACCCTGGACGCCATCGCGCGCAACAAGGTGGCACTGAAAGGCCCACTGACCACACCCATCGGCAAGGGCTTTTCCTCCATCAATGTCGACCTGCGCCAGCGTTTCCAGCTCTACGCCAATGTGCGCCCGGTCATCTCCTTCCAGGGCACCAAGGCACGCTACGAGAATATCGACATCATCACCGTGCGCGAAAACACCGAGGGCATGTATTCCGGCAAGGGCCAGACCGTGTCCGATGACGACACGATTGCCGAAGCCCTCAGCGTTATCAGCCGCGGCGGCGCCGAGCGCATCCTGCGCTTTGCTTTCGAACTGGCACAGCGGGAAGGACGCAGAAAAGTCACCGTGGTGCACAAGGCCAATATCCTGAAATCGACCTCGGGCCTGTTCCTGCGCGTGGCGCGGGAAATTGCCAGCCACTACCCCGAAATCGAAATGGTGGAAATGATCGTCGACAACGCCTGCATGCAGCTGGTGATGAACCCGGAACAGTTTGATGTGATCGTCACTACCAACCTGTTTGGCGACATTCTCTCGGACCTCTGCGCCGGGCTGGTCGGCGGCCTCGGCATGGCCCCGGGCGCCAATATCGGCACCGACTGCGCAATCTTTGAGGCGGTCCACGGCAGCGCGCCGGACATCGCCGGCAAGAATATTGCCAACCCCACCTCCGTTATTCTCGCCGCCTGCCAGATGCTGGACTACCTCGGCATGGGGGCGAAGGCCGCAAAAATCCGCGCTGCGCTGCGCGACGTCATTGCCAAAGGCGAGCACACCACCGGCGACCTCGGCGGGTCGGCGAGTACTACTGAGTTTACCGAAGCAGTGATTGCCGCGCTCTGACCGGGCCGGCACGGCACGCACGTTCAGGGAGCGCGGTACTGGTAGTAACTGTCGATGTCCGCTTGCAGGATGATCCCTATACTGCGCCCGCTGCCATAGGAAAAGTGCTGGCAGACATACAGGGCTTCGGCCTTGGTGCTCTCGAACACGTGCAGCGCCTCCTCCAGGGTCGCCTGGTAGGGTACCGGCGCCACATCGCGACGCTTGGCGGGGATTTCCAGTAGATCGATAACGTCCGGCAACAATTCCCCATCAGAGGTATTATCCGCTGCCACCTCCTCCTGGTAACGGACCAGATCTGCCGTCAGCATCAACGCCACCGCGCTGGTGCTGCCTTCAATCAACAGCCACTTGGGCTTCGCGGCGAGCACCTGCTCCACAGCTTCCCTGTTCAGCTGACGCGGCACCGGCTGCATGCTGCGTTCCATGATTGCCGGCACCGCCACCCGCCGCAATGCCTGGGTGACCGGCGAACTCTGATAATTGAAACCCTGGGTTTTCAGAATCGCCAGGAACACCGATTTCTTGCCAAAAATTTCACTGGTGACCAGGCTGGCGACCGTGATGGCGAGCAGGCCAGGGAGGATGATATTGGGATTGTGGGTCAGTTCCAGCAGAGCCAATAAAGCGGCCAGTGGTGCCTGCAGTACCGCCCCCATCATGGCGCCCATGCCGAGCATGGCGTAAAACCCCACCGAGGATGCGGTATCGGGGGCATACCAGGCACCGACCAGCCCCATGGCACCGCCCAGGGTAGCGCCGGTCACCAGGGTCGGCCCGATAATGCTGCTGGGCATACCGAGCCCTACCGTGACCCCGGTAAGCACCAGCTTGGCAACACCCACCAGCAACAATACCCAGAGGCCGAGCTCGCCGTGGAAGGTCTGGTTCACCGTGTCATAGCCAATTCCCATCACCTCCGGCACCAGTAGTGCGAATGGCACTGCCAGGCATCCCGCCACCAGCAGCCGCAGCAATACCGGGCGACTCTCAAAACGGCTCATGCGGTCTATCAAGTGGATGAAAGCTGCGGCAGCGACGCCGATGACCGCGGCTATTACCAGAATCCAGGGCAGCTCCCAGAGAGAGTTCATGGTCAGCAGCGGCACCTGGAAAGCAGGCTCAGCACCGTACACCGTCTGACTCAGTACCGCTGCACTGACGGCAGCCAGGATGACCGGCGTAAACACCGCAATGGTGTACTCCATCATCACCACTTCCATGGCGAAAATAACGCCCGCGATGGGCGTATTGAAGGACGCAGAGATGGCGCCGGCCACGCCACAGGCCACCAGCGTGCGGATACTGTTGTTGGGCAGGCGCATCCACTGCCCCATCAGGCTGGAACAGGCAGCCCCCAGATGTACCGCCGGACCTTCGCGCCCGGCGGATTGCCCGGTCACCACTGTACCGACGCCCGCCACGAACTGGATCAGTGCGCTGCGCAGGGTGATATAGCCCTGGTGGTAGTTGAGGCGATGCATGACATGCGCCACGCCCACCCGGCGGTCGGTAACAGACAGAGTGTACAGGAACAGGCCCAGGCCGAGTGCTCCGGCCAGCGGCAGCAGCGCCCGGGCCAGGGCCCCCAGTTGCTCGAAAGCCTCGCTGTCACCACCGGGCAGAAAGTATTCCAGTGGCCATTCAATGGCGGCGCGAAATACCACAATAACGCCACCGGTGAGCAGACCTGACAGCAGGCCGAGAAGCGCCAGCTGCAACAGAGCATCGCCACGGGAGAGTCGGTTGCTGAAGCGTGCGGTCCACCTGTCCGCGGGCTTGCCGCTCAACGGCCTGGACCTGGCACGGGGTGTATAACGCCGGTAACCACTGACCGCTCAGCGCAGCGCGGCAGCCACGGCATTGAAGAACAGGTATTCGTCCACGGCGTCCTTGCCCACCGGCTTGGGTTGGGCACTCCACATCGCGATAACCAGGTCGTCATCGGGATGCACATAGACAAACTGGCCGAATATCCCGATGGCGGCATAGGCACCCTCATCCAGCAGCCACCACATGTAGCCATAGTCGACCAACTCGCCGCCGATAGTGGGCCAGGCCGTTGCCTCCTGCACCCAGCCCGGCGGCAGGATGGACTCCCCGTCTAGCTCACCGTTGTTGAGCATAAACAGGCCGAAACGTGCGTAGTCACGCAGTGTGGCCGACAGGCCGCTGCCGCCGATTTCCTGCCCATCCGGCGCATCCAGCCACCAACTGGCGTCGGTTTCCATCCCGAAGGGTTGCCAGATCTTCCGCGACAGGTAGTCCGCGACATGCTCGCCGGTGGCGGCATTCACCAGCGCACCCACCACCGAGGTTTCCCCGGTACTGTAGTTCCAGCGAGTGCCGGGGGCCGCAGCACGCTCCAGTCCGGCCATGAGCTCGAGAATGGCTCCGGGTTGCTGGGCAATCTGGGCCTCCAGCATGGCGCGGCGATCGGAGGCCGGATCGGTATAGGTTTCGTTCCAGGCAACACCGGATGCCATTTGCAGCAGTTGGCGGATGGTCACGCCGTCATAGGCCGAGCCTGCAAACTGCGGCAGATAGCGCGTTAGCGGATCGTCCAGACTGTTGATATGGCCATCCTTTATAGCGACGCCCACCAAGGTCGCAGCTATCGACTTCACCACGGACATGGACATCCAGCGCGTGTGTTCATCGTTGCCCAGCGCGTACCGCTCAAACGCAATCGCTCCATCCTTGATCACCAGCAAACCGGCAACGCGGTTCAGGGCCATAAAGTCATAGAGGTCGTAGGTATTGCCGCGGGACTCGAACTGGAAATTTTCCAGCCGGCGGTCACCTTCCGGCAGCGGGTAGGGCACGCTGCCAGCCTTGACCGTGCGGGTGGCAAACAGGCGGTCGATATTACGGAAGGTATTGACCTGCAGGTCTGGAAACAGCTGGCCGTCATAAACCTGGCGAATCGTGCCGATCGGCTCCTCGCCGTGGCGATAGGCATCCGAAGATTCCGCCATAACAACTCCCGGACCAAGCAGTACAGCGGACCATAGCAACGCACCGCAAAAGAGTGAAACTCTCATGATTTATTATCCTTATTCGAAGGCAATAACGGGCCCTCAGTCGAAGTTTGCCATCGACATCCGGGTTTGAATAGTGCGGCGTGTGTCCTGGAACTCCCTGCGCCCGTGCAGCACCCGGGTGTTATCTATCATGACCATATCACCTTCTTGCCATGGGTGCGCATAGGTGCACTCCTCCGCAAGCTCCAGCAGCTCTGCCATCATTGAGGCATCGAGCTTTGCACCGGTTTCATCATAGATAAGCGAATGAAAGCGTTTGTTCGGGAAGAATTGAATGGCGCTGTTGACAAAAGCCTCCTTTTCCGAGAGCCGGGTCCTGCGGATCGCCGGAGTAATGTATTTCACCATTAACATGCTGGGGAACACAACAGGGTCGAAGTTATCGGCACGACTGAGCAACAGGGGCCGCAAATTTTCTGCAACCGAAGCCGGATAAAAACTGGACAGATGATCCATAATCTCCGCGGTGGGGCAGCGCCGATATTCGAAAGAACTTTCAGCCTGCAGCCGGTGATTGACGTCGTCCGGAGAGAATCTGCCAAAAAAACCGGACTCGCCCTCCGGTGTAGGGTAGGTGTACATAAGCCGGCGCTGCCTGAAGAATGCCACGTGCTCCCGCGTCATTCGCGACAGCAGCTCACTGCCGTCACACAAAGTGGTTTCACCATTGGATTCCGCGGGCGTGACGCAGTAGAACCACAACAGCTGCGGGGAGACAGGGAAGTAGCTCATTTCAGAGTGCAGTATCAGGGGAAATTGGCCAATGTTGGCGAGGTTGGTGTAATTGTCCCCTTCCTTCAACTGCGGTCGATTGCTGATGCCATGCTGCAGGAACTCGCTGCTGAATCGCTCCGTGAGCGATTGAAACACCTCCGGGCTGGCAGGGAAATCGCGAAACACCAGAACACCACTATCCCTCAACAATCGGATGAGCATTTGCTCATCGAGGTCCGCAACCTGCTCTCCCGGATCGGCATGCAGCAGAGCGCCCAGCTGGGGGCTCAAGGTAGATACAACAGGCATCTATCAATCCTCCTGATTTTTTCTGCGGGGCCCTGAACCGGTTCTGCAATCAGTTGCGTCGACCTTCCAGGAAGGGAACTTCAAACACCTTTTCGTGCATGATCGGCCCGTGGCCGAAGAAACCCCCTTCTCCAAAACACTCGCCATGGTCAGCAGTGACGATGAAGTGGGTATTCGGGGGCGTCAGGTCAAACAATTTACCCAATAAACCATCCACGTATTCGACACATTTTATTTGTTGCCTGTGAAGCATTTCCATCTGCGCCATATCGAAAAACTTGTCTTCATCAGCCGCACCGAGCCCATCATCCATGCGCTTGAATACTCCATGAACGCCAGAAATGTGCGGCAATGCATCCCTTTCCAGCATATAGGGATAATGCGTCTCACCAAGATTCAGAAAGTGGAAACTGGGTTCTTCCGGATCGAAGCGCATTTGGTCAATCATTCCACTGAAGTCGTTGTGATTCGACATCAACTTGTAGTCATCAAACCCCTTGTTGATGCTGGTGAGTGGATTCAGCACCGGCAGAGAAACTCGCCCCACGGTACGGTATTCATGTTTCTGCAGCACCTTCGGCAGGTTCAATTCCGGGACGAAGGTGGCAAAGGACATGTCCGCGATGCCCAGCCGGTCCACCCATTTGGCGAATTCCTTTTTGTAGACCTCAGACGCAAAAATTCCAGGTGGACTAAGGTGGGGAGTCATGCCCATGAGATAGGCGTAGTGCGAGGGCGAGGTCCACGAGGCGTAGGAATAGCGGCGCTCCGCCACGCCGATACGATCCATGTTAGGTGTGGCAGCGGCCATCACACTATCGTAGCGACAGCTGTCCATGATTATGTAGACCAGATGGTTATGCAATTTGTGACCCCCGTATAAGAGCTATCAATAGTGGCTGCAAGTCAAATCGACGCATTTTGAAAGGCAAATTTCTGCGCCAACGCGACCAGGTCCGCCTTCAGGTCCACGCCCTGCGCTGGCAGCAGCGCCGATAGCCTGGTTTGCGGTGAAACCGTTAAATTGCCCATCGGCATGTGTTGATCGACGAAGTTGAACTCAAGGTCCGGCATCAGTTCCTTGGCGATCAACGCGATATCGAGTACGGAAAAGTTGTCGTCGACCAGGTTGTATACCCCCGGAGGCGCGGTGCCTTCCAGCAGGAAGACAAGCCCCTGCACAGCTCGGTCTACATTGACGAAAGCCCGCGCCTGATGACCGCTGCTATATATGTTCACCCGATTGAAAAAGTTGGCCTCGAACATGAGACGATTGATCACCGCATCGAAACGCATCGCAGGGCTGTAACCGTACACATTGGCACAGCGCACGGTGTAGGTACTCAAGCGGTTTCCGAGCCGCGCAATTTGCTTCTCACCCCGGTACTTGGCGATGCCGTAATGCGTAACCGGGCTGCAGCGCGAATCTTCCGTGGCAGGAGTATCAGTATAGCCGTACACTGCGGTGCTGCTTGAGAATATGAGCCGGCTTACATCGCTGGCCTCCACCGAAGTCGCGAGTTCAGCACAGCCCCAGTGGTTAATCTGTTCGAAAGAATGCGGGTCTTCAGGCTCGAACGGTGTATGGACCTTGGCGGCCAGGTGGTATACGACATCAATCCCGGCGAGCTCCGCCTTGAGACGACGCTGATCAAGAATGTCGGCGTGGACAAAACGGACGATGTGTCTTGGCAACGACCGCCCTATGAACAGGCTGTGTTTGCCGCGACTGAGATTGTCATAGACCACCACCTGCTTGACATCGGGCATCCGGACCAGCGCGTGCACCAATTCAGTGCCGAGGTATCCGGCTCCTCCGGTGACAAGAATTCTCATTGCTTTTTGCCAAGCAGATCGGTGTGCAGACCGCATTCGGTTTTCTGCAAACCAAACCAGCGCGCCAGCCGCGGATCCTGCTCCACCAACGCCAGATCTATCTTGCGGGTGCACGGCTCACAACCGACGCTCAGATAACCTTCACTTTCGAGCGGATGCCGCGGCAACCCATATTCACTGATGTAAGCCTCTATTGCCCGTTCAGTCCACCCCAGCATGGGATGGAAACGCATCGCCCGCCCGGGAGTCGGTTGCTCTACAGCGAGTGCCCGGCGATTGTCATTCTGATCAGCCCGCACCCCGGTGATCCACACATCGTATCTCTCGAGCAGCGCCTCCATAGGCTGGGTCTTGTTAAGATAACAACAGAAATCCGAGTCTGAGGCATACAAAAACCGACCCGCAGCATCGCGCTGCTGGGTTTTTGGAACCGCCGAATGCAGGTCGTGCACCTGGAGGACAAATTCTTCGGCGATGCGATCACGAAACGCCAGCGTTTCCGGGAAGAGGTACCCGGTATTCAGGAAAAATACAGGAATGTCGGGAGCGCTGCGACTCAGAATATGCAGCAACACCAGGCTATGGGTCTGAAAAGAAGATGTGACAAACATCAACCGGCCCGCATCGCGGTAACAATTCAGCTGCCTCCCGATCATTTCAGCTGTCATTAATTGATGTGGTTGGTCGCTCATTTGAACATGTTTTTATGTATCCGCTACCGCCCGGAGGGAGGCCCCTGAATCGCTTCCTGCGCCGGGCTTGGTAAACTCATACAAAGAGAATTTTGTAGGCACGGTACCAACCAGATCACCCTTGATATATTCGGACACATTACCGGTTCTGTAGTTTTCTTCGACACATTCAAATCCCAGCCTTGCAAAAAACCGCGCGGTCCTGTTTGGCGTTGACAGTCTTTCCTGAACTTCGACGTGAACAGCTTCACCGGGGTCTAATCGACCAAGGAGCTCATTGGCAATTCGTAGCCCGAGACCCTGACCACGAGATTCGATCTCCACCACAATGATCATTCTGGGGTTCTGATAAGTATCAGGGTCCCGGATCAGTGCTCCAATACCAACCAGTACCGGCTCCTGCACAGAGGCAAGCATCATTCGGGCTGATACAAACTCCGCTTTGCCATTCTCGGTCAGCGCGGTGAGCTGGGCGGAGGATAAGGGAGTGCTCCAGGGCACCTCCCCGATCCCGGTCCTGGGCATTTGACTGTCTGCAAACTCCGCCAGTTGTCGCGCATCCAGGGGGGAAGCCGACAAGTTGACTTCACAGTCGTAAAACTCCGTCACATACATGTCCAAGCTCTGAGTCATACTGGCTCCCCCCTCACGCTTCAAGCCGAAGCCGTTACATCCGATCAACCAGCCATCACCGATAGAAGAAGAATAGACGAAGAATGGAGAAAGAGTGGAAGAAAAAAGTGCCAGGGCGAGGAGGCGCTTGCCCCAGAGATTCCGCACCTGGGCAAGGTACCCGCAGGGAGGCGCAGTTCAAAATGCGGGGCGACTGGCTCCGGGACCCTGAGCCGACGTTAAATCCCTGTATAATCAGAGCCTTGAAATTTGACAGGCTTCCTGTCTACGGCTGATACCGCGCATCCTCTGTCTTGGGAGCCCTGGTGCCGACGCCCTACCGGCTGGTGCTGCCCCCGGAGGGGGTGGCAGGAAGCCCCGGTTTGGGGACGGTTTCAAAACGCAATCGTTACAATATCTGAGCAGGTTGACCTCTCGTATTCGCACATTTGGTAGCTGAAGCCACCGCCACCCATGCCACCGATTATGTCCACGAAGTTACCGGCATTGGCCACGGTTGCGATTAGCTCCCGGTCGCGATAGACATCGACCTGGGAGCTTGAACCGCCGGTCCACACCAGGTTTGCATGACGTACGCCCTCTCGCCTGAAACCACCCGCGGCAAGGGAAAGGCTTTCGGCCGGGCCGTCCGGTGTTGCCGCTGAATCCGCTTTGGACCAGACAGAGTTTCCCGCGCTATTGTAGGCAGCCACCCGGTAGCTGTAGGTGGTACCCGGGTCCAGTTCGGTGTCGGCAAAGCTGTCAGCGTTTTTTCCCAGAATCCGGTATTGATCTTCCCAGGCACCGCCGTTAACAGAGCGTTCCAGCACATAGCCGTGTTCATTGCTGGCATTGTCGCTCCAGTTGACAACATGGGTGTCACTGCTCCCCCCGGTAACAACAAGAATGGCAGGGTGGGCCGGGATTGCGCCCAGCTGGCTGGATGCACTGTGGCCGACGCTGACCGGTTCCAGTGACACCGTATTCCTCGCACCCTGGTCGTCTATTACCATGAGCGAAGGCGTGAAGTCACCGGCCGTGTTGTAGGTGTAACTCGGATCCGCCTGGCTGGAACTTCCACCATCACCAAAGTCCCAATGCCAACTGACGATTTTGCCCTCGTAGGCGTCCGGGTCGCTGGAATTCGAACCCTGGAAATCCACCACCAGCGGTGCCGCTCCATACGCGACACTTGCAGAGGCGACTGCCTCAGGCGGCTGATTAACGACAACAACCGTAACCGAGGTGCTGGCAGTAAGGCCGCTGTAATCGGTGACCTGCAAGCTAACCGTATGCTCACCGGGGGCATAGAACACCTTGCCGCTACTCCGGCCTGTCGCCCCGTTGCCGTCGCCAAAGTTCCACGCGTAAGCTCTTATACTGCCATCGGCATCGCTGGAACCGGAGCCGTCAAAACCAATGCTCAGGGGTGCGTGGCCGGACAACGAGACCGCGCTGATGCTTGCCACCGGCGCCTGCAGTTTGCTGGCGTCGGTAAAGGTGCCACTCACGATGTAAGTGCCCAGGCTGCCGTAATCAGTGTAGCCCACAGACATGGGCTCGCCGCCCCCTACCCCGTCGATAGCCAGGAAGTATTCCCCCGCAGGCAGGGCAGCGCCGCTCAGGGTGGCGCCCAGGCTGGATATGGGGTTCGAGCTCGCTACAGGATCGCCCTCGCTGTTGAACAACCGGGCCTGGATATCGAGGTTGGGACTGTAGAGGGCGGGGTCTACCGTGATGCTGTAACTTCCCGCCCCGCTGACAAAGCGGAAAACGTCTACATCATCCCGGTGGTGGATCATACCGTTGGTATAGATTGTTTTGCGGGTGCCATCACCGGTCGCGTCCAGACTGGTGGCGCTAGCGTTGCTATTGCCGTGGTCATCCTCTACCAGTGGGGCGCTGTAGGCTGGTACAAGTTGAATATCGTACTCGCTGCGGCTGGCGCTCGCATGGCCTTCACTGCCGGCGTTGTCATCGTGGTTCAGTCCCAGGTTGTGACCCGCCACATGGGTAATTGCCTCGGCGACGCCCGTCGGGGTGGTACCAAACACGAAGGCGGGCTTCCGGTAGTCCCCAATATCATCGAACACCCGCAAGTACGCGACCCCGCCACAGCCGCAGCTGAGAAACGTGTCACGGGTGATGACTACACGAGTACCGAACACCTGGTCCGTTTTGCTACCTCGCGAAATGGCGCCTTGGCCCGGCTCCTGCGTGGTGACGTTGATGTCGAAAGGCGCGAAGTCCTCAGCCACCTGGCGCCAGATGTTCTGGATAGCTTCAAGTTCGGTACTGTCGAGGCTACTTTCATAGCCGTCTATATCATAGGGTGGTGATACAACTGTCTCCTCAGCATCCCAGGTGCGACCGGAGAAGGTATGGCCATCAAAATCCAGGTAAACTACTCGGTTCGCCCCAGGCCGGCTATTGAGAAAAAAGGTCTGGCTGTCAGGATAGGGGGCTCCCCCTGGCGGTAGGTCACTCTCGTTAGCGGTCTCCGGGAAAATATCCATATAAAACAAGCGCCCCTGCCGGTCGATTGAGGCGCTGGAGTCATTGCGCAGGGTGCTGGTGAATTCCGCCGAGGTCATGCCGTACCACTGGGCGACCTCGGACAGCCGGCCCTCCAGATTCGCGATGGCCTGCTCACCCCGGGACGCGGAGGTGAAACTCAACTGCGGGAAGGCATGACGTTCCGTCGCGACCTGCGTTTGCGCAGCAGTGACGGCGGGAAATGTCAAGATAAAGGCAGTAACCAGGGAAATTCTTGAAAACAGTGCCATATCGCTTCGCTCCAGATGTTCGCAGGGCAAAGCTGATACACACGGATAGATACAATACAGCCGAGGCTGGCAAGCCTCGGTAGATTCCGGCGGTCCCGCTATCATAGGGCTGGTGGCCCCTTAGATCGTCGACTTTGCGTATCCAGGCTTTCGCCAGGACTTGCCCTTTACGTGATCGCTACAGTAAAGGGGCGTGGGGGGAATTACAATCGATGGATAGGTATTTGCGTGGATTTCCACAAAAACAGGGCGGAGATAGCCGACCCCCATTCGACCCATCAGCCAGGATAGTCGCGGGGGTTTTTCAGGGTGAGATTGAACTCAATGCGCTGCTCAGCTGCGTAGCTCCAGGGAGCGAAGCTGGCCTGTAATGTTGTCCTTCAAAGCGCCATTGATCTCCCCAATAAATACCGCCTGGGTCGCCACCGGGTCCTTGAGGTTTGGTAAATCCCTGAAATCGAATCGGCCGCAGACATAATTGAACAACAACGGCGCAGCGTCACCGCTACGTCTGAGAATGCCTTTTGCCCGAATGATTTCTTTCGGTAGCTGGGCCAAAAACGCTTTCAGTCGATCCAGGTCAAGTGGGTGGTTACAGCTAAAGGAAAAGGTATCGACATGCCCGGCACCGCGACGGTGATCGTGATGACCTCTGGCTGGCAGCTGCCCCCCTTCCGGCACCGATTGCTTCTGTTTCTTCGTGCCGGCAGTAAACAGCAACCGGGGATCAGCTCGACCGTAGTTCGTATGCACCAGGTGCGCGCGCGGATTTAGCTGAGTGATCGCACTTATAATCTCGCTCAACCTGTCTCTGTCCACACCGTCCGTTTTATTCAGGACCAGAAAATCAGCTGCCTGAATCTGGTTTTCGATGGTCCGCCTGGCTACGTCCTCACCGGGGAAGCTTATAGCGTCAACAACAGTAACGACCGATTCAATATTATAGCCAAAGGTTCGCAAACGACCCACAATCGGTCCGGGTTCTGCGATACCGGTTGTTTCAATAATGATCAGTAACGGCGAAATTTCCTCTACAATTTCATTCAACGCCTGGCCGAGCTGCAATTCAGAGATCGTACAGCACACACACCCGCTGTTGAGCTCAACCATTTTCTCTACTGACTGGAAATCAGTAATGACGTTGCCGTCGATACCAATTTCACCCAGCTCATTCATTATAATCGCCACCGGACCACCCGACAGACCTTCCAACAACACGTGCTGCAGGAGGGTGGTTTTTCCGCTACCCAGAAATCCTGTCACTATGCTACACGGCGGTTTCAGCATGGAAGCACCTCAGACGGAGCGGGGTTATCTGGTGGAATTGAACACAGTGTAGTCCACAGGTTTAATACTGACATTCGGGACCACCTGGAGGCACCTCAGCTTGGTCATCACAGCGGATTCACCCGCTCGATGCGCGACAGCAATCTTGTGTGTGGCGTTTGGTCTTAGCTGCCAGAACCGCCAACCCTCGCCCCGATCACCAGCCTCTGGCTCGACCCCAAAACCAATAGCACCCGGTGCGGACAGGTCAAATGAAAAAGAACTCAGTGGAATGGCGAGCCCCATACCACGGGCTTTTATGTAGGCTTCTTTTAGCGTCCAATGATCAAAAAACCGTTGCCGCTGTTGCGACTCTGGCAATGCCTTCAATTGCCGTGCTTCAAGAGGCGAAAAAAATCGATCGGAAAGCAGCGTGGCGTCGCATGGCCTGCGATGATACTCAACATCCACCCCAAGCTCACCGCTGTGGCAAATAGCCAAAACGGCCAGACAATGGGTGTGCGACAAGTTGAATTCCAGACCGCTCGCGACCATTCCAGGGTGGGCAAGCATCGGCCGGCCGTAGTCATTGGTGCCAAAACGCCAGGCAGCAGGTCCAGTTGACGGGAGATAGCTGGACAGTGCATAACGCACAAGCGCACGGGTCACCAAAAACTGATGGCGATGCCTGGCGAAATGAAACCGACGCAAGCGGCCCAGCTCCACTTCATCCAACCAGGTCCTATAGTGCTGAAGCAGTGCGGCATCTTTAACCTGGGTATCATCACAGCACCAAAGGTGAATCTCATCCTGCTTGAGTTGAAGCAGGCGCGGCGCGTCGTCATGACAAATACTAGACTGCACAGATTTCCCCGATCGATTGATGTGCGCAATCAGCTGCTCCAAACCCGATCATAGATGCCTTCTCTGTGCCCGGCTTTGAGTTCCTTTGAGATTGAATATAGATGCCGCTTGCCCCGAATTCAAGACACACAGGCACCCGCGGTAGAACCTACAGATTGGCAGGCTCATGGAACGCGCGTATTATTGGCGGGTCTGGAAGCGGTAACCGCTCAGAATGAAAAACTGCGGCTTCCCGGTTAATGGATTTATCCCCGTATTGGCAGCAGGTTCAGCGGTGTCCATATGAGCAGAAAGCAGACAGTCTATTCCGAACGTGGCAGTTACCTGGGCATCCCAGGGGTATCGCAGCGGGTACGAGGCGGAAAACTGCGAACGCCGCCGCCTCCGGTGCCCGTGCATGCCTTTGCCGCCGAACGCGCCCTGGCCCTCGATGCCGACACCCCCAGTGGACCGATTGCGCTGGACCTGGGCAACGAATTGGCGATCCCCTGGCGCGCGACAACGCCATCTTTTTTCGCGACCTATTTGTGCATGCAGCCTGGCGACGCGGTGGCAAGCGACTTCGTCGCGAGTGCTGAGATGTATCTTGCCATTCAAGGCGAAGGCAGTAGCACATGGGGAGACGAAACCCTTGAGTGGCAGGCCGGAGACGTATTTTTCCTGCCAGGCGGCTCTGGCGCCATTCACCGGGCCAAGGCCCAGCGGGCGATTCTATACGCCGTGAGTGATGAACCGTTGGTGAGGTTTCTCGGCCTGGAAGCTCCTTCCGGCGGCTGCAAAAACATTCCCGCGGTGCACTATCATGCTGACCATGTCATGCAGCTACAGCGAGACACTTTCGAGGCTGCCAACGCCAGCGGCGTTATCCACTTCGGCATCGATGGGGACCTGGCCTACAGTTCATTTATACCGGCGTGGAAATGGATGCGACCTGGCGAGCAGCAGGAGCCTCATTGCCACGCGGCAGTAGCGCTGCAGATTATCGTGCGTGCTGCGGATTGCCATTCCATTGTGAACGACCAGCGGATCGACTGGCAGGATTACCTGGTGATGATCACGCCAGCGGGTCACCTTCACTCCCATCACGCCAATGGTTCAGAGCCGGGGATGTACCTGATTACCCAGGACGTCCCCCTGTACAAGCATTTGCGTGGCCACTGGTACAAGGAACCGGGCACGGGCATTGTGCAGCAGGACTGGAGCGGTGGCGGCGCAGTGGCACCGTCTGCATAGACTACCTGTGTGACAGTACCGAAGCCACCGAAGCGGGTGCGTGCTGGCGAGCTAGGCCACTACGGCGCCGGCGGGCACTGCGGTGCTGCTGCTGATGAGCCTGCGCACTGCGTTAACGATCACATCGGGGTGGGATTCGACAAAGAAATGCCCGACCTGGGGGATTACCTCAATACGCGCCTGGGGCAAAACCCGGGCGAGCAGTTTTGAGGTGCCTATGTTTGGCGACAATTCCCCGTATATCCCGGCCACCGGTTTATCGATCTGAAGCAGATCGTCTGCGCTTATGTTATCTCCGTAGGTAAGCGCTTCGCGTACCCCGGGTTTCCCGATCAGGTCAAGCCACTGGCGCGCAGACGGCACGCCGCCCGAGCCGAGCAATGACACAGGCATAGCCTGGCTGAGCTTTTCACACTGCTGCGGGGATTCAACCCGTAACCGTGCCAATGCCACCAGCACGTCGACGCCGAAATCCAGGGTGCGCTCGTCGATATCGACTCCGTGCCGGTTAATCAGGTCCTTGTAGGCTGGCCAATGCTGCCACTCGCAGATGGGCATTTCCTCCTGCAATTGGCGAAGCCGGCTGTCGATAAGGGTTACAGAGCGGACACGCTCGCCATACAGGTGGGCAAATTTCATCGAAACCGCGCCACCAAAAGAATGTCCGACCAGATGCGCCTGCTCGATCCCCAACCTGTCCAGGAGCTGACAAATATCACTGGCCATGTCAGCGGGCCGATAACCCCTGGAGCTTTCCGAACTGCGACCGTGGCCGGGTAGATCAAACATGGTCACGTGGTAGTGGGCGGCCAGGCTCGGTGCCATTCGGAAATACCAGAGTGCGACATTGGACGCCAGCCCGTGCACCAGTAGGACGTGCTCGCGCGCTCCCGTCGCTGCTCTACACGCAGGTCGTTGTAGATACCGCAGGCGAACATGGCCGAGGTCTGCAAGCTGCATCACTACTCCATGTAACCGAGCATCTGGAGCTGATCAAGAATTTGCTTTCGGTACTCTTCCGAATCTTCGTCCGGCTCGGCACTGGCCTGCCCAACCCGCGCAACCCCTTTGGCTACAGGCAAGGTCGGCTCGCCAATTTCCACGGGATGCTTGCTTTTATAGTCGGGCTCAAACACAGCGAGAGGCACCTCGCCTTCGAAATCAGAAGGTATTGACAAGCCCTGGCTGTAAAGTAATGTCGCAGCGACGTCCACAATGTCGAGCCGTTCGATTTCTCCCTTTGCGGCAATGCCAGGGCCGCAGGCGAGAAACACACCGTTGGGGTGATGCGTTCCTACGGGATCCCGCTTCAGGTGCATAGGCTCCAGGTTGGCAACGGAAACAAAACCGAAATCGTGTAGCACAAGGGTCAAATCCGGTGCATTCGCCATATCCTGACCATTGAATACATCCTCTCTCTTTAGGACCTCACTGATCAGGCGTTTGCCGTTCTCGTCCTCCAGCGACTCAAGATCCCTGATCAGCTGGTCACGCAGCGATGTGTACTCTGATGGTTTGACCCCCGGCTTGCCGGGCGCGTCAGCTACACGGATGCGAATGGCATTACTGGACGGGGTGCCACAATAGGCAACCGTGCGGTCCCAGTCCAGATTGGCTGACCACATGGAGTCAGCGCCGGTCTTCTGTGTTTCTTCATCGCCCCAGAAGAGGTAACCCTTTTCCGCGAGAAACATGTTGATACGCAACACCTCGGAGGACCAGGTGAAGCCATGATCCGACCCCATGAACACCTGGCAATCCGGGCCTGCCAGAGTCACCAGCTTCTCAATGTATTGATCCAGTTCCGTGAAAAACTCCACACAGGCCTGGCGCATGCGCTTTTCCCAGGGCGAGGGATCTTTCGGAATGAGTTCAGGGTCGAGAAACTGCCAGGCCTGATGCTGGATCTTGTCCACGCCATCAAACACCACCCCAAGCATATCCGGGTCATCTTCCTTCAGCAGGTACTCGGCAACCCGGTACCACTGCTTTTCCCGGACACCATGGTAGCGCACCCAATGCTCCATTTCGGCTTCGGATAGCACCGCCACTGCTTCCTTTTCCCGGTCGAAGTCCCAGGCCAGCTCTTTGGGTTCAAAGTCGGGAATCGTGCAAATCCGGTCGAACAAGGCGGGGGGCGTTGTATTGCGACGGAGGTGCTTCCAGGATACAAATCCCGGCACGATGCTGCCGGTGCCCTCGCGCGGCGGTGCCGTCATGGTAAAATTCAACGCCACCGTGCTGCGGTTCTGGCGGTTCATGATAGACCAAATGGTTTCTGCCTTGATGTTCTTGGCGCCAAAGAGGTCGTAATAAACATAGCTGCCGCGATCATCGAGGCGAACAAAGTCATAAATCCCGTGGGTACCCGGATGGCGGCCCGTGGTAAGAGAGACCCACGCAGGGGGCGTCAGCGGATTAGCGGTGGAACGCAGCTTGGCACGTGTGCCCTTTTCCATGAATTTCTTCATGAAGGGCATTGCAACCCCTTCGCCTGTCTGGTCCGTGGTCAGATGATCCAGGACCGTAAAGGTCGCCCCATCCATCCCGATAAACAATGTCTTTGCCATCTGCTGATAGTCCTTTAGTCATGCGCCATTGAGTCGTCTATATACGAAGGCAGCCACCTGGCTCACGGAAAGATCCTCCACCAGCCGTCCGTTGTTGATGATCAAGCCGTCGAAATCCAGCTCCACCTCCGGGTAGAGATCTTCGATAGATGTCGCCAGTTCGACGAAATCCACCGATGAAAAGCCGAGATTGGCGACCAGTAGTGAATCCGGCGTCATCTGGCCGTCCAGTTCGAGATCCCAGTCCTGTACGATGTCCTTGAGGACTTCCAAAATTGCATCCTCCACCCCCTGTTGCGTTACAGTCATTCCGTATCTCTCCGCTGCAAAATTCACTTGTCCTCCTTGCCGACCCCGACACATGGCATTCAGTTTTAATTCAGCTCGACGCGCATCTAGCCTGTCTTCGAAAACTCACCCTGTCGTTGGATCACATCCGAGGCGAAGCGCTCGAGGGCTGTATCACTCAAGCCCCCGGGTTCACGGGCGATACAGGCGGCCACATGCCCAGTGCCGGAGGTGATCGCCAGGCCGGGAAAGTTGATGCCGTTGGCGAAATCACTATGCAGATACAGCCTGCCGTCCGATTTGGTGCGAATTTCGAGATCGATGGGCGCCAGTTCGATATTGTGCGCCTCCAGTAGCCACTGCCTCGCGGCGTCTTTGGCAGTGATGTATCCGAGCAGCCATTCCTCGCGCTGCGTGCCAGATTCTGGAAACGCGTACCATATTTCACGCTCTGCCGGGGTCAGTACTATGTGGGCGGCAGCCTTGAACCAGACCCCACCCGCGCCCCTCAAACAGGCACTACGTGCCGGGGTCATCCCCCGCGCGATCACTGCCGGCTCGCTATCGAGCCGCCGCTCGGAGAGATAGCTCCTGGGCGGATCCAGTCGCCAGTCGTGAAAATGCTGTGCAGTGTTGTCCAGAAAGACACGATCACTCCATCCCGACAACCGCAACAGGGGCCGCCCCTGCAGATCTGCTACTTGGATATTCGCTACCAGGGTCTGACCACTCTGCTCGCGACGGATATTGGCACGGCCAACCAGAGAAACGCCTGCTGGCGGTGGTGGAGCAAACAGCTCAAGGCGCTTGATTTGTACAGGGAACAAGTTGGCTGCAGGGTCGACCTTCTCAAAACTCCAAAAACCGAGTAGCTGGCCGCAGGCATCCAGAAGCGCAGGATCCAGCTGGAACTGAGGTGCACGGGTAAAGGCGAACAGCTTGTCCACCGGCAGGGTCACCATGTCCGCTTCAATGCGGTCCTCCGACAATCCACGTATATGCGTAACCCCCCGCAGGCGCGGGCCGTGAAACATGCTCCCCCGGTACAGATCGGCATCGGCGGTGACACTAGCCGCCAGCGGCGCGCCATCAAAAGCCATCGGCGCGGATGCGTATGGATAGGCAGGTGCAATTTCCACGCGCCCTTCGAAGGTGAGCTTGCCGGAGGTGGCTGCGGGGTGTTCCACTTGCTCAATCTGGACGCGTACTATTGATTCCTTGGCTGAAAGTGTGCTTTCCAACTCTGCTGTGATCCGCAGGTGCACCGGATCCTCGCGCTCGAGCGCTATCCAGCGATAACCGGTAACCTCATGCATTCCGCTGATTCGGCCGTGACCGCCTGTCAGACAGTGGGCGGCCTCGGCTATCGCTTCCATACTGAAAGTAAGAGGCACAACCGGTAACGCCAGCTTATCGGGTTGAAATTCGGAAATTGGCGCACCGACCCCTATAGTGTGGTCACGTAAATACAGGTCCTGTTCCGGAGTGTAGCTGCGCACAGCAACTAATCGCCCGGGCTGCTGGCTTACGATCTCGCCAAGCAGTGGGTAATGCTCACTGGACGTAATCACTGCCGGTTTCTGCGGACTTGCGGCAAGCCCTGTGCCGCCGGATATGGATTGCATCATGCGCCCCTGCTGCGCCATGAATTCATTCATGAGGCTGAAGTGACCTTGCAAGGCGACAAGGCGCGGATCTGTAGCTGGTGGTGTGGGTTTGGGTGCGGCAACGGTCGCCGCAACGACGGGTACTCCTGCTGGAACTGCCGGTTTCCCGGGGTCAGAAACAGTGGACGGATCAATGGACTGGACGTTCGCCGTAGGCATCGGACGGAGCTGGACCACTTTGGAATCATCCTCCACCGAAGGCGTGTGCCGCGCAACGTGTTCCAGCGACCAGGGCCTGGTCAACGTTAAAACCGGCAGGTCGATATTGAGCCGAATACCCTTGTTGACCGACTTGCTTGCCAGGCTGACGTCTAGTTTTTCGCAGGCACGATTGGCAAATAGCGGCGTCAAATCCTCAACCGTTCCCCGCACGAAAAGTTCGGAGAGCAGATGCTGTATTTGAAGTAGCGCAGGCAGGCGCTGGACGTTACTTGCAATGGCAACGTGTTCCCTATCCTGAAGAACATCCTTGACGAACGCGGTAAGATTGTCACGGGGCCCGACTTCGACGAAAGTGTGAACTCCCCTTTCACTCATCCTGAGCACCGTCTCACGGAAGCGCACGCAGGTCGAGAACTGCTTCGCCGCGGTGTCCCGAATCCCGGTGGAGTCTTCGGGAAACAGCTCCGCAGTACTGCAGCTGTAAAGTGGTGTGTGCGCAGATTTAACGTCGACCGTATCAAAAAATGCGCGAACTGAAGCGGCAACACCTTCGAACAAGGGGGTGTGATAGGCACGGTCAAAGGGTAGTGACAGAACGATAGCCCCCAGGGATTTAAGTCGCGCCTTTAGCGCCTCGGCCTTTTCGGTGGGCGTAAAAAGCACTGCCTGGTTGTGACAGTTATCCATGGCCAGAAACACACCTTCACCTGCTTCTGCCACTTCCTGACGAATGTGGTCATGGCCCAGTGCACCTACGGCGAGTAAGGTGCCCGTGATAATGCTGCCGTTACATTCCAGTTCCTGGTGACGTTCGTGCAACTCACGCATTTTCTGCAGTAAACCTTGCGGCCCCGCGAGTTCGTGAAAAACACCCGCGGCCACGAGTGCGGCAAACTCGCCAGTGCTGTGCCCCAGCATCACATCACAGGGCACCCCCAGCTCCCGTAACAGCTCCATCAGTGCGAGGTTGGAAATGGTGACCACCTCGGAGCCGAGATCCATTGCAAACAGTCGATTTTCAAGCGCCTGGCGCTGCTCGGTAGTAAGCCCGGTGGGTACCGGAAATATAATTGAACTTGGGGGCGTAGCGTGCTCGTTCAAAAAAGCTTCGTCGAGACGATCGAACCACCGGCGCACGCTGGGGAAGACCACACACAGATCAGCCAACATATTGGTGTACTGGGCGCCTTCGCCCGGGAACAGGAAAGCGGTTTGACCCCGGGCCTGTGGCGAGTCGTCGAAGAACAGACCGGTGCGGGCCTGCATTCGGTGTCGATCCGGGTTTTCCAGTGCCTGGCGTGCGCGGGCCAGTTTTGTTGCGAGCTCGCTGGTTGACGCTGCTACTACCACGAGGCGCTCACGAGCTGAGGGCAGGCAAGCAAGCGTGTAGGCAAGATCGCACAGGCGGGGCACGTCTGGACCAGCCAAAACTTCGAGCACCAGGTCGATGTTTCCCAGCAACACTTCGCGGGTATTGCCGCAGATGGCGACCACTTCGCTGGGCCACTGCAGGGCAGCGGCTTCCGGTGCCTCTGGATCAGCCGCTTCCTCCAGGATGACGTGCGCATTGATACCGCCAAAACCGAAGGAATTGACAGCTGCACGGCGTGGGATGTCTTTGTTACCATGTATCCAGGGGCGAGTCGCATTGTTGACGTAGAAGCGCGATGTCGCAAATGGTAACGCGGGACTGGGTTCGTCGCACAAGGTCCCTGGCAATACCTTGTGGTAGAGCGCAAGTGCCGTTTTAATGACGCCAGCCGCGCCCGCCGCGGGGAGACAATGGCCAATCATGGATTTTACTGAACCGATTGCGCATTCTGGCAGCTCGCCCCGCCGTTCACCAAACACCTGCGTCAGGGCAGCCAGTTCGGTTTGATCTCCAAGCGGTATGCCTGTGCCGTGTGCCTCGATGAGACCAATTGTCCCCGGGTCTACGCCAGAAATGCTGTAGCCATGCTCGATTGCCAGCACCTCGCCCTCAAGTCGTGGGGCGAGCAAGCCTTTTGCCTGCCCGTCACTGGCGATGCCTACCCCTTTAACGACTGCATACACACGATCGCCGTCCCGTAACGCGTCGGCGTGTCGCTTAAGCGCCACGATACCAATGCCTTCACCCAAAAGTGTGCCACCGGCGGTGGCACCAAATGGGCTGAGATCACCTCGAGAGAGAGCTCCGATCAGGCAGAACACCATCGAGATGGCGGGCGGAGATGCGGCATGCACGCCGCCGGCGAGTACGAGGTCACAGCGTCCGCTGTGCAACTCCTTGATGCCATGATCGATGGCGATAAGCGTGGAGGCACAGGCCGCGTCCACGAGATAGTTCGGCCCCATCAGATTCAACCGATTTGCCACTCTACCCGTGACCACGTTGGGTACAAGCCCGGGGATGGTTTCAGGCCCGAATGGGGGCAGGGAGCGCTTCAGATTATCGCGGACTTCAGCCAGCTTCTCGTCCGACAATTCCGGAAACATCTGCTGTAGCAACTGCACGGTCTGGTCCAGCACCAGACCATGCTGCATCAACCCGCTCTGACCTCTGTTGAGATAATTACCCCGGCCCATGATGATTCCGGCCCGGGAGCGATCAAAGTCCCGGTTCAGGTAGCCGGCGTCCGCCAGCGCATCCCGGGCAAGTCGCAAAACCAGAAAACCATCCGGGTCACTACCGTCGATGGCGTTCGGCATTATACCGAACTCTGCGGAATTGAAATCCGTGAGATCTGCGATGAAGCCACCCTTGCGGGTGTAGATTCTGGCACTGTCATCGGATTCCGGGTCATAGTAAGGATAAGACCATGAATCGGGCGCTTCTTCGATTGAACATGTTCCATCGACAATATTTTGCCAGTACTGCGCCAGGTTGCCGGCGCCGGCAAACAGCGCCGACATGCCGACGATCGCCACGTCCCTGTCGTTCGGGCTCATCCGGCTCGACCAACCTTGGCAAGGATTGATCGTCCCATCTCATCGGTATTGTCAGCCAGCCTGTTGAACCTCTCGCTACCAATGGTCTCGATATCTTCCATTGCCATGAGAACAAGGCCATCCGGGGTCGAGATCTCTGCATCAAACACCACCGCAATCGCTGTGCTCTCCGGCCGAATACGAAGACGAAGCAGAAGGGTCTCTGGCACGGCGGCCAGCTGATAGCGCCGGACGGTTCCGAAACGCGCCGGCAGAGCACTGACGCCTTTATGGACACGCCCCCAAACCAGGCACATCTGGAGACATACGTCCACAATGCCAGGGTCGAATAACCAGGCTGGCGGCGATGCCGCGTTTTTCCTGTTCAGCAGCGGATCAATCCATTGCAATGCATCACTGCCGCGAATTTCGGCGTCAATCCCTTGTTCGTTGATTGTCGTGATCGCGTTGACCAGCTGAAATCGCTGACCATGAAAGAGGTAATCGCGGTATGCCGTCATCACGCTTAACGGCTCTCCCGCTGGCAGTGGTTCCAGAGTTGCTTCCGGTGGGTCCGGTAAACGATCACGAAGCAGGACAGCCGCACGATAGGCGGTGCGCCCACTGCGGGTATCCTTCAGTTCAGTACTGACCCTGACGGCCGCGGCGTCGGCATGCGACGAAACCCGACCACGCGCCTGTAGGGAAGCGGTCTCACTATCCTCCAATTGAATTCCTTGCAGAACCCGAAGGTCCTGCACCTCAGCCACTACAAGGTCCGGCCAGCCAAGCTGTGTGGTCTCGGCCATCCATTCCGCGCAGACTGCGGCCGGGACAACAAGATCACCGTCAAGCCGATGGTCGTCCAGGTATGGATCACTGGCCAGACTGAATTCACGCGTCATCGACACCGCGCCGGTAGGCTCCATTCCTGGGCTCTTGTCTGCAAAAACAAGATTGAACCCCGACCGACTGCCGGACGTTCCAGCCCTGACTTGGGGCTCCAGCCCGGCAGCAGCCCATGGGCCCTGCCCTGCCACCACCTCAACGTCCGTTGGCAAACCCCGAAGTAGCTCATTGCGCGCAAACGCAATGCCGGCCTGCGGACTGATTGCCATGATTCCGAGCTCTGCGAACTGCTTCCTGACCGCCTCTGATACCATGCCACCACTGTCCCAGGGGCCCCAGTTCACCGCTATCACACGCGTGTTGGCCCACCGGGAATGCAGGTACCACGCCAATCGATTGAGCACCTCGTTGCCGGCGGCGTAATCACTCTGACCACGATTGCCGAACCGGCCAGCTACGGAGGTAAAAAACATCAGCCACTTTAGTGATTCTGGTCGTAAGCGCTGACTGAGCAAATAGCCGCTATCCGCTTTGGTGTCATACACCCGGTCAAACGACTCCTGGCTTTTGCCCGCAATCAGCTTGTCCTCAATGATTCCAGCACCGTGGATAACGGCGTCTATTCGCTCGAAACGTTCGTATACCGAGTCGATTGCAGCGTTGCATTGCTGCTCGTCAGCGACGTCCGCCTGAAGGTAATCGATCTTGATACCGCGTTGCCGTAGGGCGCTGAGATTAGAGCGCACTGAACGATCACGAATAATGGCGTTGACGCGGCTTTCTATGGCGACGATAGAGGGCTGCTCACCACGCGCCTTTGCGTCACTGATAATCAAGCTTCTCAGGGCCGCGCTATCCGCCGCTTCACCTAATGCGACCGGCTCGGGTTCCGGCTCCGGGCTGCGTGCAAGCAGCACGACCGTCGCGCCATCCGGTACCAGGGCGTCCAGCACGCTGAAGGTAATCCCTCGGGCGCCGCCGGTTGCCAGTACTACCCAATCTGGAGTCGGTGCGAGGTTCGTCGCCGGGGAGCTGCCTGCAAAGGGCGCCGGAACGGGCAGGAATACACGCCGGGTATTCTCGCTGCACCCTACCTCCACTGCGTCCGGCTCGCAGAGCAACTCACTGACAATGGTTTCGGCATCGGCCTCAAACCCGGCGCCGGGAGCCAGATCCAGATTCTTGATCTGCAACTGCGTCCACTCCGCCGCCGCCGACTTGAGCAGGCCGACACTACCGCCGGCGGTGGGCGAGGTGATCTGGCCATCGCGACCAAAATGACCGCCCTGGCAACTGACGCTCAACACCTGGAAAGTTTGCTCACTGCCAAAATTGCTGGCGCAGGCCTTGAGCAGGCGAAACAGCGCCTTGCTGTGCCGGTTGCCGGCCGCACGCCAGGCTTGAAGAGACTGCATTGACTCGCCGTCTGCATGGCACGCCAGGTGCACCACGCCCAGCACAGGCACTTTATCGGCTCGCAGTGCGTCCAGTGCGTCGCTAAGCAGTAACAGATCGTCGAGAATATCCTGCGTGATCACCAGGGCTTCGCCACCGCGACGCTCAAGTTCTTTGGTAACTGCGGCGGCCAAACCCTCGCCGTCGTCGCTCAGCAGGTACACTCCCTTGTCCACTTGCGGCACCGGCTCCGGGCGCGGCTGAACCCTGGAACTCATGATGAAACGCGGCAGCTCGGTCACCAGTGACGTAAGGTCGTCCGGTTTGGCAACGGGAGTCTCAGGAACCGCCCATGTGGCACTCCGGGCATTCTGCGTCGGTAGATGGGTAGCAATTCCATCGATAACCGCGGCGAGTGTCTTGGCCCGGGTCAGCGCTTCCACGTCGGCCTGCAGGGTGGCCTGCATGCTGTCGGGCAGCTCTTTGGTCAAGGCACCGACAATTTCCACACGTTTAATCGAGTCAATGCCGAGCTCCGCCTCGATATCCTGCTCCAGGGCCAACATCTCCACCGGATACCCGGTACGCTCTGCCGTCAGGCGCAGAACCATCTCCGATACATCGTCACGGCTCAGGCCCGGAGCCTCCGCAACGGCAGCAGGAATATTTGAGACCGTGGGTGTCGCTACATCCACTTGAGCGGAGCCCTGCGACGGCAGATGGGCGGCGATGCCATCGATAACCGCGGCGAGTGTCTTGGCCCGGGTCAGCGCTTCCACGTCGGCCTGCAGGGTGGCCTGCATGCTGTCGGGCAGCTCTTTGGTCAAGGCACCGACAATTTCCACACGTTTAATCGAGTCAATGCCGAGCTCCGCCTCGATATCCTGCTCCAGGGCCAACATCTCCACCGGATACCCGGTACGCTCTGCCGTCAGGCGCAGAACCATCTCCGATACATCGTCACGGCTCAGGCCCGGAGCCTCCGCAACGGCAGCAGGAATATTTGAGACCGTGGGTGTCGCTACATCCACTTGAGCGGAGCCCTGCGACGGCAGATGGGCGGCGATGCCATCGATAACCGCGGCGAGTGTCTTGGCCCGGGTCAGCGCTTCCACGTCGGCCTGCAGGGTGGCCTGCATGCTGTCGGGCAGCTCTTTGGTCAAGGCACCGACAATTTCCACACGTTTAATCGAGTCAATGCCGAGCTCCGCCTCGATATCCTGCTCCAGGGCCAACATCTCCACCGGATACCCGGTACGCTCTGCCGTCAGGCGCAGAACCATCTCCGATACATCGTCACGGCTCAGGCCCGGAGCCTCCGCAACGGCAGCAGGAATATTTGAGACCGTGGGTGTCGCTACATCCACTTGAGCGGAGCCCTGCGACGGCAGATGGGCGGCGATGCCATCGATAACCGCGGCGAGTGTCTTGGCCCGGGTCAGCGCTTCCACGTCGGCCTGCAGGGTGGCCTGCATGCTGTCGGGCAGCTCTTTGGTCAAGGCACCGACAATCTCAACGCGTTTGATCGAGTCAATACCCAGCTCCGCCTCTATATCCTGCTCCAGGGCCAGCATTTCGACCGGATAACCGGTGCGCTCGGCCGTCAGACGCAGGACCAATTCCGACAGGTCGTCGCGGCTCAGACCCGGCGCCATCGCAACGGCAGCAGGACTAACGACGTCAGCAGGTGCAGGCGAACCTGCCTGAGCGGAGCTCTGCGATGGCAGATGCGCAGCGATGCCGTCAATGACCGCGGCGAGCGTCTTGGCGCGGGTCAGCGCTTCCACGTCCGCCTGCAGTGTCGTTTGCATGCTGGCGGGAAGTTCTTTCGTCAGCGCGCCGACAATCTCGACACGTTTTATCGAGTCGATGCCCAGCTCTGCCTCTATATCCTGTTCCAGAGCCAACATCTCGACCGGATAGCCGGTACGCTCGGCCGTCAGGCGCAGGACCAATTCGGACAGGTCGTCGCGGCTCAGGCCAGGTACCGACGTGTTCGCTGACGGAGCAGCGGCAACTGTGTCAGCTGCGGCTCCTGCCGGCGCCGCAGGTGCTGTTGGCGCCTCTACCTGGGAACTCTGTGTTGGCCGATCCTCATACGACTCCGCGCTCTGCGCAACGGCAGCAGGAGCAGGAGCAGGAATGTTTGGACCCAGGGTAGAGCTAGCCTGGGTTGCATTGCCGCCGAGGAAATTCTGGATGACCCCTTCCTGCACAGCCAGAAACTGCCGCATGGTAGTGTGGTAGAGATCCAGTGCCTGAAGTTGTACCGCTGCCGCATCAGCAATGAAAGCCTGGGCGGTCTCGGATACGGCCCCTGGCACAGGGGCAGTCGGCTTCGAAACTGCGGGGGCAACAGGGGGAACATTGGCTTTGGTTTCCGGTACCGCTGCTGCGGCTGCGTAAGACGCAGTCGGCCGCGCCGCCGGGGCGCTCGCCAGTTGCTCCGCAGCAGACACTTCGCGTGTCTCCAGTGTGAGTGCCGGTTCTTTGCCAGTGCGGTGAACCGGATCGTTCTGTGGCCTGATGCCCCCTCCGTCTACCCACCAGGCAGTTGCAGGCAACGACGGTGCCTGCAAGCTCTGAGGCAGACGGCTAACAGCACGATCTTCAAACAGGGCACTCACTCGCAATTGAACGCCACAGCCTACCAGCTGGGCCAGGGCGCCCAGAATTCCGCGCAACCCTCCGTCTTTAAGGTCGGTAGCCACCGCTGTGTGGGGACGATCGCCGAGCACTGAATTGACCAATCCGGTCAAGGTATTCTTCGGGCCCACCTCGAGAAAGACGCTGGCACCGTCGCGGTACATGTTTTCGATCTGGTCGAGGAACTGTACGCTGCCAAGCATGTGGCCCTGAAGCTGGTCACAGATTGTAGCGGGATCATTGCTATACACGTTTCCAGTGGTATTGCCATAGACGGGCAATAGCGGTGGGCTGAACTCTACTTTTTTGATCGCTTCCGTCAACGGGCTCTGTGCTGCTTCCATCAGCCGTGAGTGAAACGCCCCCGCCACCGGCAGCTTGACTACCCTGACACCCTTGGCTGTCAATGCCTCCGCCACTGCCGTAACGTCGGCCGAGACGCCAGAAATCGCACACTGTGTCGGGGCGTTATGGTTAGCCAGGACCAGGCCCGGATAGTCGGCGATATAGGCTGTCACTTCTTCGCGTGTTGCCATAACCACCGCCATGGACCCCGCGTCCCCATCGGCGTTGGCTGCGCCCATCGCTCGTCCACGTATTTCCGCAAGATCGAGCAGAGCGTCACGCGACATCACGCCCGCCGCGTGTAACGCCACGTACTCTCCCAGGCTGTGACCGGCGGCCATGCGCGGCACTACGCCCACCCGGCGCAGCAGATCCATGTAACCGAGCGAAGTCGTCACTATAGCCGGCTGCGCGACATGGGTGTCGGTCAGCGCCCGATCCTGGGCAGCGCGATCCACATCGCTGAATGCTTGCGCCGGATAGATCAGCTGACTGAGTGGACTTGAGAAACACCCATTCAAGTGGGCGTCCGCATACTCTATGGCAACACGAGGCTCGCGCAAATACAGCGTCGGCTCGCGCAACATGCCGATGTACTGGGCACCCTGGCCGGGGAACAGGAACGCGACCGTGGGCGCCTCGTCATCGCTGGAACCCAGGTGCAGGCGCACGTGCAGAGGCAGACTCTTCGGGTCACCGCCATCCAGTACTTGCATCAAAGCAACCAGCGCGTCCGCCAGCCCGGCAAGGTCGTGCACCACCACTGCCGCTTGCACTCCCGGACCGGAACGCTCCGCAGCAATGGCACAGGTATAAGCGAGGTCGGCGAGGCGCGGTTGTGCGCCGGTATCGAGATTGCGGATTTGGCGAGTGAGCTGCGCCTTGAGTGCGCCGGCGTCAGCGGCACGGAACACTAACAGTTCCACAGGCCAGTCGCTGGCGCCCAGCGGTTGAGCCTTGCTGCGGAACTCGGAGCTATACTCCTCCAAAACGACGTGGAAATTGGTGCCGCCGAAACCAAATGCGCTGACCCCGGCACGGCGTGGTGTGACGCCGTCGGTTAGCCACGGCCTGGCCTCATCCAGCAGAAATACCGGGCTGTCGACGGCGGCGATAGGATCCAGAGGATTTTCGACACCGACATGTGGCGGCAATACTTTGTGGTGCAACGCCAACACAGCCTTCACCAGCCCCGCCGTGCCTGCGGTGGCCTTGGTGTGGCCCAGCTGGGCCTTGACCGAACCGATAGCAATGGACTTGGGGCGGGCGTTCTCGCTCCGCAGAGTAGCGATTATCGTCTCAAGCTCGGCCGAGTCACCGACCGCCGTACCGGTACCGTGTGCCTCGACCAGACCCAGCGAGGCAGGGCTCACGCCTGCCTTCTCATAGGCGCGCCTGAGAGCCCGCATCTGCCCGGCCGGCAACGGCGCCGTCAAACCCAGTGCCCTGCCATCACTGGAGCTGCCAATGGACTTGATCACTGAATAAATGCGATCGCCGTCGCGCTCGGCATCGGCCAGTGGCTTTAGCACCACCATGGCCAGCCCTTCGCTGATGACGATGCCGTCACCGCGTTTGTCAAACGTATTGGCCTCACCGCGCGGAGATAATGCCTGGGTCTTGCTGAAACACATGAACCCGAAGGGGCTTTGAACCGTATCCACTCCGCCGACAATCGCCACTTTGCTGCGGCCGCTTTCCAGCTCACTGACGGCTATATCAAACGCCGCCAGAGACGACGCACAGGCCGCGTCGACAATGCAGTTAGTGCCGCCGAGATCGAAGCGGTTGGCAATACGGCCTGCAACCACATTAAGCAGCAGCCCCGGGAAGGAATTCTCGGTCCACTCCGGGAGCCGCGCAAAAGCCTTTTCCAACGGAGCCTCGACGAACATGGGTAACTCGGAGCGCACTGCATATTGCATCCCCAGGTCACCTGCTCCGCCACCGGCACCGAGGATGACCGAGGTGTGCTCGCGATCGAAATCGCCATCGGCATAGCCTGCATCTTCCAGTGCGCGGCGGGCGGTCTCCAGGGCCAGGAGCTGAAGGGGCTCGATGGACCTCAGGGCGTTTGGCGGTATTCCGTAGGCAAGCGGATCAAAGGCGACCTCGTCCAGGAACCCGCCCCACTTGGAGTAGATCTTGTCCCCTGCGGTGCGGTCCGCATCGAAGTACAAACGCGAATCCCAACGATGGCGGGGAACCTCGGTAATGGCGTTGACCTTGTTGATGATGTTGAGCCAGTATTGGTTCGGGCCCTGCGCCTTGGGCAGCAGCGTCCCGATGCCAATGATGGCGATATCCGAGGGGCGCACAGCGCGTTTGGGTGCAGCCGCGCGCGCCGGGGACAAACCGAGCAGCGCAGCTGAGCCTTCGCTGACATCCCGATGCAGATCCTCTACCGCAACCACGCTGTCGCGCAGTGTCGCAGCCTGGCCCAGCATATACATGCCCTCATTGACCTGCTCTTCCTCATCCACTTCAACCAGTTCACCATCATCGAGGCGGGTAACACCCTTCGCAGCCAGGCGCAGGCGCCCGAGGTTGAGGCCCTCGAGATGGTCGCGAACCTCGTCAGCAGATTTTTTCGCCGCCCTTGCCCGGGCGCGCTCCTGATAAAAGTGACGTGAAAACGGACCCACCGCGCAGCGGCTCGCGTGCCCCGGACCAGTCTCCAGGTTGATCGTGGCGCGGCAGGCGATCGCTTCGTCCTGATAGCGCTGCTTGACCGCACCGCTGCTGACTATTTCCTCAGTGAATAGATAGGCACTCCCCATCAAGACGCCAATACGGAAACCTCGATGTACCAGCTGAGCCGCCATCACGGAGACCAGCGCCGCAGAGCGAGCGTCATGGATTCCGCCGGCGAACAGCACGTGTATTTTGGATTCCTGACCGCGCGGAACGTTCTCGAGCAGCACATCGATCATCGTTTCCCAGAGAATCAAGCTCGACAGGGGACCGACGTGACCTCCACATTCCCGCCCCTCGAACACGAAGCGTGTGGCACCCTGCTCCAGGAACATCTTCAGCAGTTCTGGCGCAGGGACATGAATATATGCCGGAATTCCATTACGTTCGAATTCAGCGGCCTGATCGGGGCGGCCTCCGGCAATTAACGCAAATGGCGGCTTTACTTCGAATACGGCCTTGATCTGCGCGTCGCGAAGTTGCTGTGGCACAAAACCCAGCAGCCCCACGCCCCAGGCTTTGTGCCCGAGCAACTTGTGGGTCTCCAACAGCATGGAGTGCACTTGCTCGCCGCTCATTAACGCCAGCGCCATGAACGGCAGCGCGCCCGCGTCGGCTACCTTGTCGGCGAATTCCGGGCAATCCGACACTCGGGTCATGGGGCCTTGAACAATGGGGTAACGCGTTCCATGGGAACGGGCCAGCGGTGCGCCCTCGGCGAGCGGTGGTGTATCCCGGCAGATTGCAGGGTATTCGTTGGCGGCGGCGAAAATCGCTTTCACCAGCCGGCCAGTGGTCTTGTAAAGATCGCGGTAGCGCTGCGCCAGCCCAAGTTCCTGGCCCACAGGCCAGGCGCTGAAGCCTGGCGCACCCCAGCCAACCAGGGGCAGTGCCCGACCGAGCCATTGCTCAGGGGAAGCGCCGCAGGCCAACAATTCCTCCTCGAGCTGGAGTAGCGATGCGGTAACCTTGTAACCCGGGCGGGTGAGGACTCTGACAGGAAAACCGAGACGTTCGCCAAACTGCCGCGCCTCCATTCCGGCCAGCCCGCTCAACTCGTCCTGCCACGCTTGCGGTAGAGGCGATTCCGGCATCATTAGCAGCTGCGCGCCGAGCACAACGCCGGCGGCGCCTGTGCTGTAGCAGGCCGCGGCGGCGTTGACACCGATCCCTCCCTCCACGTAGATGGGCAGGTGTGTTGTGGCCAACAGCTTCTGTAGCAGTATCAGGCTGCTGTCTTCACCGACCCGGCCCCCCGCTTCGTTGCCACGAGCCACAATGGCAGTGACTGGCAGTGTCCTGTCGAGATGGAGTTCCGCCGCATCGGTGACTTCGAGCACGAGCTCGCGATGGTCGCTTGCCGGCAGCTGTTCGCAGCGTTCGGCCAGGCTGATGGCGCCCGTCTGACTTACGACCAGCCAATGCTGTCGCTCGGAGAGCTCATCCAGCAAAGCCGAAAACTCATGCGGCGCACGTGCGCCGAGACGAACCCCTACCCGGCCCCGGGTGGAGCGCAGTAACTCGCGCAACGTCACCAGCCCGTGCTGAGGCTCACTGAATTCGAGGTCCAGCACTCCGATGCCGCCCGTGCGAGCGATGGCCACGGGTAAACTGATCGATCCCATTTCGGCGGGGGTGTAGCCCACCACCTGAATTGGTTGACGATTACTGACTTCCATTTCATCCCCCCAGGGAATACTGCGTAGCAAGTCGTAGCAACGACCAAAGCGGCGTTAAAGGAACCCAGACCATCGGCAAACACGACGCCATCCCGGGTGGGGCCAGGGCGCCTCCTTGATCTGACTTCTCTATGCTTGGAAGCCTTTGTGAGCCGACGGTAACCAACTGGCAAAGCGATATATGGTCCGCCTGCTCAATTCAAGCACCGTTTCTAATACAGCCTACAAAATATATAGTCGCGACCTGACCTCTGCGCAACGCAGATCCTGAAAATAGTTTCCCTGATACCAATTCCAGTCACGCAAACGGCAAGAGTGTAAAAAAACCTGACACCAGAGCTATTTATTTTTCCGGGGCCCGCTTGCGCATGCCGAATTCCTAACCTACCTTCATTTAGCGTCCCCGAGTTTTCACATTTGCCTGAGATCAGGAAGTGTTCGGAACACTGCGGGAAAACCCGGGGGCTCTGTACCAGGCCGGATGCACGAATTCCCTGCAAGGATTGCCCAAGACGTATGTTCCTGTTTTCAACATTTGTAAAATGGGGCGATATACTATGGCTATAAAATTTTTAAAGTCTCTCGCAATCGCGGCACTCGGTACTTGCCTGCTTCCCTTCACCGCCTCAGGCGCCCAGGCATCCCTCGGCCTCCAGTGTGCGCTACCTTATACCCAGGGCCACCCGGGCAATGATTGTGTCGGCAAGCACCGTATCAGGATTGAACTGACCGGAGACAGCGGCGCCGCCGTGCTCCAGGCGAGAATGCTCGCGCTGGATAGCGAGGGCAACATCCTTGGTACGCTGCCGGTGCAGGATGGCGACCTGGCTCATATAAAAAGCCGCGTATCCCCGAGCGATTACCGCCTGCAGCCTGCTAACCGGGGTTTACAGATAAGCGCCCCGGTTCCACTGCTCTCGGTCACGGCGACGGAAGGCGACGACGTAGTGCATGCCTACTGCTCCAACATACCCTACATGCGCCTTTACCAGCCCACAGGCCAGGTATCTAACAGCGGCGATACCGTTGAAGTGCTGATGGCGGCCACGGGACTCGATCCCGCCTCCCTGGAAATACTCGTGGATGGCATGGATATCCTCGACGAACTGGGCATCAACCCGGCCAGCGAGCTCCCCGGCAGCTTTCCGGGCGACCTGGGCACAGTAGTCATAGGCGGTGAAAACGTTACCGTTTCGGACCTGGTAGTCGATATCGCCAGCGTGGAGCAGTTCGCTTCCAACACGATCTCCTTCGCTCTGGACGGACTGCCCGCGGGCGGCCACATCATCTACGTCGACGGCGAACGGGTGCAACACGCCCCGATACCCGGCCCACCCGGAAGCGACCAGTGCTACATCGACAACATGGAAGACCTAGGCCAGTTTGCGATATTCGGGGTAGATATAACCTCTCCAGCAGACCAGGAGATTGTCAGTGCGGTGCCGACCCCGGTACAGGGCGCGGTCAAGCACGGCCTGCCCATCGCCGCGGTCAAGCTGAACGGAGCGCCGCTGGACCTGTCCAGCATGACCTTCGTCCCCGGCAACGGCATGACCACCGCTGACCAGTACGAGTACATCATCGACGAACTGCTTCCCCAGACCGACCTTCGCGCAGACCTGGACAGTGGGAACCAGCCGCTGGGCACCCTCGACCGCGGCGCCAACGACATGACCGCGGACGCCCTGGACGAACAGGGTAATCGCGCCTTCGACAACGTGATCTTCGCCGTGGGCGGAGTGCAGTCGCCCGCCGTCTCGCTGGCGGCAATGTCGGCCAGCCAGGCGGCAGGCGTATTCGACCATAACGCCCGGGGGGAATTGGCGCCGGCGATCGCTGAAGCGATGGAGTTGACAGCTGACTCGATCGAAAATTCATTTGTGGTGGGCCTCACACCGCAGGCGGTACAGACGCTGATCAACCAGAAATGCCCGGCGGTAGGTGAGCAGTTTGCCACCGCCGTGAAGGACGCAATAGGTCCTCTGCCGCAATTTGTCACCACGCTCAATATCGACCCCGGCCCCTGCGCCTGTACGGCAAACGCACCGGTCAACATTACCCAGGTCAATATCGATCCAACCGACGTCAGTTGCCCGGTGACCTTTGTCAACGACAAAATCGAGGTTGCCGTCACGTTGCCCGACATAGAAGTGGTCTCCACCGCCAAAGACAGTTGCGGGGAGTGCGTACTTGGAGTTGGCAACTCGACCGATGTTGATGTCATAGCCAATACCAAAATCAAGGACCTGAGTTTCAGCTTTGACATTACCGAGGGGCAGTTCTTCGGCGGGCCGGTGCCGGAGCCGAGCTTTAGCTCCACCACGGATGTGACATTCCCCAAAGCCGATTTCGACCAATGCACATTCGCTGCACTTTGCAACTTTACGCTCAACGCGCTGGTCACGATCTTCACCTTCGGCCAGGCTGATCTCGGTATCGATACTTCCGTCGACCCGACCCAGTTCGACAACGTCGGGGACGCTGTCGGCGCCTCGGAACCCGACCCGATCGAACTCGGCGACATCAAGGTCGACGAGACCAAGGTGGAGGAGTTCGGGCAGGCATCATTGTCCGGCAGCCTGGCTTCGGTGGAGATTACCCCACAGGGTTTCCTGGCAGCGTTGAGTGGTGACTTCGAGACCCTGACACTAGACCCTGACGTCGAACAGAGCCCGGGCGCGGTTATCCAGCAACCTTCGGCGCCTGCGATGCAGATCGCCAATGCCAGCGATGCGACTGTGCTGCTGTCGGTAGACACGATCAACCAGCTGTTCGCGAGCATGTCGGCATCCGGTGGCCTGAAAACGCAGTGCATGAGTTCCGGGACGACCGTCAATGATGTACTGGCCGTGAACTGCGACGACCTGGACGGCGCTCTCGCCAGCGGCTACTGCCACGGCGTACGCAACGAAACCGATTGCGAGTCCATCTTCCAGGGCACCGGACTTGGTGACGCCATCAAGCAGGGCGTCTGCCACGGCGTGCGTGCTGACGATTGCTCCACTATCCCGGTCGACCTCGAACTGGAGCGGACAACCTGTAATGGAACGCCTCCGCTCAACATTACCGGTCAGGACGAAGTGCTGTTCTGCTCCCAGCAGAATCTCCCGCCGCAGTTCCTGCTGGTGGACGATTCCGCGACGCTCGATGCGGTCGAGACTGCGGTACGCCTGAACGACCTGTCGGTATCCATCGTGGTTGACCGGGGCGACGACGGCAGTACCGGCGACGGCAACGCCGACCTGCCGAATACCCCCAATTGTTTCGGCAGTGACTCCTCGGTCAACGGCGACTGCGCACTGTACTCGACCTGCCTTGACCTGAACCTGAAGACCACCAGCAGCATCACGAGTGTGGGTGAAGACGTGAAAGAGTGTCCAGCTGGTGCACCGGGCTTCGTTACCTCAGTGGACAGCTTCTCGCTACTGGTGCGCCAGGAGGGTGTAGTCTGTGGAGCAGCGCAGGAAACTGCCGATGATGAACTGGTGGGCACCAGCAGGGAGGACCAGACGGTGGAGCTGATTCGCGACAACGCCGACACATTCACACCGCCGGTGTGTATCGAAGGACTCGACCTGGGTGGCTTTGTGACCCTGCAGAATCCGTCGATTATCGCGGTGGAAACCGATGGCGATACGGATACCCAGGAGTACATCGGTATTACCGGTGCGGTAGCGCCGCCCACGAGTCCCTGACCCCAGACCACCACGTCCGAAACCGAAAGCGGTGGCGATTGGCCACCGCTTTTTTCTGATCCTCTCCCGGCGAACCGGGAAGCTAGGTTTTTGAGCCCCAGTGCCCGCGCTTCTCGCCGGCAGCCCCCGACTTGTCACGCAGGCGCTGTGCTATTCGGCCCATCGCCGTCTTGGCTGCAGTGGATGCGAGAAACTCTCGAACTTTCCTGGCCTGCTCAGGGCTCATCGGCTTGGGCGGCTCGGCGTCTATTTCACGAAAACGCTGGGCCAGCTCTTTGGCAACTGACTCGGGGTCCTGCACATCCTGGAATTTAGCCCGTAAATCGGGATAATTTTTCAGCAGATTACGGTCATAACGCAGCGCAGCTCGGTAAGATCGGAGCGCCGCATCGTAGTTGCCCTGCAGCGTTTGAATAATACCGATTCGTTGATGGGCAGAATTGGCACGCATTGATCGACGCGCAATGCCCTGCAGAATGCTCAATGCCTCATCCAGCCTGCCCATTTGGACCAGGGTGTCGGCCAGACGGTATTGTACGGGATTCAGGAACTTGAAGCGCTTGAGCACTTCCCTGAATTGTTCCTCCGCCTCTTTGTACTCCCCCAGCTTGTAATGAGTATTGCCGAGTTCATAGCGGATCGTAGGGTGTTCCGATGCGATCTCCACGGCTTCCTGGAAGACGGCCCTGGCTTGTTCCAGGTTGCCTGCGCGGACGTGCAGTTTACCCAACATCTGACGGACGATGTGAAGCTCGGAATTTTCCCGAACCAGCTCTTCCAGTCTTTTAACGGCCACGTCGAGCCGATCAAGCTTGGTCAGTACGTTTACCAGCATAAGATGGGCAGCAAGATTCTGGGGATTGGTCTCGACCAGACTCAGCAGACGCTCTTCCGCTTCGGCAAGCTGGCCGGAATCGATTAGCGTCAGGTTCAGTGCGACCTGTGCAGGTAGAAAATCCGCCGACAGGCTCACCGAGGATTCGAAGGCCCTGCGGGCGGCGTCCTGATCATCCCCTTGCTTATGAATGATGCCGATCATGAATGGCGCCGGGGCCATATTCGGGTTTAGCTCCAGCGCGCGCTCGTAGGCTTCGATCGCGAGCGCCATGCGCTTTTCCTGATAGTAGGTGTTACCGATGAGGATATGGCCCAGAGCGAAATCAGGCCGCTGCAGCAACACACCCTCCATAACATTCCGGGCGTCGCCCGACCGCTGTTCGCGCATAAACTCCAGGTACTCTTTGAGACCGCCTTCGGCATCAATATCGACACGACGTATCTCGGGGTTGAAGTCCTTCATGATAAAGGCCTATTATCAGGTGATAGAGATATTGTGTTCTTCGCAGGCGAGCCAGCGTGCGGAATCAAGCCCTCTTCCAGAATAGTATACTCCCGGGTTTGCACATTCCGAAATCCCGGCTATTCATTAAGCAATGAAAATCGGCGGGCCAGCCAGGCCTTTGCTAACCCGGAGTCACGTCAATGCGCAGATTATCTTCGAAACTCATTTTGCCGAACATCACCCTTGGCGTCTCGGTGCTACTTTTCATTCTTGGTTGCGCCAACACCTCCGCGGAAAGTTCTGCAGAGGAAACCCGGACACAGGGGGGAGAGGAGATGACCGAGGTCTCCCAAGGTGTGCACAGACAGACGATGACGGTCGATGGAAATGAGCGCGAATTCAGCTACTACGTACCCGGAAACTCCGCGAGCAAGCAGCTGCCGATCGTGATCTATTTACACGGCTATGGCGATAATATGCGGCACATCCTGGGTGAAGGTCTCGTCAGCTCGGCGTCTTCCAAGTGGATGGATGTGGCGGAGCGCGAAGGCTTTCTCGTTGTCTACCCCCTGGGTATGGAGGCTGAAGGTTGGCGGTCCAAACCTGCCTGGAACGACTGCCGTCGGGATGCCAAAAACAACCCCAAGGTAGACGATGTGGCGTTCGTCAGGCAACTGATCAACTACACGGTCGAAAACCTCAACGGGGATCGCAAGCGTGTCTACGTGACGGGCATGTCCAATGGCGGTCATATGGCAATGAGGGTAGCGATGGAGATGTCCTCGGAAGTAGCTGCCGTCGCTCCCGTTGTGGCGCTGTTACCCAGGGCCAACAAATGCTCTCCACCTTCGGAACCCGTTCCCATTCTGATGATGCACGGCACCGCGGACCCCATTGCACCGTTTGAGGGCGGCGCCATGAAAGGAGGCCGCGGTGACGTTTTGTCCGCGCGTGAAACAGCAAATACCTGGGTAAAGTGGAACAAATTGGAGAGCGCGCCGGAAAGAACTTCCGAAGTGGAGGACAAAAACAAGTCTGACGATTCCAGAATCGTCAAGCGCATTCGAGAAGGCTCTCCTGCCGGGAACGCCGTAATAGCCTATGAAGTCCAGGGCGCCGGCCATACCGAACCAAGTCGGGCAGCGAAAATGAGCGGCGTGCTCCAGGCTGCCCAAGGCAACCAGAACAACGACATCGAGATGGCCGAGACCATCTGGGAGTTCTTCAGGACCCGCTCGCGCTAGGCGGGCCAATGTCATTGAATGGACCCTTGTGCACCAGGCTCAAGGGTCGATTCACGGACCAGGGAAAGGTCAAATTTGCATAAGGCGACATGCGCTATATTTCTGAAGTGTGTCCACCCGCCAAACAATTTTATCAATTCGCATATCAAACTTTTTTTCTTCTGCTAATATAAATCAAAAGGCAATGAACCGGTGTCAAGTGTGGCGTTTCTCCGGATGTTGTACCTGGCAACACCTGACTGAATATAAAGGGGTGAAGTAAAGCGGTTTAATTATTGGACGAAACGCTCAAACGGGTATAACCCACCGCGTTGCCTTAGACTGCGGTGGGCTGTCTCAGCGTGCTTAATACAGGCAGGCAGCGCAAGATGAGTGATGGATCACCCGGCCCAGAGTTACGCCAGGAGCATTTTGTGCCCCTCGGCCTGAACGGTTACGGCGACGGCTGGAATGCCTACACCCACGCGCTGGAGTACTACGAGGGATGTCTCTACTGCGGCACGATGCGCGCCAACCTTGCCTTCAAGCGGCGCCAGGTTCATGCAGCCGCGCGCTGGAATCCCTGGCCAATCAAAACACCGGAAAACCCGGACGATGTTTTCACCGACGTTGACATACGTGCTCGAATCTATCGCTACGACCTGAGCACGGGACTGTGCAGTGAAGTCTATGTCTCGCCCATGCTGATGGGACGCAACGGTCAGCCAATGCCCAAAGAAATAGGCTTTCGCGGCATGGCCGTTTTTCGAGGGATCAGCGACTCAAAGCCAGTTCTCTACTGTAGCCCGTTCAGCAATACCTACAGCTGGGGGCCGGTTATCCTGCGCACCGAGGACGGCATCCATTTCGAATCCGTATCGGAGCCCGGTTTCGGCTACGAGGGGATCTCCTCCTTCCGCGCGCTACTGCCTTTCAAGGGTCGCCTTTACACCTCGCCCATTGGTTCCACCAACAACGTCGCCAACACAACCCTGTACCCCATCATTTTTGAGAGTGCTGATCCGCGCAACGGGGTGTGGCGCGAAGTGAGCAAACCCGGGTTTGGCGATCCAGACAACGTAGTCGTGTTCTTTATCTGCGTGTTCGACGATCATCTGTACGCTGGCACGGGAAACGTCCGCTCCGGTTTTCAGCTGTGGAAAACCAAAGGCGAGGGTGAAGCCCCTTACACCTGGGAGAAAGTGCTGGAGTACGGCGCCTTCCGCGGCGGCCTGAACCAGGCGGTCGGCGCGATGGCCGAATTTCGTGGCGCACTTTACATCGGCACCGGCATCCAGGATGGCGGCTACGATCGGGTCAACCAGGTGGGCCCTGCCGCCGGTGAGGTGCTGCGAGTGTTTCCCGATGGCAGCTGGGAGATTTGCGTGGGCGTACCCCGTATGACGCCCGAAGGCATACGCCTGCCGACCAGTGGGTACTTTCCCGGCTGGAACAACTTCTTCAACGGCTATATCTGGCGCATGGGCGTGCACGATGGAAGGCTCTATGTTGGAACCGCGGATTGGTCCACCTACTTGCGCTTCATCAACCTGGACCTGTGGCCAGGGCCCGTCGCGGCCGTGGTGCGAGAGATCGGTATTGAAAAGATCATTGAGCACCAGTCCGGGTTCGACTTGTGGAGCACAGCAGACGGAGACCACTGGACACCAGTGACCAAAACCGGTTTCGGTAATCCCTATAATATCGGCTGTCGAAACATCGTCACTACACCCTACGGGGTGGCGATCGGCACGGTGAATGTATTCGGCCCCGAAGTCGCCCACTTTGACGGCACCCGCTTTGAATACCGCCACAATCCCCGCGGCGGCACAGAGATCTGGCTGGGCTCGGCTACCCTCACTGATACCATCCGCAATTCAACGCCTGCTGGTGCGCCGCCTGGCCGAACCGCCGAAAGCTATCGGCTGGGGCCGGTAAAAGCGACCTTCAACTCCAGGCCCGCCTCCGAGCTTATGCCAATAAAGGTGCCTTTGCGGCGCAGCGAATCCGGGGAGCTGGAGTTTGAGATGTCACAGGACGAGCTGCGCCTGCGGGGTGGGCAGATTGACCTGGAGTCCCTGTGTGGCCAGGCGATGGCCATAGCCAAAGAACTGTACGACCTGAGTGCCCGCGGTGCGGAGAACGTACCGAAATCGGGGCCAGTGCTGTTCATGGGCAACAACCCCTCCATCCCCTTCTTTCTTGACAGCATTTTAGTGTCCGCCAATGCACTCTACACCTTGAACGTTATCGCCGAGGCAACCGGCCGCACGCCCCGATTGCTCACGGGTTGCGCCTATTTCGAGCTGTCCAAAACGCTGCCCTCTCTCGGCAGGTTGGTAGAGCGCCTGGGTTTCGTACCCCTGTCCACGGGTAATACCCGCCGTTTGCTGGAGCTTGGCGAGGCAGTGCTGTGTTATCCGGAAGAGCAATCATCCCTTCCCCCGTATCAAACGCGGAGCTTTGAACCGGATTTCGCCCGCATGGCGTGGTCCACCGACGCAGCCATTGTACCGGTGGTTTTTCTTGGCACCCATGAAAGCCACATGTTGCTGGACTTCAAGAATCACCAGGTTCGCGCCAATAGACGCGACGAGATGGCAGCCACATACCTGGTTCAGTTTCTGCCAAAGGTATCAATCCGCGACCATGTCGATGACCCGGATAACCCGGAACAGCTTGCTGCGTTTAGCGAGTTTTTGCGCACGCAAATACAGGTGGCAATTGAACAGGAATCGGACAATCGTCCACTGGTAGGCATCGCAAGAACTCTGCAGAGTACTTTCGGCAAAGTGCAAGAGCCCGAACTGCAGTCACAGGAACCTGCGGCTGGCACCGTGGCAGAGGACAGGAGCTGACGAATATCCATGGACGCAATGACACAGCCACTAAGCGGAATCAAGGTAGTCGACTTCACCCACGAAAGAGCGGGGCCCTACTGCACCCGGCTGCTCGCCGGCTACGGCGCCCAGGTACTGAAAATCGAGAGGCCGGCCACCGGGGATTTGCTGCGACATGTGGCTCCCTTTGTGAACAACCAGGGCGGCCTGGAGCGCGGCCTGGCGTTTCATTGGCTGAACGCTGGCAAACAAAGCCTCACCCTGGATTTGAAAAGTGAGCAAGGTTTGGACATTGCACGGCGGCTCGTGGCGGAAGCGGATGTCGTTGTGGAAAGTTTTTCCCCGGGCACCCTGCAACGCCTCGGCCTGGCCCCTGCAGAGATGCGGGCCAGCAATCCAGGACTGGTAGTGACGTCGATCTCCAATTTCGGACAAACGGGGCCTTACCGGGATTTCCGCGCAGACGAGACAGTACTGTATGCAATGAGTGGCTGCATGGTAGCCACCGGCGACCCTGACCGCCCTCCCCTGGACTCCGGGCCTGCCATCGCACTATATACCGGTGGCCTGCACGCCTACATCGCCACCCTTATGGCGCTTTTCCGCACAGGCTTCACCGGTCGTGGGGAACACGTCGATGTGTCACTGCAGGAAAGCAGCATCGAAAATATCGAGCTTCAGCTTGCCGTGTTCCTGAGCACCGGAAAGGTGGCTCGGCGTAACGGCGACGATCATCCATTTGTCCCCTGGCGTTGCTACCCGTGCAAAGACGGTTACGCTGCGGTAATCGGCGGCCCCATGCGTCACTGGCACAAAGCGGCCGACCTGTTTGAAGAACCGGAGTTGGCCGATCCGGAGCTGGCTCACGTGTATGGACGGGTCGCGCGGCGCGAGCGGGTAGAAAACCTCATAAAGCCCTGGCTAATGGCCACTACCGGCAAGGAAATCTACCATAAAGGGCAGGCACTGGGGCTGGCGTTTGGCTATCTTGCAAGTATGGCAGATGCGCTGGAGTCACCACAGCATGCAGCACGCGAGTTCTTGCGAGAGTGCGACGAACATCCAGAAGTGGGCAGGCTGAGCATGTGCGCAGCTCCATTTCGAATAGAAGGTACCGACTGGACCATGGGCCGCGCGCCAATACTCGGAGAACACACGGCAGCAGCACTGGGCGACTGGCTGGCGATGGATGCCGCCGATGTCGCCGCTCTGCGCGATCAGGGAGTCGTTTAGGTGAATAACAAGCAACCGCTGGATGGCGTAAGAATTGTTGACCTTACGCATGAATGGGCCGGGCCTCACGCAGCCCGTTTAATGGCCGATTTTGGCGCCGAGGTTATCAAGGTTGAGTACTTCAGGCGTATGGATGTCATGCGTGGCCATGTGGCCAGTGAGGAAGGCTTCAACTCAAGCATCCGGCTCCGCCAGCTTGCTCGCAACAAGCGCTCAATGATCCTCGATCTGCACGACACCCGGGATGCGAGCGTGTTCGCAGATCTGGTCAGTCACAGCGACGCCGTGATCTCCAACTCGCGGCCGGGGGTTCTCACGCGACTGGGTTTTGACTACCCGCGGCTAAAAGCAATTCGTGAGGATATCATCCTCATCTCCTTGAGCTCCAATGGCGCGACCGGCCCTGAAGCGAGCTACGCCGGTTATGGCGGTGGCATCGAAGCCACCAGCGGCCTGCAATCGCTCACCGGCTACGACGCTGATAGCGAGCCCCGTCGGGTACGGGAGATGGACGTTACCAACGGCATTGTCGCCGCCGCGTCACTGATGACAGCTCTGGTCAGGCGCCAACGCGAGGGTACCGGTAGTTGGATAGATCTCTCCGAAATTGAAGCCTGCAGCCACGCACTCGCCGGCGAGCACCTGCTGGCCTTCGCCAGCAACGCAGGCGTTGTCACACCGCGTGGGAACCGGCATCCCAATCACGCTCCGCATGGCTGCTATAAATGTCGGGGAGAGGATGAGTGGGTGGTCATCTCCATCGACTCGGATTCCGCCTGGAAGAACTGGTGCGAGGCAGCCTGTATGCCTGAACTCGCAGCTGACGAACTGCTCGCGAATGTCGAAGGCCGCCGTGCCCTGCATGACGAGCTGGACAGTTTGATTGGCCAGTGGACCGCGGACCTGGACAAGCTGGAAGTAATGAACAAGTTGCAAGCGGTGGGGGTCATCGCGGGTCCAGTGATGTCTGTGCAGGATCTCCATGGTGACAGGCACCTGGCGGCGCGCGACTTCTTCATTCCATCGAACCGCGGCACCGGGGACCCGGTGTTCCCCGGCGTGCCGTTTCGGCTCTCGCCCGGCATAAGCGAGTGCCGTCCCGGCCCGGCACTTGGAGAAGCAAACCAGGATGTGACGGTCAACCTGCTTGGCAGACCCGAACCCGATGTCCGGCACGTGCGTGACGAAGCCGTCGGCACTGATTTCGACGTTGATTTCCATGAGTAACATTTACCGGCTGACGTTCACCAGGAAGCGCGAGATCTTCCAGGGCAAGGAGCCAGCCGTTCTGCTGACAGCGGCGCACGGCGGCACTTACTCGTTTACCGCCGACGAGTACGATTTGATGGTGTTGTTCGACGGCAAGCGGACATTCGATCAAATACTCTCGGATTTCTACAAGCGCAAGAACGTTTCCTTTGAGCGTGATAAGCTCGAATTGTTCAGCGAGCGCTTACTGGAAGAGGGGCTTCTCGCGCGCGAAGGCGAGGATCGACTCGCCGATGATCCCGCTGAAGCGGATCCTGATGAGGAGGTCATCAACGAAACAGTACGGGAAGTTGCCGGAGCCGGCCGCGCGGCCCGCCCAGTGGTTCGCGACAACACTGTTCGTGGACTGCGCCCGGATGTTCGCCCGGCTCCCCCGCCGCCCAACCGCGACGACCAGCCGGCTCATGCCCGGCCGATTGAAGAGCTGCGACAGGAGCTCGAGCGCAAGCGGCCGAAGATCCGTATCCCGCTGTGGAGTCAGCCGCTGTCTCCCTTGGGGTACTTGATAAGCCTGCCTGCACGCAATACATATCTGTTGCTCGCCCTGTTGTTCGCCTTCGCTGGCGCGCTGTACGGCGTCCTGTCCAATTGGGACACCTTTTATCGGGACGTGGTTCGATTGCTGGGACATACCAATCTGATCCAGGCGATGTTGATCAGTCTGGTGGTGGTCAACCTGTCCACGCAACTATCCAAGGCGTCAATTTTCAAGAGCGAAACTGGAGTAGACGCACCGTTCGGGATCGCGTTCTTCGCCTGGATTCTGCCGCGATTCTATGCCGATACAGTGGATTCCCAGTTCATTCGTAACCGTCACAAGCGGATGCGATTGCGGGGATCCGACCTGACCACCCTGCTATTTATCCTGGTGTTATCGGTAGCGGGCTGGATAGCCAGTCGATCAAACGGCACCTTTCTCCCTCTTATCTTCGCATGGACCACTGTCGTGTCAGCAATCACATTCCTGATCCAACTCAATCCTCTGGTAAAGGGCGCCGGGTACGACATCCTCGCCGCGGCCCTGCGCACGGGCGATCTACGCGAACGTGCGCTCACCTCGGCATTCAGTCTGCGCGAGCAACCGCGCGGCTGGGGTAACCGGGGCGAGAAACCCTATCCGTGGGCGGTACGCGTTTACGGTATTTGTATTGTCGCTTTCCTGCTGTTCGTCTGCTACCTCCTCTTCGCCCTGCTGGGTCCGTGGCTGGAGCAACGCATGGGGGGCGCCGGGGTTCTCATTTTGCTGACCATAGTGACGCTGGGGCTGGTTAGCCCGGTGTGGTCAGCGTGGCAACGTGTGAAGCGGATCGATAAGGCCTCCAAGGCGTTGAGCTCACCGCAAAGCCGCTATTCTGCCAAAAAATCACCCTTCTATCCCAAGCTCCGTACCCTGCTCATCCTGGGGGGGCTGATTCTCATTGGCTTGCTGCCCTGGCCGTACGAGCCAGGTGGCGAGTTCGTAATACTGCCGGCGGAGCGCGTTGATGTGCGTGCATTGATTCCCGGCGAGGTGCGACAAATCCTGATCAAGGAGGGTGACCTCGTGGAACCAGGGCAGGTCATCGCAAAGCTATCAGACGATGAAGCCCGCAGCGCAGTGAGCGTCGGCGAGGCGAAGCTCAGGGAGCTCAATGCGCAGCTCCGCTTGCTGCTTGACGGCGCACCCATGGAGGAAAGGGAGGTCGCCCGGCAGCGTGTTAAAACTGCGACGACCAGACTGCAGTATAGCGACAAGAAGGCTGCTCGCTACTCAACACTGGTGGAAACCGGGCAAGTGTCCCTTAGCCTGTATGAAACCGCGATCTCCGATGCGGCAGTCGACCAGGAGAAGCTGGAGGAAGCCCAACTCAATCTCGCCAGGCTGGAAGCGGCAGCGCGGCCCGATGAGATTGCCGTGCTGGAGTCAAAAATCGAGCAGCAGGAGACGGAGCTGGCCTATTACCGGGTACAGCTGGCCTACACGACTCTGAAGTCGCCTATCCAGGGACGCATTGTCTCAGGTAGCCTCGAGTTTTCCGTCGGCGACTATCTACGAGAGGGCGACTTGCTCGTGGTCGTGGAGAAGACGAGCAGTGTGAAGGCAGAAATCAGTGTTCCGGAGGTGGACATCGCCGAGGTCAGGCTGGGTGAACGCGTTCGCCTCAAATCCTGGGCTTACCCTCACCAGATGTTTTACGGTGAAGTGACCCGCATCGCCCCGGCAGCAGATGTCAAGGAATATGGGAAAGTGGTGAGAGTAATCACCACCCTGGAGAACGAAGCAGGGCTGCTGAAATCTGAAATGACCGGGCATGCCAAAATACGCGACGAGACCGTGCCACTGGCGCTGGCCTTTACCCGGATGCTGCAACGCTTCGTGGTAATAGAAATCTGGTCCTGGCTACCCTGAAGGAGGCGTAAAAAACTACGCAAAATCAGAATAGCCGTCTACATTTCAGGTAATGGTGAATTACTCCGCCTGAAAAGCAAGTGCCCAGACTTCATGTTGTCGATCGACGATGCCAGGGGGCGCAGATGGCCAGGAATCTTTCCATTGATAAAAGCGTGGCGATGGCGACGCGCCATCCGCAAACCTGCGCGCGGTTACTCGGGAATAATCTCTATCCACTGCTCGAGCATGAACCCTGGTTCAACAAGCAGTGGCGAGCTCAGTTTTGCGCCTACTACCTGCAGAACCTGGCGGACAACAGCATCGAGCAGGAAGTCGACCCGGAGTTGATGGAGCGGCTGAAGAAATTGCCCCTGCAGCGAACTTTTCCGATGATCGCCGATTCCCCCTGCGCAGGCGTGAAAATGCTGGTGGCTATCCTCTCCCAGCGCCTGCGGCAGGAGCAGAAACTCGGCATAAAGGAACAGTACGAGTTCTATGACGTGTTGTTCGGTCGGTTTTTTCCGGAAGCGCGAAGGTAGGTCACAAACACCCGGGCGCTCCCCGTATCAGCTGTGGACTTGGGAAACCAGGCCCGTTACCCTGCACGCAACATGCCCCCTCAGCACGAATTTTTGCGCCCGGGGGCATTTTCGCATCTGGCGCGGCCACAGCGCCCCGCCTGGCTGTTTTACCTCCAAATTCAACCCCGGAGGTCCGCCTGTTGCCGACGACGGAGCCCCCGGCCGGACACCGAGGAGACCCCATGCATAACAAACTGTTCGTATTTATCTGCGCCGCCCTGTGCTCGCTCTCTGTTTCTGCGGTCCATGCCGCGGAACTTACCGCTTTACTGCCGAAATCCGCAGCGGGCTTCGAAACCGAGCGGGAGCCGCGTCTGCGCACCCTCACCAGTGGCGCCGAGCGCGCCATGCTCAGCTACTACGGCGAGCCCGGCAGTCTTCGCCTCTGGATTACCGATGTCGGCGCCGTCGCCCCCGATGTTGTCCAGGGATTTCAATCCCGGGTCGCCGCTGGCGACCTTGAGCGGCACGAATGGCAGGGGCTGCCCCTGTTTACCGAGACGACCAAAATGCGGCGTGACCAGTTCCTCGATGCCTTCCTGCCGGCGGGAAGGCTGGTTGTCTGGCTACGGCTCACCAGGGACAACGAGAAGGGTGATTTGAGCGCCGACGACGTCATGCCGGTGCTGGAGGTCCTGGGTGCGGAGACACTGCGCAGCTACGGAACCGGGACCGAGCCGCTGCGGGTACTCTATGATCCTTTCGCCCGGGTCGAGCCCCAACCGCCCGTGGATGCGGCCACGCTCGCCAGCTTCCTGCCCGCAGAGGCGGCCGGCACGCCCCGTGGCGAGGTGGAACAGAAGGCGTCCGGCTACGGCAAGAAAGCCCGTGCCATGGCCACCGCCGGCTACGGCGACGGCGCTGCCATCATCATCGTCGACCAGGGCGGCATACCCACCGGCTTGCTTCCGCTACTGCGCGAAGCGGTCCACAAAGGCACGCTGGCAGAGGATACGCTGGCGAGCCAGCCGCTGTTCGTCCGTATCGGGCCCGGCGACCTGCCCCGGGGTATCGAGGTACCCGGAGCACTGGTGGTGACGGAGGAGCGCTTCCTCGTCATGGCGGATACACCGGGCGATGAACCGCAAACGGCACAGTCCCGGGCGCTGGCGGCCGCGGTGGACCTGAAAGGGCTGGCGGCCTTGCGCAAATCCCTGGTAGACCGCGACACCTTCCGCGAGCGCTTCCGCACCTGCGAACCGGCCAATTTCGTTACCGCCCCGGCATACAACGCCGGCTACAGGTACGAGATACTCGGACCCGTCGATGGCGGCTGCCAGGTGCGCGGCCAGTACACCCGCACTCCCAACAGCGATCTGGTGGGCCCCACCATGACCTGCACCTGGGATAACCGCCGACCCTTTGACGAGGTAATGAAAAACATCGACGCCTGCGAAGGGCCGTTGCGCCAGCAGATGGCGCATTGATCCGGCAGGCCTGGATGAAGAAACCGCAAGCTTGCCTGTGTAAAGTCCTTGCGCTGGAATCCATGCGCTGATTTTTCGATATGACGCCCAAAAACTGCTAAATAGCGTCAACCCCCACCTTCGACTTCGCGTGGCGAATCGGGGGTGAGAGGTATCGCCAAGTTCCCCGCATAACGCTTTCCCCCCTTCGTAAAAGCACAACACCCTCAAGTTGTAATGTCATCGCCGCCCCGAGTGCCGCGGTGAGCTTTGTGTGCCCGCCTGGGGAAAAAAACCAGCGCGTTTGTAACCCCGTTTTGCAGGAAGCCACGTTTTTAAGGTTCCCAAAAGGAACCAAGCCACGGCGCCCCAGCCGAACTACGGGCGAGGTGAGGTTTCGCGTTGCTGAAATCCCCGGTGCACTGCGGCAGGAACGTCAGGGCGGAATTTCTCAATACGATGCCACGCGCAAAACAAACTTGCAGGACGCAAACAAGTGGCTATATTTAGATGTGAGTCATCTATAAAGGTAGTAAAGAGCATCATGAAAAAACGTGTCGGAATCTTGGTTTTTCGGAGGTTCTACCAGCCGTGAATGAAATAATTTCTTGTCTCAGGAGAGATATCCATGAACAGCATAAAAGATAGCCGCACTGGTCTAGCTGCAGGTCTCAAAGCAACTGGATCAGCGCTATGTCTGGGCATTTTTGCGCTAGTGTCCACCGCCTCAGCAGGAGATGCCAACCTGACCCGCTTCGGGCCGAAGATCTACGAGCGCGAGCGAGGAGCACCGACGAGCGACTCGGCTGAATTCAGGGCCATCGGAGGCCCTGCGGAACTGGTGCTTCAGGACGATGGCATCATCAACGCGAGAATCAAGGTCAACGGTGTCGACGTTGTCGGGCCAGAGGACTTCCGCGGAGACGGCGAGATCGTCGTGCCGCTGGACCTCTATCCGGAGAATACAATCGAGGTGAGCGTTCGCGGCAAGCCAGGCGGGACCCTCGGCGTTCGCGTGACCCAGTTCACCGAGTCCGATGTCAATGTCAGGGCCAAAATGTACTTCGGACTCAACACCAGCGATTTTTTTGAGCAGCTAGCTTTCTACGATACGTTGGGATTCGCACCTGACATCTATCCGGCAGGTCCGGAGCAGTGCAAAAGCTTTGCGCAGTCGCTTGGGTTTCCGGACAACTACCTGATCCGCGTCGCGCTGACAAGCCTTGACGGTGCCCCACCGTGGATCGACACGGTGGGATTCAGGGAGGAGTTCTATCGCGATGATCCCCCCTACGCCAACCTGAACCACATCGGGATGGCCTACGCCACCTACGCCACCACCGACCTCAATGGTGACTACGACTACCTCGTGGACCAAGGCATCGAATTCGTTTCGCCGCCGACTACAGCGCCGAACGGTGAGCGGTTCGTGTTCCTGAAGGATCAGGATGGCACCTTCTTCAAGTTGATCGAGGAGAGTGGCAACACAACCGCCGGGCCAGACCTGGTACGCCTGGTGAACACGAACATGAACGTGGCTGATCTTGAAAGGTCACGCGAGTTCTACCGGCTACTGGGGTTTACCCAAGAGGAGGACGGCTCGCAGTATGGCGCCGGCCCCTTCGCCGAAGCCCACGGGTTTGACGATCCGATCGAGTTCGAAGGCGTGGACGTAAGCCTCCCAGGCGACCCTGCTCCGCTCGGTGACAATGAGGCTACACTCCAGCTACGCCAGTGGAAGACTCCCTTCAACTTCGCGCCGCCTTACTCACCACCGGTGAATCACCTCGGCATCGACAGGATCGCATTCTACGTAGACGATCTGAACGCGACCATAGAGGAGATGAACAGGCTCGGTTTTGAGCAAGCGTGGCCGATCGGCGGCGGCGCCACCGTCGGTAGTGTCGGCATCGTGTTCTTCTTCGATCCCGACGGGATCAAAGTCGAGTTTTGGGGGCCGGTAAGCGAGCCGAACCCTAATTCAAGCTGCATTTAGCGCCGCGCAGCAACGCATAACACCTGAAGAGCCCAGCCTGTTTCGGCAGGCCGGGCTCTTCAAACCGAAACGAAAAGATGCCTCACAACTTCAGCTTAAACCACATAAGGAAGCAGCACGATGACTCCAACTATGCTTGAAAGGCCAACATCACGATTCCTGCCCCGGGCCTGGCTCTCGGTCGTGCTGGGATTGGCGATCGGATTGTCCCCAGCGGTCGCTTCGGCGGGGGAAAACCTGCAGGTCAAGAACGAGGTCATTGATCTCATGCTCTGTTACGGAGAGGGCACCGACGCCTTTGGCGAACCGGGCAACCCGGACGCGTTCATTGACGGACTGGAAATCTACCAGGAGTGTTTTACCGAGGACGCAATTTTCAACCTCTGGCCGGCGGGTACGGACTTCAATGATGCTCCTCTGGTAAGCGTCGTGGGCCCGCTCGCCTGGGCCGAAAATATCGTCGATCCTGCAGTGCCGCGGAACCCCGTTACGGGGCTTTCCATCTCCCGCGGTCAGCACATGCTCACTAACTTCAAGGTTGAAACGAAAGGCAGGACAGGAACACTCTCGGCCTACCTGAGCGCCACGCGAACGATCTTCGATCCTGACCCTGTCAACCCTGCAACCGGAGCTGTCACCAATGTGTCGGTTGCCAATGGCACTTATACGCTTTACGTGGAAAAGGTCCAGGGGAAATGGATGGTAAACCAGCTGGACCTGAAGCTGATAAGCCTTGCTGATTACTTCACTGCGGATTGAGAATGGCGAGAACTGCTCAGGGGGTGCCAAAAACCCGGCGGCGGATCCGACGCTCTTCGTCCGCCGTGATAATGCCCTCGTCGAACAGTTCCTGCAGCACCCGCAACTGACGCAGTTTTTTCTCGGACATGGTCTCATCCGCGGAAATCGGAGTAGAGGAAACTCTCGAACCAGATTCCTGCGGTGACTCGAGGCTGGCAGTCACCGTGCCCGGCCGGCAGTCCAGGCTGATGCTCAAGCCATTTCTGATATCGGTTTCATTGACGCGATACAATTGGGTGTCGCAGTCGTCCCGGCGCAAGGTGATCGTACCGTACAGATGAGCCTTGTCGTCGGGAAAATCATTGGGATAGATGGTTCGCTCTCTGAGTTGCAACGGCGTGGTACCCACCTTCTCGCCCATCACCCACACAGCGGCGCCCGATGGGTCTGTGGCGACAGAAAAGTTCCGGGTGGTATCGTCGTCTCCCCTACAGGGCGCAATCGCAAGTGCAGCGATCAGTATCGGCCACCATGCAAGGGGTGGCCTAAAACGCGGCATCGAAGCCCACCAGGATGTAGTTCTCGCGGGTAAGATGACCCGTCCAGTACTCACCGGTCTTGTTTTCCTCGTCGAGCATATCCAGGTTCACCTCGATGACGCCTTTCAGGTTGCGCATGAAGTAATAGGAGGTGGTGAAGCTCAGGCTGTTGATTTCGATACCCTCGTATATCGTGTCCGTGTCGGCCAGGTCGCCGGCATCAGCATAGTTGTACAACAGGGAGAAGGCCCACAGATCGCTGGGTATATAGTCGACCCCCAAAAACCCTCCATGCCAGCGGTAGTCCTTGCCAGGGTCCGCGTCGAGAAACCCATCCCAGGAATTCCAGAGATATTGCGCATACCAGTGGGTCTGGGAGCCGAATTGCCCCGACAGGTCCACACCCAGCGCCCGCTTGTCCGTCTCGCGGTTACTGTCGATCAGGCCGGCATCGCCCTCAGCGACCGCCTGCTGCTTGCCGGACAAGGCAAAGAGCCCCGCCGCCACAGGCCCTATTTCCGTGCCCACGCGGCCGAAGACGGATTTGGAGGTGTCGTTGTCGAACATGTTGTCGGGACGGCGATACCCGGGACTGTTGATATCGAGGTTCTCCTCGATGCCGTTGCCATTGACCAGGCCGATGCCAAGATCCAGCCCGCCGATCGCCCGGTCGAAGAGCACACCGCGGTCGTAGGTGACGCCAGCCATGCGGTAGACCATGAAGTCCTGGAAGGGCAGCCGAACCTCCCTGGGGAACATCAGATCGGACAGCTGGAACTGGCCGAGCTGCATCCCGATGCCCGTCCCGAAGATGTCGCGGTGGCGAAACCAGGCGTCCTCGATCAGGACCTCCCCGTTGCCGCCCTTCTCGGCAAAGATGGCATAGAAATAATAGGAGATGTTCTCGCTGAGAGGGGCGCTGGAGAGCAACTTGATCAGGTAGGGGGACTGGAAGTCGGTGGACGCGGACTCGGTCTCGCCGGTCAGCGGATCGACGGATTCACCCTCCCTCGCCTGGACATATCCCTGCATCCGGATAGCCAGGGGGGGATAGCGCGGCAGAGCCAGGCGCTCATCCCCGAGGTCCAGTGCCGTTTCCCGCCAGTTGGGCTGCTGCAGGTTATTGGAGGCGAAGATCTCACCGAATTTGTTCAGCTTCGGCACCGCCGAGTGACAGGCGGCACAACTCATGTTGTTGCGACGAGCGAACTCCGGCATCGCCTGGACGGGAATAGCAATGACCAGAAAAAGGACCCCGATCCGTGCCGCGGTGGACATCGATTTTACGCAATTGATAATCATTGCCATATCCTGATTTCTGGTTGACCGAAATAAAGCTGATCTATGAAAAAGCCTGTGTAAGTTCGCACAATCAGTATAGAACAGGGATGCGGAATCGCGAGTGGGGTTGGCTTTCCATTGGCCCCCGGGCAGTAATGTCCCTTTCAACCGGAACGACGGCTTGCCGCCTGTTGTCTACCATTCACCGATGGCCCCGTGACGGTTGGTGATCCGGGCCACAGGAGAGCATCGCGCCATCGAACTGGCGCACAATCAACTCAATGAAATACAAGGAGCAATCCATGTCTGACTCAAAAAAACTCGCTGGCAAGAGGGTCGCGATTCTGGCGGCAGACGGTTTCGAACAGAGTGAACTGTTCAAGCCCCGGCAGGCACTCATCGATGCCGGAGCCACCGTCGATGTCGTGTCACTTGCAAGCGGCAGCATCAAGGGCTGGAATTCCGACAATTGGGGCGACTCCATCGCTGTCGACAAGGTCGTGACCGATGTGTCGGCAAGTGACTACAGCGCACTGGTGCTGCCAGGCGGCCTGTTTAATCCGGACGCCCTTCGCGCCAACAAGGATGCGGTGAATTTTGTGCAGGGCTTTTTCAATGAGGACAGCGTCAAGCCGGTCGCCGCGATCTGCCACGGCCCATGGGTGCTAGTGGAAGCCGGCGTCGTCAAGGGCCGTACAATGACGTCCTATCCCAGCATTCAGACAGATCTGAAAAACGCCGGTGTGAACTGGGTAGACGAAGAGGTTGTCGTCGATAATGGCTTGGTCACCAGCCGCAACCCGGACGACATTCCGGCATTTAATCGCAAGATGATCGAAGAGTTCTGTGAAGGGCGGCATACCGAAACCGCATGAGCAACGGGTGATCATGCCCCTGAGCCAGATTGTCGCGGGCGTTACGAATATCCGAGCTTTGCTCGTCTGGACAAATAGTTGGTTTAAAACGTACATCTAGATCTTCAGGGACTGTGCGCTTGCAGTTCGATTTCGATCATGAAATCAGGAAGCGCCAGCCCATCCACCTGCAGCCAGGAACCCGTTGGGAACTCCCCTCCATAGATCTCGTTGCGATAGCTGCCTGGAAGGGCTTCGCGGTCACTCGCTGGAGTCGCAGGAACGCCGACGGCGAGTGGCATGACGTCACGCAAGGGGCCGGACTCGATCCAGGCGAGCGGGTTCCGGGGCTCGTCGATCTCCCCTGTGGCGGACTCGCGGGCCCAGTGGCTGGTTTCCATCAGCGCCGTCAACAGCGACCAGTTCAGGCTAAGGCCGAATAGCGGGAGGTCTTTCACCGTCAGGGCGCCTTGCGCTTCGAGCCCGGCATGGTCGGAGTAAAGGTCGAAAGCCCTATGGACCTATTGTTATTTGTGTCAGTTTAGTCCTAGGTTTACGCGATGATCAATAGTGTTTCACTCGGCATCTGGGGCAGGTGTCTGGCGGTTCACCAGTGGCATGGCGGAGATGGTGTCGACAGGCACCAACGGGCCTGGGAGGCCGATGGCAAGGGTCTGGTATCGAAGCCAGAAAGAAAAAAGCTGCACCGTTTCCGGCACAGCATCACTTCAAATTTGGCCCTTCTCAGCGATGGGGTACACGCCATCCGTACCCACGATTATGGGGTCTAGGACCCGGACATCGACAAGCTTCAGTGCTTCCTGTAGGCGGATGGTGGTCCTGAATCCGACAGCAGGGGCGCGACGGCCCGAAGGAAATCGGGCCGTGCGGAAGAGTCAAAACCAGGAAAAACTGCTGCGGTTAATCCTGCCCCAGCAATGCGGCAGGATCCGCGGGCGATCAGGCGCTGCCAAAACGGCCTCGGTGGAAGTACACGAGGAGGCCCATCAGCAGCGACAGCACGACCAGCAGCCAGGACGGCAGAGAGGGTATCGGCACGGAGGAGCCGGAATGTCCGATCGGCGGCACCGCGGTTGAGATGGGGTCGACTATGATGCCGTTGGCCATTCCATCAACGTCTAGCGCCCCACCGTCGGTGATCGAGTAGGTGATTACCGACCCATTGATGACGGCATTGATAGGAGCACTCCAGCCCTCTTCCATGGTGACCTTGTGCACCCGGGACCCCTCGGGGAACGGCTGGCCAAAATCGATGGATATCTCGACGGTCTCGCCAGCATTGCATCCGGCAAGTTCAAAGCCCACCGCCCTGCCCAGCGAGATGAGATCGTTCGGCTCGGGATGCGGCGCGTCCGAATCAAACTTGGTCTCGTCGATTGAACAACTCGAATTGACCGACTCTGGCGTGATGCTCATGGACACCGGCTCACCTTCGGTACCGCCACCAGTGTCGGTGATTGCCTTCGGGAACGGATCCTCGTCATTCGGAAGCCCATCGCCGTCGCTGTCGCCTGCAGCAACGACAAGGATTTCCCGAAGAGCCTTGGAAGGCCAACCACCACTGTTGGTCGCGGTCGCCTTGGCAGTGAAGGCACCCTCCCCGAGCGCCCTGCCCTGGAGATTGAGAGTCCAATTGTCGCCGTCGCTGGTCAGTTGCGAGCTGCCGGCCAGTGAGTAGTTGATGCCCCCCAATTCGATTGTGAAGGTCGCCGTTGCGCTCGACTCGAAGGTTCCCTGGATTATGAGCGTATCGTCTGTGGTGATGAAATCTCCACCGGTGCCGGTGTCTTCGGTGACCGACACGAAGGTTGGCAAGGCGGGGGCTTCGACGACTTCGATTGCCTGCGTGGCGGTGAACGTCTCGCCTCCTTCGACCGCCGTGGCTGTCACCGTATACATGCCAGTTTCGAGGGTTGTGCCGGTGACGTCCAACACCCAGTCATCACCGGAATTCGTCAGCAGAGCGTCCTGGGGCGCGACTCCGCCCAGAGTGTGGAGCACGCCGTTGAATTCGACCGTGAAACTGGAAGCGGAGGAGGCCGAGAGCAGCCCGTGGATCAGCAGCGTTGTATCACTGGTGCGGAAATCGTTTTGCGACAGACCGTCGTCCTCGGCAATGCTTTCTATTGAGGCAGCCACGATCTTCAGGGTAATCGTATCGCTGACGACAACTCCGTTGTTGTTCTGCACGGTTGCGGTCACCTCGTGGTTGCCCGCATCGATAGGTCCGGGCAGCGCCAGGACCCAGTCATCGCCGTTGATTTCGAGTTCAGGATCGCTCAGCGTAAAGGGAGTTGCGCTGAAGGTGACCGTAAGGGTGCTGGCGTCGGAGTTGGCGCTGTCCACGGTACCCGTGATCGCCCCCGAGCGCGGAGAGGCCACAAAATCGTTTGTGGAGAAGCCATTGTCGCCCACGAAAGATTCGATCAGGATGGTCGGCACGGCGCCGAAGAACACCCGGCAGCCACTAGCCACCGTGATCAGGCCTTGCTGAATCGCAGGTTCAGGCTCGAAGGTGGCTGTGATCGTGGGGGTGCTGTTCGGGGGCTGCACCGCGTCCCAGGCCCCGACTCCGTCGTAGAAGCCACGGTAGGTTCCCGACTGGACAGTCGCGACGGTCGCGGACTGGTGTGAATAGGTTACGTTGTTCTGCCCGCTAATATCCGTCAGCGTGGCCCCACCATCGTCAGTAAAGAAATAGTTGACGCCGGGCTGAAAACCGGCGTCCGCGATGTCGGTATTGGCGTTGCCATCCTGTTGGTAGAACACAGTGGAACCCAGTTCGATGTCACTGGGCAGCGTGATGTTTGCGGTGTCCTTGCCCGGCCAGGTGAAAAAGTTGGTTTCGTTGCGAATCTCACCACCGGTGCCGTAGGCCTCGACAGTATAGGCGTCTACATCTGCGGGATCTCCACCCGCCTCAAGGGTGTACAGTGAGAATGCGCCCTGAGGCGAAAGCGCTCGAGAATGCCAGGAACCGTAGTACCACTCGAGGGTGCAGCTCCCGTCGCCCTCGTCGACGAGATCAAAACCGACGGAGTTGGTATGGGCGTAAGCCGAAGTGGTTGCAACAAAGAGTAAGAGAAAGGCCGTCACCAGGGAGACGGCTTTTGACAAGACTGGCATGGGTTGCCCTTTTATTCGAGATTGCAGTTCGAGACGGTGAGGATCGCGAGCCGCTAGTTCCTATATGGAGCGGCCAGAACCCTGACATTCCGAGAGAGTATCGAGTTTGACCCACTTATTTCTGGGCAGTGTACGGAGCCCAACGCAAACGGGTCAACCTATCTTGCGGATTTTTCTGATATTCAGGAACCGGGTCACAGGAAAAGCCCAGTGCACGGCCACGCCGCCAGTTCGTTTGTACATCGCTAATCGACCTGGCTCTTCATCATTAACGGGGGCATCCACAACCAGCTGGAAATGATCTCGAAGATGGCCTATGGCTTCAGGAACTTTGAGAATTGTCGCTTGAGGGTGCTGACCCGACAAGATGTTGATATGGCGATCACGGGACACCAATCCCGGTCGACCTGAATGTGTCTGGCCATAGACAGCACGGTGTGTTTTCGGCAGAAAACTGGCCCGTGCAAACCAACGGTTAGCCAGCCCAAGGCTGGGTAGAGTGGCCTCCTGAGTGAAAGGGGCAGAACACACTGACCGTCAGTGCGCGCTGCGAGGTGGGAAGATGGACCCCGGTCGAAAAAACCTGACCGTGGCGTTGGCTGGGCCCCGAGGAACGCCGTCGACAGTCCCGGTACTGCTGGTGACTGTCTATCCTGTTTGCCAAAGGCGGGAAGTGTTGGTCTTCAGTCATGCCTCAGTCCTCGTCCACCGCCGGCTCGTGCAGCAGGATGAAGTGTTCAATCAATCGGATCATCAAAGTTTTCTGGTCCGGCAGGCTCTCCGCCACCAGCAAGGCAAGGGCCACCAGGGTATTGTCGTTGATCAACTGCTCTACCGGCTTCGCCAGCAACGCCTGATTGCGGCGCAGGTACCACAGGAACAGGAAGGAGCCGCAGCGCTTGTTGCCGTCGGCCAGCGGGTGGTTCTTGATCACGAAGTACAGCAGGTGCGCGGCACGGGTGGCTACGTTGGGATAGAACAGCTCGTCACCGAAGCCCTGCTCAATCGTAGCCAAGGCCGACGCCAGACCCTCACCACGCACCTGGCCGAACAGTTCCGGGTGGCCCACTGTCGAAATTGTACACCGCGCTGAGACTTGACCCGGTAACCTACGGAAATGATGACATCGAGGTTGTAGTAGTCGATCTGATAGGTCTTGCCGTCTGCAGCAGTTGTTGCATTTTTTGCAACAACTGCCTCCCGCTGGAGTTCGCCCTCGGTGAACACATTGCGAAGATGGCGGGAGATGACCGACTTGTCGCGCTGGAACAATGCAGTCATCTGGTCCAAGCTCAGCCACGCCGTATCCCGCTCCAGCGCCACCTCCAACTGAGCGCTGCCATCCTGGCTGGTGAATATCTGTACTTGTAGATCACTCATGGCTTCGCCACCTCACTGAGCCCGCTGCCGTCAGCCTGTGCCCGGCTTCCCGTACCAAAGCTGCCCGGCACCACATTGGAGCGCCCACTGCGCAACTGATCCAGGTAATTCCCCCACCACTGCATCATCTCCCGCCGCTCATCGAGGTAGCGGGCATGGTGGGTATAGGCGGCGCGCACGCCGTTGCGCTCCATGTGGGACAGCTGGCGTTCGATCGCGTCCGGGTTGAAGCCGGTCTCGTTGAGGATGGAGGCCGCGGTGGCGCGGAAGCCGTGGGGGACGGCCTTGCTCTTGCCGGGCACGGTGCCGTCGTAGCCCAGCTTGAAGATCGCCCGGCGCATGGTGTTGTCGCTCATCGGTTCCTGCCGGTTGCGCTCGGAGGGGAAGACGAGGGCAAAGCGCGCGGTAATGGGCTGGACCCGGGCAATCACGGCGACGGCCTGCAGTGACAGGGGCACCAGGTGATCCGAGCGCATCTTCATCCGCGACGCGGGAATGCGCCACAGCCGGTCGCCCAGGTTGAACTCCTCCCAGCGGGCACCGCGCAGCTCGCCGGAGCGGACGAAGGTGAGTACCAGCAGCTGGATTGCCAGCTGGGTCAGCAGGCGTCCCCGGTCCCCGTACTCCTCCAGGGCCTGCAGGAACCCGGGCAGTTCCTCCCGGGGCAGGGAGTGGCGGTGGTTGGAGATACGGGTCTTGAGGATGCCGGTGAGTTCGGTCGCCGGGTTCTGGGTCAGGCGGCCGGTCTGCACGGCGTAGCGGCAGACCCGGCGGATATCCTGCAGCACGCGGGAGGCGACATCCAGCGCGTCCCGCTGCTCGATCTTGCGCACCACCGCAATGACGTCCTGGGGCTGGATGCCCAGGATCGGCTCGCTACCCAGCGTCGGCAGCACGTCGCTTTCCAGCCGGCCCCAGACCCGGGCGGAGTGATCCGCGGTCCATGTACCCCGCTGTTGCTCCCACCACTCCCGGGCCAGGACGCCGAAGGTATTGCCGGTGTCGAGCAGCCGCTGGCGCTTCTCCTGCTTCTTGGCCTGCCCGGGATCGACGCCGTTGGCGAGCTGACGCCGGGCGTCCAGCACCGCCTCACGTGCCGCTTTCAGCGACACTTCCGGGTACACCCCCAGGGCCAGGGTCTTCTGCTTGTCCAGGTAGCGGTATTTGAGGCGCCAGTATTTGGCGCCATTGGATTTCAGGAGCAACCGCAACCCCTTCTCGTCCGTCAGCCAGACGTCTTTCTCCTGCGGTTTCAGCTGCCTGATCTGGGTATCTGTGAGCGCCATTTTTGGTGCTACCTCGGAAAAATTGAACCGGGATAGCACTAAATATAGCACCGTCCTTTCCAGGCAGCCAATGGACGCCCTCGGCGGCGCCTGGAACAGCCACAACGAAAAAAGCCCTGTATAAACAGGGCTTTATCGGACAATTCAGGACTTTCTGGGACGTTCCTGGATGACTCAAATGGTGCCGAAGGCGGGACTCGAACCCGCACAGGCAATGCCCACTACCCCCTCAAGATAGCGTGTCTACCAATTCCACCACTTCGGCAAAAAAACGAGGTTACTTACCTCAAAACTACAGCTCCGGCACATCGGCACCCGAGGGCACCGCGGCGGGATCGGCATTATCCACGGTTGGCAGGTCGGAATCCAGTACCGGCACCATACGTTCCTCTGCAGCCGGAATCACCAGGTCCAGTTCGTCTACCACCGCGGTCTTCTGGGAGGCCAACATCGCCAGACCGAAGCTGGTAACAAAGAACAACACCACCAGCCAGGCTGTGGCTTTGGTCAACGCATTGGAACTGCCGCCACTGCCAAACAGCGTCTGGGAAGCGCCTGCTCCAAAGGAAGCACCGACGTCCGCTCCCTTGCCCTGCTGCAGCATGATGAGGCCGATGATGGCCAGTGCGATCAGCAGATGCACTATAAGAATAATCTGTTCCATAACACCTTCGCCCGCAAGGGCTTCCTGATCAATTTGCCAACCTACTGTGGCCCACCCGCGGCGGCCACAATCTGCCGGAATTCATTGGCATCCAGGGATGCCCCGCCAACCAGGGCGCCGTCAATATCCGGCTGCCCGAACAACTCTGCCGCATTCGCGGCCTTGACACTGCCGCCATACAAAACACGCATGGCGTCCGGGTCGGCCCCGGCAATCTCGCCCAGCTGCGCGCGAATAAATGCGTGCATGTCCTGGGCCTCTGCTGGCGTCGCCGTGAGGCCGGTGCCAATCGCCCACACCGGTTCGTAGGCGACCACCACCTGCTGCAGCCCCGCCTGAGCCTCCAACGCGCCGCGCAACTGTCGCGACACCACGTATTCCGCCTCGCCAGCCTCGCGCTCTTCCTGGGTTTCACCAACACAGACCACCGGCAGCAGGCGTGCCTGCAGCGCGGCGGCAAGCTTGGCAGCGACCAGGTCGTCGGATTCACCGTGATACTGGCGCCGCTCGGAATGACCGAGAATGACCCAGCGACAGCCGAGGTCCAGCAACATTTCCGCGGAAACTTCCCCGGTGAACGCCCCTGCAGTCATATGGCTGCAATCCTGGGCGCCAACGCTGACGGCGGTGCCTTCGCACAGGTTCAACGCCTGCTGCAGGTGCACAAACGCGGGGCAAACCACGACCTCGGCGGCCTGGGATTCGCCAGCAACGGCGATCTCCTTGAGCAGCCGCCTGACGCTGCCCCGGGTGCCATGCATCTTCCAGTTGCCCATCACTAGCGGTCGACGCATTGAGTGCCCCCGGCGGCAAATCGGGCCGCAATGTTACCCAAGTTGGTGACCTCTTACAAGGCAGCCCGCAGAGCTGCCGCAACGTCGATCGCGAGCCCCTCGCAGAGGCGCTCTACTTCGACGGCATCCTCACCCTCCACCATCACTCGCACCAGTGGCTCGGTGCCAGAGGGCCGCAGCAGCACCCGGCCGCGGCTGGACAGGGCCTGCTCGGTGGCCTTGACCGCGGCCGCGACCGCGGGCAGCTCGGCGAGTACAAAGCGGCCGTTGACCGGTACATTAATCATGGCCTGGGGGCATTTGCGCATGCCGGAGCGCAGTTCTGCCAGGCTGCGCCCGGATTCCCTGAGCGCTACCAGCACCTGCAAGGCCGCCACAATGCCGTCGCCGGTAGTGGTGTGGTCGGCGCAGATGATATGGCCCGAGGACTCACCGCCCAGGCGCCAGCCGTGGGCTTCCATCAGTTCTTTCACGTAGCGGTCGCCGACCCGGGCGCGGACGAACTCCAGACCGAGGTCGCGCAGGGCCAGCTCCAGACCCAGGTTGGACATCAGGGTACCGACCACGCCGGACTCGGAAGTGCCATTGACCGCCCGGTGGGTTGCGATGATATAGAGCAATTCGTCGCCGTCCACCAAACTGCCATCGACGTCAATAAAGAGCACGCGATCGCCGTCGCCGTCGAAAGCAATACCGATATCGGCGCCGGTGTCCCGCACCAGGGCGGAGAGCTGGGCGGTATCCGTTGAGCCCACGCCTTCGTTGATGTTAAAACCGTCGGGTTGCACGCCCATACTGACCACCTCGGCGCCAAGCTCCACCAGCACATTGGGTGCTATGTGGTAGGTCGCGCCATGCGCACAGTCGACAGCGATCTTCAAGCCGCGCAGGGTGAAGCTGTCGGGGACGGTGGCCTTGCAGAACTCGATATAGCGGCCCGCGGCATCCGCCACCCGCACTACCTTGCCGATATCCCGCGACGGCACTACCTCCAGAGCGCACTCCAGTTCGCGCTCTATGGCGTGCTCGATGTCGTCGGGGAGCTTTGAGCCCTGGGAGGAAAAGAATTTGATGCCGTTGTCGTAGTAGGGATTGTGCGACGCGCTGATGACAATACCCGCGACTGCGTTCTGGGTGCGGGTCATCAGGGCCACCGCCGGGGTCGGCATCGGGCCCAGCAGTTTCACGTCCACGCCAGCGGCCACCAGGCCCGCCTCCAGGGCGGACTCGAACATGTACCCGGAGACCCGGGTGTCCTTGCCGATAATGACGGTATTGTGGGCGCCATTGCGCGCCAGGCGGGCAAAAACCCGGCCGCAGGCCCAGCCCAGCTTGAGCATGAAATCCGGGGTAATCGGGGCTTCACCCACTCTGCCGCGAATGCCGTCTGTGCCGAAGTACTGTCTACTCAATGCCGCCCCCACTCTCTCATAGCTGCACACATGGCCAGCGCATCCACTGTCGCCGCCACATCGTGAGCACGCACTATAGCTGCACCGCGCTCAACTGCAAGCACGGCCAGCGCCAGGCTGGCCGCCAGGCGGTCCCGGGGCAGCCCCCCCTGAGGCGGGCCCCCCTGAGGCGGGCCCCCCTGAGGCGGGCCCCCCTGAGCATCCCGCGCCAGCACTTTGCCTATCAGCGACTTGCGCGACAACCCCACCAGCAGCGGCAGCCCTTCAAGCGCCAGCTCCGGCAGGCGATCGAGCAGCTGCAGATTGTGGGCCACGGTCTTGCCGAAGCCAAAGCCGGGATCCAGCAGCAGACGCTGACGGTCGATCCCGGCGCCGACACAGGCTGCGATGCGCCCGGTCAGAAAGTCGCGCACCTCGGCGACAACGTCCGCGTAGAGCGGCTCGGCCTGCATGGTGTCGGGCTGCCCCTGCATGTGCATCAGGCACACGGGCAAGCCGGTCGCGGCAGCAGCCTCCAGGGCACCATCGCGGCCCAGCGCGCGCACATCGTTGATCAAACCCGCACCCAGGGTGGCGGCGTCGCGGATGACGGCGGCGCTGCTGGTATCCACGGAAATAATGACGTCCAGCTCCGCCGCGATGCGCTCCACCAGCGGCAGGACCCGGTCCTGTTCCTGCTGCAGGGACACGGGGGCCGCACCGGGGCGGGTGGATTCGCCACCGATGTCGAGGATGGCTGCACCCTCCTCACAGAGCCTGCGCGCATGGGCGAAGGCCTGTTCCAGGTCGAGGGCGCCGTTGCGGTAGAGGGCGCCGCCGTCGGAGAAGGAGTCGGGGGTTGTATTGACGATGCCCATGACCACCGGCCGGGACAGATCAAGCAAACGCCCGGCGCAATCAAGGGCCGGGCGCTGGGAAGTGCTCACAGGGGTTGCGCGTCAGTGTTCGCCGGCGGGGCCGCCAATGGGGCTGCCGGCTTCGCCTTCCTGCCCCTTGCTGGCGCGGGTATCGGGCTTGTCCGGCTTGCTGCCGCCGGCGGTGCCGCCCCAGTCACTGGGCTCACGCGGGGTGCGCCCTTCCATGATGTCGCCGATCTGGTCGGCATCAATGGTTTCGTACAGCATCAGGGCATCGGCCATGGCGTGCAGCTTGTCGATATTTTCCTCGAGTATCCGCTGGGCGGTGGCGTAGCACTCGTCGATGATGCTGCGCACCTCCTCATCGATCGCCTTGGCGGTCTCGCCAGAGATGGACTTGTTCTGATGCCCGGCGGAGCGCCCGAGGAAGATCTCCTCTTCGGCTTCGTCGTACATCAGCGGCCCCAGTTTTTCCGACAGGCCCCACTTGGTGACCATCTTGCGCGCGATCTCGGTCGCCCGCTGGATATCGTTGGAGGCACCGGTGGTAACACCGTCCTTGCCCAGCGTCATCTCCTCGGCGATACGGCCACCGAACAGGCTGCAGATCTGGCTGATAATATGACGCCGGCTGTGGCTGTAGCGGTCCTCTTCCGGCAGGAACATGGTTACGCCAAGGGCGCGACCGCGAGGAATGATACTGACCTTGTAGACCGGGTCGTGCTCCGGCACCAGGCGCCCGACAATGGCGTGCCCCGCCTCGTGGTAAGCGGTATTGCGCTTCTCTTTCTCCGACATGACCATGGATTTGCGCTCCGCGCCCATCATGATCTTGTCCTTGGCCATCTCGAACTGGGTCATGCCCACGGTGCGCACCCCGGTACGGGCTGCAAACAGGGCGGCTTCGTTCACCAGGTTGGCGAGGTCGGCACCGGAGAATCCGGGTGTGCCGCGGGCGATCTTGGAGGGCGCCACGTCTTCCCCCAGTGGCACCTTGCGCATGTGAACCTTGAGAATCTGCTCGCGGCCGCGGATATCGGGCAGGCCCACCACGACCTGGCGGTCGAAGCGGCCGGGGCGCAGCAAAGCCGGGTCCAGGACGTCGGGGCGGTTGGTGGCGGCAATGACGATAACGCCGTCGTTGACCTCGAAGCCGTCCATTTCCACCAGTAACTGGTTCAGGGTTTGCTCGCGTTCGTCGTGACCGCCACCGAGGCCGGCACCACGATGGCGGCCGACAGCATCGATCTCATCGATGAAAATGATGCAGGGGGCCTGTTTCTTGGCCTGGTCGAACATGTCCCGCACCCGGGACGCACCGACGCCGACGAACATTTCCACGAAATCGGAACCCGAGATCGAGAAGAACGGCACCTTGGCTTCGCCTGCGATCGCCTTGGCGAGCAGGGTCTTGCCGGTACCGGGCTGGCCGACCATCAACACGCCGCGGGGAATGCGGCCACCCAGTTTCTGGAATCGACCGGGATCGCGCAGGAACTCGACCAGCTCCTGCACGTCTTCCTTGGCTTCGTCGACACCGGCCACGTCGGCAAACGTCGTGGTGATCTGGTCTTCACCGAGCAGGCGCGCCTTGCTCTTGCCGAAACTCATGGGGCCGCCGCGGCCGCCCGCACCGCCCTGCATCTGGCGCATGAAGAACATGAATACGGCGATGATGATCAGGATCGGGAAACTGGCTACCAGCAGCTGGGTCCAGACGCTCTGCGTCTCGGGCTTGCGACCGATAACCTCGACATTGTGCTGCAACAGGTCGTCGATCAGCTTGGGATCTTCGACCATCGGGCGGATAGTCTCGAAGCGCGTGCCGTCGAAGCGCTCACCATTGATGGTGAGGCCGTCCACCACGACCTTCTTGATCTGCTCGTTCTGGATTTCCTGGATGAAATCCGAGTAGCCGACCTGCTGGGTCGGGCTCTGCATGTTGAAATTATTGAATACCGACAGTAGAACCGCAGCAATCACCAGCCATAAGAGTAAATTTTTCGCCATATCATTCAACGCTGTGTCCTCACCAAAAAACCACCCCGCAGGGCGGACGTGACAGCCTGTTTCTCCCTGATTATAGCCGGTTATACGGATGCGCCCGGAAAGGGGCTCATTGCAACGGCAGACAAAGACTTCCAATGTACACTACATGGGTCCGCGACTCCACGTTTCAACCCTCGCCAGCCCAGCCCCGAAACTCCTTTGCCACGAGGTAGACCTCGCGGGACCGGGGCCGGGACGCCTTGGGCTTGCGCGTCAGCACCTTGCCAAACAGCGCCTTGGTATCGCGAAAAATCTCGTCGAACCCCTCGCCCTGGAACACTTTGGCCACAAAGGACCCACCCGGGGCCAGCACCTGCCGCGACATATCCAGAGCCAACTCAACCAGATACATAGACCGCGGCTGGTCGACAGCGTTCACTCCGCTCATGTTGGGCGCCATGTCGGAGATCACCACCTCCACCGGCGCAGCGCCCAGTGCCGTGAGCACCTGCGCGAACACTGCGTCTTCGGTGAAATCACCGAGGATGAATTCAACGCCGGCGATGCTGTCCATGGGCAGTATGTCCGAAGCCACCACGCGGCCGTGGTGGCCGACCAGCTGCGCCGCCACCTGGGACCAGCCGCCGGGGGCACTGCCCAGGTCCAGCACGGTCATGCCGGGCTTCAGCAGGCGGTCTTTTTCCTGTATTTCCAACAACTTGAAGCAGGCCCGGGAGCGATAACCCTCGCGCTGGGCGCGCTGCACGTAGGGGTCGTTGCGGTGCTCCCGGAGCCACGCCTTGCTGGAGGATGTCTTCCTGGCCATGAATGCCCTTGCTGCGCCGACCGCTGCCGGTGATGGTGAATGCGGGAACTAGGCGTCAGGCCACTGCTTGTGTAGACTGTTCGCCCCCAAAACTCGCCATTGTAGCGCGGAAACCCCATGAGCAAGAAAGCCAGTCTGGACCAAAAACAATTGCGCGCCATAGGCCACAAGCTGAAGCCGGTGGTCACAGTTGCGGGTAATGGCCTGAGCGACAACGTCCTGCAGGAAGTCCAACGGGCGCTGGACGACCACGAACTGATCAAGGTGAAGATCGCGGTCGGCGACCGGGAGGCCCGCAGTGCCGCAGCCGCCGCCCTCTGCGCCGAGACTGGCGCCACTTTGGTGCAAAGCGTCGGCAATATCGTGCTATTGCTGAAGCGGGCGAAAAAGCCGGATCCGCGGCTGTCCAATCTGATTCGGGTGCTGTAGCCAGGCTCTCGCCGGATCCTCCGCAGCGCCACTGTCCAGTAACCTGGACACGCACCCCGAAAAGGTCGACTAACACCGCAGGGGCACTTCCCATCGGGACAGACCGGGGCTAGGATTGAGCGACAACAGGAACGCGGACACCGATCCATGGGAGACATACTTGATTTCCCCTCCCAGCGCGCCCAGGGCATGGCGTGGCTGGACCGAGAACTGCGCAAGCTACTGGCTTCGCGCGGCGCGGACCAGGCATTGATCGACTTCGCCGCCACCCAGCTCAGCAACATCTACAGCGAACTCGGCGACTCCGAACAGCAGAGCATCAGCGTCACCCTGCCGCCGGGCCTGACCGATGCCGAGCGCGAGCAGCTGTATCGTGATATCGATGAAGGGCTGGCCAACATGCGCCGGGAGAATCACGCCCTGCTGGTGCGGCTGATGGCGCGTCTGGTACTGACCGAGCTGAAACTGTTCCAGCGCGAGCGGGGGTAATGAGAGGCCATGGGGACAGGTCTCGCAGGCGAGACTTGGATGAAGCTATGGGGACAGGTCTCGCAGGCGAGACCTGGATGAGGCTATGGGGACAGGTCTCGCAGGCGAGACCTGTCCCCATCCTCTTTTAGATGTGCAGCACCTCGCCGATCTCGTATTCGATATCCCCGGCGGGAGCCCTGACCACCACAATGTCACCCTCCTCCTTGCCAATCAGGGCGCGGGCAATGGGGGAGCCCACTGAGATCAGGTTGTTTTTGACGTCGGCTTCGTCTTCGCCAACGATGCGGTAGGTCACCGTCGCATCGGTGTCGACATTGATCAGCTCTACCGTAGTGCCAAAAATAACCTTGCCGGTACGCGGGATCGTGGTGACATCAATCACCTGGGCGTTGCCGAGCTTGCCCTCGATATCCTGGATCCGTCCCTCGGCAAAGCTCTGCTGCTCGCGGGCGGCGTGGTACTCGGCATTTTCCTTCAGGTCGCCGTGCTCCCGGGCCTCGGCGATGGCCTGGGTGATGCGCGGGCGCTCGATCCGTTTGAGCCGGTCCAGCTCTTCCCGCAGGCGACGCTCACCGCTGACTGTCATGGGTACCTTGCTCATACACCGATACTCCTGTGCAGGTCCTGCAGCCTGCGCACCGTCTTGTCTGTCTCCAGTTTCAACGACATGCACATGGCCTCGGCCGCGGCCAGAGTCGTAGTGTAGAACACCCGGTGCTGCTCCGCACTGGCGCGAATGGGCGCCGAATCCGCGGTGGCGCGCCGACCTTCCGTGGTGTTGATGATCAGGTCCGCCTCGTCGTTCTTGATCATGTCAACGATGTGCGGACGCCCTTCGAGTACCTTGTTGACCCGGCGCACTTCCAGCCCCGCCGCTTCCAGCGCGTTGGCGGTGCCACTGGTCGCCGCCAACTTGAAGCCCAGGGACACCAGTTGGCGGGCCACCTGAACCGCGCCGGGCTTGTCCACGTCGCGCACGCTGATCAACGCGGTACCGCTGCGCGGTGGTGGTTCGCCGGCACCGAGCTGGGCCTTGGCGAATGCGCCGGCAAAGGTGTCGCCGGTGCCCATCACCTCACCGGTGGAGCGCATCTCCGGCCCCAGGATCGGGTCCACCCCCGGGAACTTGTTGAACGGCATTACCGCTTCCTTCACCGAGTAATAGGGCGGAATGATCTCTTGGGTGAAGCCCTGGGACGCCAGGCTCTGGCCCGCCATGCAGCGCGCTGCGACCTTGGCCAGGGACACGCCGATGCACTTGGACACAAAGGGCACCGTGCGCGAGGCCCGGGGGTTGACCTCGATCACGTAGATTTCGTCGTCCTGCCAGGCCAGCTGCACGTTCATCAGGCCTTTCACCCCCAGCTCCAGCGCCATTTGCCGGACCTGCTCGCGCATCGCGTCCTGCACTTCCGGGGCCAGGTTGTAGGGGGGCAGGGAGCAGGCGGAGTCACCGGAGTGCACGCCCGCCTGCTCGATGTGCTGCATGATGGCGCCGATCACCACGTGTTCGCCGTCGCTGACCGCGTCGATATCCACTTCGATCGCGGCGCTGAGGAAGGAGTCCAGCAGCACCGGTGCGTCGTTGGATACCTGCACCGCGTCGCGCATGTAGCGCAACAGGTCTTCCTCGCGGTAGACAATTTCCATGGCGCGCCCGCCCAGCACATAGGAGGGCCGCACCACCAGCGGGTAGCCGATGCGATTGGCGGCTTCCAGCGCCTCGTCGACGCTGCGCACGGTGGTATTGGCGGGCTGCTTGAGGCCCAGCTTCTGGATCATCTTCTGGAAGCGCTCGCGGTCCTCGGCGCGGTCGATGGCATCCGGGGAGGTACCGATAATGGGCACCCCCTGGGCCTCGAGGTCGCGGGCCAGCTTCAGCGGGGTCTGGCCGCCGAACTGCACGATCACGCCGACCGGTTGCTCCAGGTCGATGATTTCCAGCACATCCTCCAGGGTCACCGGCTCGAAGTACAGGCGGTCCGAGGTGTCATAGTCGGTGGAGACGGTTTCCGGGTTGCAGTTGACCATGATGGCCTCGTAACCATCCTCGCGCATGGCCAGGGCTGCGTGCACGCAGCAGTAGTCGAACTCGATACCCTGGCCAATGCGGTTGGGACCGCCACCGAGCACCAGGATCTTGTCGCGCGCGGTGGGATTGGCCTCGCACTCTTCCTCGTAGGTTGAGTACATGTAGGCGGTGGCGGTGGCGAATTCCGCGGCGCAGGTATCCACCCGCTTGTATACCGGGCGCACGCCCAGCTGCTGGCGGTGCCTGCGGATCGAGCGCTCACTGACCCCAAGCAGTACCGCCAGGCGCGCATCGGAGAAGCCCTTGCGCTTGAGGCGGAAGATGGCATCGCGGTCCAGCTCGTTGAGGGAAACGGTCTTGAGGCTGTTTTCGGTGCGCACGAGGTCCTCGATCTGCACCAGGAACCAGGGATCCACCCCGGAGAACTGGTAGACCTCGTCCACCGTCATCCCGGCGCGGAAGGAGTCACCGATGTACCAGATGCGATCCGCACCCGGGATAGTGAGCTCGCTGATAAGGATTTCGCGGGCATCCTCGGCATCCAGGTCCACCATGTGTTCGAAGCCGGCGGAGCCCACCTCCAGCCCGCGCAGGGCCTTCTGCAGCGACTCCTGGAAGGTGCGCCCGATGGCCATCACCTCGCCCACGGATTTCATCTGCGTGGTCAGGCGGGGGTCGGCGGCAATGAATTTCTCGAAGGCAAAGCGCGGGATCTTGGTGACCACGTAATCGATGGCGGGCTCAAAGGATGCCGGGGTCGCGCCGCCGGTAATATCGTTCTGCAGCTCGTCCAGGGTATAGCCGACAGCCAGCTTGGCGGCGATCTTGGCAATGGGGAAGCCGGTGGCCTTGGAGGCCAGGGCGGAAGAGCGGGACACCCGCGGGTTCATCTCGATAATGACCATGCGCCCGGTTTTCGGGTCCATGCCGAACTGCACGTTGGAGCCGCCGGTCTCGACGCCGATTTCACGCAGCACCGCCAGCGAGGCGTTGCGCATGATCTGGTATTCCTTGTCGGTGAGGGTCTGGGCCGGGGCCACGGTGATGGAATCGCCGGTGTGCACCCCCATGGCGTCAAAGTTCTCGATCGCGCAGACAATGATGCAGTTGTCGTTCTTGTCCCGCACCACCTCCATCTCGAACTCTTTCCAGCCGATCAGGGATTCGTCGATCAGCAGTTCGTTGGTGGGCGACAGGTCCAGGCCGCGGGTGCAGATCTGCTCGAACTCGTCGCGGTTGTAGGCGATACCGCCGCCGGAGCCGCCCATGGTGAAGGAGGGGCGGATGATGCAGGGGAAACCGATCTGGTCCAGGACCTGAAACGCCTCTTCCATGCTGTGGGCCAGCGCCGCGCGCGGCGTTTCCAGACCAATGCGCTTCATCGCCTTGTCGAACAGCTGGCGGTCTTCCGCCATGTCGATGGATTCCTTGGTGGCGCCGATCATCTCGACGCCATATTTCTCCAGCACGCCCTCCCGGTCCAGGTCCAGGGCGCAGTTGAGCGCGGTCTGGCCACCCATGGTGGGCAGCAGGGCGTCCGGGCGTTCCTCTTCGATAATGCGGGCGACCGTCGACCAGGTAATGGGCTCGATGTAGGTGGCATCCGCCATGGCCGGGTCGGTCATGATGGTGGCGGGATTGGAGTTCACCAGGATCACCCGGAAGCCCTCTTCCCGCAGCGCCTTGCAGGCCTGGGCGCCGGAGTAGTCGAACTCGCAGGCCTGGCCGATGACGATGGGCCCGGCGCCGAGGATCAGGATACTTTGGATATCAGTTCTTTTAGGCATGGCGAATCAGCGGTTTCCTGCTCTTGCGACAATGAGCTCAATGAAATGGTCAAACAGCGGCGCCGCGTCGTGGGGACCCGGGCTCGCTTCCGGATGGCCCTGGAAGCTGAAGGCCGCCTTGTCGGTGCGGTGGATACCCTGCAGCGTGCCGTCGAACAGGGACACGTGGGTCACCCGCAGATTGTCCGGCAGCCCGGCCTCATCGACGGCGAAGCCGTGGTTCTGGCTGGTTATCAGCACGGTGCCGTCGTCCAGGTTCTTGACCGGATGGTTGGCGCCGTGGTGGCCGAGGCTCATCTTGACGGTACGGCCACCGCTGGCCAAAGCCAGCAGCTGGTGGCCCAGGCAGATGCCGAACACCGGGATGTCGGTCTCCAGGATTGCGCGGATGGCGCGGATCGCGTAGTCGCAGGGCTCCGGGTCGCCGGGGCCATTGGCCAGAAACACCCCGTCCGGGGCCAGTGCCAGTACTTCGGCGGCAGGCGTTTTGGCCGGCACCACGGTAAGGCGGCAGCCGCGGTCCACCAGCATCCGCAGGATGTTGCGCTTGGTGCCGTAATCGTAAGCTACCACGTGCCAGGGCAGTTCCGCCTCGGGGCGCTCGCTGTGACCGACGCCGTGCTGCCAGCTGCCCTCACGCCAGGAGTAAGGTTCCGCAACGGACACCTCCTGGGCCAGGTCCATGCCCTTGAGGCCGGCGAAGCCGCGGGCCTGGGCCAGGGCGGCTTCCTCATCGAGGTCGGCACCGGCCATGATGCAGCCGTTCTGGGCGCCCTTGTCGCGCAGGATCCGGGTCAGGCGGCGGGTGTCGATATCGGCGATAGCGACAATATTGCGCCGCTGCAGATAGCTCTGCAGGTCTTCCTGGTTGCGGTAGTTGCTGGCCATCAGTGGCAAGTCGCGGATCACCAGCCCCGCGGCCCAGATGTTCGCGGACTCCTCGTCCTCGTCATTGGTGCCGGTATTGCCGATGTGGGGATAGGTCAGGGTAATGATCTGCCGGGCATAGGAGGGATCGGTGAGGATCTCCTGGTAGCCGGTCATCGCGGTATTGAACACCACTTCGCCGACCGAGGCGCCTTCAGCACCTATCGCCACGCCTCTGAAAACAGTGCCATCTTCAAGGGCTAACAGGGCTGGACTGGACAAGAACACCTCCAAGATTCAGCGGCAAACCTTTGCTGCGGGCGCCCGAAAAAAAGCGAGATGGGAAGACCACATCTCGCTTTTTCTCATAGAATCAGCTCTGGTTATTCACAGGTGCAAACGAAGTCCGGGGCGCAGTCCGGACTCGGGAAATCTGGGCGCAGATTGTAGGGGATACCCCCAGCAGTGTCCAGCGCGGATAGCCGGGTCTTGAGGGACGTATCCTGGCGCTTATTGAGCCGCGGCCAGAGAAAACGGTTGCGTCGCGCAGGCGGTTTCCTATGATGTGGGACCAGTCCGACAACAGGGAAGTTTCCACTCCATGGCTTACAGCACAGGTAAATCCGCCGTTATCACCGGCGCCGGTTCCGGCATCGGCCGCGCCCTGGCGCAACAGTTGAACCGCGAGGGCTGTGCCCTGTTCCTCGGCGATGTCGATACCGGCGGCCTGGCGGAAACCGTAGCCAGCCTGGAGCACAAGGACGCACCGGTAGTCCAGCAGCAGGTGGACGTATCCGACAAGGCGGCCGTGGACCGCTGGGCAGCCACCATCGCGGAACAGCAGTTGGCGGTGGACATCGTGGTCAACAACGCGGGGGTGGCCTATAGCGCCCGGGTGGATGAGTGCAACTACGATGACGTGCAGTGGCTGATGGGGGTCAATTTCTGGGGCGTGGTGCACGGCACCATGGCCTTCCTGCCCCTGCTGAAGGCCGCGCCACAGGGCCACCTGGTCAATATTTCCTCCATTTTCGGCATGATCGGGGTGCCCACCCAGTCCGCCTACAACGCCGCCAAGTTCGCGGTGCGCGGCTACACCGAGGCCCTGCGCATGGAGATGGCTGGCAGCAACGTGCATATCTGCTGTGTCCACCCCGGTGGCGTGGGCACCAATATCGCTCGTCGCAGTCGCGGCGGGCCGGCGGATGTCAGCGCCGATGAAAAAGCCGCCCTGTTCGACCAGCATGTGCGCACCAGCGCGGAATCCGCCGCCGCCCAGATCATTGCCGCCGTGGCGAAGCGCAAACCGCGCCTGATCCTGGGGCCGGACGCGAAATTCATCAACCTGCTGAGCCGCCTGTTCCCGGTGAGCTATCCGCGGTTCATGCCCGGCCTGGGCAAAGTGGGCCGGGACGAGCCCGCGTGACCCGGGGCGCCAGCCACGTCAGCCCATGATGACCAATAGCAAACTGGCGACGGGGCAGCTGACGGTACTGATCCTGGCCCTGATGGCCACCGGGATCGGTCAGTCACTGGTGTTTGCCATCCTCGCCCCGCTGGGGCGGGAAGTGGCGATGAGTGAGTTGCAGATCACTTCGATTATCGCCGTTTCGGCTCTGGTCTTTGCCCTGGCGTCGCCCCACTGGGGCCGGCTCAGTGACCGGGTCGGACGCAAGCCCATCATCATCACCGGCCTGCTGGGGTATACCGTGGGCACCCTGGTGTTCACCAGCGTGTTCTACGCCGGCCTGGCGGGCTTGCTGGGCGGCACCCTGCTGTACGGGGTGGCGCTGCTGGCGCGCTGCGGCCAGGCGGTGATCATGTCGGCCACCAGCCCGGCCACCACGGCCTATGCGGCCGACAACAGCAGTACCGAACACCGCACCCGGACCATGGCCAAGCTGGGCACCGCCAACAGCATGGGCACCATCCTCGGGCCCGCGGTGAGCGGCGCGCTGGCGACCTTTGGCCTGCTTGCTCCGCTCTATTTTGCCGCGGCGCTGGCGGCCTCCGCTGCCCTGCTGATCTGGCGCCAATTGCCGCTTACGCCGCAACGGGACCTGGTACCGCGCCATCTGCGGGTGCGGCTGCGGTTTTCCGACCGCCGGGTCCGGCACCTGCTGGCAACCACGGTGGGGCTGTTCGTGGGGTTCTCGGGTATCCAGCAGACCCTGGGTTTTACCCTGCAGGACAAGCTGGACCTGAGCGGCATCCAGACCGCGCAAATGACCGGCGCGGCACTGATGGTCTCCGCCGCCTTCACCTTTCTGGTGCAGATCACGGTGATGCAGCGGGTCAAGCTGGAACCCGGGCAGTTCATTCGCCTGGGGCTGCTGGCCATGCTGTTCGGCGCCGTCCTTCTCGCCAGCGCGGACCGCTTCCCACTGCTGGCGGTCGGCATGGCCTTCATCGGCACCGGGCTGGGGCTGACCATGCCCTCCATCGCTGCCAGCGCCTCACTGGCGGTGGCGCCCGAGGAACAGGGCGCCGTTGCCGGCCTGGTCGCCGCCTGCCCGGCTATTGGCTTTGTCGTGGGGCCAATCTCCGCCGGCGCCCTGTACCAGGTGCACCCGGCGCTGGCGCCCGTGTTCAGCGCCACCGTGTTCTTTATCGTGCTGGTGCTATTGGTGCTGCGGGAACGGCGCTGACCGAAGCGGGCCAGGCCGCGGTGCAGGCGCTGGCTAACCGACAGGCGCCCGGCTACCATTCACCGCATGACAACTATTCAAACCAGACAGCGCGGTATCACCTGCGGCGAGTACCTGGCACAGATGCTGGCGGCCTGCGGCATTGAGCTGGCCTTCGGCATTCCGGGCACCCACACCATTGAGCTGTATCGGGGCCTGCCCGGCAGCGGCATCCGCCACATCACCCCCCGCCACGAGCAGGGGGCCGGCTTCATGGCCGACGGCTATGCCCGGGTGACCGGCAAACCCGCCGCCTGCCTGACCGTATCCGGCCCCGGCGCACTCAATATTGCCACCGCCATGGGCCAGGCCCTGCAGGACTCGGTACCAATGCTGGTGATCTCGGCGGACAACAGCCGCCACCAGCTCGGCCTCGGCGAGGGCCGCCTGCACGAGACCCGCAACCTGCAGGCGGCGATGGCGGAGTGCAGCGTCTGGAGCCACCGTCTAATGCGCGCGGACGAGCTGCCGCGGGTGCTGGCCCGGGCCTTCGCCATCTTCGCCAGTGAGCGCCCGGGGCCGGTACACATCAGCATTCCCCAGGACGTGATCAGCGCCGATGCCAGCCACCTGGAGCTTGCACCCTGGCCACTGCCCTCGCGGCCGGGTCCGGACCCGGCGGCAATTGCGCGGGCGGCAGCGCTGCTCAACGGCGCCGAGCGCCCGGTCATCGCCCTCGGTGGCGGCAGCGCCGATGCCGCCGCCCAGGTGCGGGACCTGGCGGCGTTGCTGGATGCGCCGGTCACCTGCACCCACAACGCTCGCGGCATCCTGCCCCCGGAGCACCCGCTGCTGGTGGCCAGCAGCCCCTCGCTGCCGGCGGTGCGCGCGCTGTACGCAAGCGCGGACGTAGTGCTGGCCATCGGCACCGAGTTCAGCGAGACCGACTACGATTTCTTCTTCGATGGCGGCTTTACTCTCGGCGGCAAGCTGGTGCGCATCGACATCGACAGCGCCCAGCTCTGCCGCAATGTTCGTCCCGACGTGGCGATTCGCGCCGACAGCACTCTCGCCCTGGCGGCGCTGCTGCCCCTGCTGGAGAAACGCGCCCGCGACGGTGCCAGTCGCACCGCAGCCGTCATGGACGCGACCACCGGGCACCGGCCCGACTACCAGGCGTTTCTGGACTGCCTGCAGCGGGCCCTGCCGGGCGCGGTCCTGATGGCTGATTCGACCCAGCCGGCCTACTTCGCCGCCGCCCAGTATCACCCGCCGGCTCCACGGAGCTTCGCCAGCGCAGCCACCGGCTACGGCACCCTGGGCTACGCCCTGCCCGCAGCCATCGGCGCCCGGCTGGCGCACCCCGAGCGGCCGGTCATCGCGCTGATCGGTGACGGCGGGCTGCAATTCACCCTGCCGGAACTGGCCAGCGCCGTTGAGGCCGCTGTCGGCATCGCCGTGGTGGTCTGGAACAACTGTCGCTACGACATGATCGCGCAGAACTTTGTCGACGCGGGCATGGAGCCCATCGCCTGCGACCTGTATACCCCTGACTTTGTTGCCACCGCCCGGGCCATGGGCTGCGTGGCGGAGCGCGCCGCCAACCTGGCGCAGCTGGAGCAGCTGTTGCGCGCCAGTACCGGGCGCGGCGTACCCACCCTGATCGAATTGCAGGAGCGCGACTTCCTGCATCTGGATCCATAATTGTGAGCAAACGCATGAACGCCATAGCCAAGGCTCCTTTCACCGGCCGCATCAGCCAGCTCGCGCAACGCCTGGCAGGCGCCGACGGCGGGGGGGTGTGGGAAGTACACGAACGCGCCTGCGAGATGGCCGCCCGCGGCGAGCCCGTGTGCCTGCTGTCGATCGGCGACCCGGACCTGCCCACTCTGCCCTCCACCATTGCCGCCGCTATCGACAGCCTGGAGCGGGGCCGCACCCATTACGCCCCGGGGCGCGGCGAGCTGAGCCTGCGCCGGACTATCGCCGATATCGAAACCCGTTCTTCGGGCAAGCCCTGCGACCCCGACGAGATCGTGATCTTCCCCGGCGCCACCAACGCCATCTACTCGGTGCTGGCCTGCCTGCTGGATGCGGGGGAGGAGGTGGTGGTCGCGGAACCCATGTACGTCGGTTACCAGGGCCTGTTCGACGCTCTCGGCGTCCGCGGCGTCAGCTTTGCGCTGGACCCGGCCCGCGGCTTTGCCCTGGATACCGCTCTGGTGCAGGCCGCCGTCACCGCACAGACCCGGGTAATCATGCTCAATACGCCCGGCAATCCCGCGGGCAACATGATCGGGGCCGGGCAACTGCGGGAGCTGGCTGACTGGTGCCTGGCCCGGGATATCTGGCTGGTCTGCGATGAGGTGTACTCCATGATCACCTTCGAGGAGGCCCACACCTCCCTGCGCAAGGCGGCCACCGTGCTGGACAACATCGTGCTGGTGGACGGGCTGTCCAAGTCCCACGCCATGACCGGCTGGCGGCTGGGCTGGACCGTCAGCGCGAGGCCCCTCGCCGACCGCCTGCTGGACTTCACCTCGTCGACCATTTTTGGCTGCTGCCAGTTCGTGCAGGATGCAGCGGCCCACGCCCTGACCAATGACGAGGACTATATTGCCGGGGTACGGGATGAGTATCGCCGGCGCCGGGACTATGTCTGCCAGCGGGTTGCCGCGATTCGTGGCCTGGACTGTGAAGTACCGGCCGCGGGCATGTTCGTGATGGTTCACGTCGCGGATACCGGCCTCGACGGGCTGGCCTTCGCCGAAGCCCTGCTGGCCCAGGGCCAGGTATCGGTGCTGCCCGGGGTGGGCTTCGGCGCGAGCTGCCGCGACTATGTAAGAATTTCCCTGACCCAGTCCGTGGCGGCGATGGCCCCCGCCTTTGACCGGATTGAGACTTTTGTCGCCACGCTGGAGAATGAACTCCATGACTGATGCTGCAAGCTCACCCCGGATCAACTCCGATCGCCTGTGGGAGCGGCTGCAGGCCATGGCCGCCCACGGCGCTACCGCCAACGGCGGCTGTAACCGGCAGGCACTGACCGACACCGATCGGGCGGGCCGCGACCTGTTCCTCGACTGGTGCCGGGAGGCGGGCTGCGAAGTCCGCATCGACGCCATTGGCAACATTTTTGCCCGCCGCCCCGGCAGCGAGGCCGAGGCGGCGCCGGTCCTTGCCGGCAGCCACCTCGATACCCAGCCCACCGGCGGCAAGTACGACGGGGTCTACGGGGTACTGGCGGGGCTGGAGGTGATCGAGACCCTCAATGACGGGGATATCCACACCCGGCACCCGCTGGAGGTGGTGGTCTGGACCAACGAGGAAGGCTGCCGCTTTGACACTGCGATGATGGGCTCCGCAGTGTGGTCCGGCGCCATGCCCCTGGCCGAGGCCCGCGCGCTGACTGACCGCGACGGCCACAGTGTCGGCGACGAGCTGCAGCGCATTGGCTATCAGGGCGAGCAGCCGGCGCAGCCCTTTCCGGTGCATGCCGCCTTTGAGCTGCATATCGAGCAGGGGCCGGTGCTGGAGGCGGAGGAACTGGCCATCGGCGTGGTCACCGGGGTGCAGCACATGAGCCGGCACCGGGTGATCATCGACGGCGTCGCCACCCACGCCGGCCCGACCCCCATGGCCATGCGCCGGGACCCGATGATGGCGCTGGCGGCGCTGCTGCCGGCACTGTTTGCGCTGGCCACCGAGCAGGGGCCCGACGCCCGGGTCACCTGCGGCTTCGTGCAGGCGCGGCCCGGCTCCAGCAATACCGTTCCGGAACAGGTGGAGCTGACCGTGGATATTCGCCATCCGGAGCTGGCGCGCTATCAGGCGCTGGAGGCCGGGCTGGAAGCGGCGGTGGCGGCTGCCAGCGCCCGCTATCAGCTTGACGGAAGGGTGAGCTGCTTCTGGGAGGCGCCTGGCGTTACCTTTGACCCGGACTGCGTAGCGGCGGTGGCACAGGCCGTCCAGACCCTGGGCTACAGCCACCGCAAAATGGTGTCCGGGGCCGGCCACGATGCCTGCAACCTGGCCGGCGTCGTGCCTACCAGCATGATCTTCATCCCCTGCGAGGGCGGCATCAGCCACAACGAGGCGGAGGCCATCACCCGGGACCAGGCGGAACAGGGCGCGAACGTGCTGCTGCTGGCCATGTTGGAACGGGCGGGGGTGGCGGCATGAACATTGGGCAGCGCAAGGCGGGCGGCGGCAGCGAGGTGCTGTCACGCTGGGGCATGGACTCCGAGTACGGCATCCTGCGGGATGTGCTGATCGGCCCGGTGGATCACTACAGCTGGCAGCCGGGCAATGCCATGGCCCGCCGCTCCCGGCGCCTGGGCCGGGAATTCGACCCCGAGCTGGCGCGCAGCCAGTACCGGGAGATGCTCGACGCCTACCGGCAGGCCGGTGTCACCACCCACATCCTCACGCCCGACCCCGCCCTGCCCTACCAGATCTATGCCCGCGATTCCTCGGTGATGACGCCCTGGGGGCCGATCATCACCCAGATGTACAGCCCCTGGCGGCGCGGGGAATGGAAGGCGGTACTGGAGTTCTACCTGGCCCGGGATATCCCCATCTACGACATCATTACTGCCGGCAGCCTCGAAGGCGGCGATTTCATGGTGCTGGAACCGGGGGTGATCGTCTGCGGCAGCAGCGGCGAGCGTACCGGCCCCGAGGGCCTGGCCCAGCTGCAGGCCTGGGTGGAAGCGGAGGGCTGGGAATTTCGCAGCTACAGCTTTGACCCCTACTTCCTGCACCTGGACGTCAAGTTGGCGATGCTGTCGGACAAGCTGGCGGCGGTCTGCGGCCAGGCCCTGGAGCAGGAGTTCCTGGACTGGCTGCAGGGGCGCGGTATCGAACTGATCGACATTTCCTATCGGGCGATGCTGGAGCTGGGCTGCAACGTGGTTGCCCTGGGCAATGACCGGGTGCTGATGCCCAGTGACAACGCGGAACTGCGGGACAAGTGCCGGGCGCGGGGGCTGGAAGTCATCGACCCCGACGTCAGCCTGTTCACCGCCGGCGGCGGTGGCGTGCACTGCATGTGTCAGCCCCTGCGACGGGACCCCGCCTAAGCGGCCCGACTTCCGCGGCCCCACCTGCGCGGCCCGACCCGACCTATATCTCTGCGGGCAGGAAGGCATCCCCCAGCACGGTCTTGCCGTCAAGGCTGTGCACCGACAGAGCCTGCCCCAGCACCCACTGCCGGCTGTAGGCCATCTGGCCCACGTAGCGTCCGGAACACAGGGACAGAGCCGCCTCCGCCATCATCTCGATCGGCTCGGCCCAGTCCGGGTGGCGACGGGCTATATCGCGCACGTACTCGGCGCCCGGGGTCAGCACAATGCTCTCCGGCGCCAGCGTATTGACGTAGATATGCTCCGGCGCCAGTTCGTGGGCCAGGCCCTCGCTGTAGCGGTTCAGGGCCGCCTTGCTGGCACCGTAGGCGGCAATCACCAGCGCCGCCTCTCGGCTGGCCCGGTACGGCGGCAGCGGCTGGTTGACGGTGGCGCTGCTGATGCTGAGGATCCAGCCCGTGCCGCGTTCACGCATCCCCGCCAGCGCCTGCTCCGCCAGCTCCATCGGCACGTTCAGGTTCAGGTCCACCATCATGTTGCGCTTTGCGGTCGTGACTCTGCTGGGCAGGTCCATGCTGGAGCCCGCGGCATTGTTGACCAGGATATCAATGGGGCCGAAGTGTGCCGCGGCCCGCGCTATCAGGTCAGCGCGCGCCGCCGGGTCCAGCAGGTCGCAGACCTCCGCCGCCGCGCGGCCGCCATTGCCGTTGATCGCCGCCACCGCCTCCTCCAGCGTGCCCGGCAGGTTGCCGTGGGCGCCCAGGCGCGATGCGCACAGCACCACCGCCGCGCCTTCGGCGGCAAAGCGGGTGGCAATGGCGTGGCCGATGCCGCGACTGGCACCGGTAATCAGAGCGGTCTTGCCCTGCAGTTGTCCCATGGTCTTCTCCTTGTTATGAATCAATACTGCCGATATCGGCGCTGTACATGGCGATGGCGCAGCAGGCGCTCGGCGGCGCGCTCTTCCGGAGTCACGGTGCGCGCGTGGGGCATATGCGCACGGATCTCGTCGAAGGCCACTTTGGTCGCGGTCAGCGTTGGCCACTGCTCCTGCGGCGGCTGTTCCGGATAGGTCCAGCGCATGCTGGTGTAGCCGTGGGGCACGCCGGTGGTGCTCACCCAGTTGGCGATACCCGGGTCGCGGTGGCAGACCACCCAGCGCCGGGCACCGTCGGGGTCGGTTTCCACAAAGTGCGCGTTGATGTTGCTGGGGTAGCTCTCGAAGTCCAGCGACTCCCCCCACAGGTTGGCCAGGTGAAAGCCGAGGAAGTGCGGCTCCACCGGAGTGCGGGTCTCGATCACCAGCGCCTCGTCATCTTCCAGCAGATAGGTACCGCCGGCGTAAATGTTGCTGCTCTGGCCGCCGCCGGTGGCGATGCCCAGCACATTCGGCGGGTTCATGTCGTTCACCGGCATGAACGGCTTGTCCAGGCCCATGCGCTCGCTGATGCCGCCGGGCACCTGGCCGTAGGTTTCCAGGGTGATGGTGTTGAAGGCGTTCCAGAAATGTACCTGGTTGCGGGCGATGCGGCCGATCTCCCGCAGCATGTGCTCTGCACCTTCCGGATCAATGGGCGGGCGCGGCTCCTGCTCGCAGCCGAGGCGCAGGATCTCCAGGTCGAGCAGGTCCTGGCTGGCCCAGTCGTGGAACAGCTCGCGGCAGGTCAGGAAACGGCCCACGTGCTCTACCCCGCGGCTGTTGCGCTTGCTGAGCATGAAGTTGCCGCTGTAGCCCTCGGGCTTCTCCGGCGCGACCAGGATTTCGAAGCTGCCGTCAGCCTCCACCTGCAGCTTGCTGCTGTCCAGGGTGCTGGTATTGATGCGGGTGCCCGGCTGCATTTCGGACAGTTTGCCGCTGTCGCCCGAGTAGCCGCTGGCCAGTTCGAAGATCACGTACTGGGGCGCGGTGGTTCCCGCCGCCGGCGCCTCGCCGCGCCAGTGCCGGGTGTCGGCGGCGCGACCACGAATGCGGTAGCTGTGGTTGCCGTCGATCTCCACCCCCAGGTACACCGCGTCGGCGTTGTCGATAGTGGAGCGGTTCATGGGCTGGATCGCGCGCCGAAAGCGGGGATAGAGCGGATCCGCCAGTGCCCGTTCAATGGCGTTGAGCATGAAGCCGACCACATAGCGGTAGCCCTCCGCCAGGTTGCGGTTCGTGGGTGGCGGCGGGTACAGGGCCGGGTCGTCGATGGCGTTCCGGGCTTCCTGGAAGCACTGGATCATGTCGTCGAAGGCCGCGCGCAGGGACTCGCGGGTGGCGGCGGTACTCTCGGGGTGGGGCATGCGCAAGATCCTCTAAGTCAGCTTGTTATTTTGCGGTAGCGGTAGCCGGTGGCGATGTGTCTTCAGCATCGGTCGCAGCCGGCAGCCGTTCACCAGCGCGGGGCTCAGCCGCCCGCGGCTCGCCCGCGCGCGGCCAACCATAACGCTCATAGAACGGGCCCAGCCGCCGCTCCAGCAGTTCGGCGGACAGGTCGTATTCGCCCAGACTGTACTCAAACTTCGAGTGGTGGCTTTTCTCCCGCTCGGCATTGGCCTGCAGGTAGTGGTCGAAGGCCTCGCTCACGGTCATGCCCAGGGCGTCGTAGACCGCGTGTACAGTCTCCCGCGGTCGCGCCGTGAGTTCGCGGTAGTCGACGAAGGCATGCGGCGTTTCCGGGTGACGGGCGAGCTGATCCGCCGGGTTGTGGAAGCTCTCGAAAGAGGTTTCCAACAGCATTTCCAGGGAGTGGGCGTAATCGGCCTTCTGCCAGCCGCAGCTCCGCCAGGAGATTTCCACCAGTTTCAGCAGGCTGGGCACGCACTCGGCAGGGTCCCGCACCATAACCACAATGCGCGCGTCCGGGAAAAATTCAATCAGCGAGCCCACCCAGCCGCTCATCACCGGGTTCTTGCTCAGGTGGATACGGTCACCGCCGTTCAGCAGCAGCTGGCGTTTTACCAGCTCCCGGTAATGGTGCAGCCAGCGTCGGCGCTTGGCGGGCATCTGGTCCAGGTGGAACAGGTCCAGCACATCCATCACCGGCAGGTCCGTCGCCCACTGCTGGGTGACAAAGGCGGCGCGCATGGCGAACTGGTCCTCCTCGGAGGTCCAGAGGCTCATGTTGTGGATATGGCGGAAGGGGCCGAAGGTCCGGTCATCCCAGGCTTTCAATTTGCGGTGAATGAAACCGCGCAGCAGCCGGCTGTCCACCCGCCCCAGCCAGCGGATAACTTTTTTCTGCAGCAGCGAGGGGAACAGGGTTTCCCAGTACAGAAAGTAACTGAAGCGCTCACCGTCCGCCGCCAGCAAGCGGTGCATCAGGGTGGTGCCGCTGCGGGCGTGGCCGACGATAAACACCGGGGTTCTGACCTGCAAGGTCCACAGCCGCGGGAAGAATACGTAGTCGAGCAGGAAGCAGAGACTGTGGAATATCGTCGCCAGCGGCGTGATTACCAGCAAGCGCAGCAACAAGCGCCGCCGACCGGGCCAGTGCTTCAGGCCCCAGACGTGGCGCAGCAGACGGAAGTAGTAGTCAAAGTCGAAATACATGGCGCTCGCAGGCTTTGTCATTTCAGGGCAATACCGTACTCTAGCCATCTTAACGACCCTGGCAACTGCGGTTTTGGCTTCCGTGCTGCCTTTCGTATCACTCTGTTTTTATTGACCTTTATTGGACGCTGTTGGCCGTGAACCGCCCCGCCTTACATTTTCAGCCCTGCTGGCATGCGCGGTGAGCGAAAGTCGGCTGCCACAGCCCCGCAAGCGCCCCCGTCAGCAGCGCTCCCGCGCGCTGGTCGCAGCCATCCGCGAGGCCTGCCTGAAAATCCTCGAGCAGGAGGGGCCGGACAGGCTCACCACTGAGCGTATAGCAGAAGTGGCCGGCGTGAATATCGCGTCCCTGTACCAGTACTTCCCCAACAAGGAAGCCGTGCTGGCGGATGTCTACGAAGAGCGCATGGCGGCACTGGTGGCACAGACGGCAAGCGAATTCACCCGGATCCACGCCCTGACGGACCAGGGCCTGGAAGCGACCCTGGCGGCGATCATCGACCTGGAAATCGGGCTCCTGTTGCAGCTGTACCAGATGTATCCGGACTTCTATCTGCAGTACCAACAGAGCCTGGACATCCGCGGCCGGGTCAACGAGCTGACCCAGTCCCTTGCCAATCCTTCGTGGGAGCAGTGGTTCCCGGGCTTCCTGCGCCATCACCGGGCACAGTTGCACCAGGGCGATATTGACACCATGGCCTTTATCGCCCGCCGCAGCCTCGACGCCTGCCTGCAGTCCGCGCTCGCCGAGCGGCCGCAGGCGCTGGAAGATCCCGGCTTCAGGGAGGAACTGCTGAACCTGTTGCTACGCTATTTGCTGAGGTAACAGCTTGGGGTGACAGGGCTGCCCCCGATCAATTTTGCTGAGTAGATTTCTTGGCAGTTGCCTGCAGGAGATCCTGGGCAACTGCATGCCTTGCTTGCGTTCCGCATTGGCCACGGCTCGCGCCAGCTCGCTCTGCAAAGCACGCCGGTTTGGAGAGGGTAATCATGAGCGTGTCGCGCGAATGTGGCTGAATTTGATGAAACGCGGTTCTTGGGGTAGTGGCGCGGCTCGGCTAGAATACTGGTTATACATACAGCATTGGAGCCTTCTCATGGGCATGCCAGCGATTGTGGAAGATTGGCCCCAACGGCTGACTGGGGCGCAGCTCGGTCAGGCGATAACTCTTCTCTCGGCGCAGATCAATGCAGCGAATCACCGCTTGTTGCGGATGATCGCCGAGTTCGATCGCTGTGGTGGTTGGCGGGAACAGGGAACGATGCGTTCCTGCGCCCACTGGCTGGTGGCCAATTGCGGCATCACGCTGGGCGCTGCGCGGGAGAAGGTGCGGGTGGCGCGACAACTGGAAGTGCTGCCGGAGGTCAATGAAGCCTTCTCGGAGGGCGGCGTCTCCTATTCCAAGGTGCGCGCCATCACCCGTGCGGCCTGCGATCAGGTGGCCACGCCGGAGAACGAGGGCTTTATGGTGCACCTGGCGCAGCAGAACAGCGCCGGGCATCTGGAAAGGCTGGTGAGCAGGTACGAACCAGTAGCGGAACCAGGGCTGGCGGCGTTGTTGGAATGGGGGCCTGAAGCGGCTGCAGCTGCAGCTGCTGGTGTCTCGGGCGATGTCGCTGAGCGTGGTGCCGCGCCCGAGCTGGATGCCGAAGCAATGCGCGAACTGGCCCGCGAGCTGTACTGGTTTCAGGACGAAGACGGCATGTGGATTATTCATGCCAAATT
>NZ_JAUTDR010000069.1 GCF_030649675.1 Haliea sp. E1-2-M8 | reverse complement strand
GGAGAGTGGCCAAGCGTGATCTTGAGTATTCAGCCGTTTTAGAACCGTCCGTAGAAGTGGGGTAGAACCCACTGGAAAATGGAGTTGGCGAGGGTGCAGGGATTTCGATTAGGGAACCCGATCTCAAGGAGGCCGGACATTTTATGCCTCAGTGTTTTCTATCCTGGTGCCATATACAACCGGAAAGCGTCTTCGCGGAGATGCCGCTTCGTATCCAGGCGTGCCATCTCTCAAATGTTCAGTTCTGGAGCAATTGGTGGCGTCGTCCATGCAGCATCCGTCGAGCCAAGGCTTCCGCCTTCGCTCCGGCAACGTGGTGCTCGGGTGGGCTTTCCCGATGCTTCAATAACCCGTAGGGCCAGCCGACAGCGTCGCCGCGGCTGCCTTCAGCGTTAAAGCTATGAGAGTGATAACCATAGACGCCTTGAAGAAATGTCTGATCGAGATCGGCTTAAATCGGTACGGCCTATGTATCTTTGCACCTGCACTAACAGCCAGTGTAGTTAATCGTAGGTTAAACATAGCCTATGGCGACTCGGGTGATAATCTATCCGTTCCGTTGGGGGTGGGTGCTGGTGATCAAACGGTGCGATACTTGGGTGCAAACTACGCAGCCGCAAGTATTGCGCACACGGTTGCGACAGTTGACGTTGTGGCTAATGTTGTTGGTTGTGTGCTCCTTGTGACATATCCTGGCGTGGGGTCTCAACGGCAGAATGTCGTTGCAGTGGTAGAGCACGGTAGTATCAAGATTCAAAGCGATGGGGTTGATTCATTCTTTTCGTTCGCTAAAAACCATCTGGGTGTTGAGCGATTGAGTAATCCATCGAATGATCTTGAACTTAACACCGACGGGGTTATATCCATAGCCGCCATATCAAGTGCTCCTGCTCGCCAAGCCCAAGTGTTCTTGACAGTTCCCTGGGAGGCGATTTTCAAAAAAATAATGGAGAACCCGAATAGTCTTTTCGACTTCGCAAAAAAACCCAGACAGTTTGAAGAGTTCTTAGCGGAATCCTACATTCGTGCAGGTTATAATGTTGAGTTGACACCCGCAAGTGGTGACGGGGGCGTAGATATTATTGCGGAGCTACCTGGGCACGGAGCGATAAAAATCCTAGATCAAGCGAAAGCTTACTCAGGAAACCATGTGGTAACTGCGAACGATGTAAGGGCGGCTGTCGGGACGTTGGTGACGCACCCCGATGCATCTAAAGTAATCATCACAACCACGTCTCGTTTTGCGCCTCGTGTGTACAGTGAATTTTCTCTGTTGACACCCACTCGCTTAGAATTGAGGTGCGGTCAAAATTTGATCAGTTGGTTGAAGTCGATACAAGTTAAGTAAATTTATGTTTTCTTCGGAGTTGTGGGAAGCTCACTGCACAGCGATCCTGTCGCGGCTGAACTGGGCGTCGACGTCCGCTCCTGGCCGAAAGCGTCTCCGCGGATATAGTCACTCAGTCCCGCTTTTTTGGTCTTTACTAGATCAACTGGCAGGTATCTGCCAGG
>NZ_JAUTDR010000068.1 GCF_030649675.1 Haliea sp. E1-2-M8 | reverse complement strand
GCGGTGTTTGTCAACAAAGATGTCGCGTTCATTGATTATGCAGCCTTAGCCAATGATGGTTTCTCAGCGCACAATTCTTTCGGTGGGTTCAGCCAGACCTCGCTGGTTCTTTCCCAGTCGCGTGTCGGGCCAGACCACCGTTGTGGATGTGCGGCTTTCGCCGCTTCGTAAACTGCTTTCCGCTGTCGCAGTAACTTATTGTCCAGGCCAGCATGGCGCTGTGCCGGCGTCACGTATTTGATCGCGCTGTGACGATGCTCATTGTTGTACCAAGTAACGAACTCGTAGACCCAAGCCCGCGCTGCTTCGATACTCTCGAACGGCTTGCGGGGATAGGCCGGCGTGTACTTGAGTGTACGGAACAGGCTCTCGGAGTAAGGGTTGTCGTCGCTCACCGATGGCCTGCTGAACGATGGGACTATGCCCAGCCGCTGCAAGGTCGCCAGCATGGTGGCGCCCTTCATGGGGCTCCCGTTGTCAGCATGCAGGGCCAGCTGGCCAAGGCGAATGCCTTCCGCCAGGCAGGCTTTGCCGATCAGGATGCTGGCATGCTCCGCCAATTCTTCCGCGTGGACTTCCCAGCCGACGATCTTGCGGCTAAAGATGTCCTCAATCATGTACAACCGATAGAACTGCCCGCGGATGCTGCTGGCGAGGAAGGTAATATCCCAGGTCCAGACCTGATTGGGCGCTGTGGCGCAAAAGCCTTGGGGTTTTGGCACTGTCCTGGGCTGTTCCGAAGCGCCGCGGCGATTGACCTGCTCGGCATCACGCAAGACCCGGTAAAAGCTCGACTCCGAGGCGAGATACCGGCCCGCATCAGCCAGGCGCGGCACAATCTGCGTGGGTGCCAGGCTGCAATACTCGGGAAGATTGCACACGCGGACAATCTCGTCGCGCTCCAGAGGCGTCAGCGCATTGCTTGGCGTACGGGCTTGGGCGGCAGCCTTGCGTTGGTCGCCAGGCATCGCCAGCCTGAGAGCTCGTTTCCACCGTTGCAGTGTTCGCACATCAATCTCCAGTACCTCGCAGGCTCGAAAGCAGCGGGCGCCAGCCGCCACCGCTTCCTCGATCAGATCAATCGCCTGTTGCCGATCCGCTTCCACAATCAATCGTCCTCGTTGTCCCCCCAGATCGCTCGGGCTTTTTTTTGGAGCACTAACAGGGCCGCTGCCTCCGCCAGGGCTTTGTCCTTGCGATTGAGCTCCTTCTCCAACTTTCGGCTCTTCTTCCGTTCCTGCTGCCACTCCCGGCGCTCAGCCGCGGTCAGAGGTCGGTCCACCTCGGCACCGGACTCAGCTGCTGCCCGCCAGCGCCGCACCTGCTCGACATACAGCCCTTTTTCCCGGCAGTACGTGGAGAGCTCTTCTTCGTTCAGGGCGGCGGTCTCAATGACGACCGCAAGCTTGTTCTTGCCGCTCCAGTTCTCTGGATTGGATGGGTCCGCAGGCACGGCGTTACCTCGATCACGATATTGGTTACGCCAATTGTACAGGCTGACATCAGAGACGCCGAGATCCCGACTGACCTGCGCCACGGATTGCGCATTGGGCGGCATCAGACGCCTAACCGCCTGTTCTTTGAACTCTTCGCTATATTGTCCCACGCTGGTCTCACTGACCGCCCCCTCCTTGAGATTTAGAGTGCAAAATGGACACGACATCTATCCTGACAGAGGGGG
>NZ_JAUTDR010000067.1 GCF_030649675.1 Haliea sp. E1-2-M8 | reverse complement strand
GGAGAGTGGCCAAGCGTGATCTTGAGTATTCAGCCGTTTTAGAACCGTCCGTAGAAGTGGGGTAGAACCCCGCTGAAAGAATAGCCGAATTGGAGAGGCAGATTAAGGCCAAGGCGGACTTTGAATGGGACGGAGCGGTGTACTACTCAGCTGACGATGAATGAAATAAGGCGGGACCATTTTGCCCTACTGGTTTCGATTCAGAAGGCAAACAGATTCGGCTTCAGGGTACCGGTCAAGATAGCTGGTTTTGCTATACATGTAGGAATGGGTTTTGAAACGAGGGCTAATCGCTGCCCCAGCTCTTCCGCCACCAGCACACCCAGCCTGAACCCACCACAAGGCCCAGCTCCACTCACCTCATTCTGGTGTTAGGCGGCGGTATGTTATAGGGTTGGGTCCCATACTTAACGGTTAGGCGACGAGGAAAAATTCGTGGGAGTCATTGATGATTCAACTCATACGCTCAAGTGCTCGTGTGGCGCCACCGAGTCTGTAAGGATTCTTCAGCACGGCTCTGCGTATGGTGGTTCGTGGCAAGCCGGAAAGTCATTTGCAAGTTTCACGGTGACTTGGGGACCAAAAGGACCAATCGGCCCTACCATTAGCTCTGCCCAGTGTAATTCGTGTGGTGCAACCCCAGAAGCTTCCATTTCGTAGCTGACACACAGGATTTCCGGCTAACATTTCGTTCAAGCCGACCCCGCATCGAGGCGGCTTAAGTCAGGCGGTAGGACCGTTGTGATGTGTTACCTGCCACGGAATAACCTCCGGTGTTATGTCCGCTGCTGGCCGAGTCCGGAAAGTCTCTGCTTCTAAAAGTAAGCTTAGAAACAAGAAATATCAGTTTGGCTCGGAGATAATGTTACCGTGAGGAGGGTATACCTGTTGCATTTGTTTATCGTACCGAAGGGAGGTCAGCTGAACACGTTACGTTTGCGGGTCGTCTTCAACGCCGGGCACCATTATGGGCGCATAGGCCTGAAGTGCTGTGAGTACTACCTATGAACATTAATTTTCGTCCGCTTACCAAATATGATGCTAACTATAGGAATGTTATTGCTCTGTATAAAGAGGCATTTGTTGGAGCTCGGTTTATACCCACGTGGATTCTTCGATACAAACTGAGAAAAGGGAAGGTGGGTTTTAACGTTCTTTATGCAGATAACACTTGGATTGGCCTCATCTATACCACTGAGTATAAAGATATTATATTTGTGCAATTTTTGGCAATATTGGATTCGTACCGTTCTGCTGGTCTCGGAAGCAAGGTAATGGATTTATTGAGAGGTATGCATTCCGAAAAAAGGATTGTACTGACTATTGAAGAGATGGATAAGCACGCAACAAACTACCAGCAAAGGATAAAGCGTAGGGAGTTTTATGAGAGGAACGGATTCAGTTCTTCTGGGTATATCGTGAAAGAGCCCTCGGAAAGACTTGAGATGATGATAGTTGGGGGAAGTATCAGCAAAGGAGAGATCGAAGAGCTGTATGAGAGCCTTCTTGGTGGCAGGCTTGGTTTCTTTTTTGGACCTAAGGTCATGAAGACCTGAACGATACGAATTTTCCCCTCGCTGGTGCGTCGGGTCCGCTCCTGGCCGAAAGCGTCTCCGCGGAGACGCTTTCCACACTTGGGAGTGCCAACATGCAATTTTGTTGCCTTGGCGTTGTGAGCAGTTCCGCGCA
>NZ_JAUTDR010000066.1 GCF_030649675.1 Haliea sp. E1-2-M8 | reverse complement strand
GGCACAACCAGAGGCCGCCTGAGGGATGAATCTGGAGACCGGAATTACACCACTTGACGGGACACTACCTGAAATCGCCCTGAAGCTGGACATGGGGCGTATGAAGTTTTTGCTGAGAAATCTGCTACACAATAGCCTCAAACATAATCCACCCGGCACCCGGGTCAGCCTTTTGATCACCGAACAGGAAAAGCAGCTTTGCCTGGTGGTGGCAGATAATGGCAAAGGCATCCCGCAGGCGGCACTGCCTAAGCTGTTCGATCCTTTTTATTGCGTGAATAACACCACCCATCGCGACACCCAAGGCACCGGCCTGGGGCTGTATCTTTGCAAAAAAATTGCCCTGGCCCATGGCGGCGATTTAACCGTACAGAGCGAACCGGGCAAGGGCTGCCGCTTTATCCTGACCCTGCCACTGGCGGGTAATTTGGCTTGAGTGCATGTGCTATGGCTCGGGCATGCGAAAGCGATTCAAGGTCAGTTGCTGAGAATCTGCATGATCAGAGACCGCGCCCTGGACAGGATTTCCCTGTCCGTAAAAATTTGCTCAGCAACAGTCATAAGTGGATTGCTACGATTTGAGTGGTAACCATGCCTTGCCTTGCACGTCAGTCAGGCCCGCCTTTGAGCTAAAAGCCACGCCCGTTACACTTTGTTACCTAGCGTTACCGCCGATTTACCCGGAAATTTTTCCAGCCGGTAGGCTATGGCCCTGTGATTTAGTTAATGGGTCAACGACCCGGGATTAAGGAAACATCATGTCTCTGTCAAATACCGGCAAGCTTATCGGTGGGCTTTTCTTACTTCAGATCCTGGGCGGCATCTTCTTAAACTTCTTCTTTATGGAACCCTTTAAGGTGCCGTTTGCCAGTATGGATATTGCTGCGTTGTCCCGCACCCTGGGGATGGCCACGTTGCTGTCCCTGACATTGGTGTCGGTGAACTTGGTTATCGGCGCTATCGGCTATCAGTTATTTAAGGGAAGCCACCCCCTGCACAGCTTACTGATGCTGACCTTTGCCATCCTGGCGGTGGGACTGACGGCGGTAGAGTGCAATCAGTTGGGCCAAATGGTGGCGCTGGTATCCCAGCTCAAGGCCGAAAACGTGCAAAGCCTGGACGTGGGCATGGAGCTGTTGCGCAAATCCCTGGCTTTTGGGCGCAACGAAACCCATTTTATGGCGATTTTCCTGTCCAGCTTCAGCTTGCTGCTGTTCTACGCTTTGTTGTATTGCGCCAGTTTACTGCCTCGCTGGCTGATGGGTTTTGCTAACCTCGCCTGTGTTTTGCAGTTAATTGCCATGGGCAGCACCTTCTTCCAGGGCCAGGTATTAGTGCTACTGCAATTACCGCTGCTGCTAACCCAGATAGCCGTACCTGTCTATCTGATTGTCAACGGCATACCTCTGCCGGCGACTACAGAGCCAACTACACCCATGCCTATGACTGAGCGCTGCTAAGTTACAGCGCCAGAACTTTTCTCAGGAACAAACATGAACACTATGCTGTACTTTCATATTCTGACCGGTGTGGTCGGGGTCGTCAGCGGTTTTGCTGTGATCGGGGCAAAAAAGGGCGGCAACATCCATCGCGTTCTCGGCAGGACCTTTGTCATCGCCATGCTGTGTCTGGGCTTGAGTGGTGCGGTTGCGTATTCCGGACCAACGTGACCACTCATTCCGTTTCAACGTGACCGCCTGTTCCGGGTGATCGTGACCG
>NZ_JAUTDR010000065.1 GCF_030649675.1 Haliea sp. E1-2-M8 | reverse complement strand
CAAGTATAAGAAGAATAAACGCCCTTTTTGCCTGAGTCCAGCAGTAGTTAGCTGTCAGTGGCCCGCCTCATAGCCGTTTAATCGCCCAAAATTCACCCTGAGTTACACTCCCGTGGAGAAAATCCACCCGCATTTTCTCCACAAACATCTCCATTACGATCCCCAGGCATAGCGCGGCCGGGCCGCGGTTACCCAGCGCAGCAAGTCGAGAGAAACAGTTGGTTTTTGGGCATCAGTGAAACAAGCCCGCTTGCATGCCGGCAGGCGGCGCCCGACTCTCGGGCAACGGGTTAGGCTCGTTTGCTTTGTCTTTTTGCTTCAAGTGATCGAGGATCTTCTTGATCACCACCGGGTCTTCAATGCAGGCAATGACTTTCATGGCGCCGCCACACTCAGTGCATGTTTCAATATCGATGTTGAAGACGCGTTTCAGTCGCTGCGCCCAGGTCATGGCCGCGCGGCGTTCGGCCGGCGTTTGGTCTTGCGCCTCATCGAGGGCTTGGGGCTTGCTGCCTTTACCACGCTTGGCGGGCGTCACCAACGCACGATGTTTACTGTTGGGAGCAAACACCCCGTGGAAACGGGTGAGGTTGACTCGCGGCTTCGGCACCAGCGCCGCCAATTTTGCAATGAAGTCCAGGGGCTCGAAAATGACATGTCGGAACGCCGCCCGGTCGTGCCGTCCTTGTAGGGCGTCTTGAGTTGATAATGCACCTTGCCCTGCGCAGTGAGTGACAGGCGTTTCTCAGAGACCGCCGGCCTTGAGATGTACCGGCACAGCCGTTCCAGCTTGCTGCGTTCATGGGCTTTGGCGGCGACGCCGGCGTGCAGCGAGAAACCGGCTACCTTGCCCACGGTATCACCGAATTGATCTTCCGGGTCGCAGGCCGGTAGCGTTTGCAGGGTAAACACCTTGCGCCCTGCCTGCGGCCCGACGGCGATCCGGTAGGTGATGGAATGCCCCAGCAGGGAATTCATCGCGTCGTCGTCCACCGCATCCGAGGCCAGGTAGCTGTTCTCGGCATCCCGTTCCAGTAGGCCCTGCCGCTCCAGAAAGCGGCCGACCCGATGGGCGATGGTGTGCGCCAGTTGGGTGAGCTCCTGATTGGTCGGCGCCTTGACCCAACGGAACCGGGCTGTTGCATCGGGATGATCGACATACACGCCATCGAGGAACAGCATGTGAAAGTGGATGTTCAGGTTGAGTGCACTGCCGAAGCGCTGGATCAGGGTGACCGCGCCGGTCTTGGCTATCTTTTTTGTGAAGCCCGCTTGCTTGATCAGGTGCGTCGCGATCACGCGGTAGACGATGCCCAGCACCCGGCCCATGATCTCGGGCCGGCTGGCAAACAGGAAACGCAGTTGGAACGGGAAACTCAGCACCCACTGGCGCACGGGCTGCTCGGGCAACACCTCGTCGACCAGCAAGGCCGCGCTCTCGGCCATGCGCCGCGCCCCGCAGCTCGGGCAAAACCCCCGACGTTCGCCTAAAGCGCCTACTTTTGGTGCAACTGAACGCAACCAGGTGCTCGGCGTGACACGACTCGCAGCGCACCCGCAAGAAGCCGCATTCGAGACGCCCGCATTGGAGGTAATCCTCGAACTCGCGTTGCACATAACCCGGCAGTTCCCTGCCCTGCTCCGCCAGATGAGCCGTGAACGCCGGATAATACTCGTCGACGATCCGATAGAGCAGGGTCTGCTCGGGCCGGTGGCGCTGGTATCGACCAGCATCCCGGTCCCGGGTGGCGGTCCTGACCGCCGCAGCGTGGGGCATGATCCGCGTCCTTGCGATA
>NZ_JAUTDR010000064.1 GCF_030649675.1 Haliea sp. E1-2-M8 | reverse complement strand
GGCACAACCAGAGGCCGCCTGAGGGATGAATCTGGAGACCGGAATTACACCACTTGACGGGACACTACCTGGATTTGGCATGCTGTGGACTGGGCGGGGGAGCAGGTAGGGGAGCAGGATCTTGCCAGGGGCCGCAGGAGGGCTATGATGACCACTTTGGCGTTTGATTCGCTCAGGTTTGCCCGCAAGCTTAGAGATGCTGGCATGCCGGAGCCCCAGGCTGATGCGCAGGCGGAGCTTATGGCGGAAGCGTTTGGATTTTATACGGAGAACATTCTGACTAAAGATCACTTCGAAGCGGTCCTGGAAGCCAAGTTGGATGCGCGGTTTTCGCAGCAGGATGCAAAGTTCGAAAAGCGCTTTGCGGATATAGATAATCTTTTTAGCAAGCAAGATCGTACGCTGTACCTACACACCTGGATGCTCGGAATTGTCGTTCTTGTCATGGCTGTACCGCAGCTGCAGGCTTGGCTGGCGTGAGCTGGCGCCTTATATCCAAGCGCTTTGGTGCGCACTCAGCTCATAACCGAAAAACGTCTCCGCGGAGATTTTGAGCGGAATTGATGACCAATGCGGACGTGGGGATGGAGAGTCTCTGGTGGCACGACATCTTCCTGCTTGAGAGCGGGCCGTTATGGCGGAACGGCCGCTTTGAGCTTGGATCAGCCAGATCCTGAAATTGATGCAATCTGGGCAGCTGAAGCTCGGTCTAGATTGACCGCATACGAAATTGGTGAGGCAGAAGCAGTTTCCATCCGCGTATCAACAATTCAGCGAGGGTACGCGGCGCTGCTCTGCGCAATGTGATCAGAAAGTTCAGCGCGACTACCGGGCCCTGCTTGCCAGTGGGGAAGGGGGCTGGGCTGTTGGACGTCAAGAAATGGGGAGTTGATTCGGCGCAAGCAAATAGTATGATATTGTCATACTACTGATATGTTAGGAGCACCAAGTATGAGCATGCACCGGAAGACTATCACGCTGACTGAGCAGCAAGACGACTGGGTGAAAGGCCAGATTGAGAGCGGTCACTTTGGCAATGATAGCGAGTATATCCGCGATCTCATCCGAAGAGACCAGCAGGCCAAGGAACGTCTTGCCGCGCTGAGGCAGGCCCTCGCTGACGGTGAGTCAAGTGGAAAATCTAAGCCTCTCGACGTATCGGCCATCAAAGCGGCTGGCCGGAAGCGAATGAAAGCGTCGAATTAGTGCTTAGACTAACCGTCACGCCGAAGGCGGAATCTGATCTCACCGGAATCTGGATGTATACCTGCGAAGAATGGGGGGCCGATCAGGCGGATAGTTACCTTNGAATGAAAGCGTCGAATTAGTGCTTAGACTAACCGTCACGCCGAAGGCGGAATCTGATCTCACCGGAATCTGGATGTATACCTGCGAAGAATGGGGGGCCGATCAGGCGGATAGTTACCTTGATCAGCTTGAGGCAGGAATGAATCAGCTGATTCATTATCCATCTCTCGGCGCTAACTACGCCCATGTTTTTCCCGGGTATCGCAGATTGCAGGTAGAGCATCACGCTGTTTTCTATCAAGTGCTCGAGACGGAGGTGCTTGTTGTTCGTGTCCTTCACGAGGACATGGATGCACCGCAAAGGCTTCTGGATTAGCGGAACAAAGCCGTCATGGTTACCGACCAAGAAAGTAGAACCGAGGAGGGGATTGATCGTGAAAAGAGCACTTATCACCGGGGTCACGGGTCAGGACGGCTCCTACTTCGCTGAGTTTTTGCTGGAAAAGGGTTACTCGGCAAGGAGCACGCCAAGCAGCAGGCTCTTGCCAGCGTCCGCAGGAGAGCGCTGCCGTCTCCGCTCGTCCCGAATTGCGAAGTGAGATGCTCACAACGGCTTGCCAGTGCGCCGGGGGCGCTTGCGATTGAGTGTCAGCTGCTCCTGCACGCCGGGCGGCAACTGGGTCAGGGCTTTATTCAGTAGAGCTCGCACTTCATCTTTGAATGCGTAGCGCGGATTAAACTCAAACACTCGGGTGCGACCCACCGTGCGGCTGACCAGTAAACCGTCACGCTCCATGCGCAGCAGCTGGTTTTGTACAGTGCTCACATCCATTGACCAGCTAGCGGCAATTTCTCGTGGATACCCGCTGTTCCGTGCAGCAAGGAACAGTAGCACGCGCTCCGCTCCTTCACTGCCGACAATGGCTTCAATCATGACCTGACTATTTGACCGAAATAGTCGGCTATAATACCGATATATTCGGTCAAATAAATGTGGGGATGGGCGGTCGATTACCCTCTCTTGGGCAGGCGATGGCTGCCATGCTGGCCATGGCCCCGGAGGATCCGGTGTCTGTCAACATAGTTGCCCGGTCATTCATGCAAAATGTTTCGCGGCTATTTCATGATCCGCAGCTC
>NZ_JAUTDR010000063.1 GCF_030649675.1 Haliea sp. E1-2-M8 | reverse complement strand
TCGGCTGTAAAGCCACGTCAACACTGGGTTTCAGCATGATCGTAATCAAATTAACCGGACACTAGTGAGTTAAACTATATACCAGTTAGTTGGAATGCCAAGGGGATTTAAATGCGTGAAATGACTTTTCCTGAAATGATTGTCATTGATTGGGAGCGCGAGCGCCCTGACCTCAAAGATTCCGGTATTCATGTGACATTCCGGCTGTATGCACTGGTCATGGAGATAGGCTACCAGTTCGCTGAGATCGCTTCTCAAGAGGGTGTGCAGCTGGAAGACATGCTTCAACTCTTTGCGCTGAGGCGCCGCGGCGATCCTTACTGTCTCAGACCGACGGAAGTCCGTAGTATGCTGAGCCTCACGTCAGGCGCGGCTACATACCGCATAGAACGGTTGGTCAAACAGGGTTTATGTGAACGCAAACCTGACCCTTCGGATCGCAGAAGCTATGTGCTGCGTGTCGTGCCCAAGGGCATGAACGTCATCGACCGCACAGTGGAAGCGGTCGCAGTGGCAAGCAGTAAAGTCTTGACGGCGAGCGGGCTTACCGCGACACAGCTGGCCACTTTCCTTGAATATCTCACGTGTATTGAAGCAGGATGGGAGACGATCATCCCCGCATCTGAGAATCCACTCGCAAGGCGAGGGGGCGTGACCTCTGGATCAAAAAAATAGTCGTTCAAATAAACGGAGCGGCGATTTTCAACCCAGTTGTGTGTGCCACAGCAATGCGAGCGGTCCAACGATAGTTGATCGCTCATAGCATGAAAAGCTGTTGAAGTGATGGAGGAACCGACCCTCCGGAGTCTGCCTGCAGGGGCCGGCTCCAAACCGCCCCGAGCGGCATTGGCTGAAGACCGTTGTCGTGAGCATCGAGGGAAAAGGCGCATCCATGTGGTGTGTCAGGTAAGAATCGAGAAGGCGAGTACAAGCGAACCATCATTAAGGTGTCGAAATTGATAACTGACATCAGAACCGGGGGCCACAACTATCCCCGGGATAAGTCCATCGGAAACCTGTTTACTGGATGGGCGGTGTCCGGCATAGAGATGGCGCGAGCTCGATTCAGGCGCTTCAACGGAACTATGGGAACTCAATACCGTGATGTTAAGGGAGGGCATCAAGTGAAGAAAAGCGAGATGCAGAGTACCAATGCACGGATTGAGGACGGATCGGCCTGTAGTAGCTTTGATGTATCTGTAATGGATGCGGAGCAAAGGGGTCGAATTGCTTCAGCTGATCCACAGGTCAACTTCTTGGGAAGGATGAGCCCGTGACATCAGCAAAACCGTTTGTGATTCCAAAGCGACTGATATGGGAAGCCTATCAACGAGTCAAAGCGAATCGAGGTGCAGCGGGCGTTGATGGTCAATCGATCTCGGATTTTGATCGGGATCTGAGCAGGAACCTCTACCGGATCTGGAATCGGATGTCGTCAGGAAGCTACTTCCCGCCGGCGGTGAAAGCCGTACCGATTCCAAAAAAAGTCAGGTGGGGAGCGAATACTCGGTGTGCCAACGGTCGGTGACAGAATTGCACAGACCGTTGTCACGATGACTCTTGAACCGATCCTGGAGCCGGTCTTTCATGAAAACTCCTATGGATACCGACGCGGGAAATCGGCGCACGATGCGCTCGCGGTAACGCGCAAGCGATGCTGGGAGCGTGATTGGGTTCTTGAGTACGATATTCGCAGCCTGTTCGACAACATTGATCACAACTTGCTTCTGAAAGCCCTTCGTCATCACTGTCAGGATCGATGGGTGTTGCTACATGTGGAGCGTTGGCTGACAGCACCAATGCAGAGTCGAAATGGGGTACAAGAGTCACGGAGTGTCGGCACACCGCAAGGTGGCCCACTATCTCCGGTTCTTGCAAACCTGTTCTTACACTATGCCCTGGACCATTGGCTGACGGTGAACCACAAGGACACTCCTTTCTGTCGATACGCTGACGACGGCATCTTGCATTGTCGCAGTGAAGTTGAGGCGCACTATTTGTGTGAGCAACTTGCGAAGCGCCTTCGCGACTGTGGCCTGGAGATGCACCCGACGAAAACCCGGGTGGTTTACTGCAAGGATAGCAGGCGAACTGAAACTCATGAGCAGATCCAATTCGACTTTCTCGGCTATACATTTCGTCCGAGACGCACGGTCAATCGAAGCGGCAAGGCACTACTGGGATTCACCCCAGCAGTAAGCCGACAAGCGATGACAGCCATGCGCCAGTCGATACGACGATGGCATCTGACCCTACGAAGTGAGCTATCTCTGGACCAACTGGCCCAGGTGTTGGCCCCACGCGTATGGGGGTGGATTAATTACTAGGGTCTTCACCAAATCGTGTGGGTAGATTAGCCTTGTCATCATGAAAGATACACAGCTTTACAGTCAGATT
>NZ_JAUTDR010000062.1 GCF_030649675.1 Haliea sp. E1-2-M8 | reverse complement strand
ATTGTTTGGCCTCCAACCTGCGATTGCGCTATTTTCCCTCATTCGAGGGAGTTTTTCAGCAACCTGCTAGGGAAACGCTGATTTATTCAGCTTGAGTCCATGCTTTGGTAAAATACAACTCCAATAATTGCATCGACCAAGAATGACCATGAAGCAGACGAGTTTCACCCAGGCTGAGTTCGCCGCCAAGAAAAAGAGAACCCGACGCGAGCGGTTTCTGGCCGAGATGGAGCAGGTGGTGCCCTGGTCGCGGCTGCTGAAAGCGCTCTCACCGCATTACTATCCCGATCCCCGCGGTAAGCGGGGCCGCCCGCCGATTCCCCTGAAGCGCATGCTGCGGATGTACTTTGTTCAGCAGTGGTATGCCCTCGCGGACGAAGCCCTGGAAGATGCCATCTATGACAGCCAGGCGCTGCGTGACTTTGTCGGCATCGACCTGAGTGTGGAATCGGTCCCGGACGCTACGACCTTGCTGAAATTCCGCCATCTGCTGGAAAAGCAGGCCTTTACCTAGGTCATCTTCGAGCAGATCAATGGGCACCTGGCCGAGCGTGGTGCTGATGCGCGAAGGCACGATCGTGGATGCCACCATTATGCCGCACCGCCTTCCACGAAGAACCGAGCCAAGGCCCGGGATCCGGAGATGCACCAAGCCAAGAAAGGCAATGAGCGGCACTTCGGCATGAAGGCCCACATTGGACCCGACGCGAACTCGGGACTGGTTCACAGCCTGACTGGCACAGCCGCCAATGTGGCAGACATCACCGAGTCCGAACACTTGTTGCACGGTGATGAAACCGAGGCCTACGCGGATGCCGGCTATACTGGCGTGGCCAAGCGTCCGGAGTTCCAGAACTCAGAGGTGACCTGGCACGTGGCCGAGAAGCGCGGCAAGATGAAGAAGATGGCAGAAGGTCCGCGTAAGACGCTGATCGTCCGCCGGGAGCGGGTCAAAGCCCAGATCCGCGCCAAGGTGGAGCACCCGTTCCACGTGGTAAAAAACCTGTTCCGGCACCGCAAGGTGCGTTATCGGGGGCTGTCCAAAAATACGGCGCAGCTGTTTACACTGTTCGGTCTGGCCAATCTGGTGCTGGCACGCAAGCTAAATCCGTCTCCGTGTGCCTAAAGGCCGCAGATTAGCGAATTTCCACACCTGATTGTGAACCAAGCTCGGGTTTTGGTTTACTTAGCCGAATTCGCCAAGAATGCGTCCGCCCGTCTGGAACCAGACTATGGCCTGGAATTTCTGGGCCTAGAGGTTCACGACGGAGAGGAATACCCTATCACCGATTCACTGCGACACGTTTCAGGACATCAGGAAGGCCAGGAACGCAAAGTTAAGGCCAAGTATGTAGTGGGCTGCGATGGCGCTCACAGCCGCGTGCGCGAATCGATTGGGCGCAAGCACACCGGGAAGGTAGCGAATCATGCCTGGGGCGTTATGGACGTGCTCGCGACCACCGATTTCCCTGACATCCGTACTAAGTGCGCCATTCAGTCCTCTACGGGCGGCAGCATTTTGCACATCCCCCGTGAAGGTGGCCACCTCTTCCGGATGTACGTCGACCTCGGTGAGGTTGCCGAGGATGATAACCGCCAGATTCGCAAGACAAGCCTGGAAAACATCATCGCCAAGGCCAACCAGATCCTGCATCCCTATACTCTTGAGGTGAAGGATTGTGCTTGGCATACCGTCTACGAAGTCGGCCATCGTGTCACCGACAAATTCGACGACGTGGCTCCCGAGGAAGGCGGATCTCGGACACCTCGGGTTTTCATCGCTGGCGATGCTTGCCATACTCACAGCGCCAAGGCCGGTCAAGGCATGAATGTGTCCATGCAGGACGGCTGGAACATTGCCTGGAAACTAGGCCATGTGCTCTCGGGCGCCGCGCCGGGATCTCTGCTTGAAACCTATTCGACCGAACGCCAGGAAGTCGCCCAGAACCTGATCAATTTCGATCGCGAATGGTCATCCTTGATGGCCAAGCGTGCCGAGGAGTTCGAGAATCCCCAGGAACTGGCGGACTTTTATATCAAAACCGCCGAATTCCCTGCCGGCTTCATGACCGAGTACCGGGAATCGATGATAACCGGTAGTACTGAACATCAGCGCTTGGCCAGCGGCTTCCCTGTAGGCAAACGCTTCAAATCAGCTCCGACAATGCGGGTTTGCGACGGCAACCCTGTACACTTGGGTCATCATGCAACCGCCGATGGGCGCTGGCGCATTTACGTCTTTGCCGACAGCAATAGTCCCGGCAAGGATACCCGCGTGGCCGCTTGGGGCGAATGGATGCTGAAGTCTCCAGACTCTCCAGTGGTGAAGTACACCCCCGAAGGAGCCGGCCTCGATACCCTTTTCGACGTCAAGGTGATCTTTCAGCAGCATCATGGCGACATCGAGTTCGGCCCGAGGATACCCGATATTTTCATGCCAAAGGCTGGACCCTTCCAGCTTACTGATTATGAGAAAGTATATGCCATCGACCCGGAGGCCGACATCTTTGAGGCAAGGGCCGTCGACCGGAACGGAGCCATTGTAGTGGTACGTCCCAATCAATATGTATCGCAGGTCACTAGTGTCCGGTTAATTTGATTACGATCATGCTGAAACCCAGTGTTGACGTGGCTTTACAGCCGATTT
>NZ_JAUTDR010000061.1 GCF_030649675.1 Haliea sp. E1-2-M8 | reverse complement strand
GCCGAGTACAAAAGACGGGATCATTCATTCGCAGCTGGTGCTCGGCGAGCAACCGTTCAAGGTGTTTTCCTGTCTCTTGCCAGAGCGGGCAGACTCGCCATTTGTCTCCCTTCCCGTGCAAATGCACTTTGGCCGGCGGGTTGAGATCAAGATGCTCGATACGAAGGTCAGCCACCTCCTGCGCCCGTGCGCCGGTATTGTAGAGAAACAGTAATAGCGTTCGATCACGCAGAGCAAAGCACCCTTCACGCGGCAAGGAACGAAACAACGTCGTTACCTCCTCGCGCTCAAGGTAGTGTGTATCCGGGAGTGCTGAGCGCTTGACGGGGATCGCGGCGATCTGTTGGCAGGTTGCCAGCATCTCCGGTGCGCGCAGGACGAGGTAAGCGAAGAAGGTATTCAAGGCGGCGCGGCGCTGATTGCGTGTGCGGATTGAATTGCCCCGCTCCTGCTCCAAGTACTTCAAGAACGCCAGAACCTGATCAAAGGTGAGATCTTGCAAGTCAAGCGTTGCGACTGGCTGGCGCGTCTGTTCGGACAAAAAGCGTAGGAATAGGCGCATCGTATCGCGGTAACTGTGGATCGATCCTAACCGCAAGCCCTTCTGCACTGGCAGATGGTCGGCGAAGAAGGAATGGACGACTATACCGAGGGACGGCTTCATGACCTGGGCCCTCCTGTGAGCGTGGCGGTAGCGAACGCCTCGAAGCGGCGGTTGGCTTGATCGAGCAGGGTCGGTGTTGTCTCCAAGTAAATGGCGGTTGAGTTGACATCGACGTGCCCCAGAAACGTCGCGAGCGTGAGCAGTCGTGCCTGTGGATCGATACCGAGTCGATACCAGCGCGTGAGCGCCCCCACGGCGAAGGAGTGGCGAAGATCGTGCAGGCGCGGCGGCGATGCTCCCGGAGGGATGGTGAGGTGCAGGTGGGGAATGAGGTGATGGAACGTCTGGCTGGCGGTACCTGGACTGATCGGGCGCCCGCCACGCAACGAGAATAGTGGCTGATTGAGAGAAAGTCCGTTCGCGCACCTTGCCCGTTTACGCCGCAAATGCTCAGCCAGGAGTGCTTCGAGCTTGGGGCCAAATGGCACAAGCCGGCTTTTGTAAAACTTGGTTTCCCGGATGACCAGCAGCTGCCGTTCGAAGTCGATATCCTCGATATGCAGCCGGCACGCTTCACCCACACGCAATCCGAGGCCATAGAGCACGGCAAAAAGAGCGTGGTAGGTTCTGCCGCGGTCAACGGTACCGCCTTTGTCGGGTAGCGCCTTGGCGACTGCGAGCAGGCGCCCGGCATCGGCCGTATCGAAGATGAAGGGCGTTCGCTGATACCTTGAGCGGCGCGGTGGCGATTGCACCGGATTGTGCTCAAGCACCTCCTGGTTAACCAGGTGCGCGAAAAACCGTCCGAGAGTACAGCGCAAGTGGTTGTAGCTTCTCGGGCGCGAGCGGGGGCGCGAGAGGAGGAACTGATCGACGAGCTTGGTGCTAATCTGTTGCAGTTCGGTGATGTGGTTCTCCACCAAGTAGTCATCGAACAATACCAATGTCTTCTCCTCGACATCGTAGCGTCGACCAAGAGACCGTTTGTAAGCAATGAACTGTTCGATATGAGGGCCAATAGAGCTCCGATAACCTGGGTGCGTTGTCATAGCACATCCTCCCCGTCACCTTGAGCCACTTCGCGCAATTGCTCGACGGCGATCTTGCTGTAGATCTGCGTCGACGACGCATTGCGATGTCCGACATAGTCACCGATGTGCTTGAGAGAGAAGTTGGCGTTCACGAGATTTTGCACGCAACTGTGCCGCAACGTGTGGGCGCCTGCTCGTGGGATCTGGATACCGGCTTTACGAATGTAATGTGTCGCCCGGCAGGTCACAGCCGCCGATCCAATCGGAGTCAAGGGCGCCAAGGTGCGCAAGAATACCTGACGATCCGTCGTTGCTGGACGTGCGTTCTTGACGTAGTCGATGATCGCTGCACCCACCACCGCCGAGAGCGGATAGGTCGTGGTATTGCCCGCCTTACGGTCGCGGACCTTGAGGCGATCGTTACGCCAGTCCAGGTCATCCAGTGTGAGTGCGGCCACTTCACAGGCCCGCAGGCCATAGGTAGCCAGCAACAACAGCATCGCATAATCGCGTTTACCGGACATCGAGCGTCGATCGACACCAACCAGTACCTGTTCGACTTGCTCCCAGCTGATCGCTCGCGGTATCCCGGCGTCCCGATATGCCCGAGGAAACTCGACAAGCGTACTGAGGTTCTTGAGCAAGACGCCCTCCCGATGGAGGTAGCGCAAGAAAACCCGTAGCGTTCCGCAGGCATTGCGCAGGGTGGGCCACGAAACCCGGGGGCCATATTGAGCAATGAAGCCGCTCAATACCGTGGGCGATAGCTGAGCAAGGTCCTTAACGCCGACCTGCTCTAGATAGGCAGCGAATTGACGCAGGTGGAACCGGTACTGCTGAATCGACCGCGGACGGAGCCCCTTCTCCTCAGTGAGATACGTCAGGAACTGAGGCGCCTGGATCTCAAACGGGTTATCAGGCTTATGGGGGCGGCCGAGCCCGACGTAACCCGGGATCGCCAAGCGCAGCATCTGACGGATGGGATTGCGTACGCTCCCTCCGATCTTCTTACGCGTC
>NZ_JAUTDR010000060.1 GCF_030649675.1 Haliea sp. E1-2-M8 | reverse complement strand
GCGACATAACCGAACTGGATGCCCACGGCAACCAACTGAATTTATTCAACTTTTAACCGGACACTAGTGACCTGAACTCTCGGATTGTGGCAGTTATTTCGCCGAAGGGAGCCGCGATGCCTAATCTCGATTGCCTTTTCACTTTAGCAACGCTTCGGCAGCACGTTAGTCGAGCAAAGGAGACACACAATGGGTGAAGTTGTACTTGCAGCCAAGATCACGCACGTCCCGTCAATGTACCTGTCAGAATTGCCGGGGGAGCATCACGGTTGTCGTCAGGCGTCTATCGACGGCCACAAAGAAATTGGGCGTCGCGCTCGCGAGTTGGGTGCAGACACGGCCGTCGTTTTTGATGTGCATTGGCTGGTTAACAGCGGATACCATATCAACTGCGGCGAGCGCTTCGAGGGTGTCTATACCAGTGGTGAACTGCCTCATTTTATAAGAGATATGGAGTACCGCTACCAGGGTTCTCCTGAGTTGGGCGAACTGATGGCCAAAGAGGCCAACGATGCCGATGTCCGCACGCTTGCACATAACATCCCGAGCCTGGACCTGGAATATGGCACGCTGGTGCCCATGCGTTACATGCACGTCGGCGTTCCTGAAGACCAGAAATTTAAGGTGGTTTCCGTTGCTGCCTGGAACGCCTGGCACAGGCTGGAGGACAGTTTCATGTTTGGTGCCGCTGTTCGCCGCGCCATCGAAAAGAGTGATCGCAAGGTACTCGTGTTAGCGTCTGGCTCGCTCTCCCATCGCTTTAGCGACGATCGACAGGCAGCCCAAAATCTCCACAACTGGACACGAGAATTTGACCGCCAAGTCGATCAGCGGGTCGTTGAACTCTGGAGAGAGGGTCGCTTCAAGGAGTTTTGCGCCATGCTACCGGACTATGCTCAGCACTGCTACGGGGAAGGTGGCATGCATGATACCGCCATGCTGTTAGGCCTGCTCGGTGGTGAAAACTACAACAAGCCGGTAGAGATCATTACCGAGCCGTTCGGCAGCTCGGGTACCGGCCAGATCAATGCCGTTTTTCCGCTCCCCTGGTAAACGTTTAGCTCCGAACCTATGTCATCGCCGCGACCGCAGTCATTGCGACTGCGTTCGGACAGGTCATATATATGCACTGTCCACGAGTTCTCTTCGTCGTGTCAGCGTTAGTACCACTCACACTTGGCGACGTACCACGACGGTAGCTTTGACACGAATTACGGCGGATCAAATACCCAGCCTGCCGTTACAAACGAGGATTTTGTTATGCAAATGCCCATCAATAATTTCCGTCAAGGGCTCACCAGCAACCGCCAACTCATCGGCTTGTGGCTGGGGCTGGCCAATAGCTACTCGGCTGAACTCGCTGCCAATGCGGGCTTCGACTGGCTGCTGATCGATGGGGAGCATGCCCCGAACGACTTGAACGGCATACTGGCACAGCTCCAGGCCCTGGCACCCTATCCAGTGCAACCCGTGGTGCGTCCTCCAGTCGGGGATACAGCATTGATCAAGCAGTACCTTGACCTAGGCATTCAGACCCTGCTGGTGCCCATGGTCGATAATGCGGAGCAGGCCAGACAACTAGTACGTGCCATGCGCTATCCCCCCTTGGGCATCCGCGGCGTAGGAAGCGCTCTAGCCCGTGCCTCCCGGTGGAATAACATTGCCGACTACCTGGACAAGGCAGATGAGGAAATGTGCCTTCTTGTTCAGATCGAGAGTCAGGAAGGACTCGCCAACATTGAATCCATCGCTGCAGTCGAAGGCGTCGATGGAGTTTTCATCGGCCCTGCAGATCTGAGTGCCTCCCTAGGACATCGCGGGAACCCCGGCCATCACGATGTGCAAGCTGCCATCGAAGACGGAATTGCAAGAATCCAGAAGTCCCGCAAGGCCGTTGGCATCCTGTCTGCTGACGAAAAGTTAGCACGTCGTTATCTTGAACTGGGGTGCAATTTCGTTGCGGTTGGCGTCGATACTAGCCTGTTGATGCGATCCCTCGTACAACTCGCCAGCAAATTCAAAAATTTCCCTGAAGAACCGGCACCTACGTCCGGCAGCGTTTATTGAGAGGCTAACCGTGCAAATCACTGATACCACCCTACTCCGCAAGAAGGCTTACATCGATGGCCAGTGGGTCGATGCTGACGATAAGGCATGCTTTGCCATCACGAACCCGGCTGATAATAGCCAGATTGGGGAAGTAGCCCAGCTCGGCACCACAGAAACACGACGTGCCATCGAAGCAGCCAACTCAGCCTTGGACGGCTGGCGGAGTAAAACCGCCAAGGAGCGAGCCAGCATACTTCGTCGCTGGTTCGATCTAATGATAGAGAACCAGGAAGACCTTGCACGTATTCTCAGTTGGGAGCAGGGCAAGCCTCTGACCGAGAGCCGTGGAGAGATCGCCTATGGCGCAAGCTTTATCGAGTGGTTCGCGGAAGAAGGTAAGCGCATCTACGGCGATGTCATCCCACACGACAAAGCGGGCCGCCGGCTTGTTGTTATAAAACAACCCGTGGGCGTCGTTGCGGCAATCACGCCTTGGAATTTCCCTGTCGCCATGATTACACGCAAGGCGGGACCTGCCTTGGCCGCAGGCTGCACCATGGGGTTCTACCCCACTTCCACGGACACTTCAAAGAAGCCCATAATGGGCAAAAGGAGTGTTTATGTCGAAG
>NZ_JAUTDR010000006.1 GCF_030649675.1 Haliea sp. E1-2-M8 | reverse complement strand
AACTCCTCGTCATGGGGTGGATATGAAGCAGTATAAACTATGTTTCGATATTTATGTGTTTAAATACTAGTTCGGGCTGAGCGTGGTCGACCCAAGGCCCTAAGGCATCCCCGGCCGCTCCGCGGACGGCATCATCCGGGTGGTGAGCCTGGTCAGCGTTGATGGGCTGCAACGCATTGTCTCCAACCTTGTCACCAACTTCACCGGCTTTCCGCCGCCCGGCGTCGTGCTGGTGGCTCTCCTGGGCGTAAGTATCGCCGAACATTCGGGCCTGATCGGCGCGGCGATGCGGGCCTGGTACTCGGGGCCGCTCCGCGCATGGTTACGGTGACCGTGGTCTTCACCGGTATCGTTTCCAACACCGCCGCCGAACTGAGCTACGTGGTGCTGATTCCCCTCGCAGCAGCCCTGCCGCTACCAAAAACAGTTGGGCATCGGCATCCTGATCGCGATCATGCTGCCCTGCTCCATGGTGTTTTTCATGGGTTGGAGCCTGCTGTTTCTCCTCTGGGTGTTTGTGCTCAGCTTGCCAGAGGGGCCGGGCACGCCCACATTTTACAGTGTCGAGGGCGCGTCCGTAGCCAGATGATCAGAAGCTGTAACTGACGTCGACGCCATAGGTGCGCAGCGTCGACGGGTGGTTGAAGGTACCGCCGAACTCCGGCGCCGGAATCACCTCCTGCAGGTACTCCTCATCGGTCAGGTTGCGGCCCCAGGCAGTAACGGTCCAGTTCTGCCCTTCCAGTCCGATCCGCAGGTTCACCGTGTCATAGGGATCACGGCTGGCCCGGGAAAAGTCCTGGTTGAAACCGGGCCCGAAGAAGGCGTTCCAGATAGTCGGGGTCTGCTCACCCTGCAGAGTGTGGAACCACATTTCGCCGGTGTATTGCCAATCCACCCGCGCCACCAGATCAATACCGGAGGCGACCGGATACACAAGCTGGGCACCGAGGTTGCCGGTGACGTCCGGTGCCTGCGGTACATCATTGCCGACCGATGCCGGTCGGTTCCGGTTTTCCTCGATCTCGGAGTCCAGCAAACCTACCCCGCCGTAGAAGCTCAGCTGCTCGGTGGCGAAGAAATTGAAGTCCGCCTCGAAGCCCTGAATGTACATCTCCTCGATGGTGGTCACCGCCCGCAGCAGGCCGAAGGGGCCGGCGAAGAATTCGAAGAACTGGTTGTCCTCGACATCGGTGCGGAACACTGATGCATTCACCCGCAGACGGCGATCCAGCCACTCGGTCTTGAGACCCAGTTCAAGGGACTCGGAGACTTCCTTGTCGTACTCGTCCCGCACCTGCAGCTCGGCATTGACCGCTTCTCCGGGACCACCTCGGCCTGCGTTAAACCAGAACGACAATAGATCATCAGTGCCCACGGAGTTGAAGCCGCCACTGCGGAAACCGATGCCGTAGCTGGCAAACACGGTCATGTCCTCAAGTGGGCGCCAGCTCCAGGTGAGCTTTGGCTGCCACTGGCTGAAGCTGCGCTCGCGGTTGGGGATGCCGTCCGGACTGCTTTCCAGCGCCGGGTTGATCTTGCCTGGCAGGTTGATATTCAGACCCGAGCCGTTCACGTTCGGCACCTGGTTGTCGACCTCCCGCTTTTCGTTGTCGTAGCGAGCTGCGAGGGCGATCTCCATGGTGTCGCTGAGATCAAATTCCAGCTGCCCATAGACCGAGCGCACGCTGGTATCGAACTTGTCCCAGAACAGCAGATCGGTCGGGTTGGGACCCTCGGGGTCAATATAGGGTTGGCGCAGGAAACCCTGGTTCTGGTCTGCACCGTAGGCCACTACCACCTCACGCTTGATCTCGGCAAAGTAGACGCCGCCGATCCAGCTCAGGGGGCCGCTACTGTTGGACACCAGCCGCAGATCCAGGCTCAGGTCCTCCTGGTTGCGCTCCTGGTACTGGTAGCCGTCACACGACAGGGCGGTGTAGGGACCGTACACGCCCTGGAAGTCGGTTTCCGGACCTGGGGGCAGGACACCGAAGGGCTGGAAGAATTCGCCAAACAGATCCGGGCGAGTGAAACTGTTGAGGGTGGCACGATCGCTCTGGCAGGCGGGCGTAACCTCGTAGCCGTAGAAGGTGGCACTGGTACCGTCGGACAGCAGGTATTCGTCAAGGTCGCTATATGCGACGCTCGCAACCAGGTCGGCACCGCCCAGGTCCCAATCTGCCTTGATCGCAAAATCCCGCGTTTCCTGCTCGTTCTCTCCCGGCACATTGAAGGTAAAGTTGAAATCCAGATCATTCACATCGGCGAAGAACTGGGGGCTGCCAAACACAGCCTCGAACTGGGGAATGGCGAATACCGCGTTGAAATTGATCGCACCGCCCTTCACTTCCGAGTAACCGGCGCGGAAGTCCAGGGTAAGATCCTCATTGACGTTCCAGACCATGCGACCGCGTACGCTGTCATCCTCAACAAAATCAACCACGCCATCGCGGCCGGTCAGGCTATTGCGATAGGAGCCGTCATCGCGCCGGGAGCTGAAAGCGAGGCGGCCAAACAGGGTGTCCTCCACTAATGGGCCGCTAATTGAGGCACCGACTTTGTTGGCATCCTGGTTGCCAACGCCACCGCTGATCTTTGCCTCGAACTCGTTGTCGGGCTGGCGGGTCGTGACGAGGATAGCGCCCGCCACTGCGTTGCGGCCATACAGCGCGCCCTGAGGACCTTTCAGTACCTCGATCTGTGCAACGTCGAACAGTTCCTCGTTGAAGCTGTTGGGATTGGTGCTGAGCACGCCGTCGACCACATAGGCAAACGTCGACTCGGCGTCGCGGGTGGAGACAATGCCGCGGATGCTGAGCTGGGTATCACCGACGTTGGCGGTATTGACCAGCGTAACGTTAGGGATCAGGCCAATGTAATCCCCGGCTCGCTCGACACCGGCCCGCTGCAGCGTTTGCTCATCTATCACCGTAATAGCAATCGGCACTTCCTGCAGGTTTTCCGCCCGTTTGCGCGCCGTCACCACCACCTCTTCGATGCTGAAGCCGGCTTCCTGCGCCAACACCAGCGGGGTAGAACCCGATGCTGCAGCTGCCGCCATGCCCAACGCCATCAGATGCTTGCCCGTATTCATGCCTGCACTCCCCATCCACTGTGTTGATTATCAGCGGGAGTCTGACCGCACAGCAAAGGGTCGTTCCCACACCAACTATACCTGTATCTTATTCAAACGGATGACTGCTGCGACAGATATTTTTTTCGTTCCTGTCGCACCCTGAATGTCACCTCGCCGTCACCCGCCCGTCCCGTCGCCCGGCAGCATGGCAAGCATGCTCTCCAGCGCGACCACATCGGCATACTTGGCCTGCATGTCATGCAGATTGGCCCGATGGGCATCCGCATTGCGGTCCCCGACCGCCTCCCGGACCACGACTACCCGGTAATCGTACTGCAGTCCATCCACCACCGTGGCGCGGACACAGCCGCTGGTGGTGAGCCCTGTGACCACCAGGGAATCGACCCCGCGCGCCTGCAATTGCTGGTGCAGGCCCGTCCGGTGAAAGGCGCTGGCCCACTGCTTTTCCAGCAGCACATCGTCGACAGCAAAGGGCAGCGCCGGATCGACTTCGACCCAGGGGGAACCGGGCTGCAGCAGGTCCAGTGCCGGCACCCGGTCGCGGAAAACACGCGCCTGATCGGGGCTGGAGTAAACCACAGTGGTGAAAAAGACCGGCAAGTGGCGCGCATGGAAGGCCTGCAGCAGGGTCTGGTTGGCGGCAATCACGCTGCCGCTCTCCGCCCCCAGCGGACAGGCGGGATCGGTGAACCCGCGCACCAGATCTACCAGCAGCAGGGCTGGCCGCTCTCCGAGACCGAGGTCTATTCTCTCTAAGTCCATGTTCGACGTCCGTTATCGGAATTGGAAACAGGCAAAATTCCTCAGCAGTATAGCAATGGTTTCGCTGTAAAATAATCACAAAGATCCTGCGCCTGGGACTATGCTCTCCGTTACATGATAGTCGAAGACGGGTCACAGAAGCCCAGGTGCCTGGCATGTCAGGAACAATAACGAGAGTACTCGCCCCGCTGCTGGTGATTGCCGCCGGCATTGCCGGTTACGCGCTGCTGCACGCGGCTGCCCCGAAGCCCGCCCAGGAGGAGAGCAAGGCCCGGCCGGTCAGTGTCTTTACGGCGACCGTGCGCAGCGAAAGCCTGACCCTGGACGTGACTACCCAGGGCGAGGTGCGCGCGGCGACCGAACTGGACCTGGTCGCCCAGGTCGGCGGCCGCATCGTCGCGGTCTCTTCCGAGTTCACCGAAGGCGGGCGGATCACCGCGGGGGAAACCCTGCTGGCAATAGAGGATGTCGACTACCGGCTGGCGCTGAGTGAAGCGCGGGCCAGGGTTGCCGAGGCCGAAGTGCGCCTGCAGCAGGCCCTGGCAGACGCCGATGTCGCCCGCAAGCAGCTGCGCAATGATCCGTCCGCCTCTGATCTCGCACTCAAGAAGCCGCAGCTGGCGGAAGCAGAGGCCAATCTGCAGGCGGCCCGGGCGCGGCTGGAGCAGGCTGAACTGAATCTGCAGCGGACCCGCATTGCGCTGCCCTTTGACGGCCGCCTGCTGAACACCCGGGTGAATGTCGGCCAGTATGTCAGCCCCGGCAGTGTCCTGGGCCGCGCCTTCGCCACGGACCGGGTCGAGATCCGGCTGCCCCTGAGCGATGCCCAGCTGGCTGCGCTGGACCTGCCGATAGGCTTCACCGCCGCGCCGGGAGCCGCCCGCAGCGTGACCTTCCGCGCCAGCGTTGCCGGGCGGCAACAGACCTGGCAGGGACGGCTACTGCGTCTGGACGCCGCCATAGACCCGGGCTCACGCATGCTGTTTGCCATGGCCGAAGTGGATGACCCCTATGGCAGTGGTGCTTCCGCTCACGGCATGCCACTGGCGGCCGGCCTGTTCGTCGAGGCGGTGATTCCGGGGCGCAAGCTGGAGCGCGCACTGCTGATACCACCTGAGGCCCTGCGCGCCGGCAACAAGGTACATCTTGTGGATTCCGAGGGCCGTCTGCAAACCCGCGAGGTAGAGGTCCTGTCCCGGGATGCCGACCGGGTCGTCATTGCCGGGGGTCTCGAGCCCGGCGAGCAGGTCATCGTATCCACCATCCGCAACCCGGTGCAGGGCATGGCCCTGGTCGCCATGCCCGGGGGGGCGCAGTAGGTGGAACGCTTTATCCGCTGGTGGGTACTCAACCCGGTGGCGGCGAACCTGCTGATGCTGGGGATTCTGCTGGCGGGGGCGTTCGGCTTCCTGGCCATGGAGCGGGAGGCATTTCCCCGGATCGCGGTCAACCAGGTCCAGGTGGAGATCATCTGGCCCGGGGCTGCGCCGCAGGAAGTGGAGGAACAGATCATTCTCCGGGTCGAGGAGTCGCTCAAGGACCTGGACAACGTGCGCCGGATCACCGCCACCGCGGCAGAAGGCCTGGCGCAGCTGAATGTGGCCACCTGGCCCGGCGTGGATCTCGACAGCTTCCTCAATGAGGTCAAGAACCGGGTCGATGCGGTGACTGCCCTGCCCCGGGATATTGAGCCACCCCGGGTGAAGCGCACCGAGTTTCGCGAGGAGATGATCCGGGTGGCGGTTCACGGCCGCGTCAGCGAGCGTGAGTTGACCCGGCTCGCGGAGGAATTGCGCAACGAGGTCGCCGCCCTGCCCTGGGTGTCCATCGTCGAGCTTTTCGGCACCCGCCGCGAGGAGGTCACCATTGAGCTGGCTGAGGAGTCCATTCGCCGCTACGGCCTGAGCTTCGATGAAGTGGCCGACGCGATCCGCGGCAGTTCCATCAACCTCTCATCGGGCCAGCTGCGCACCGCTACCGGCGATGTGCGCCTGCGCGCCCGCAACCTGGCCGACAGCAGCGAGGAGTTCAGCAATATCATCCTGCGCCAGGATGCCACCGGCGCCACGGTCCGCATCGGCGATGTGGCGCGGGTGGTGGACGGCTACGAGGAGAACGAGATTCTCGCCACCCTGAATGGCGAACCCGCGGTCCTGATCCAGCTGCTCTCCACCGACAATATGCAGGTGGTCAAGGCCAGCGACGCAGTCAAGGCCTGGATGCAGCAGACCCGGCCCGGGCTACCCGATGGCATTGGCCTCACCCTCTGGTTCGACACTGCCGATATCTACAAGAGCCGCATGTCCACCATTCGCGACTCGGCCTGGTTGGGGCTGGCACTCGTGTTCCTGGTGCTGATCCTGTCGCTGCGGCCAAAAGTGGCGCTGTGGGTCACGGCCGGTATCGCGGTGGCCTTTATCGGCACCTTTTCGCTGTTGCCGGCCAACGATGTGTCACTCAACATCATGTCCACCTTTGCGTTCCTGCTGGTGCTGGGAATTGTGGTGGATGACGCCATCGTGGTGGGCGAGAGCATCCATCACGAGGCGCACCTGCGCGGTGGCGGTGTAGAGTCCGCGGTAGCGGGTGCCCATGCCGTCGCGCGACCGGTGATCTTCGCGGTGCTGACGACGATGATTGCCTTCGCGCCCTGGTTTTTCCTCGACATCGAAGGTGGGCAAATGACCCGCCAGTTCTCCATCGTTATTACCGTGGCGCTGACGATCTCCCTGATCGAGGCTTTCTGCATCCTGCCCTCCCACCTGCGCCACCTGGAGCATCGCGAGCATCTGGGGCGCTGGCGCCAGCGCCAGAAGCAGTTGGAAGAGAGCATCGTCAGCTTCGCCAATACGCGCTATCGCAGCCTGCTGCGGCAGGCAACAGAGCATCGCTATCTCACCACCAGCCTGTTCGCCGCCGCCTTTCTGCTCAGCCTCGGCGTATTCACCGCCGGCTGGGTCAAGTTTACCTTCTTCCCGGAAGTGCAGAACGAACAGATTCATATCAACGTGGTGATGCCCAGCGGCGCTCCCTATTCCAGGGCGCTGGCGGTGCTGGAGCAGCTGCAGGAGGCGGAGCGGCAGCTCATCGCAGAGGTTGAAGCCGAGGCTGCCGCCAGTGGCGGCAAGCGCGCGCTGGTGGAGGGCTGGTATACCCGCTCGCGTCGCGACAGTGTCATCGCCATTGTGAAATTGTCACCGCCAGAGCAGCGCGCCCTCTCGGCCAGGGAAGCCGCCGAGAGACTTCGGGCACTGGTGGGAGATGTCCCCGACGCGGAAGAAATCGAAGTGAATTACACCCTCAATGACCAGGGTCCGGCCATTACCCTGGTCCTGCGCCATCGCGACCTGGAATTGCTGCAGGCCGCCAGCGCTGAACTGCAGGAGCAACTGCGCAGCTACACTGGCAGCTATTACGTGCGCGACAGCCTGCGGGCGGGAGCTGATGAGATACACCTGCAGCTGCGGCCGGGCGCCGAGAAAATGGGGATCAATCTGGCGGATGTCTCGCGCCAGGTCCGCCAGGCCTATTACGGCGAGGAAGTACAGCGCCTGCCGCGGGAGTATGGCGATGTGCGGGTAATGGTGCGCTACCCCGGCGCACTGCGGGAAAATCTGGCGAGTCTGGATAATTTCCGGGTACGCACCGCCGACGGCAGGGAGATCCCCCTGCTGTCTGTGGTGGACGTCGAGGTTGCCAGCGCCGTCGAGCGTATCCAGCGCCGGGACGGTGAACGCATGGTGGAAATTTCCGCCGAAGCCGCGCCGGAACTGGTCAGTGACATCAACAGCGATCTGCATGAACAGTTCCTGCCCGGCCTGCAGGAACGCTACCCGGATCTGGTGGTATTGCGCGGCGGCCAGCAGGAGACCGAAGAGGAGTTCTTCAACGAAATCATTGCGCTGTACGCCATCGCCCTGTTCGTGATGTACGCCCTGATTGCGGTAGCCTTCCACTCCTATGCGCTGCCGCTGCTGATCATGACCGCAATCCCCTTCGGCTTCATGGGAGCGGTATTTGGGCACCTGCTGTTCGGTACGCCCATGGCGCTGTTCTCTTACTTTGGTATCGGTGCCGCGGCCGGTGTGGTGGTCAATGACAACCTGGTCCTGGTGGACTACATCGGGCGCCTGCGCGAGCGCGGTAGCGCCACCGTGGAGGCAGTGATAGAAGCGGGTGTGGCGCGCTTCCGGCCCATCCTGCTGACCACGGTCACCACCTTCGTTGGCCTGATCCCGATCATGGCGGAGCGCTCCACCGATGCCCAGTTCCTCAAGCCCGCGGTGTTGTCGCTGGCCTTCGGGGTCCTGTTCGCCCTGTTGGTAACCCTGCTCATGGTGCCGGCCCTGTACCTGGTGGGAGAGGACTGCAAAAATCTCGCTGGCCGTCTCCGGCGGAATCGCAGATCACTGCCGGCGAAGTTGCCGGTGCGGGATGCCTGAAGTTCCCGCCCCGTTTCGGTAAAAATCCCGGCAGTCGCAGTTGTATTGTCATGTTCAACGGCTATGCTTCGCTCCGCTTGCTGGCACGGAGATTGCCTCGATATCCAGACAAGAGGCACACAGCCGGTTTCGCGGGTCCCGCGCCCCCTCGGCGCGCTGTGGCGGTGCGGGCATGCACTGCCATAGTGCCATAGTGCCATATTAGCGTTACGGAGAACCCGACCATGCCACAGCCAGTGATTGAACAGGACCCACTGCAGCGCGCCGTTGCCGACCTGGTGGTGGCAGAAATGCTGTTCCTGCATGCGACCGTGGAAAGCATGTCCGTCATCGGCAAGGGTGTGCGTCAGCTGGGCCGGCACCTGGTGGCAGCCCCCTCCGACCCGGACCAGCCGGTCGGTTCCATTGCCGCCCTGCTGCAGACGACCGCCGGCCGTGCCCTGGAGCCTTACCGCACCCGCCTCAGCTACCTGCGGCAGATGCAGGACCTGTAGTCATTCCGGCTGCCGCGCCTTGAACGTCGCCAGCTGCTCCGCGCTGGCGGGCTGCTGGTACAGCGCCTTCCACTCGCTGTAGGGCATCCCGTAAATCCGCTCTCGCGCTTGCGCATCCGCGACGACTTCTCCCGCCTCTGCCGCCGCCTCCGCGTACCATTTCGCCAGACAGTTGCGGCAGAATCCCGCCAGGTTCATCAGCTCGATATTCTGCACATCCTTGCGGCTGTCGAGGTGGGCGAGCAGGCGCCGGAAGACAGCGGCTTCAATCGCATCGGTATTGGCCATGGTTCACACTCCGTAACAGGAAATCAGTCGCCCCCATCGGGGCAATCAGTCGCCCCCATCGGGGCAATCAGTCGCGCCGATGGGCGCAATCAGTCGCCCATCGGGGCGACGCTGCCAAGAATCAACTGTACCAGACGGGTCTGGCGGGTGACGCCGGTCTTGGCGAAAACGGCGCTCAGATGGGACTTGCCGGTGTTGCGGGAAATATGCAGCTGCTCGCAGGCCTCATCCAGCGTTGCGCCTCCTGCCAGCAGCAGGCTGAGGTTGGCTTCAGCCCGGGTCAGGCTGAACAGGGTCATCAGGATATCGGCAGGCGCCTCACGCGGGTGCAGCGGATCCGAGACAAAAATGGCCACCGACGGATTGCGGCTACCGTCCGGGGCCGCGACCAGCGGCAGCGGGCGCAGCAACATGCCGGCGCCGGCGGCAGCGCCAGAGCCCAGGCGCAGAGCCTTCACCAACCCCGGCTCGCCACGGAGATGGGCCCGCATCACATCATCCAGACAGGTGCGAAACGCGCGCTGGTCACTCTGATTCAGCAGCCGCAGCTGACCGTCCTCCGCTGTCAGCCAATGCCCCTCCGCCAGCAGCCTGTCCGCGGCCTCATTGCTGTGGCGGATACGCGCGCGCTGATCGAGAATAAACGCGGCCAGCGCCATGCGGTCGACCGCGGCCGCAAACAGGGAACGCTCGCTCTCCACCCGGGCGATACGCGCCTGCAGGCGGATCGTCTGCTGGATGTGGGGCAGCAGGCGCAGGCACAGCGCGCGCTCCGCAGTGGAAAAATTTTCGCGCCCGATTACCCGGGCGAAACGCAGCCGCGCGCTGTTGCCCAGCGCATCACCCAGATCCGCCCCCATCAGGTGCCGAATCCCGGTGGTTTCCACATACTGCCGGTAGTAGTCGGAGCTGTAGTAGTCCTCCGCAGCCATGAACTCGTCCACCGTGAATACCTGGCCCGGCGGCAGGTTGATAAACGGGTCCAGCGCAAAATAGCTTTCGTTGTAGGCCGAGTAGGCCGCCGGCGACAGCACCACCGAGTTGATCACCAGGCCGGCATCGCCCTCCCTGGGTGCGCGCAGGATCAGGGTCACGAAATCCGCCGCCAGAGCCTCGCCCAGCAGGCGCAGGAACTCCTCCCAGGGCGGTTCCGCGACCGGCCCACGGGACAGGGCCAGCAACAGCTCATTCATCGGCTCTGAGATCTGGTAGTCGCGCATTGGTACCCTGCCTTAAAGCAGCGATTGTCCTGCCTCTGCTGTTGGCGGTCAAACGCCCCGCCGGGACTGGCCGGGTCAGCTGCGCAGGCGGGCGATGGCGGTCGCTGCCAGGGTGTCGTCCGCGGGGTCCTCGGGCATGGGAAAGGTGATGCTGTGGGCCAGGCCGGCGTAGCGCGCACGCAGCACGTCGGCAATTTCGGCGTAGCTGCCGCGAGGTACAAACTGCTCCAGCATTGTGTCGGTAACGATGTTGCCCAGGTCCGGCCAGCGACCCTCGCGGGTCAGGTCCAGCAGTTGCTGGCCTTTGTCCTGCCAGCCGAACAGTTCCAGGCTGGGCCAATAGGCAGGTGTGGAATAGAGGAACCCGAGCAGGCGGCGCTGCCGCTCCCACGCCTCCGCCACCGCCTGCTCGTCGCGCCCCGTCGCAATCAGCGGCCCCAGCATCAGGCGGAAATCAGCCGCCGCTCGGCCACCCTGCTCCAGCCCGCCCTGCAGCCGGGGCAGGCACACCTCGCGGATGTAGGCAGGGGGCGTATTCGTGGGATGGGTAATTATGCCATCCGCCACCCGCCCCACCATACGCGTCATGGCGGGGCCTACCGCCCCGCCGAGTAGCGGGATGTGCGGGTGTGCTATCGGGCCGGGATTGAAAAAGGGCTGCAGGCGGGTGAAGCAATAGTGTTCCCCCTCAAAGCACAGGGGCTCACCGCTCTGGAAGCTGTGGAAGATGGCCTGCAGGGATTGCAGGTACTCGCGCAGTTGCGCTACCGGCGCCACCCAGCGCGCCGAGTAACGCTCCTCGATATTCTGTTTGATCTGGGTGCCCAGCCCCAGCTCAAAGCGGCCTGCGGACATTTGCTGCAAGTCCCAGGCGGCAACGGCGACCGTCATCGGGCTGCGCGGGAAGGCCACCAGCACTGCGGTACCTACCACCAGGGTGCGCGTGGCGTGCAGGGCCATGGCCGCCAGCAGCAAGCCGTCGTGGACCGCATCCGGCACCTGCAGGCCGTCGAAGCCCATGGCTTCAGCCCGCGCTGCATGAGCGCCGATTGCACCCGGGCCCATGGTTTCGGGGGTCGTGGCATAAACTCTGAACATGACTTGACCTCAATGAATTCAAACCGCTAACTTTAGCGCCAGTTGCGCTTGCTGTATTGCGGCAGCTTCAGCGCCAAACTGAGCCGGTTCACCCACCGCGCCGCCGCGAAACCCCTTCATCCTGACCGGAGTACAATCATGACCCAGCGCAAAGTCGCCTTCCTCACCGGCGCCAGCCGCGGTATCGGGGCGATCACCGCCGTCGCGCTGGCCCGCGCCGGCTACGACCTGGCCTTGACGGCGCGAACCCTGCGTGAGGGCGAACAACACGAGCACGGCAGCTGGGAGTCACAGGCCAGCGCCCTGCCCGGCAGCCTGGAAGCCACCGCCGCGGCCGCCCGGGAGCACGGGGCGGATACCCTGTTGCTGCGCTCCGATATCCTCGACACCGCAAGCGTGCTCGCGGCGGCCGACCAGGCTCTGGAGCACTTTGGCCGGGTGGACCTGCTGTTCAACAATGCCTGCTACCAGGGCCCCGGCAACCTGCAGCGGGTGCTGGAGGTCACTCTGGAGCAGGCGGAGAACGTGTACCGCGGCAATGTGCTGACGCCGCTGGCACTGGTGCAGAAGCTGCTGCCGGGCATGCTGGCGCGGGGCGAGGGCAGCGTCATCAACATGGCCTCCGGTTCCGCTCTCGCGGACCCGCCCGCGCCCGCGGACCAGGGCGGCTGGAGTTTCGTCTACCCCTCCTCCAAGGCCGCGCTGATCCGCATGGTACCGAGCCTGCGGGTGGAGCACGCCGACAGCGGCGTACGCTTCTTCAGCGTGGAACCGGGGTTCGTGCTGACTGAGGTCATGAAGGCCAACGGTTACGGCGTCGACATCCCCACCCTCTACCAACCCACTGAACCTGAGGCCATCGCCGAGGTTGTGGTGTGGCTGGCGGAATCAGAGGATGCCCTGGCCTGGCACGACAAGGGCGTGATCCGCGCGCCGCAGCTGCACCGCAAGCTGTTCGCCGAACACTAACGCTAAGCGTGACAGGCGAGCTCAGGGCTTCCAGGGCACGCCGTTGATGTGTCCACCGCCATCGACGTAGAGGGTGTTGCCGGTCATGTAGCGCGAGCCCTCGCTGGCGAGGAACAACACCACCGGGGCAATATCCTCTTCCGGGTCGCCGCTGTAGCCCATGGGGATCATCTTCTGGATCCCGGCCATCATTTCCGGCATTTCGGCCATCCGCGCCTTGAATGCCGGCGTCGCCGCCCCCGGGCAGATCGCGTTGCAGGTAATGCCGTCCCTGCCCCATTCCACCGCCGCTGTGCGGGTCAGCGTACGCACCGCTTCCTTGGCGCAGTTGTAGTCCACCGTGCCGGCGTGGGCGTTGACCCCGTTCAGCGAGCACATGTTGATGATGCGGCCGCAGCGCTGGGCTGCCATGGTCGGGTATACCGCCTGCATGGCGGCCAGCACCGCGTGGAAGCCCGCGGTCAATGAACCGGCGAGCCGCTCATCGCTTATGCTACTAACGCTGGTAGCACCGCTGCCGGTGGGATAGGCATTGTTGACCAGAACATCCACCCGGCCGAATTCGCTCAAGGTCCGGTCGACCATGGCGCGCACGCTGGCCAGATCGCCGACGTCGGTCTCGATAAAGAGCCCCTGGCCGCCGAGTGAGGCCAGCGAGTCGGCGACCGCCTGGCCGCGCTCACGATCGATTTCGGCCACCACCACGGTCCAGCCGGCGCGGGCAAAACTGCGGGCGACACCCTCGCCAATACCGCCACCGGCGCCGGTGATAATCACGATCTCAGCTTGGTGCATGGTTCAGCTCCTGTTCAAACGGGTTTCGCGGCCGCCGGCATGCGAATCATCGGCAACAGCACCAGGCCGACCAGCAGCGCAACCACGAAGCCGAGGAACGCGCCGGTATAGCTGCCGGTGGTATCGTGCACGAGTCCCGCCAGGGGTGGCCCGAGCAGGGTCATGGGCATGATCACCGGATTCATCATGCCCATGACCCGGCCGTAGTTGACGGCGCCGAACAGCACCGCCAGCAGCGCGCCCCAGACCGGCAACATGCCGCCGGCGGCGAGGCCGAGACTGATACTGCCCAGCAGCAACATGCTGTAGCTACCCCCGACGACGTAGAATACGACTCCCACAATCACCAACGCCATGGCCGCGGCGAGCCCCGCGCGCAGGTCGACGCGGTCGGCAATGGCCCCGAAACCCAGCTTGCCGACGATGCCGGCCAGCGCCATCGAGGAAATCAGGAACGCGGCACGTTCCGCCGTGGCGCCGGCATCCAGGGCAAAGGGCACCAGGTTCGCGAGCAGCGCGGAATAGACCCCGAACAGCAGGCTGATGGCGACTGCCACCAGCCAGAAATTACGCTCCCGCAGCAGCGCAGCCGTGGACAGGGGTGGCGGCAGCGGGCCGCTGCTGGCCGGGGGTGCATCGCCATCCGGATGCAGGCCCCGGTCGGCGGGCCGGTTGGCCACCAGCCAGATCGCGGGCAGGGTCAGCAGCAGCGTGCCGGTACCCAGAATACGCAGGGCGTTGCGCCATTCGAAACTGTCGATCAGCCACTGCACCAGCGGCGGAAACAAAAAACCGCCGACGGAGGTACCGACCGCAGCTATGCCCAGGGCCATACCGCGACGCCGGCTGAACCAGCGCGCCAGCAGGGTTGAGGTGGTCAGTGGACCCAGCAAATTGAGACCCAGCATCATCAGCGCCGCATAGATGATCGGCACCTGCCAGCTGGCGGTGGTAAAGGACAGCAGGATATAGCCCAGGGCCAGACCCGCGGCGCCCAGAAACATCATCAGCCGCAGTGAACCGCGGTCGATCAGGCTGCCCATGAACGGCGACAGCAGGCCGCCGGCCAGGGTCATGCCGGTGATGCCCAGCATCATGGTCATGCGGCTGGCCTCGAAAGCCGCACCCAGGGGTACCGCGACCACGCTGTAGGAGTACATGATGGAGCCGCTGCTGACCATCAGTACCAGAAACGCCACACCGACCAGCAACCAGCCGTAGAACATCAGCGAACTCCCGTTAAACCGGCATGTACTCGCCGCCATTCACATCCAGGCCGGCACCGGTCACTACGCGCGCGTAATCCGAGGCCAGAAACACCGCGGCCTTGGCACAGTCACCGTCGTCGGGAATGTGGCCGAGGGGGATGTTGCGGGTGACTTCGGCGATGAGCTCTTCCTTCGGCCGCCCGCTGGCCTGGGCCTGCCAGTCAAAATAGCCCGCGACCGCCGGCCCCCACATCCAGCCCATGTGGCAGCTGTTGACCCGGATATTGTCCTTCCCCAGTTCCAGCGCCAGGTGCTTGGTGGCATTGCGCAGCGCTGACTTGGAGGCGCCGTAACCACCCTGGGTCGCCAGCGGCTTGTGCTCCACCATGGTGGCGATCATGACGATGGCGCCGCCGCCACCGGACCGCAGGTGCGGTATACAGGCCTGGGTCAGCTGCATGGTGCCGAAGAAATTGACCTCCATGCTGCGGCGCCAGCCGTCCAGATCAGCTTCCGCGATCGGCTCGAAATTGCCGGGGTCATAGGCGCTGTTGAACAGCACGTCAATGCGGCCAAAAGCTTCCATGGTAGCGCTGGCAAGCGCCTCGCACTGGCTCTTGTCGGCGATATCCGTCACCACCTTCAAAGTACGGGTACCGAGGCCGAGAGTTTCGATCTCGGCCTCTGCGGCATCCAGCTTGGCCGGCGTGCGGGCTGCCAGCACCACGCCCGCAGCTCCCTCGCGCGCAGCCAGGGTTGACAGCTCCTGGCCCAGGCCCGGGCCAATACCGGAAACGATCACAATCTTGTCTTTTAACAGCACGGCAGATACTCCTCGGTTCTTATGTTTGGCAGATACTGAAGCTCGATTCTGGGCGCTGGGGAACCCGGGCGCAATGCAGGGACCGAGGTAGCGGGGACTGGTGCAGCAGATCGAACCGGGGGAATCAGGCGTAGTGCAGGGCGACGCGGTCGTTGCCGACGCAATCCCTGAGCTGCTGCAGGAGATCGTCGCTGGGCACCACGGACCAGCGCTTACCGAGCCGCACCCGGGCGCGATTGTGGGGCTGGCGGTAGAGCAGTGACACCGGGCAGCTGCCGCCACCGGCGCCCTCCAGGGTCTGGGCCAGGCGCTCGGCCAGTTTTTCGTCCAGCATGTCCTGCCAGACCTCTATGGTGAGTTCGGCGGCGAATGACTGTCGCGCCTCCAGCAGGCTGCGAACTTCCTTGGCGCGGACCGACAGACCGCCGGAGTAATCGTCGTGAGCAACGCTGCCCTCGACAATCACGATCTGGTCCTTGGCCAGGATATCGCGTTTTTCATTGAAGGTATCGGCGTAGATCGTGACCTCGATACGCGCGCTGCGATCATCGAGCTGGAGAATGGCCATGGTGTCGCCGCGCCGGGTCTTCATGGTCCGCGAGGCCACTACCAGCCCCGCCAGCACCTGTGTGCCCTGCTTGTCCGCCCGCAGGTCGGCGATACGGGTGGGAGCGAACTTGCGCACCTCCTGTTCGTACTCGTCGATGGGATGGCCGGTGACATAAAGCCCCAGCGTGTCCTTTTCCCCGCCCAGGCGTTCGCGACCGCTCCACGGGCGCGCCGCGCGGAACCCGGCATAGACATCGCCTTCGGCACTGACCGGGCCCGGCACGACCTCGCCGAACAGATCCGCCATGCCGCTGTCCCGATTGCTGGCGCTCTGCTCCGCAGTCTTCAGGGCATCGTCCAGCGCCGCCATCAGCACCCAGCGTTCCACCCCGAGGCTGTCGAAGGCACCGGCGCGGATCAGCGCCTCGATCGCGCGGCGGTTGACCTTGCGCGGATCGGTGCGGGTGCAGAAATCAAACAGGTCCCGGAACGGGCCGCCCTCCTCCCGGGCCCGCAACAGGTTTTCCACCGGGCCTTCGCCCAGGCCCTTGATCGCGCCCAGGCCGTAGATGACGTCATCGTCGGCATCCACGGTAAACATGTACTGGCCTTCGTTGACATCGGGCAGGCGCAACACCAGCTTCATTGCCCGGCACTCTTCCACGAACACCACGATCTTGTCGGTATTCTGCAGTTCCGAACTCATCACCGCCGCCATGAAGTGCGCGGGATAGTGCGTTTTCAGCCAGGCGGTCTGGTAGGACACCAGGGCGTAGGCGGCGGAGTGCGATTTGTTGAAACCGTAACCGGCGAACTTTTCCACCAGGTCGAAGATCTTGATCGCCAGATCGCCATCCACGCCCTTGTCGCTGGCGCCCTGTTCAAAGACCGCGCGCTGCTTGGCCATCTCTTCGGGCTTTTTCTTGCCCATGGCCCGGCGCAACAGGTCCGCCTCGCCGAGGCTGTAGCCAGCCAGCTCCTGGGCAATCTGCATCACCTGCTCCTGATACAGGATGATGCCATAGGTGGGCTCGAGGATCGGTTGCAATAACGGGTGCTGGTACTGGGCATCCGGGAACGAGATGGCCTCGCGCCCGTGCTTGCGATTGATGAAGTTGTCGACCATGCCCGACTGCAGCGGCCCCGGGCGGAACAGCGCTACCAGGGCAACGATGTCCTCGAAACAGTCCGGCTGCAGGCGCTTGATCAGGTCCTTCATGCCGCGGGATTCGAGCTGGAACACGGCGGTCGTCTCCGCCGCCTGCAGCAGCTTGAACACAGGCTGATCATCCAGGGGAATCAGCGAGATATCCAGCGCTGCCTCACCCTGGCCACCGCGCACTGCATTGATCATGCGCACCGCCCAGTCGATGATGGTCAGGGTGCGCAGGCCGAGGAAGTCGAACTTGACCAGACCCGCCTCTTCGACGTCGCCCTTGTCGTACTGGGTGACCAGGCTGGCGCCGGTCTCGTCGCAGTACAGGGGCGAGAAATCGGTGAGCTTCGAGGGCGCAATCACCACGCCGCCGGCATGCTTGCCGACACCCCGGGTAATGCCCTCCAGCTGCAGGGCCATGTCCCAGATTTCCAGGGCCTGGGTGTCTTCGTCGAGGAAGGTGCGCAGCACCTCCTCCTGCTCCAGCGCCTTCGCCAGGGTCATGCCCACTTCGAAGGGAATCATCTTCGACAGCTTGTCGCCCAGGCTGTAGGGCCTGCCCTGCACCCGGGCCACATCGCGCACCACCGCCTTCGCTGCCATGGTGCCGAAGGTAATGATCTGGGACACGGCCTCGCGACCATAGGTCTCCGCCACATAGTCGATAACCCGGTCGCGCCCGTCCATGCAGAAGTCGACATCGAAGTCGGGCATCGACACCCGCTCCGGGTTCAGGAAGCGCTCGAACAGCAGGTCGTACTGCAGCGGATCGAGATCGGTAATCTCCAGGGCATAGGCCACCAGAGAACCGGCGCCGGAACCGCGCCCGGGCCCCACCGGGATCTCCTGCTGCTTGGCCCAGCGAATGAAGTCCATCACGATCAGGAAGTAACCGGGGAAGCCCATCTGGACAATGGTCTCCAGCTCGAAATCGAGCCGCGCCCGGTACTCGGCCTGCTGCCCGGCAAACTCCGGCGACGCCCTATCGAACAGCTTCGCCAGGCGCCGGTCCAGGCCCTCGTGGGAAAGCTGGCGAAAGTATTCGTCCATGGTAAGCCCGGCGGGCACCGGATAGTCGGGCAGATAGGGCTTGCCCAGTTCCAGTACCAGATTGCAGCGACGGGCGATCTCGACGCTGTTGGCCAGCGCCTCGGGGATATCGGCGAACAGCTCGGCCATTTCCTCAGGCGTACGCAGGTACTGCTGCTCGGTGTAGGTGCGCGCCCGGCGCGGATCGTCCAGGGTCCGGCCCTCGCGGATGCAGACCCGGGCTTCATGCGCCTCGAACTCGCTGGCATCGAGAAAGCGCACATCGTTGGTTGCAACCACCGGACACTGCAGACTGGTCGCCAGCTCCACCGCCGCGTGCAAATGGGTTTCGTCTCCCTCGCGGCCGGTGCGGTGCAGCTCCAGGTAGAAGCGCCCCGGGTACAGGGACAGCCAGTGCCGGGCGCGCTCCTCGGCGAGAGCCGGACGCTCGGCCAGCAGCGCCTGGCCAACATCGCCGGCGGAACCGCAGGACAGGGCGATCAGGCCATCGCTGCGCTCGGCCAGCCACGCCTTGTGCACCCGGGCAACCCCCAGGTGCTGACCCTCGGTATAGGCACGGGAAATCAGGACCGTGAGGTTGCGGTAGCCGATGTCGTTCATGGCCAGCAGACACAGGGGGTAGGCGCGCTCGGGGTCGTCCTCGTCCAGCACCTTCAGGTCCACCCCGAATATGGGCTTGATCCCGGCGGCGAAGGCAGCCTTGTATACCTTTACCAGCGCGTAGAAATTGCAAAGGTCGGTCACACCGACCGCCGCCATGCCCAGTGCCGCAACCCGCTCGACCAGCGGTTTTACCCGCACCAGGCCATCGACCAGAGAGTATTCCGTGTGCAGTCTTAGATGTACGAAGTCGGTCATCGGGGCAGTTTACCCCGCAGGCGCCCCGGGCAACAGGGCTTTGACCGGCGCAAAGCTGCGTCGGTGCACCGGGGTCACCCCCAGCGCGCGCAGAGCCTGCAGATGAGCCGCCGTCGGGTAGCCCTTGTGGGCGGCAAAGCCGTAGCCGGGATACTGTGCGTCGAGGGCAACCAGCTCCCGGTCCCGCTGCACCTTGGCGAGGATGGAGGCGGCGGCGATGGCCGGAACCCGGTCGTCACCCCCGACCACAGGCTCGGAGCGGTAATTCCAACGCGGCAGTCGGTTACCGTCCACCAGCACCCATTCCGGCTGCGGATCCAGGGCCTGTACCGCACGGTGCATGGCCAGCAGGGAGGCCTGCAGGATATTGAACGTGTCGATCTCCGCCACCGAGGCCCGGGCGATAGCCCAGGCCAGGGCGTGCTCACGGATCTGCTCCGCCAGCGCCTCACGGCGGGCGGGACTGAGTTTTTTCGAGTCACGCAATCCCGGAACCGGGTGGGCCGGGTCGAGGATTACGGCCGCAGCCACCACATCCCCCGCCAGTGGACCGCGGCCCACTTCGTCGACGCCAGCCAGGCCGGGAGCGCGATAATCGATACCGAGAGGCAAAAAACTAATGGGAACGGCTCTCCAGCACGGCGGCAACGGCATCCGCACAGCGATCGCCGAAGCCCAGCGCCAGCGCCTGGTGGATGGAGGCAAAGGCCTGCTGCTGCTCCCGGGTGACCTGGGAGTTGTAAAGCAGGGGCTGCACAGCCGCGACCAGCGCCTCCACTGTTGCTGCATCCTGAATCAGCTCGGGAACCAGCGCCCTGCCCGCCAGAATATTGGGCAGTGCCGCAAAGGGCGTCTGCACCAGCCGCGACACCAGGGCCCAGCTGAGCGGCGACATGCGGTAGGCCACGGCCATCGGACACTGCACCAGCAATGCTTCCAGGGTCGCCGTACCGGATGCCAGCAGCACCGCATCCGCCGCCATCATCACCTCCCGCGAACGCCCCTCCACCAGGGTCAGCGGCAACTCCGAAAATGCGGGCAACAGGGCCTGCAACTGGGCCAGGCGCTCGGGGCCGGCGGCGGGCAGGACAAACCCGAGCTCGGGATCGGCGCGCGCAAGGCGCTGGGCAGTCGCCAGAAACAGCGGTGCCAGCAGGCCCACCTCGCCGCCGCGGCTTCCGGGCAACAGTGCCAGCAGGCGGCCGCTGGCGGGAAGCCCAAGCTCGGCGCGGGCGGCGGTCCGGTCAATCTGGACGGGAATTTCATCGGCCAGTGGGTGGCCGACAAAGTCCGCGGCTATTGCATGCTGCTGATAGATGGCGGTCTCGAAGGGAAACAGGCACAGCATGCGGTCGACAGCGCGACCAATCTTGCGGATACGGCCCCGGCGCCAGGCCCAGACCGAGGGGCTGACCAGATGCGCCGTGGCAATTCCGGCCCGCCGCAACTTCCACTCCAGCCGCAGGCAGAAGTCCGGAGAATCAATGCCGATAAAAATGTCCGGAGGATTGGCCAGAAAGTGTTGATAGACACTCCTGCGGATGCGCAGCAACTCCGGCAGGCGTTTGAGCGGCTCCACGAATCCCATCACCGACAGGCGCTCCATGGGAAACAGGCTGTCCAGCCCCTGGGCTTGCATCAGCGGCCCGCCAATGCCCTCCACCTGCAGTTCAGGATAGCGCTTGCGCAGAGCAGCCAGCAGCCTGGCACCGAGGATGTCGCCCGAAGCCTCACCCGCCAGTACACCAATGCGGAGGCCACGGCCAGCCACTAGCGGACGATACCGCGCTCCGAGGCGCGTATGGAATCGATCATGACCTGCACTTCCGGCGTGTCACTGAGCATCGTTTCCAGCCTCTGGATGGCCAGTTCCAGGGTCAGCCCCTGGCGATAGACGATCTTGAACGCGCGCCGCAGCTGGCTGATGGCTTCAGACGAAAATCCGCGCCGACGCAGCCCCTCGATATTGATGGTCTTGGCTTCCGCCGGCGCGCCACTGACGGTGACATAAGCCGGTACATCCTTGCCAATCGCCGTACCCATGCCGCTAAAGCTGTGGGCACCGATCTTGCAGAACTGGTGGACCAGGGTGTAACCGCTGAGTATTGCCCAGTCACCGACCTTGACGTGGCCCGCGAGGGCGGTGTTGTTCACCAGGATGGCGTGATTGCCGATGACCGAATCATGGCCGATGTGCACATAGGCCATGATCAGGTTGTTGTTGCCGATCGTGGTTTCAGAGCGGTCCTGCACGGTGCCGCGATGGATGGTCACGTTCTCGCGGATAATGTTGTTGTCGCCGATCACCAGATAGGTGGGTTCATCCCGGTACTTGAGGTCCGGAGTGGCCTCGCCGATGGTGGAGAACTGATAGATATGGTTGCCGGCCCCGATCCTGGTCGGCCCCTTGATCACGACGTGGGACTCAATCTTGCAGCCGGGGCCAACTTCCACTTCCGGACCGATCAGGGTCCAGGGACCGACCTCGACATCATCGGCGACGCGGGCGGAGGGATCGACGATGGCGTGGCTGTGGATCATTGCTCAACGATCGGCGCAGAGGATGGTGGCGGACGCACAGAGCATGCCGTCCACATCGGAGCGGACATCGAATTTCCAGATGCCGCGCCGGTCGGAAAGTATCTTGGCCCGCAGCATGACCTGGTCCCCGGGTACGCAGGGGCGCTTGAAGCGCAGATCATCGGCGCCGACGAAGTAGTACATGGAGCCGTCCGCCGGAGTCTTGTTCATGGTCTTGAAACCCAGGATACCCGCCGCCTGGGCCATGGCCTCCAGCAACAATACCCCGGGAAATACCGGCATTTCCGGAAAGTGGCCGTTAAAGAAGGGCTCGTTGATGCTGAGATTCTTGCACGCAACAATGGACTCGCCCGGATTGAGTTCCAGCACCCTGTCCACCAGCAGGAAAGGATAGCGATGTGGCAGATGCTTGCGTATTTCCAAGATGTCCATGATCAAACTGCAGGTCCCCCAAGATCATTGCTATTGTCGTTTTTCCAGTTCGGCAAGGCGCTTCTGAATGCTGTCCAGCTGGGCAAAGCGGACTGCACTGCGCTTCCAGTCCCGCGTGGGGGACATTGGCGTACCGGAAGAATAGGACCCCGGTTCAGTAATGGACTTCGTCACCATGGTCATGCCGGTGACATGTACGTTGTCGCAAATTTCCACGTGGCCGACCACACCGACGCCCCCTGCCAGCGTGCAATTCGCCCCTATAATCGTGCTTCCCGCCAACCCCGTGCAACCTGCTATCGCGGTATTTTTTCCGATGTGGCAGTTATGGGCGATCTGCACCAGGTTGTCGATAATGGCACCGTCCTCCACCACGGTATCCTCCAGTGCGCCGCGATCAATCGTGGTACAGGCTCCCACTTCTACCCGGTTCCCGATGCGGACGCCACCGAGTTGATGGATCTTCTCCCAGCCAGCAGCCGAAGGCGCGAAACCGAAACCGTCGGCGCCGAGTACCGCATTGCTGTGGATGAGGCAGTGCTCGCCAAGTTGCACACCCCGGTACAGTACGACACCGGGGTAGAGCCGGCTGCCGGCGCCAATCCGACAGTCAGCGCCAATGTAGACATTGGCGCCGACGACGACACCCGCACCCAGGGTTACGCCGGCTTCGACAACCGCGTTGGGCCCTACTGCCGCGCTGCTTTCGATGCGCGCACCCGGTGCCACCACTGCGCTGGGATGCACCCCGGCGACCGCGCGCTCCTCACCGACAAACAGCGCGGTTGCGCGGGCGAAGGTGAGGTAGGGGTTGTCGGACACCAGACAGGCGACAGGGCACTGCGGCGCCTGCTCCGGCCGCAGGATCACGGCCGCGGCGCGAGTCTGCTGCAGTTGCGCCAGATACTTGCTGTTGGCCAGGAAGGAAAGCTGTTGCGGGCTCGCCAGCGCCAGGGTTGAAAGGCCGCTGACCCGCAACTCAGGATCACCGTCCAGGCGCACCCCCAGGGTTTCCGCAAGCTCTCCCAGGGAGTACACGCCGACAATTACTCGGTGAAGGCCTGATTCAGCTTGTCGGTCACTTTGGCGGTAATGCTGTAGCCCGCATCCGCGTGAATCACCGAGCCGCGCTGCAGCAACAAGCCAATGCCTTCAGCGGTGATCAGCTCCTGCAGGACTTCCTGCACCTTGGGGGACATTTCCTGCAACAGGGCCTGGCCCACTTGCTGCTCTGTCTGCTGCAGCTTGCCGGCGACATGCTCAAGGTCGGCCTGCTTGCTGGCCAGGCGGCGGCGGGCAGACAACTGTTGATCCTGGCTCATCACCGCGGCTTCTTTCTGAAATTCCTGGACCAGTCCGTCCAGCTCATCCTTCAGGCGGTCAAACTCGGCCTTGTCGGACTTGTAGGCATCGCTGCTACGCTCGGTATTCAGGCGCTTCTGGGCGTAGTCCGTCTGCAGGATAGCCTGCTCCAGGTTGACCACGGCAATCTTGCCCTGGGCCCAACCGATAGATGGCAGCAACAGGGCGGCGCTTATCAAGACAGCTTTAATTACGTTAGACACAAATATTCTCCAGTAGTGGAAAGAAAAATTCAGAACCCCCGACCCAGTGTGAACTGGAATATCTCCCGCTCATCTTCCGGGGATTCATTGAGCGGCTTGGCAAGGCTGAAACTCATGGGGCCGAAGCCGGTAATCCAGGTCACGCCCACACCCACCGAGTAGCGCAACTCATCCGCATCAATATCGAAACAATTGAGCTGGTTGCTGGAACACTTGGTATTGAACACGTTGCCTGCGTCGATAAAGAACGCCGAGCGCAGTTTGCTGCGATCCTTGAGGAAGGGCAGCGGAAACATCAGCTCCACACTACCCTCGATCAACGCGTTGCCGCCAAAAGGATCGGGCTCAGTGTTCAGGGTATTGAACAACAGCTTGCCGGTCTGCGGGTCAACGACATAGCCGAACAGACGGCCGTTCTCACCACCCACCTGCGTCGGCCGCCCCTCCTCATCCAGCTCTGTCGCTGGCTGGTTGATATCGTAGAGGCTGGCGGGTGTGCCGCGCGGCCCCAGGGTATTGCTCTCGAACCCGCGCACGGAACCGAAACCACCTGAGAAAAAGTGCTCAAAGAATGGCAGGTTGGTGGTGCCGCCGTAACCATCGCCATAGCCCAGTTCGCCCCGCACTCGCACAATCCACTCATTGGTAATGGGGAAGAAGCGTTCACCCCGGTAAACCAGTTTATAGAACTCGGCATCGGATCCGGGTACTGCCAACTCGAATACCACGGACTGGGACGAGCCGCGAGTCGCGAGTATTCCCCGGTTCAGGGTGGACTGGCTCCAGCTGACGGAGGAGGTCCAGTTCAGGAACTCGTCACCATTGAGGTCGAGGAACCCCGGTTCCGGCGGAATGGTCAGGGCACCCGGCGGCAAATCGGCAATCGGCAGGAATGTTTCCGGCGCCGAGTAGCTGCCGTCTGGCAGACGCGTGCTCTCATAGTAGCCATCGACGCCGTCTACCAGGCGCGGGCTCGCCTTGATTTCCTGTACCGCAAAGCGGCCGGCGGTGATGTCCGTATTGGCTACCCCGAAGCTGAAGCCGAGACGCTGGGTTTCCTTGATCGGATAGCCAAAGTTCAGCGAGGCGCCGAGGGTGTCCGTGGTGTAGCGCGCCACGTTGATCTCCGAGAGATCGGTGGAACGATAGAACACGCTAAAGCCGCGGCTGACCCCATCCTCGGTGAAATAAGGATTGGTATAGCTGAAATTGTACAGGTCCTGGTAGCGGGAAGAGTTCAGACCAATGCCGATCCGCCGGCCCGTGCCGAGGAAGTTGTCCTGCTGCAAATTGAGGCCAAAGATCAGACCCGCATCCTGGGCATAACCGAAGCTGGCACCGATACTGCCCGAGGACTGCTCCTCGACCGTGAAATCTACATCAATGAGGTCGTCGTGCCCCGCCACTTCCGGCGTTTCAACGGTGGCCTTGCTGAAATAGCCCAGACGCTCCAGCCGGATCCGGGACTGCTCGATGGCCGCGGCGGACGCGGGAGCGCTCTCCATCTGCCGCATCTCGCGCCGCAATACCTCGTCGGCGGTTTTCTGGTTGCCCTTGAAGCTGATCCGGCGCACATAGGTGCGCTTGCCCGGGTCCACAAAAAACTTCAACGCGACGGTGTTCTCATCCTCATCGATTTCGGGAATGCCGGTGACCTTGGCGAAGTTGTAGCCCTCATTACCGAGCCTGCGGGTCATGAACTCCTCGGTGGAAGTCACCAGCTGCTGGGAAAAAGTCTGTCCCTCGGAGACGAGGACATAGCGCTTGAGGTCCGACTCCGGCAACACCAGGTCTCCCGACAGATCGACGCCACTGACCGTGAATTTTTCCCCTTCGGTGACGTTGGCGGTGATGTATACCGCTTTCTTGTCAGGGGACACCGAAACCTGGGTGGAGTCGATGGAGAACTGCAGGTAGCCCCGATCCATGTACCAGGAGCTCAGGGCCTCCAGGTCACCGGTCAGTTTTTCCCGGGAGTACTTGTCGTCGTTGGTGAAGAACGAGAACCAGCCGGTGGTCTTCAGTGTAAACAGATCCGTCAGCTCCTCGTCGTCAAACACCTCATTACCGACGACGTTGATATGCTTGATCGCGGCAACGGTGCCCTCGTCGACGTCGATATTGACGGACACGCGGTTGCGCGGTTCGGGCAGCACTTCGGTTTCTATGCTGGCGTCGTACCGACCCTGCTGCACATACTGCCGCTGCAGCTCAAGCTGCATGCCTTCAAGGGTGGAGCGCTGGAACACCTGCCCCACAGACAGCCCGGCGCCACGCAGGCCGTCGAGCAGGGCCTCGGTTTCGATCGCCTTGTTGCCTTCGATATTGATCTCGCTGATGCTCGGCCGTTCCACTACGATCACCACCAGCACGTTGCCATCGCGGCCGATGCGGATGTCGTCGAAGTTGCCGGTGGCAAACAGGCTGCGGGCGGCTGCGCGGATTGCTGCCGCGTTCACCAGGTCACCGACCGCCAGGGGCATGGCGGCAAACACCGAGCCCGCCGAGATCCGCTGCAGGCCCTCGACCCGGATATCAGCAACGATGAAGGAGGCGTCCTGGGGCTGAGCCAGGGGCGAAAGAGCCAGCAAAAGCATTGCCAGCACGAGTTGTATGCGTTTTTTCAAAATTTTTCCAAACACCGGATAAGGCCCGATCCCAAGGTCATGATTGTGTACGTACCGGCTGCGTCCACCAGGCTAGAGGCGCGCGAAGTCGTTATATAGCGCCAAAGCCATGATCCCGAGGATCATGAACAGGCCCAACTGATACCCCAATGCTTGTATTTTCTCGGGTACTGGCCGACCCGCCAGCAACTCCATGGTGTAGTACAGGAGGTGGCCGCCATCCAGCACCGGTATGGGCAGCAGGTTAAGCACCCCAAGACTGACGCTTAGCAGGGCGAGGAAGCCAATCCAGGATTCCAGGCCCGACTTGGCGGAAGCGGACGCCACTTTAGCAATGGTAATGGGGCCGCTCAAGTTTTTTGGTGAGATCAGACCCTGCAACATCTTCTTGATCGAGCTGAGGGTGAAGCTGGTCAGCTCCCCGGTGCGGGTAACGGCGGCTCCCAGAGACTGCAGCGGGCCGCGCTGGAACTGTCGGATCATCTCTGGCGGCATGGCTGGCATGGCTACCGCAACACCGACGCGACCCACCAGTTCCCCACTGGCGTCCGGTTCGCCATCGGGAATGATGGTCGCGGTCTGCAGCTGGTCGCCCCGGCTCAACTCCAGTTCGATTCGCTGGCCCGGCCTCTCGCGCACATACTCCACCCAATCCATCCACCGGGGCATGGGAATCCCGTCGGCACTCACTACGCGGTCACCGACTTGCAGGCCAGCGCGGGCAGCGGGGCTGTCAGCGATGATTTCGTTGACTACTGGCGGCACCTCCGGGGTGTACATGCTGACACCCAGGCCACCGAACAGGTCCGGCTCCTCCTGCTCCGACAACCAGCGCTGCAGGGCCGCCTCGGACTCGGTAAGCAGGTCCGACCCGGGTTCCTTGACGGTAAACCGAATGTTGCCGGTATCGCCAATGCGGTCCAGCAGGCGGAAACTGAGGGCCTGCCAGGTAGGGGTCTGCTCACCGTCCACGGCGACGATTTCCTGGCCGGCCTTGAGACCCGCCGCGTCCGCCACCGAGCCGGACTGTACCGAGCCAATCACCGGCGCGTAGCCGGATTCGCCGCCCATGAACAGCACCCAATAGGCAACAATTGCCAGGGCGAAGTTGGCCAGGGGTCCCGCAGCCACAACCGCGATGCGCTGCAGCACAGGCTTGCGGTTGAAGGCGTGCTCCAGATCCTCGGCGGGAACATCGCCCTCGCGTTCATCGAGCATCTTGACGTAGCCACCCAGCGGGATCATCGCTATGCAGTACTCGGTGCCCTGCCGGTCGCGCCAGGTATACAAAGACTTGCCAAAGCCGATGGAAAAACGCAGGACCTTGACGCCGCAGCGCCGCGCAACCCAGAAATGGCCGTACTCGTGCACCGCCACCAGCACGCCGAGGGTGATCAGGGTTATGCCGATGGTAAAAGCCAGATCCATTAACGCTCCAAAGTCTCAGGGCCAACCGCCCGGAAACGGGCCAACCGGGCGACGGCCACCTGGCGAGCCTCGCCATCCGCAGCTTCGACCACAGCCAGAGAAGTGGGTTCAACAGCGGCCACCTGTTCCAGGGTCGCCTCGATGACCCGCGGGATATCGGCAAAGCCGATGCCCCCGCGCAGAAAGGCTGCTACCGCGACTTCGTTGGCGGCGTTACAGACCGCCATCGCGGTACCGCCGGCGGCGACGGCTTCGCGGGCCAGACGCAGACAGGGGAAACGGCTCTCGTCCGGCGCCTCGAAATGCAGTTTCGCCAGGGCCACCAGATCCAGGGAGGCGACTCCAGACTCCAGTCGCTGGGGCCAGCCCAGGCCGTAGGCTATCGGGGTACGCATATCCGGATTGCCCAGCTGGGCCAGCACCGAACCGTCCGTGTACTGTACCATGGAGTGCACGATACTCTCCGGATGCACCACGATATCAACCTGTTCCGGGGCCAGATCGAACAGCCAGCAGGCCTCTATCAGTTCCAGACCCTTGTTCATCAGGGTAGCGGAATCCACTGATATTTTTCTGCCCATGGACCAGTTGGGATGCGCGCAGGCCTGGTCCGGGGTCGCCGCGGCAATCGCCGCGGGCGTCCACTCGCGGAACGGCCCGCCGGAAGCGGTTAGCAGAACCTTGCTGACCCCCGTCAGACCGGGCCGCCCCGCGCTGTCCACCGGCAGACACTGGAAAATCGCGTTGTGCTCGCTGTCTATGGGTAACAACAGCGCGCCCGCGTCGCGCGCCGCTGCCATCAGCAGGTGGCCGGCCATGACCAGTGACTCTTTGTTGGCCAGCAGAATACGCTTGCCCGCCCGCGCCGCCGCCAGGGTTGACGGCAGGCCGGCAGCCCCGACCACGGCCGCCATCACGGCGTCCACGGCCTCGTGGGTCGCGACCTGATGCAGGCCCTCCGCCCCCGCCAATACCCGGGTATCGCATTCCCCAGCCAGCAGAACCTCCAGTTCGGCGGCCGCATCCGGGTCCATCATTACCGCATAGCGAGGCTGGAATCGCAGGCACTGTTCCGCCATGGCCGCTACCGAGCGGTTGGCCGCCAGGGCCCAGGCACGCAGCTTTTGCGGGTGACGCGCTATCACGTCCAGGGTGCTGACTCCGATGGAGCCAGTGCTGCCCAGCACCGCCACGTTCTGCACAGCCGCCATCGCTACCACCCTGCCAGCAGCAGGCCGAGAGCAAACACGGGAGCGGCACTGCAGAGGCTGTCAAGACGGTCCAGCAGACCGCCGTGCCCGGGCAACAGGGAGCCGCTGTCCTTCACCCCACTCTCGCGCTTGACCATGCTCACCGTGAGGTCCCCCAGCACCGATGCCAGCGCTGTCAGCAGCACTACGACCACCACGGCAGCGAGGCTGACATGGGCCATCCGGGCGGGAATGACCGACCACAGCACCAGAGCCAGCACTACTGCACAGGCCATGCCACCCCAAAAACCCTCCCAGGTCTTGGCCGGGCTGACCTGCGCCACCAGTTTGTGGCGGCCAAAGCGGGTGCCGGTAAAATAAGCGCCGATGTCCGTAGCGGCCACTACCAGGACCAGGGCCACCATCAACAAACCCCCGCGGGGAAAGGTCAACAGGTAGACCGCCGCCAGCCAGGCGCTGGACAGGATCAGCAGGCCCATCAGGCTGCGCATGGCTCGACCGTGCCAGAGCGCTGCGCTCGCCGGATAGCTCTTGACCCACAACAGGGAGAACGACCACCAAAGACAGGCAACACCCAGCAGTGGCTGTATCTGTTCGCGTCGCGGTTCGCTGCCGAGCTCCGCATAGCGATACAGGATGACCAGCAACCCGGCCAGGATCACTGTGAACAGCAAGCGCGCCGCGGCGGACTGCCAGCCCGCCAAACGCGCCCATTCCCAGGCCCCGAGAAGCACCACAAGCGCAAAGGCCGCGGCCAGTGCGAACACCGGCAGCAACAGCACCCCCGCGAGAAACAGGCTCGCCATGGCCAGGGCGGTAATCACCCGCTGTCTAAGCATCGCCGCCCACCCCCGTCAGCAGACCATCGGGCTCTCGCAGGCCAAACCGGCGCTCGCGCCGCCCATAATCCGCCAGCGCCCGGGCAAACTCGAGTTCGCCAAAGTCGGGCCACAGGGTGTTGGTAAAATAGAGTTCGCTGTAGGCGCAATGCCAGAGCATGAAATTGCTGATGCGGGCGTCGCCGCCAGTACGAATACAGAGATCCGGCGGCGGCAGGTCGCTGATGGCGACCTCACGGTCGACCGCAGCCTCGGTGATCTCCTCCAGCTGCAGGGTTCCCGCCTGTACCTGCTCCGCCAGCCGGCGCGCCGCCTGGGCAATATCCCAACGGCCGCCGTAGTCAACCGCAATCACCACCGTCGCCACGCGATTGTCGCAGGTGAGGTACTCGGCGTTACTCATCAGACGCTGCAACCGCTCACTGAAGCGGCCGCGTTCGCCAATGAAACGCAGACGGACGCCATCCTTGTGCAACTCTCGTACTTCACTGCGCAGATAGCGCGACAGCAGTGCCAGCAGCGCCCTGACTTCAGGCTGTGGACGACCCCAGTTTTCACTGCTGAAGGCGAACAGGGTAAGCACTTCGACCTTGTGCTGGCGGCAGGAGCGCAGGATGCCGCGCACCGCTTCGACGCCGGCGCGATGGCCGGCGTGCCCGGGAAGACCCTGGCGCCGGGCCCAGCGGTTGTTGCCGTCCATGATTATGGCGACATGGCGCGGCACTGCGGCAGGGTTGACTAAGCTTGGCGTTTCGCGAGTGGGCATACCCTGACTGGAACTAAATTTCCATGAGGTCGGCTTCTTTGTCCGCCAACATTTTTTCGATACGATCCACGTAACCGTCGGTCAGCTTCTGCACATTCTCCTGGCCGCGGTGCTCGTCGTCTTCGCTGATATCCTTTTCCTTCACCAGCTCCTTGAGCATGTTCATGGCATCGCGCCGGGCGTTGCGGATCGAGACCCTGGCGGCCTCTGCCTCGCTGCGAGCCTGCCGGATGAAACCCTTGCGCGTCTCCTCGGTCAGCGAGGGCATGGGAATGCGGATCACCTCGCCGGAGGTGGCCGGGTTGAGGCCCAGGTCGGACTTCATGATGGCGCGCTCGATCTGGGGAATCATGGAGCGATCCCAGGGCGTCAGGGCCAGGGTGCGGCCATCTTCCACGTTGATGTTGGCCATCTGGTTGAGCGGCGTCTCGGCGCCGTAGTACTCAATCTTGACCGAATCCAGGATGCTGGGGTGAGCGCGGCCAGTGCGGATCTTGTTGAAATGGTGCACCAGAGCCTCGACGCTCTTTTCCATCCGGTCTTTAGCTTCACTCTTGATGTCTTCAATCACTTTTTTTCTCCTCGCAGGACCCGGCCGGGCTACTGAATCAGGGTTCCTTCCTGGCCGCCGCGTACAATACTCAGCAACGCCCCACGATCTTCCATCTTGAACACGCGCACCGGCATCTTGTGGTCGCGGCAAAGACAGATAGCCGTGAGATCCATGACTTCCAGTTTCTTGTCCAGCACCTCGTCGTAACTGAGGCGCTCATACTTGACGGCGTCGGCAACTTTCATCGGGTCGGCAGAATAAACGCCATCCACCTTGGTCGCCTTCAGCACCAGCTCCGCGTCTATCTCGATACCGCGCAGACAAGCCGAGGAATCGGTGGTGAAGAACGGGTTGCCGGTGCCAGCGCAGAAGATCACCACATCGCCGTTGCTGATAGCGCGGATTGCCTTGCGTCGATCGTAGTGGTCGACAACGCCACTCATCGGAATGGAGGACATGACCTGAGTGGCGATATTCGAGCGCTCAAGCGCATCGCGCAGAGCCAGCGCATTCATGACTGTGGCCAGCATGCCCATATGATCACCGGTGACCCGGTCCAGGCCCGCCGACTGCAAGGCTGCGCCACGGAACAGGTTGCCGCCTCCGACGACCAGCCCCACCTGCACCCCGATCCCCACCAGCTGGCCGATTTCCAGCGCCAGCTGGTCGAGTATTTTCGGGTCAATACCGAAACTTTCCCTACCGGTGAGGGCTTCGCCGCTGAGTTTCAGCAGTATCCGCTTATACTTCTTGTCGCCTGCAGCCTGTGGCATGTCTGATTTCTCCCGAAGTCCTCTTATATTACAGGACAAAGAGCCAGCTCCCTAGTGTCGCGGCCCAGAAACTGCCGCCACGGGCGCCACCGATTGCCCGAAGATGCCACAAAAAACGGGGCCTGGGCCCCGTTTCTGCTTGAACTGCCGACTCTCAGCCCTTGAGCTGGGCAGCGACCTCGGCGGCGAAGTCAACCTGGTCCCGGGCAATACCCTCACCCACTTCAAAGCGGGCAAAAGACAGGACCTGGGCACCGGCACCGGACACCAGCTTGCCGACGGTAACGTCCGGATCCTTGACAAAAGCCTGCTCTACCAGGCTGTTTTCAGCCAGGAACTTCTTGATCCGGCCGCCAATCATCTTTTCGATAATTTCCGCAGGCTTGCCTGAATCCTGGGCCTGCACGGTGTAAATCTCGCGCTCCTTCTCGATCACCTCGGCCGGCATGTCATCGGGTGATACAACCTGCGGGTTGACCGCGGCGACATGCATGGCGACGTCCTTGGCCAGGTCCTGGTCACCGCCTTTCAGCTCCACCAGCACCGCGATGCGGTTGTTGCCGTGGACATAGCCACCTACCACGCCGGCATCGGCGGTTATCAGGCGGATGCGGCGCACACCGATATTCTCGCCAATTTTCTGCACCAGGGATTCGCGGGCCGACTCCAGCTCACCGGCCATCAGCGCCGCGACGTCAGTCTGGCGGCCTTCGAACGCCGCATCGACGACTTTTCTGACGAACCCCAGGAAGTTTTCATCACGGGCCACGAAATCGGTCTCGCTGTTGACTTCGACCACCACGCCGTAGCTGCCGTCCTCGGCAATGCGGGTGGCGACAACGCCATCTGCTGCGGTGCGACCGGCTTTCTTGGCCGCTTTCATGCCGCTGGACTTGCGCAGCTCTTCGATCGCTTTCTCGACGTCGCCATCGGCGGACGCCAGTGCCTTCTTGCACTCCAGCAAGCCGAGACCGGTGCGCTCACGTAATTCCTTGACCAATGCTGCGGACATGGTTATTCCTCCTGCTACGACCCCGCCTGGGGCTCTGTATGCTTGAACGTGTACCTCCGGACGGAGGACGGGAAGCCCCGGCGCAGGCCTGACGGCCGCACCGGGGTCGGGTGTTTACTCGGCAGTTGCCGTGGGAGCCGCAGGAGCCGCCGGAGTGGCAGGTGCCGCGGGCGGCTCGGTGGCATCGACTTCAACGAACTCGTCGCGGACCGCACTCATGTCACCGGATTCAGCCCTGCCCGCCAGGCAGGCATCTGCCACGGCGCTGACGTACAGCTTGACCGCGCGAATGGCGTCGTCGTTGCCCGGGATGACGTAGTCGACCCCGTCCGGGTTGCTGTTGGTGTCGACCACACCGATCACCGGAATGCCCAGTTTGTTGGCTTCGGTGATGGCAATGCGCTCGTGGTCAACGTCAATCACGAACAGTGCGTCGGGCAGGCCACCCATATCCTTGATACCACCAATGCTGCGCTCCAGCTTCTCCATGTCGCGGGTGCGCATGAGAGCTTCTTTCTTGGTCAGCTTGGTGAAAGTGCCGTCGGTCTGCTGGGCTTCCAGGTCGCGCAGGCGCTTGATCGAGGCGCGGATCGTCTTGTAGTTGGTGAGCATACCGCCCAACCAACGATGGCTGACGTAGGGCATCCCCGCACGATCGGCCTGCTCCTTGATGATCTTGCCGGCGGCGCGCTTGGTGCCGACGAACAGAATCTTGTTCTTGTTACCAGCCATCCGCTGCACCAGGGTCAGCGCTTCGTTGAAGGCCGGCACCGTGTGCTCGAGGTTGATAATATGGATCTTGTTGCGGGCACCGAAGATATAGCGATCCATCTTCGGGTTCCAGTAACGGGTCTGGTGACCAAAGTGTGCGCCTGCCTGCAGCAGATCGCGCATGCTTACTTGTGACATGGTAAGTACCTTTGTATTGGGTTAATCCTCCACATATCCCGTGCGCCAAACCAGCCAGAGCCGGCACCCTGGCGCAGGTGTCGATATGTGTGCGTCGTTAGGGTTTTCTTCCTGCCGGGAACCACCACAATGTGACGACCCAAAAAGAAGGCGCGCTTTATACCATAATCCGGCCGATCTGAGAAGGCCCATGTTGCAACCCGCTCCAGCGAGGGCTGCCCTGGTAACGGCCGCCGCGGTATGGACCGCCCCAGCGAGAGCTGCCCCACCTATTACTCACAAGGGGTGCACATGTTGTAGAATAGCACCCTTTACCCGCCGCCCCGGTCCGCCGGTTGCGCCCCCGCGCGGTTGCGGCACCCTGAGCTGAAAGGAAGAAAATGGCAGTAACCATCAAGACCGAGGCCGAAATCGAGAAAATGCGGGTCGCCGGCCGCCTGGCAGCCGAAGTGCTGGAGATGATCGAGCCCCTGGTGGCACCGGGCATCACCACCGGTGAGTTGGACCGCATCTGCCACGAGCACATAACCCGGGTGCAGCAGGCCATCCCCGCGCCGCTGGATTATCACGGCTTTCCGCGCTCCATCTGCACCTCAATCAACGAGGTGATTTGTCACGGCATCCCCTCCGACGGCAAGAAGCTCAAATCCGGCGACATCATCAATATCGACGTCACCGTGATCAAGGACGGCTACCACGGCGACAGCAGCATCATGGTAGAGGTCGGCGAAGTCGCGAGCCACGCCCAGCGCCTGATCAAGGTCACCCAGGAGTGCCTGTACAAGGCCATTGACGTCGTCCGCCCGGGCGCCACCCTCGGCGACATCGGGGCCGTGATCCAGCAACACGCGGAGAAGAACTACTACTCGGTAGTGCGGGAGTATTGCGGCCACGGCATTGGCCGGATTTTTCACGAAGACCCGCAGGTGCTCCACTACGGCCGCAAAGGCACCGGAATGGTGCTGGAGCAGGGTATGACTTTCACCATTGAACCCATGATCAACGCCGGCCGGCGCCATACCAAGCTGAATCAGAAGGATGGCTGGACCGTGACCACCCGCGATGGTCGCCTCTCCGCCCAGTGGGAGCACACCCTGGGGGTGACCGCAGACGGCTGCGAGGTGTTCACCCGGCGCAACAATGAGACTTTCTGAGGCCACGCCCGCCATGACCGGTCGGGATGACAGCCTGCCTCCGGAGTTATTCGATCCAGACCTGTTCAAGGCGGCGATTGCCCGCGGCGACGCCCTGAAGATTGGCAAGCAGGCTCTGCACACAGCAGCCGACTATCTGCACGGTGAATTTCGCAGTGGCACCCGGGTAGCGCGCCTGTTGCACCTGCGGGCGCAGTTCATGGATGCGCTGCTGGGCGCGCTCTGGGACAGCCGCGACTGGTCCGGCGTGGAGCCGGCCCTGGTCGCCGTCGGCGGCTACGGCCGCGGCGAACTGCACCCACACTCGGATATCGATATCCTGGTCCTGTTGGGCGAGGACAGCGAGCGCTGCCACGGGCAGCTCGAGCAATTCCTGACCCAGCTCTGGGACCTGGGCCTGAGCATCGGCCACAGCGTGCGTACCGTCAGCGAGTGCTGCAGCAAGGCGCGCCGGGACATCACCATACTCACCAACCTGATGGAAACCCGGGTCATTCGCGGCCCGAAAGCCCTGATGGCCGAAGTCAGGGAACTGACCAGCCCCGCGCATATGTGGCCCAGCGCCGACTTCTTCCGCGCCAAACTGCAGGAACAGCGCGAGCGCCACGCGAAGTTTGCCGACACCGAGTACAACCTCGAGCCCAACGTCAAAAGCTCGCCCGGTGGCCTGCGTGACCTGCAGATCATCGCCTGGATCGGCGAGCGCCATTTCGGCGTCGACTCCCTGGAGTCAATGGATACCGGTGAATTCCTCAACCCGGACGAGCGCAAGATGCTGCTGCGCGGGCGCGACTTCATGTGGCAGGTCCGCTACGCACTGCACCTGATTGCCGGGCGCGAGGAGGACCGCCTGCTGTTCGATCACCAGCGCGAGCTGGCTGCAATGTGGGGCTTTCAGGATGGCGAAAAGCTGGCGGTAGAGCAGTTCATGCAGACTTACTACCGCTGGGCCCTGGCCCTGGGCGAACTGAACGAGCTGCTGATCCAGAACTTCGACCACGCAATTCTGCGGGCCGACACCGTAGATGACATCAGGATACTCAACGAGCGCTTCCAGGTTCGCAATGGCTACATCGAAGCCCTGCGTGACGACCTGTTCAGCACTGACCCCAACACCTTGCTGGAAGTCTTCGTGCTGGCGGGCCGCGAGCCGGGCATTATCGGAGTGGGCACACCAACCATCCGCCTGATCAGGGAGCACCGCCACCTGGTCAATAGCACCTTTCGCGCGGATCCGCGCAACCGCGCCAGCTTTCTGGAGATCCTGCGCTCCCCCTACAATATGACCCGGCTGCTGCGCAGCATGACCCGCTACGGGGTGCTGGGCAATTACCTGCCCGAGTTCGGTCGCATTGTCGGCCAGATGCAACACGACCTGTTCCACACCTACACGGTGGACGCCCATACACTGGAAGTGATCCAGTACATGCGGCGCTTCCAGAAACCCGAGTTCGACGAGCGCTTTCCCGTCTCCAGCCGGGTCGCCCGGCGCCTGCCGAAGATCGAGCTGCTCTACCTCGCCGGCCTCTACCACGATATCGGCAAGGGCCGCGGCGGTGACCACTCGGAGCTGGGGGCGGTTGATGCCGAGCGCTTCTGCCGGGAGCACGATCTCAGCGACCACGACACCGAGCTGGTGACATGGCTGGTGCGCAACCACCTCACCATGTCAGCCGTATCCCAACGCAAGGACATCTCCGACCCGGATATAATCCAGCAGTTTGCCCATCATGTCGGCGACCTGGACCGGTTGGACTACCTGTTTACCCTTACCGTGGCAGACATCAACGGCACCAACCCCACCCTCTGGAACGCCTGGCGCGGCAGCCTGTTGCGCCAGCTCTATACCGGCACCCGCCGGGCCCTGCGCCGCGGCCTGGAGAACCCGGTCGACAAGCAAGTCTGGATCGAACAGACACGCAGGACCGCCACGGATCTGTTGGAAAGCCGCGGCTTCACCGTGGAGGAACTTGAAGATCTCTGGCGCGAACAGGGCGAAGACTATTTCCTGCGGGAGAAGCCCGAGGATATCGCCTGGCACACGGAAGCCATTGCCGGTCACTATGAGCGTGACCAGCCGTTGGTCCTGATTCGCAACAGCTCGGACTCCAGCGTCGCCAATACAACGCAGATCTTCATCCATGCGCGCAGCCGCGCGCAGCTGTTTTCCCGTGTTTGCGCCGAGCTGGAACAACTGGAGCTCAGCGTCCACGACGCCCGCATCTACAATGCCCGCGACGGCATGAGCCTGGACACGTTCTATGTCTTGAACTCAGACGGCAGTTCCATTGCCGAGGAAAGCGCCCGACTGCGCTATATCAGGGACCACCTGAGCGACGCCCTGGCCTCCAACCTGGATCGGGCGCCGATCGTTCAACGTCTCACACCGCGCCAGATAAAGTCCTTTCCGGTACCGACAGAAACCAGCATGTCGATCGATGAAATCAAGCATGTGAGCGTACTTGAGGTTTCTTCCCGCGACCGGCCCGGCCTGCTGGCACGCATCGGCCGGATCTTTGTCGACCACGGAGTGGAACTGCAGGCCGCCAAGATCCAGACCCTGGGCGAACGGGTCGAGGATGTCTTTTTCATCACCGATGCCCAGCAACAGCCGCTGGTCGATCCGGCTCTGTGCGAGGCAATTCAGCGCGCCATTCGCGAACAGCTGGACGACCATGTGGGGGATGCCTGACCATTGATGAACACCCTGCTTGAGCAACTGCAACCCTACCCATTTGAAAAGCTGCGCGCCCTGTTCGCGGACCTGCAGCCGGCCGCGGACCGGACCCACATTGCTCTGTCGATTGGCGAGCCGCGGCATCCCTCACCGCAGTTTGTGCTGGATGCCCTTGCGGTACACCTGCCGCTGCTGGCAAAGTACCCGGCCACCCGTGGTGAGGACAGCCTGCGGGAAACCATTGCCGGCTGGCTGCAGCGCCGCTTTCGCTTAAGCGCGGTAGATCCACAAACCCAGATAATCCCGGTCAACGGTACCCGCGAGGCGCTGTTTGCCTTCGCCCAGGCAGTGGTAACTGCCGGCCCCGATGCCATGGTGCTGAGCCCCAACCCGTTCTATCAGATCTATGAGGGCGCGACCCTGCTGGCAGGCGCCGAGCCCGGCTTTATCAACGCAACTGCCGCCAGCGGCCACCTGCCGGACTTTGCCAGCGTGCCCGAGACCTGGTGGCGACGTTGTCAGCTGCTGTACATCTGCAGCCCGGGCAATCCCAGCGGGGCGGTGATGTCACTGCCACAGTTGCAGGCGCTGGTGGAGCTGGCGGAGAAGCACGACTTTGTCATCGCCAGCGACGAGTGCTACTCGGAAATCTACAGCGATGAGTCGGCGCCGCCGCCCGGGCTGCTGCAGGCCTGCGCCCGCATGGGCAACGACAATTACCGGCGCTGCGTTGTCTTCCACAGCCTGAGCAAACGCTCCAACCTGCCCGGGCTGCGCTCGGGCTTTGTCGCCGGAGACGCCACGGTGCTGGCCGACTTCCTCAGATACCGCACCTACCACGGCTGCGCCATGCCGCTGCATCACCAGCATGCCAGCAGCGCCGCCTGGAGTGACGAGGAGCATGTGCGGGTCAATCGCCAGCGCTACCGGGAAAAATTCGACGCCGTACTGGCCATCCTGGCCGGGCACCTGCGGGTGGCACGCCCGGACGCCGGTTTCTACCTGTGGCCGGAAACCCCCGGCAGCGACACCGACTTCGCCCGCCAGCTCTATGCCCGGCAAAACGTAACGGTAGTTCCGGGCAGCTTCCTGGCCCGGGACACCGCCACCGGCAACCCGGGCGCCAACCGGGTACGGATGGCGCTGGTGGCGTCACAGGAAGACTGCGTGCAGGCGGCCCTGCGCACCGTGCAGCTGCTGGAGACCCTGTAAGGGCATGCTGAGCAAACCCGAGCGGGTGGCGCTGATCCTGCAGCGCCTGCAGGCACTGTACCCCGAGCCCCCGATCCCCCTGCAGCACAAAGACCCGTTCACGCTCCTTATCGCGGTCCTGCTCAGCGCCCAGTGCACCGACGAGCGCGTCAACCAGATCACCCCGGCCCTGTTTGCCCTGGCGGACACGTCTGCAGCCATGGCAAAGCTGGAGGAAGAGCAGATTCGCGAGATTATCCGCCCCTGCGGCCTGTCACCGCAAAAATCGCGCGCCATCAAGCGCCTCAGCGAGATATTGCTGGAGGAGCACGAGGGCGAGGTACCCGCGGATATGGAGGCTCTCGAGCGTCTACCGGGGGTAGGCCACAAGACCGCCAGCGTGGTCATGTCCCAGGCCTTTGGCGTGCCCGCCTTTCCGGTAGACACCCACATTCACCGCCTGGCCCAGCGCTGGGGTCTTACCAACGGCAAGAGCGTGGTGCAGACCGAGCGCGACCTCAAGCGCCTGTTCCCGCGCGAGTCCTGGAACCGCCTGCACCTGCAGATCATCTACTACGGCCGCGAGTTCTGCAGCGCACGGGGCTGCGATGGCAGGGTCTGCGAGATCTGCAGGACCTGTTACCCGGAGCGCAAGCACCCGAAGCAGACACGCAAGGCCTGAGCTGCTGACGCTTCGTTTGCGAGGCGACCTTGCGGCCGCTGCGTCGCTCCGGGAACCGGGGGCTCCGATACTCCATTGCGGGCGCATGCGGCGCGCGTTCCCGTTGAGTTCTTGCGCTGCCGTCTGGCGGCCGAGTTTGTAAGCGGTTTGGGCACTTGCCAAGGCGAAGGTGCCGGTTGAGCTGATCTGTTCCCACTTACTGGGCTGCAGGCTGGTAGCCACTAAGGGGCTTGCGTGGGCGCACCGACGCCCTCCAAGTCCGTATCGAAGCCCCCGCCCCCCGAATCAACGCGGGGAGCATTGGGCATCTCTACTCGCTTCGTCTCTGGATTCGCGGACGAAATATTGCAGTCTGAATCCCGTCCACTGGTACCTCGCTCCGTTCCGCTGACAACGTGCAGTGGCTCCAGCCTACCCGCCGCGTTGATCCGGTGCGGGGATGTCGTTTTGCGGACTTGGAGGGCGTCGGCGCGCCCACCGCCCCCCACTTAGTGGCTGCCAAACCGCAGCCCTGAAAGTGGGAACAGGAGACCTGCGGAACTGCCGCCGCCATGCCACGTGCCGTCACAGCTCACAACGTGCGCCGCCAGAAGGCAGCGCAAGAATCCTGGAGGTAGACGCGCCGCATGCGCCCGGAATGAAGCAAAAGGAGCATACCCGTGGCGGAGCGACGCAGCAGCCGTCAGGCTGCCACTGGAACGGAGAGCGACCCGCAACGACGCAGCCAGAAATGAGCCACCACGCGAGCGGAGGGGAACACGGCGCAATCCAGCCTGCCCCCGCCGACATTTTTTGCTATCCTTGCGTCCCCCGAAACCCAGCCACTCGCGAGGCCCGCATGATCACCCTCTACGGCATCAGCAACTGCGACACGGTCAAGAAAGCGCGTCGCTGGCTGGAACTGCACGACGTGGAATATCGCTTTCACGACCTGCGGGAAGACGGCATCAACAAGGCGCAGGTCCGTGCATGGCTCGATGAGCTGGGCTGGGAAACCCTGGTCAACAAGCGCAGCACGAGCTGGAAAGCACTGCCGGCTGCTGCCCGTGAGACCATGGATGACAACGCGGCCCTCACCGCGATCCTGGAGCACCCCACCCTGATCAAGCGCCCGCTGCTGGACGTCGGCCACGAGCGCCACTGCGGTTTCTCGGAAAAAACCTGGGCCGCGCTGTTCCAGCGTCACACCCTTTGATCCACGCCCGCGGTAGCGGGACAGCCAGGAAACAATCGACATGAGTAACACAGCATTTGCCTTTGGCCTCGGCCTGGGTACCCACAACAGCGAGGGTGAGTGGCTGGAGGTATTTTTTGCCGAACCGGTGCTGAACCCACCCGCGGTGCTGGTGAATGCCGCCGGCACCTGTGACAACCGCACGCCCCTGAGCCGCGAGCAGCTGATCGCCCTGGAGGCCGAGCTGGCGGCGGCGGGTGAAACTCGCCAGGCCCAGCTGGCTGCGCAAATGGCTGGCAGCGAGGCGCCGGTGGTGGCGGTATTACTGCGGGAAGATGCGGCGCCGGCGACGGTGCCAGAGGCCTACCTGAAACTGCACCTGCTGTCTCACCGGCTGGTCAAGCCGCACGGCACCAAGCTGCAGGGAATGTTCGGCATCCTGCCCAATGTCGCCTGGACCAGCGAGGGTGCTATCGACATCGCCGAGTTGCCGGCACGGCAACTGGCCGCCCGCATGCGGGGTGAGACCCTGGAGGTGAGCTGCGTCGACAAGTTTCCGAAGATGACCAATTATGTGGTGCCCGCCGGCGTGCGTATAGCCCACACCGCAAGGGTTCGTCTCGGTGCCTATCTCGGCCCCGGCACCACGATCATGCACGAGGGATTCGTGAACTTTAATGCCGGCACCGATGGTCCGGGCATGATTGAAGGCCGCATCTCCGCAGGGGTGACGGTAGGCAGCGGCTCGGACCTGGGCGGTGGCTGCTCCACCATGGGCACCCTGTCCGGCGGTGGCAACATCATCATCTCGGTGGGCAAGGAGTGCCTGATCGGCGCCAACGCCGGCATCGGCATCCCGCTGGGTGACCGGTGCACAGTTGAAGCGGGCCTGTTCCTTACCGCCGGCACCAAGGTTGTGCTGCTCGACAGCGAAGGCAAGCCGGTGGAAACCGTCAAGGCGCGGGAGCTGGCCGGCAAGTCGGGGCTGCTGTTCCGGCGCAACTCCACCAACGGCGCGGTGGAGTGCCTGACCAATCGCTCCGCCATCGAACTGAACGCCGAACTGCACGCCCACAACTGACCGGGAGTACCTGCGTGGAACGCACACTTGAGCTGACCTGCGAGTTGATCCGGCGCCCCTCCGTAACGCCAGACGACGCCGGTTGCCAGGAGCTGATGATGGCGCGCCTGCAGGCGATCGGCTTCACCTGCGTGCCGCTACAGTCTGGTGAGGTGAAGAATTTCTGGGCGGTCCGCGGCGACAGCGGCCCGCTGCTGGTCTTCGCCGGCCACACCGACGTGGTTCCCACTGGCCCGGAGTCGGCCTGGGACTCGCCGCCCTTCAGCCCGGAACTGCGCGACGGCCTGCTCTACGGCCGCGGCGCCGCCGACATGAAGGGCAGCCTGGCCGCAATGATCATCGCCTGCGAGGATTTCGTCGCCGCCCAGCCGGAACATCCCGGTCGCATCGGCTTCCTGATCACCGCCGATGAGGAGGGTCCGGCCCACGATGGCACCATCAAGGTGGTTGAATACCTGCAACAGCGGGGAGAGCAGATAGACTGGTGCCTGGTGGGAGAGCCTTCCAGCAGCGAACAGCTGGGGGACGTGGTCAAGAACGGACGTCGCGGCTCTCTGGGCGCGGTGCTGACCGTGCGCGGTGTGCAGGGTCATATCGCCTATCCGCAGCTGGCAGATAATCCCATCCACCGTGCGCTGCCGGCGCTGCATGCCCTCAGCTGCCAGCCCTGGGACCAGGGCAACGACTTTTTTCCGGCCACCTCGCTGCAGATTTCCAATATCAACAGCGGTACCGGCGCCACCAATGTCATCCCCGGCGAACTGACGGTGATGTTCAATTTCCGCTTTTCGACCGAGGTAACCGCAGCGGAATTGCGCCGCCGCACCGAAACGATACTCGATGCCCACAAGCTGGATTACCTGATCGACTGGCAGCTCAGCGGGGAACCGTTCCTGACCGCGAGCGGAGACCTGGTCAGCGCCGCGGTCGACAGCATTCTCGACAGCACCGGGCTCACTACCGAGCTGTCCACCGCCGGTGGCACTTCTGACGGACGCTTCATTGCTCCCACCGGGGCCCAGGTGCTGGAACTGGGACCGGTCAACGCCACTATCCACAAACGCAATGAATGCGTGCGCGCGGCGGACCTGCCCCGCCTGGCGGAACTCTACCGCGGCATTTTGCAGCGCCTGCTACTGGATTGACTGCAGCTGCTGCTGCAACCCGCTCCTGACCATATCGCGGTTGATGGCGCCCGGGACCACGACGACCTCTTCCTGCTCCAGCGCCGCCAGGCTGGCGGCCACTACCGGCGCTGCATCCATCCACAACTCCGCAGGCATGCGGGCCTTGTCAAAGCCCTCAAAATACGAGGTGTCGTGAATCCCGGTGCGGGTGAGGCCGGGGCAGAGACACTGTACCCGGATATTGTCCGCCGCGACTTCCGCCTGAAGGGCCTGCGAAAACGAGACCATGAACGCCTTGCAGCCGCCGTATACCGCGGTGTGCTTCATGTTCAGGAACGCGCCGATAGACGCCACATTGATAATCTGGCCACCGCCGCGTTCACGCATGAACGGAACCGCCGCCCGCACCAGTTCCAGCGTGGCATCAATCTGCAGGCGCACCACCTGCAGCTCATCTTCCAGTACGCTGTGCCCAAAATCCCCGAAGGTGGAGAAGCCGGCATTGTTGACCAGGATATCCGGCGGCCCCTGCTGGCGCAGGGCTTCTACCGTGCGTGTCACACCTTCCACCGTCGCCAGGTCCGCGACCACCGGCACCAGGCGGGTGTGGCCTGCCAGTTCCGCCTGCAGCGCCTGCAGCCGATCCGCCCGCCGCGCGACCGCAATGATAGTGTCGCAGCGTTCCGCCAGTTGACGGCAGTACTCTTCCCCCAATCCTGCGGAGGCGCCGGTAACCAGGGCGGTGTGGCGGGTATCACTCATGCTATTGTCTTCCTCGCTTTGTTCAGGGCTGGCGCAGACAGCAGTCGACCGGTGTCGTACCATGGGCAGTCAACAGGCGACATCTTGGGGAGAAATGGCATGACGCGCAAGCGCACCGCACTGGTTACCGGCGCCTCTGCCGGCCTCGGCGCCGAGTTCGCCCGCCAATTGGCGGCCGCCGACTACAATCTGGTGTTGGTGGCACGACGCCGGGACAAGCTGGAGGCACTGGCCGCTGACTTGCAGCAACAGTACGGCTGCGAGGTGCTGATTGAAGCTGCCGACCTGGCCGATCCCGGCGCGCCCAGGGCCCTGTTCGATTCCCTGGCAGCCAGGGATGTCGCCGTCGACTTCCTGGTAAACAATGCCGGCGTGGCCGGCTCCGACCTGCTCACCGACCGGGACTGGGCCGACCACCAGGCATTCTTCCAGCTGATGATGCTGGCGGTAGCCGAACTCTGCCACCTCTTCATACCCGGCATGCGGGAACGGGGTTTCGGCCGGGTGATCAATGTCGCCTCGGTGGCTGGCCGTATTCCCCGCGTCGGCGGCTGCAACTACGGCCCCAGCAAAGCCTACCTGGTCGCGCTGTCAGAAGACCTCGCAGTGACCCTGCACGGTAGCGGAGTCAAGGTCTGCGCCCTGTGCCCCGGCTATACCCACACGGATTTCCACAGCACCGCGGGCCTGCAGGACATGAAGGACGCGATGCCCAGGTTCCTCTGGTATGACGCCAAGGTAGTTGTCCGGGAAGGTCTGCAGGCGGTGGAGAAAGGAAAGCCTGTTTATCTTTCCGGGCGCCTGTACCGCTGGCTGGACCCGCTGTTCCAGTCCCTGCTCACCCGGCGCCTGTTCCGCGTAGCCTCCCGGCACTGAGCCGTCTGCACTTCAGCCCGCGCCAAGCGCCGACAGCACATATACGTCGTAGCGCACGGCCTTGCCGCGAATGGCGTGGGAAGCTGCGCGCCCACCCAGCGGCGCTGCTTTCAGCGGGCGCTTGACCACCACCCGGGCCACTGGCATTTGCAGGGCCCAGGCCAGCAATGCGCTGGCATCCTCGACCGCGTCAGAGTGGCTGAACAGCGCCTGGAACAGGGCCATCTCCTTCTTGACCGCCGCCGATTTGTCCCGGGGCGGGAACATGGGATCCAGGTAGATGACGTCCTGACGCTCTACTGCAGCAGCGCCCAGCTGGCGCGCGTCGCCCTCGGCAAGCGTCATCCGCCCAACAACCTCGCCCAGCCAGCGGTCGGCGGAACTTCCGGCATGGGCCAGACCCGAGCGCAGCAGCGCCGCCACCACCGGCTCACGTTCCGCGAGGGTAACTTCGCAGCCCAGATCCGCCAGCACAAAACTGTCGCGACCCAGCCCCGCGGTGGCGTCGAGCACCCGCAGCGGACTCTTCTTGCCGACGCCCACCGCGCGCCCCAACAGCTCATTCTGCCCGCCGCGGCGCCGGTGGCGCATGGCGGCGGCACCGAAATCCACCGCCACCGGATTGGGTGCCGAACGACCCGGCGCCTGCAGGGCAAGCGTGTCGGGGGACACCAGCAAGAGTGCGGCGAAACAGTTTTTGTCCGCAGTATCGCCGGGATCCAGCAGCGCCAATCCGAGCGCTGCTGCCAGATTCTCCGCGGCAGCATAGCTTTCGGCCACAGTGGCCTGCACGCCGATCCTGTTAGCCCCACGCACTCCGGGCCTACTCCTCGCTGCTGCGGGTATCGTAACGGCGGCGTTGCAACAGTGTGGCCAGCTCTTCACCCTGCTGTTGCAGGACTTCATCGCCAGTGTCGGCCTTCTGCCGCTTGCCCGCGTTCATCGGCTCCCGGCGCGACGGCGCCGGCAACGCGCTTTCGTCGAGCCCCAGGGCAAGACTGGTGTCCTGCAGCTGCAACACCGCCTCCAGGTTATAGGCATGGCGGGAGAGGCCGTGCTTGTCAACGATCACGAAGCGGCGCGCCGCGCGGCGCTCCCCCGGGGCGGAAGAGCCACTCAGGTGGCAACGGATGTCGGCGATCACCTTGCCGGCAAACTGCACCCCCGCGATCCCGGCCAGCGCACGGCTGCAGTGCTGAATAAATACCGGGGAAAACACTTTCCCCGGCATTTGCGTGACATGGTCGGCATCCGCCGGCAGGCGGGATTCAAAGTGCCCGACAAGTATCTGGTGGGGCAGCGCCTCGCCCACCATCCGTGCCAGCTCAATGGTGACATCCCCGACAATGTAGCTGTGCACCGTAGGATTGACTCCCTCTGCCTGATACAGCTCGTAGTGGCTGCCAATATGGAAAGCGGTCCGAATGACCGGCACAGTGTTGCCGTGGGAGGCAGCACGGGCGACCGCATTATCCGCCACTACCAGCAGCATGAAGAGAAACAGATCACGGTTCGCGGCAGGTCCCAGTTCCCGGTTCCAGACGTAGTAGCCGTCACCGGTGGTGGTCCGTGAAAAGTGCACCTCGATGCCTTTGGACTGCAGCTTGTTGTAGGCGGAATTGAACGAATAGGACAGGCTGTTGAGCTGGCTCGCCTGCTCGAAGGGTGTGAACAGGGAGAACTCGGCAATATCGAACAGCAGTACGGCCCGATCGCTGACATAGCTGAGGCCGTAGCGTTTGATCAGCTGCTCGACGGCATTCAGGACCGGCGCCTCATCCACCAGCGGAGCCGCAAGCTTGATGAATCCGGGCGCCACATCCAGGCGCTCGGCAATCGCAAACAGCTCATCCCGCTGCTTGCGCCGGCGCCCGGAGATGAGGTCGCGGACAAAAGCTTCGTTGTCGGAGCCGGCGCCGTCACCCACCCGGGCACAGTAGTTGCCAAGAAAGTAATGCGGCACAAAAATCACCAGCAGGCCGCGTTCGTCGGCACTCCAGCACAGCACGATGTTCTGTCCCAGCCGCCACTGCTTGCGCAACGACGCCTCCAGCGACTTCAGATTACCGCGCTGGATAATGCTGATAGTGCTTTCGGCGCCACCGTCGGCACCGGACCCGCTACCCGGTATCTGCCCGGAACTTGCCATTACACACTCGTTTTTGTCCGCCGTTACCGCTAGCATTATAGGGCGCGGCGGAGGCTGAGGCCATGAGCCGTCGGCTCGCGCCAGTGCCAGGTCCAGGAGAGGGGAGCAAGTTCATGATCTACCGTTTTCTCGCGGGCCTGGCGGCCCTGTTCACCCTCGGCGCCTGTCAGCAGTACGACGTCAGCGTCAACGAGCGGGTGGTCTACAGCCCGCGGCCACTGCTTACCGATTTCCGGATTCCCGATCCGGCCCTGCGCGACTGCCTGGAGCGTGTCATCAATGACAACAGAATCAGCAGTATCGGCCAGTTGCAGGAGCTGGAGTGCAGCGGCGCCAACGTCAGGAGTCTCGAGGGGCTGGGGCATTTTTCCAGCCTGAGCCGGATTGACCTGGCGGGCAACGCCATCGCCGATATCGGGGAGTTGAGGGTGTTGCTGGAGCTGCGCACACTGCTGCTGGACGACAACCGGGTGGAAGACGCGAGCCCGCTGTACCGCTTGCCGGAACTGGCGATGCTGAGCCTCGCAGGCAACGGCGGCCTGCGCTGTCCTGGACCGGACCAGCTGCGGTCACTGCAGCAGTTGACCCTGCCCCGCCACTGCCGGTAGCGCCAGCCAGTCAAATCCCAGGTCCTGGGCGGCGAATACCACGCGCTCATCCAGGGGGCCGTACACCGCGGCCAGCGCGGCTGCCGCCCGCTCCGGGCAATTATTGTTCTCGCTGATGTGCGCCAATACCAGGTGTTGCAGAGTGTCGGTGCCCAGTTGCTGCAGCAGTGCGGCTGCCTGATTGTTGTTAAGATGCCCCCAATCGCCAGCCACCCGCCGTTTCAGCGCGGGGGGATAGCCACCACGACGCAGCATCTCCAGATCGTGGTTGAACTCCAGTATCAGCGCGTCGCAACCCTTGAAGCGTTCCACCACATGGCTGGTGACACTGCCCAGATCCGTCAGCACCCCGAGACTGCGGTCACCGTGGCGCAGGCGGAACTGGCAGGGCTCACGGGCATCGTGTGGCACCGCCACTGCCTCCACTTCGAGCTGGCCAATGTTAAAACGGTAGTCGCAGTTGAACCGGACAACCTCGGGGCAGCCCTGCAGCCGGCCGCTGTTCCAGGTACCCTGGGTCAGATAAACCGGGACATTGAACTGGCGGGCGAGGCGGCTGACACCGGCGCTGTGGTCGCTGTGCTCATGGGTAACCAGGATCGCGCTCAACTGTTCGCCTTCCAGCCCCAGCAGGGCCAGCCGGCGTCGGGTCTCTCGCAGGGAAAACCCGCAATCGATCAGCACGATGGTATCGCCGGCAGCCACCACGGTGGCATTGCCCTTGCTGCCGCTGCCCAATGAGGCAAAACGCAACACGGAAGCCGGCTTCAGTTGATGTTGCCCTTGATCAGAGCCAGCAGCTCCTGCTCGTCCCGCTTCTCGAGCGGCCCGGTGGCGGTGCCAGCCGGAGCCAGACGCACGGTGACCGCCTGCTCACCCGCCGCCGCCACGGTAACCAGAAACTCGCGGTCGGCCAGCGAATCTTCGTCGCCGCCGGAGAACAGCCGGGAGAACCAGCCCTTCTCTTCCTCGGCCTCCTCCCCGAGGTAGCGAACATAGTAGGTACCCCCGCTGCGATCGCGGTCCGTGATCTCAAAGCGCGAATCTTCCAGCGCCTTGGCCAGCGCCGCCCAGGCCCGGGTGAACGGCAGCCCCACCTGAATAAAGGTATAGCCGGCATCCGCCTCCTCGAGCGAGATCTTGCCTTCGGCACTCATTGCCCGGTCTGCGATCATGGACACCGGCGCGGAATCCGCACTGTTGGCAATGAACTGGGCAACCGCACGCAGCATCTCGCCCTCTTGCTCGATATTGTCCGACTCCTGTGGCCAGGTAATGCCGTCGCCGGCCTGGTCCATCTGCAAGACATGCAGTTCACTGCTACCGCGCTGCACACCCTGTTCGATCCGGAAGCGGAAGCGCGAGGACATTGCCTGGCCTTCCAACTCCAGCCAGTCGCTGTCGATAAGGCCGGCCTGGGCGTCCACCCTTGCTACCGGAATGCCCGCGGCAGCGAGGAAACTGCGCACCTGTGGCCACAACTGTCCCGGCGCGATGGCAATCAGGGCCCAGCTCTCGTCACCGAGGGACTGGATGCGAACGACATCTTCCCCGGCACCGGCCACCAGAGGAGTCGGCCTCGGCACCTCGAATTCACCATCCATGACCAGGTTGTCACTCACCGGCGGGATCGGGTAGATCTCCTCCATCGCGGAGGCGTCCTTGCCTTCCGGCAGCTGGATGGGCTCGTGTTCCTGCGCCTGTTTGTAGTCCTCGGAGGTGTCCGGGAACATGCCCTCCTCCCCGAACAGGTAGCTGCAGGCGCTGGCGCTCAGTACCAGGGTTGTGGCCAATAGTGCGCGCGTGATAAGCCCGATGTGATCTGTCATTAAATTCCTGCTGCCTCCAAAGCTGCCAGGACCTGCGCACGGTAGCGCTCGTCCAGTGGGGTCAAGGGTAACCGAATGCCCGTCTCAATCAAGCCGCGCTGCTGCATGGCCCACTTCACCGGAATCGGATTCGCCTCCATGAAAAGTGCGCGGTTAAGCCCGGAAAGCCGGTCGTTGATCAGGGATGCCCGCTGTCGATCGCCGGTCAGGGCCAAGCGACACAGTTCTGACATCTGCCGGGGAGCGATATTGGCTGTCACCGAAACGTTACCGTGACCACCGGCGAGCATAAGCTCCATTGCAGTCGGGTCGTCCCCGGAATAAATCGCAAAATCCTCAGGGCAGCGGGCCTTGAAGTCCGGCACCCGGGAGAGGTCACCGGTGGCGTCCTTGATGCCGACGATGTTGTCGAGTTCGGCCAGCCGGACCACCGTATCGTTGTCCATGTCCACCGCGGTGCGACCGGGCACATTGTACAGAATCTGGGGGATAGCCACCGCTGCTGCTACCGCCTTGAAATGCTCGTAAAGGCCGCGCTGGCTGGGCCGGTTGTAGTACGGGGTGACCAGCAGGCAAGCATCGGCGCCGTTGCGGGCAGCCGATGTCGTGAGTTCGATAGCTTCACGGGTGGAGTTGGCGCCGGTCCCGGCAATAACCGGAATGCGCCCGCTCACGTACTTGACGCAGTGCTTGATCACCTCCAGGTGTTCGGGCACGCTGAGCGTTGCACTCTCCCCGGTAGTGCCCACTGCCCCGATGGCGCTGGTGCCGGCGGCAATGTGCATGTCGAGCAACCGCTCAAGGCTTTCCCAGTCGAGGTTGCCATCCCCATGCATGGGCGTCACAAGTGCGACGATACTGCCGGTAATCATTGAAACTCTCCAGAAATGTGCGGGATTCGGTCACCTGGCCAGGAGGTGCCGGTAAAGAAGTGGGCAATTATCCATGACGGGCCGAGGATGACAACCGGATTGCGGTAAAATGAACCGCTGCCCGAAAAGGCAGTCTCAAGCCCCTGAGACGACCACGGAGTATATCATGAGAGACCTCCCTCGGATGCCGCGCCACCGCGCGACCCGCTACCTGCTGTCACTGCTGATCCTGCTCGCCGTGCCGGTGTCGGCACAGGATCGAGTGTCCATCGGTGAGCTGTCCGACCTCGACCGCGGCTATATGACCCAACAGCGCGCCAGTATTGACGATATTGCCCGCCGCCAGCTCGGTCAGGGATTCACTGGCCAGAAAGACCGGGATCTCGACCTGCTGCAACGAATCCTCGACCGGGATCTGGTGCGCCCGGACCAGATCCGGGAACTGCAGGCGATGGGCCTGATTCTCGGCGATCTGCTGGCGGAAGAACTGGGGATGCACTGGGTCGTATACGAGGACAAACTCGGGCGCAGCAGGGCCTTGCGCTATCGGGAGACAGACAACTATCTGTTCCCCATGACCATGATTTCCCGGCGTCAGGAGGCAGCAAACCAGACTTCGGTGCGGGAAATCTACCAGAGCGCCGTCGACGCAATCACGCCCTATCTCACCCCCCTGCCGTTCCAGTAGTCAGGTAGCAAATGCCGGAACTGACGGGTAGACTGCCGCTTCACCCGTCCCGGATCTGACACCGCATGAGCGAACAAGCTGCCGGCCTCGAGCTTCGGTGCGACGACGCTGCCAGGAAGGCTGTTCTGCACCTCTGCGGGAACTGGATCCAGGGCGCGGAGGTTCCTTCTTTTCCCGAGCTGCGGGCGCAGTTGAACGCCGCCGCGCCACAGGAATTGTCTCTGGACAGTACTGAACTGGGTCAGTGGGACTCCCTGCTCATGGCTCTCCTGCTGCAATGCCACAATTATTGCCGGGAGCACGACATTGAGCTGCTGAATGACGACCTGCCGGAAAATGCCCGACGCCTGCTCCGCATTGCCACTTCGGTGCCGCCCCAGCGCCGCGAGCCACGTGCCCGCACGCGCTGGTGGCAGGGAGGGCACCCGCTGGCCGTGCTGCGCAATCTGCGCGATGACCTGCGTCTGTCGCTGGCATTTTTCGGCGATGTCTGTCTCGCTCTCTGGGCACTGCTGCGGGGCAGGGCCAATACACGGTTCACGGATTTCCGCCACTTTTGCTATCAGGCGGGCCCGGATGCTTTCGCCATTATCAGTCTCACCAGCATTCTGGTAGGCATGATCCTCGGCTACCTGGGTGCCGTGCAGCTGCAGCAGTTCGGCGCCGGCATCTACGTGGCGGACCTGGTGGTCATCGGTTTGCTGCGGGAAATGGGCGTATTGATGACCGCGATCGTGATGGCCGGGCGCACTGGAGCAGCCTATGCGGCGCAGCTGGGTACCATGCAGGCCAGCGAGGAAATAGACGCCGTGCGCACCATGGGCGTTTCGCCTATCGAATTCCTGGTCACCCCGCGGATTCTTGCGCTGGTGGTGATGATGCCGCTACTGACTATCTACGCCAACCTCCTCGGCATCCTCGGTGGCGGCATCGTGGCGGGGGGAATGGGCATCTCCCCGCTGCAGTACATCAGCCAGGCCAGTGCAGCCATCAGCCTGCCCCATATCGGCGTCGGCCTTTTAAAAAGCGTGGTGTTCGCCATCCTGATTGCGATTGCCGGCTGCCGCTCCGGCATCCAATCGGGCCGCGACTCGGCCGGTGTCGGCCAGGCGGCGACGGAGGCGGTGGTCACCGCCCTGGTGTACCTGATCGTGGCCGACGCGGCGGTCAATATTCTGTTCCAGCATCTGGGCGTGTGATGAACGACAGCGTCCGTGAAGTTCATATTGAAGTCCACGACCTGGCCATGGCGTTTGGCAGCAACGTCATCCAGCGCGACCTGGAATTCGCTGTTTATCGGGGCGATATTTTCGTCATTATGGGTGGCAGCGGCTGCGGCAAGAGCACCCTGCTGAAGCACATGCTGGGGCTGATCGAGCCCGCCGCCGGCGAGATACTCTACGACGGTAAAAGTTTCACTCGCGCCAGCAGCGCAGAGCGCGACTTGATGCGCCGGGGCTGGGGGATCACCTACCAGTCCGGCGGGCTGTTCAGCGCCATGAGCCTGGAGCAGAACGTCAGCCTGCCGCTGCAACTCTACACCGACTACACCGCGGCGCAGATCGCCGATGTGGTCGACTACAAACTCTCGCTGGTGGGCCTCGGCGGTTTCCAGCGCTATTATCCGGCGGAGATCAGTGGCGGCATGCGCAAGCGCGCGGCGCTGGCCCGGGCGATTGCCCTGGACCCGCAGATCCTGTTCTTTGATGAACCCTCGGCGGGGCTGGACCCGATCAGCTCCCGGCTGCTGGACGACCTGATCCTGCAACTGAAAGAGTCCATGGGCGCCACCGTAGTCATGGTGACGCACGAGCTTGAGAGTATTTTCGCTATTGCGACCAACAGTGTGTATCTGGACGCCAGTAGCCGCACCATGATTGACTATGGTGATCCGCGGCAGCTGCGCGACCGCAGCGAACAGCCCGTCGTGCGCCAATTCCTGGCCCGCAGCGCTGGCGCAGGGGAGGATCAGGGCAGTGAATGACGAACATCCGCACAGCGTCGCCATAGGCGGCTTTATCATCGGTGCGCTGCTGATTGTGTTGGCAACGCTGTTATTTGTCCTCGGGTCCGGCCTGGGCGCCGAGCGCACCAGGGTAGTGATGGTCTTCGACAGTTCGATCAAGGGCTTGAGCGTTGGCGCCCCGGTGGCGCTGCGTGGCGTGGAGATCGGCCAGATTACCGGAATCGACCTGATCCTCGACAGCGACACCGCCGACCTGATCATGCTGGTGGAAGCCGACGTGTCCAGCGCCAATGTGCAGAGCACCCGGCGCGCCTCGGAGGAAATGATCGACGACCTTATCGCCCGCGGCCTGCGCGCCCAGCTCAACCAACAGAGCCTGCTGACCGGGCTCCTCTACGTGCAGCTTGACTTCCACCCGGACACACCCGCGCTGCTGGCCAAAATCGATAGCGAATACACCCAGATCCCGACCATTCCCACGGGTCTGGAAAAGTTCACCCGCCAGATAGAATCGCTGGATATCGCCCAGATCGCCTCCGATGTACAGAGCATCGCCGCCGGCATTGACCAGTTCATTGGCCAGGAAGAGTTCCGCCGGCTGCCTCAGGAATTGAGTACAACACTGGTAGGAGTACAGACCCTGACAGCGGAGCTGCAGGCGGCTGTGGCCGGCGCGAGCCCGGGCCTGGAGCAGGTTCTGGCCAGCACTGACCTTCTGGTCACCCAGGCCAGCGACGCCTTGCCGGCGCTGACCACCATGTTGGACCAGAACCTGGCCACCCTGCAGGACGCGGCAGCCGCCTTCGAGAGCACCATGACAGAAATTGACGGGCTGGTCGCACCGGACTCGGCCACGACCTACCAACTCAACCAGGCGCTGAAGGAGTTGGCAATGGCCGGGCGCGCACTGCAATTACTGGCCAAGACTATCGAGGAACAGCCCGAATCACTGCTCCGGGGCAAAAACGAGGACAAGCCATGACGCCGATACGCCTGTTGTGTGGCGCAGCCGCGGCCCTGCTGCTGGTAGCCTGTGGCAGCTCGCCGCAGCACAACTTCTACCTGCTCAGCGCCGAGAATCGGGCGGTTGCCAGCGGCCAGTCGCCCTCCCTCGGCATCGGCCCGATCGAGATCCCGGAATATCTGAATCGCAACAGTCTGGTGTACAGCCGCGGCAGCAACCAACTGCACATCGCCAGCTTTGAACGCTGGGCCGAGCCCCTTGAGCACGGTATTCAGCGCGTAATGGGTCTGAATCTGGCGGCGGAACTGGGTACCCAGAATATCCGGCCCCACCCCTGGCAGCGGGCAGATGCGCCCGCCTATGCCGTGCAGCTCTGGGTGCTGTCGCTGGATGCCGCCGGCCAGGAGGCGGAACTGGTAGTGGAGTGGAGGGTGTCACGGCGAGACGAGTCCGGCACGCTTGAGCGGCGTATCAGCCGCTTGTCACAGCCACTGCCAGGGCCCGGTTGGGAGGCCGCGGACGCCGCGGGCGCCTACAGCAGGCTGCTGCAGGCGCTCAGTGCGGAGATTGCCTCGGTCATTCGCGATGCCGAGGCGGCCGATAGCTGATCAGAAACCGTCGCTGCGCAGCATGGCATCGGACCCGCCGTCGACAAAGAACACTGAACCACAGACGAAATCAGCTTCATCGCTCAGCATGAAGCGCATGACATTGGCGATCTGGTCCGGCTGCGCGGCCTCTCCCCAGGGCACGCTGGCACTGAACTCGCGCATCGCGTCGCCAAATTGCGGATCCTTGAACACCTGCTCCGTCAACGGAGTCAGGGTGATGCCTGGCGCCACGGCATTGACGCGAACGCCGGCCTTGGCCCAGGCTACCACGTTGCGGCGCATCCACAGCACCAGAGCACACTTGGATCCGGAGTAGACCGTCTGCCCTTGCTCGGCTTCGGCCACAGCCAGCGCCGCGGCCTCATCGCCCGCCAGGAACGCCTGCACCAGGGGATGCGACGTCTCGGTCATGGGCGCCGAGTTGGAGCTCACCAGCAACACCGTACCCCGGCGCTTGCCCAGCAGGTCCTGCAGGCCGGTAGCCAGGTCGACGGCGCCGAAGTAGTTCACCGCAGCGATGGTGCGCGACGCTGCGACCGGCGGCAGGCCGGCGCAGGCGATAAAGCCATCCAGACCGTCGGCCGCGCGCGCCCGCACCGCCGCCAGGGCCGAGTCCCTGCCGCTGCTGGTCGAGAGGTCGGCGATAATATCGCCCTCCTGGATGTCAATGGAGATTACCTCGTGCCCGGCCCGCTGCAGTTGCTGGCGCAGGGCGGCACCGATACCGGTCGCGCCGCCTGTCATTGCGTACAATTTCATATTGTTTGGTCCTCAGTTGAGCGTGGAGAGCTATTCTCGCCCAGCCCGGGCCACAGTGGTAACGGCGAGGTCTGCATTGGTATACCCGCCGGTACAGAAGCTCGCCGCGATGCCCGCAACCTTGCCTGCCCCGGGGGCGAATAGTACCCTGCATGCCGCGTATCAGCGGAGTGCATTTCATGAGCAACAAACCTCTCGCCCCTGCGATTGAGGGCTGGTTCACCCTGGACGATCAGCCGCAGCTGATCGGCAGCCAGTGCTGTGCCTGTAGCACCTATTTCTTTCCCAAGCAAAGCCGCTACTGCAAGAACCCGGACTGCGACAGCACCGAGTTCCGCGAGGTGCCGCTGAGCCGCACCGGGCGCATCTGGAGCTACACCAACGCCTGCTACCAGCCACCAGCGCCGTTTGTTGCCGCCGAGCCGTTCGAACCCTACACCATCGCCGCGGTGACCCTGGAAGAGGAGCAGATGACCGTCCTCGGACAGGTGGTTACCGGAGTCGCCGTGACCGACCTGAAGGTGGGCATGGAAATGGAACTGGTGCTGGAACCGCTGCATGAAACCGAGGAAGACATCAAGATGACCTGGAAGTGGCGCCCGCTTGCCAACCAGGGAGGGCAGCACTGATGAGCAATGAGATCGCCATTATCGGCGCCGGCATGCATCCCTGGGGCAAGTGGGGCCACAACTTTGTCGAGTACGGCGTGGCCGCGGCCCGCGAGGCCCTGGCGGACGCGGGTATCCACTGGCGCGAGGTGAAGTTTGTCTCCGGCGGCGCCACCGTGCGCTGCGGTTACCCCGGTTACGTTGCCGGCGCTACCTTCGCCCAGGCCCTGGGCTGGCAGGGCTGCGAGGTCAACACCTCCTACGCCGCCTGCGCCTCCGGTTCCCAGGCCCTGGCCGCGGCCCGCAACAAGATCCTTGCCGGCGAGTGCGAGGTGGCGCTGGTAGTCGGCGCAGATACCACGCCCAAGGGCTTCCTGGCTCCCGCCGGCGGCTATCGCCCGGAGGATCCGGACTGGCTCCGCTTCTACCTGGGCATCACCAACCCCACCTACTTTGCCCTCTACGCCCGGCGCCGGATGGACGTGTACGGTGACACCCTGGAGGACTTCGCCGCGGTCAAGGTCAAGAACTCGCTGATCGGCAGCAAGAACCCTCGCGCCCGCTACCGCAAGTGCTTTACCGCCGAGGATGTCGCCGCCTCGGCCATGGTCGCCGACCCTCTGCGACTGATGGACATCTGTGCCACCAGTGACGGCGGCGCAGCCCTGATCGTGTGCAGCCTGGACTACGCCAGACGCATCGGCAAGGGTGACGCCCCGCGCGTCGCCGCCATCTCCACGGTCACCCCCAGCTTCGCCAGTGCCGTGGTGGAGATGCCCGACATCGCCACCGATTCCGCGGCCGCCGCGGGCATCGAAGCCCACAGCTTCCGCGCCGCACTGCCGGTGAAAGCCTATGAAGAAGCGGGCATCGGCCCGGAGGATGTCGACGTGGCCGAAGTCTACGACCTGTCCACAGCACTGGAACTGGACTGGATCGAGGACCTGCAACTGACGCCACGCGGGGAAGCCGCCCAGTGGCTGCGGCGGGGCGACACCGCGGTCGGCGGCAAGATGCCGGTGAACCCCTCGGGCGGCCTGGCCTGCTTCGGCGAGGCCGTCCCGGCCCAGGCCCTGGCCCAGGTCTGCGAACTGACCTGGCAGCTGCGCGGCATGTGCGGCGACCGCCAGGTCGAGGGCGCCAGAGTAGGCATTACCGCCAATCAGGGCCTGTTCGGGCACGGCAGTTCGGTAATCGTAAAGCGCTGACTGAGTACCCACCAGGCATTTTGCAGATGGGCCCCCACGGGCCCTTTTTTCTGCAGCGGTGCCCCTGCCTTGAAGAGAAGTCGGAAAAAAATCTGGATTTCCGCTATAATCCTCCCCAGCGACGCGCTTTGAGCGCGCTCTAGTTCAATGAGGCATCCCCGTATGCCCGCCCATATCCCGGTCAACACGCGGGGTAGTCAAACCCGGGAGATACCTCCCGAACGCACCACGCAACGGCCTCTGGCCAGACGTGGCGCAGCGCTCGATACGAGCTGTCGATTCTCGAAGAACATTGCAGGATCGCTTTAGTGCGTCGGAACGGTTCGAATCGAACGCCGGTTTTCGAAAGCATCACAAGGAGAACATGCATGTCAATTTTGTCAGATAAAATGTCGGTAACCTCAGACGCACAGGCCCCGTCAAATCTTTCCTCCTGGGTCGATCCAACCATGGACTCAACTCGCGGAACAGAAACACCCAAGGATCCCGAGAAAGGATACATTGCACTGCTTGGCTGGAGCGTGAATGCCATCAAGGCGGCGCAAAACTTTGATCGCCGCTACGTGGTGGTTGCGCCCAACTGGGCCGCAGATTTCTGCGAGGCCAATAAAATCCCGTTCATTCCCTGGGATTTCCTGCGCCTGAATGACCGCTCCATGGAAATTGCCCAAGTGCTCAAGGACAAGGGCGTTGATGTCGCCATACCGCTGTTCGAGGAAACCGTCGAATGGTCAGGTGCAATAAATTCGGTCCTGATGGACAAGCCCCACATGTATGGTCAGTCCATCCTGTTTCGCGACAAGGCGCTGATGAAGCGCCGCGCCCAGCTCGGCGGCATTCGCGTGGGTATCTTTGAGGAAGCGCACGAGAAAGAGGACATCGTCCGCTTCATGAAGCGAGTCAACCAGACGCTGCTCAAGCTCGACGGTGACCCGGATGACCCGATTCACGTCAAGGCATTCGACAAGGCTGGCTGCCTCGGCCACCGGATGATCCGCAAGATCGAAGAAATCGACCAGATACCAGCCGAGGAGTATCCGTTGCTGATGGAAAGCCACCTGGACGGCTGGGAATTCGCGGTCGAGGCCTGGATTCACGACGGCAAGATCAAATTCCTGAATATCTCCGAGTACGTCACGCTTGGCTATTCGGTGTTTGTCCCGGCCACTGCAGAGCTGGAGAGCTGGCGCAACGCCATCACCAAGCAGATCGAAAAACTGATCAAGACCTTCGACATCCAGTTCGGTCTGATCCACCCCGAGTATTTCGTGACTGCGGACGGTGAGATGTACTTTGGCGAGATCGCCTATCGCCCACCGGGCTTCAAGGCCTTCGAACTGATCGAGCGCGCCTACGGCTTCAGTGCCTACCAGGCGTCGATGCTGGTTTTCGACCCCAAGAGCACCAAGCAGGAGGTTGATGACTTCTTTCCCAAGGAAGTCGTGGACGCGAAGGGTTACGCGGGCTGCTTCGGTGTCTATCCACGGCGCCGCGTGGTCAGCAAGCTGGAAATGCCCAAGGAGACCACAGAGCACCCGTATTTCGAATCCCACGAGCTCATCGCGCCTACCGAGGAAGTGGTTCCGGATCGCTCGGCCTTCGGCACCCATTGGGGCCTGGTTTTCTTCTTCGGCGACGATCCCATCAAGATGCGCGATCTACTCAAGGCCCAGGAGGAGTTGGACTTCTACGTCTAGAGGCCGATGTACCGGGAGCAGTTTGACACGGCGATTGCGAACCTTGCCGTCAGCAATGCTGGCGAGGGCATATCGCCCGTGTTCGATGTTCTGGAACCCGCGCGGGCATTGATGCTCGAAGCCGAGGGTCTGGACGCAATCTACCAGCGCGTACCGGCGCTTGAGGCTGCGGGGTTTTTCCGCGGCAGCGACTGGGACTTTCCGCAAACGCTGGCGCCTTCCCTCTCCGCCCAGACGGTGCGTCAGGGCGAGCCGGTCGCGACCCTGGTCGAGAGCCTGAGCCAGATTCGCCTGCTGGCTGTGGCCAGGGGCGACTACCAGCATCCCTCGGTCTCCCCGGAATATGCCCATCACTTTCTCGCCCAGGTGATGGCCATGAATCTCGATCTCGTGGTCAACGATCTGCACGAGGCCGACCGATTGCGACCCGACAGGCTCGGCTACGCGGTCAGGAACCTCTATCACTACCTGGTGCAACAACTGGGCTACGAAGACATTTTGCAACATCTGGTCGCCGAAGTGTGGCGGGTACTTGCACAGCGGCCGATCCAGGTTGCGGGCGTCAAGCACATGGTGACCCAGATTGCGGTCTGTCTGCACAGTGCGAACACGGTAGCCGGGGATGATGCGCTGCAACTCGTCAGCGCCCTCTTCAGCCCCACCCAGGCCAGCCGGGATGACCCTGGCATTGATATCTACGCCGAGCGGCTTGCCGCCATGGATGACGCGACACTGCTGCAGGAAGCCATTGCCTTCGCCCAGGCAATGCACAAGACCGGCCTGGTCTCGCCCTACATGCCGTGCTTTATACGTTACCTGCGAACCCGGTGGAACGCGCTGATTCCAACGGCCCTGGGCCTCAGCCAAACTGGCGCGGACGCTTTTCACTGCTACTCAGCCCTGGTTCACACGCTCATTGATGAGGCCCTTTTTGTCGAAACCAGCCAGGCCGCCTACGGTCTCGCCATGATGCTTGAACGAGGAATCCTGTACTCGCCGCCGGTGGCACCGTCCCTCTGGCGCCAGGTGCGGCTGTCTTTGTGTGAAACGGCCTCGGAGAAAATCGTTGCTGTTTTTGGCAGCGGCCGTTCACCTGAATGCTTTCTGCTCGCAGACGTGCTCAACCTGCTCGGCCTTCCCCTGGGCGTGGGCCAGGGCAATTATCCTACCTGCCAGTCTACACGTGCGCTGTCCATGTGGGCCTACAGCACCCCGGCAGAACTGCTGCGGATCGTCGCCTGGGCGGCGCGCGACAACGAGGTGGTTATTCGCTTCGAAGGTGACAGCATTTCCTCCCGCGAACTCGGCGCCGGCCTGGCAACGGAACCGCCGGTGGAAGTGGACGCCGTTTCCCTGGTAACGGTGCCGCACCTCGATCGTATCTACTTCGAGATGGGACGCCGCAGCGTCGGGCGAGGGGAAGACCCCCACAAGTGGGTCAATGCCGAGTTCCATGGCGACCAGGTCGGACTGGGCTTTCGCATTGCCGTCGATGTTTTCACCGGTGGGCTAAAGGATTTCGAGGGTTTTATTTGCGATTTTTATGCGGCCTACCATCCTTTCTACAACGGCGACATTCCGGTGATCAACCCACAACCGGCGGGTATCGCAGTCACCGATAGCGCCTCGCGCTTTCTTGGCTGGCATGCCATCACCATCCAGCGCCTTGCCCTCGATCCGAGCCAGGTAATGCGCGTCTACTTCTTCAACCCCAACAATGACAGCGGACAGGACTGGGGGCAGGGAATCCTCACCTCGACCCAGGGCCATGGCGAACTCTACGGTGAAGCCTCACTGCCGGTGGCCGAATTCGCCTCACGGCTGTACGTGTTTCACTATGACCCGCTGGAGAAAGGGGACCCAACCACTGTCCCACATGATGAAGTGCGTCGGGCGATGGGCCTGGCTCAAGCCAGCTGGGCGTCGGGGCGATAGGCTGAAGCGTCCGACTATCCATAACGGCTGAACGGTTGACTCATGTTCAACGTCAACCACTATCTCATCCGCGCTCCAGCCCCTCGACATGCGCCGCCGCATCCAGCACCCGACGCGCTTCGTCCACATGCATGGTCTCGATCAGCTTGCCATCCAGCACTGCCACGCCCTTGCCTTGAACCGTCGCCTGCTCCCAGCAATCCAGCACCTTGCGTGCATGCTCCACAGCAGCGGCGTCTGGCCCGAACACCGCATTGGTCACCGCAATCTGCCCGGGGTGGATCAGGGTCTTGCCGTCGAAGCCCAGGGCACGGCCCTGCTCGCACACCGCGCGCAGGCCTTCCTCATTCTTGATATCCAGGTAGACGCCGTCCAGCACCGTGATGCCTGCCAGGCGTGCGGCCAGCACGCAGCGGCCCAGGGCGTGTTGCAAGCCGGTGCGCGCAGGATCCGCTGGCAGGCGCAGTTCGTAGGCCAGGTCGGTCGTGCCCAGTAGCAGGGCGCTCAGCCTGCCGTAGCCGGCAATCAACTCCACATTGGCCACGCCTGCCGGAGTCTCGATCATGGCCCACAGGGTCATGTCTGGACGCTGCAGTTCTTCCAGCAGGGCGGACACGGCGTGCAACTGCGCCACAGATTCCACCTTGGGCAGGCACAGGGTGCTCACGGCGGTCGCCGCCAGGGCGCGGATATCCGCCTCGCCCCAGGGGGTGGCCAGGGCGTTGCAGCGCGCCACCAGTTGCCGGGGCCCGTAGCCCCCGGCAGCGAGCTGGGCTACCAGTTGTTCGCGGGCCTCGGCCTTTTTCCCCGGCGCCACCGCGTCTTCCAGGTCAAAGACTACGGCGTCCACGGGCAGATCCCGGGCCTTGTCCATGGCCCGCTGGTTGCTGGCGGGCATGTACAGGGTGGAACGCAACAGAACGGTCAAGGTTATCTCTCCTGGTCGGTCGCGGGCGCCGGGGTTTCTTCAGCGGACGGCTCGACGCCCCGCACCGAGGCGCGTTTCAGGTAGGCAATCAGGTCCGCCCGCTGCTGCGGATCGGAAATCCCGCGGGCCATCATGGTGGTGTTCGGGAACATCGCCAGCGGGTCTGCCAGCCACAGAAAAAGCAGCTGCGGGGTCCAGACAAACTCCGCCTCGCGGAAGGTTTCGGAGTAGTGCTCGAAGCCCGGTTGCTTGCCCGCCACCTGGCCAAAAATCCGGTGCAGGCTGGGCCCGTTGTTGTGACCCATTGCCTTTTCGGGATAGTGGCAGGTGCGGCACTGGCCGAATACCAGGCGGCCCCGTTCGTAATCACCCTCGGGCATCACTGGCGGGGAATTCTGCGCCAGCAACGCTGGCGCTGCGATTACCAGCACCAGCAACACGCCCCAACGCTTCATGCAAGGTTCCTTGCGGTTGCGGCCGCGATACCGGCACGGCGGCCAAAGAAGGTGCAGTCACCGACCGAGAGACCGCTGGCAATGTAGGGTGCCACCGGCAGCCCCGCGGCTGTGCGGCCCACCGCATAGAGGCCGGGGATGGCTTCGCCGAAGGGGTTGATGACCCGTCCATCGATATCCGTGTGCAACCCGCCGAAGGTATGGGCAGTAAAGAACGCGCGCTTGACCGACAGGTCCCAGGCTTTGAAGGGGGGCTTGTCCAGCGGTTGCAGGTAGCGCTCCTGTTTCTGGAACAGGGGATCGCGGCCAGTGGCGGCAAAACGGTTGTAGTAGGCCACGGTGTGCTGCAGGGCACTCTGGGGGAAATCAGTTCGGGCGGCGAGGTCGCCGATTGTCGGCGCCTCCGCGAGCTGAAGGAAATTATCCTGGTGGAAATCGAAACTGCTGGCTGCGTCGGTGATGAGCCAGGCCCTGCCCTGTTGCTGGTAGGCGATGGCGTCCCCCAGCACGCCGTAGTAGCTGTCCTCGCCGATAAAGCGCTGGCCGCTGGCATTGACCACGATCCCGGCCAGGGTGGACTCCGGCGGGTAGATGGGTGTTATGGCAAAGCCTTCGTTCATGCGCAGGGTTTCGCCACCCGCGGCCGAACCCATGGCGATGCCCTCTCCCAGATCGCCGGCATTGCCCCAGGGTGTGGAGCAGTCAAACAGTGCAGGCGCGTGGCGCTGCACCATGTCGCGATTGTGGATGAAGCCACCGCAGGCCAGCACCACCCCGCGGCGGGCGCGGACGTTGTGCTCGCGCCCGTCCTGGATCACCTGCATGCCGATCACCCTGCCGTCGCCTTCCAGAACCAGGCGGCGCCCGGACACTCCCGCGCGCATGATGACGCCGGCAGCCCGGGTCTGTTGCAGCAGAGCTTCCATCAGACGCCGGCCGCCGGTCATCCCGGGCTCACCGGGCACATGGCCGCGGGGTGCGGGGCGGGAAGTATCGCGCGCGGGCCAGGCCAGTTCATTGCCCGAATAGTAGAGCGATTCGTCGCCCAGGGTCAGCTCCTTGACGTCGGTGTAGCGGTCGTTATAGGGGACGCCCATTGCCACCAGCCAGTCGAAGTGGGCAACGCTCTCCTCGCAGTAGAGCTGGATCTTGTCGAGTTGCGGATAGCCGCTACTGTTGTCGGCAATAAAGCGGTACATGTCCTCGACCGTGTCTTCAAACCCGGCCGCTTGCTGCAGGGCAGTGCCCCCGCCGGCGTAGACCACGCCGCCGGACATGGCGGAGGAACCGCCAAAGCGCGGCAGGGCCTCGATCAGCAGCACCCGGGCACCGCTGCGTCGGGCCTCGATAGCGGCGCTGCAGGCAGCGGAACCGGAGCCGGCGACCAGCACGTCAACGGTTTCATCCCAGCGCCCGATCTCGGCGCGTGACAGCGCCGCAGCCGGACCGGACAGGGCGACGCCTGCGCCCAGGCCCAGCCCGGCCAGCAGCTCTCTGCGCTTCAGGGCCGAAGGCTTCACTGCGGCAGCTCCCGAATATACTCGAGCTGGTAGTTGATCATGTAGGTGCGGTGACGCGGCCCGCTGGCGCTTTCACAGCGGTCCTCGTAGCCCGCATCGCCGGCGTAGAGAAAGCAGACGCCTCCCTCCAGCATCACCATGCGCGGCGCATACATGAACGGCTGGCGCTCGCGCACCGCAGCCTCGGCTGCGGCACAACAATCGTGACCGGCAAGGTCCGCCAGGCTGACAAAGGTCGGCGGCATCAGGCGGAACACGTTGTCGGTATCGCGAATTTCCGCGAAAGCCTGCTCTGGACGCAGCCAGCGATGGGCAGCGATCTCCCCGCCATCGACCCGGATTTCCTGGTCATCACCCAGTACCGCGAGAAAGAACCAGGTGCTGTAGCGGCGCTTCACGCCTTCCGGTGTGGTCCAGTGGGAGTGATAACTGAGCTGGTCCGGCGTGATGACTACCCCCGCCTCTTCCCCGGTCTCGCGGATGGCCGCATTGACCGCTGCCTGGTAGTCATCCCCAGGGACTGCATAGTCCGCAGGATCGACTCGCCCACCCGGGAACACCCACTCGCCACCCATGTGTTTGAGGGCGGCATTGCGCTGAACCAGCAATACTTCCGGCCCCGAGGCGCCATCCCGCATCAGGACCACGGTCGCAGCCGGGTGCACTGGCACAGCCTGTTCACTCAACTCAAGCATGCCGACACCTCAGGGAAAGAACCGACTGATGGTGTCGATCACGCAGGCCGGCCGGTCACTGCCCTCGACCTCGATGGTCATGCGCACCACCACCTGCACGCCGCCTTTGACTTGTTCCGCGCTGAGGATCTCGCCGGTGCCCCGCACCCGGCTGCCCACCGGCACCGGTGCCGGAAAGCGGACCTTGTCGCAGCCATAGTTCACGCCCATGGAGACATTGTCGACCCGCAGCAGCTGGGGCAGAAACAGGTTCGCCAGCGACAGGGTGAGGTAGCCGTGTGCAATGGTCTTGCCGAACGGCCCCTGGGCAGCGCGCTCGGGATCAACATGGATCCACTGATGGTCCCCGGTCGCTTCCGCAAACAGGTCGATGCGTTGCTGGTCTATCTGCAGCCAGTCACTGCTGCCCAGGTGGGTACCCTCAGTACCCAGCAGGGCGGCCGGATTGTCAAACACGGTGGTCATTGGGGGTATTTTCCTGTTGCCAGATATGGCCGCGACTATAGCACCCGCGGCTGACAGGAGCAGCCAGGGCGGTTCAATGTTTCCCACCAGCCATTGGGGGATTTTTTTTCACCAGTCATTGGCGCGATTGAAATTATGGTGTTATAGTTACGTATAACACCATATCAATACGGACAAAACCATGCGACCTACCAGCCGCGAACGCGATGCCCGCCCACACTACCTGATCGCGACCTTTACCCGCCATCCGCTGGCCGCCAACCTGCTGATGATCATGCTGGTACTCGCGGGCTTCTGGGGCCTGCGCCAGCTGACCGTGCAGCTCAACCCCAGCCAGCCGACCAACGGCGTGGAGATCATCCTGGCCTGGCCCGGGGCCGCGGCGGAGGATGTGGAGCGCCTGGTCACCGAGCCCGTGGAATTCCAGCTCCGTGGCCTGCAAAACCTCGTCAGCCTCAGCTCCTCGACCCGCGACAGCAGCGCCAGCATTCGCCTGCAGTTCGCCAAAGGCACGGACATTGGCGAGGCCCTGGAGCGGGTGAAGCAGCAGGTCGCACTGGCCCGGGACCTGCCCGCGAATCTTGAGCCCGCCGTTATCAGGCTCGACGAATACCAGGAAACGGTCGCCGCCATCCTGCTCACCGGCGCCGGGTCGCTGGCAGAGCTGGTCCCTGTTGCCCGTCAGATCGAGCGCGACCTGATTGCCCGCGGCGCTGATCACGTGGAATTCAGCGGCATTCCCAAGGAAGAGATCGCCATCCAGATAGACAGCAAGACCCTGTTTGAACTGGGCGTACCACTGCACCAGATCGCCGGCAGGATCCTCGACAGCAGCCGTGACGTTGCCGCGGGCAGTGTCGGCAGCGGCCAGCAGCAGCGGCAGTTGCGCAGCCTGGATCAGCGGCGTAGCAGAGAGGAATTCGACCAATTGCCGCTGCGGCTCACCGCCGACGGTCCCCTGCACTACCTGGGAGACATCGCCCTGATCGAGCGCCGGCAGCAGGACAATCAGCGTCTGCTCTATCACGAAGGCGAGGCGGCCATCATGATCCGCACCCGCCGTGCACCGGGCTCAGACATGATGGACGAGGCGGCCATTCTGCGCGCCTGGCACGCCGAGAATGCGCCCCTGCTCCGGCAGCAGGGCATTGAGGCGAAAGTGTGGCTGGAAGCCTGGCGCTTTGCCCGCGATACCCTGATGCTGGTGGTGAACAACGGTCTCACCGGCATGTTGCTGGTGGTCGCCACCCTGTTCCTGTTTCTCAACACCCGCGTCGCCGGTTGGGTGACCCTGGGAATTCCCGTGTCGTTTCTGGGGGCGCTCGCCGCGTTCCATTTTCTCGGCGGCTCGATCAATTTCATCAGCCTCACGGGTGCCGTGATGGCGTTGGGCATCGTGGTTGACGATGCCATCGTGGTCGGCGAACACGCCCTGACCCGGTTCGAGAATGGCGCCAATCCGCAGGATGCGGCGGCACAGGGCACCCAGCGGATGTTTGCGCCGGTCATGGCCTCCTCTCTCACCACCCTCGCCGCTTTCCTGCCCCTGTTGGTGCTGAACGAACCGTTCATTCGCGAGATTCCGCTGCTGATGGTCTGCGTGATCATCGCCTCGCTGATCGAGTGCTTTCTGGTCATGCCCGGCCACCTGCGCCACAGCTTCGAGGGGATGCAGAAGCGCCGGCCTGGCCGCTTCCGGCGCGGCTTCGAGGCGGGCTTCAAAAACTTCGCGGAACGCCGCTTCCTGCCGTTTCTCAATGCCGCACTCGACAACCGTCGCACTGTGCTGGCGGCTGCCATCGGCGCATTCGTAGTGGCGCTATCGCTGCTCGCCAGCGGGCGGGTAAAGACCGAGCTCGATCTGCAGGTCAACTTCGAGTTTGCCGACGTCCATCTGCAATTTGCGCCCCAGGTCACCGAAGCCACCAAGGCGGAGGTTCTGACCGAGCTGGAACAGGCACTGCTGGACACCAACCGCGCCCTGGGTGGCGAGGTGATCGTCACCCACATCCTGCACCGCAACTGGGCCCAGCTCGAGCAGCAGGCCCGCAGTGGCTCCCAGTACGCGGCGCTCCAGGTGGAGCTGGTGTCACCGGACCAGCGCGAGGTCACGCTGGCGGAGTTCTCCGCGGCCTGGCAGTCCCGGGTACCCGCCAACCCGGCGGTAGACATGATCGAGTTCGCTTCCGGCGAGGACAGATTCGCCGATCTGCAACTCTACTTCAGTGGCGGCGACCTGCTGACCCTGAAGGCCGCCGCAGAGGAACTGAAAGTCGCCCTCGCCAGCTATCCCGGGGTCACCCACGTCTTCGACGACCTGCCCTACGGGCGCGAGCAGTGGCTGTTCTCCCTGACCACCGAGGGCCGCGCCGCGGGCCTCACCAGCGCCGACATCGGACGGCAAATACAGGGCGCCTTTCACGGCGAGCGCATCCAGCTATTTACCGAAAACGATGCCGAGCTGGAGGTGCGCGTATCCCTGCCCGAAGCCGAGCGTTTCGATCCCGGCGCCATCGGCCGGCTGCCGATCGTGACCCCCTCCGGCGCTGTAGTGCCGCTGGCCAGCGTGGCTGAAACCGGTGCCCGCCGCGGTATCGAGCGCATCAATCACCGCAATGGCCAGCGCGTGATCAACGTGTATGCGAACATGAACCGGCGGGTGAATACCCCGATGGCAGTGATTGCCGACCTGGAGCAGAGCGTGATCCCCGAGCTGATCGCCCGCCACGGTATCCAGTACGGCCTCGGCGAAGGCTCGGCGGAACAGGCCCGGCTGATGACTGACCTGATGCTGGGAGCGGGCCTGGCGCTCATCCTGATCTATCTGGTGCTGGCCTGGATATTCGCCTCCTGGACCTGGCCGCTGGCAGTCATGGCCGCGATCCCGATGGCTCTCACCGGCGCCCTGATCGGGCTGCAGCTGATGAGCCTGAACCTGGGCGCCATGGCCATCATGGGCCTGTTCACCCTGACCGGCGTTATCGTCAACGACTCCATCATCCTGATCACCGCCTACAAGCGCTATCGCGAGCAGGGCATGCAGGCCCGCGCGGCGCTGGTGGAAGCCTGCCGGGACCGGTTGCGGCCGGTTATCCTGACTTCGGTGACCACCACCCTGGGGCTGGCGCCGATGATGCTCGAGAGCTCGCCCATGGGCGAAGCAATGGCGCCGCTGGCGGTGGTCATCTGCTTTGGCCTGCTCTACGGCACCAGCTTGATCCTGATCACCATACCCGCGCTGCTGTCACTGCTGGACCGGCAGGCCGACACGGCCGAAACCACCGCGAACAACCCCACCGCTCTACCCGCGAACACTTGAGAGGATTGCGCCCATGACCCTGAAAACCCAGCTGTCACGCCTGCTGCGGGCGAAAAACCGCCGCTTTGCACTGGTGGCTTTCGCCGGCATGCTCAGCGCCGGCGGCCTGATGGCCACCGCACCGAAGCACGAACCACCGGTCAACCGGGAGAAGGTCTGGACGGTGACCGCGGTCACGCCCAAGGCCGAGTATCTGAGCCCGGAACTGCAGCTGTTCGGCCGCATCGAGACTCCACGACACACCCAGCTCGGAGCCGCGCTTGAATCCCGCGTGCTGGCGGTTCATGCCAGCGAAGGGCAATCGGTAGAAGCAGGCGATTTGCTGGTCGCACTGGACGACGAAGAGCAGTCACTGCAGCTGCGCCAGCGGGCGGCAGACCTGGCTGAAGCCCGTGCCGCACTGGCGGCGCTGCACACCGATTTCGCCAGCGAACGCGCGATCCTGGAACAGCAGCAGACGCTGCTGGATCTCACCCGCAGCCGGGTCGAGCGTCTGCAGACCCTGCACGCGCGGCAACTGGTGGCGACCGAACAGCTGGAGAGCCTGCAGCGGGAGGCCGCGAGCCAGCACATCGAGTATGCCCGCCAGCAGGCCCTGGTCGCCAAGCAGCCGCAGCGGCTGGCCACTGCCCAGGCTCGGCTGGAAAGCGCGAAGGCACGGGAGGAGGATCAGCACCGCAGCCTGCAACAGGCCCAGATCAGGGCGCCGTTCGCAGGCCGTATTGCGCGTCTGCAGGTGGCACCGGGGGACCGGGTGCGGCCGGGGCAGACCCTGCTGGCGCTGTATGACGACCGCGCCCTGCAGCTGCGGGTGCCGGTTCCGGGCGACCTTGCGGGCACACTCAAGCGAGCGCTGGCCGCAGGCGAAGCCGTGGAGGCGTTCATCGGCGAGCAGCAAATACCCGCGCGTCTGCTGCAACTGGCCAGTGAGGTCGGCCATGGCAGTACCGGGCTGGAGGCCATCTTCACCCTGCCCGAAAGCGCCGGAGCCAGCCACGAACTGGGTCGGGCGGTGGACCTGTTCCTGCGCCTGCCGGCCACCGGGCCCGCCGTCGCCCTGCCGCTGCAAAGTCTCTACGCCCAGACCCGAATTTACCTGGTGGAGAACTCGCGTCTGCGGGGGCTTGAAGTGGTGACCGTGGGCAGCCGCCGCAACGCGCTGGGGGAGATGGAAGTACTGGTGGACGCCTCGTCCATACCGGCCGACAGCCTGGTGTTGACCAGCGACCTGCCCCAGGCCAGCTCCGGCCTGCCGGTCGAAGTGTTGCAGGATGCAGCCATCGCCGGTGCTGAAAACGGCGCCAGGGTGACCGGGACGCGACCTGCAAACAGTGCCTGAATCGGGTATATTAGCGGTTTTTCCAAGGAGAACCCCGAAAATGCCCGAGAACATCGACATCAACTTGCTGTGGCAGGCTTACATCATTCCCTGGGGCACCCGTATTGTCCTGGCCCTGGTCATCTTCTATATCGGGCGCATCGTAGTCGCCACCGTTGTCGGCCTGATCATCAAAGTAATGCAGGCGCGGCGCATGGACGAGGTGCTGGTACGATTCCTGTCGGCGATCCTGCGCTGGCTGCTGCTGCTGTTCGTCATCATCGCGGCGCTCAGCCAGCTGGGCATCGACACCACCTCCATGGTCGCCCTGCTGGGTGCCGCCGGTCTCGCCATCGGCCTGTCGCTGCAGGGCTCGCTGTCGAACCTGGCTGCCGGTGTGCTGCTGATCACCTTCCGTCCTTTCACCAAGGGCGATTTCGTGGAAGCGGGCAAGGCGATGGGGGTGATCGAGAGCATCAGCATCTTCACTACCACCATGACTACCCCGGACAACAAGGAAGTCATCGTTCCCAACAGCGCCATTCTCAGCAACAACATCACCAATTATTCCGCGCGCTCCACCCGCCGTGTGGATATGGTTTTCGGCGTCTCCTACGGCGACGACCTGCGCCAGGCCAAGCAGTTGCTGCAGGAAATCATTGCCGCCGACGAGAGAGTGCTGGCGGAGCCGGAGCCCAACATCGTGGTGGGCGAGCTGGCAGACTCCAGCGTCAATTTCCTGGTCCGGCCCTGGGTCAACTCGGCGGACTACTGGGGAGTTTTCTGGGACACCACCGAGGCGGTGAAACTGAAATTCGATGAGGCGGGCCTCAGCATTCCGTTCCCGCAGGTGGACGTGAATATGCCGGCGAAGGACTGAAACCTCCTTTGTTACCAGTATTTCACAGGCTCGACCCGGTTCGGTGTGATATAACGGCACTTTCATAAAAGCTGCGGTGCAATTGCCTCACGGCGAGGCACCGCGGTCTCTGACCGGATCCTGCTGTGGCATCTGTAAAACGCCAGATCATTCTAGCCGTCGGCCTGCTCGCAGGTGCGACGGCCGTCACCTTCCTGTTATTCCTGAACCGCCCTTCCACCGAGATCAGCGAGCCGGTATACATCCCGGTGACGGTGGATGTAGTGGAAGCGGAGCAGGAAACCATCCGTATCCCGGTACAGGCCCAGGGTACCGTCTCGCCCCTGCAACAAACCGAGTTGGTGGCGGAAGTGCAGGGCCGTATCGTGGAAGTCGCCGAGAGTTTCAATGTGGGCGGTTTCCTGCGCCAGGGCGAGATACTGCTGCGTATCGACCCCCGCGACTACGAAGCGCAGCTGGCCCGCGCCGAGGCCGCCCTGCGCAGTGCCGAGAGTGAGTTGCTGCAGGAACGAGGGCGGGCGGACGTGGCCCGACGCGAGTGGGAGCGCCTGCCAGCGGGCAGCCAGCGCTCTGACGAGGCCCGCGATCTGTACCTGCGCAAGCCGCAACTGGCCCAGGCCGAGGCCCAGCGACTGGCCGCGGCTGCGGACGTGAACACAGCCAGGGACGACCTGGAACGAACCGTAGTGCGCGCACCCTACGATGCCCTGATCGGGGCCAAACACAGCGAGCTGGGGCACTACGTCACTCCCGGCGCCAGCCTCGCGGAAGTCTTCGCCGTGGCCATGGCCGAAGTGCGTCTGCCCATCCCGCAAACCCGGCTCGCCTACCTGGACCTCCCCGGGGTTGCGACTGACGCCGGCAGCGCCGTTATCGACCTGTACACCGATGTCGGCGGCGACGTCACTCACTGGACTGCTCGCCTGCACCGCAGTGAGGGGGTTTTCGATGAGCGCTCTCGCGCATTGTTTGCGGTTGCCCGCATCGACGACCCCTATGCCCTCAACAGCCCCGGGCGCGAACCTCTGCGTATTGGCACCTTCGTCAACGCGAGCATCCAGGGCCGGCCCATGCCCGGGCTGGTGGCGCTGCCCCGCTACGTGCTGCGGGCCGGCGACATGGTCGCGGTGGTGGATGACAACAACCTGGTGCGCAATCGCAAGGTGACCACCCTGCGCGCCGCTGGCGATTTCATCTACGTATCCTCGGGCCTGGAAAACGGCGACCTGGTCATTCTCACCGCGCTGGACAGCGCCCTGACCGGAGCCGAGGTCGAGGTGGTATCCAGAATCAGCAGCAGTGAGCTGCGCCCGCAACGCACGCCAACGCCGGCTGCCCCCGTGGAGACGCCAGTCGCGCCCGACGTGGCCGCCAGCCCGTGAACATGGGGCGACACAAGGGCATCATTGCCTGGTTTGCACACAATCCGGTCGCGGCCAACCTGCTGATGGCCATCATCCTGGTGGTCGGCCTGGGCTCGGCGTTCACCATTCAGCGCGCGATGTTCCCCACCTTCGACATCGACATGATCTTCATCAACATGGCCTATCCCGGCGCCTCACCGGAAGAGGTGGAGCAGGGTATCGTGCTGAAGATCGAGGAGGCCATCAACGATCTCGACGGCATCAAGCGGGTGGAATCGGACGCCATGGAGTCCCTCGCCAGAATCATGATCGAACCGCTGGACGGTACCGATATCAACGAGCTGCTGGCGGACATCAAGAACCGCATCGACGCCATTCAGCACTTCCCCGAGAATGCGGAAAAAGCCATTATCAGCCAGCCCGAGCTGCTGTTTCCCGCCCTGCAACTGCAGCTGTCCGGGGAGCTGGACGAACGCAGCATGAAAACCCTGGCGGACGAGCTGCGCCGCGAGTTGCTGACCCTGCCCGAGGTGTCCGCGGCGGAGGTGGTCGGCGCCCGCGCCTACGAGATTTCGGTGGAAATCTCCGAACAACGGTTGCGTGAATACCACCTGAGTCTGGGGGAAGTGGCGGACATTATCGCCCGCTCCTCACTGGATCTGCCCGCCGGCTCCCTGCGCACCCGCCAGGGCGACATCATGCTGCGTACCCAGGGCCAGGCCTATGTGCAGCAGGATTTCGAAGCCATTGTCCTGCGCAGTTTCCCCGATGGCACCCGCCTGCTGCTGGGCGACATCGCCACGGTCCGCGACGAGTTCGAGGAGACCCGCGGTTTCGCCCTGTTCAACGACCGCTATTCGCTGGGAATCCAGGTCTTCGCCATGGGCAGCCAGGACATTATCGACACTGCCAATGTCACCCGGGCCTGGGTCGAGCGCCAGCAGGGGCAGCTGCCGGCGGCGGTGACCCTGGATATCTGGTCAGACATCACCTTCTACCTCGAAGGCCGGCTCGGGATGATGGTCAAGAACCTGGCCATGGGCGCGCTGCTGGTATTCATCGTGCTGGCCCTGTTCCTGGAGATCAAGCTGGCTTTCTGGGTGATGCTCGGGATACCCGTCTGCTTCCTCGGTGCCATGGCCATGATCAACACGCCATACATCCACGCCAGCCTCAACATGATCAGCCTGTTCGGTTTCATCCTGGTACTGGGAATCGTGGTGGACGATGCGATCATCATGGGCGAGAGCGCCTACTCCGAGCAGGAAAAGCACGGCCACAGTATCGACAGCGTGATCGACGGCGTGCAAAAAGTGGCAGTACCGGCGACTTTCGGCGTGCTTACCACCATCGTCGCCTTCGCCCCCACCCTGTTCATGGAGGGCGTGTTTGCCGCGTTCCCCGAGGCCTGCGGCTGGGTAGTGATTCTCTGCCTGATGTTCTCGCTGGTGGAATCGAAGTGGATCCTGCCCGCACACCTCGCCCACAGCAGCGCTACCCGCAGCCGGGTCCTGCTGGCGGTGGATCGAGTGCAGGAAACCGTGAACCGGCGCCTGAAGCGGTTTGTGGAGCAACGCTACAGCCCGCTGATGCAGCGCTGCATCCGCTATCGCTACGTCACCCTGGCGGGGTTTATCGGCCTGCTGGTCCTGTGCAGCGGCCTGGTTGTCGGCGGCCTGGTGCGTACCGTGATCGCTCCCGATGTGCCCGGGGAATTCATCAGCGTGGAAGTGGAAATGAACGAGGGCAGCCCGGAGGAGCGCACCCTGGAAACCATTGCCCACATCGTTGCGGCACTGGATCGGGTGGAAGCGGACTATCGGCGCGAATCCGGCCGCGACGAGCAACTGGTGCAACATGTGTTTGCCTTCGGCAGCAGCCGCACAACCGGCGGCGTCAATCTGGAGCTGACCAAGGAAGACCAGCGCAGCATCAGCACCCGCGAGATCGAGCAGCGCTGGCGCGAAGCGGTGGGCACGCCACACGGGGTGAAGATTCTGGCCATCAGCAGCGCCGACGGGCCCAGCTTTGGCCCCGCAATTGCCTTCGACCTGATGCACCGGGATTTCACCATGCTGCGCGCCGCATCCGCGGAGTTGGCAACCGCCCTGCGCCGCTACGACGGCCTCTATGACATCCGCAACGGCGCCAGCGAAACCTCGGATGAATTCCATATCGAACTGCTGCCGGAGGGTGAATCCCTGGGTCTGTCCCGATTCGAGCTGGCCAACCAGGTGCGCCACGCCTTCTACGGCGCCGAAGCGCAGCGAATACAGCGCGGTCTCGACGAGGTCAAGGTCATGGTCCGCTACCCGCGCGCGGACCGGGAAAGAGTCAACTCCCTCAATGACATGTACATCCGCACAGCGGACGGTGACGAGATCCCGTTTGATACCGTGGCCCGGCTTGAGGTCAGGCAGGGCCTGCAGAAAGTCACCCACATCAACTACCAGCGCGCGGCCGAAGTCACGGCGGGTGCGAACAAGGACCTGGTGGAGCCGTCGCGGGTGGTCGCGGATATCGAGCAAAACGTCCTGCCGGAGTTGCTGCAGCGCTACCCGGGACTGAGCTACGCCATTGCCGGGCTCGCGGACGAAGAACAGAAAATGCTGACCAGCATGCTGATAGGTTTCGGCCTGGCGCTGTTCGGCATCTACGCCCTGCTGGCCGTACCCACCCGCTCCTACCTGCAGCCACTGATTATCATGGGGGTGATACCGTTCGGCGTGATTGGCGCCATTGTCGGGCACTGGATTACCGGCTATCCCCTGAGCATGATGTCGATGATGGGCGTGATTGCGCTCAGCGGGGTGGTGGTTAACGACAGCCTGATTCTGGTGGACCGTATCAACAACTCGATCAAGGACGGGGTGGAGCCCCTGCGGGCGGTGGTCGAGGCCGGCAGCAGTCGCTTCCGCGCCATCCTGCTGACCTCCCTCACCACCTTCTTCGGCCTCGCCCCGATGCTGCTGGAGCGCAGTGCCCAGGCCCAGGAGATCGTGCCCATGGCCGTTTCGCTGGCCTTCGGCATCGTCTTTGCCACCGTGATTACGCTGCTGCTGGTGCCCAGCCTCTATCTGATCCTGATGGACCTCAGGGGGTGGAGTGAGCGCCTCACCAGCGAAGGGCTGGAAACCGCTTCCTGAGCCTTCGCGCCACCCTTCAGGGCAGCGCCGAGCAAGACAGGCAACGCATGTAGAGATGTGCGGGATCGTTCATCTGGGCCAGGCTGCGGGCGACGCTGGCCAGCGGCTGTACCAGACCCTGCATACTCGCCCCCAGACCCGGCCACGGGGAGACCACCGCACCGACCCGTGACGCGAGATGCTGCAACAACATGTCCCGCGGTGACAGGGGCTCCTGAACATACTCCACCGGATAGCGTTCACCGAGGCCGCCGAGACTGGCGGCAGCCGCAATGGCGTCGCGCAGGGAACCGAGCTCATCCACCAGCCCCAGGCGCTGGGCATCGGCGGCGCTCCAGACCTTGCCCTCCGCCACCTGCAGTACCTGCGCCCGCTCCAGGTCCCGCCCGGCGGCAACCAGGTCCAGGAAACCTTCGTAGGTAAAGTTCACCGTGCTGACCAGCGATGCCGCCACCTGCGGATTGAGCGGGCGGTCAAAACGCAGGGAGCCCGCAAGACTGGTGGTGCCGACGCCATCGGTGTGAATACCGGCTCGGTCCAGCAACTGTTCAAAGGTGGGGAAAGCCATGAACACGCCAATACTGCCGGTCAGGGTCGCCGGTGTGGCCCAGATCTGGTCCGCCTCGGCGGCAATATAGTAACCACCGGAAGCCGCCACCGACCCCATCGACACCACCACCGGGATGCCCTGCGCGCGCACCCGGGTAACCGCCTGGCGGATGCGCTCGGAGGCGAGAACGCTGCCGCCGCCGGAATTCACCCGCAGCACCAGGGCCTTGACTCCTTCCTGCTCCGCGGTCTGTCGCAACAGGCGCGACAGGGAGTCGCCGCCGATAGTGCCCGGGGGCTGCTCGCCGGACATGATATTGCCTTCGGCTGTAATCACAGCCACCCGGTCGCCGGTGACAGGGGTGAAGCTCGACGGGCGGGTGCGGGCGATGTAGCCCTCGAAGAACACGGCCTCGTAAAAGCCCTCCTCGTCCTCGGCCCCGACCACCGAAATCAGGTAATCATTGGCATCGGAGCGCGCCAGCAGCCTGTCGACCAGGCCCTGCTCCCGGGCCAGCCGGGCACCGTCACCCTCCGCCGCTGCCAGCAGGGCATGGTAGTCGTCGATGTAGCGGTCGATCGCCCCGGGGGGCAACTGGCGCCGCTCTTCCACCAGCTCGGTATAACGGCTCCAGAAATCCTGCAGCCAGCGCGCAGTGATAGCCTTTTCCTGCGCAGACATGTCGTCGCGCAGGAACGGTTCCGCCATGGACTTGTTCTCGCCGGCCCGGAACACGTGCATGGAGACTGAAGCTTTCTCCAGCGCCTCGCGGAAGTGGTTGCGATAGCTGGCAAAGCCCTCCAGCGGCACTGCTCCCATGGGGTTGAGGATTATCTCATCGGCCTGGCTGGCCAGCAGGTACTGGTCCTGGGTGAAGAAATCCCCGACCGCCAGCACCGGTTTGCCGCTGGCCTTGAACGCAGTGATGGCCTCGGCGATCTCCAGATTCTTGCTGATCCCCGAGGACACCAGGTAATCCAGTTCCATGACCAGGGCAGTGATCGCCGGGTCTTTCGCCGCGTGGCGGATCGCATCCAGCACATCCCGCAGCAATATCTCCCGGTCCGTCGGCGCCGGCTCCCCGAGCAGGGCCTGCAGCGGATTGGCGCGCGACTTCTCCTCCACCAGGGTGCCGCCGAGGTCCAGCAGCAGGGCCGCCCTGGCCGGCATTGGCTGCTGGTTGTCGCTGAAATACAGGACATAGATCAGCACCAGGAAAACCAGGAACAGGAGGTTCGACAGGGCCAGCCGAAACCAGGTGAGGCCGGCCCAGAACCTGGAAAAAATGCGCCGCAACAGGGAGGGCTTGCTCATATGGGGGACTCCGGTTCGGTCGTAGTTTCGGGGGGTTGCAGCTCGCGTGCACGCCAGCGCACGTAGAACATGGCGCTGCAGAACAGGGTGACCACAGCCACCATGCCCAGCCAGGGCAGCACGGCCTGCGGGGTCGCGAACAAGCGCTCCACCAGGGTAATGAAGTACAGCAGGGAGACAAAACACAGCCAGATAAAGCTGCGCAGGCGATCCCGCAGCATGCCCGGCAGAAACAGGAGCAGGGGCAACAGCTTGCCCAGCCAGATAATCCAGGGCGGTTGAAACTCAAACAGGTCCAGCACTTGCTGGGCCAGCAGCAGACCCCAGCTGAGCCAGATCAGCCACCAGGCCCAGCGGCTCGGCCCGATACGCGCGATGGCGGTCACGACAGGCCTCCCAGAGCCAGCGCCAGCCTGGCGATACGTTTGCCCTGGGCCCGGCACAGGGCGGCCTCCGCCGCATCCAGGGCGCGGCCATTGTCCGCTCCCGCCCAGTGCGAGGCGCCGTAGGGCGTACCACCGGTGGTGCTGGTCATCAATCCGGGCTCGCTGTAGGGCAGCCCCGCCAGCACCATGCCGTGGTGCAACAGGGGCAGCATCATGCTCAGTAGCGTGGTTTCCTGGCCGCCGTGCAGGCTTGCAGTAGAAGTAAAGACCGCCGCCGGCTTGTCAATCAGGGCGCCGCTGAGCCAGAGCGCGGAACTCTGGTCGAGAAAATACTTGAGCGGCGAGGCCATATTGCCAAAGCGAGTGGGGCTGCCGAGCACCAGGCCGGCACAGTCGCGCAGCTCATCGAGCTCGCCGTAGAGCGGGCCGTCGTCGGGAATCTCATCCTCGGTCTGCTCACAGGTCGCGGAGATGGCAGGGACGGTGCGCAGCCGGGCGTCGATACCGGCCACACTCTCGACGCCGCGGGCCACCTGCGCGGCCATGGCTGCAGTGGCGCCGTGGCGACTGTAGTAAAGCACCAGCACATAGGGATCGGCCATCAGGCTAGCAGCGCCAGCACGTTTTCCGGCGGCCGCCCCAGCACTGCCCGCTCACCGCGCACGACGATGGGACGTTCTATCAGCTTGGGGTGAGCGGCCATGGCCCCGAGCAGATCCGCCTGGGAGCTGCCGGCGCCGAAGCCCAGCTCCTGGTACTCAGCTTCGCCGCGGCGCACCAGTTCCGCGGCGCTGATACCGAGTTGTGCCAGCAGGCGCTTGAGCGCTGCCTGCGACGGCGGACGGTCGAGGTAGAGAACGATCTCGGGTTCAATGCCGTGCTCCTGCAGCAGCGCCAGGGTCGCGCGGGACTTGGAACAGCGCGGATTGTGATAGATCTGATACTCGCTCACGTAACACTCCAGGGCCAAAGGAGCGCCATTATAGCAAAAGGCCTGCGCTGGAACCGCCGGGAAATCATGGCATACTTGCCGCCTTCGAGTATCCAGATCGAAACCAAGGGAGCACCTGAACGTGAAAAACGCTTGCCTGGCCCTGCTGTTGCTGCTCGCCGGCTGCCAGCCCCCCGCAACACCGGGCGACAACGCCGCCCTGCTCGAGAGCCTGCGCGGCCAATGGGTGGTCATCAACTACTGGGCCAAGTGGTGCAAGCCCTGTATCGAGGAAATACCGGAGCTGAACGAGCTGGACCACGAGCACGGCGATATCACCGTGCTGGGGGTAAACTATGACGGTGCTACAGGCGAAGATCTGGCGGGCCAACTGCGGGATCTGAAGGTCGGCTTTCCCACCCTGGAGGAAGACCCGGCGGAACTGCTGGGCCAGCCCCGACCTGTGGTGCTGCCCACCACATTCATCATCAATCCCGCGGGCGAGCTGGTCCAATCCCTGGTTGGGCCGCAGACGCTGGAATCCCTGCTGGCCGCCACCCGCGGCGGCCAGCAGTAACTCTGCAGGAGCCGGTTACAGGCTCCGGTAGTAGTCCATCAGGATCTGCGCCACTTCCGGGCGGGAAAACTCCGGCGGTGGCGCAACGCCGTTGCCCAGCATCTCCCGCACCTTGGTGCCCGACAGCAGGACGAAGTCTTCCGGGCTGTGATCCGGTGCATCCCGCATCATGACCACCCGGTCCAGCTTCTTGCTATAGGCGGTGTGATCGGCGCGGTAGATCTGCAACTCCAGCGCGCCTGCGGGGACTTCCTCGTCGAAGATGGTCTGGGCATCAAAGCCGCCGTAGTAGTCGCCGACACCGGCGTGGTCGCGGCCCACGATCAGGTGCGAGCAGCCACAGTTCTGGCGGAACACCGCGTGCAGCACGGCTTCCCGCGGCCCGGCGTAGAGCATGTCGAAACCGTAGCCAGTCACCATCACCGTGTTCGGCGGGAAGTAGACATCCACCATTTTGCGGATGGAGGCGTCGCGCACATCGGCGGGAATATCGCCCGGCTTCAGTTGGCCCAGCAGCATGTGGATGAGAATGCCGTCCGCGTGCAGATCCTCCATCGCCATCCGGCACAGTTCCTCATGAGCCCGGTGCATGGGGTTGCGGGTCTGGAAGGCGACCACGGTATTCCAGCCGCGGGCCGCGATTTCCTCGCGGATCTGCACTGCGGTGCGGAAGGTGTCCGGAAACTCCTCCGGGAAGTAGGAAAAATTGAGCACCTCGATGGGGCCCGATAGCAGGGTGCGGCCGAGGCTCTTGAAGGTGTCGACCCCGGGGTGCTTCGGGTCCAGGGTGCGGAAAACCTTTTCCGCGATGAAATCGATCTGCTCCTCGCTGACGACCTCGGCGGCTTCCACCTGCATGATCGCCAGCACCGGGTTGCCCTCGACGTTGGGGTCGCGCAGCGCGATGCGGCTGCCCGCGGCAACAGCGGTGGACTCGGTCAGGTTGACGATCGGCACCGGCCAGAACAGACCGTCCACGGTCTGCAACTTGTCAGCAACGCTCAGGGTATCGGCCAGGTTCATGTAGCCGCTGAGCGGGTTGAAGTACCCGCCGCCCAGCATCACCGCGTTGGCGGCTGCGGCGGAATTGAGCAGCAGGGAAGGCAGTTGCTCCGCCTCCTGCAGCAGGGCCGCGCGACGACTGTCGTCGGCGACATAGAGGGGGTGCAGCTCCGCAGAGCCGTGGGGTTTGATCATGATAGTCTCCGTATCTGTGGCTGTGGCTCAGGGCTTGATGATGCCGCGCTCGCGCAGCAGGGCCAGAATCTGTTCCACCTCCTCATTGAGGGTTTGCTTGTCGGAATGGAGGTGGATTTCAGGTTTGAACGGCGCCTCGTAGGGGTCGTCGATACCGGTGAAGTTCTTGATCTCGCCGGCCCGGGCCTTCTTGTACAACCCTTTGGGATCGCGCGCTTCCGCCGCTTCCAGCGGGCAGTCGACAAACACCTCGATGAAATCCATCCCCGCAGCCTCGTGCAGTTCACGCACCTGGTTGCGGTCGCTGGCGTAGGGGCTGATAAAGCTGCTCAGGGCGATAACGCCGGTGTCCACGAACAGCTTGGCGATCTCGCCGATGCGGCGGATGTTCTCGGTGCGATCCTCGGCAGTGAACCCCAGGTTGCGGTTGATGCCCAGGCGCACGTTGTCCCCGTCCAGCCGGTAAGCCAACACCCCCAGCTCGATGAGCCGGCCTTCCAGCTCTACCGCAACCGTGCTCTTGCCGCTGCCCGACAGGCCGGTAAACCACAGGGTTGCTCCCTTGTGACCCAGCAGCTGCTGGCGGTGCTCACGGGTAATGTCACCTTCGTGCCAGTGGACGTTGGTTGCTTTCTGTTCTGCCATAGCTGTGCTCTCATGCTCAGTGTATTGGGTGTGTCTGGTTCACGATCCGGTCAGGACGTGATGAAGGCCTCACGATAACCGCGGAACTGTTCCTTGAGCCCCGCTTCGCTGAGACCGAACTGCTCCAGGGTATAGGCGTGGGCGGGGCGCAGCTCGCGGCGGTTGAAATCCTGCCAGCGCGCCATCTCGGTACTGGCCTCGGGGGTCAGGTCCATGCCGAGGAAGTCGTAGATCCTGGCGATTTCCACCATCGGCTGGCTGACGGTGTCCTTGAACCAGAGGTCCAGGAACCGCTCTTCGCCCACCTGCCGGCGCACATCCAGGGTGTGCTGCATGCCGCGGGCAAACTTGCGCGCCCACTGCTCGCCCACGGCCACCGGGTCGGCCGAATCCGAGTACACCTTCCACACGTTGGCAATCATGCTGGCCAGGGAGGGGATGGTTTCGACCGGATCGCGGTGGGATTGTACTACACGCGCGTCGGGAAATACCTTGAATACCAGATCCATGTAGTGCAGGTGGTGCGGCGCCTTGAGGGCCCAGCGCTCGCCCTGCTGGCCACTGCGCTTCTTCTGCCACTGCAGGAACTGCAGCAGCAGCTTCAGGTACTCGTAGCCGATGGTATGGTCCTGGGCCTCGACCCAGGCGTCGAAGCTGGGCACGTTGGCCAGGGCCTGGATATTGAAGCTGTAGAAAGACTGCTCCAGCAGCATGATGTCCTCATCCGGCTCCATCGCATCCAGCGGATGTATGGCCAGCAGGTCCGGACTGCTGTCGATCATCATCTTCACTTCGGCCTTGGCGTCGGCGATGCGGCGATCGCCGGCGGCGGTGAAATCCCAGTCCAGGTCCGGGCAGGGGTAGCGCACCTCGTACCACAGCGGTGCATACATGCGGTGGTCCGCGGCGATGGTGCGGTGCAGCATGGTCGTCCCGGTGCGCGGCAGACCGACAATCACCAGCGGCGCAATGATCTCTTCGTCGCGAATCTCCGGGTGCCGGCGCAGCCATTCCTGTACCCGCAGGCGGGTACTGAGGATGTCCAGCATGCGCTGGTACATGGCGGGGCGGCCGATGGCATTGAGGTCAGCCTCGTGCTCCAGCGACCACAGCAAGCGTTCCAGCGGCTCGCGGTAGCTATCATCGCCAAAGTCCTGCAGCCCATCCACGGCCCTCGCGGCAGCGACCAGCGTATCGGCATCCAGGCGAATATCAGTCACGTTATGCAGCTCCTTCGGCAATCAATTTATCCAGCGCAACAACCTGCGTGTGCACCGACGGGAAGTCCGTGGCTTCGACATAGCGCAACAGCATGGCGCCGCACTCATGGCCGGCGGTGCTCAGCCAGTTGGGAAAAGCCGCCCCGGGGTCGCGCCCGGCCACCACTATCCGCACCCGGCCGTCGGCCGCAAGCTGGGCGTTGCTGCGGTTCAGGTGGATGCGGTGGTAACGGTAATCCAGTGATTCCATCCAGAAGTTGGAGAGCTGGAAATTCCAGGTGCGGCACTCCTGTGGCGGCATGAATTCGATGACCAGTGCCTCATCCGGCGCCAGCTGCCAGTAGCTGTTGTGGTAGTAGATGGCCGGATCGCCACCGGCGCGCAGGCACATCTGCTGGTCGTTCGGCGGCAGCTGGTTGATGTGCGCCGCAAACCCCAGCATCCACTGCCGGAACAGGCCGGCGGTGCCGTTGATGAAGGGCACCACCTTGCCCAACTGGGCCGCGAACTGCGCCGGGTCCAGCACCGCCTCGCCGTGGGGGTCCAGGCACTCGATCTGCAGCTCGACCTTGCGTTCCCGACGCCGGTCACGGAAGGTCTGGCGCACCAGGATGTTGTCGGACTCGGGAGTCATCGGCAGCCAGTTGCCCGTTTGTGGAGTGGCGCTGACCAGCAGTTCGAACTCCCCACCCGGGCCCAGTTCCAGGTCGTCCAGGGTCACATGACCGGTGGGCGCCATATCGCCCTGACCGGCAAAGGAGCCGGCCTTGGTTTCGATACTCAGGTACTCTGCCTGCCCGGCGTTGCCGGTAATCCGATAGCTGCAGCGGCCGTCGATCGCACAATTCTGGTAGTAATTGTCCGGGTTGTCGTTGCCGATCTTGGCAGTCTCGTGGGACAGGGAATAGAACTGGGGGCAGAAGGGGTCGCTGAACTCCAGGTGCTTCTCCAGGCTGAGCCGCAGCAGGCGAGTCAGATAGCGAAACCCCTCGGCGCGGCTGAGATCATCCGCGGGCGCGCCCGCAGCGAGGATCTCGGCGCCGGCACTCTTCAGGGATTCACAGAAGTCCAGCCAAAGCTGGCCGCTGCGCAGGGATTCCAGATCCGGTTCAGACATCGCTTTTTCCCTCTCCGTGAATGGCACAACAGCATGCTCAGGTTGCCCAGTGTGGCAAACCCGGCGCCCCTACGCATCACCCGTCAGGGTGACTCGGTTACCGTTACCCGCTACGGCTACTCTCTACAAATAAAAGTCCAGCAGCGACAGCAGCAGCATGACGCCAACCAGGGGTATCAGCCAGCGCCGCATCCGCGCCATGCGTTCGAGGTCCGCGGGCTTGGCGTAGCGCTCCCCCAGAAACACCATCAGGGCGACGCTCCCGAAGATAAACAGCAACAGCATTAGCAAATTATTCACGGAACCTCCCGCGGACGGGCGCCGGCAGCCGGCGCGGCAACCTACCGGCCAGGCTTCAGCAGCTGCGGCGAAAGCGCCGCCACCATGTTGCGAACGCCCTCGCGCCAGTCGACCCGGGTGGGGCCGATCAGCTCGTGCATCCGCGTGGGATCTATCGCCAGGCTGCCAAACGCCTGCGGGTTGTCGCGAAACTCCGGCACCAGGCCGGTGAGTTCCTGCAACCAGCCGCACCAGTCCTCAATGCTCACTGCCTCGGAGCCGCCGAAGTTCACGGTGGTGGCCTCGGTGCTGGCGGCCGCCAGCAGCAGTGGCAGCTTCTCGATATAGTCATCCGTGTGCAGCAGGTTATAGCGGTTGGGTCGGTCCGGGTGGACATCTATCGGCATGCCCTGCTCCATCATCAGCAGGTGATACCAGGGCCAGCCACCATTGTTGCCGTAGGGCACACTGAGGCGGGCGATGGTTGCCGGTATGCCGAACTGCCTGGCAGTGAACCGGCACACGGTCTCGGCGGCGATCTTGCTGATGCTGTAGGTGGGGAACATGACCCGATGGTTGTCGCCCAGCGGCGCATTCTCCGCCCGGGGCTCCTGGCCCGCGTACTGGTACACCGCGGTCGACGACAGATGCAGGAAGGCCTTCACATCGCGGCAGTGCAACATCAGCCGGCCCAGGCCCTCGGCGTTGGCCGCCAGGTCGTAGTCGAAACTGTCGGTCTTGACCACGGCAAAATTCAGCACGTAGTCGAAGTCTGCGGGCAGCCCCGCCAGCGCATCGGGGTCCGCGAGATCCGCCTGCAGGCAGCGCACGCCCTGTGCCTCCAGCGCTTCACGCCCGGCGGGATCACTGAACCGCGCCAGCGCCGTGAGCTCCGCCTGCCCTGCCCAGGCCGCGATGACCGGCGCGGCCACCTGGCCCGTAGGGCCGGTAATCAGGATTTTACTGCCGGCAATCGTGACTGGCTGGACTGGCATGGAGATCCTCGGTTGTAGGTGGACGAGCTGCCAGTCTAGCGCAGAACGGCGACATCGTGCTCACCCATACGGGGGGGTCACTCGTCGTCGCGGTCCGACTGTACACGGTAAACCGCGGAGATCTGCTCCGGGCCGCTGACCGTGCACTCGAGGTCATTGATCAAGCCGTCCTTGAGACTGTACACCCAGCCGTGCACCGACAGGGGCTGGCCCCGGCTCCAGGCGTTCTGGACGATGGTGGTATGGCAGACGTTGAACACCTGGCTGGTAACGTTGAGTTCGCACAGCAGGTTGACCCGGTCGTCATCGCTCTCGAGGGCCGCAATACGGCGCCGGTGGCGCTGCTGCACGTCCTTGATGTTGCGCAGCCAGTTGTCGATCAGGCCGTTGTCACGGTTTTCGTAGGCCGCGCGCACGCCGCCACAATTGTAGTGCCCGACGACCAGCACATGCTTGATCTTCAGCACGTCAACCGCGTACTGCAACACGGTCAGGCAGTTGAAGTCCGTATGCACCACCATGTTCGCCACGTTGCGGTGCACGAACACCTCGCCCGGCAGCAGCCCGACGATCTGGTTGGCCGGCACGCGGCTGTCGGAGCAGCCTATCCAGAGATACTCCGGCGCCTGCTGGTTGGCCAGTTTTTCAAAAAAATCCGGATCAGTGGTTTTGACACTGTGCGCCCAGGCGCGATTGTTGGCGAAGAGTTCGTCGATACTTCTCAAGACTGTTCAGTCTCCCGCTGTCAAACCATCAGGGTGGAAAGGCGGCCAAGCTTGAGCTGGTTGCCATTGCTCGCGGTGGCGGCGTGCACGGCGTTGGCGCCCACAGTCTGCATTTGCTTGGCCAGCTGGGCCATATCCACAGCGGGATACTGGTGCGGCTCCCAGGTTACCAGGCCGAGGCTCAGGGTGACTTGCATCACCGCGCCGCGGCCGTCGTCAATCAGGAAGCCTTCGATATCCTTGCGGATCCGCTCGGCAACGTCACTCGCAGGGGCTTCGCCGGTCCCTGTCAGCAGTGCGGCGAGCCGTAAGTCCGACAGCCGGGCCAGCAGGTCTGTAGCCCGCAGGCCAGAGGATACCCGCTCCGTCACCTTCTTCAATACGAAACGACCGGTGATTTCACCGTAGTGCTCGAACAGTTCATCGAACTCATCGATCTCCAGCATCAACACCGACAGGGGTTCGTCGGCGCGCCTGGCGCGGGCTATTTCCCGGGCGATATCCTTCTCGAAACCGCGCAGGTTGCTGATCTGGGTGAGCGGATCCAACATGGTCAGGCGGGAGATCTGCTGCCGGCTGACCGCATTCTTGAAGCTGATGGAAACGACAGCGGCGAGATGGGCAATCAGGCGCTCATCATCTTCCGTCGTCGCCATGGGCGTTTCGCTGAACCCGCAGTGATAACTGCCCATCAGGCGCCCTGAATCCAGCAGCGGTACCAGCAGGGCGTGCTGGATACCCTGGTCAGCTTTAAGGACCTCAAACATGCGCGAGTCGGTGGCGTCGAGCAGCATGTTTTCCGGTTCCAGGTCGTACAGTTCCTGCATCTCGAACACGTCGTGGTGCAGCTGCAGATACTGGCCGTAGCGATGCCCCGAGGTTATCAGGCCCGCCAGCACGTGTTCCGGGTCGTACAACCAGAGCTCCGCGACCCGAAACCCGAAGTGGCGCGGCATGCTGACCAGCAGGACTTCCAGTAGCGCCTGCAAGTCCGCCGCTTCCAGCAGCATGCACTGCATCTGCCGCGCCTGTTGCAACAGCCAGCGGTTGAGCTCGACCTTGTCAGACAGGCGCTCCTCACGGATCTCGGCGGCGCTCTGTAATGCCGGGGCCGCCTCGATTTCCTCTTGAGGCAGTTGCCCGTAAAAAACCTCGTCCGCCATGCACTGTTCTCGCGCTTAGGCCGGGCTGGATGCCCGGGATGTTGAATATAGTTATTGGCTCGGCAGTTTAAGCCGCCTATACTTCGGTTGCAAACTCGCCGTTGTTGCAAAAGTGAAAAAGCGTTGCGGGTTTGACAGACCTGGGGGTGGCTTCGGCCTGAGATACCGCGTGCGGTGAACCCTTTGAACCTGATCCGGTTAGGACCGGCGTAGGGATAGGTGCACGTCTCCTTTTCCGTTTCGCACATCCAACCGGTTCTCTTTTTCTTTGCCGAGGAGAACCTGATGAAATACCCCACTTGCCTGCTGTTCCCCGCCCTCCTGGCGGCCACAGCCAGCCACGCCCAGAGCGGCGAACTGACTGAAATCCTGGTGACCGCTGAATTGCGCGAGACCCGGCTGCTGGAACAGTCCAGCAGTACCAGCGTGCTGACCGCCGACACCCTGCGCGAGCGCGCCGCCCAGCACCTGGAGGAAGTTCTCAACGTTATTCCCAACCTGAACTATGCCAGTGGGGCCTCGCGGGCCCGCTTCTTCCAGATCCGCGGCATCGGCGAACGCAGCCAGTTTCAGGAGCCCCTGAACCCCTCCATCGGCCTGCTGCTGGACGGCGTTGACTTCAGCGGCCTGGGCACCGTCGGCACCCTGTTCGATGTCGAGCAGGTCGAAGTGCTGCGCGGCCCCCAGGGCACCCTGCACGGCGCCAACGCCCTGGCGGGCCTGATCAATATCCGCAGCGCCGCGCCGGAGGCGACCCCGGGCCTGACCCTGCAGGGCAGCCTCGCCGAGTATGACAGCTGGAGCCTGGGCATGGTGGCCACCGGCCCCCTGCTGGAGGAGCGCCTGCTCTACCGCCTGGCCGTGCAGCAGTACCGCAGCGATGGCCATTACCGCAACGACTTCCTGCGCCGCGATGACACCAATTCTCGCGACGAGACTACAGTGCGAGCGCGACTGCGCTGGCTGGCGGGAGATTCGGACACCCTCGACCTGAACCTGCTCGCGGTGGACGTCGACAACGGCTACGACGCCTTCTCCCTGGACAACACCCGCCGCACCCTTTCCGATGAACCCGGCCACGACCGGCAGGAAACCACGGCGATCAGCCTGAATTGGACCGGAGAGCGGGAGGCGGTGACCATCGAGGCCACCCTCAGCGCCGCGGGCACCGACAGCGAGTACAGCTTTGACGAGGACTGGAGCTTCGTCGGAATTGCCCCGGAGCTGGAATACAGTTCCTTCGACCGCTACCTGCGCGACCGTGACAGTGGCAGCACCCAGCTGCGCCTGCTGTCTACCGAGCGGTCCCGCCTGTTCGGTGGTCGCAGCGACTGGGCAGCCGGCCTCTACCACCTGGCCGACCGGGAAGACCTGCTGCGCCAGTACACCTACCTGGCAGCGGATTTTGCCAGCAGCTACGACACCGACACCAGCGCAGTCTTCGGCCAACTGGATACCGCGCTCAGCGACACCCTCACCCTGGTCAGCGGCCTGCGCCTGGAACAGCGCCGCACCGACTACCGCGACAGCAACGGTGTCAGTCACCGCCGCCGCCGCGACCTCTGGGGCGCGCGTCTGGTGCTGGAATACCAGCAGTCCGACGGCGCCCTGTATTACGCCGGTGTCTCCCGGGGTTACCGCGGCAACGGGGTCAACGCCGGCATCCTCGCCAGCGTGGAGACCACGACCGATCCTGCCCTGCAGCAGCAGCTGACGCGGCTGGGGCGCTTCGACGAGGAAGCCCTGCTCAACTACGAGGCGGGCTACAAGGCCAGCTACGCCGACGGCACCCTGCAGACCCGCCTGGCCCTGTTCTACATGGACCGCGATGACCAGCAGGTCAAGGGCTCTCTGGTGCTGCCACGGGACGACGGCAGCACCGCGTTTATCGACTACACCAACAACGCCGCCCGCGGCACCAACTACGGTCTCGAGCTGGAACTGGACTGGCTGGCCAGCGAGCGCCTGAGCCTGTACGCCCACCTCGGCTTGCTCGACGCCAGCTTCGATCGCTACACCAGCCCCGATGGCACCGACATGGCGGGCCGCGACCAGGCCCACGCGCCCGGCTACCAGGCAGCCCTGGGCGGCAGAGTGGAACTGGGCAGGAACCTGTATCTGAGGGTTGATCTGGAAGCCCGTGACAGGTTCTACTTCTCGGATCGCTACGACCTGCTCTCGGACGCCTATGAGCTGGTGCACATGCGCCTTGGCTGGCAAACGGAGCAGTGGGAAATTGCCCTGTGGGGGCGCAATCTGGGGGACATCGACTACGCTACTCGCGGTTTCGGAGACTTCGGCAATGACCCGCGCAAAGGCTATGTAACAGAACCCTACTACCAGTACGGGGAACCCCGCAGCCTTGGCGTCAGCGCCAGCTACACTTTTTGAAAACAGGAGAACCGCACCATGCAAGTCACCGCAGAACTGAGCCTGTATCCGCTGCAGGAGGACTATATTACGGTCATCAAGGGTTTCATTGAGCGGCTGGCAGCCGCCGGCGACCTCACCCTGGTCAGCAACGCGATGAGCACCCAGATCAGCGGTGAGGCCGAGCAGGTTTTCAACCTGGTGCGAGAGGCGCTGACCGCCAGCCATGCGCAGTTTGGCCAGCAGGTGCTGGTCTGCAAGTTTATTCCCGGCCTGCTGCCGATCCGCGATTGATGGCGGAGAGCAGTCTGCCCGCCCAGCTGGCCGCTGCCGCCTCCAGCCTCTCGGCCTGGGAACTGGTGGCTGTCCTGCTGGGGATTACCTATCTTTTGCTGGCAGTGCGCGAAAGCCTCTGGTGCTGGTATGCAGCCTTTGTCAGTACCGGTATTTTCCTGTGGCTGTTCTGGGAAGTGAACCTGCTGATGGAATCGGCGCTGCAGCTGTATTACCTGGCCATGGCCGTCTACGGCTGGTACCAGTGGCGCCACGGCAGTCGCGCTGGTCGGGCGCCCCCAGCTGCTGCCGCTGCCAGCCGGCCTCTGCCCATAGCCACCTGGCAACTGCGCACGCACCTGCTGGCCTTTGCCGCCGTGGTTGTCGCCAGCGCCGGCAGCGGTTTCCTGCTGGCGCAGCACACGGATGCCGCCCTGCCCTACCTGGACTCGTTTACCACCTGGGGCAGCATTCTCACCACCTGGATGGTGGCACGCAAGATCCTCGAGAACTGGCTGTACTGGCTGGTAATCGACAGCGCCTCAATCTACCTGTATCTGGAGCGGGGGCTGCTGCTGACCGCGGGGCTGTTCGCGGTCTATCTCATCATCGTCGTATTCGGTTACCGCAGATGGCTGCAACAGTACCGGCACCAATCAGCCTGAGGCTGGAACAGGCCCTGGGTCAGTGGCGCCACTGGCGGCTGGCAGCGCCGCTGCCGGAGCCGCCGACGGTTCTACACCCACTCGGACGCGGCCTCAGCAACCACAGCTTCCTGCTGGCGAGCGGGGAACAGCGCTTCGTGCTTCGTCTGGATGGCATCAATCCCGCCGCCAACGGACTCAGCCGCCAGCTTGAATGGCGCATCCTGCAGCGGGCCCACGCGGCGGGCATTGCGCCGGCACCGCGCTACTGCAACCCCGAGCTCGGGGCCCTGGTCTGCGACTATCTCGCTATCGAAGGCAGCAACCCGGACGAGCCCACAGCCGTTGCCCTGCTGCTGCAGCGCATCCATGCCCTGCCCGCGGTACATACCCGGCTGGACCTCGGCGAGCGCTGCCGGCGCAGTGAGCACAGCCTGCGCAATGCCCGGCCGGAAAACTGGCAAGCCCTGCAAGGCGTGGCCGCCAGGATTGCCGGACTGCTACCGCAACTGGCAGCCAACAGTGGACCGCTCACGCTGTGCCACAATGATCTGCTGCGCAGCAACCGCCTGCAGCATGGCGACCGTCTGTGGGCAGTCGACTGGGAATATGCGGCGATGGGGTCTGTCTGGTTTGACCTGGCCGCGGTCACCGCGGGTGACGAATGGCCCGCTGCGGCGATCGCCGCGCTGCTGGGCGCCTACCTGGGGCGGGCGCTCCAGCCCGCTGAACAGACGCGGTTTCTCGGCTTTGAATGCGCCTACCGCTATCTGGAGCTGTTGTGGTACCTGCTCGCCCCGGAGCCACCACCCGCCGACTACCTGACGCGCAAGCGCACGACGCTGGAATCCCGGCTGGCGGCGCTACCCGGCGGCTGAGGAGGCTGGCGCCGGGCGCTCAGTCGCGGAAGTTAGTGAACTGTAGCGGCAGGTCCACCGGGCTTTCGCGCAGCAGGGCAATTGCCTCCTGCAGGTCGTCACGCTTCTTGCCGGTCACCCGCACCTGGTCGCCCTGAATCTGCGCCTGCACCTTGAGCTTGGCCTCCTTCAGAGTCTTGACGATGGTCTTGCACTGCTGGCTGTCGAGACCGTGGCGCAGGGTAATCGACTGCCGCACCAGCTTGCCGCTCGCACTTGGGTCGCCACACTCCATCGCCCCCGGATTGATGTCGCACTTGATCAGGGCGCTGCGCAGCATGTCTTCCATCTGCGCCAACTGGAATTCGGCTTCAGCATGCAGGGCTACGGTGCGCTCCTCGCGCTCGAAGCCCGCATCCACGCCCTTGAAATCGAAACGGTTGTCGATGATCCGGGAAACCTGGTCGACGGCGTTGGTGAGCTGGTGCAGGTCGACTTCCGATACAACGTCAAAAGATGGCATAGTGCATGTCCCCGGTTTACCGCTACTTGCTGGAGCCCCATGGTAATCTGCCCGCGCCGCTTTGCAATCCCTGTCCGGCGCTGAGACCCCGGTGCAGCGTTGGCACATCCTCGGCGTCGGCGCCATCGGCGGACTCTTCGCCAGCCTGCTGCAGGAGGCGGGCACGCGCTGTACTCTGCTGCTGCGTGATAGCGACCCCGATCTGGCTGAAGGTACTACCTGCATAACCCTGCGCCGCGGGGAACGGCTGCACAGCTATCAGTTTGAAGCCTCCGCCAGCGCCGACGCCAGCCCGATCAGCCACCTGCTGGTGTGCACCAAGGCCCAGGACATTATCCCTGCCATCGCCGGCGTCGCCCACCGCCTGGCGCCGGACGCGGTGGTGCTGCTGCTCGCCAATGGCCTGGGGTACCAGCAACAGGTACGGGCGCGATGGCCACAGCTGGACTGTTTCAGCGGCAGCACCACCGAGGGGGTGTTCCGGGAGGGTCGCCGCGCCATCTGCCACGCCGGTCGCGGCAGCACGCTGGTTGGCCAGCCGGGCCGGGAGACGGCACCGGGCTGGTTCGACGCCTGGCTGGCGCTGCCCATCCAATGTGGCTGGAGCCGCGACATTGACACCGTGCTCTGGCGCAAGCTGGCCATCAACTGCGCCATCAACCCCCTCACCGCCCTGCACGGGTGCCCGAATGGCGAGCTCGCGCAGCGGGCGGAACTGGCGGCACTGGTCGGGGAGTTGTGTGCTGAAATCCGCGCAATCGGCATCGCTGCCGGCCAGGAACAAGCGGTTAGCGACCTGCAGACACAGGTCATGGCGGTCATCAGTGCCACTGCCAATAACCGCTCCTCGATGCTGCAGGATGTGCTGGCGGGCCGCGAAACTGAAATCGACTACCTGACAGGGCATCTCCTGGCACAGGGCCGGGAGCATGGCATAGAGGCGCCGCGCAACGCCGCGTTGCTGGCGGCGGTGAAAGCATTGCGCGCAGGGACCCGCCCCGCCTGAACCCTGCCCTCAGCCGTCCGCGGCAAACAGCTCGGCCACAGTCAGGCCGATCAACTGTTGCCAGTGGGCCGCGGGTGCGTCGACCAGCAATAGCGCCTGGCGATAGCGACGCCAGGTCGCGCGTTCCCGCTCAAGCCCGAGTATGCACCACGCCTGCTGGCAGTGCAGAGCCACCCGCAGCTGCTCTGGTGGTGGCGCTTGTCGCAGGGTGGCCAGGCTGCGATCCAGCGAGCGGGAGCGAAACGGCGGCAGCTCGCCGCTGAACACCAGGCCCGGTTCAATCCGCAGGGCGTGGTCTCTGACCTGGTCCAGCAGCCAGTGAGTATCGCGCCCCTCGGGCAAGACAGCTCCCACCTCAATGACGACCTCCGGCAGCGGCACGTGCACGCGATAGCTTGCGGGCCAGAGCCCGACCAGCAGCCACGCCAGTGCGACCAGGGCCACAACCGCAGCTGCCAGCCACTGTCGCCGGCGCCAGTCGCGGCCGATGCCGAACAGGGACCACTGGCCGGGGCGCAGGGGCATGCGGGAGCGGCCCTGGTGGCGCAGGCTGCCGGGGATCTGCAGCGGCAACTCGTCCGCGGTTTCCTCCCGAAAGGCCGGCCGGGCCTCCTCTGCCAGCGGAAAATGCAGCGTACGCGGCAGCCCCGAAGCGATTTCGTGCAGGCGCTGGCGCACCTCGTGGGTATTCTGTGGCCGCCGTTCGGGATCCGCAGCCAGCAACTCGCACACCAGCTCCGACAGAGCATCTGGCACCGGGGTCCCGTCCGCCAGGGTCGGCGGTAGCGGCGGCGCGCCCCCCAGCAGGGCTGCTGCATCGATAGCCCCGTCCTTCAGATAAGGATGCTGCCCGGCGAGCAGGCGATACAACAGGCAGCCGAGCGCAAACAGGTCCGAGCGCACGTCCAGCGGCCTGCCCCGCAGCTGTTCCGGCGAAACACTGGACGGACTGCCGCGGCGACTGTGGGCACTGCCCTGAGCCTGGGCGATACCAAAATCCGTGAGTTTGACCCGGCCCTCGGTGGTCACCAGCACGTTGCTCGGCTTGAGATCGCCGTGAACGATACGCTGCTGCCGCGCCAGCGCGATCGCCGCCGCGACATCGCTCGCCACCAGTAGAATGCTGGCGAGCGAAAGGTCACAACAGCCCAGCAGCTCCTCCAGGTCACAACCCGGCACATACTCCATGATCATGGCCAGGTGCGTCTCGCCGACAATCACGTCGTAGATCCCGACCACTCGCGGGCTGTCCAGCCCCGCCACCAGCTGCGCCTCCTGCAACACCCGCTTGCTGCGGGCCGGATCCGCGGGCAGGCTGTAGAGCTTGGCCACCACGCGCCGGTCGAGGCGGTCATCGAAGCCGAGAAAAATCGAACCCTGCTCGCCGCGGCGGATCAGCCGGAGAATCCGGTAGGGACCAATCCGGTCCTCGATACTCACGCCCCGCCGCCAGCATCCGGGTCGCGGGGCCGGTTGCGCAGGCGGCCGCGCAGGGCGACCGTGGACACCCGCAGCAGCATGGCCGCGGCCCGGATATCGCCGCCGCTGTCGGCCAGCGCCCGCTGCAACTCTGCCTCGGGTACCTGCGCCGCCAACCGCAGGCCGAGCTCGGGCAGACGCCGGTACAGAGCCTGGCGACTTATCCCGGCGCGCCGTGCCGCCGCGGCAACCTGGTAGCCCTCCTGCTCCAGCAGCGCGCGCAGGGCAGCATCACCGAGCTCCACCGGAGCCGGCTGGTCGGTATGCGGGTACTCCTCCGCCACCGCTGCGGCCGACTGTTGCAACAACAGAGCCGGCGGCTGGATTCCGGCGTCGCTGTCGAGCAGGACCTGGCGGGCGCAATTGGCCAGCTCGCGGACATTGCCCGGCCACTCATGGCGCAGGCAGAGGTGGAACAACTCTGCCCACTGGGCAACCCGCAATTCATCCGCGCCCGGCTCCGCCAGCGGCGGTGGCCGGCCAGTCTCGGCACAGGCCTGGTTCAGGAAGTGGCAAAGCAGTTCGCCGATATCCTCCGGGTGTGTACGCAGCGGCGCCACCTGCACCTCGGCACTGCCGAGGCGATGACGCAGGGCACTGCGGAAGTTGCTGTCCTGCCCGTCCAGGGCGGCATCGGTGGCGGAAATGACCCGCACGTCGACCTTTTCCAACTTGCCGCCCACCGGCTGCACCTCCCGCTCCTGCAGGGCTCGCAGCAGCTGTGGCTGGACATCGTCAGACGTATCGCCAACCTCATCCAGGAACAGGCTGCCGCCATCGGCCTGCTGGAAGTAGCCGCGAGTATTCCGATCAGCACCCGTGAAAGCGCCCCGGACGCTGCCAAACAGGGCCGCGGGTGCAACACCGGGGGGAATCGCCGCCATATTCACCGCCACCAGTGGCCCCGACCGACGCTCGCTGTGGGCGTGCAGGGCACGTGCCACCAGCTCCTTGCCGCTGCCGGTTTCGCCGCGAATGAGCACATCCAGGCCGCTGTCCGCTACCCGGGCAATCTGCTGTCGCAGGGATTGCATGTAGAAACTGCTGCCACACAGGGCGGCGCCAGCACTGGTCTCCGGCGCACTTGCCGGGGGCATCGTTTGCTCGCGCAACAACAGCACCACGCTGTGCGCCAGTTGCAGGGCAATGCCCCTGCGCAGAGCGGCGTGGTCCAGAGTTTGCGCCGCGCTGACCCAGCTGCCGTCAACCCGACAGCGGCAGGCAGAGGGCAGTGGCGCAATGGTCACACCGGCGGCATTGAAAGCGAGAGACAGAGCCTGGCGGCTGACATGGGGATCGTCCAGCGGCCGGGCGTCGCCCTCGGCGGCGGGACTGAACAGGGGCTGCTGACGCCCCAGCACCAAAGCCCGGCTACTTCGCTCCGGAACCAGCCAGCGCTCGCCGATACGCCGGGGATCGGGATGAAAGACAATGGTCACTACCCGGGCGGTGCGAGCCTGGTTTACCGCCAGCCTGGCAAACACCGAGGGCAGCGTCGCGTCCGTGCGGGAATATTCCGGCATAGGCACACCTGTGCTGCTAAGGGCAACCCTACGATTAGCGAAGTCTAGCAGGGCTATTCCCTGCTTGCCTGTTTTGGTCGGATTTGACGTCAGCCCGCGCTGAGGCAAGGCAGCGGCATCGCCTACGCGAAGATCGCCAGCACCGCGATCAGCACCACCCAGACCACGCCGCTGCGGGTCATCAGGCCGGCCAGCGCAGTCACTTCCGCCGCCGCCTGGCGGGAGGCAGAAGTCTCGGGGCCAGCACCGGCCGCCGCACTGCCCACCGCCAGCAACAGGCCCTGGCTATCGGCCCAGGGATCGACCAGCGCCGCGACCAGTTCATCGCGGCTGCGGACAAAATCCCCCGCCAGAGTAAAGGTGACCAGCAGCAGGCGCAGGGGCACCCAGTCCAGCAGGAACAGTACTATCACCGCCGGCCCCTCGCCCCCCTCCGCTTCGCGGTACAGTTGCAGCAGGCGATAGCCCAGGGCCGCTACCGGCCCCAGCAGCACAAACCAGAACACCACCGCGAACCAGCGCTGGAAGTCGTCATAGTAGAGGCTGGCCTGCAGTTGGTCGTGCAGTTGCTCGGGCTCCAGGCCGGGGTCGACCTCCTGCGGGTCGCCCGCGTGCAGCTCCTCACGCAAATAAAGCCAGGCCCCCTCGCTGTTGTCCCGCTCGCAAAAATCACGGTAGCGGGCGATGCGGGCATGAAAGTCACCGCGGCCGAAGGCGTACAACAGCACCAGTGCGGCGGCCACGATCCAGGGCAGGCCGAACAGCACCGGCCGCAGCAGGTCCAGCACCAGCAGCGCCAGCAGCAGTGGCAGGCCAACGGTCAGCACCATCTGCACCCAGGGCAGCAAACCGAGACCAATGGCGCGCTGCCGCCAGTCCTGCCACCAGTGGTCCCGGTGCAGCCAGACTTCGGCGCCCCATAACTGGCGCAGGGCCAGGGCTATAACAAATGCCAGAAAATTCATGCGTGCTCTCCTGCGGCTGCCAGGCTGGCGCGATAGCGCCGCCAGTCAAATGCTGGGCCGGGGTCACTCTTGCGACCCGGGGCGATGTCCGCATGCCCCACCAGGTGTTCCGGGCCGAGTGCGGGGTAGTGTGCGAACAGGGCCCGGGTCAGCGCCGCCAGGGTCCGGTACTGTGCATCCGCGTAAGGCAACTCGTCGCTGCCCTCCAGCTCAATGCCGATACTGAAATCATTGCAGTTGTCACGCCCCCGCCAGCAGGACAGGCCCGCATGCCAGGCGCGATCATCCACCGCCACGAACTGCACCAGTTCGCCGCAGCGCCGCAGCAGGAAGTGCGCCGACACCTGCAGGCCCCGGATCTCCTCGAAATAGGGGTGGGCGCTCCAGTCCAGGCAGTTGCAGAACAGCCGTTCTACCTCGTCGCCACCAAAACAGCCCGGCGGCAGGGAGATATTGTGGATCACGATCAGCGCCGGTACGGCGCCCGCGGGCCGCGGCCCGAAGTTGGGCGACGCCACGCGCCGCGCCTGTTGTACCCAGCCTTTATCCAGTGTGTAGTCCGGTGTGTAGTGCATGCCCTGCCCGCCGTTTTCGGGCCATCATAGACGAGCACCGCCGGGGGCTCAACGCGGGCGGTGACTGCTGCTACAATCCTCACTCCGCACACTGACCACAACCATCAGGACATTCTTTGCCATGCCCGCGCTCACCGACACCGATATCCAGGACAATGTGCGCGCCGCGCTGGCGGAGGATATCGGCACTGGCGACATCACCGCCGCCCTGATTCCGGCAGCTGCCCGCGCCAGCGCCCGGGTGATCACTCGCGAGGACGGCATCCTCTGCGGCCGCGCCTGGGTGGACGCGGTTTTTCAGCAGGTGGACCCGGGCGTAACGCTGGACTGGTGCGCCGAGGACGGAGCCCAGATCCAGGCCGACAGCACCCTGTTCACCGCCCACGGCCCCGCCCGCTCCCTGCTCACCGCCGAGCGCGCGGCCCTAAATTTCCTGCAACTGCTGTCCGGCACCGCGACCCGCTGCGGCCACTACGCCGCCATGGTGGCGGGCACCGGCGTGCGTCTGCTGGATACGCGCAAGACCATCCCCGGCCTGCGCAAGGCGCAGAAATATGCGGTGCGCTGTGGTGGCTGCCACAATCACCGCATGGGTCTGTATGACGCCTTCCTGATCAAGGAAAATCACATCAGCGCCTGTGGCGGGATTGCCGCCGCGGTCAGCCAGGCGAGGGCCCGGGCGCCGGGCAAACCGGTTGAAGTCGAGGTGGAAACCCTGGAGGAACTGCAGCTGGCGGTGTCCGCCGGCGCCGACCGGGTAATGCTGGACAACTTCAGCCTGCAGGACATGCGCCAGGCGGTGGCGCTGGTCGCCGGACGGCTGGAACTGGAAGCCTCCGGAAACATCACCAGCGACAACTTGCGGGACGTCGCAGAAACCGGTGTGGACTATATCTCGATCGGGGCTCTGACCAAGGACTGCAAGGCGCTGGACCTGTCCCTGCGCCTGCTGGACTGATTACAGCAGCGCGCGGGTACTGACAATCACCCCATTGTTATCGGCGTAGAGGTAATCCCCCGGGGTAACCCGGGCACCACCGATCTGCAACACGATGTCGCGCTGGCCTTCACCGCGCTTGTCGGTCTTCAGCGGTGTCGCGCCCAGGGCCTTGACGCCCAGGGCGGTCGCGGCAATCTCATCCACATCCCGCACCGCGCCGTTGATCACCAGCCCGGCCCAGCCATTGCGCGCGGCCTCCTCCGCCAGCATGTCGCCCAACAGGGCACGGCGCAGGGAACCACCGCCGTCGACCACAATCACCCTGCCTTCGCCGGGCTCGCTCACGCACTGCTTGACCAGCGAATTGTCCTCATGACATTTGATGGTGACCAGGCGCCCGGCGAATCGGGGGTGGGCGCCGAAATTGCGGAACTGCAATTCGATGACCGCGACGTCCGCCGCGGCATCGGTCAGATCGGGTGTGGAAATTTCCGTCATCACCGGTCTCCCAAGAGGTTTTGCGGGTAGGAGCCCGCTCCGCGGGCGTGTGGAAGCCCGCTCCGCGAACGTGTGGGAGCCCGCTCCGCGGGCGATAAATCGCGCGGAGACCGCGCTCCCACGGCGATCTGGGGCGTACAGGGTGGTGGGAGCCCGCTCCGCGGGCGATGGTATCGCGCACAGAGTGCGCTCCTACAGCCAGTCGACCGGGTAGCTGTTCAGGGCGCCCGCGGCGGTTGCGATAGCGCCCCCGTGGGCGGCGCAGCGCGGCAGGATCTGTTCGGCGTAGAAGCGCGCGGTAGCGATCTTGCGCTGATAGAAGTCGTTGTCCTCGCCCGCCGCCAGACGGTCACTGGCCAGCAGCGCCGAGCGCGCCAGGTGCCAGCCACCGAACAGGTAGCCGCACTGCATCAGGTAATCAAAAGAACCGCCAAGGGCCACGGCGGGATCTGCCGCCAGCGCTTCCAGCACCTGTCCGGTAGCCTCCTCTGTATCTGCCAGGGCCCGCTCCAGTGCGGCACCGATCTGCTGCAGATCACCCGCCTCATGCTGCTTCAGCGCTGCGACGGCATTGGCCACCTGTGCCAGCGCATCGTGCATGGCCCCGCCCTGATCCCGGCCCAGCTTGCGGCTGACCAGGTCCGCCGCCTGGATGCCGTTGGTGCCCTCGTAAATCGAAGTGATGCGCACATCCCGCAGATACTGCGCCGCGCCGGTCTCCTCGATGTAGCCCATGCCGCCGTGAACCTGCACCCCCAGGGAAGTCAGCTCCTGACCTACCTCCGTCAGCCAGCCCTTGATCACCGGAATCATCAGGTCGATGCGGAACTGGTTCCGCGCGCGGTCGTCCTCCGGCCCGCGGTGGGCCAGATCCATGGTAACCGCCTCGGTATAGACAAAAGCGCGCATGGCCTCGATCAGGGACTTCATGGTCAACAGCATGCGCCGCACATCCGGGTGCTCGATGATGGCGACGCCGCCCTGGACCCGTTCGCGGGCGTAGGCCACGGCTTTCTGGTAGGCCCCCTCGGCGGCGCCCAGGCCCTGTACGCCCACCTTCAATCGAGCCTCGTTCATCATGGTGAACATGCAGGCGAGGCCGCGGTTCTCCTCCCCGACCAGGTAGCCGATGGCGCCGTCGCCGTCGCCGAAGGCCATCACGCAGGTGGGGCTGCCGTGGATGCCGAGCTTGTGTTCGGTCGACACCGGGTAGACGTCATTGCGCTCACCCAGGCTGCCATCGGCATTGACCAGGAACTTCGGCACCAGGAACAGGGAGATGCCGCGGCTGCCCTCGGGCGCATCCGGCAGCTTGGCCAGCACCAGGTGGATGATGTTATCGGTGGCGTCGTGATCCCCCCAGGTGATGTAGATCTTCTGGCCATGAATGCGGTAGTGGTCGCCCTCGGGAACGGCGCGGGTTTTCATGACTCCGAGGTCGGAGCCGGCGCCGGACTCGGTCAGGTTCATGGTGCCGGCCCATTCCCCCGAATGCATCTTCGGCAGGTATAGCTGCTTTTGCTCCCCGGTGCCGTGAGCGTGGATGGCGAGCGCGGCCCCGCTGCTGAGCATGGGCGCGAGACCAAAGGCCAGGTTGGCGCTGTTCCACATCTCGCAGGCGGCAGTGGCGTAGAGTTCCGGCAGGCCCTGGCCGCCGTATTCCGGGTCTGACGAAATACCCATCCAGCCGCCCGCGCCCAGTTGCTGCAGGGCATCGCCATAGCCTGGGGTGAGGGTAACGGCGCCGTCGGCACAGGTCGCGGGCTGCTGGTCCCCGACCCGGCGCAGGGGCGCGAGGACTCCGCCAGCCAGTTTGGCGCCCTCGTCCAGCAGCGCGGAGGTGAGTTCCGGGCCCAGGCCCAGCTCGGCGAAGGCAGGCAGCGCGCCCAGGGTACCGCCCACATCCAGCAGGTCCTCGATCAGGAAGGTCATGTCTTCGATTGGGGCGCGATAGGTGGTCATAGCCGGGAGTTTCCTTTTAATTCAGCTGCTGATTGCGTCGGCACATTATAACGGCTGCGGAACAATATAACGGCCGTGGGAGACCAGCCTGTGGGACCCCTTCTTGTAGGAGCCCACTCTGTGGGCGATCGCTCGCAGAGCGAGCTCCTACAATCCCCACCATCCCCACCATCCCCACAAGCTCCACAAGCCCCATAATCTGGCAGGGGCCACGGGGCGTCATGCTTGACTTCACAATCTTAGCCACCCGCGTATAATTTGCCCAATCTATTACCTTCATCCTCGCCATTTACCCAGTGAATAGGCTTTGCCCGTGCAACTGAACCGTATCGACCTCAACCTGCTGGTCTACCTCGACGCCCTGCTGCGGGAACGCAACGTCACCCAGGCTGCGCAGCAACTGAATTTGTCCCAGCCCGCCATGAGCAACGGCCTGCGCCGGCTGCGGACCCTGTTCGACGACCCCCTGCTGGTACGCACCTCTGACGGCATGACCCCCACCGAGCGCGCCCTGGAGTTGGAACCGCTGGTGCGGGACGTGCTGATGAATATCGAGCACGCCGTGCAGCCGCGCACCGCCTTCGAGCCCGAACTGGCGTCGCGGGTGTTCCGCATCATGGCCAGCGACTACGCCGAGTCCACCCTGCTGCCGGCGGTGTTGGGCAAGCTGCGCGTGTTGGCCCCGGGCCTGACCCTGGACATCATGACCCCCTCCGATGTCAGCTTTCTGGACGTCGAGCGCGGCAAGGTGGACATGGTGATCAACCGCTTCGACTCCATGCCCCAATCCTTCCACCAGATCCACCTCTGGAACGACAGCTTCTCCTGCCTGCTGAGCCCGGAGAACCCGGTGCTGGAGGATTTCACCCTGGAAAACTACCTGCAAGCCAAGCATATCTGGGTGAGCAAGACCGGCATGGGTATCGGCGTCGGCGTGGACCCGGACGACGTCCAGCGCCTGGGCTGGGTGGACGCGGCGCTCGCCAAGATCGGCAAGAAGCGCCAGATCCGCGTATTCACCCGCCACTACCAGGCGGCGATGACCCTGGCGGAACAGAACGACCTGATCGTCACCCTGCCCACCCGGGCGGCCCTGCTCAAGCGCAACAACCCGCGGGTGGTGCTGCGGGAGCCGCCCCTGGCGATCCCGCCCCTGCAGCTGAAAATGGCCTGGAGCCCGCTGCTGCAGCACAACCCCGCCAACCGCTGGCTGCGCAAGCTGATCGCAGATACTGCGCGGGAACTGGATAACCAGCCGCCCCTACCGTGATTGGATGGCATTTAGCTTAAGAATGGCCGCGATAGAAACGATAAATTGGCTAAATCTGGATATGAGCGCCTAGACTACCTGTTTTGGCCCGAGGATCGACCATGACCGAGCGCATCACCGAAGGTGGCCTGCAGATCGCCGCCGAATTGCACACCCTGCTGGAAAAAAAGATCGCCCCGGGCACCGGCGTGTCGGCGGCACAATTCTGGGCTGGCCTGGATGCCATCGTGCACGACCTCGCCCCGCGCAATCGCGAACTGCTGGCGAAGCGCGACGCCATCCAGGCACAGATAGACGCCTGGCACCGCGCCAGCCCCGGCCCGGGCTACGACCGCGACGCCTACAAGGCTTTCTTGCAGGAGATCGACTACCTCTTGCCGGAGCCGGCCGATTTCAGCATCAGCACCGAAAACGTGGATGAGGAAATAGCCACCCTCGCCGGCCCCCAGCTGGTAGTACCGGTGATGAACGCCCGCTACGCGCTCAATGCCGCGAACTCGCGCTGGGGCAGCCTCTACGATGCGCTCTACGGCACCGATGTGATCCCCGAGGCCGGCGGCGCCGAGCGCGCCGGCGGCTACAACCCCGTGCGCGGCGCCAAGGTAATCGCCTGGGCCCGGGACTTCCTCAACCGCCACTGCCCGCTCTCCAGCGGCGACCACAGCCAGGCGCAGTCCTACACCGTGGTCAACGGCAAACTGCAGGTGGTGCTGGAGGGGGGCCAGATTAGCGCCCTGGCGGAGCCGGAGCAGTTCCGCGGCTACCTCGGCGAACCCCACGCCCCCACCAGTGTTCTCCTGCGCCACAATGGCCTGCATGTCGAGATCCAGATCGACCCCACCAGCGACATCGGCGCCACCGACGCCGCCGGGGTCAAGGACGTGGTGCTGGAGGCGGCCCTGACCACGATCCAGGACTGCGAGGACTCCATCGCTGCGGTGGACGCCGCCGACAAGGTAGTGGTCTATCGCAACTGGCTGGGGCTGATGCGCGGCGACCTTGAGGACTCCTTCCGCAAGGGCAGCGACACCCTCACCCGGCGCCTGAACCCGGACCGGGTGTTCACTGGCAGCGACGGCGGCGAACTGGTGCTGCCAGGGCGCAGCCTGATGTTCGTGCGCAACGTCGGCCACCTGATGAGCAACGACGCCATTGTCGACTCTGAGGGTAACGAGATTCCGGAAGGCATCATGGACGGCATGTTCACCAGCATGATCGCGCTGCACGACCTGCGCGGCACCGGACCACTGCACAACTCGCGCTGCGGCAGCGTTTACATCGTGAAGCCGAAAATGCACGGCCCGGAGGAAGTGAGCTTTACCTGCGAGCTGTTCGACCGCATCGAGGACGCCCTGGGGCTGGACCGCAACACCATCAAGCTGGGCATCATGGACGAGGAACGGCGCACCACGGTCAACCTCAAGGCCTGCATTGAGCGCGCCCGGGAGCGGGTCGTGTTCATCAACACCGGCTTCCTGGACCGCACCGGCGACGAGATCCACACCAGCATGGAAGCCGGCGCCATGACCCCCAAGGGCGCCATGAAGCAGGAACCCTGGATCAACGCCTACGAAGACTGGAACGTCGATATCGGCCTGGCCTGCGGTCTGCAGGGCCGGGCCCAGATCGGCAAGGGCATGTGGGCGATGCCGGACCTGATGGCGGATATGCTCGCTGCCAAGAGCGGCCACCCGCGCGCGGGCGCCAGCACCGCCTGGGTACCCTCACCCACCGCGGCCACGCTGCACGCGACCCACTACCACGAGATCAGCGTGGCGGCGCGGCAGGACGAATTGAAATCGCGGCCGCGGGCGTCGCTGGACGACATCCTTGATATTCCCCTAAAAGGTGCCACGGGCCTGAGCGCCGGGGACATCCAGCGCGAACTGGACAACAACGCCCAGGGCATCCTCGGCTACGTGGTGCGCTGGGTCGAGCAGGGCGTGGGCTGCTCCAAGGTGCCGGACATCAACGACGTCGGCCTGATGGAAGACCGCGCCACCCTGCGCATCTCCAGCCAGCACATCGCCAACTGGCTGCATCACGGCGTGTGCAGCGAAACGCAGGTGCTGGAAACTCTGCAGCGGATGGCGGCGGTGGTGGACCAGCAGAATGCCGGCGACCCGGCCTACCGCAACATGGCGCCAAACTTCAGCGACAGCGTGGCTTTCCAGGCAGCACTGGACCTGGTACTGAAAGGCCGCGAACAGCCCAGCGGCTACACCGAGCCGGTGCTGCACGCCCGGCGGCGGGAGGCAAAAGCCAAGTACGGCTGCTGAACACTTGGGGCCGCGCTACCGCCTCGCAAAATAATAATCTTGTGGGAGCCCGCTCTTATAATCTTGTGGGAGCCCGCTCTGCGGGCGAAACCATCGCGCGGAGACCGCGCTCCTACCGGGAAGCACTGTGGGAGCCCGCTCCGCGGGCGAAACCATCGCGCGGAGACCGCGCTCCTACCGGAAAGTACACTGTGGGAGCCCGCTCCGCGGGCGATCAACCCACCCCCAGCAATCAGGCGCACCGCTCCAGCGGCTTGCGCGCCAGCGCCGCCATCGGCTCCACGTACTCATGGCCCAGCGCCTCCGCCACCGCCGGATGCGTGACCATGCCGGCGTGCACATTGAGGCCATTGCGCAGATACTGGTCATCTTCCAGCGCGGCACTGACGCCCGCCCTGGCCAGCTTCACCGCATAGGGCAAGGTGGCATTGGTGAGAGCGATGGTAGACGTGCGCGCCACGCCGCCGGGCATGTTGGCGACGCAGTAGTGCACCACCCCGTCGACCACGTAGGTCGGTTCCTGGTGGGTGGTGGCCTTGCTGGTCTCGAAGCAGCCGCCTTGGTCGATGGCGACATCCACCATCACCGCGCCCTTCTTCATGCGCCCCACCAGCTCGCGGGAAATCAGCTTCGGTGCCGAAGCCCCGGGGATCAGCACCGCGCCGACCACCAGGTCCGCCTCCAGCGCATAGCGCTCCACCGCTTCCTTGGTCGAGTAGACGGTTTTCAGGCGACCGCCGAAGATCATGTCCAGCTCCTTGAGACGGCCGAGATCCCGGTCCAGCAGGGTCACATCCGCGCCCATGCCCATGGCCATGCGGGCGGCGTTGATGCCGACCACGCCGCCGCCTATCACCAGCACTTTGGCCGGCTCCACGCCGGGCACGCCACCCAGCAAGACACCGTTGCCACCCTGGGCCTTCTCCAGGTTGTGGGCGCCGGCCTGGATCGCCATGCGCCCGGCCACTTCGCTCATCGGCGCCAGCAGCGGCAGGCCGTGGCCCGCTGAGGTGACGGTTTCGTAGGCAATGCAGGTGGCGCCGGAGGCCAGCAGGGCCTTGGCCTGTTCCGGGTCTGGCGCCAGGTGCAGGTAGGTGAACAGGATCTGCCCCGGGCGCAGCAGCTTGCACTCCGCAGGCTGGGGCTCCTTGACCTTGATGATCATATCCGCCCGGGCGAAGATGTCCTGCGGGCTGGCGACAATCTCCGCACCCGCGTCCAGATACTCGGCGTCCTCGAAACCGATGGGCTCGCCGCCGTCCTGCTGCACCAGCACCTGGTGGCCGTCTTCCACCAGCTCGCGCACCCCGGCGGGGGTAAGACCAATACGGTATTCGTGATTTTTGATTTCCTTCGGAACGCCGATCAACATGACTGTGCCCTCTGAGCGCGGTGAGTATTACCGCAAATCCTAGCCCGGAAACCCTGATTTTTCCTCTGTATTTACGCGCCGCAATCAGCTGTTTCAACTTATTTTCCTTCAATAATAAGTGGAATCAACCAGGCTAGAACCGTAGTATGCAGCCGGAACAACGCGCTATAACCAAACGAATGGTGGCTTCCCATGGAGCGCAAACTGCACACCCTCAACCGTACCGACCGCCGTCTGCTGCGTCTGCTGCAACAGGACGCGCGCAGCAGCTACGCCGAACTGGCGCGGCAGGTGGGCTTGAGCACCACGCCCTGCAAGGAGCGCATCAAGCGCCTGGAGCGGGAGGGAGTAATTCGTGGTTACCAGGCCATTCTCAACCCGGATTTTCTCGACGCCGGGCTGGTGGTCTTCGTCCAGATCCGTCTGAGCCGCACCTCCCAGGACATCTTCGAGGAATTCAAGCAGAGCGCCTTTGAACTGCCCGAAGTGCAGGAGTGCTACCTGGTGTCCGGCAACTTCGACTACCTGATCAAGGCCCGGGTGGCAGACATGAACGCCTACCGCGCCTTCCTGGGGGAAACCCTGCTGACCCTGCCGGGAGTGCAGGAGTCGACCAGCTATGTGGTGATGGAGCAGGTGAAGGAGACGTTGGCGTTACATATTCCGTGACCCTGGACCGTCAATCGCCGCCCTGCTCCTCATGATCCACGTCTTTGTACTGCAGGTTGGTGAGCTGTTCTGACAGCAGACCGATCAGGAACACGACCATGCCCGCCAGCACCAGCAAGGTACTCATGTTGGTGAAACGCCAGGAACCGCTGCTCAGCGTCCCTCCCAGATAGTTGAGCACCCCGAGCCCCGCCATCAGCACCGATACCGGAAAATACACTTTGAGAGGTGAGTACAGAGTCCCGATCTTGAAGATGATCAGGAAGAATCGCACCCCGTCTCGCAGCACGTTGATGTGGCTGTTGCCGAGGCGCTGGCTGACTTCAATCGGGACAAATCCGACCGAGTAGCCAGCGCGGAAAAAGGCCATGGTCGAGGTGGTGGGGTAGCTAAAGCCATTGGGCAGCAGGTACAGGAAACCGAGGAATTTACGCCGATTCACCGCCCGAAAGCCGGAAGTGAGATCATCAATGCGCCGATTCACCATCCAGCTGGCGAGCCGGTTATAGAACGCGTTGGCGCTCCAGCGGGCGATGCTGGCCTGGGACGACCGCCCCGAGCGCGACCCGACCACCAGGTCATAGCCCTCGTCCAGTTTCGCCAACAGCAGCTCGATATCCTCGGGATTGTGCTGGCCGTCGCCGTCCATGAAGACGATATACTCGCCCTTCGCCGCCAGGGCGCCGGCCTTGATCGCGGCACCGTTGCCTTTTGAGTAGGGCTGGCGGAGTACCTGCACTCCCACCTCCTCGCACACTGCGCAGGTACCATCGGTGGAACCGTCGTCGACCACGATGATCGGCACCTGCGGGTACAGCTCTCGCAGTCGCGGCAGAAACTGCGCCAGCCCCTGCTCCTCGTTCTTCGCCGGTATGACAATGGAAAATTTCAACTACGGTTGCTCCGTGTACAGCGCCAGCGTCTGCTGCTCGCCAACATTCAGTTCCCCTGCAGCCTGCTTGGCCTGCAGGGCTGCAATCATTTGCTCCACGACCTCCACTTTACCCAAGGCAGTGGCGAAATGCAGCTGCATCAGTTGGCCGCGGGTGTTGTTGGGGGAGAGTGCCAAAAATTGCTCGGTATAACGCAGGGCGTAGTCAAAGCGGCCCAGCGCGTTTTCAAGCACCGCCAGGCTGGAATAGACGTTGGCAGCCGCCTTGTGTTCGAAGTCCTCCACCAGAAACAAAATGGCCATGCGGTCGGCGAAGCGTTCCCGCGGAAATCCAGGGCAAGCACCATCCTGCAGTAATCGAACCAGGGTCAGCAGGGTCGTAACCGAGCTCACCGGGCGCTGCGGGTCCGCAGTACCAATGCGCTCGATTTCCGACGGGTCAATGGTGGCTCCGGCAATGCAGGCGAGCGCGAGATCACGCAGCGCCCGGTCAGCGTCCCGCTCGCCGCCGCCGCTGGCAAAAGCCCGCTGCGAATAATGCCGCGCTTCCGTCATCGCCCCTGCGCCCGCCATTAGCACAGCCATGTCCGTATTCGCCCGCGCAGAGTCAGGATGACCATTAATATGGTGCATTGCCAGCAGTGGCCGACTTGACCAGATCTGTACCAGGGGCGAAGTCTGCAGAGCGAGCCAGAACACGTAGACTCCGAGCAGGGTTAAAACCGGCGCGACCATCGGTGGCCCGATACGCATGCACGCCACCAGCAACAGCCCCAGCAAGAGCCATAGCCCCAGGGACGGGAAATAATTGCGGTGTTCGAAGTACAGTTCCAGCGGCAACACAGTGCTTTCAACCGCATGCGCCACCACAAACCAGGCAATGCACAGCGCGGCCCATCGTCCCTGCCGCCAGCGTAATGCCAGCGCAGCGAAGACGACCACTGCTCCCCAGGCTACCGCCGCCCACAGCGTCGTTAGTGGATCGGTCAAACTGCGGGAAATGCCGAAGTCGTCGTGGTACACGCCAAGCCGCTGCAGGTCCGGCCACAACAGCTGGCCCACATAGTCCCACAGCACTCGCAGCTGCGTTAGCAGCCGCTCTTCCAGACTGAACGGGCGATGGCGGAAGGCGCCGGCAAGCGACTCCCAGCGCAGCGCGGCGACTGCCAACAATCCCGCTGCACCGGCGGCAATGGCACCGAAAACTGCCCGTTGCCAGCGTGGCATAAGCAGCCCCTGTGCATCCCGGCACTGAAACCACAATGCTTCCACCAGCAGCAGCACCGGGACGATTACCACGGCATTTTCCTTGGCAAAGATCGCGGCCAGCGCCGCCAGCAGCACCAGTAGCAGCCAGTGCCAGGCCATCTGACCCGCAGCCAGGCGCTGGCGCCACAATACCCACGCCAGCAAAGCGCACAGTATGAAGGTCGTGCTGAGCATGGCCATGCGCTGCACTACATACAGCACGGAACTCACCTGCAGGGGCGCCAGCAGCCAGGCGCCCGCCAACAGGGTGGCGAGCACCGGCGCCGCGGGCCCGGCAATGCGCGCCAGCAACAATGAGAATATCGAGACCACCAGCACGCCATTGAACAGATGCAGCGCCAGATTGACGCGCTTACTTATCTGCAGGCTGTCCCCCAGCCACAGCTTTTCCAGGGCGAAACTGAGCATGCTCACAGGTCGCCCCAGCGGCCCGGAGCCATCGCCAAACACAACATCCCAGAAACGCTCGGGCTGGCTCTGCAGATCGTCGATCACCAGCACGCTGGACACATCATCCAGCAGCGGTGGGCCACTGGTGCCCGGCCAATACAGCCACGCCGTAACCGCCAACAATACTGCGAGCAAAGGGAGAGCGAACATCCAGGAACTGTAGAACCGCTGCATCAAGGAGCCTCGACGCCGGTATGGGGAAACATTCCACGCAGTGTGCTGAGCTGGAGAAACCGGGGATCGTGGGCCAGCACTGTTCGCGCCTGCTCAAAGATTGGTCCATATCGGTTTTCCGCACCAAGCTCCTCAATCAGGCGATAACGCAAGCCGCTGGCGGTTGGTGACAGTTCAAGAACCTGCTTCAGCACCGCTACGCGCTCTTCCCGGGGTGCATCAATCGCGAGCAGATACTCATAGTGCAGCCGGGCGATGCGCGCAGAACCCGGATAGCGCTGCTTGAGGTCCTCGATGAGTAGTTCGGCATCACCCTCCACGGCGTGGCAGCGACCCTCACCAAGGCAGCGCATAAGGGATTGCAGGGCGACATAATCTGAGACCTGCAACACCTTTGACTGCGCCGCCTCCCGGGCCAGTGGCAACCAGTGCGAGGCATCAACCTGTTTGGCATAATAGCCCGCGTCGATCTGGTAAAGCATGATCAAAGCCCCCAGGTCAGTGGGGTTGCTCTGATAATTCGCCTCGTAGCGATAGCGCGCTTCCGCCAGGTAGACCAGCCGCTGTTCCCGATTGAGGCCGTATTCCTGCGGCGCGAGGAATCGCTCCATCAGGACGTTGGCTACAGCGTGTTGGGCTCGCACCGACCCGGGATGGTTGAGGCTGTTGACCTGCGCCAGGCGCAGCTCATCCGACCAGGTGCTGGTGCGCACGAACAGAAACGCCGCGTACACCAGACAGCACATCAGCGGCACAGCCACCGCAGGCAGCTTGCCGAAGCGGGAAAGGCCATGCCCCAGCGCCCGTGCCGCGAAAATCGCGAACCCGGCGCTGGGCAGATAATTGCGATGTTCGAACACCATTTCCAGAGGCCAGGGCCCCGACTCCATGCTGTGCCCGACCAGGTAGACCAGCACTGCCAACAGAAGCAGCGGGAGGCGCTGCCGCAACCAGAAGGCCGCGACCACCAGGGACAGCCACGCCGCCAGCGCCAACGCCGTGGTCCAGGGTTCGGAAAGGCCACGGGATACCTGGAGGTCATCGTGGTGCAGCCCCATCGCGCCGATATCAGGGATCACCAGCAGGTAGAGGTATTGCCAGAGCAAACGACCCTGAGTCAGCAGGCGCTCTACCAGTGTGAACTCACGACTGGCGTAGCCGCCCAGCAACCATTCCGGTGCTTGCAGCAACAGCAACAGGCCAAGCAGCAGCGGCAGCAACAGCAGAACCCAGCCAAGACGCTGCAAGAGGACGGATTCACGCCCGCCCCAGCTCCCCCGGAAAAGGCTGACCTCCACCGCCACCAGCAGCCAGGGCAGCAGCAGGCCGTTCTCCTTGCCCAGCGCCGCCAGGCCCGTGAGCAACGCCAGCCAGATGGCAGCCGCGCCCAGTTCCGCCGGCGTTGCGCCCCGCAGCGCCCAGCGCTGTCGATAATGCACGTAGAGCCACAAACCTGCCAGCAGAAACAGGGCCGCGACCTGGGCCATGCGCTGCACCGGGTACAGCACCGTGGATACATGCAAGGGCTGCAGTGACCACAGCCCCGCCGCCAGCAGGGCCAGCAGGCGCCGCCGCGATGCCGACAACTCGGGCTCCACCACCGCGAGCACCGACCATGCCAGCCCTCCCAGCACCAGGGCGCAGAGCAGATGCAGAACGAGATTGCCCGCTTTCAGGGCTGCGGGGTCGAGACCATCCCCGACGGCGGTCTGGGCCGCAAAGCTGAACATGGCCAGCGGCCGTCGCAGTGGGCCCGAATTGGAGCTGAGCGCAGCAGTACGCCATTCGTCCGCGACTACGGAATCAAGGTCAAGCTGATAATTTTGCAGCAGGTTGGGGTGATCGTCGAACAGCCAGGGGCCGGAGAGGCCGGGGAGGTAGAGCACAAATATCAGGAAGGCGCCGAGCAGAGCGGCGTAGCGGAACCAGCGAACATTCACGGGCAGACAGCCAAAATCAAAAGCGCAAGGTTACACTGCCAAAAATAAAAAAAGCCCGGCATGGCCGGGCTTTTCATTGAAACCAATCTTAGCCGCGGCAGTTAGCTGGAAGCCACTTAGCTTCCATCGCATCTGTATCAGTGGGAGCAGCACCCGCACCCGCGCCTGGTTGGCATTTCCAAATAATAGTGCCATTGGCCCGGGAAGCACCAGACAGTTGGAAAGCTAAGTCCTCAGTCGCACCAGGAAGCACTGACTGCTTGACAAAAATACTCACGACTGCGTCCCCACTGCTGATATCCAGAGTCATAAGCTCAATTATCTCTGTACCGATAGTAGAATTGTCTCCCGCCAATCCGACTTTGGCCAGCGTCAGATCGGCTGGCAGTTTCCCATTGGCGACAAAGTACTCTGCAATCGTAGCTTTGCTCTCAGCCAACTTCGCCATCGGCTCAGACATCTTCGCCCGCACCGTGTAATCCTGATACGCCGGCAGCGCGATCGCAGCCAGAATCCCGACGATCGCGATCACGATCATCAGTTCGATCAGGGTAAAACCCTTTTGAACTTTTTGCATCTTCATGTTCCCTGCTCCTTGCCCCAGAGGGGTTGTCTGATTGCTTCGCTGCCTTGGGCAGCATCTTGCGGGGATATTACAGCATGTTTTGTGCCAACATCGCACCGGGCACACCAACCGCCTAACATACCCCATATTTTTCAATATGTTACCTACACCACATAGAGTGCGCCCCGGATTTCACTCTTGTCCCAGCATGACCCATGCGGGGCGTACCCCGGCAAATTGTGACACTTTTTGTCAGGTATTAGCCGCAAAGCGAACGCAACAGGCACCACCGTGACCCGTACCGCCCATCACAGGCTCCACCAGAAATCCGCATAAAATCATACTTTTACGGCACATACAGGGTATTAGCATTAAGTGACTGTGGTTATACTAAGGCCAATTCGCTAACACGTGCAGACAATAATGCGATCGTCAGGGATGCACACCGAATGAATGAAAGAGCTATCGGGCAGCTAAGCGGCCTTGCCGGGCGTCTCGTGGTGGAAGGTCTGCTCAGCGCGGAGCGCGCCAAGGAGGCCCAGCGCGAAGCGGCCTATGAGCGCGTGCCCCTGGTGAAATACCTGGTGGACAAGCTCGACCTGGACAGCCAGCGCATCGCCGAAGTGGCCTCCATGGAATTTGGCGTACCTCTGCTCGACATTACCGCCTTCAATCTCACCACCCTGCCCGATGGCCTGGTGGACGTCAACCTGGTCTCCAAACACCACGCCCTGCCGCTGTTCCGCCGCGGCAACCGTCTGTTCATTGCCGTTTCCGACCCCACCAATCTCGCGGCCTTGGATGAAATCAAGTTTCATACCGGCATCAATACCGACGCGGTACTGGTGGAAGAGCGCGCCCTGAGCAAGATCATCGCCCAGTGGGTGGAGTCCCAGGACAACCTCTCCGAGGGCCTGGGTGACCTTGAGACTGAAGACTTCGAGAACATCGACATCTCCGGCGGCGAGGACCTCAGCAAGGAGGAAAACACCGACAGCGTGGATGAAACGCCGATCGTGCGCTTCATCAACAAGGTGCTGATCGACGCCATCAAGCAGGGCGCCTCGGACATCCACTTCGAGCCCTACGAGAAAAGCTACCGGGTCCGCTTCCGCACCGATGGCATCCTGCGGGAGGTGGTGAAGCCGCCGAAGAATCTCTCCGCGCGGATGGCTGCGCGCCTGAAGATCATGTCGCAGATGGATATTTCCGAGCGCCGCGTACCCCAGGACGGGCGCATCCAGATGAAGCTGTCCCGGAACCGGGCCATCGACTTCCGGGTTAACACCCTGCCGACCCTGTTCGGGGAGAAAGTGGTGCTGCGTATCCTCGACCCCAGCAGCGCGCAGATGGGCATCGATGCGCTGGGCTATGAGGAAGACCAGAAGGAAATGTATCTCCATGCCCTGAGCAAGCCACAGGGCATGATCCTGGTGACCGGCCCCACCGGCTCCGGTAAAACCGTGTCGCTGTACACCGGCATCAACCTGCTCAACCAGCCCGAGCGCAATATTTCCACCGCGGAAGACCCGGTGGAAATCAACATGGAAGGTGTCAACCAGGTCCATGTGAATGCCAAGGTGGGGCTTAACTTTGCCGAGGCCCTGCGCTCTTTCCTGCGCCAGGACCCGGACGTGATCATGGTGGGGGAGATCCGGGACCTGGAAACAGCGGAAATCGCGATCAAGGCGGCCCAGACCGGCCACCTCGTGCTCTCTACCCTGCACACCAACAGTGCCGCGGAAACGGTCACCCGCCTGCTGAACATGGGCGTGCCCTCCTTCAACCTGGCGACCTCGGTCAACCTGATTATCGCCCAGCGCCTGGCCCGGCGCCTGTGCAAGGAATGCAATGTCCCGGCGGACGACATCCCCAAAGATGTGCTGCTGGAGCACGGGTTCACCGAGGAACAATTGGCCACCGCCAATATCCGCAAGGCGGTGGGCTGCGACAACTGTACGGACGGCTACAAGGGCCGGGTGGGCATTTACGAGGTGGTGCGCATCACTCCCAGCATCGCCCAGATGATCCTGGCTCACGGCAATGCCATGGACATCCACAAGCAGGCGCGCGAGGAAGGCTTCCGGGATCTGCACCAGTCGGCGCTGATCAAGGTCGCCAACGGAATGACCACGCTGGAAGAGATCAACCGGGTCACAACGGACTAGAATGTCAGCAACGCAGCAGCGTTAAACGGGTACGACTATGGCAACAAGTGCAGCGAAGAACATATTTGTCTGGAGCGGTGTGGACCGCAATGGCCGCAACTCCCAGGGGGAGATCTCCGCCCAGAGCTCGGCCATGGCCAAGGCCCAGCTTCGCACCCAGGGCATCAAGCCCAAGACCGTCAAGAAGAAAGCGAAGCCGCTGTTTGGTGGCGGCAAGCCGATCAAGCCCGCGGATATCGCCATCTTCACCCGCCAGCTCGCGACCATGATGAAGGCGGGGGTACCGCTGGTACAGAGCTTCGACATCGTCGCGGAAGGTCTGGACAAGCCGAAGATGCGCGAGCTGGTGGTCAGCATCAAGAACGACGTCGCCTCCGGCTCGGGCCTGGCGCCCTCCCTGGCCAAGTACCCGCGCCAGTTTGACGATCTGTTCTGCAGCCTGGTGGCCTCGGGGGAATCCTCCGGTACCCTGGAGGTGATGCTCAGCCGGGTCGCCACCTACAAGGAAAAGACCGAGCAGCTCAAGGCCAAGATCAAGAAGGCCATGACCTACCCCATCGCGGTAGTAATTGTCGCCCTCGTGGTCACCGCCATCCTGCTGATCAAGGTGGTGCCCCAGTTTGCGGAGACCTTCCGCGGCTTCGGTTCGGACCTGCCGGCCTTCACCCTGCTGGTGGTGGGTCTGTCCAACTTCATGCAGGAGTGGTGGTTTATCATCCTTATCGGGCTGTCCGCTGCATTCTATGCGTTGAAGGAGTTCAAGCACCGCTCAGTGAAGTTCTCCGAGTTCATCGACCGTCTGGCCTTGCGCGTGCCCGTGGTCGGCGGCATTGTCCACGACGCGGTGGTGGCGCGGTTTTCGCGCACCCTGGCCACCACCTTCGCCGCCGGGGTGCCGCTGGTGGATGCACTTAACTCCACCGCCGGCGCCGCCGGTAACTCGGTCTACGCCAGGGCGGTCATCCAGATTCGCGACGACGTCACCACCGGTACCACCCTGTACCAGGCGATCAAGGCCACCGGCTTGTTCCCCAACATGCTGCTGCAGATGGTATCCATCGGCGAGGAATCCGGCGCCCTGGACGACATGCTGGACAAGGTTGCCCAGCACTACGAGGAAGCGGTGGACAACGCCGTGGACAGCCTGAGCTCGCTGATGGAGCCGATCATCATGTCGGTGCTGGGCGTGCTCGTGGGCGGCCTGATGATCGCCATGTACCTGCCGATCTTCATGCTCGGCTCGGTCATCTGAGGCCGCTATCGGCGGGGGAGCCAGTTTGCTAGACGTATTTACCCAGCACCCCTGGTGGCTGGCTACCTGCTTGCTGGTATTGGGGCTGGTGGTCGGCAGTTTCCTCAACGTGGTGATCTACCGGCTGCCGCTGATGATGCAGGCCCAGTGGCGCCGGGACTGCTGCGAGTTGCTGGAGCAGCCGGCGCCAGCCGATGAACCCTCCCTGAGCCTCGCTGCCCCCAACTCCCACTGCCCGGCCTGCAAGGCGTCGATCAGGCCCTGGCAGAACATTCCGGTATTCAGCTACCTGACCCTGGGCGGCAAATGCGCCAACTGCAGGGTGCGTATCTCCCCCCGTTACCCGGTGGTGGAACTGCTGACCGGCCTGCTTACCTTGTGGCTGGGCCTGCACTACGGCGCCAGCCTGCAACTGCTGGGCGCGGTGCTGCTGACCTGGGCGCTGATCGCCCTGACCCTGATCGACTACGACACCCAGCTACTGCCCGACGACATCACCCTGCCCTTGCTCTGGCTGGGGCTCGCGCTCAACATCAGCGGCACCTTCGTGCCGCTGGCAGATGCGGTGCTGGGGGCCATCGCTGGCTACGGTATTCTGTGGAGCGTGTACTGGCTGTTCAAACTGCTCACGGGCAAGGAGGGCATGGGCTATGGCGACTTCAAGCTGCTCGCCGCTCTCGGCGCCTGGCTGGGCTGGCAGGTACTGCCCCTGATCATCCTGCTGTCATCCCTGGTGGGGGCGGTGGTGGGCATTGCGCTTATGCTGATCAAGCGCCGCGGCCGCGAAGTCCCGATTCCCTTCGGCCCCTACCTGGCAGCGGCGGGCTGGCTGGGCCTGGTGTGGGGGGAGCAGATCCTCGCCGCCTGGCTGGGCACAGCGGGCCTGCAGCCATGAGGCTGATAGCATGAGCATGACAATAGGTATCACCGGCGGCATCGGCAGCGGCAAAAGCGCCGTCACCGACCGCTTTGCGAGCCTGGGGATTACCGTGGTGGATGCGGACCTCGCGGCGCGGGTGGTGGTGGAACCGGGGCGTCCCGCCCTGCAGGCCATCGCCGAACACTTTGGCGCCGACATCCTGCAGGCCGACGGCAGCCTGGACCGGGCCGCCCTGCGCCGCATCGTTTTTGCCGACCCGGCGCAGCGAGAATGGCTGGAACAGCTCACGCACCCGCTGATCGGCGAGGAGATCCGCGCGCAACTGGCCGCATCGCGTTCGCCCTACGCCATCCTCAGCTCACCGCTGCTGCTGGAATCCTCCAGCCAGCGCGAGCTGGCGGAACTGGTGGTGGTGGTGGATGTGCCCGAAGAAGTGCAACTCGCCCGCACCATGGACCGCGACGCCAACGACGAAGCCCAGGTGCGGCGCATCATGGCGGCGCAGTTGCCGCGCGAGGAGCGGTTGGCATTGGCGGATATCGTGGTGGACAACAGCGGCCCACTCGAGGCACTGGATGACATCGTGGCCGAGTTGCACAAGGAGTTCCTGCACCGGGCGGAAGAACAGCGGCTGTAGCCGTGGGAGCCCGCTCTGCGGGCGATCAAGCGATCGCGCGGGGACCGCGCTCCTACGGGGCTGTCATCTGGAATGTGGGAGCCCGCTCTGCGGGCGATCAAGCTATCGCGCGGGGACCGCGCTCCTACGGGGCTGTCATCGGGAATGTGGGAGCCCGCTCTGCGGGCGATCAAGCTATCGCGCGGGGACCGCGCTCCTACGGGGCTGTCATCTGGAATGTGGGAGCCCGCTCTGCGGGCGATCAAGCTATCGCGCGGGGACCGCGCTCCTACAGCAGGGGGCGGGTGGTATCAAGCGCGGCTTGCAGGGCCTCCACGATTGGCACATTGGCGGCGGGAAATTCATAGCGCGCCAGGTCCTCGGCACTCACCCAGGCCAGCGGCTGCCCCTCCAGCCCGCGGGCCTTGCCGCGGAGCCCGGTGACCAGGTGCACATCCAGCAGCACCGCCTTGTCGCCGTAGTCAAAGGGCACGATCAGCAGGGGCCGGGACTCGCTGAAACCGATACCCAGCTCCTCGCGTAGCTCCCGCGCCAATGCCCGGGTGACAGGCTCACCGGCTTCCACCTTGCCGCCGGGGAATTCCCACAGGCCGCCCTGGTGGGCGTCGAACGCGCGCTGGCTGATCAGGATGTTCTGCTGCTCGTCGACCACCACGCCCACTGCTACGTGCACCGCCACCATTCAGCTACGGTACTCGGCGTTGATGCGCACGTAATCGTAGGAAAAATCGGTGGTCCAGACGGTGGCGTTGGCGCTGCCGCGCTGCAATTCGATGCGGATGACGATCTCCTCCGGCGCCATCGCCACAACACCCTGGTCCTCGCTGTAGCTGGCGGCGCGGCAGCCGTGCTCGGCAATCAGCACTCCGTTCAGGTAAACGCCGACCAGGCTCACGTCCAGCGCTTCCAGCCCGGCGCGGCCGATCGCCGCCAGCAACCGGCCCCAGTTGGGGTCGGAGGCAAACAGCGCGGTTTTCACCAGCGGCGAGTGGGCGATGGTGAAGGCCACGTCCAGGCTCTCCTGCTCGCTGCGACCGCCGTTGACCTGCACGGTGACAAACTTGCTGGCGCCCTCGCCGTCGCGCACCAGGCCCTGGGCCAGTTCCACACACAGGGTTTGTAGCGCTTCTTTCAGTGCACGGCAGAGCGGTGCGTCGGCCGAGTCAGGTAGCGGATTGCCGGCAGCGCCGGTGGCCACCAGCATGCAGGCATCGTTGGTGGAGGTGTCGCCGTCGATGGTAATGCGGTTGAAGGACAGTTCCGCTGCCTCGTTGAGCAACACCTGCAGCAGCGGCGCACTGACCGCGGCGTCGGTCGCCAGGTAGGCCAGCATGGTCGCCATATTGGGGCGGATCATGCCGGCGCCCTTGGCGATGCCAGTCAGCACATAGTCACGGCCCTCGCACTGGAAGCGCAGGGAGTGGGCCTTGGGCCGGGTGTCGGTGGTCATGATGCCCTGGGCGGCGTCCAGCCAGCCGTCGCTGCGCAGATCCCGCAAGGCGTTGGGCAGAGCCTCGACAATCTTCTGCACCGGCAGCGGCTCACCGATCACGCCGGTCGAGAAAGGCAGTACCGCTTCCGCCTCGACGCCGGCCATCTCCGCCAGGGCCGTGGCACAGCGGCGCGCATCGGCCAGGCCTCGCTCACCGGTACCGGCATTGGCGTTGCCGGTGTTGATCAGCAGGTAGGCGGGGCGGTTGGTTACCGCCTGCAGGTTGGCCTTGGCCACCGTTACCGGCGCCGCACAGAAAGCGTTGCGGGTAAAGACGCCGACGCAGTGGCTGCCGGGTGCCAGTTCCAGCAGCACCAGATCCTTGCGTCCCTGCTTCTTGATCCCCGCGGACACCGTTGCCAGCCGCAGGCCGGGCACCGGCAGCAGCTCCCCCAGGGTCGGTTCCCCTACCGCCATTGTTACTCAATCCGCCCGTGACACTGCTTGTATTTCTTGCCGCTGCCACAGGGGCAGGGCTCGTTGCGCCCGACCTTGGGCTGCCCCCGGGTGAAGGTCTGGGGCGGCTCGGGCTGGCGCGGGGCGGCGCCCTCGGCCAGCGCCTCTTCCGCCATCGCGGAAGCCGCCGCGTGCTGGAAGGCCAGCTTCTCCCGCTCCGCCGCCTCCCGGCGCCGGGCCTCGATCAGCGCCGACTCGTCCTGGTTCTGGATCTGCACATGGCTCAGGAACTTGACCACCTCGTACTTGAGGTTCTGCAACAGTTGCTCGAACAGGGCGAAGGACTCGCGCTTGTACTCCTGCTTGGGGTTCTTCTGGGCATAGGCGCGCAGGTGGATGCCCTGGCGCAGGTGGTCCATGGTCGCCAGGTGATCTTTCCACAGGGTGTCCAGCACCTGCAGCATGATCTGCTTCTCGATCTTGCGCATGGGCGGGCCCACATCCGCGCACTTGGCGTCGTAGGCGGCCTGGATCTCGGCGATGATCTTCTCCCGCAGGGCCTCTTCGTGCAGGTTGTCGTCCGCGTCCAGCCACGCCTGCAGGGGCAGCGTGATGTCAAACTCGGCCTCCAGTTGCCGCTCCAGACCGGGCACATCCCACTGCTCTTCCACGCTCATCGGCGGAATGTAGCTGGAGATGGCGTCGTTCACCACATCCTCGCGGATTGCGGTAATGGTGTCGGCGATTTCCGCCTCGCTCAGCAATTCGTTGCGCTGGTTGTAGATGATCTGGCGCTGGTCGTTGGCAACGTCATCGTATTCCAGCAGCTGCTTGCGGATATCGAAGTTGCGGCCCTCGACCTTGCGCTGGGCCTTTTCGATGGCGTTGGTCACCATGCGGTGCTCAATCGCCTCGCCCTTCTCCATGCCCAGCGACTGCATGAAGCCCTTGACCCGGTCGGAGGCAAAAATGCGCATCAGGCTGTCTTCCAGCGACAGGTAGAAGCGGGACACGCCCGGATCCCCCTGGCGGCCGGCGCGGCCCCGCAGCTGGTTGTCGATACGGCGGGACTCGTGGCGCTCGGTGCCGAGGATATGCAGGCCGCCGGCTTCCAGCACCTCCTCGTGGCGCTTGCGCCAGGCGGCGGTCAACTCCTCCCGCTGCTCGGCGCTGAGGTCTCCCATGGACTCCAGTTCGGCGTCCAGGTTACCGCCGAGAACGATGTCGGTGCCGCGGCCCGCCATGTTGGTGGCGATGGTGACCACCCCCGGGCGGCCGGCCTGGGCGATGATTTCCGCTTCCTGCTCGTGATACTTGGCGTTCAATACCTTGTGCTGGATGTTCGCCTTGCGGAAGCGCTGCGACAGCTCCTCGGAGGTCTCCACCGAGGCGGTACCCACCAGCACCGGAGCGCCCTTCTCCATGCAGTCCTTGACGTCGGCGAGGATGGCTTCGAACTTCTCCTCCCGGGTCAGATACACCAGGTCGTTGAGATCGACGCGCTGCGGCGGCTTGTTGGCGGGGATGACCAACACATCCAGACCATAGATCTGGCGGAACTCGAAGGCCTCGGTGTCGGCGGTGCCGGTCATGCCTGACAGCTTCTTGTAGATGCGGAAATAGTTCTGGAAAGTGGTGGAGGCCAGGGTCTGGCTCTCGCTCTGGATGCGCACGCCCTCCTTGGCCTCGATGGCCTGGTGCAGGCCCTCGGACAGGCGCCGCCCGGCCATGGTGCGGCCGGTGTGCTCGTCGATCAGCACCACCTGGTTATCCTGGACGATGTACTCCACGTCGCGGTGAAACAGGACGTGGGCACGCAGCCCGGAGTAGACGTGATGCAGCAGATTCAGGTTGGTGGCGGCGTAAAGACTCTCGCCCTCCTCCAGCAGCCCCTCCCGGGTCAGCAACTCCTCGACCTGCTCGTGCCCGGCCTCGGTCAGTTCGATCTGGCGCTGTTTCTCGTCGACGGCATAGTGCCCGGGCTCTTCCTCGCTGTCGCGGCGCAGGGAGGGAATCAGCTTGTTGATCTTCTGGTACAGCGCCGAACTGTCCTCGGAGGCACCGGAGATCACCAGCGGCGTGCGCGCCTCGTCGATCAGGATCGAGTCCACCTCGTCGACAATGCCGAAGGCCAGCTCGCCCTGCATCTTGTCTTCCAGCCGGAAGGCCATGTTGTCGCGCAGGTAGTCGAAGCCGAATTCGTTGTTGGTGCCGTAGATGATGTCCGCGCTGTAGGCCTCGCGCTTCTGCTCCTGGGTCTGACCGGACTTCACCACCCCGACCGAGACGCCGAGAAAGCTGTACAGGGGCGACATCCAGTGAGCGTCGCGACCGGCCAGATAGTCGTTCACTGTAATCAGGTGCACGCTGTTGCCGGCCAGCGCATTGAGGTAGGCCGGCAGGGTCGCCACCAGAGTCTTGCCCTCCCCGGTGCGCATCTCGGCAATCTTGCCTTCGTGCAGGGCCATGCCGCCGATCAACTGGACATCGAAGTGGCGCATACCCAGGGTGCGTTCACTGGCTTCGCGGGCAACGGCGAAGGCCTCGGGCAGGATCTTGTCCACGGTCTCGCCGGCCTCCAGGCGTTGGCGGAACTCGTCAGTCTTGGCCGCGAGGGCGGTATCGTCCAGCGCTTTGATGGCCTCGGCCAGGCCGTTGATCTGGCGCACCACCTTGCCCATGCGCTTCAGCTCCCGGTCATTGCGGGTGCCAAAGATCTTCTTCATTGTGTTCGTAATCATCGTGGGTCACTGCGTTATACGTCAGGGCGTCACCCAGGTCACAGCAGTGCCGGGCGGAGGAATAATATCAGGGGTGGGGCGGGTTCAGCGGCGGGTGCGATGCACGTAGCTGGAGGGATCGACAGGACGGCCGTGCTTGTACACTTCGAAATGAACATGGGGCCCGGTGGCGCGGCCACTGGAACCCATCAGCGCTACTGCCTGGCCCTTGCGCACCAGGTCGCCGGGCTCCACCAGGTTCTCCTGGTTGTGGGCGTAGCGGGTCACCAGGCCATCGCCGTGGGACACTTCCACCATCTTGCCGTAGCCGCTGCCGTCTTTGCCGACGAAGGTTACCACGCCAGCGGCAACTGAGATTACGTTGGAGCCGGGCTTGCCGGCAAAGTCGATGCCGTAGTGGGCGGCGCGCTTGCCGGTGAAGGGATCCGTGCGCGCACCGAAGCCGGAGGATATCCAGCCCTTTTCCACCGGCCGGCCGGAAACCCAGGCCTGTTCGTCGAGCTTGCGGTGGGTGAGGAGGGATTCAAGGATTTCCAGCTGCTGTTCGCGCTGGTTGAGCTTGTCGGCAAAGCTCTCCAATTCACCGGTGAGTTCCGGGGCCAGGTATTCCACGCTGAACTCGCCGCCAAGGGGACCACCGATTGCGGGGGGCTGGCTGAAATCGAACTCCCCGTCCTGCAGATTGGCCATCGCGGTCAGGTGTTCGCCGAGCGCGTCGAGGCGGGTCATGCGCGCCTGCAACTCAGCCAGATTCATGGTCATTGCCTGCAGCTTGAGCTCCGCCTCCAGGCGCAGGGATTCAAGCTCAGTGTTTTGCGAGGCAAGTTCGTCTTGCAGGGTATCGAGGGAAGCGTCGCGAAGATCGCGGGCCTCGGTCTCCTGACCGACCAGGTACCCGAGTGCCACCAGACCCAGCGGCAGTCCGAGACAGCACAGGGACACCACGGCACGGGACCAGCGACCCAACTCTATCGAGCGGGAGCCGCCGTGCTTTCGGTTTATCAGAATGACTTTCATTTGCAACCGGCTGCAACGAACTGACGCGGGAGTGTGCCATAGTTACGGGAATATTACCACCAACGATTATGGGCTCCCACCAGGGCGGGCTCCGGCAAAGGGTCCGGGTAGTGTGGGAGCCCACTCTGTGGGCGATCGCCCGCAGAGCGGGCTGCCACGAGGGAGGGAGGTCAGGCCGCGACCGGGCTCAGGGAGTAGGAGATCGGCGCGGTGGCCTCGTCGTCGAAGGTGACCATTTCCCAGGCGTCGGGCTGGGCGATCAGCGCCCGCAGGGAGGCGTTGTTGAGGGCGTGGCCGGACTTGTGCGCCCGGTACTCGCCGATTACGCCGTAACCGAGCAGGTACAGGTCGCCGATGGCATCGAGGATCTTGTGCTTGACGAACTCGTCGTCGTAGCGGAGGCCATCCTGGTTGAGGATGCGGTATTCGTCGACGACGATGGCGTTGTCTACGCTGCCACCCCGGGCGAGACCCTGGGAGCGCAGGTATTCGATTTCGTGCATGAAACCAAAGGTGCGGGCGCGGCTTACCTCCTTGACAAAAGAAGTGCTGGAAAAGTCGATTTCGGCGTGGGGTGAGCGCTCGCGAAACACCGGATGGTCGAAATCGATGGAAAACGAGACCTTGAAGCCATCAAAGGGGAGAAAGCTGGCCGTCTTGTCCCCGTCTTCCACCGTGACCGGACGCTTGATGCGGATAAACTTTTTCGCCGCGTTCTGCTCCTCGATACCAGCGGACTGGATCAGGAACACGAAAGGGCCCGCACTGCCGTCCATGATCGGCACTTCCGACGCACTGACATCGATAAACGCGTTGTCGATCCCGAGGCCCGCCATGGCGGACAGCAGGTGCTCCACCGTCGACACCTTTTCGCCGTTGGCGATCAGGGTCGTCGACAGGGTGGTGTCCCGCACGTTCTCGGCCCGCGCCGGAATCTCGACCACCGGGTCCAGATCCACGCGCCGAAACACAATCCCGGCGTTGATCGGAGCCGGGCACAGGGTGAGATACACTTTCTCACCGGTGTGCAGACCCACGCCCGTCGCCTTGATGGCATTGCGCAATGTACGCTGTCGAATCATAGTCCTTCACCCATCTTCGGTGCTCTGCGGTTCGCAGGGCGCCCGATCAAGATGCCGGAAGGGCCCTGCTAGTCCGCCTGTCGCCGCAAAAATGCGGGAATGTCAAAATAATCGCTACCAGCGCCAGCCGCGGCACCAGCCTGACCGCCACTCGCAGCCCGCGCGCGGCGCTGGCTGGTGGGGAGATCCAGCTCCCGGTAATCCGGCTCGCCCACTGTTGCCTCGACCGGACGGGGCGCGGCTTCCACCACCTGCAGCGTAGCTGCTCTCACCACCTCGCCGCCGAGACCCGTGGCAACCACGGTAACCTTGATCTCATCCGTCATGTTCGGATCGATCACGGTGCCCACCACTACGGTGGCGTCGTCCGAGGCAAATTCCTCAATGGTGTCGCCAACTTCAGAGAATTCGCCCAGTGACAGATCCAGCCCGGCGGTGATGTTCACCAGGATGCCGCGGGCGCCGCGCAGATCGATATCGTCCAGCAGCGGGCTGTTTATGGCACGTTCTGCCGCTTCCCGGGCGCGATTCTCGCCGCGGGCGCTGCCGGTACCCATCATGGCCATGCCCATTTCCGACATCACCGTGCGCACGTCGGCAAAATCCACGTTGATCATGCCGGGGCGGATAATCAGGTCGGCAATACCCTGAACTGCGCCCAACAATACATCATTCGCTTCTTTGAAGGCATCCAATAAACTGGTACTTTTTCCGAGAACCTCCAGCAATTTTTCGTTGGGAATGGTGATCAGCGAGTCCACGTGTTGCTGCAGTTCGCGCACCCCGGCCTCGGCGATCGAGAGGCGTTTTTTACCTTCGAACGGGAACGGGCGTGTGACCACCGCCACCGTCAGAATGCCCATTTCGCGGGCCACTTCCGCCACGATCGGGGCACCACCGGTGCCGGTACCGCCGCCCATGCCCGCGGTGATGAAGACCATGTCGGCACCGCGCAGGGCTTCGGCGATCCGGTCCCTGTCCTCCAGTGCCGCCGCCCGGCCGATATCCGGGTTGGCGCCGGCGCCGAGGCCCTTGGTAATGGCACCGCCCAGTTGCAGGACGGTCTTGGAACGGATATCCGACAGCGCCTGGGCGTCGGTGTTGGCGCAAATGAAGTCCACACCCTCGACCGAATTCTCGATCATGTGCTTCACTGCGTTGCCACCGCCACCACCGACTCCGATGACTTTGATAACCGCGTTCTGTGGTACGTTGTCGATAAGTTCAAACATGGCGTTTCTCCCCTTTCCTATGGTGCCGCGCCGAAGCGCGACGGTTTACCACCTGACTGCTAAAAATTGCTCTGTAACCAGCCCTTGAAGCGCGCGATCATGCCCTCGCCGGGAATAATGCTCCGACCGGCGCTGCCCGCGCGCTCACTGCTGTTCTTCTGCCCGTACTGCAGCAACCCCACGCCGGTGGCGTAGATCGGGTTGCGCACAATGTCGTTCAGGCCCTTCACCGACTGCGGGTAACCCACCCGCACCGGCATGTGGAATATCTCTTCGGCCAACTCCATCACTCCCTCCATCTTGGCCGTGCCTCCGGTGAGCACCACGCCAGCCGGGATCATCTCCTCGTAGCCGCTGCGGCGCAGTTCGGCCTGGATCAGCGTGAACAGCTCGTCGTAGCGCGGCTCGACAACCTCTGCGAGAGACTGCCGGGACAGGTCCCGCGGCGGCCGGTCGCCAACGCTCGGCACCTTGATGGTTTCGTCCGGGCCGGCCAGCTGGGTCAGCGCGCAGGCGTACTTGATCTTGATTTCTTCCGCATGCTGGGTGGGTGTGCGCAGGGCCATGGCGATATCGTTGGTCACCTGGTCGCCGGCAATCGGAATCACCCCGGTGTAGCGGATGGAGCCTTCGGTGAAGATGGCGATATCCGTGGTGCCGCCGCCGATGTCGACCAGGCAGACTCCCAGTTCACGCTCGTCTTCGGTCAGCACCGAGTAGCTGGAGGCCAGCTGCTCGAGAATGATCTCCTCCACATCCAGGCCACAGCGGCGGATGCACTTCTCGATGTTCTGCGCCGCGTTCACCGCGCAGGTCACCAGGTGCACCTTGGCTTCCAGGCGCACGCCGGACATGCCCAGGGGCTCCTTGATGCCCTCCTGGTTATCGATCACATACTCCTGCGGCAGGATGTGCAGGATCTTCTGGTCTGCCGGAATCGCCACCGCCTGGGCGGCGTCAATCACCCGCTCCAGATCCGCCGCCTGCACCTCGCGATCGCGGATGGCGACGATGCCGTGGGAATTCAGGCTGCGGATGTGGCTGCCGGCGATGCCGACATAGACCGAGTGAATCTGGCATCCCGCCATCAGCTCGGCCTCCTCGACCGCGCGCTGGATCGACTGCACCGTGGACTCGATATTGATGATCACGCCCTTCTTCATCCCCTTTGAGGGATGGGAGCCAATACCGACGATCTCGATGCCACCTTCCGGATTGAATTCGCCCACCAGGGCGACCACCTTGGAGGTGCCGATATCCAGCCCTACGATCATCCGTTTTTCCTGTCCGCTGCCCATGGCAGTCTCACTCCCCCACTGAATCAGTCATTGACGATACCCGCCACCTGAGCGCCGGGCACTTCCCCGGCGGGCAGTTCCGGCTCGCGGAACGCTACCGCGAGACCGCTTTCGTAGCGCAGGTCCACCCGTTTCACATCGCCGGCACGCTCGGCCAGCTCACTGCGGTAGACGGTGGCAAAGCGCTGCAGCCGTTCGCCAAATTCGGTATTGCCCAGCACCAGCTCCATGCCCCCCGCCAGCACCGCCCGGAGGTGGCCGCGGTCGTCCAGGGACAGCTCTCTCAGGTCCAGCGACAGCGGCTGCAACAGCTCACCCAGTTGCTGGTAGCTGACGATCAACTGCCGGGTCGAACCCGGCGGCCCCTCCAGCCGGGGCAGGGCTTCCTCACTCTGAATGCCGTCGGAGTGGAAGATCTCGCCCTCGTGATTCAGGTACCCCCCCTCGCCCCAGCGCGCGATGGGCAGTTGCTCCTGGACGTTGATTTCCAGTGCGTTGGGCCAGCGCCGGCGCACGGATACCCGATAGATCCAGGGCAGCGCCTGTAGCTGCGCCTGCACCTGGTCCAGGTCGGCGCTGAGGAACCCCCCGACCAGGGCCGGCTGCACCATCTCTTGTACCGCCTCGGTCTGGGTCCGGTGCAGGGTGCCGGTCACGCTGATGCGCTCCACCGGAATTTCCTGCAACGCAATCCAGGCCTGCAGCCCGGCGACGCCCACAACACCGACCGCCACCAGGATCAGCATCCGGTTGACCCAGCCGTCCAGCAGGCGCAGGCCCAGCCGCGCCCGGACGCCGCTGCGCGGTGCCGGCGCCGGCCGCCGCCGGGTCGCGCCGGCGGCACTGCGTCGACGGACCTTGCCCGCGGCGCGGGGGTTGGCGGATGTGCGCGGTTCAGCCATGTTGTCGACGGCCCTCCCAGCTCAGTTCAACGATGCGCCGCACCAGCGACGGCATGGACATGCCCACTGCCCGCGCCGCCATCGGCACCAGGCTGTGTGAGGTCATGCCCGGAATGGTGTTTACCTCCAGTACGTAAAAGCGGCCGTCCGCGTCCCGCATCAGGTCGGCGCGACCCCAGACCGAGCAGCCCAGGCTGCGGAATGCCGCCAGCGCCAGCGCCCCGGCCTCCGCTTCGTCGGCGGTGTTCAGGCCGCTGGGGCAGTGGTAGCGGGTGTCGTTGGCCAGATACTTGGCCTCGTAGTCGTAGAATTCGCGATCGGTCTCCATGCGAATGGAAGGCAGGGTTTCCTCCCCGAGCACGGCGACGGTGTATTCAGGCCCGTTGATGAACTGCTCCGCCAGCACCGTGTTGCCGAAGACGGCAGCGTTGCGATACGCGGCGGCGAGCGCGGCGGGTGTTGCCGCGGGCGCCATGCCGACGCTGGAACCTTCGCAGGCCGGCTTGACGAACACCTTGCCGAAGCGCGCAATTACCGCCTCCCAGTCAGTGTCCGCCTTGAGGGTAACGAAGCCGCCGGTGGCGACGCCGACGCCTTGCCACAGCTGTTTGCTGCGCTGCTTGTCCATGGCCAGTGCCGAGCCGAGCACGCCGGAGCCCGAGTAGGGCACGCGCAAGATCTCCAGCGCGCCCTGAATCACGCCGTCCTCGCCACCGGGACCGTGCAGGGCATTGAACGCGAAGCTGACGCCCTCGAGCTGCGCCACCCAGCCGTCCACCGCAGGGTCCACTTCCCGCACGTTGCAGCCGAGGCTGGCCAGGGCAGCGACGATGGTCGCACCGGTCTGCAGGGAAATCTCCCGCTCCGCCGAACGCCCACCCAGCAATACCGCCACCGTGCCTGCTGTGGCCTGTTCCCAGCTCATAGGGTGCTCTCCCCGAGATTGCCCAGCGCCTGCAGATCCGCCGCCAGGCGGCCGATAGTGCCCGCACCCTGGGTGATCACCACGTCGCCATCGCGCAGAATACCGCGCAGGACCGTTGCCACTTCATCGATGCTGTCGACGAAAACCGGCTCGATTTGCCCGCGCTGGCGAATACTGCGGGTCAGGCTGCGGCTGTCAGCACCGGGAATCGGTTCTTCACCGGCGGGGTAGACGTCCAGCAGCAGCAGCACATCGCAGCGCGACAGCACCGCCACAAAGTCTTCGTACAGGTCGCGGGTGCGGGAATAGCGGTGCGGCTGGTAGACCATGACCACCCGCCGCTCCGGCCAGGCCTGGCGCGCGGACTCCAGCGTTGCCCGCACCTCGGTGGGATGGTGCCCGTAGTCGTCCACCAGCAGTGCGCTGCCGCCGGCAAAGGCCAGCTCGCCGAGCACACTGAAGCGGCGCCCGACCCCGGCAAAACGCGCCAGGCCGCGCTGGATCGCGGCGTCGTCCAGGCCCTCGTCACAGGCCACCGCCACCGCGGCGGTGGCATTGAGGACATTGTGCTCACCGGGCATATTCAACTGCACTTCCAGCGGCGCCTTGCCACCGGGACGCTGTACCGTGAACGCGGTGGTCAGTCCCTGCTTGCGGACGTTGGTGACCCGATAGTCGGCCTCGTTGCTGAAGCCGTAGGTCAGGAACTGCCGTGACAGGTCGGGCACCAGACCGGCGACCACCAGGTCGTCCACGCAGAGTACGGCCAGGCCGTAGAAGGGCAGGTTGTGCAGGAACTCGAGGAAGGTGCCGCGCAGGGTGGCAAAGTCACCGCCATAGGTTTCCATGTGGTCCGCTTCGATATTGGTCACCACCGTGACCATCGGCTGCAGGTGCAGAAAAGACGCGTCGCTCTCGTCGGCCTCTGCCACCAGGAATCGGCTGGCGCCGAGCTGGGCGTTGCTGCCGGCGGAGTTGACCAGGCCGCCAATGACAAAGGTCGGGTCCAGCCCGGCCTCGGCGAACACCGCGGCAATCAGGCTGGTGGTGGTGGTCTTGCCGTGGGTGCCGGCCACCGCGATGCCGTGACGGTAGCGCATCAACTCGGCCAGCATCTCGGCCCGGGGCACCACCGGAATCCTGAGCGCCCTGGCGGCCACCACTTCCGGGTTGTCCGCGCGCACCGCGCTGGAGCTTACCACCACGTCGGCGGCCTCGAGGTTGTCTGCGGAGTGGCCGATAAACACGCGTATTCCCCTCTGCTGCAGACGCTCGGTAACCGAACTCGCGCGCAGGTCGGACCCGGACACCTGGTAGCCCAGGTTGACCAGCACCTCGGCGATGCCGCTCATGCCGGTACCGCCGACGCCGATCATGTGGATGCGACGAATGCGGCGCATTTCCGGCACTGTGTAAAGGCTTTTCTCAGTCATGACGCATCAGCTCCTCGCACAGGTCCGCAACTTGCACGGCGGCCTTGGGCAGGGCCGCCGCAGAGGCGGCATGCGCCATTGCCGCCAGCCGCTTCGGGGTCGCGATATAACTCCCCAGGGTGGAGGCGAGATCCTTCGCCTGCAGGTCGGCCTGGCGCAACAGCAGGGCAGCGCCGCGATCAGAGAGGGCGCGGGCGTTGCCGGTCTGGTGGTCATCGATGGCATTGGGCAGCGGAATCAGCAGCGATGGGCGGCCCATGATCGCCAGCTCCGATACCGTCAGCGCCCCGGCGCGGCAGACCACGATGTCGGCCCAGCCGTAGGCAGCCGCCATGTCCTCGATATAGGCGCTCACCCGCACGTCCTGCTCAAGCATGGGCCCGTACTCCTGCCGCAGGCTGTCGAGATGGGCCACGCCGGACTGGTGCCAGACACTGACCGCGCCCTCGCCCACCCGCTTGCGCAACTGGCGCAGGGCCTCCGGCAGTAGCTGGTTAATCGCCTGGGCACCGAGGCTGCCGCCCAGCACCAGCACCTGCAGGGGCCGCTGGCCGTAATAATCCCACTGTTGCTCAAGGGCGGCGTCCAGCAGCGTCTGCCGCACTGGATTACCCAGCACCTGCAGCGGCCGGTCGTCGCGGAAGGCTCCGGGAAACCCGCACACCACCGCGCGTGCCAGTGGCGCCAGCAGGCGGTTGGTGGTGCCGGCGACGGCATTCTGTTCGTGAATCAGCAGGGGCTTGCGCAGTATCCAGGCTGCCAGCCCGGCGGGGCCGGCAACATAGCCGCCCATGCCCACCACGCAGGCCGGGGACAAACGCCACACCAGGCGCAGAGCGAGCAGCGACGACCACAGCAGCAGCCACAGGCCCAGCGCCGTCTGCAACAGATTCTTGCCGCGCACGCCGCGCACCGCAAGCGTGTGCAGCTCGAAACCGGCGGCGGGCACCACCCGCGCCTCGAGGCCGCGCGCCGTGCCGACCCAGGCAATCCGGTAACCGCGCTGGCGCAACTCTTCCGCCACCGCCAGCGCCGGGTAGACATGCCCGCCGGTACCACCCGCCATGATCAACACCAGAGGCGCTGCGGCACTCATGCGCCACCTCTCGCTGCACGCGGCTTGCGCAGCGCAACCGCCGGCAGTTCACGCTCCACGCGCAGCACCAGGGCCAGCATGCAACAGCAGACGATCAGGCTGGTGCCGCCATAGCTGACGAATGGCAGGGTCAGACCCTTGGTGGGCAGCAGCCCGGAGCTGACTCCCATGTTGACAAAGGCCTGGCCGGAGAAGACCAGCGCCACGCCGTAACAGAGATAGGCGCCGAAATCCTCCGCCACCTCCTGGGCCCGCCGCGCCACCCAGAGGATGCGGGCGATCAACGCAGTGAACAAACCGATCACCAGCAGGGCGCCGACAAAGCCGGTTTCCTCGGCCCAGATGGAGAACACGAAATCGGTGTGGGCTTCCGGCAGGTAGAACAGCTTCTGCACACTGTTGCCCAGGCCCACGCCCAGCCACTCGCCGCGACCGAAGGCGATCAATGACTGAATCAGCTGGAAGCCGCTGCCGTAGGGGTCGGCCCAGGGATCGGTATAGGCGGTCAGGCGCTGCACCCGGTAGGGCGCGGCAAAGATCAGGCCCACCAGGCCGACCACGCTCAGTCCCAGCAAAGAGAGGAAATGGCTCAGTTTGACCCCGGCCAGGAACATCATGCCGAAGGCGGTGGCCACCACAATCACCGTGGCGCCAAAATCGGGCTCCGCCATCAGCAACACCGTTACCAGGCCCAGTACCCCCATGGGCTTGAGGAAGCCGGTCAGCTCATTGCGCACTTCCTGCGCCTGCCGCACCAGGTAGCCGGCCAGATAAATCACCACGGTGAATTTCGCAAACTCCGACGGTTGCAGGGTGAACGGCCCCAGCGGCAGCCAGCGCTGGGCGCCGTTCACTTCCTTGCCAATCCCGGGCAGCAGCACCAGGACCAGCGCCGCCAGCCCCGCCAGCAGCCACATCCAGCCGCTGGCCAGCCAGAATGCCGGTGGCAGGCGATATACCACCACCGCCGCGCTGACCGATATCGCAACGTACATGAGATGCCGCCGGGTGTGGTGCCAGGCGTCCCGATAGTGCCAGTCGGCATATTCAATCGACGCCGAGCTGATCGCCACCAGACCGACCAGCAGCAGCGCCAGACCCAGCAGAAACAGCGCGGGATCGACCCCAAAACGATTGCCTGCCAGCTGGTTCATACGCTGTCCTCCCGAACCCGGGATTCGACCGCACTGACAAAGGCGTCACCGCGGGCGGGGTAACCGCTGAACATGTCGAAGCTGGCGCAGGCCGGGGACAGCAGCACCACATCACCGTGATTCGCCAGCGCCGCGGCACGGGCCACCGCGTCCGCCATGTCAGTAGCGTGCTGCAGGGACACCACATCGGCCACGCTGTCCTCTATCGCGGCCGCGGCCTCGCCAAGCAACACCAGCGCCTTGCAGTGAGCCTGCAGCGCAGTACGTAGCTGGCGGAAATCCTGGCCCTTGCCGACGCCGCCGGCGATCAGCACCACGTTGCGATGGCTGGCCAGCCCCTCGAGGGCGGCGACTGTCGCCCCCACGTTGGTGCCCTTGGAGTCATTCACGAAGCGTATGCCGCCGGCTTCGGTGACCAGTTGGCAGCGGTGCGGCAGCCCCGAAAAACGCCGCGCGGCAGCCACCATGGCGTCCAGCGACAGCCTCGCGGCATGCCCCAGGGCAAACGCCGCCAGCGCATTGGCGACGTTGTGGCGGCCCTTGATACCCAGCTCCGTCACCGGCAACAGCGGGTCGAAGCCGAAGCAGAGCGTCTCATTACCGTCGAGCACACGCAGACCAAAACCGCCCAGTTCGGGATCGCGCAGGCGCCAGCTGATCACCGGCACATCCGCCGCCAGCAGCGGCAGGGTCAGCGGGTCGTCGCGGTTGACCACAGCCTTGCGGCAGCCGCGAAAGATACGATGCTTCGCCTGGTGATAGCGCGGCAGGGTGCCGTGGCGGTCGAGGTGGTCGGCACTGACATTGAGCACCGTCGCCACGGCCAGACCCAGGTCGCCGGCGCGCTCGAGTTGGAAGCTCGACAGCTCGAGTACATACAGCTCCCGTTCCTGCGCCAGCAGATCCAGCGCCGGAGTGCCGAGGTTGCCGCCGACGCCCACATCCAGCCCCGCCTCCCGGGCCATCTCGCCCAGCAGTGCAGTCACGGTGGACTTGGCGTTGGAACCGGTAATGCCTACCACCGGCGCCCGGGCTGCGCGCATGAACAGGTCGATGTCGCCCACCACCTCGGCCCCGGCGTCCAGCGCCCGCACCACCACTGGATCTTCCAGCGCAATACCGGGGCTCACCACCCATTCGCCGCCCCGGGTAACGATCGCATCGGGGATTGCGCCGGCAAATACCGGCACATCGGGCATCTCCCGCTGCAGCGTGGCCAGCTCCGGCGGCGCGCTGCGGGTGTCAATCACGGTGAAGCGGCGCCCCTCGCGGTGCAAAAAGCGGGCACAGGACAAGCCGGTGGCGCCGAGGCCAAAGATGACCTCCTCGCCGCTGCTCGCTATCAGATCCTGTGTCACTGTCGCCATAACTCCGTGTGCCTAGCGCAATTTCAATGTGGCCAGCCCGAACAGGACCAGCATCACGGTGATAATCCAGAAACGCACGATGACCCGCGGTTCGGGCCAGCCTTTCAGCTCAAAATGGTGGTGTATGGGCGCCATCCGGAAAATGCGCCTGCCGGTCAACTTGAACGATGCCACCTGCAGGATTACCGACACGGTCTCCAGCACGAAGATCCCGCTCATGATGAAGAACACGATCTCGTGGCGAGTGATGACCGCCACCGTGCCCAGACCCGCGCCCAGCGCCAGCGCACCGACGTCCCCCATGAACACCTGGGCGGGATAGGTATTGAACCAGAGAAAGCCCAGGCCGGCACCGGCCATCGCACCGCAGAACACCGCCAATTCCCCGCTGCCGGCGACATAGGGAATCTGCAGGTAGTCGGCGAAATTCACGTTGCCAGTAAGGTAGGCGATAATGCCGAGGGCCGAGCCAACCATGACCGTCGGCAGTATCGCCAGACCGTCCAGGCCGTCGGTCAGGTTCACCGCGTTGCTGGCGCCGACAATCACGAAGTAGGTCAACAGGATAAACAGCGGCCCCATACTCCAGGCAAAATCCTTGAAGAACGGGATGTAGAGTTCGGTGGTGACCGGGGTATCAAAGGCAAAATACAGGTACAGCGCCGCCGCCAGCCCCGCCAGCGACTGCCAGAAGTACTTCCAGCGTGCGGGCAGACCACGGGAATCCTTCTCCACGACCTTGCGGTAATCGTCGACCCAGCCAACGGCGCCAAACACGCCGGTAACGCCCAGCGCGATCCAGATATAGGGGTTGCGGAGGTCCGCCCAGAGCATGCTGCTGACCGCAATACCCACCAGGATCAGGGCACCGCCCATGGTCGGGGTGCCGGATTTGCTCAGGTGGGACTGGGGCCCGTCGGCGCGCACCGCCTGCCCCACCTGGTAGTGGTTGAGCCGGCGGATCATGGCCGGCCCCACCAGCAGGGAAATCGCCAGCGCAGTGAGGGCGGCCAGAATGCTGCGCAGGGTCAGGTACTGGAACACCTGGAAGCCGCTGGCAAACTGGGTCAGGTATTCTGCAATAAACAGCAACATATCAGTTCCCTGCCTCGGCTGCTGGTTCGCTGAGCACCGCCAGTATTCGCTCCATGGCAGAACCACGGGAGCCCTTGATCAACACGGTATCGTCCCCGGTCAGCGTGTCCGCCAGCGCCGCGGCCGCGGCGCCGCAGTCGGCGAACCACTCGCCGCCAAACGCTTCGGCGGCACCGGCAAGGGCGGCGCCAACGCCGACAAAGCGGTCCAGGCCGCGTTCCCGGGCATAGCTGCCGATATCCCGGTGCATCTGCTCGCTGTCTTCGCCCAGCTCCAGCATTGCGCCCAGCACCAGAATGCGGCGGCCACCGCAGTCGGCCAGCAGGTCGATGGCCGCGCGCACCGATCCGGGGTTGGCGTTGTAGCTGTCGTCGACCAGGGTTGCACCGGTGCGGCCCCGCAGCAGCGCGCCGCGGCCAGGCGTTGGCGCTACGCTGGCCAGGCCGGCGGTGATTTCCGCCAGCGTCAGGCCACAGGCCAGGCCGACAGCGATCGCGGCCAGGGCATTGGATACATTGTGCAGACCCGGCAGCTGCAGACGGATGGGGGCGTCGCCGGCGGGGGTGCTGGCGACGAAGCTGATGCCGACCACGCCCCGGGACTGGATACTGTTGGCGCTGATGGCGGCCGGATTCTGCAAGCCGTAGTCGAGGATAGTCGCGCCCGCGGCGCGGCTGCGCCAACGCCCGGCCCAGGGCTGGTCGGCGTTGATGATCGCGGTACCGCCACCGCACAAGCCATCGTAGATTTCGCCCTTGGCCCTGGCCACGTCCTCGACGCTGCCAAAGCCCTGCAGGTGGGCGGGCATGGCGTTCAGCAAAAGGGCGATAGTGGGACGCGCGAAACCACACAGCAGGTCGATGTCGCCGGCCCGGCCCGCGCCCATCTCCACCACCGCAAACTGGTGCCCAGGCGCCAGCCGCAGCAGCGTCAGGGGCACGCCGATTTCATTGTTGAGGTTGCCCGCGGTGGCCAGGGTCGGGCCCCGGCGCTCGAGTACGGCGCTGACCAGATTCTTCACCGTGGTCTTGCCCGAACTGCCGGTGATGGCGACCAGCGGACCCTGGAACAGGGCCCGGTTGCAGGCGCCCAGGCGTCCCAGCGCGAGCTGGGTGTCAGCCACCCGCAGCAGTGGCAATACGCTTTCCACCTCGTCACTGACCACAGCTGCCACTGCCCCGGCCGCCGCAACTGCGGGCAGGAACTGGTGGCCGTCGAAACGCTCGCCGCGCAGGGCCACGAACAGGTCGCCCGCCTGGACCTGGCGGCTGTCGGTGCTTACGCCACTGATTTCGACATCGACACCGGACCGCTGCGCCTGCAGGGGCTGCTCCAGCTCGCTGAGTTTAAAGCTGCGCATCATGCAGAGACCCTCCCCTGCAGGGCGCGGGCGGCGACATCGGCGTCGCTGAAGGGGCGGCGTTCGCTGCCGATAATCTGGTAATCCTCGTGACCCTTGCCGGCGATCAGCACACAGTCACCGGCGCTGGCACCGGCAATCGCCGCGGCTATGGCAGCAGCCCGGTCCGGCTCAATCTGAACCTCGCCGCGGCAGCCGCTCTGGATATCCTGCAGGATACGCTGGGGGTCTTCATGGCGCGGATTATCCGAAGTCAATATCACCCGGTCCGCCGCGTCACAGGCAATATGACCCATCGGCCCGCGCTTGCCGGGGTCGCGGTCACCGCCGCAGCCAAAGACCACCACCAGCTGTCCCGCCACATGCGGGCGCAACGCCGCAAGCACCTGTGCCAGGGCGTCCGGGGTATGGGCGTAGTCCACGATCACCTGCAGCCCCGCGCCGTTGGGCACCGGCTCCATGCGCCCGGGTACGGGCTGGAGCCCGGCAACCGCCGCCAGCACCGACGACAGTTCATGCTCAAGCAACAGGGCACAGGTCACGGCAGCCAGCACGTTGGCAAGGTTGAAGTCCCCGGGCAGCGGGCTGGCGAATGTGCCGCTGCCCCAGGGGGTTTCCAGATTCGCGCGCACCCCACCGGGGTGGAACTGTGCCTCTGTCACCCGGATCCGGGCAGCGCCAAGACCTGCGGCAGAGAACGTCCAGGCCTGCACGGTCGCGGGCAGCCCTGCCAGCAGTTCCGCCCCGTAGGCGTCGTCCAGGTTCACCACCGCGTGGCGCAGGCCCGGGCTGTGGAACAGCTGTTGCTTGCTGCGACCGTAAGCCGCCATGCTGCCGTGGTAGTCGAGATGGTCCCGCGACAGATTGGTAAATACGGCGATGTCGAAGCGGGCGCCGTTGACCCGGCCCTGGTCGAGGGCGTGGGAGGAGACCTCCATGCTCACCGCCGCCACGCCGTCATCGCGCCAGGCGGCGAGCTGCTGCTGCAGCGCCACCGCATCCGGCGTGGTATTGATCGCGGCAGCCACAGAATCATCGAGGACCGCACCGAGGGTGCCGATGACACCGCAGCGGCGGCCCTGCGTTCGCAGCAGCTGGGCCAGCAAACGAGTGGTGGTGGTCTTGCCGTTGGTGCCGGTGATCGCCACCATGTCCAGCTCGAGGCTTGGATCACCGTAGAAGCGCGCCGCGATCACGCCCGCTTCCCGCGCCAGTTCGGGGATTTCCAGCAGGGGCACCTGAACGGCGTCGACAAAGCCCGCCACCGGTGGCTCGGCTGCCACCGCCACCGCTCCACTGGCAATTGCCTGTTCGATAAACTGGCGACCGTCCTGGCTGTCCCCGGCGACAGCCAGGAACAGGTCGCCGGGACGCACCCGGCGGCTGTCGAGCTGTACACCGCGCACCAGCACTGTCGGCCAGGCAGCGGCGCAACTCCCCAACAGCGCTGGCAGCGGCATATTGCCTGTCGTCGCGCGCGCCGCCACCGTCATCCCGACACCCCCGGCCTGGTGCTTGCCAGCGCCGCCACGGCCTCCGGCTCATCCGGCGCCACGTTAAGCAGGCGCAGGGTTCCCTCGGCAACCCGCGCAAACACCGGCGCCGCAGCGGCGCCGCCACCGTAACTTTCGCCCTGGGGCTCGTTGATCACTACCACGGTGACAAATCTGGGATCGACAATCGGAGCCACACCGGCGTAGAAGGCTATGTACTTGTTGTCCTGGTAACCGCCCGGGCCGACCTTGTGCACAGTCCCGGTCTTGCCGCCCACCTCATAGCCGGGCACCCTCGCCCGCCGCGCGGTGCCGTGCTCACCGGTAACCCGCTGCAGTACCGCGAGCACTTCCCGGGCAATGTCCGACTGCACTACACGCTTGCCTGGCAGCAGGGTCTCGGGGGCAGCGAGCAGGGTTACCGGCTGCAGCACACCATCGTTGGCAAACGCGGTGTAGGCATGCGCCAATTGCAGGGGGGTCGCCGTCAGGCCATAGCCGAAGGCCAGGGTGACTTTCTCGATTTCACTCCAGCGGCGCCGGTTGGGAAGTTGACCGGAGCTCTCACCGGGGAAGCCGGTACCGAGACTCTGGCCGAAACCAAAGCGCCCGAACACCTCACGGATGGGCTCGTGGCCCAGGTCCTGGGCAATCATGGTCACCCCGACCTGGCTCGATTTCTCGATCACCCGGGATACAGTAATTTCACCGTAGTTGCGCGGATCCAGGAGAGTTTTGCGACCCACACGAATGCGCCCGGGGGAGGTATCAATAAGGGTTTCGGTGGAGAATCGGCCACTCTCCAGCGCAGCGAGCAGCGTAAAGGTCTTCATCGTCGAGCCGGGCTCGAACATGTCGGTAAGCGCCCGGTTGCGTGTCATATCCCCGCTGGCACCGTTACGGCTGTTGGGGTTGTAGACCGGATGGTTGACCATCGCCAACACCTCGCCGGTGCGGCTGTCCAGAGTCACGATGGTGCCGGAAGCCGCACCGGTCAGGGCCATCGCCCGCTGCAACTCCTGGTGATGCAGATATTGCAGCCGCAGGTCGATGCTCAGCTGCAGGTCCTTGCCCGGCCGCGCAGGCTCCAGCACGCCGATATCGCGTACAGCGTCACCGTGCAGATCCTTGATGTACTGCTTTTTGCCTGGAGTGCCCCGCAGCCAGTCATCGTAGGCCAGTTCGAGCCCGGTGATACCGCTGCCATCGACATTGGTAAAGCCCACCAGATGCCCAACGACTTCGCCCGCCGGGTAGTAGCGCTGGTATTCCCGTTCACCGAAGACACCGGGCACCCGCAGGGCCAGGATTTCGCGTGCGGCAGCGGGAACCAGGTGGCGCTCCAGGTACATGAAACGGCGACCGGCGTAGCGATCAAGACGCTCGCGCAATGCAGCCAGCGGCATATCCAGGGCCGCCGCCAGCGGCGTCAGGTCTTCCACATTGGCGAGTATGGTTGGGTCCACCCAAAGGGAAATCACCGGTGTGCTGACCGCGAGCGGCTCGCCGCGGCGGTCCGAGATCACGCCGCGATAGGCGGGTATTTCCGCCGTCCGCACCGCCCGGCTATCGCCCTGGCTCTGCAGGAAACTGCGGCCGCGGTCCGTGTCCAGCACCTGCAGTGACAGCACCCGGCCCACCAGTAGTGCCAACAGTGCGAGCAGGGCAATGGCGACCAGGTAAAAGCGCCAGGGGGCGACGGCGGGCTGACGGACGCGCTTCACGGCTTCACCACTTTGCGTTCAGTGAGCACCGGCGCCTGCATGTTCAGCTCACGAATGGCCACCCGCTCCACCCGATAGTGCGAGGCCCAGGTGCTCTGCTCCAGCAGCAGGCGCCCGTAATCTTCTTGCAGGTGCCACTGGTCCGCCTCCAACTGCTGCAGCACGGTATAGAGCTTGCGACACTCATGGGAGCTCTGGATAACAGCGATAGAGGAACCCAGAATCAGCGCTATCAGCGCACCGATGGCGAGCGGCGATGCGGCAGCCGCACCGCGCTCGCCGGCCGCCAGCCGCTGGTCCATCATTGGCGTCTGCCCCGGCATATCAGTTGATCTTCTCGGCGACGCGCATGATCGCGCTGCGCGCCCGCGGATTGGCGGCGACTTCCTCGGCGCTGGCCCGCAACGCCTTGCCCAGCAGGCGCATGCGCCGGTTGAGGGCGCTGTCCAACACCGGGACACCGGCGGGAACTGCGTCGCCACGGGCCATGTCGCGCATGTAGCGCTTAACCAGCCGGTCCTCGAGAGAGTGGAAGGAGATAACCACCAGGCGGCCACCCACCTGCAGCAGCGTCAGCGCCTGCGCCAGCAACTCCACCAGGTCATCCAGTTCGCGGTTGATGTAGATGCGGATGCCCTGGAAAGAGCGGGTGGCGGGGTTCTTGTGCTTCTCCCAGCGCGGATTGGCCTCGCTGACAATCTTCGCCAGCCGACCGGTGGTGGTGATGGGCGCCTCCGCGCGCGCTTCCACAATGGCGCCGGCGATACGCTTGGCAAAGCGCTCCTCGCCGTACTCCTTCAACACCGCGGCAATCTCCGCCGCCCCGGCACGCGCCAGCCACTCCGCGGCTGTCTCGCCGCGGCTGGTATCCATGCGCATGTCGAGGGGACCATCGTGCAGGAAGCTAAAGCCGCGGGCGCTGTCATCCAGTTGCGGGCTGGAGACGCCCAGGTCCAGCAGGATGCCGTCAACGGCGCCGATGCCCTGTTGCCGCAGCTGCTCCGGCAGGAGGGCGAACGAGCCGTGGAAAAAGGTGAATCGGGGGTCTTCGGCAGCCAGTTGTGCCGCCGCCGCAGCGGCTGCGGGATCCTTGTCGACGCCGAGCAGGCGACCCTGTTCGCTCAGGCGCTGCAACAGCGCCCGACTGTGCCCGCCGCGGCCAAAGGTGCCATCGACATATGTACCAGCGGTTGTTGTCACCAGAGCGTCCACCGCTTCTCGTAACAGGACTGTTTGATGCATGCCACTCACCTACAGGGTCAGGGACATCAATTCGTCGGGCAACTCCGCCTCGGGACCGGAATCCAGCAGCGCCTGTTCGCACTCTGCCAGCCACAGCTCCTCCGCCCATAACTCCAGCTTGTTGCCCTGCCCCACCAGCACCAGCTTCTTGTCCAGTCGCGCATAGTCGCGCAGGGGCTGCGGCAGCAGGAGCCTGCCGTTGCCGTCCAGTTCCAGATCCGTGGCGTAGCCCAGCACCAGGCGCTGGAAACGCTTGACCGCGGGCTTGAGGGCGGGCAGTGCCTGAATCTGCTGCTCAATGCGCTCCCAATCGGGCAACGGGTAAATAACAAGACAGGTAGCCTGGGTATCGATGGTGACCACAATCTGGCCACTGCACTGGGACAGCAATGGCTCGCGCTGGCGGGCCGGCATGGCCAGGCGCCCCTTTGCGTCCATATTGATGTGCTGTACCCCACGAAACACGGCTGTTTTTCCCTCTGATCCAGCTTCCTAAAACCACAAAAAGCCAGATATCTCCACTTATTCCCACTTTTCAACACTATAGGTCTGCGTCGATCCGGGTGTCAAGCGAGGGTCTCGAGAAAAACGTTTTAATTTCAGCTAATTAGCGCAGTTTGCTGGTGTCTTGGAGGAGCAAGATCAGGGTAGCGGGAAGCAAATAATTACACAAAACATGACGGTAACATCATGTGTTGAGGATTCACTTTAAGTTAAAGGCTTTTTGTTTATCCCAGAGGGGTCGCGTTAGCAGAAAAAATCATATGCGACGCGGCGTCCCCAGTGCCGTCAGGCGGCACCGGGGCGAACGGAAGAAAAAGAGTCGGTCGATAAGCCGGGTTCTGTCGAGGACGATCATTCATCTGCGACCGGCGTCGCCGCCGGCCTGTAGCGACCTACCCGAATCCACTGCGGGCCGCAGCATACGGATTCCTATTTGGTCTTGCTCCGAGTGGGGTTTGCCATCGCCACGCCTGTTACCAGCCGCGCGGTGCGCTCTTACCGCACCATTTCACCCTTACCTGGCCGAAGCCGGGCGGTATACTTTCTGTTGCACTTTCCGTAGGCTCACGCCCCCCAGGCGTTACCTGGCACCCTGCCCTATGGAGCCCGGACTTTCCTCCCCTGGCCGAAACCAGAGGCGATCGCCTGACCGACTCGGCGGCAAGCCTACCCGCTGCACTCCCCCTGAGCAACACAAACTTCACCTCTTGGGAGCAGGGGCCCTGCGTTGGACCGGAGAGAGCCAGAACTCGCACCCAAGGTGGGCGACGCCTCGCCCCAACCGTAGACAAGGATCGAGAATTGGCGCCCAAGGTGGAGGGAGCCCGGCGGGGTGGCCGGCAGCGGGGCCTGCCCCTTTCGACCCGATGCCGGCTACCGCGCCGGGCGACCCGTCCCCCAAGGCGGGCGACCCATCGCACCCAGCCCGGCGAATTCAGTCCTTCTGCTCCAGGAGAAAGTCGTACAGAACCTTCTTGCGCAACCCGGTGAGGTCGGCAACCACGGCCGAGGCGCGCCTGGCGGGGAGTTCGGCGACGAGGCGCAGCAGCAGGCGGGTGATGTCGGGAGTGAGCTCCTGGTCATGCCCACGGGAGCCGCTGACCGCGAGCACTATCTCGCCGCGCTGCTGATTGCTGTCCGCGGCCACGAAGGCGGCGAGTTCGGCCAGCGGTGCGCGGCGGAGGGTCTCGAAGGTCTTGGTCAGCTCCCGGGCCAGCAGGGCCTCGCGCTCCGCGCCGAAGGCCACGACCATGGCCTCGAGGGTCTCGGCGACCCGGTGCGGCGCCTCGTAGAACACCAGGGTGGCGGTTTCCGTGGCCAGTGCCTGCAGGCGGGCGGCCCGGGCGCCGGCCTTGGCCGGCAGGAACCCCTCGAACAGGAAGCGGTCGGTAGGCAGGCCCGAAGCGCTGAGGGCGGCGATGGCGGCACAGGCTCCGGGTATCGGAATGACCCGGTAGCCCTGCTCCTGGGCCTCCCGCACCAGCCGGTAACCCGGGTCAGAGATCAGCGGAGTGCCGGCGTCTGACACCAGCACAACCACGCCGCTGGCCTCCAGGCAAGCCATGATCCGGGCCTGGGCGCGCGCGTTGCTGTGATCGTGATAGGCTTGCAGCGGCACGTCGATGCTATAGTGCTGTAGCAGACGGGCGCTGTGGCGGGTATCCTCCGCGGCCACCAGGTCGGCGGCTGCCAGCACCGCAAGCGCGCGCTGTGAAATATCGCCCAGGTTGCCGATCGGCGTGGCAACAACATATAGTCCTGATTCCACTGCTAGTACCCTGCCTCCTGAATATCGACACATTCTGGGTCAGGGCAGTAGCCCTGGCCTTATAATGTCTGCCTGTTGGTTTCTGTGCAGTCGGCAGGCGCCGCCTCACCCGGTCCGGAAGGATACCATGACCTCGTTGATCACCAAGCGCATACGCACCGCAGACAGGCTTTGGCCGGCTCTGATCCTGGCACTGCTGGCAGGCTGTGCCGGAGCACCACCGGCACCGGTGCCGGAACAGGAGCCCGCTGTGGCACCCGAGGTAGCCGCCGAGCCTGTGGCGGTCGAACCGCCGCAGATGCCCAGCAGCCGCTGGGATGCAGTATTCTCCTCGGCCCGGTCTGCCCTCGCCGGCTTTGACTGGATGCAGGCGGAGCAGACTCTGGCTGCGCTGGAACCGCCCTTGAATGCCAACGAGACCGGGCGCCGGGACTATCTGTTGGCCCGGGCAGCGTTCCTGCGCGGAGACTTAGCCCGGGTTGAGCGCCTGTTGCAGGGCATTCCCGACGCAGAGGTCGCAAGAGCGCTGCTGTTGCAGCGGGATGACTTTGCCCGCCAGATTGCGGCGTCCGCGGGGCGCTGGCTGGAGAGTGCCCGGATCGGAGTGCGCCAGCTCGGCCAGGGCGCGGGCGACACCATTCTGCAGCGCGAGATCTGGCGGGACCTGAACCGGCTCCGGGAAGCCGACCTTGCGGCAGCCCTGAACCAGGCGGACGCACCGGACTGGCGGGGGTGGCTGCAGTTGGCCCTGCTCAACGCCACCGCGGGCAGCGTCGCGGAGTTGCAGACAGGCCTGCAGCAGTGGCGCCGGGAACACCCCGAACACGCAGCAGCCGCGCCGCTGCCCGGGGGACTGGAGTTCCTCGCGGAGGCGCTGCAGCCCTTGCAGAAGGTAGCGCTGCTGCTGCCTTTCGGCGGTCCTCTGGAACCCGCGGCCAGGGCAGTGCGGGACGGCTACCTGGCGCATCATTACGCGGCCCGCGCCCGGGGGGGCGCCAGCCACGAGGTGGCGTTTGTGGACACCGACGAGTTTCCCTCCGCGGTCGCCGCTTACCAGCACGCAGTAGCCAACCGCGCGGACCTGGTAATCGGCCCCCTGAGCAAGGAGGGGGTTACCGAGCTGGGCCAGCTGAACCAGCGACCGGTGCCGGTGCTGGCGCTGAACCGCATTGACCAGCCGGTCAAACAGGATGTCAGCGCACTGGTGCAACTGTCGCTGGCCCCGGAAGATGACGCTGCGCGCATAGCCGAACTGGCCTTTGGCCAGGGCGCGCGTCGGGCGCTGGTGCTGCGTCCCGCCGGTGCCCGCGGCGCCCGCCTGGAAGAGGTGCTGCGGCAACGCTGGCAGGCACTGGGTGGCAGCATCGCTACCACGGCAAGCTACAGCTCCCCGGAGGCCTATTCCGACCAGATCAAGCATGCGCTCAATCTCGGCGCCAGTGAGCAGCGGGCGCGAGACATTCGCAGCATGCTGGCGGCCAATATCGAATTCACCGCGCGCCGCCGCCAGGATATCGATGTCGTGTTCCTGCTGGCCGGCACCCCTGCCGAGGCGCGCTCCCTGAAACCCCTGCTGGCCTTCCACTATGCCGGCACCCTGCCCGTCTATGCCACCTCGAGCATTTACGGCGGCCTCCCCGACCCGCGCAACCGGGACCTCAGTGGCGCCCGCCTGGTGGAGCTGCCCTGGCTGCTGGGGAGCAATCCGTCGCTGCGGGTTGCCATCGCCGCAGGCGGCACCGGCAGTGACGATTTTTCCCGGCTCAACGCCCTCGGCGCCGACGCCTGGCTGTTGCAGGCGCGCTTCGCCCAGTTGCAGGGCGGCGCCGATACCCTGATCCGTGGCAGCACCGGCCTGCTGCGGCTGGATCCCGGCCTGCGTATTCTTCGCGAGCCGGAACTGGCCACATTTGATGGCAGCGAACTGACCCGCCCCTGATTTAGACTGCAGGTTTTCGGGGGATGTTACCCATGCTGGCACAGGGCTACAGTTTCGAGGAGCGGGCGGCGGAGTGGGTGCAGGCGCGGGGCTGGCGGATTCTGCAGCGCAACTACCGCTGCAAGGTGGGTGAGGTCGACATCATTGCCGAGGACCACGGCCAGCTGGTTTTTATTGAGGTACGCGCGCGCAGCAATCGTCGCTTCGCTTCAGCCGCGGCCTCCGTGGACCGGCGCAAGCAGCAGAAGCTGCTGCGCGCAGCAGCGCTATACCTGCGCAGCGCCGGCAAGCAACAAAATTTCGCCTGCAGATTTGACGTCATCGCCTTCGACCCGCGACAATCCGGCGAGGATGCAGAGCTACGCTGGATTCGCAGTGCCTTTACCGCCTGACACGCCCACCCCGGACCCGGCCCATGGATGACGACTACCAGCTTATCGCCGAAAATTTCCAAGAGGTCATCAGCACGGTCGCCATGGCGGTGGACGATCTCGCCGTCCCCATCCAGCAGGCCGCCGGGCGGATGACGACGACCTTGCTGGCCGACGGCAAGATCATGGCCTGTGGCAACGGCGCCGACGCCAGCTTGAGCCAGCTGCTGACCGGCACCCTGCTGGGCTGCTTTGAACAGGACCGCCCCGCGCTGCCGGCAATGGCGCTCGCAGGCGACAGCAGCAGCGTCACCGGCATCGCCAGCCAGCAGGGCTTCAACGACATCTATGCCCGCCAGGTGCGCGCGCTGGGCCAGCCCGGCGACACCCTGGTCTGCATCAGCAGCGGCACCGTCCCCGGCAGTGTGCTGCGCGCCGCCCAGGCCGCCCACGACCGGAACATGGTGGTGGTGGCACTGTCCAACACCGCGGATCCCGCCCTGGCGGAGCTTCTGCGGGGTGATGACGTTGCCATCAATTGCAGCGCAGAACGGCGCCCCAGGGTTACAGAGTTACACACCATGGTCATTCACCTGCTGTGCGAGTTGCTTGACCACAACCTGTTTGGAAACCACAACGGAAGCTCATCATGAAACTGATCGCGCCCTTTATCATCCTCCTCGGCAGTGTCTTTGCCAGCGGCTGTGGCAGCATGCTTGCCTCGGTCGAAGCCGATCCCATTGAAGAAGATCCCAGCCGCCGCACCATTGCCCAGCAGTTGGAAGATGAGAGCATCGAAATCAAGGCAATCGTCAACATCAACGCTGCGGACCCGGGCTTCGATGAGGCCCATGTGATCGCGGTAAGCTACAACGGCTTCGTGCTGCTGGCGGGGCAAGTGGACAACGAGCGGCTCAAGACCTTGGCAGCGGAGGAGCTGCGCAAGATCCAGGGTGTTCGCCGGATCTACAACGAGCTGGAGATCGGACCGGCCACGAGTGCCCTGACTCGCACCCGCGACGGCTGGATTACCACCAAGATCAAATCCTGGCTGCTCGCCAACTTCGACACTCCCGGAAGGCGCACCAAGGTCGTGACCGAGAACAGCGTGGTCTACCTGATGGGGCTGGTGTCAGAGGCGGAAGCTCGCCGGATTGCCGATGTGGCCGCTTCCGTTACCGGTGTGGCTCGCGTAGTACAGCTGTTTGAAAATCTGCCCTGAGCGGGCGGGACATGCGGCACAGCGCTATTTGACGATCTTCAGCGCCGGCCTGGCCTCGGGCTTGCCCGCGGTCGGGCCGTTATCGCCCCCGGGGGGATCGTCCGGGCTCTCCGGCGACTCCTCGGGTTCGAATACCATCCCCTGCCCGTTCTCACGGGCGTAGATCCCGATGATCGCCGTTACCGGGACCAGAATATCCGTCGGGGCTCCGCCGAAACGGCCATTGAAGCTCACCCACTCGTTCCCGATCAGCAGATCGATTACCGCACTCGGACTGACATTCAGCACGATCTGGCCATCCTTGACATACTGGGTGGGGACTTCGACACCCGGCCGCGCGGCGTCCACCAGCAGGTAGGGCGTACAGTCGTTGTCGACGATCCACTCATAGAGCGCCCGCATGATATACGGGCGACTGGCGGACATGCTGGAGGTGGTCTTCATGGGCAGGGCAACGCGCTACAAGCGCATCTCGCGCTCTTGCTCGGACAGGCTTTCCTGGAAAGATTCCCGGTTGAACAGGGAATCCATGTAAGCCAGCAGCGGCTTGGACTGCTTGCCGGGCCGAATATCGATGCCCAGTGATGGCAAGCGCCAGAGCACGGGGGCGAGGCAGCAGTCCACCAGGGTAAATTCTTCGCTCATGAAGAACGGCTTCTCGGCGAAGATAGGCGCTATGCCGAGAATGCCCTCGCGCAATTCCTTGATAGCCTTGCTGACCACATTGTCGCTGCGGGAGTGGAGGATGGAGTCCACCAGGGAACACCAGTCCTTTTCTATCCGGTAGATATACAGGCGGCTTTCGGCTCGTGCCACTGGATATACTGGCAGCAGCGGCGGGTGCGGGAAGCGCTCATCCAGATACTCCATCATCACCTTGGATTCATAGAGCACCAGATCCCGGTCTACCAGGGTAGGCAGGGAATTGTAGGGGTTCAGGTCAGCCAGTTCCGCCGGCGGGTGCGCACTGTCGGATTCGATCATGTCCACGGTCACCCCCTTTTCCGCGAGTACGATGCGGACCCGGTGACTGTACTGGCTGGTGCTGTCGGAAAAGAAAGTCATGGAAGACCGCTTCGCGACGGCTCCCATTGCGTTTTCATCAACTCGTTTCATAGTGCAGTCCAGAACAGTGAGGGGCCATGACCTCGCGGCCACGGCCCGGGGGGAATCAGTGTATATCTTTCCAGTACTCGCGGTTCAGCAGCCAGGCAAAGATAAAGAACAGGGCGATAAACAACAGCGCGTAAATGCCGATACGCTTGCGCTCGGCCGCCATCGGCTCCGCAGTGTAGGCGAGAAAGTTGACCAGATCGTACATCGCGCCGTCAAACTCTTCCGGCGTCATGGTTCCTTCGCTGGCCAGGGTAAGCTGGCCACAGGGCTCTTCCAGCATGGCGTCGCCGGTCAGCGGGTCGCGCTTGACCCCACCGTTGTCCGCCTTCACCGGACCCATGGCGCACTCCTGCAGGCCCTGCAGCTCCAGCAGAACATGGGGCATACCCACGTCCTTGAACACCTTGTTGTTGACTCCGTAGGGGCGACTGTCGTCGCGGTAGAAGGTGCGCAGATAGGTATACAGCCAGTCGGACTGGCGGGCCCGGGCCACCAGCGTCAGGTCCGGCGGGGTAACACCGAACCAGACCTTGGACAGCGCATCATCCATGGCGTTATTCATCAGCGACCCGATGCGTACCTCCGGGTCGAAAATCAGGTTATCCGCGAACAGGTCTTCCGGAATGTCGAGGTCGGCCGCCACGCGATTGTAGCGCGAGAACTTCATCGAGTGGCAAGCCATGCAGTAGTTCATGTACAGCTTGGCGCCATTCTGCAGCGAGGGCTTGTCCGCCGGGTCGACGCTGATCTCGTCGCAGGGAATCGACCCGCAGTCATACTCACCGGTGGCACCCACCGCTTTCAGCGGCAGGATGGTCAGCGCCAGAATCAGCGCCAGGCCAGCCAGACTGCCCCAGACGCCTATACCGCCATCCATGGTCACCCGCTCAGGCACGGGCTTGGTCTTGTCCAGCGTCGACCAGATCGGCATCAGCAGGAAGAAGGCAAAGTAGAACACCGAGCAGACCTGGGCCAGGAAGGTCCGCTCCGGGGTCGGCGCCTTGACACCCAGCACGCCGAGTATCAGGAAGGAGGCGACAAACAAAATCAGCATGATCTTGTTCAGGTTGCCGCGATAGCGCCATGACTTGACCGGGTTGCGGTCCAGCCAGGGCAGCAGGAACGGAATCGCCACCGAGGCGGCAAAGGCGATGAAGCCCCAGAACTTGTCCGGCACCGCGCGCAGGACAGAGTAGAACGGAGTGAAGTACCACACCGGGGCAATGTGATTCGGGGTCTTCAGCGGATTGGCCTCCTCGAAGTTGGCGTACTCGAGGAAATACCCGCCCATTTCCGGCATGAAGAACATCACTGCGCAGAAAATGAACAGGAATACGCCTATCGCCTGCAGGTCATGCACCGTGTAGTAGGGGTGGAACGCCACGCCATCCAGCGGGATGCCGTCGGGGCCCTTTTTCTTTTTGATCTCGACGCCGTCGGGGTTGTTGGAGCCCACTTCGTGCAGCGCGAGCAGGTGCAAGACCACCAGTGCCAGCAACACGATGGGCAGGGCAACGACATGCAGGGCGAAGAAGCGGTTCAGGGTGACCCCGGAAATCAGGTAATCACCGCGGATCCAGGTCACCAGATCCTCACCGACTACCGGAATGGCGCCAAACAGGGAGATAATGACCTGTGCGCCCCAGTAGGACATCTGGCCCCAGGGCAGCACGTAGCCCACAAAGGCTTCCGCCATCAGCACCACGAAGATCAGCATGCCGAAAATCCAGATCAGCTCGCGCGGTTTCTTGTAGGAACCGTAGATCAGGGCGCGGAACATGTGCAGATAGACCACCACAAAGAATGCAGAGGCACCGGTGGAGTGCATGTAGCGCAGCATCCAGCCGTAATCGACATCGCGCATGATGTACTCGACGGAGGCGAAGGCCTCCTCGGCGCTGGGAGTGTAGTTCATGGTCAGCCAGATGCCGGTCAGCAACTGGTTGACCAGGACCAGCAGGGAGAGCACGCCGAAGTAGTACCAGAGGTTGAAGTTCTTGGGCGCGTAGTACTGGCCCATGTGGGTGTTCCAGGCGCGCACGATAGGCAGACGCTCGTCTACCCAGTCTCGCAATCCAACAAGCATATTGTTCATCAGGCTGCCTCCGCGTCCATGCCGATTACCATGACATTCTCGCTCTCGTAAAAGTAGGACGGAATCACCAGATTGGCTGATGCCGGGGCACCGTTGTAGACGCGCCCGGAAAGATCGAACTTGGAACCGTGACAGGGACAGAAGAACCCGCCCAGCCACTCGTCACCACCGAGATCCGCAGCGCCGACTTCGGGGCGATACTTGGGCGCACAACCCAGGTGAGTGCACAGGCCCTCAGCGACAAAGATCTCGGGGCGGACAGGACGGGCCCGAGCGGCGCCGTCAACGTACTCAGGCTGCTTGGCTTCTGATGAATCCGGGTCCTTCAGCTCATCGGTCAGCTTGTCGAGGTCGGCGAGCTGGTCCTCAGTCCGATAAACCACATAGACCGGCTTGCCGCGCCACTCGACCACCACCATCTGGCCGGGCTCCAGTTTGCTGATGTCCGCCTTCACCGGCGCCCCGGCTGCCTTGGCCTTGGCCGACGGGTTCCATGACCCGACAAAGGGTACCGCTATCCCTACAGCGCCAGCGACGCCAACTACGCTCGTCGCGGCCGTCAGGAAGCGTCTCCTGCCGGTATTCACGCCATCGCTACTCATGCTTCTTTCTCCTGATTACCGGCCGGTCGCACAGGGCTGACAAACCGTAGGTACCACTTCGCGAAAAATGCCGCAAATAGTAATGACTTTGCCCGCCCATGACAAGGTAAAGCCCTGCCGAGAACCCGGGAAGCGTGCGCAAGTGCCTGTTTCTAAAAACAAAAAAACGCCCGGCCTGAAATCCAAACCGGACGTTTTCGAGACGCAGCAGCTGGCCCGGAGGGCCAACCGGACAATCAGCGCTTGGAGTACTGGGGACGCTTGCGCGCCTTGCGCAGACCCACTTTCTTGCGCTCGACTTCCCGGGCATCACGAGTCACGTAGCCAGCGCGACGCAGAGTGCCGCGAAGCGACTCATCGAAGTCCATCAGCGCACGGGTAATACCGTGGCGGATAGCGCCGGCCTGGCCAAAGCTGCCACCGCCTTCCACCGTGACATTGACGTCGAACTTGTCGACCAGCTCCACCAGTTCCAGGGGCTGACGCACGATCATACGCGCGACTTCACGACCGAAGTACTGGTCGAGAGGGCGCTTGTTGACCGTGATGTTGCCACCACCGTTCTGGATGAACACGCGCGCCGTGGAGGTCTTGCGGCGGCCGGTACCGTAGTATTGGGTTGCTGACATAGAGAAGTTTCCGTTAGATGTTCAGTGCTTGCGGCTGCTGCGCAGTATGCGGATGCTCGGCACCCGCATACACCTTCAACTTTTTGAACATGGCGCGGCCCAGCGGATTGCGGGGCAGCATGCCCTTGACCGCGGTCTGGAGCACCCGCTCAGGCGCCTTGTCGATCAATTTCTCGAAGGAAATCGATTTGATACCGCCTATGAAGCCAGTGTGGTGGTAATACAGCTTGTCTGTGGCCTTGGCACCGGTAACCCGAACTTTCTCGGCGTTGATGACCACAATGTAATCGCCGGTGTCGACGTGCGGGGTGTATTCCGCCTTGTGCTTGCCGCGCAGGCGGAGAGCAATTTCGCTGGCCAGGCGCCCCAGGGTCTTGTCAGAAGCGTCCACCACGAACCAGTCGTGGGTCACTTCTTCGGCTTTGGCACTAAAAGTTTTCATTAATAAACGCCTCTTGGAGGGCTCCAATTTCGAGAGCGCGAATACTACTGCTTCGCACCCGGCTTTTCAAGCTCAAAAATAATCATCGCCAACGCCCCGGTTTCGGGGCTGCTGTGGCACCCGGCGCCGGAACGCGGCACTCAGGGGCGGTGCTCCCTGGCCAGATATTCGTGGGACTGCATTTCCTGCAAGCGGGATACAGTGCGCTGGAATTCGAACTGCAAACGGCGGCCATCATACAGGGAGGACAGGGGCCTGTCTGCAGCCATCACCAGTTTTACGTTGCGATCGTAGAACTCGTCCACCAGATTGACGAAGCGGCGGGCTGCATCGTCATTGGCGGCCCCCAGAGCCGGCACTCCCGACAGCACCACCGCGTGGAAAACCCGGGCCAGTTCAATATAGTCATTCTGGGAGCGCGGCCCGCCGCAAAGCTCGGCGAAATCGAACCAGACGACATCGTCCGCCAGGCTGCGGCAGCGAATCTCGCGACCATTGATCAAAAGATTCTCGCCGGGCCGCCCCGGGTGCGGCGCCAACCGCTCAAAGCTCTGTTGCAGGCTGCGGTCTGCGTCTTCATCCAGCGGGTAATGGTAGAGTTCGGCCTGCTCCAGGGTGCGCAGGCGGTAGTCGATACCGGCGTCCACGTTCACCACCCGCGTATAGCGCTCCAGCAGGGCGATGGCCGGCAGGAAGCGCTGCCGCTGCAGGCCGTTTTCATACAGGTGGGCGGGCTTGATGTTGGACGTTGCCACCAGGGTCACCCCCCGGGCAAACAGGGCCTCCATCAGGCCACCGAGGATCATTGCATCGGCAATATCGGTGACGAAAAACTCATCGAAGCAGATCACCCGGGCTTCGCCGGCGAGCCGGTCCGCGACCAGCAGCAGGGGATTCTTCTCCCCCGCCAACTGCTTGAGCTCGGTATGCACCCGCTGCATGAAGCGGTGAAAGTGCACCCGCAGCTTGGCGTCGATGGGCAGGCATTCGAAAAACGTGTCCACCAGGTAGGTCTTGCCGCGACCGACACCGCCCCAGAGGTAGAGCCCCCGCTCGGGTTCCGGCCGCTGCCGCCGCCAGCGCCGCCACCAGGGCCGGTGCTGCGACTCACGCGCCAGCAAACGTTCGTACAAGTCCTGCAGCAGGCGCACAGCCTTCTCCTGGGCGGGGTCGTGGGAAAAACCCTCCCGCTGCAGGTCGGCCTGGTAGCGCTGCCAGGGGCTGATTGATGACTGGCTCAAGCGAATGTCCGGTAGAGTTCGGTGATGGTTTGGGCGGCTCACTCTAACGGCGCCCCGCGGCCTTGGCAACACAGGGGCGACCAAGGCAAACTGAGACAAAGCGAGACCTGCCCCCCCTGGTCTCGGTATACTTGTCTGGTCCGTAACGCTGGAAAGAGGAACTCCTGTGTATAGTTTGACGATCCTGGTCGCCACCGGCGCCATTTCTCTCCTGGTCGGCCTCGGCATTGGCTTGCTTCTGGGGCGAAGCACATCCACTGACGGACAGCGGCTGCGCGACACCGAGCGCAAGCTGGACCAGCTGACCCAGGACAAGCGCGCCTATGAAGAAGACGTGGTCGAGCACTTCACCCAGACCGCCGCTCTGCTCAATACCCTGACCGACAGCTACCGCAATGTGCACAACCATCTGGCCAGCGGCGCCGAGACCCTGTGTCAGGAGGGTGGCCCGGTGTCCCTGGGACGGCTCCAGGGGCGGGCTGATGACGCCGAGATTCCCGCCCACCTGGCCCGCATTCAACCGCCACTGGACTATGCCCCCAAGTCATCTCCGGAAGAAACGGGCATGCTCAATGAAGAGTTCGGCATTGACCGCGCCCGCAACCGCGAGACCAGAGACGTCCAAGCCCGAACATAGCGCCACCAGGGGCTCTGCTCAGGCCGGGTTGTCGATGTCCACAAACCGGTGTTCCAGGCCGAAGCGCGCCGCCAGGTGCGCGCCCAGCGCCTGCACCCCGTAGCGCTCCGTCGCATGATGGCCCGCGGCGATGAACTGCAGCCCCTCCTCCCTGGCGATGTGCACTGTCTGCTCCGATACCTCGCCTGTGAGGAACAGGTCCGCGCCGGCAGCAACTGCAGCGCCAATGTAGGACTGGGCTGCACCGGTACACCAGGCAATGCGCTGCACTGGTGCGGCGGAGTCGCCAATATGCAGCGGCGCGCGCCCGGTCAGGGTCGCCAGTTGCGCCACCAGGGCAGCAGCCGGCAGCGGTGCCGGCAGGCTGCCGATACAACCAACGCCCTCAGGGTTGCCCGCGTCCAGAGGTTGCTGATCGAGAATTCCCAGCAACTCCCCCAGCTGCGCGTTGTTGCCCAGCTCCGGGTGGGCATCCAGCGGCAGATGGTAAGCCAGCAGGCTGATATCGTGCAGTAACAGCCTGCCCAGCCGGCGTCGCTTCATGCCCACCACCGGCTGCGCCTCACCCCGCCAGAAAAAGCCGTGGTGCACCAGCACCAGGTCCGCGCCGAGCTCCGCGGCGGCGTCCAACAGCGGCTGACAGGCCGTTACCCCACTGACGATGCGCTCTACCTGTGAGCGACCCTGCACCTGCAGGCCGTTGGGGCAGTAGTCGGCGAAGCGTTCGGCTTGCAGCAGGTTGTCGGTATACGCAACCAGTTGCTGGAGATCGACAGGCATAATGTAGTCCGGGCCAGATGATGACGGGTTCACGGCTGCTGTAGCGCTCCTCATCATATACAATGCAGGCGCGTACCGACACACGGCCCTGCCCTATGACCAACAGCCTCCGTTTCATGATCTGGCCAGCCATTGCCGGCCTGCTGGCGGCGCTGCTGATCCTGGACCGCTGGGTATTGCCGCGGCCTGCAGCAGTGAGCGACAACGGCGCCACGGCAAGCTATGCCACCGCGGTGGGCAGCGCCACGCCGGCGGTCGTGAACATCTACACGGCAAAACTGATTCCCACCCGCAGCAACCCGCTGCGGGACGAGATGCTCAACCGCCGCTTTGACCCGCCCCCCGGCCAGCGACAGCGCATCGAACGGTCCCTGGGCTCCGGCGTGATCATGACCGCGGAGGGCCACATCCTCACCAACAACCACGTTATCCACGAAGCTGAATTAATTCAGGTTCTGCTGCATGACGGCCGCTCAGCCACCGCCGTGGTCATTGGCACCGACCCTGCCACCGACCTGGCGGTGCTGCAGGTGCAGCTACCCGACCTGCAGCCTATCGCCATCGCCGATTCCGACAGCGCCCGGGCGGGGGATGTGGTGCTGGCGATCGGCAACCCTCTGGGTTTTGGCCACTCGGTCACCCAGGGGATTGTCTCGGCCCTGGGCCGCTATGGCCTGCAGCTGTCGGTCTACGAGGATTACATCCAGACCGACGCCATCATTCACCTGGGCAATTCCGGTGGCGCGCTGATCAACACCAGGGGCGAGCTGTTGGGCATCAATACGCTGATTTACACCGGCGCGGACCAATCCCGCGGCGTCTCAACCGGTATCGGCATCAGTCTGGCGATTCCGGCCAACCTGGCGCAGTTTGTGATGGCAGACCTGATTCGCTACGGCGAGGTTATCCGCGGCTGGCTGGGGGTGAGCGTGGCACCGGTGCGGGGCCTGAACGAACAGAGGCCGGGACTGCAACTGCTGGAGGTTACCGCCGTCGCCGCCGACAGCCCCGCCCAGCGGGCCGGGATTCAGGTCAGGGACATCATCACCCACATCGACGGGGAACCGGTGCAGGACGGCCGCCTGACCATGCACCGCATCGCCCAGCTGCGGCCGGGCGACAAGATCGACATCACGGTGGTGCGCAACAATCAGTCACTGGACCTGCAGGCCATCGTCGGCACCCTGAGGCAGTCACCAACGCTGTGAGGAACAGCACCGGCGCCCGGGGAAACACAAAGAGTTACTTCAGGCGGTACTCGGCGCTGCGAGCGTGGGCAGTCAGCTGCTCGCCCCGGGCCAGCACGGAAGCGATCCGCCCGAGCGCCTGCACCCCCTGCTCGCTGCACATGATCAGCGAACTGCGCTTCTGGAAGTCGTACACCCCCAATGGGGAGAAGAAACGCGCCGTGCGTGAGGTCGGCAGCACGTGATTGGGACCGGCGCAGTAGTCGCCCAGGCTTTCCGAAGTGAAGCGGCCCATGAAGATGGCGCCGGCGTGGCGCACCGCTGGCAACAACGTCTCCGGGTCCGCCACTGACAGCTCGAGATGTTCCGGCGCCAACCGGTTGCTGACCGCCACCGCTTCGTCCAGGTCACGGGTCAGCACCATGGCACCGCGTGCCCCCAGTGAGGCGCGAATGATGTCCGCCCGCTCCATGGTGGGCAACAGGCGCTCAATGCTCTCCTGCACCTGATCCAGATAGCCGGCTTCGGGGCACAGCAGGATCGCCTGGGCATTTTCGTCATGCTCGGCCTGGGAAAACAGATCCATCGCCACCCAGTCGGGGTCCGTGGAGCCGTCGCAGATCACCAGAATCTCGGACGGTCCCGCCACCATGTCGATGCCGACCCGGCCGAAGACCTGGCGCTTGGCGGTGGCGACGTAAATATTGCCGGGGCCGACAATCTTGTCCACCGCAGGCACCGTGGCAGTGCCGTAGGTCAACGCCGCCACAGCCTGGGCACCGCCCAGGGTGAAAACTCGGTCGACCCCGGCGATGGCTGCCGCCGCCAGTACCAGGTCGTTGAGCACGCCGTCGGGCGCCGGCACCACCATGATGATTTCAGCGACGCCGGCAACATGGGCTGGCAGCGCATTCATCAGCACCGATGAGGGATAGCTGGCCTTGCCGCCCGGCACATAAATACCCACCCGGTCCAGCGCGGTGATCTGCTGGCCCAGCAGGTTGCCCTCGGCGTCGCGATACTGCCAGCTGTCCTGGCGCTGGTACTCGTGATAGCTGCGCACCCGGGTGGCGGCCTGCTCCAGCGCCTCGCGCTGCGCAGCCGGAATCGCTGCCAATGCCGCGTCGATTCGCTCGCGGGGAATTTCCAGCTCGGTGGCGCTGGCCACCTGCAAGCGGTCCAAACGGGCCGTGTACTCAAGCAGGGCCGCATCGCCCCGGGCCCGGACATCCGCCAGGATGCCGGCGACGGTCTGCTCCACGGCGGCATCCAGCCCCGCCTCCCAGGCCGTCAATGCCGCCAGCCGCGCCGCGAAATCCGCGTCTGTTGTCGACAACCGCTGCATCAGCTTCCTCCCGTCGCCGCCGCGAGCTGATCAACCAGACCCTGGATAGCGCGGTAGTGAGAACGCATGGCGGCCTTGTTGACGATCAGGCGGGAACTGATACGGGCAATCTCGTCCAGCGGTTCCATGCCGTTGGCACGCAGCGTGTTGCCGGTATCGACGATGTCGACGATGAGGTCGGCCAGGTCCATCATCGGCGCCAATTCCATGGCTCCGTAGAGCTTGATAACGTCGGCGTGAATACCCTGGGCAGCAAAAAAGCGCCGGGCGATGTTGGCGAACTTGGTGGCAACCCGTACCCGGGCGCCACTACCCTGCCACCCCACAGGCCCGGCGGTCATCAGACGGCAGCGGGCTATGCCCAGGTCCAGGGGCTCGTACAGGCCCTCGGCGCCGTGTTCCAGCAGAATATCCTTGCCCACCACGCCCAGGTCAGCGGCGCCGTGACGCACATAGGTGGGGACATCGGTGCCGCGGATCACCACCAGCTGCAGGTCGGCGCGGGTAGTGGCAAAGATCAGCTTGCGGCTGCTGTGGATGTCCTCCAGCGGCTCTATACCTGCCCGGGCCAGCAGCGGCAGAGTCTCCTCGAGGATGCGGCCCTTGGTCAGGGCCATGGTCAACGGCTTGTTCATGACAGTCTCAGCTCGACAGGCGGCGGATATCCGCGCCCAGGGTCTGCAGCTTTTCCTCTATGCGCTCGTAGCCGCGATCTATGTGGTAGATGCGGTCGATGACAGTCTCACCCCGGGCGACCAGGCCGGCAATGACCAGGCTGGCGGATGCTCGCAGGTCACTGGCCATGACCGGAGCCCCCTGCAGGCCGGGTTGCCCGGTGATGATCGCGGTGTGACCCTCGATCACGATGTGAGCTCCCATACGGTTCATTTCGTGGGTCTGGATCAGGCGGTTCTCGAAGACGGTTTCCGTAACCGTCGCCGTGCCCTCGGCAATGGCGTTCATGGCGGTGAACTGGGCCTGCATGTCGGTTGGAAAACCGGGATAGGGCGCGGTCTTGATGCTCACGGCCCTCGGCCGTTTGCCCGCCATGTCCAGGGATACCCAATCCTCGCCCTGCTCTATCCGGGCGCCGGCTTCCTCCAGCTTGGCCAGCACCACTTCGAGGGTGTGGGGGCAGGTGCCCTTCAGCAGGACCCGGCCACCGGTGGCCGCCGCCGCCACCAGGTAGGTCCCGGTTTCGATGCGGTCCGGCATCACCGTGTAGTCGCAGCCGTGCAGGCGCTCGATGCCATCAATGACCACGGTGTCGGTGCCGTGGCCGCTGATCCGGGCGCCCATTGCAATCAGACATTCCGCGAGGTCCACTACCTCGGGCTCGCGGGCGGCATTCTCCAGCACCGTGCGGCCATTGGCGAGCGTGGCCGCCATCATGAGATTCTCGGTGCCGCCAACCGTAACGGTCTCCATGACGATGCGGGCACCCTGCAGGCGCCCCTCAACCTCGGCATTGATGTAGCCGTTGTCCACGGAAATACTCGCGCCCATGGCCTCCAGGCCCTTGAGGTGAAGATCGACAGGGCGGCTGCCAATGGCGCAACCGCCGGGGAAGGAGACACGGGCCTTGCCAAAGCGGGCCACCATGGGCCCCAGCACCAGGATCGAGGCGCGCATGGTCTTGACCAACTCATAGGGCGCCGAAAACCCGCTCAGGTGGCTGGCGTTGACCTCGATGCTGAGCTTTTCATCCAGGGTGAGGTCAAGGCCCAGACACCCCAGCAGCTCGATCATGGTTGTGATGTCATTCAAGTGCGGCAGATTGCGTATGGTGACAAGGTCTTCTGTCAGCAGGGTGGCCGCGAGTATGGGCAGCGCGGCATTCTTCGCCCCGGAGATCCGCAATTCCCCGTCCAGGCGCCGCCCGCCGCGAATAGCCAGTTTGTCCACTAGATGCTCCTGATGAGGCCTGGCGTCAGGCGCCGGCCTGCCGCTGCCCGGGGGTGAAGGTGCGGATGTTCACCGCGTGGATGCTGCCATTGGCTATCTGCTCATTGAGGGCGGCATACACCAGCTGCTGGCGCTGCACCGGGCGCTTGCCCTCGAAAATCTCGCCGATTACCGTGATGTCGTAGCGGTTTCCTTCTCCCTCGACCCGAATTTCGCAGTCTTCAAGGTGTGCCTCCAGCAATGCCGTCACCGTTGCCGCGTCCATCATGTCTATTCCTCTGGCCATTTGCCCCTTCCGGGACAAAAGAGTCGCATTCTAGGAGAATTCGACCGATATGGCGAGCGGGCCGCGTAGGTCGGGCCGCGCAGGTCGGGCCGCGCAGGTCGGGCCGCGAAGGTGGGTCAGTAGGCCGGGCCGCGGAAGCGGCCCGTGTAGGGCGGGAGGTAGGGCTGGTAGTCTCAGGTTTCGATCTCGACCGCCGTCCAGCCCTCGATCACCTGATCCAGATCACCGTCATGCTTGCGCGCAGCGGATTCGAACTGGCTGCGGTAGATCTCTCCGAGATTGACGTTCTCAATAACCATGTTGCGCAACTTCCAGGAGCCGTCCTTGTCGCGGCCCATGTGGTAGACCAGCACATAGGGCTCGCTGCCGTCGTTGAAAATCAACTGCCGCACAGCCGCACGGGAACCGGCGGCCTCTTCCTCGCTGAGTTCGGGCAGCTCGATGCGGGAACCCCCGAAAGCCAGCAGGCCCTTGCCGTAGGTGCGCACCAGACCGACTCGCATCACCTCGGTAAACCGCTCCAACTGGTCGCGCAACTCCTCGCGGCCCTCAGCGTCCAGCGAGCGGTAGCGCTGGTTGCTGGCATAGGGCCCCATCACGCCGCGGGCAAAGCCGCGGAAATCGACCACGGTGTCGAGAATTTCCTGCAGCTGATCGTAGAATCGATCCGGGTCGTCAGCAACGTAAGTCTGCGCCTCATCCACCACCGACATGACCTCTTCCGTTGCCTCGCGCACCACTTCATGGACGCCCTCGGGTGGATTGGTGTCCACGCTGGTGTCAACGGCGTTGGCCATGGTCGCGGCACCGGCCAGTACCAGGGATGCGGCAAATTGCAGCAATCGCTTCATAACGTGATCCTTGAATTGAATTACAAGTTTGCTGGCGCTCTGTATACTGGAGGCGCTGCGCAAGCACCCGGCAAGTCCACCTGGCACCGGTTTTGACAACCCCATAGGGGTACAGTTCAACAGTCCAGCAGCCCCCTACTTTAACAGGATTTCCAGACTTATGCTGTTAGCCACAGCCGCCATCCTGGTCGGATTCGTGATACTGATCTGGAGCGCCGATCTGTTTATCACAGGAGCCGCGGCAATTGCCTCCAACATGGGCCTCTCGCCCATCGTGATTGGCCTTACCATCGTATCCATAGGTACCTCGGCACCCGAAATACTGGTATCAGTCACCGCTGCGTTGACGGACGCCGGTGAACTGGCCATCGGCAACGCCATTGGCTCCAATATTGCCAATATTGGCCTGGTCCTGGGTGCGACCCTGTTGGTTGCCCCTATGACCGTACAGCCGAGCTGCATGCGGCGGGAACTGCCGATGCTGCTGATGGTCACCCTCGGCACTGCCCTGTTGATTCTCGACGGTGTCCTGTCGCGGGTGGATGGCCTGATCATGCTGGCGACGCTCACCATCATCATGATCCAGATGATACGCGGCGAGGAAGCCGACCCCGAACTGCTGCAGGAAGTCTCCAGCATCACTGCGGCACCGCTGGGCCTGGGCAAAGCCTGGTTGACCTTCTTCCTCGGGCTGGCGCTGCTGGTAGGCAGTTCACGGCTGCTGGTGTGGGGCGCCACTGAGGTGGCGGAATATCTGGGGGTGTCGCAGCTGATAATCGGGCTGACCGTGGTCGCCATTGGCACCAGCCTGCCGGAACTGGCGGCAACCATTGCCAGCGCCATGCGCGGACAAACCGACATCGCCGTGGGCAATGTCATCGGCTCCAACATGTTCAACCTGCTGGCGGTAATGGCGATACCCGGCCTGGTCACACCCGAGATCCTGGAACCCCTGGTACTGTACCGGGACTACCTGACAATGACTGCCATGACGGTGCTGCTCGCCGCCGCGATCTTCCTCAGCCGAGGTCGGCGCAAATCGGGCACCTGCGGGCAAGCCTACCTGGGGCGTTCGGTGGGCATGCTGTTACTCTCGGTGTACGCCCTGTACTATTACTGGCTGTACCGGACCCGCTGAGCCGCCTGGCCGCCATGCACGCACACGATCACGACAGCTACGTTGCCTCCGCGCGGCGCACCATCCGCATGGAATGCGATGCGGTGGCTGCGCTGGAGCATCGTATCAACGGCGGCTTCGTTAAAGCCTGTGAGCTGCTGCTGGACATCCGCGGCAGGGTGATCGTGACCGGCATGGGCAAGTCCGGCCACATCGCCAGCAAGATCGCAGCCACCCTGGCCAGCACCGGCACGCCCGCCTTCTATGTCCATCCAGCGGAAGCCAGCCACGGCGATATTGGTATGATTACCGCCGATGATGCCGTTGTCGCCCTGTCCAACAGCGGCCGCTCACCGGAAGTCATCACCCTGCTGCCGCTGCTGAAACGACTGGGAATTCCCCTGGTCAGCATGACCGGTGACCCGGGCTCGCCGCTGGCGGAGGCCGCCGATGCGCACCTGGACACGGGGGTGGCCACCGAGGCCTGCCCGCTCAACCTGGCGCCAACATCGAGTACTACCACCGCGCTGGTGATGGGCGATGCGCTCGCCATAGCACTGCTGGAAGCCCGCGGTTTCACTGCCGAAGACTTTGCCTTTTCCCATCCGGGCGGCACCCTCGGCAAGAAACTGCTGCTCAAGGTCGAGGACGTCATGCACACAGGCTCCGCCATCCCCCGGGTGCAGACCGACACCGTGCTGGCCGCCGCCCTGCTGGAGATCAGCCGCAAGGGCCTGGGGATGACCACCGTCACCGGCGCCGACGACCAGCTGCTCGGCATTTTCACCGATGGCGACCTGCGCCGCGCGCTGGACGAAGATGTCGATGTCCGCAGCACCCTGATCAGCGCCCTGATGACCCGCGACGCCAAGACCATTGCCCCCAACATGCTTGCCGCGGAGGCTCTGCGCATCATGGAGGAGAACAAGATCACCTCACTTGTGGTCAAGGACCAGGAGAGGATGGTCGGCGTACTTCACTTGATGAGTCTGCTGCAGGCGGGTATCGCCTGACATGGCCACGGTCGGCGGCACAGAGCCCGGAGTCGTGGCACAGGACATCAGGCTCCTGGCCCTGGATGTGGACGGGGTGCTGAGCGATGGCCGGGTCATCTACGCCAGTGATGGCAGTGAGCTCAAGGCCTTCAATATCAAGGATGGCCTCGGCATCAAACTGCTGCAGCGCGCCGGAGTCACCGTCGCCATCATCACCGGGCGCCGATCCGACGTTGTCGGGCGCCGCGCCGCAGAGCTGGGCATCACGCACCTCCTTGAGGGCCGGGAGGACAAGCTGACCGCCCTGCGGGAGTTGTGCGAGCGCCTCGGTCTGAGCCTGGCAGAATGCGCCTATATGGGAGATGACCTGCCCGACCTCAGCGCGATCAGAGCCGCCGGGCTGGGATTGACGGTAGCCGATGCCGTGCCCGAAGTACGGACGGTTGCCGACTGGTGCAGTACAGCCGAGGGCGGTGCCGGGGCGGTGCGGGAGGCCTGCGACTGGCTGTTGCAGCAGCGGGGTGAGTGGCCTGGCATCATCGCGGAGTTCGACTGATGGGCGGGATCAAGCGAACCTGGCTGCTGGCTGTGGTGCTGGCGTCGCTGGCGGCGTGGTACTGGTCGCTGGTGGGGGAAGGGACCATCGAACGCTCCCCTCCGCAGGGGGATGCAGAGCTGGTGCAGACCTACCTGGTCAATACCCGCAGCATGGCCTTCGCCGAAGACGGTGCTCTGGCAGAGGTCATGGAGGCGTCGCGAATTGAACATTTCGGCCGGGACGATGTCTCTGAGCTACGACAGCCGCGTTTTTACTCGCACGACGGCAACAACCGCACCTGGTCGGCCAGGGCCGACCGGGGCACGCTCAAGCACCGCAACAGTGTGCTGATCCTGCGCAGAAACGTCGTCCTCAGCAACGACCAGTCAGGGGCTACCCTGCAAACACGGGCAATGGCGCTGAATCTCAGACTGCGTACCGCCAGGTCACAAGTTCCCGTGACCGCACAGCTGGATGGCAACATCCTGCGCGCGGACGGCATGTTCGCCGACCTGGCCAATGAAACCATACTGCTGCAGCCCAATGTGGAGGGCACCTATGTTCCGACTGGCTCCTGATCCCGGACGAGCTCTATGGCGGGCAGCGCTGGTGACGGCAGCCTGGCTGTTGCTGGCGCCCGGCGCCACTGCCCTGCCTGACGACCGGCAACAACCTATCCGCATCAGCGCCGATCAGGCGCTGCGAGATGAGCGGCAGGGCTATACCGAGTACACCGGCAACGTGCGCATGCAGCAGGGCAGCCTGCAAATCGAGGCAGAGAAAATCACCGTATTCCATCAGCAGGTGGCCGCAGACCGTATCCTGGCGGAGGGCAACCCCGCCCGCATGCAGCAGCAACCCGATGTCGACAAGAGTATCATCCACGCTGCCGCGCAACGCATCGAGTATTTCAAGGCAGAAGAGCGGGTGCACTTGCAGCGGCAGGCCCGAATAGAACAGGAGGGGTCAATCGTTACCGGTGACAGCATCGACTACTACATGGCGGAGCAGCGCGTGCGCGCGGACGCGGGCCGGCGCGAGGATGGCGGCAGAGTCGAAGTGGTGATTCCGGCGCAAGTCCTTCAGGACGTGGACGAAGACGGAGCTACCAATGGCGCAGCTCAAAGCGATTAACCTGGCCAAGGCCTACCGCGGGCGCAAGGTGGTGGTGGACGTTTCCCTGGAAATCGGCAGCGGCGAAGTGGTGGGACTGCTGGGTCCCAACGGCGCCGGCAAGACCACCTGTTTCTACATGATTGTCGGCATCATCGCCGCCGACGAGGGCAGGATCGAGCTCAATGGCGAGGACATCACTGCCCTGTCAATGCACGAGCGGGCGCGCCGGGGATTGGGCTACCTGCCCCAGGAAGCGTCGATTTTTCGCAAGCTGTCGGTACAGGACAATCTCCTCGCGATACTGGAAACGCGTCCCGACCTGAACAAGCAGGAACGCCACAGCCACTGTGACCGCCTGCTGGAGGAGTTTCACCTCGCCCACTTGCGCAACAATCTCGGGCAGTCCCTGTCTGGCGGTGAACGCCGCCGCGTGGAAATCGCCAGAGCGCTGGCCACTGAGCCGGACTTTATCCTGCTGGACGAGCCCTTTGCCGGCGTTGACCCGATCTCCGTCAGCGACATCAAGGACATCATCACCCACTTGCGCAAGCGCGGTATCGGGGTTTTGATCACCGATCACAACGTGCGCGACACCCTGGACATTTGCGAGCGGGCGTTCATTGTTGGCGAGGGCCACATCATCGCCGCAGGCACCGCCCAGGAGGTCCTGGACAGCCCACGGGTGCGCAAGGTGTACCTGGGCGAACACTTCCGGCTTTAACCCCCAGCGCCGGGCCTGCGGTGCCCTAGCAAAATTCACGCCATCCTGTTGCGCCGCGCCATCCGCCGGCGCTACACTCGCTCGACAGCCCCATCCAAGATGGTACCCGGGATGACAGCAACACGCCGATGAAACAGTCGCTACAGCTCAAGCTTGGCCAACAGCTGACGATGACACCGCAGCTGCAGCAGGCTATCCGCCTGCTGCAGCTGAGCACCCTGGATCTGCAGCAGGAAATCCAGCAGGCACTGGATAGCAATCCGCTGCTGGAACTGGCGGAAGACGACTTTGACAGCGACGCTGAAGTGGACAACACCACCCGTCTGGAACGCATCAGCGAACAGGTAGGCGCCAGCCTGCTGGAGAGCCTGGAGGGCAACAGCACCGAAAGCCAGAACCTGCCCGATGACTGGCAGCCGGGCAGCCTGCCCGAGGACCTGCCGGTAGACACTCAGTGGGAGGACCTGATGCCCTCCTCCTCCGCCGCCCCTGCAGGCGGCACCGAGGACAGTTTCGACGGTGACTACGACAGCCGCAACAACGCCAGCGAAAGCCTGCAGGACCTGCTGCGCTGGCAGCTCAACCTGACCCGCCTGTCGGACACGGACCGGGTGATTGCGCTGGCCCTGATTGACGCCACGGACAGCAACGGCAGGCTGCAGAGCAGCGTCGAGGACATACATCAGGCGCTGACGCCGGAGCTGGATATCGATCTCGATGAGGTGGTCGCGGTACTGCACTGCCTGCAGCAATTCGAGCCCCCAGGGGTCTGCACCCGCGACCTGCAGGAGTGCCTGCTGGTGCAGTTGCAACAGAAACCGGCGCATACGCCCTGGCTGGAACAGGCCCGCCTGATGGTCAGCCGGCACATGGCGCAGCTCGGCAGCGGCGATTACAAACAGATCATGCGGCGCATGCGTCTGGACGAAGGCCAGCTCAAGGCGGTGCTTGACCTGATCCGTTCACTGGACCCCAATCCGGGCGAAAACCTTGGCGATGACACTACGGAATATGTGGTTCCGGATGTGTTTGTCAGCAAAAGGCACGGCCGCTGGGTCGTCGAGCTGAACCCCGACATCGCCCCACGCTTGCGCATCAATGACAGCTATGCCAGCCTCATCAAACGGGCCGACAGCAGCGCCGACAACACCTACCTGAAGGACAATCTGCAGGAGGCACGCTGGTTTCTGAAGAGCCTGTACAGCCGCAACGAAACCCTGATGAAGGTAGCCAGCAAAATTGTCGAACACCAGCGCAACTTTCTGGAACAGGGTGACGAGGCGATGAAGCCCCTGGTGCTGCACGATATCGCCGAGGCCGTCGAAATGCATGAGTCCACCATTTCTCGGGTAACCACCCGCAAATACATGCACACCCCGCGCGGCATTTTCGAGCTCAAGTATTTCTTTTCCAGCCATGTTGGCACCACCACCGGCGGCGAGGCGTCATCCACCGCCATCAAGGCCATGATCCGCAAGCTGGTTGCCGCGGAGAACCCGCGTAAACCCCTCAGCGACAACAAGATCGCCAGTCTGCTCGAGGCACAGGGCATGCAGGTGGCGCGCAGAACAGTGGCCAAGTACCGGGAGATGCTGTTGATCCCTCCGTCCAACGAGCGCAAGAGATTGGTCTAGAATTCCAGAGTACTGCACAGCAGTACGTTACGGGCGGCCGCTGCCAAACCGGCTCGCCAGTTCCGGGGACAACGCCCCGGTTTCCGATGAAGAAGGAGTCAAGTATGCAATTGAATGTCAGTGGTCACCATGTAGAGGTCACCAACCCGCTGCGCGACTACGTGGCCAGCAAATTCGAGCGGCTGCAGCGCCACTTTGACCAGATCACCAATACCGAGGTGACCCTCATTGTCGAGAAACTGGTGCAAAAAGCCGAGGCCACGATTCACATCTCCGGGGCGGACATTTTCGCCGCGGCCGAGTCAGAAGACATGTACGCCGCCATTGACGCCCTTGCCGACAAGCTGGACCGCCAGCTGATCAAGCACAAGGAAAAGTCCCGAGCCCGCTAGGATCCCATCATGCAAGTTCTCTCCGAACTACTGTCTCCCGGGCGCACGGTCTGCCGTGCGCCCGGCAGCAGCAAAAAAAGACTGTTTGAGACCCTGTCCCGGGTCATCAGCGAGGATAACCCCGGTCTCGCTGACAGCGATATTTTCGCCCAGTTGATTGCGCGCGAGCGTCTGGGCAGTACCGGTCTCGGCGCCGGCATTGCCATCCCCCACTGTCGCATCGCCAATTGCAGCGAGCCGATTGGCTGCCTCGCCACCCTGGAAGAGGCCATCGATTTCGATGCCCCTGATGACATACCGGTAGACATACTCTTCGTCCTGCTGGTCCCGGAGCAGGCGCACCAGGCCCACCTCGACATTCTCGCGCGTATCGCCCGGCTGTTCAGCCAGTCAGATTTTTGTGCACAGTTGCGCAGCGCCCCCGACGCGGAAGCTCTGTACCAGCGGGCTACCGGGTGGACGGGATGAGTTGTCGCCAATGCACCTGGTAATTATTTCCGGACGCTCCGGCTCGGGGAAGAGTACTGCCCTGCACCAACTCGAGGATGAGGGATACTACTGCATCGACAACCTGCCCGTGGCGCTGCTGCCGGCATTGGTCCAGGAAGCCAGCAGGCCAGAGTTCGAGCACTTCCGCGGCGCGGCAGTCTGTATCGACGCGCGCAATGCCTGGCGCAACCTGGAAGACTTCAGCAGCATTATTGAAGCGCTGCCGGACACGGTAACCAGCGAAATCCTGTTTCTCGACGCCCAGGACAGCGAGCTGATCAAGCGCTTCAGCGAAACCCGGCGCAAACATCCGTTGAGCAGCGAACGGATGCCCCTGGCCGAAGCGATCGAGCGCGAACGGCAGCTACTGGAGCCCATCGCCAGCGCCGCTGCCCTGGTCCTGGATACCAGCCAGATGACTATCTACGAACTGCGGGACGCCATCCGCCAGCGTCTGGTGGGTGACCTGTCCGGCAGCATGTCCATCCTGATCCAGTCCTTTGGCTTCAAGCGCGGGGTGCCTACCGACGCCGACCTGGTCTTCGATGTACGCATGTTGCCGAACCCGCACTGGGTCAAGGAGCTGCGACTGAAAAATGGCCTGGATGAGGATGTGCGTGAATTTCTCGAGGCGCAGCCGCTGACCGGCGAACTGTTCGACAGCATCTGCCAATACCTTGACCGCTGGCTGCCCCACTACCAGGACAGCAACCGCAGCTACATGACCGTGGCGATTGGTTGTACCGGTGGCCAACATCGTTCAGTATATCTTGCGGCCAGACTTTTCCGGCACTATCAGCAGCAGTTTCCGCAAGTCCACATTCGACATCGGGAGCTGCAGTAGCAGCGGGCAATGTGATCCAGACACAACTCACAATCATCAACAAGCTGGGCCTGCATGCCCGCGCCGCCGCCAAGTTTGTCGGCTGCACCACGACCTATACCAGCGCTGTCAGGGCCGGCCGCGACGGCCAGATGGTGGATGGCAAGAGCATCATGGCCGTCATGATGCTGGCCGCGGGCCAGGGCACCGTGCTCGACCTTGAGATCGATGGTGAAGACGAGGAAGCGGCGCTCGCGGCGCTGCAGACCCTGATCGGCAATCGCTTCGACGAGGGCGAATAACACACCGGATCCCGATTCCCATGGCCCAGCGTTCCACAACATCAGAAGCCAGGCTCCAGCGTCTGGCAGAAGCCCTTGGCAGCGGCACGTTCGCTGACGTCAAGCGCATGCTTAACGGCCTGCCCGCCGCAGACGTTGCCCATCTGCTTGAGTCCTCGCCGCCCAAGTTTCGCCACATACTCTGGCAAATGGTCGAGCTGGAGAACGAAGGCGACGTGATCAACGAGCTCGGCGAAGAGCTGCGTGGCCACTTTCTCAATGACATGGACGCGGCGGAAGTCGCGCAGATCACCGAACACCTGCAGGACGACGACCTCGCCGACATTCTGCAGCAGCTGCCGGACAGGGTAACCCGGGAAGTTCTCGATTCCATGGACCACCGGGACCGGGCGCGCCTGGAACAGGTGATGACCTATCCGGACGATACCGCCGGCGGCCTGATGAGCACGGACACCATCACGATCCGTCCACCGCTGACCCTGGATGTGGTGCTGCGCTACCTGCGCCGGCACACCGAAATTCCGGCGATGACCGACAACCTGATAGTGGTCAACCGCAACGATCAGTTCATCGGCCTGCTGCCGTTGAACACGCTACTGGTATCAGACCCCTCCTCTACTGTGCGCGAGATGATGGTCACCGATATCGCCCCGATACCGGCCTGGATGCCGGACGATGAAGTGGCGCGCCAGTTCGAGCGCAATGACTGGGTATCAGCGCCGGTGGTGGACGACAGCGGGCGGCTGGTAGGCCGCATCACCATTGACGATGTGGTGGACGTGATCCGCGAGGATGCCGACCACTCCCTGACCTCCATGGCCGGCCTCTCCGATGATACGGATACCTTTGCACCGGTAATGCCTACCGCGGGCCGCCGGGCCATATGGCTGGGTATCAACCTGGCCACCGCTTTTCTTGCCTCCTCGGTGATCAACCTGTTCCAGGACACCATCGAAAAGGTGGTGGCTCTTGCTGTGCTGATGCCCATAGTTGCGTCGATGGGCGGCATAGCCGGCACCCAGACCCTGACCGTAATGGTTCGCGGTATTGCCCTGGGCCAGGTCAGCAAGAACAACGAGGCCTGGCTGATCAACCGCGAGGTCGCCGTCGGAGTGCTCAACGGCATGCTGTGGGCCTCCGTTGTGGCGATCGCCGCCTCCCTCTGGTTCAGGGACTGGAGCCTGGGCCTGATTATCGCACTGGCAATGGTCATCAACCTGGTGACCGCCGCCTTCACCGGCGCCGCCCTGCCGCTGTTGCTGAAGCGGATGAAAATCGATCCGGCGCTGGCCGGCGGTGTTGTCCTGACCACGGTAACGGATGTGGTAGGATTTTTCTCTTTCCTCGGCCTGGCGACCTGGTTCTATGCCTGACTACGACTCCACTGAAGACTACGAACACCTGCCGGAAGGGCCCAGCAAAAGCGAGCTGAAGCGGCGCATGACGGCCCTGCAGGCGCTGGGGGAAACCCTGACCGGCCTCAGCGACAAGCAGCTGCGCCAGATCCCGATCGACGATCAGCGGTTGGTCGACGCCATCCAGGAAGTCCGCAACATCAGCTCCAACAGCGCCCGTCGGCGCCATCTGCAATTCATCGGCAAGTTGATGCGCGATATTGACGCCGAACCGATAGCCGAAGCTCTGGCTGCCCTGGACCGGGAGCGCCACCAGGCTGCCGCGCAGTTCCAGGGCCTGGAGCAAGTGCGCGACCGCCTGCTGGCGGCGGGGCTGCCGGGTATCGAGGACATCATCGACCGCTGGCCCAACGCCGACCGCCAGCATCTGCGGCAGTTGCTGCTGCAGGACCAGCGCGAGCGCCAGCGCGAAAAGGCACCCGCCGCCGCGCGCAAACTGTTCCGCTACCTGCGGGAGCTGGAGGAGTCCGCGGCAGAGCCGGACGGAGGTTCGGCCCCGGAAGATTGAGCCGCAGGCTCCGCCTCCGGTGCAGTTCCTCCGTCGCGGGCTTCATTGCGCTGAACCCGTTCATTGCCAGTATCAAAAATGCGGTCGAGACGGATCTGCGGGTCATCCCAGGTGCCGCTGATGCCGTAGACCGCGCTGGACAGTTGCGACACCTGCTTTTCGAACAGCTTGCTGACCAGGAAGACGCCCGCCGCAATGGGCAGGCCCGCGGTCAGGGCCGCCACCCAGGGCAGGTTGTTGGCCACAGGCAGGGTGGCCACCATCTCGCCCTTGAGACTGCGTGACAAAATGTTCGAGCTGCCGCTGAACCGGAAGCCGGTGGCGGCGCTGGCGACGTCCAGCCGGGGCACCTCTAGCAGCCCGTCGGCGAAGCTCACATCACCCTCCATACTGTCAAACGGGATCCCCGACTCAAACAGTTGGGTCAGGCTCAGGCGTTGGATAATGTCCGCAAGATTGAGAATGCTGACCACCCGCAGCGTGCCCGAAGCGCCCGCGGATGCGGTCAGGAAACGCCCGTCCTCCACCGCCACCGACAGCGTGCCGGTACTGGCCGCCAGCGCAAACTGCTGCGGCGCGCCCGGCCAGAGAAGATCCAGTCCAAAGCGTCCGCTGCTGGTCTCCAGGATCCGTTCATAGCCGAGCGCTGCCAGGCTGTCACCGAGGTCAGCAACCAGCAATTCCGCCTGCAAGCGGGAGCCGTCCGCGGTCCATACCAGACTACCTGGAGTTTCTGCAGGCAACGTGAACCCGAGCAGTGCACCGCTGATGTGCTGCGCCTCCAGGCGCCCCTCACCCGGTCGCAGGGCAAAGGCCACATGCCCGAGCGGTCGCGAGCCGCGCTGCAAGTCCGCAACCTCAACCTCGATTACCGGCCAGTCCCGGAATTGCGCCGGGTCAGATTCACCCTCGCCGCCAGCCCCCCAGCCCGAAAGGTCCAGATACGCCAGGTCGAGGCGCGCGCTGGCGAGATCTGCGGCGACGGTGGCCTCACCCTGGGCCCATTCGGTTTCAAGCCCCACGCGCCAGTGGTCAGGCTCCTGCTCCAGATCCAGCAGGACGCGATGCCAGTCCCGGCCCTGAAACTGGAGACTGTCAATCAACAGCTCCTCCACCGCCAGGCGCAGGCCCGCGGGCGCCTTTCCTGCGAGAGGCTGCCCGGGCAGACCTGCAAACAGTGCCCGCCAGGCATCGACATCGATCAACGCCGCGTGGCCGGACACCCGCAGTCGGCCGGGCTCAAGCGGCAGGGAACGGTCCTGCAAACCCAGTGCGGCGCCCCTGAGCCCGTCCTCTCCGATACTTAGCTGTGCATGCCAGCGGCGCCCGCCACTCAGCTCCAGCTGCAGCGGCCTGGCACCGAGCGCGACCCGCAACTCGAAGGGCAATCTCGCGTCAGCAGGCTTGGCCCAGGTCGCCGGCAGGTCCAGCGCCAGGCCCTGCAGGTCGGAGTTGAGCTGTAACTGCGGCAGACTTCCCGGCGCAAAATCCAGGGTTCCGCTGACCGCTGTGGCACCGCTGACCAGGGGCGGCAGTCCCGGTCCGAGCCACTCCCGCAGGGAGTCCACCTCGACACCCGTGGCAAAGGCCAGCTGTACTGGTGCCGTGCCGTCACCCGATCCAGGCACGGCGGGCAACTGCCGCAGCGCCAGCGTGAGTGGTCGTTGCCAGAGGCTGGCGGTCATCTGCTCGGCGCTAAAGCCGCTGGTCGAGTCGTAGAGGAGTGTGCCGCTGATATCCTTGAGCTGCAGGTTGCCCGGGATGATATCCAGCTCCGCTTCTGTCACCGCGACTTTCAGTTCTACAACAGGCGGGGGCGGCACCTTTGCCAGCAGCAGCTCCAGGCGGATATCCGCCGCCATGGTCCCCTGCGCTTGCCAGTCTTCCAGGGCACCCCGCAGCCCGGCGCCCGCGGGAGACTGGTTCAGCACCTGCAGGCCGTCGCTGGCGGCGCCCGCCAGGCTCGCGGCGATTGCCAGGCGCATGTCGCCCCCGCTATCGCGCCAGGCTTCCGCGGACAATGTCTCAATATCCGTGTCATAGAGACGCGCGCGATCAGCCCAGACGCTGACGTTGGTATCGTCTATCAGCACAGTGCCCTGAACGTCCGCCAGCACCGGCCAGTCCGGGTGATAGGCCAGCTGCGCATCACGCACATCGAAGAACAGTTGCACGGTGCGCAGCGGGCCGGAACCGGGCCGCAGGCTGCCGCGCCACAAAAACGCACCGGCATCCATTACCCCGTGTTCCAGGCTGGTCTGCAGCCACTCCAGCAGGTTTTCATTCAGCATGTAGGGCAGGTAGCGAGTGCGGTAGCCGGCATCCGCGTCGCGCAACCCCACCAGCAGGTCCATCTCAACACCCGCGGCGCTGGCAGCAAACGGTATTGACAGGCCCAGCAGTCCCCGCGCCGTGCCCTCATCGCCAACCGCGGTCAGCAATCCGCTGTGCAGGCGCAGGCGGTCGTCGTTCCAAAACATGTCCAGACTGCCGAACAGTTCCCGGTAGACCAAGGGCTCCCGGTACACCGAAGGAAAATCCAACATCACATCATCACTGTCGAGGATCAACTCGCCGCGACCGGGTGCCAGGCGCAAAAAACCGCTGGCTCCGTTCACACCCGGCGCGCCGCGCCAGGAACTCAGCGCCAGATCCTCGAAGCCCAGGTCCAGCGTCCACCCCCTGCCGCCGGTTGCCACATCCTCCAGATACAGCTGCAGGGCGCCGAGCCTGCCCTTCGGGGCCAGCTCCGTCATGGCCGCCGACAGGGCTGGCGGCAGCAGCTTCGCTGCGCGCAGCACCCCGCTGCTGTCTGCCAGGGGCAGTCCACTGCCGCGCAGACGCAGCGAGTCGCCCCAGAGATCGAGTTGCAGGCGCGGCAGAGTGAAGGTATCCCCGTCGAAACCTATCTCCACATCCGAGGTAAACAGGGTCAGACGCTGGCCGCGTTGCAGCAGGCTGGACTCCAGCTGCAGCGACGCCAGGGGCAGCGACCAGGCAGCATTGTTGCCCTCCAGCAACAAGTCCTCCCCCGCCAGACGCAGCTGCAGGCCGGAGATACCGCCCGACCAGGCCAGCCAGGTCTCCACCACCGCATTGCCGGTCGCCTTGAGCGGCAACGCCTCTCCCAATAGCGGCTGCCAACGGGTCAAGCGCGCCAGATCTGTAAGGCTGGCGCGGAGGTAGACATTGCCACTGTAGTCATCCGCCACCAGCGGATTGCCCAGTCCATCGGCCAGGATCAGCACCTGGGAACCATCCACCGAGGTCAGCTGCCCCCGGAGCTGGCGCCGGGCGCCATCCCGCAACAACGTCAGGTCCAGTGCCAGCTGCTCCTCCTCCCCGGCCGGCAGCTGCAGCTGCAGGGTATTGGCCACCAGCGTAACCCGCTCGATATCCAGCAGGACCGCTTGCAGCCAGGCGGCGGCAGCGCCAGCCCCGCCGCCCATACCTTGCAGCCGGAAGCGACCATCCGCCGCCAGTTCACCCGTCAGCAGCAGATCCTCCAGGCGCAGGCGACTGAACCGCAGCGAGCGGCTGACCAGGCTGTGCCAGATGTCCAGGGTCACCCGGCCGCCGCCCAGCCGCAGCGGCTCGCCATCGGGAAAACCGAGGCGCAAGTCGGAGAACACGAGCACAGGGCTGAAACCCTGCCACTCGGCAGACAATTGTCCATCTTCAACCAGAAAAGGAGCGCGGGCATTCACCTGCTCCACGAGCCAAGGCTGGTTGTCCCCTGCCATGGAGACCAGCAGACGGCCGCTGCTGACAAACACCGCCAACAGCACCACGAAGCCGACTATGCCGCCCCAGAGAACGTTGCTCAAACGATGGTAGACCGATGCTTTCACAGGACCGTCGACACCTCAGAGGCCCGTCGCAGCTGACCGGGGGACTCGCCCGCTGCCGCCGCATTGTGCACAGGGCAAGGTCAGCACCTCGGTCAGCGGCGGCCGGCTCTGCCTGCGGCTCAGGATCACCAAACCCAGCTTGCCCACGCTGCTGACCGCGCCGGCATCGGGGTCGGCAGCAAGTGCCTGCTCCAGCGCCAGCCGCACCGCGCGCCGGTGGCCGGGCTCCCGCAGGTCGATAAAGTCGACAGCGACAATGCCCCCGAGGGCGCGCAAGCGCAACTGCCGAGGGAGCGCCGCCGCTGCTTCAAGGTTGGTCTGCAGCAGTGTCTGCTCCAGATCCCTGTGGCCGGTGTAGGTGCCGGTGTTGACGTCGACAGTGGTCATTGCCTCGGTCCGCTCTATGACCAGGTTGCCACCCGAGGGCAGGGGCACCAGCGCAGCCAGCGCCGCGCTGATCTGGGCCTCAACATTGCGCCGCCGGAACAGGGAACCGGGATCAGCGCAGTCTTCTGCCACTGGCGCCGCAGCCTCCGGGTGCTGCCTACACCAGGACCTGATGTCGGTTGCGCAGCGGGAATCGTCCACGGTAATGCGTGGCACGCCCGCACCGGTGCAATCGCGCAGCACCCGCACCGGCAGCGGCGGCTCGGCCAGGACCAGATGCGGACCGGCTTTCTTCGCGGCGCCGGTTCGAAGCTGCAGCCAACGGGCAGCGAGTCTCCGGGCATCGGCACGCAGTACCTCGGCGCTCACGTTCTCCGCAGCGGTGCGTGCAATGAGACCGGAGCCATCCAAACCCAGCTCGGTCACAAGCTCCGGCAACAGATCTCGCAGCCGCTGCCGCTCTGTGTCCGAGCGAATACGGCGGGATACACTGCCCCGGGCGCCGCAGGTAGCCAGCACCAGATGGCGCGAGGCGAGGGTAACGGCGGTCGTCAGCCGCGGCCCCTTGTCGCCCAGGGCATCGCGGGTGACCTGAACCAGCAGCTCCTGCCCGGCGCATAGCTGGCCCCCTATCGTGTCCCGGGCCGGCAGGTCGGCTGCCGCCAGAAGGCCGTTGACCCCGATACCGATGTCGATGAATGCGCTGTCCATACCGGAAACTATCCGCTGCACCCTGCCCAGGTAGAGGTTGCCCACCAGACTGGGGGAATCCGCGCGTTCCATGTGCAGCTCCTGGACCAGCCCCCCGGCAAGCAGCGCGACCCGGGTAAGCCCGGCGCTGACACTGACCAGGATTTCTTCATCCATCCGCAGGCCCCAGGGCAGTTGCAATACCGTGCCGGGCCAGCAATTGCCAGGTCTCCGCCAGCGGCAGCCCGACCACATTGCTGTAGCTGCCTTCAATTCCGCTGACCAGAGCGCCGCCCAGTCCCTGGATGGCATAGCCCCCGGCCTTGTCCCAGGGCTCGGGCGTCGCCAGGTACTGCTCGCAGACCTCGCGGTTCAGGGTCAGGAAAGTCACCAGGGTCTCGACCTCCAGCGCAGCCACACAATGCTCTGTCTGCAGGCAGACCGCGGTAATGACCGAGTGGGTGCGGCCGCCGAGACGGGCCAGCATGGCAAGGCCCGCAAAATGGTCGGCGGGCTTGCCCAGGATGTCACCATCCACCACCACGGTGGTGTCGGCAGCCAGCACGGGGCCACCGTCACCGCGTCGGCTGCTGACAGCTTCAGCCTTTTCCCGGGCCATACGAACAACATAGTCCCGCGCAGCTTCACCTGGGCGTACGCTCTCATCAATGTCTGCTGCGTCGACGACGAAGTGGACACCGAGCCGGCCCAGCAGTTCATGCCGGCGTGGGGAGGCAGAGGCCAGGATAAGCGCTTGCATGTCAGCTGATCCGGTAATGGCGGCGAATGCCGCGCAGCAGATGGAGAACACCAGGCCACAGCAGGGCGCTGGACACCGCGGGCAAGAGGAACAGGAGGCTACGCGCACCGGCGCCCTCCAGGTTCTGCACCCATTGCCCGATAAGCTGGTGCAGGCCGATCAACAGGAAGACCACGCCACATTGCTGCCACAGGCTGAACACTCGCAGGCGTTGATAAACCAGCAGCGAACACAGGGCCAGCACCGAAAGGGAGAATGCATTCTGGCCAAGCAGCGCACCTTCCAGGGCGTCCACCAGCACCCCCAGCAACAGCGCGGTGAAGATACCGACCCGGTGCGGGAGGGCGATACACCAGTAGATGAGCACCAGAGCAATCCACTCGGGACGGGCCCACAACAACCACTGGGGCAGCGGGAGTACCGCGAGCACAGCCGCCAGCAGAAAACTGGCCGCCACCACGGTGAACACCAGCAGGTTGCCCGCGGTCACTGCTCAGAACTCCGCTGCCGCGGGTGCCGGTTCCTCCGGCACCCCGACAAAGACCAGCAGGACGTGGCGGCTGCGGTTCAGCGCCGCACTGGGCCGGGCGATGACCCGGGCAAAGGGTTGGCCGGGGTCGCGCTGTACCAGCACCACCTCGCCCACCGGGTAGCCCACGGGGAACCGGCCGCCCAGACCGGAACTGACCAACAGATCCCCCTCCTGGATATCGGTTGTTGCGGAGATATGCTGGATCTCAAGCGCATCCAGGGAACCTGTGCCTTCGGCGATGGCGCGAATTCCGTTGCGGTTGAGCTGCACCGGGATCGAGTGCGTGAGGTCCGTCAACAGCAGCACCCGCGAGGTGAACTCGCCGACATCGATCACCTGGCCCATCAGCCCATCCGCATCAATCAGCGGCTGGCCCTCGTAGACGCCGTCCCGGGCACCCTTGTTGAGGACCAATTGATGCCTGACCGGATCGGGCGACACCCCGATCAGCTCGGCAACCAGTACATCATTGCGCAGCAGGGCGGTGGAATTGAGCAGCCCGCGCAGGCGCGTATTCTCGGCCTGCACTGAAGCCATCTGCAGCGAGCGCCCCTGCAACAGCAGGTTTTCCTGGTGCAGGCGCTCATTGTCTTCCAGCAGTTGGCGTCGGGCACGGATATGGGTGTCCTGCCAGACGCGGAGACTGGATGGAATGTCGGCCACCCAGATCACTGGCGCTGTCAGGGTATCCAGCAGGGCGCGGGTCTGACCGAGGCTGTTAAAGCGCAGGTCGGCGGCGATCAGGCACACCACCCCAAGGGTAGCCAGCAGAATGCGCAGGCCGAGGTGGGATTCCTTGAGAAATAGCGGCTTGATAGCAGCGCCCGCGAAAGGGGTTACTCAGTCGAGAGCAGGTCGATGGTATGGCGATCCATCTGTTCCATGGCCCGGCCACCACCCCGTGCCACGCAAGTCAGGGGATCGTCCGCCACAATCACCGGCAAACCGGTTTCCTCGGCAATGAGTCGATCAAGGTCGCGCAGCAAAGCGCCGCCGCCAGTCAGGACGATGCCGCTCTCGGCAATGTCGGCCGCCAGCTCTGGTGGCGACTGCTCCAGTGCGGACTTGACCGCCTGCACAATGGATGAGAGCGGATCCTGCAATGCTTCCAGGATCTCGTCGCTGTTGAGGGTGAAGCTGCGCGGCACGCCTTCCGCCAGGTTGCGCCCGCGCACATCGATTTCCCGCAGTTCGCTACCGGGGCAGGCACAACCAATTTCCTGCTTGATCCGCTCCGCCGTCGCATCGCCGATCAGACTGCCGTAACGCCGGCGCACATGGGACACGATGGCTTCGTCGAAACGGTCGCCGCCGATGCGCAGGGAATCACGGTAGACCACCCCGTTGAGCGAAATGATCGCAATCTCGGTAGTCCCGCCGCCGACATCGACCACCATGCAGCCGCTGGCCTCTTCGACATTCAGACCGGCGCCGATCGCCGCCGCCATGGGCTCCTCGATCAGGCGCACTTCCCGGGCCCCGGCGCTGAGCGCGGATTCGCGAATCGCCCGGCGCTCGACCTGAGTAGACATGCAGGGCACACAGACCAGAACCCGGGGGCTGGGACGGATAAAACGGCTTTCATGCACCCGCGCAATGAAATGCTGGAGCATCTTCTCGGTGACCTGGAAGTCGGCGATAACGCCGTCTTTCAGCGGCCGGATAGCGGTGATGTTGCCGGGGGTACGACCGAGCATGCGCTTGGCCTCGGTACCCACCGCTTCAATTGTCTTGACGCCGTTGTGGAAGCGGATCGCCACCACCGAAGGCTCGTTGAGTACTATACCCTTGTCGCGCACGTAGATAAGAGTGTTCGCTGTGCCCAAATCGATAGAGAGATCGTTTGAGAACACTCCGCGCAGCTTCTTCAACATGAATTTTTACTACCTTGTGAATAGATCGGGGAACTCCGGTCGCGGAGCTCTGCAAGCACCCCTTGCTACCGCCCTTCCGGGCCGGATGGCCGACCATGTCTCGTCGGCCACTCCTGTCCTCTCGTCAGGGGCGGCAATATCGTTATTCTACGGTGTGTGACATAGCTCACAACTGTATCAATCGCGGGGATTTTGAGCAAGGCGCAAATGTGATAAGTTTACGCCCCCGCCGTGCAGGCGGCAGGCCACGAACGGTAGCAGAGTCAATGACAATACAGCAGGACGAGATAGAGAAAATTGCGGAGCTGGCGCGTATCCGGATCGCTCCGGAAGAAGCCGCCGAGCTCACCTCCCGCATCGCCAATATCCTGACCTTGGTAGACCAGCTGCAGGCCATTGATACCGCCGGGGTGGAGCCCATGGCCAACCCCCTGGATGCCGTCCAGCGCCTGCGTGCGGACACCGTCACCGAGGCCAACCAGCGCGACGTCTTCCAGGCGATCGCCCCGGCGGTGGAAAACGGTTTGTATCTGGTCCCCAAAGTCATCGAATAGCGGCTCCGCCGCCTCCAGGATGTCACATGCATGAACTTTCAGTCGCCCAGCTGAGCCTCGGGCTGCGCGAAAAACAATTTTCCAGCGTCGAGCTTACGCGCAGCTACCTCGACCGCATCCGCGCTCTCGACGGCCACTACAACAGCTTCGTTACGGTCGACGAAAATGGCGCGCTGGCGGCGGCGGCGGCGGCGGACACGCGCCTGGCGGCCGGGGAAACCGGCCCCCTGTTGGGCATCCCTCTGGCGCACAAGGACATTTTCTGCAGCCGTGGCGTCCGCACCAGCTGCGGCTCGAAGATGCTGGACAATTTCGTCCCGCCCTATGACGCCACGGTGGCCACCCGCCTGCGGGACGCGGGCACAGTCATGCTGGGCAAGACCAACATGGACGAGTTCGCCATGGGCTCCTCCAGCGAGTCCAGCTTCTACGGCCCGGTGCGCAACCCCTGGCACAGCGACTGTGTGCCAGGCGGGTCCTCTGGCGGGTCCGCCGCGGCGGTCGCGGCGCGCCTTGCGCCGCTGGCAACGGGTACCGATACCGGCGGCTCCATCCGCCAGCCGGCGGCTTTCTGCGGCATCACCGGCCTCAAGCCTACCTATGGGCGGGTCTCCCGCCTGGGGATGGTGGCCTTCGCCTCCAGCCTCGACCAGGGTGGCCCCATGGCCCGCAGCGCCGAGGACTGCGCCCTGCTGCTGAACGCCATGGCCGGCTTTGACCCGCTGGATTCAACCTCCTCGGAGCTGCCGGTGGAGGATTACAGCGTGGGTTTGCAGCAGCCTCTGGCAGGGCTGCGCATCGGCCTGCCGCGGGAATATTTCGGCGCCGGCCTGGATGCGGCCACCGGTGAGCGGATCCATGCCGCGCTGGCGCTGCTGGAACAGCTGGGGGCCATCCTGGTGGACATCTCCCTGCCCCATACCGGGCTCAGTATCCCGACCTACTACATCATCGCCCCGGCAGAGGCCTCGACCAACCTGTCGCGCTTTGACGGCGTCCGCTACGGGTATCGCTGCCAGCAGCCACGGGACCTGCACGATCTCTATACCCGCAGCCGCCAGGAGGGCTTCGGCGACGAGGTCAAGCGCCGCATCCTGGTGGGGACCTACGCCCTCTCCGCCGGCTACTACGACGCCTACTACAGGAAGGCGCAGCAGGTCCGACGCCTCATCCAGGAGGATTTTCTCAAGGCTTTCGAGCAGGTCGACATGATCGCCGGGCCGACAACGCCGGGGCCCGCATTCACCCTTGGGGCCAAGGGCAGTGACCCGCTGGCCATGTATCTTGAGGATGTCTACACCCTGGCGGTCAACCTCGCCGGGCTGCCCGGCATGTCGGTGCCCGCCGGACTGGTCGACGGCATGCCCGTGGGTCTGCAGCTCATTGGCCAACACTTCCGGGAAGCGCGCTTGCTCAACGTCGGCCACCAGCTGCAGCAGGCTTCGGACTGGCATCGGCAGGTGCCCCCCGTAGGAGCCCGCTCCGCGGGCGAGGGTGTTTGGTCGTCGCCGGGATTATCGCCCGCAGAGCGGGCTCCCACAGAGTGGGCTCCCACAGAGCGGGCTCCGGCAGAGCGGGCTCCTACAGAGCGGGCACCTACAGGAGGTGCGCCATGAGCTGGGAAGTCGTGATCGGGCTGGAAGTGCACCTGCAGCTGGCCACCCGCTCGAAGATATTTTCCGGCGCCGCAACTGCGTTCGGCGCCGAACCCAACACCCAGGCCTGCGCGGTGGACCTCGCCATGCCGGGCATGCTGCCCGTGCTCAACGAACAGGCAGTGCGCTATGCGGTCATGTTCGGCCTCGGCATCGGCGCCGAGATCGGCCTGCGCTCGGTATTCGACCGCAAGAACTACTTCTACCCCGATCTGCCCAAAGGCTACCAGATCAGCCAGTTCCAGGAGCCCATCGTCGGACGCGGTGAATTCGAGATCCAGCTCGAGGATGGCAGCACCCGCAGCATTGGCATCACCCGCGCCCACCTGGAGGAGGACGCCGGCAAGTCCCTGCACGAGGACTTCCACGGCATGACCGGCATCGACCTCAACCGCGCCGGCACCCCCCTGCTGGAGATCGTCAGTGAACCCGACCTGCGCAACGCCGAGGAAGCGGTGGCCTACCTCAAGACCCTGCACAGCCTGGTGACCTACCTCGGCATCTCCGACGGCAACATGGCGGAGGGCTCCATGCGCTGCGACATCAACCTGTCCCTGCGTCGCGCCGGCAGTACCACCCTGGGCACCCGCGCCGAGATCAAGAACGTCAACTCCTTCCGTTTCGTGGAAAAGGCCATCCACCACGAAATCGAGCGCCAGGCCGAAATTCTCGAAGCCGGTGGCCAGGTGGTGCAGGAAACCCGGCTCTATGACGCAGACCGCGATGAGACCCGCTCCATGCGCAGCAAGGAAGTCGCCAACGACTACCGCTACTTTCCGGAACCCGACCTGCTGCCCGTGGTCATTGATCAAGCCTGGGTGGAAAGCATCCGCGCCACCCTGCCGGAGCTGCCGCCGGCAAAGCGCCAGCGCTTTGTCAGCGACTACGGGCTATCCAGCTACGATGCCGGCGTGCTGGCCGCCAACCGCGCCCTCGCCGACTACTACGAGGCCGTGGTCGAGGGCTGCACTGACGCCAAGATCGCCGCCAACTGGGTGCAGGTGGAACTGCTGGGCCAACTCAACCGCGGGGAGCTGGAGCTGGGCCAAAGCCCGGTAGGCGCCGCCGCCCTGGCCGGTCTGATCCAGCGTATTCTCGACGGCAGTATCTCCGGCAAAATAGCCAAACAGGTGTTCGAGGCCATGTGGGCCGGCGAAGGCGATGCCGATACGATTATCGCCGCCCGCGGGCTGCAGCAGGTGAGCGACAGCGGCGCCCTGGAAGCGCTGGTGGACGAGGTCGTCGGCGGCAATCCGGCCCAGGTTGCCCAGTACCTGGCGGCGGACGAGGGCAAGCGCAAGAAACTGGTCGGCTTCTTCGTCGGCCAGATCATGAAGCTGTCCAAGGGTCAGGCCAACCCGCAGATGGTCAACGAACTGCTCAACAAAAAGCTGGCAGCGGCCGGCAGCGACGGGGAATCATGAAAAAAGACAAGGAAAAGGTCATCGACGAGGTCTGGACCGAAGACCACGTGCGCAGCTTCCTGCAGGTCCGCGCCCACGACGGCAGCGACACCGACTTCCACATGCTGCTGAAAGCCTACCAGAGCATGCGCGCCTCGGACTTCGAACTGTTCGTGCAATTTTTTCTGGGCGACGGACGCAACCTCAATGCCACCGGCAGGGACGGGCGCAGCGTGCTGCAAATCGTCGACCAGCATCGCCACGGGGCCGAATACGCGGAAATCCTCCGCAGCGCCGGCGCCAGCGCCTGAGCTCGATCTATCTGTCGATCGGCACCCTGCCTTTGGTAAAACGCTCGCGGTTCTTGCGCTTCTGTTCTTCGCTCTTGCGCAGCAGTACATAGGCAGCACCGGTGCCGCCGTGGCGGGGCTGGGCGCTGTGGAAAGCCTGCACCACAGGCATTTCCCGCAGCCAGACATCGACATGGCCCTTGAGTACCGCGCTGCGCTCGCGTTCAGCCTTGCGCTCGCCCTTGCCGTGGACCAGCAGAACACTGCGCAAGCCCAGCTCGAAGCACTGCTCGACAAAGTCGAACAGCTCCCTGCGGGCCACCCGCACGGTCATCCGGTGCAGGTCCAGCCGCGCTTCCTGCTCATAGCGGCCCTGGCGCAGCTTGCGATAAACACCGTTCTGCACCCCCGGGCGCTTGAAAGCCAGCACATACCAGGGATCCAGCGGCTCGGCTTCGCGGTCGTTGAGGATATTGCGATCTGCTTCCGGCGCGGCCACCGCCGCCTGCCGCCGCTCTGCCAGGGAACTGTCGCGGTCATCGAAGGACCCGGCACCCCGAGCCACCCGACGCTCCCGCTTCAGCGGCACCACGTCGCCCATTTCCCGATGAAAAAGCGTTCTGTCGTCGTCAGCCATGGCTTCCCGCTCCCATGCGATGCATCATTATAACCGACACCCCGAAAAGCAGGACCTGATTATGGAAGGCAACCTTATTCGCGGCGCGGATTACCTGTTCCGCGGTGCCCGTCTGCTGACGCATCCGGCCCTGCGGCTGTTTGTGATCGTGCCTCTGCTGGTCAATATCCTGATCTTCGGCTCCCTGCTGGGCGTGACGTTCAGCTTCCTCGACCGCAGTATCAGCAGCTGGATGAACAGCTTGCCAGACTGGCTGGCGTTCCTCGAGTGGATCATCTGGCCGCTGCTGGTGGTCGTGTTCGGCCTGCTGACGGGCTACGTCTTCACTGCCGTCGCCCTGCTGATCGCCTCGCCCTTCAACAACCTGCTGGCGGAAAAGACCGAGGAGCTCGTCACCGGCAAACCTGTTGACGCCCTCGAGGGACCACTGGCGGCACTGCTTTCCGTACCCCGGGCCATCCTGCGGGAGCTCGCCAAACTGCTGTACTACGTGCCGATGGCCCTGCTGGCGCTGATCCTGAGCTTTGTGCCGGGCATCAACCTGGCGGCGCCCCTGCTCTGGTTCCTGCTGGGGGCCTGGATGATGAGCATTCAGTTCGTCGACTACCCGGTGGATAACCACCAGCTGGGGTTCGGGGAAGTGAAAGTGGCGGTCGGCAGGCGCCGGCTGAGCAGCCTCGGTTTCGGCGGCATCGTGGCCCTGTGCGCGGGGATTCCGGTGGTCAATTTTTTCGTGGTGCCCGCCGCGGTGGTGGGCGCTACCCTGCTCTGGTGCGAGGAACTGCGCTAGGAGGCTGTCGGACCTGGGCGCTTCACTCCAGCAGCTCCGCCGGGGGATGGGTGCACTCCAGCCGCGTGCCCAGCAGGGCCTCGATGTCGGGCAGCAGGAAGGCATCGTCCTCGCTGGCAAAACTGATGGAAGTTCCGGTGGCGCCGGCGCGGCCGGTGCGGCCGATGCGGTGCACATAGTCATCGGGGTCCTCCGGCAGGTTGTAGTTCACCACGTGGCTGACGCCCTCGACGTGAATGCCCCGGCCGGCGACATCGGTCGCTACCAGCACCTTGATCTCCCCCTGCTTGAACTGGGCCAGGGTGCTGCTGCGCTTGGCCTGGGGAATCTCCCCGGAGAGAATGCCGCAGGACACGCCGGCCTTGCGCAGGCGCTCGTGCAGGCGCCGGACCTGGTCGCGGCGGTTGGCAAACACGATTACGCTGCTGGCCTCGGGGCTGCGCACCAGGTTCACCAGCAGCTTGTAACGCTGCTCGCTGCTCACCAGGTAGACCTTCTGGTCGACGGAATCGGTGGCCACGTGGTCGGGCTCGATTTCCACCGTGATCGGTTCAAAGGTCCACTGCTCCGACAGCTTGATAATGTCCTGGGTAAACGTGGCCGAGAACAGCAGGGTCTGGCGGTCTTCCTTGCGCGGCGTGGCGCGGACGATGCGCTTGACCTGGGGGATGAAGCCCATGTCCAGCATCCGGTCCGCCTCGTCCAGCACCAGGATCTCCACCCGGTCGAGGAACACGTCCCGGCGCTGCATGAAGTCAATCAGGCGCCCGGGGGTCGCGACCACCAGATCAACAACCACCGAACCAAGGCGGTTCAGCTGCTTCTGGTAATCCATCCCACCGATCAGGGTCGCCACCTTGAGCCCGGTGTGTTTCGCCAGATCCTCGGCGTCGGCAGCTATCTGCATCACCAGCTCCCGGGTCGGCGCGATGACCAGCGCCCGCGGCTCGCCCAGAAAGCGTTCACCCTCATCGGGGTTGCAGAGCAGGTCGTTAAAAACCGTAATGAGAAAGGCGGCCGTCTTGCCGGTACCGGTCTGGGCCTTGCCGATGGCGTCGTGGCCCTGCAGGGTCTGGGGCAGAATGGCGGCCTGGATCGGGGAGCAGTACTGGAAGCCCAGGTCGGCAATCCCGTGCATGATTTCGTCCCGCAGTCCCAGGTCGTGGAAGCGGGTCTGCCCTTCCTCTGGCGGCACCTGGAAATCGTCCAGCGACCACGCGCCCTGTGTCTGTGCCGCCCGCCGCGGGCGGGACCGGCCGGCCTTGCCCTGGCCGCGGTCGCTGTGGCCGGGACTGCGCGATGGCTTGCCGTGGGTGGAGTCGCTGCTGGGGGATTCCGGTGTTGGGGCGGGGGAAGCTGCGCTGCTGGCGCCGTTGCTGCCGCGACCGAGTAGACTCTTGATCAAGGTAATTTCCTGTCCGGGTTCAATAAATACCGCTAGTTTCTGGTGCGCTAGTCTAGCATTTTTGGCCGTAAAAAGATGCGCCGGGGATACAGGCGCGAGAGGTAGTAGTCGGCGCTGACAAAACGCCCTCCCCCCATGTACAGCAGGGCCAGCAGCATGATGAAGTAGGTGGCGGCAAACTCGACTCCGTTGTTGAGAATTACCAGGTTACCGTGCTCCGTCAGCCACGTATAATTGCCGTGCTCGCGCAGCAGTTCCTGCGCCGCGCCCAGGCGCACGGCAATCTCTTCGGCACCGGAATCGGCAATCGCCGCCCAACCGTTCTGCCAGTGTACAGCAAAGGCTGCTACCGCCATGGTCACCAACAGCGGCAGCGCGACCCAGCGAGTGGCCAGGCCCAGCAACAGCAGGAGGGCACCAATCGCCTCGGTGTAGGCAGCAAGGTGAGCCAATAGCGCCGGAAACGGTAAACCCAGGCCCCAGTCGGGGTTGCCGAACCACTCGATGGTATTTTCCATGCCCCTGATCTTCTGGATCCCCGCCAGCCAGAAGACAGGTACCAAATACAGCCGCAGGGCAAGCGGTGCCAGCCAATCCAGGTGGCGCAGGACACCGAACAGTCCGTCGTGCAGCGAGTAATACAGGGATGCCAGGCGATTCATCTACAAGCCTCGTGGAATTCACAGAATGTGACAGTGGTCGCGGGAAAAAGTTTGCCTGGCACCCTGCCTCCTGAATATCGACAGATTCTGGGGCAGGGTACCAGCGCCATGTCACTGCGGCCGACAATCCGGACAGCCACGGCGCCGATCCAGCGCCAGCCGCTGCAGGGACAGGCTGCGCAGGTCCAGCATCAGCACCGCGTCGCGCAGGTTTTGCTCCATGCCAACCAGATACTTGATTGCCTCCAGGGCCTGCAGGGAACCGAGAACCCCCACCACCGGACCCAGGACACCATTCTCGGCGCAGGCCAGGCTGCTGTCATCCGCCGCCGCATCCGGGTACAGGCAGCGATAGCACGGCCCGCCGCGGGCAGTGTCAAACAGCGCCAGTTGCCCTTCCATCCGAATCGCGGCAGCGGACAGCAGCGGCACACCCGCCGCAACGCAGACGCGGTTGAGCGCGTAACGGGTGGCAAAGCGGTCACTGGCGTCGAGCACCAGACCCACGCCCTCTACCGCTGCGAGCATGCTCCGGGCATCGAGGTGGCGGTCGATCACTTCGACCCGAACCCCGCGGTTGATCGCGCGCACGGCGCGGGCGGCAGAGACCGCCTTGTTGTCGCCCAGCCCGGCCTCGGTATGGGCTACCTGACGCTGCAGGTTGCTGAGCTCCACCCGATCACCGTCCGCCAGGCGCAGAGTGCCGATGCCGGCGGCGGCCAGGTAGAGCGTAGCGGGGCAACCGAGGCCGCCCAGCCCCACCACCAGCACCGTGGCCGCCGCCAGTGCTTCCTGGCCTGCAACATCGACCTCCGGCACCAGCAGCTGGCGGCTATAGCGTTCCAGATCCGCATCACCCAGCACTCCAATGCCCCCCGGTAATGCGCTCCAGCCCGGCAAGATCGCGGCGGGTCGCCACCGCCCCGAAACCGGCGTCGGTCAGCAGCTGTCGCACCGCCCCGGCCTGCTGGAAACCGTGCTCCAGCAACAGCCAGCCGCCGGGTCGCAGATGGGCGGGCGCCGCGATTGCAAGCTGGCGCAGGTCATCCAGGCCGGCGCTCCCCGCCACCAGCGCACTGCGCGGTTCAAAGCGAACGTCACCGCTGCCCAGCCAGGGGCTGTCGCTTTCCACGTAGGGGGGATTGCTGACCACAAGGTCGAAGCGCTCGCCCTGCAGGGCACCAAACCAGTCCGATTGCAGGCAGCGAACGCGGCCCGGGCACAGGCGCCTGACGTTCTGGTCGGCTACCGCCAGCGCCGCGGCAGAGACATCGACCGCGGTCACCCGCCAACCCGGGCGGCCGCAAGCGAGCGCCAGGGCAATGGCGCCGCTGCCGGTGCCCAGATCCAGCACTGCTGCTGTTGGCGGCAGAGCCAGGTCCAGGGCCCATTCAACCAGGGTCTCGGTCTCGGGACGGGGAATCAACGTGGCTTCAGTGACACAGAGGGACAGGGACCAGAATTCCCGTTCGCCGGTGAGGTAGGCGACCGGGACGCCGGCACGGCGCTGCTCCAGCAATGCGGCGTAGTCCGCTGCCTGCGCTGCGGTCAGTGATTGTTCTGGCCAGGCGTACAGCCAGCTGCGGGATTTGCCGAGCAGGTGGCCCAGCAGGACTTCGGCGTCGCGGCGCGCACTGTCGCCGGGCAGGTCGTCCCCAGCCCGCAGGCAGGCTGCGACCGTGGTCATCAGTGCCCGGCCAGAGCCGCCAGCTGGTCGGCCTGATACTCCTGCCGCAGGGGGCCGACAATAGCGGCGAGGTTGCCCTGCATGACCTCGTCCAGGCTGTACAGGGTGAGATTGATGCGGTGATCGGTGACCCGACCCTGGGGAAAATTATAGGTGCGGATGCGCTCGGAGCGATCGCCGCTGCCAACCAGGTTGCGGCGTTGCTCGGCCGTCTCCGCGGCCTGTTTGTCCACCGCCGAGGACATCAGCCGGGCCTGCAACAGGGACAGGGCCCGGGCCCGGTTCTTGTGCTGGGAGCGCTCGTCCTGGCACTCCACCACGACGCCGCTGGGCAGATGGGTGATGCGGACCGCGGAATCGGTCTTGTTGACGTGCTGGCCACCGGCGCCCGAGGCGCGGAAGGTGTCGACGCGGATGTCGGCCTTGTTGATCTCCCCGACCTCCACTGCGTCCGGTTCCGGCATTATCGCCACGGTGCAGGCGGAGGTATGGATGCGGCCCTGGGATTCGGTCGCCGGTACACGCTGCACACGGTGGGCGCCAGACTCAAACTTGAGGTGGGCGTAGACATCGCGCCCCTCCACCAGGCTGATGACCTCCTTGTAGCCGCCATGTTCGCCCTCGCGCTCTGACAGCACCTCGATGCGCCAGCCCATCTGCTCGGCATAGCGAACGTACATGCGAAACAGATCGCCGGCAAATATTGCGGCTTCGTCGCCGCCGGTGCCGGCGCGAATCTCCAGGAACACGTTGGCGGAGTCCTGTGGATCCCGGGGCAGGAGCAAGGTCTGCAACTCCAGCTCCAGCGCCGCCAGCCGCTCGCTGGCGCTTTCGATCTCCTCCTCGGCCATGGCCACGATCTCTGGATCCGACTCCGCCAGCATTTGCCGGGCCTCCTCCAGGTCTTCCCGGACGCGGTGGTACTCGGCGTAACACTGCACCAGAGACTCCAGCTCGGAATATTCACGCGACAGGTCGCGGAAGCGGTTCTGGTCGGCGATGGTGTCTGCATCCCCAAGCAGGGCGGACACTTCCTCGTGGCGATCCGCGAGGGCATCGAGTTTGGTAAGTAGCGAGGCTTTCATTGCAGTATGCGTTGGCCGGGTCGTGGGCTGGGGATATCCATGGCGGGGTCTTCCGGGTTCAGTTCCGGCAGCGGCTGCGGGCCGTCGGCTGGGGCGCTCCCGGCTGCGGCGCCCCCAACGGATTCCAACCCGAGGAGTTTGCGGGCCCCTGCCACCAGGTCCTGTCGGCCGTCGGCACTGGCGCGCTTGAGACCGGCGGTGGGGGCGTGGATCAACTTGTTGGTGATGCCGCGCGCGAGCTGCGCCACAATCTGCTGCGGGTCGTCCCCGCGCGCCAGGCCGCGCAATGCGCGCTGCACCTCCTGCTCGCGGATGTTCTCCGCCATGTCCCGGTACTGGCGCACCGTGTCCACGGCGGCCAGGCTACGGACTTCCTCCAACACCTGCGCCACGCCTTCTTCAATCAGCAGGTCCGCCTTGCGGGCCTCGCTCTGGCGACTGCGCAGGTTCTGTTCGACGATCTCCCGCAGGTCATCCACAGTGTAGAGATAGATATCCGGAAGCTCGGCGACCTGGGGCTCAATGTCCCGCGGCACGGCGATGTCGACCATAAGTATGGGCCGGTGCTTGCGCGCCTTGATGGCCTGTTCCACAGCGCCCTTGCCGAGGATAGGCAACTGGCTGGCGGTGGAGGTGATCACGATATCCGAGTGCAGCAGATGCTCGGGAATGTCCGCCAGCAGCACCGCTTCGGCACCGAACTTCTGCGCCAGCTCCCGGGCGCGGCCCAGGGTGCGGTTGGCAATGACGATACGGCGCACGCCCGCCTCGACCAGGTGCCGGGCGACCAGCTCCACCGTTTCGCCGGCCCCCACCAGCAGCGCGTCACAGCGGCTGAGGTCGGAAAAAATGTGACCGGCCAGATCCACCGCGGCGTAGGCCACTGACACCGGGTTCTCGCCAATGGCGGTGTCGGTGCGCACCTTCTTGGCAATCGCAAAAACCCTCTGGAACAGGCGGCCCAGGTCACCACCGATAGTGCCGGCCTCCAGCGCCACCGCATACGCGGACTTCAACTGGCCGAGAATCTGCGGCTCCCCCAGCACCATGGAATCAAGACCGCAGGCCACCTTGACCATGTGCTGCAGGGCGGCGCCGGCTTCATGGTAGTAAGCGGCCTGGCGCAGCTCCTGGCTGGACAGGTGATGGTAGTTGGCCACCCATTCGATCAGCCGGGTGGACTTGTCCGCCAGCTTGCTGTTGTCGGAGACCATGGCGTAAAGCTCGGTGCGATTGCAGGTGGAGAGAATGACAACCTCATCCAGCCCCGCCTGCTCGCAAGCGTCTTCCAGCGCCTCGGCAACCTGTTCCGGGGCAAAGGCCACCCGCTCACGCACTTCGACACCGGCGGAGTTGTGGTTGATACCCAGGGCGATGAGGTTCATGGCGTTTGTGGTCAGCTCCAGTGGCGGCGGGCCACAAAAGGCCGCGGACCAAACCACATTCGGTGAAAATAATCGCAGATTCTAACAAGTTACAGCCCAAAAGACAGGTGTTTAGGTAGCTCAACACTGGAACCTATGGGCTTCTCCGGAGTCCAGAGGAGTTGGGATTAGTACCCCGACTATGTCACTATTACCCTGTATTCGCTGGATAATCATGCCTGCCCTGATCATGTTCCGACTGTTGCTGACATCTGCGCTACTGCTGGCGGCGTCCGGCTGTGCCACCACGCCCGGGGCGCCCGCCGAGCCGGACACGGAGGAGCAGGTCACCGCGGCTGCGGCAAAGCCGGAGCCACCGGAGCGGGCCTTCCCCGAGGACAGTATCTATCCGCTGCTGGTCGCGGAATTTGCCCTGCGCCGCAGCGCCTACGATATGGCGCTGGGTAACTACCTGGAACAGGCCGACCGGCTGCGCGACCCGGGGGTCAGTGCCCACGCCACCCATCTCGCCCAGTTCATGAAGCGCGAGCCCCAGGCACTGGAGGCAGTGCAATTGTGGGTGGAGCTGGAGCCCGAGCACCCCGAGGCCAACAACACCCTGGCCACCCTGTTGATACGCCAGGGCCGGCCAGCGGCTGCGGTGCCGCACCTGGCGGTGATCGCCCGCCAGGGCCTGCAGCCCAACTTTCCGATTCTTCTGGGTGGCTTCCGCGATCTGCCCGGCACGGAGAAACAGATGCTGGCCGACGCCGTGGCAGCGCTGGAGGAAGACTTCCCCGACGACACCCGCCTGCTGCTCACCCGGGCGCTGATCCTCGACGAACTGGAGCAGGCCGACGCCGCCAGCGCGGTGCTGGAACAATTGTTTGCCCTGGAACCGGGGCAAACACAGGCCCTGTTGCTGGACGCCAAGTTGCGCCTGGAGGCGGAACATGCGGCACCCTTCGAGCGCATTGAGGGGGCGCTGGCGACTGAACCCGACAACAAGGCCCTGCGCTTGCAGTTCGCGCGCCTGCTGACGCGCTCGGACATCGATGCCGCGCGCCGCCAGTTCGAAATCCTGTCCGCCCAGTCGCCACGGGATGGCGACCTGCTGCTGTCGCTGGCATTGCTCAACCAGGATCATGGCGACACCCTTGCGGCGAAGGCCTACCTGCGCCAGGTCCTGGCGCTGGAGCAACGCGTCGATGAGGCGAACTACTATCTCGGCCGCATCGCCGAGGACGAAGGCAGGCAGGACGAGGCCATCGCCGCCTACAGCCGGGTGGAGGACCCGGAAGGACGCGAATTCTTCAGCGCCCGCGGGCGAGTAGGCAGACTGCTGATCCAGCGCGGCGATATCAGTAGCAGCGCAGAATTCTTTGACCTGCAGCGGCAGGCCTACCCGGAATTGCGCGAGCAGTTATACGCCCTGGAGGCGGAGCTACTGAGCCAGGCCAGTTTGCTCGACGCTGGCATGGCGCTGCTCAACCAGGCCGTCGCCGAGCTGCCTGAAGCCACGTCCCTGCGCTATAGCCGAGCCATGCTGGCAGAGCGCCGGGGCGACCTGACGCTGATGGAATCCGACCTCCGCCACATTCTGGCGCTGAATCCGGACAATGCCACCGCGCTCAACGCCCTCGGTTACACCCTCAGCAACCGGACCACCCGCTACGACGAAGCCTACACCCTGATTGCGCGCGCGCTGGTGCTTGCACCCGACGAACCCGCCATCCTCGACAGCATGGGCTGGGTGCTGTTCCAGCTGGGCAGGACCGAGGAGGCCGTCAGCTACCTGCAGCGGGCCTGGGAAAGCATGCCCGACCCCGAAGTGGCGGCGCACCTGGGTGAAGCCCTGTGGTCCCTGGGCGAGGAACAAAAGGCCTACAGCGTCTGGAGCGACGGCCTGCAACAGGACCCACAGCATGAGATATTGCTGGAAACCCTCGAGCGTCTGAACATTTCCATCTCTGATCTGCGCCCGCAGTGAGCAGCCCCAGCCTGGCAGTCTTGCGCCTGCTGCCGTTTTGCCTGCTGTTGTTGCTGGCTGCCTGTGCCACCGGCCCGGTGCCGGTAGCCGGGCAACCGTGGCAGCAGCGGAGCCAGCAACTTGCGGCCCTGGAGAACTGGACGGCACGCGGCAAAATCGCCGTGCGCAGCGGCCAACAGTCGGAATCCGCCAGCCTTGACTGGCAACAGCGTGGCAGCGACACCCGGCTGCAGCTGGCCGGCCCGATGGGCCTGCAGGCAACAGAAATCCACAGTGACGGCGAGGAGTTGCTGGTCCAGCGCGGTGACGAGCTGACCCGCCTGGACATTTCGACCCCCGACGCGGTGCGCCTGCACACCGGCTGGGACCTGCCGCTGCGGGCCCTGCCCTTCTGGTTGAAGGGGCTGCCCGCGCCGGAACCCCGCGCCACGGCAGTAGACGTCGTCGACGAGTTGCTGCAGCAACTGGATCAGGACGGCTGGACAGTTCGCTACGAGCGCTATCAGCAATTCGGTAGTTACCTTCTCCCCACCCGGCTCAGCATCGAGCGCGGGGACACACGGGCGCGGGTGATCATCCAGGACTGGCAGCCGGGGGCCGCGTAATGGCATCCACCCTGGGCCTGCTGTCGCCCGCCAAGCTGAACCTGTTTCTGCACGTAACCGGGCGCCGCGAAGACGGCTACCATACCCTGCAGACCGTTTTTCAGCTGCTGAACTGGGGCGACAGCATGCACTTTACTCCCGACCGCAGCGGCCAGCTGCGGCTGGACATGCCGGGTGTTGCCCTGCCCGCCGAGGACAACCTGATTCTGCGCGCCGCCCGCCTGTTACAGCGGGACGACCTCGGCGCCAGCATAGCCTGTGACAAACGCATCCCCATGGGCGGCGGGCTGGGTGGCGGCTCCTCCAATGCCGCCACCACCCTGCTGGCCCTCAATCACCTCTGGCAACTGGGGCTGGAGCAGGCCGAGCTGCAGGCCCTGGGCGCCCAGCTGGGCGCAGACGTACCGGTATTCGTCGCCGGCCACAGTGCCTGGGCGGAAGGGGTTGGCGAGCAACTTACTCGCATCACCTTGCCGGAAGCGTGGTACCTTGTCATCAAGCCTGCCTGCTCAGTGCCGACAGGGGAAATTTTTTCCAGCCAAGAATTGACACGGGACACCCCGCCAATCACAATGGCCGCCTTTTTTCAGGGGGTCCACCGCAACGACTGCGAACCAGTGGTGGTGGCCAGATACCCTGAGGTCGGGGACGCGCTGCAGTGGCTCCAGGGCTTCGCCGAGGCGAGGCTGACCGGCACCGGCGCCTGCATTTTTGCCGCCTTCGCCAGCCAGCATGAGGCTGTCGCGGTGCAGGAACAGGTCCCGGCGCGGTGGACGAGTTTCACCGCAAGAGGTGTTGACGTGTCACCGGTGCTGACGGCACTGGCCTGAAGTTAACAACAGAATTATTGGGGTGTCGCCAAGTGGCAAGGCACCGGGTTTTGATCCCGGCATTCGTAGGTTCGAATCCTACCACCCCAGCCATATAGAAGAGCTTCGTGGCAGGACCGCGGTATGCGGTTGCAACGAAGTGGGAAAGCCGACCGGTAGGGTTCGAACCAGGTTCGACCACTGCCGCAGGCAGTGGGGCGGAGGAGCAACGCGACGCCGGGCGCAGCCCGAGGGCCAAAGGCCCGAGTCATTCCTGCCATCCAAGCCATACAAATGAGCTTCGTTGCGGAATGTAGCAGCGGAGCGGGAAGCCGACAGGCCCACCCCAGCCATAAATCCCCAGGAGAGAAGCCGTGTCCTCCAAGCTGATGGTCTTTACCGGCAATGCCAATCCGGAACTGGCGCAGAAAATTGCCAACCGACTGTACCTGTCCCTGGGCAAAGCCAGTGTCGGCAAATTCAGTGACGGCGAGATTGCGGTAGAGCTGAACGAAAACGTTCGCGGCAAGGACGTCTTCGTGGTGCAGCCCACCTGTGCGCCGACCAACGACAACCTGATGGAGTTGCTGGTCATGATCGACGCCCTGCGGCGGGCGTCGGCGGCGCGGATCACGGCGGTGGTGCCCTACTTCGGCTACGCCCGCCAGGATCGCCGGGTGCGCTCCGCCCGGGTGCCGATCACTGCCAAGGTGGTGGCAGACATGATGGTCACGGTAGGGGTAGACCGGGTGCTGACGGTAGACCTGCACGCGGAACAGATTCAGGGTTTCTTTGGCTGCCCGGTGGACAACGTCTACGGCTCGCCGATCCTGAACGAGGATATTCTGGCCTGCAACTATGAGAACCTGATGGTGGTCTCGCCGGACATCGGCGGGGTGGTCAGGGCCCGGGCAATCGCCAAGCAGCTTGACGATGCCGACCTGGCGATTATCGACAAGCGCCGGCCGCAAGCCAATGAGGCCCAGGTGATGAACCTGATCGGCGAGGTTGAGGGCCGTATCTGCTTGCTGGTCGACGACATGGTCGACACCGCCGGCACCCTGTGCAAGGCAGCTGACGCCCTCAAGGAGCGCGGCGCCGACAAGGTTGTGGCCTACTGTACCCACGCGGTACTGTCCGGCCGCGCCCTGGAAAATATACACGGCTCCCAGCTCGACGAGCTGGTAGTCACAGACACGATTCCCCTGAGTGCGGAAGCCCGGGCAGTAACGAAGATCCGCCAGCTGACCATTTCGGACCTGCTGGCAGAATCGATACGCCGGGTGTCCAATGAGGAATCCATCAGCGCGCTGTTCCAGTAGGGGCAGCGCTAAACCAAGCTCACTGTTGCGCCGGTCGCAGGCAAGACAGTGTCATCAAAGGAGTCCAGACAATGTCTGACCAATTTGAACTGTACGCAGAGGTGCGTGAGGACCTGGGGAAAGGTGCGAGCCGCCGCCTGCGTCGTCTCGCTGACCAGGTCCCGGCCATCATTTATGGTGCCGACAAGGATCCCCAGCCCCTGTCCATCATCCGCAAGGACCTGGAAAAAGCCCTGGAACATGAGGCCTTTTTCTCCCACGTGCTGGTCATCAACATCGGCGGCAAGAAGCAGAAAGCCATCCTCAAGGACCTGCAGCGTCACCCGGCCCGGAACAGCGTCACCCATGCTGACTTCCTCCGTGTGAACGAGAAGGTAGCGATCAAGGTCAATGTGCCGGTCCACTTCCTGAACGAGACGACCTGCCACGGCGTCAAGGTGCAGGGCGGCATGATCCAGCATCAGGCGACCGACATCGAAGTCCTTTGTCTGCCCAGCGACATTCCCGAGTACCTTGAGGTGGATATGGCCGGGGTGGAGATCGGTGACATTATTCACCTGTCCGACATCGCCCTGCCAGAGGGTGTCGTCTCGGTAGCTCTTTCCCTGGGTGAAGACCACGACCTGGCGGTAGCTTCCGTAGTTGCACCGCGAGGCGGCAGCGATGACGAAAGCGAAGACGACTCCTCTTCATCTTCTGACGAGAGCTCAGACAGCAGCGAGGACTGAACCCTCGCAGCTGCGACACTGGCGTTGGCAACTTCAATTTCCATGATTGCCGGACTGGGCAACCCGGGCAGCGACTACCGGGGAACCCGTCACAACGCCGGTGCCGATTTCGTTGAAGCACTGGCGCGCCAGCATGGCGCCACCCTGCAAGCCGAATCCCGTTTTTTCGGGTTTACAGCCCGCATTCACTGCGCAGGTCACGACCTGCGCCTGCTTATTCCCACGACCTTCATGAATCGATCTGGCCAGGCCGTTGCCGCCATGGCCAGCTTCTATAAAGTGGCTCCAGAGGCCATTCTGGTGGCCCATGACGAGCTGGACATCCCCCCCGGTACAGCACGGTTCAAGCGCGGCGGGGGCCACGGTGGCCACAATGGCCTGCGTGATATCGTGTCCTGCCTCGGCAACAACAACAGTTTTGCGCGCCTGCGCGTTGGCATTGGCCATCCGGGCCACGCCTCGCGGGTGACCGGCTATGTGCTGGGCAAGCCGACCGCGGACGAACGGGAAAAGATGGACGCCAGTATCGAGGCCGCCATCGCCGCCCTGCCCTTCCTGCTGGCCGGCGAGGATACCCGGGCCATGACCCAACTACACAGCTTCAGCGCCGCCTGAGCGGCGCTAAAAGCTCCCACACAAAAGTCTGCAACTACAGTCTACAACCACAGGATTCACAAATGGGTTTCAAATGCGGAATCGTCGGGCTGCCCAACGTCGGCAAGTCCACCCTGTTCAACGCCCTGACCCGGGCCGGCATTGATGCGGAGAATTTCCCCTTCTGCACCATCGAGCCCAATGCCGGCGTCGTGCCGGTACCGGACCCGCGCCAGCAGCGCATCGCCGAAATCGTCAAGCCGCAGCGGGAAGTCTCCACCACCATGGAGTTTGTCGACATTGCAGGACTGGTGGCAGGCGCCTCCAAGGGTGAAGGCCTGGGCAACCAGTTCCTGGCCAATATCCGCGAGACCGACGCCATCGCCCACGTGGTGCGCTGCTTCAATGACGACAACGTGATCCACGTTGCCAACCGGGTAGACCCGCGCTCGGATATCGACGTGATCAACACCGAGCTGGCGCTGGCGGATCTGGAGAGCTGCGAAAAACAGCTGCAGCGGGTCACCCGTAATGCCAAGGGCGGCGACAAGGAGGCCATCGCACTCAAGGCGCTGCTGGAAAACAAGCTGCTGCCACACCTGAACGAGGCATTGCCGGTGCGCTCCCTGACGCTGGACGACGCGGAGCGAGCCCTGGTCAAAACCCTGCATCTGCTCACCGTCAAACCAACCATGTATATCGCCAATGTCGATGAAGACGGCTTCGACGAAAACCCCTACCTGGACACCGTGCGCGACATCGCCGTCAGCGAAGGGGCGATTGTCGTGGCCATCTGCAACAAGCTGGAGTCGGAAATCGTCGAACTGGAGGACTCCGAGCGTCTGGAATTCCTGCAGGACCTGGGCATGGAAGAGCCGGGGCTGGACCGGGTGATCCGCGCCGGCTATCAGCTACTCAACCTGCAGACCTATTTCACCGCCGGGGAAAAAGAAGTGCGCGCCTGGACCGTGAAAGTCGGCGCCACTGCGCCGGAAGCCGCGGGCGTCATCCACACGGATTTCCAGAAGGGCTTTATTCGCGCCGAGGTCATCAGCTACGAAGACTTCATCGCCTACAAAGGGGAACAGGGTGCCAAGGATGCGGGCCGCTGGCGGCTGGAAGGCAAGGACTACATCGTGCAGGACGGCGATGTGATTCACTTCCGATTCAACGTCTGAGGAGGACAGCGGAAGTGGCGCAAGCGGCAGTTACACCCGCTTGCGCGGCCCACAGAACCCGAGCATGCGTCCCAGGGCAAATACCGCCAGCCCGACGATGATGCCGAACATGCCCTCGTAGTATTCAGTCAGCAAAGGAATCCGCGTCCAGCCATAGACCGCCACCAGGGCGGCGAGCACCATCACGAAAGCGAGCCCCTCGCCAGGGCGATAGCCGAATATGTAGACCAGCAGCAATGGCGCGAAGGTGGCGCCCAGCACGCCCCAGGAAACCACCACCAGATCAAACACGTTCTGCGGCCCGGACAGGGCGATCCCCAACGCCAGTGCCACCACCGTCACCGTCGCCGTCTTCACCCGCCACAACTTCTGGGTCTTGCCCATCGCGTCCTCGGTCAACGCGGCCGAGCAGGTCAGCACCAGGGAGTCGCCCGTGGAGATAGTGGCGGCAAACACCCCGGCCAGCACCAGGCCAACCAGCACCGGTGGCAACAGATCCAGCGCCATGGTCGGCAACGCCAGCTCAGGGTCAAAGGAATCCGACTCCGGAATCAGCAGGCGCGAGAGGAGGCCCACGCTATTGGCCGCCAGATAGAAGGCCACATACCAGGCGTAGTAGTAGAGTCGTGCGCGATTGGTGCTGGCCGCCGAATCCAGCGACATGAAACGTATCATGATGTGAGGCTGGCCGATGACGCTGAAACCGGCGAACAGCCAACCCACGATAAAGAGCGTCGGACCCCAGGGACTGGCCAGCCCCACCACGGCGCCAGGCCACACATCCATGTAGTCGGGAGACACCTGGTTGAGCTGCTGCCAGGTGGCACTCAATCCGCCCAGATGGTCTACAGCCACCCACAGCATCAGGAACATGGCCACGATCATCACTATCGCCTGTGCGGCATCGGTCCAGATTGCGGCGCGAATGCCACCGGCAGCTGCTTTGCGCGTAACGGTGGGACAATACGCCGATCAGCACAAAACCGGCAAGACAGAGCAGGAATGCGATGACTGTTGGGGTCACACCGGGAGCCCCGCTATTTCTGGCAGCTAATGCAGCGTGTCACCGTAGGGTCGACACGCAAGCGGGCCAGACTGATATCCTCTCCACACTCAAAACATTCCCCGAATTCGCCCTTGTCGATGCGCCTGATTGCACCCTCGATACGGGTCAGCATCTGTTCCTTGCGACGCTGCACCTCGATGGCCATTTGCTGGGACTGCAGCGCATCCATGCGCGACAGGCGACCGACGGAAGTCTGGTCTAGTGTCACCGTACCGGCTGCCTCCCGGGAGACTTCACGCCTTGACAGCATCTCTGCGCGCATCTGACACAGCTGCTCGTAAAACTTATCAAGCTGTATTTTTTCCATGGCCAACCTCACGATTCACGACACCTGTGTGACAGGCACCGCCCATTGTTACGCGTTTATTTCTGCCCCACGTCATCCAAATATGTAATCAGCTGATGACAGCGTCAATGTCTTCCGCTGATCCATCCGGCCACACAACACCCGATTCGGTGAACGCGGTAAACGGCCTCGTGCTGGCAAGAATGCCCTTGTCCCGTGCGGCCTTGACCGGTGGCACCATGACAATGTCGCCGATGCCGCCCACAGTAGCACCCTCTGCATCCCCCTTGAGCCTGGCGGTCGCCCGCTCGAACAACACACGGCCATCCACATCGTCGGGCAGGAACACGGGATCCGACAGGGTTACCCACGAGGCGTTCGCCACCTCGGCGACTTCTGCCAGGATCTGCGCTCCGGAGTTGCCGCCACCAACGACCAGCACACGCTGGCCCTTGAATTGATTGGGCTCTCGATACTGTGCCGAGTGCAGCTGTTTCCCCCGGAAGTGTTCCTGCCCGGGATAACTGGGGGTAAAGGCGTGGCTCCAGGTGCCGGTAGCGCTGACCACGGCGCGAGTTCGCCACTGGTACGTGCCGTCGGACACCAAAAAACAGTTGTTCTCCGCATCCCGCATGACCTTGTCGACATGGTGGGGGCGATAAACCGGCAGTTGGTAGCGCTCTTCATAGCGACGCAAATAGGGGAGCACATCGTCTCGATGGGGAAACCCCGCATCGTCGCGTTGCTGCAGCATGATTCCCGGCAGCGAGCTGAGGGTGGCGGGCGAAAACAGCCGCAGGGACTCCCAGGCGTGGAGCCATGCACCACCGGGCTCGTGCTGATCGTCAAGGAGTATAAAGTCCAGTGACGCCTTCGTGAGAAGATATCCTACCGCGAGCGCCGCCTGGCCACCGCCAATAATGATCACGTCGAAGAGCTTGGTCCCCATTGCACAATACTCCCGAACCCGGATTCAGATATCCCGGCCGCGATTGATCTGCTGGGACAGCTGCATGGTTTCGTGCTCCTCAACGCCCAACAGCGCTTCCAGCAACTCCTGTTCCTCGGGAATGGCGGAGCGACCGAGCAGATAGCGGTAGAGCTCCTGGATCTGCTGGTGGCTGGCAAAGACATCCGCGGCAATGGCATCGTAGGTCATGGTTCCATAGGGCTTGTCGGAGAGGCGGTCGATTTCAAGCGGCGAGTGCACTTCATAGTCGTAGACCATGGTGTGCAAGGCTTTGGGATCTGCCTGCTCTTCAAAACCGGCAACCATTTTTCCCAGCTCGGTTTCCTGTTGCTGAAGATATTCCAGCAGCTCTCTCGCTCGTTCCTCCTGCTGGATTTGCTGACCTGCCGCAAGGGCTTTGGCCAAATGAAAATGGACCTCCCTGGTCCAATCGATCAGTGTTTCGATAGATTCGATTCTCATTCTGTGCTCCATTGACAAGTAGTGCTAGCGGATTCCGTGCAATCGGATTGCCCTTGGTACACCGGAGCGAAACCGCCACCCGGGGTGCGGAAGTTGGTAGTCTGACCCTGGTACAATCGCGCTGCCACCCACTGCACCGCGCCATCGTAAACATAGTTGCGCAGATCGTACTTGAACACCAGCGGAGTGGTTTCTCCCAGGGCGAAGCGCTCTCCCGGGGCGACCAAGGCCTGGGCGACGTATTCGCCCGCCAGCACTTCACTCCATACTCGTTTGGTGATCTTGTCGCCGCGCCAGGCGGCCTTGCTTCCATAACCGCTTGCGGGCTTGAAAAACAGTCGTTTGCGTTCAGCCCACAGGCGATCGGCGTGGGCGGGGTCGACGATCTCCGTGTGGGGAATACCTTGCAAGAGTATCTGTTGCAGGCTGTCAGGAACCTGCATGGCGTCCAGTTCCAGCGGGTCAGTAAGCAGTGCCAGATTGCGCTTGTCGGCATAGAGAGCATGGGTCTGTGGATGAGGCGTCAGTACCACTGCGTTTGCCAGGTAGGCTTCGCGAATGGCTGCTACGCCGTTCTGCTCAAGCAGAAAATCTGTCAGCCGGTTGTAGACCAGATCGATGGGCCTGGACCCAGCCCAGAGTGCGCCATTCCCGAAGCGCAGTTGCTCCGGCGTCACGATCACCGCGTCGATTCCGCAGCGCTGGAACAGTTGCCGGAACAGAACGAATTCCGGATACAGATATTGCTCCATCGGGTTTTCATCGACAATCGCGATGGACCGCAATGGCCGGTCATGACCCGAAAGCTCCCACTCCCGCCGAAACATGGCAACAATGGACTGCTCCAGTTGCAGGGCGGTCGCCGCGTTCGGAACCAGGTCGGCCACTTCCGGGCAGCAGGCGCGCTGGGCGCGGGCCAGCACCGCATTGAGCAGGGCTCCGCCGGCGTTGGTATTGATTTCTATCAGCCCGACCGAATCGGGGCCGATATGAAAGTCGTACCCCATGAAGACGCCCCTGGCACCACCGGGGTGGTGACGGGCAATGGCTGGTGCGGAGTCAAGCACCCTATCCCGCCATTGACTGGATTTGACCACGGTTTCGACTGCGCCAATAACGGCGTTCATGCGCCGGATGTGGTCATCTGCGACAAACACCGGCTGCGCTGAAAAGAGATAGGGGCAGCGTTCACGGGTCAATTGGTAGAGGCCCTGCTCGCCCAGCTCCGTTTCCAGCGCCCGGCTTAGTGCGCCCTCATCAAGGCTCAAGCAAAAGCACTGTTGATTGAGACCTGCCAGTCCACTCACGGCGACTCCCTCAAGCAGTGATCGGTAAGCGAGTCAGAGCTCACCAGTATCGTGTCATCGATTTCCTTTAAATCAGTTGTCATGATGGCCTCCTGCGCACCCATGGTGGCTGTCATATGCGCTCCTGCTCCTTGATGGGCACCATCAGTACCGGGCGACGAGCGGTTTCGCAGAGTCTTGCAGCGGTGGAACCGATGACTGTGCTTTCCAGCCAGCCCTGACCGTGTTTGCCGATAATAATCAGGGTGCACTCACGTTCCTCAGCGACATGAGCGATGGTGTCACAGGGCTTGCCCTCTTCGATCAGTGGCTTGCCCTGTGTCGCCTGCGGCGGCAGCCGCTTGCGAATGTCGTCAAGTGCCGCGGCGACCATAACGGGCAAGGCGGGCGTCCCGTCCAGGACATCCGGGGTTAAAACAGTGAGCAGATCACTTTGCCCCGCCCTGCCCGCCAGTTCGATGAAAGCGCTTTCCGCTCTCGCGGCATGCTTGGACAGGTCCGTGGCCAGCAGCACATGCGCAAGAGCTTTCTTGCAAACGGCCTCACAGTGCTCCCGGGTCTTGTCGGCGCTGGGTTCCACCCACTCCATGAGAACCGGCCGCGTCGTCTTGCGCAGCACGTCGCGGGCGACACTGCCAATGAACAGGCTGCGAACCCGGCTTTGTCCGCGCGAGCCGATAACGACAAGGTCGGCCTCGACATCCGCAGCGACGGCCAGTAATTCATCAGCCACTGCACCCGCGCTACGTACAACAATCGCGACATCCAAACCCGATTCGCGCAGTGGCACAGCACACTTTTCCAGCCAGGCCCGGTAGTCATCTTCATGACCGTAGCCGGCAAACTGGTTATAACCCACCGGAATCACATGGCCGAGAGTGACCTTGCTGACTCCCCACTCGAGGAGGTCGGGCAGGCAGTCGAGAATCGGTTCTTCGGCTGGAGATAAATCCAGGGCAACCAGTGCGGACGTGAACATCAGACTTTCTCCTTAGCAGGTGAAGCAGCGCCGGCTGCGCGACTCTTTTCCGCAGCGGGGAACCAGTGACTGGTGCGATTGGCGAAGGCTACCAAAGAAAGCATCACCGGCACCTCTACCAGCACACCGACGACGGTCACCAAAGCAGCGCCGGAATTGAGACCGAACAGCCCAATGGCCACGGCCACCGCCAGCTCGAAAAAATTGGAGGTGCCAATCAGGGCACAGGGAGCCGCAACGTTGAACGGCACCCGCCACAAGTAGGCTGCCGCGTAAGCAATGGCAAAGATCCCGTAGGACTGAATCAGCAGAGGCACAGCAATCAACGCAATCAACACTGGCTGATCGAGAATAATCTGTCCCTGAAAGCCGAACAGCAGTACCACCGTCGCCAGCAGCCCCAATACCGACAGCGGCTTGATGCTCGAGGTAAAGCGCGATACCTGAGCTTCACCCTGCGCCCCGGGGCCGGCATTGCGGACCAGACGCATCCGGGTAAGGGCGCCAGCCACCAGCGGAATGACCACATACAGCACCACCGACAACAGCAGGGTTGTCCAGGGCACGTTGATGTCGGTTACACCCAGCAGCAGAGCAACAATCGGCGCAAACGCGAAAATCATGATGACGTCGTTGAGAGCAACCTGAACCAGGGTGTAATTGGCGTCCCCCCGCGTCAGCTGTGACCAGATAAATACCATCGCGGTACAGGGAGCCGCTCCCAGGAGAATCATGCCGGCGATATATTGGCTCGCGTTGGCCGGGTCGACCAGATCGGCGAATACCACCTCAAAGAACAACACGCCCAGCGCCGCCATGGTGAACGGCTTGATCAGCCAGTTGACCACCAGAGTGATCACCAGGCCTTTGGGACGCTTGTGAATGTGCCTCAGGCTGGTGAAATCCACCGACACCATCATGGGGTACACCATGAACCAGATCAGTACCGCAACAACAAAGTTGACCGAGCCATACTCCAGCCCGGCAAGCATCTGAAAGGCATCCGGTAGCAGGGTGCCCAAGGTGATGCCCGCGACAATACAGAGCAACACCCACAAGGAAAGATAGCGCTCAAACAGACTCATGGTGCACTCCTTCTTGCTCCGGGCAGCCAGAGGGAAATAATGACCGTTGCTACCAGCATCGCTGCGGAAATCCACAGGCAGGCAGCCAACCCGGCCGTTCCCTGACCAGCCAATTGGAACACCCAGCCCGACAGCACCGTACCGATCAGCCGCCCCATGGCGTTGGCCATGTAGTAGAAACCGACATCCAGCGACACGCCGTCTCTGCCCGCATAACTCACTATAAGATAGCTGTGCAGCGAGGAGTTGATCGCGAACAGCACGCCGAACAGGAGCAGGCCGCCAATCAGGACCATGGTGGGATTGATTCCTGCTCCCAGGCCCAACGCGATCACTGCGGGCAACAGTGCCAGGCTGGCTGCCCACAGGGTAGCTGATCGCCCATCCGGAACCGACCCTTTAACGCTTCCCGTAATCCGCGGGGCGATCGCTTGCACCGCTCCGTAGCCGATGACCCAGACAGCGAGAAAGCCACCCGTCTGGCTATGGTTCCAGCCCAGGGTTTGCGACAGGAATACTGGCAGGGCCACCACGAACCAGACATCCCGGGCGCCGAACAGCAGCATCCGAGCCGCCGAAAGAATGTTGATGGCGCGGCTCTTGGACAGGATTTCGCGGAATCTCGGCTTGTTCTTCGCCTTGCCCAGATCCTTTTTCAGGAATACCAGGCTTGCCAACCAGACCAGCGCCAGGGCGACCGCCATCGCCCCCACGGCGCCGGCAAAGCCCAGCCACATCAGCAGCACCCCGCCGAGGAAAAAGCCCGCCCCCTTGAGGGCGTTCTTCGACCCAGTGAGAATGGCCACCCACTTGTACAGCGTGCCCTGCGAATCGGCTGGCACCAGCAGCTTGATCGAACTCTTGGCACTCATTTTGTTCAGGTCCTTGGCGATGCCGGACAGCGCCTGGGCCGCCATGACCCAGGGCACGGTCAAAAGGGCCGCGGGCACCAGCAGCATGGCCAGGGCGATAACCTGCAGCGCCAGCCCGACATTCATGGTGCGGTTGAGGCCCACATGCGCGCCGAGCCAGCCCCCCACCAGGTTGGTGATCACCCCGAAGATTTCGTAGAACAGAAACAGCAGTGCAATTTCCAACGGCGAATAACCCAGCCCATGGAAGTGCAGCACTACCAGCATGCGCAGGGCGCCATCAGTCAGGGTGAAAGCCCAGTAGTTGCCGGTGACCACCAGGTACTGACGGATTTCGGGAGAGAGGTGGCCCAGCATGGTCAGGCGCCCAGGTGCGAGCGCCCGACTTTCAGCGCCAGTTCGGCCGTGCGGTTGGCGTAGCCCCACTCGTTGTCGTACCAGGCGTAGATTTTTACCTGGGTGTCGTGGACCACCATGGTCGACAGGGCATCAATAATGCTCGAGCGCGGGTCGGTCTTGTAATCGATAGACACCAGCGGCCGCTCCTCGTATCCGAGAATATCCTGCAGTGGGCCCGATTCCGCGGCCGTTTTGAGCAGCTGATTGACGGCTTCAGCAGTGGTCGCCGTCTCCACTTCGAACACACAGTCGGTCAGCGAGGCATTGGCCAGCGGCACCCGCACCGCGTGGCCGTTCAGCCGCCCCTTGAGCTCGGGGAAAATCTCGGTGATCGCGGTTGCGGAGCCGGTAGTGGTGGGAATCAGGCTCATGCCGCAGGCGCGGGCGCGGCGCAGATCCTTGTGCGGGGCGTCGAGAATGGTCTGGGTGTTGGTCACACTGTGGATGGTGGTCATGCTGCCGTGGCGGATGCCCAGGCTCTCATGGATCACCTTGACCACCGGCGCCAGGCAATTGGTGGTGCAGGAAGCTGCGGTGACAATCTTGTGAGTCTGCGGGTCATAGAGGTGATCATTGACACCCATGACCACGTTCAGTGCTTCCGGCTCCTTTACCGGCGCGGTGACTACCACCCGCTTGACGCCCTGGGCCAGGTAGGCATTGAGCACTTCGACCGTCTTCATCTTGCCGCTGGCCTCGATGACCAGGTCGCAGCCCGACCAGTCGGTCTCCTCGATACGGGTGTTGCAGCTGATGCCTATGCGCTGTCCATCCACCACAATCCCGCTGTCTTCGGCGGTGGCTTCGTAATCCCAGCGGCCGTGTACCGAGTCGAATGTCAGCAAATGCGCCAGGGTTGCAGCATCCCCTGCGGGATCGTTGATATGAACGAACTCGACCTCGGGCCAATCCCATGCAGCGCGTAACGCCAGACGGCCGATGCGGCCAAAACCGTTTATCCCAATTTTGATGCTCATGCAAAACTCCGTAACAGATGACGAGGGTTGGATTGCATTCCCGCGCAGCTGAGAGGTTTCTCTACAAGCGCTCAGGAACCGTTAACGACAATCTCCAGCGCGTTTGAGTTGTTCAATTGCCTGCAGGCGCAGCAGGTCCCCTGCACAAGGGGTACCAGCTCCAAGCCCTTCCCGAGTTGCAGCGAGTACCTTGCGCTGCCAGGGCTCCAGCCCGGCGTGGAGCCGGTAGTACACCCACTGCCCTTCGCGGTGGTCACTGACCAGGTTGCAGGCGCGCAGCTGGGCCAGATGCCTGGAAATCATCGGCTGGGAAACCTCCAGGGAATCGGCCAGATCACACACGCAGATCTCCTCCCTCGCCCACAGCAGCAGCAGACAGCGCAAGCGGGTCTCGTTGCCGAGGCACTTGAAGAAGTTTTCGCCCCTCATGACGCGGTGCCGCCTCCAGATTATCGAGCATATCCCATGATAGCTCCTGATATACGTATAAGCATATATTAGTGGTGGAAATTTTATGCAGGGTCCGGCCCCGCCACAGAGCGCGGGGGGCGGCCTTTCCTGGCAACTGATGCTGGTCAGGAGCTCCGGCAGTCCAGGCCCATATTGGCCTCTATGACCGCCAGGTCCTCCTCGTCGGTGCGACCATCCAGGTTGAAGTCATACCAACTGGAGCGACCCTCGTTCCGCTGGCTGAAGTGCTCCCAGTTGCTCACGTCTTCCTGATCGACCACGCCATCATTATTGCCATCGCCAGCACACTCGGTCTCGCTGGCCTCCAGCTGTTGCAGTGCAGTGTCCAGAGACTCGTAGGCCTCCATCTGCCGCTCGGAAAGCTGGGCATTGAGCAGCAGGTTGAGCTGCGGATTGTCCAGCCTGGGGATGGGTACATCCTGATCAATTTGATAGAACTCATCGGTGGAGTGGAGCTCCCCGGTCTCGCAGTCGCGGCGCGCTATCCTCAGCAGTTTGTAATCCGCATCGCGAATCGCTGCCTGGGATTCTGGCAGCACATCCGCCGGTGCTTCCCCCTGCTCGGCCAGAAAGTCATTGACCGCACAGCAGGATGACAGCCCCTCTGGCCCTGCAGCCCCGTCCGCACCGTACCAGGTACCCCCCTGGTCGGCGCACACCCCTTGCTGTGGGAACAACTGCACACAAATATTGTAGGAGGCGATAACGCAGGGCGACGGCAGAGCGGCTTCGGTCGAGCTTAAATTAGTGCCCAGTGCAGAGTAATTGACCTCCCGAATCGAATCACGGCCGGGTTCAGTCAGGTATGAAACCATCGACTCCGCGTCGAGTTGCCTGAACGCCGGCACGGCTTCGCGAACATTCGCCTCCCCCAACTCGGCAAACAGGCTGAACAGGTCGGTCACATTGACCATGTGGGGAACATCGCGGTTCGGCTCCACCACCATGGGGCCGGCGACCAGCATGGGTACCCAGATGCCCGTCTGGTAGGGAAAGCCCTTGGCCAGGGTCGGGTTGAACGGCGCCTTTACACTGGGTCCATAGGTGCCATTGTCACCGACCATGACGATCGCGGTGTTGGTTTCCTCGGGGCGATAGCGCAGGGTTCCATCGTCATCCTGCTGTGCCAGGCCGGACTCCACCAACAAGCGCCCGATCTCACGGTCCATGGCTTCCAGCATCTGGTTGGACAGCACGCGTTGCTGCGGCACGTCCTCGCAATCGAAACCGCCTGCCGCCTCGGAGCCTTCCGGCAACAGTGACTCAGGCGGAGGCTGGATGGGAGTGTGAATCGCGGAGTAGCCGACGCTGAGCATCCAGGGCTGCCCCGAGGGCTGACGATTGATCCAGCCAACAGCGCGGTCGGTTTCCATGATTGTGCGGTAGCCGCGGCTGCTGGCATCCGAGGCGGGAATCACCGTATCCGAGCCATCTTCACTGTTGATCACCCACTCCGCGGTGTAGTAGCCGTTCTGCTTGCTGAAGTCGATATGCGCAGGGACCGAGGACTGGCAACTCGCGCCGGGATCGAGGATGCCGCCGCGCTCAAGGCAGAGGCGCCCCGGGGTGTGGTGGTCACCGAGATCCAACGACGAACAGCTACCGTCGGGCTGATAGCAGGCTCCCGCATCAGCACCGTGCAGAGGATCGTCCTGGATACTGGGGACAAATCCGCAGCTGTGGACGCCCGGTTCGGCGACACCGCCGGCAGTTGAATCAATGGGGAACGGACCGCCATCGAGGTAGCCCTCGAAATAGTCCCAGCCCAATTCCCTCATGACACTGTCACCAAGGGGGTGGTTCGCGGGATTCAGGTCCGACCCGGAGATGTGCATCTTGCCCACCACAGCGTTGACGTAACCTTGCTGTTTCAAGACCTTGGGAATGGTGATTTCAAAGGGTGACACCTGTGAATTTGCCAGGTCAGTAGAGACAATGGCGGTACGCACATCGGTGCGGAACGGGAAGCGCCCCTCAAAAAATGCGGCCCGGGAAGGCGAACAGGTTGGCATTGACCAGGCGTTGCGGAACCTTACCCCCGCTTCCGCGATACTATCGATATTGGGAGTATGGGCTGGGGTGTGGCCGCCGTAGCCAAATGCCGACAACTGATCAATCCCGAGGTCGTCCATTACGATAAACAGGATATTCGGCGTGCTGACGGGCTGAGGCTCGGGCTCTGTGGGCGCCTCCGGCGGCGGCACCGTCACCACTGGCGTCGAATCGGAGCCGTCAGAGCAGGCTGTGAGCGCGCCCACAAGGAGAGCTGCCAACAGCAGTGGTCCGCGCGGACGCTGGATAATAAATCGGGGCATGAGTCCATTCACCTTGGTTGTTTGGCTGGCATCGATGGCGGCCCGACCGGAAAGGCGAGCGCCCGCTGAGGAATATTTTTATGCCGGAACAGTGTATCTCAGTGATTCAAGCGCCTCTGACTTTAACACAGTTTGCCGGCAAGCCCAGAGTAACCATGACGCAATGAAAGGGGTCCCAAGATCCACGTCCTGGCCATACAATGGGCCTTTCAATCACAGTGCGGGAGAGTAGATGACCATGGCACGTAACGTTACCGTCGCCGCCACCCAGATGGCCTGTAGCTGGGATCGGGAGGCCAACATCGCCAACGGAGAGCGCCTGGTGCGCGCTGCCCATGGCGAGGGTGCGCAGGTCATCCTGCTGCAGGAGCTGTTCGAAACCCCCTACTTCTGTCAGCAACCGAATGAAGACTACATGCTGCTGGCGACCCCGCTGGCAGAGAACCCGGCGGTTCAACACTTCCGCGCGCTGGCCCGAGAACTGCAGGTGGTGCTGCCTGTCAGCTACTTTGAGCTGGCGGGGCGCGCCCGCTTCAACTCGGTGGCAATCATCGACGCCGACGGCAGCGTGCTCGGCAACTACCGCAAGAGCCATATCCCGGACGGACCCGGCTACCACGAGAAGTTCTACTTCAACCCCGGGGATACCGGCTTCCGGGTCTGGGGCACCCGCTATGGCAAAATCGGCGTCGGCATTTGCTGGGACCAGTGGTTCCCGGAGAGTGCCCGCTGCATGGCCTTGCTGGGGGCCGAGCTGCTGCTCTACCCCACCGCCATCGGCAGTGAACCCCACGACCCCACCATCCACAGCCGCGACCACTGGCAGCGGGTGCAACAGGGCCATGCCGGCGCCAACCTGATGCCGCTGATCGCCAGCAACCGCATCGGCCAGGAACTGCAGGACGACAGTGACATCACCTTCTACGGCGGCTCCTTTATCGCCGACCACACCGGCGCCATGGTCGAAGCGGCGGACGGCGACAGCGAGACCGTGCTGGTACACAGTTTCGATCTGGACGAGATAGAGAAAATGCGTACCGCCTGGGGCGTGTTCCGGGACCGGCGCCCACCCCTGTACCAGCCCATCAACACCCTGGACGGTGAACACGCGTGAGCGTTCGCGCCAGCAAACCTCGGGCGGATGGCTTCTTCATGCCGCCGGAATGGGCCCCCCAGACCCAGATCTGGACCCTGTGGCCCGAACGCCCGGACAGCTGGCGCGACGGCGCCCTGCCCGCCCAGGCCGCTTTTGTCGCGGTAATTCGCGCCATCGCCCGCTTCGGGCCGGTAACGGTCGGCGCATCCCAAACTCAATTCCAGAATGCCAGCCAGCAACTCGCCGGGGACGCCAACATCCGGGTCATTGAACTTTCCAATGACGATGTCTGGATGCGCGACTGCGGGCCAACCTTTGTGATTGACGGCAAGGGCCAGCTGGCAGCAGTGGACTGGGAGTTCAACGCCTGGGGCGGGCACGAAGGTGGGCTCTATCCTAGCTGGGATCTGGACAACCAGGTGGCGCAGAAAGTGGCGCAACTGGAACGGGTCCGGCGTTACACGACACCTGGATTTGTGCTCGAAGGCGGCTCCATTCATGTGGATGGCGAAGGTACCCTGCTAACTACCGCCGAGTGCCTGCTGCACCCAAACCGCAACCCGCATTTGTCTCAGGCGGAGATTGAACACTATCTGCGCGACTACCTCGCAGTCGACACCATCATCTGGCTGCCGGAGGGCATGTACAACGACGAGACCAACGGCCACATCGACAACTTCTGCTGCTTTGTCCGCCCCGGGGAGGTGCTCCTGTGCTGGACCGACGACGAAACTGACCCCAACTACAGCCGCTGTCGGTCAGCGCTGGAGGTACTGGAAAGAAGCCGCGATGCCCGGGGCCGGGAACTGGTAGTCCACAGAATGCCGATCCCGGCCCCACAGTATGCCATCCTCGAGCGCGACGGCGGTGCACTTGGCCAGGTCCCGGACGAGAACGGGCAGCCCGAACGACTGGCTGCTTCCTACGTCAACTTCCTGATCGTGAATGGGGGGATCATTGTCCCGGGGTTCGATGACCCACAGGATCGCAGCGCCCGAGAACTACTGGCGACGCTGTTTCCCGAGCATGAAGTAGTGATGGTGCCCGGGCGGGAGATCCTGCTGGGCGGCGGCAATATCCACTGCGTTACCCAGCAGCAGCCTAGCCCTTGACCGCTGCACCGCGGCGGCGAACGAGCAGCTGACTGCCGAGCAGACCGACGCCCAGCAGGGCCAGAGTGCCGGGGGCGGGTACAGCAATGACACTGTCGTCTTCACCATTCACTATGCGCTCCCTCGCATAGACGGTCAGGATGGACTTCTCGAGGACGATATTTCCCTGATGGAGAACACGCGTCAAGTCGACGGAAAGGCTTCCCAAATCTGGAATGAAGAATCCGGAGATATCGAGCACAGTATCATTCAGCTCTGATGCTTTGCCTGCATCCGCGAAGTCGCCTTCCAGGCTGACCGAGATCATGTCGGATATTGCAACTCCATCGTTAGAGGGCACGGATAAAGTCAGCTCAAGCGTTCCGCTTACGAAGTCATGCAGCTCGGAATCGAAGGGAGTGGGAGACACTCCAGCCAGATCATGGATATAGGAGCGCGAGGCGGGATTTCCCGACAGGTTTCCTACTTTTGTCAGCGTCTCGCTGAATTGAATTAGACCAGCCTGAGCAGAACCTACACACCCTGCCAACATCAAACCCACCCCCAAGTTACGTAGTTGCTTCATCGCTCTTCCCCTTGACTGCTTTTTTGACTTTATGGTGCCAAGTCCCGGATTTCACCCCAGCTTGGCTAAGGCTAACGAAGCACATTTTGTGCCATGACTTGTAACTCTATGTTTTGAAAGCACAAGCGTTGGTTTTGCAGGGTGTATCTGCTGGAACTGTAAAAAAATGCAGAGAACCAGTGGAAAAAGACATCGCAGATTCCATCGGCAAACATAATCCATTCGGAAATACAAGGCCTCGCTATATGTATTACAGTGCACATAAGCAACTATTTACGATGTGGTTACAATTCTGTGACCTGGTTCACCCGGGCAGCACCTGGATTCGGCTGGTTACGGTGTAAAGAAAACTGACAGCGCTGCACCATTCGTGGCCGCTGAAGCAACAGACTTTGCTGGCCGGTCTTCGCTTGACTTGGGAAATCAAAATGGGGAAAATGCGCGCCTTTCCGGGGCTCTGGCCCCAGCACAAGATTGTGGCTACGTAGCTCAGTTGGTTAGAGCACAGCATTCATAATGCTGGGGTCGGTGGTTCAAGTCCACCCGTAGCTACCATATTTCCTATTTAAAAACAGCGACTTACGAAACCTCAAACCGCCTTGAGATTCTCTCTCCAGTTGCTCGATTAGCACGGACTTCTCCACCTTTATCGCCGTGCGCAGTGCTGGCAGCGAATCTGCCACCCGACGCCGATAAGTGAGAACTGCTGCATTTGGTTAAGAAGCCTTGACCACTTACCTCTGGATAGTACCCCTCTCTCGAAGGCTTCGAACGATTTCAAAGAACCTCCACTACGGAACTTCGGTTTCAGGTCGGAAGCGCTCTCCGCGGATTCTACATCAGCAACACGTTGCAGAGCGATGCCGGACGTATTCACTCACGGCCAGGAGCGGACATTACAGCGCTATACCTTTAGGCGCTCCAACAGCCAGGAGGTACAGATCAACGCAGATAAGGTGCCACATTCCCGGTGATGGTGCGAAATTCCTGTTCGTTGAGTGGAATGAAGCCCACCAATGAGCGCCACGAGTGATACGCATCCTGCCCGTCTGAACCGAAGAGCATCCGCGGAATGCCAATCCTCCTGATGAGCGCGGCGACCTCCTGTTGGGTTTCAGTCGAGGAAGTTTGCGAAACTTCCGCGGAGATTTCGGAGAGGTCGAAATAAAGATTGTTCGTGGAGTGTTCACCGGCCTCGATAGCATTGGCGAACTCTTCAAGGGCCGCCCTGGAATAGGCTTCGCCGCCCCAGAGATGCGGCACTTGAATGACAATGTCAGGCGCCACGCTCACAATCTGATTCAGAAAGACCCGTACTTGCTCGGCACCGTAGTCCTGTCCACCCCGAAGATGCACTACGAGCGGGAAGCGGTGCTGGTTGGCTGCTGCAAAGACTCCGCGGAGGCGTAGCACATGGTCTTCGTAGTTCAGATCCACTCCGGACATGCCGAAGCTGAACTTGAGGCCGCGGAATGTCGGATTTGCCGCGCAACGGTCTAGTTCATCAAGTGCATGGTCGGCAACCGGGTTGAAGCTGCAAAACGCAACCAGTCGATCAGGAAAAGACTCGACCTGGGCCGCGGTCCAATCATTCTCCTCCATCACCACCGGATACGGATCTTCGAGGAGGATCATTGGTCCATCCGCCCAGAATGCTTCCGAAAGGACGACCGAGCGCCTGATGTCTGCACGATCCATCTCGGCGACCAGCTCCTCTGCCGTCCGGACACGCTCACCTGGAGCGATCGGAAACCTCGGGATCTCGGTTGCAATAATCCATCCGTTATCGTTCCGCAGCAGTGATAGCTGAAAGTAGCCAAGGTGCTGCTGTGCAGGAGGGGCTCCACGAGTGTAGTAGCCGGACAAATGCGCAGCATCGCCCTGCCTCAAAAAATGTACCGGCGTCATCGAGTAGGCACTGCCGAATCTCTGCACCAGGTAAGCGGCAATATCCTCTTTGCCGAATAGCCACCCTCGTCGCGATTCCGAAAGTAATGCGCTATCTGCGAAGTAAAGGCTCGAAAGCTCGCGTGGATCATTCCAGGATCTCTCGCGCCGCGCCAGAAGCCCCTTGATTTCAGCTGGCACATTAATCGCGTCCGCGAGCGGTGCTCCGCTAGCGGCCCTGGCAATGGCTGGCCCCATCAAGTGCTTGTGATGGTCTGTGGATGGGCTGACATCCTGAAACAGTTTGCCAGGAAGAAACGCGGCCTGTGAACGTTTTGGCATTTGCGCTGCGGGGGCTGTCGCCGCAGTGTTCACGCAGGCTGCGCATCCCAATGCAAGTACTGCGAATGCAGTCGCGCGAACGCCGTTTTCCAGAGCTCGAATTCTCGAAGGCACGGTCATCTCCCGGTGTACGCTATTCTAATTTAGTTCCCACCCGCCAAGAGCGGACCTAACCCCAACCTACCGCATGGAAGATTTCAGCGACTCTCTGCGACGACGAATGCCCCACACCACCAGGCAGCCAGATACTACGACTGGAATGAGGATCATGCCGAGTGCAGCGGCTATTGAATCTCTATTCGGCAGCTGAAAACCGGTGGAGGCAACGTGATGTGTCATCACAAACACCAAGACTGCACCTAGTACAGCAGACACGTACGCAAATCTCGCTGTAACAGTTAACCCAATACTGGAGAATCCACCCACTATTATTGCCAGGATAGTAACAGAATATGCCATAACGCCATCGATTGTTGCCAACACAAAGGACCACGCTGACAGACAAAGACTAATCCATCCAAGTGTCGCCCAGATTGTCGGGGAAAACTGCTTCATGAGTTCAAGCTTGTCGCCGCGTGTGTTGGGTCGGAATGCTCCGGTGCCTGAAGGAGAGTAGCATGCAGGCTTGATCCCACTCAATCCAACGCCCATTACACAATGGGCCAGGGGCGGACTTACGCTGCCAAGACAAGCGAGCTGAATTCATTGCAACGGGTCAAGCGAAACGTTTTATTATGGCCCCGGACTTGGCCGCTGCTTTAGGGTTGTAACGCAAAGATATACTCAGTAGTACAAGACGATACAATTGCCCCTTCACTAAATTCTGTCTTCTCCAGTGCTTGTCGGGCAGATCTGACAAACGAACCACAGATACCTTTCTCGTTGAGAGCTTTGATATTATGTGGTGAACCATCGGCAGACAAATCAAAGGAGAGCCGAACAACTGTACAAGACGAGAAATCTTCCATAGTTCTTCCACCACACAAAGTTCTGGGGAAATATGGCTTACCTTCTATTTCGATCCGATCCGAGCACTCGCCTGCAACCACCTCACCCACACACATGGTGCCAACGATTAGCGCAAAGCTTGCTATGGGTATTTTCATCAGCAGTGCCAAGTAATGATTTGCAGCCAGTTCTAGATTTTCAATTGATCCATGGACAGAATTCTAAATCTACAAAGCGTCCGTTGTCTCTAGGCGAAAAGTGACATTTCATCAAGCTATACCAGCCTTCCAACCCTGATAAGTTCCAAACTCGGCCAGGAGCGGACATATGGTGCCACCTAGTGCAGCAAGCTTTAGCGAGTCCGGTCACGCAGCGCCGACCAACATTTATTTGTTTGGCTCTTCCCCAATCATGGTGGGTAATCATTGACGGATTCCGGCCGGATACAGCTGAAGGCCGCCAAG
>NZ_JAUTDR010000059.1 GCF_030649675.1 Haliea sp. E1-2-M8 | reverse complement strand
AAGAGGACCAGGGCGCCTACGCGGTGTGGGCTCGTGGGCGGTGGCAGACGACCAGTGATTCACCCTGGACCCGCGGTGGTATTGCGCAGGACGTGTCGGCCCAGAACGTGATCAGGTTTCCTTCCGCAGAGAACATTCGTTATAGCGTTAGTACGCTTACCTGGACGAAAGAGGGGGAGCTGCTGCGTGTTGAGATGGACCTGACGTCCGCCGTAGGCCAATTGTGGAAACGCACCGTAGAGTGGGATCCCAGTTGGGAAGAGCTGCGTATCAGAGACGTCTTTGACTCCCGTGCTGCTGAGTTCGGCTTTGAGAAGCCCAGTGCGGATGACGACCGAGCCCCGTATGTGAGCGACGCGGAGGCTAAAGTGCAGCCCGTATCTGACGGGTTCCACAGTGTGATTACATGGTGAGGAGACCCTGAGACGACAGTACTGATCCAAAAACACTAAATGGATTTTTCATTGTCTGTCTGATTTCATCGTTCCAGCAGCATGATATCGTGAATATCGCCGGTTCTACCCAGCGAGAACGACTGAATGGGTTTGCTCGCGCCGACTGGTACGAAGAAAATCCGGCTGTCGCCCCTGCCACGCATTTCAGGGGCGTCAGTGATCGTGGTCCCGCCTACAATCAAACAATTGTTCACCTTGATCATCCCTCGCGCAAAGTAGCCAAGATGGACATCCGGGTATTTGGGGTGAACAATCCTCGCGTTTCCCGAGTCGCAGATGTAGAAATCATCGTCACACTCAACCAGATTGTGACAAGCGTTGCCTACGCCTTCTACTCGATCCACTATATTGAAGTCGTGGTCGAGCTTTAGATAAAAGCTATCTTTTGACTTGTCGAGTCCCGCAGAGTTGTGGGCCAGCAAGTACATGTGCTCCTTGTGGAAAGTGATGGAATTGAAATGGTGATAATTGGCGCTGGCGCGTGCCTTGGTTCTCACAGCATCGGTACTTGTGGTGTCCGGGTCGTAGTCGAACGACTCTGTATAGCACCATTCCTTGACAATTTTTCCCGTAAGATCACATTTCCAGATGAGATTTTGTCTTGTATTGGTTAGCCAGATGAATCCTTCGTGGAAAAGTATTTGGTGAACTCGTACCGGCACGCGCAGCCTGTCGTCCTGGTCCCGAAATTCGAACGGACTGGAGTTAACGACAAGTTTACCGGAAAGGTAAAACAACTCAGCGGTACTGCGTTCATCCCTGGTTCCGTTCTGCACGTACTTCATGGCAATGAACTGATCATCGGGCAGGCGAGTAATCCCAAAATAGTTGCCTCTCAACAGCCGCGTGATGATTCCCTGTTGATACAGATACAGGCCACCGCTGCTGGTGAACAAGAATTCAAGGTCACTCTCGACTTTGATAAAGCCAAGCTGGGCCAATTGGTCTTTAATTCTGTTGTACAGATACCGTTTGGCACGACTCACCAGCATAATGTTTGTTGTATCCGGTCCTGTTGATTCTTCGCTTAGTGTAATGGGTTTTGGCATAATTCATAGCGTAACAGAGGCAAGTTGAAGAGGCTGGATTACGGTGAGCACATCTTGGTGACTACAGTTCTGGAATTGGTCCAAACCCTTGAAAAAGGCGGGCGCACCAAACGCATACTGGATACCGCCACGGGTCTCTGTCGGTCAGGGTGGTCCGTCAAGGTGCTGTCGATGGCTGAGCCGGCACCGTGGGTAAAAGCGGGCTATTCGGGTGGCGCGGAGTGGTTGTCATTGCAGAAGCGCCCGGGGTTGGACCTGCTCTACATCTATCGCCTCGTGCGACTGCTCCGGGCGGAGCAAGTGGCTCTGATTCACGCCCATTGTGAATCCTCCTACTTCTATGGCGGAATTGCCGCAAAACTGTCGGGTATACCGATAGTGGGCACTTACCACCGATCGGAGCTCGCATACTTCCAGCCCAGTTGCAGGCTGCGCACCTTTGCCCGACTATTGACCGCTGCCGTGGCGATTTCCCGCGATCGTATGCAGTTGATGACATCCCAACTGGGTATCCCCAGTAGCCGAATAACTCTGGTCCATGGCGGAGTTGATCTCGCATCCTGTCAGGCATTTGACCCTGACTGTATTGAACCCGTGAAGCAGAAGCTGGGTGTTGAGCGGAAGAGGGTATTGCTTTCAGTAGGCCATCTGGGTCCGATCAAGGGGCATGATGTCACTATTGCTGCGATGGCGCGGATCAGGGAGCGGTGGCCCGATGCCCTGTTGGTGATAGCAGGGGATGGATCCGCGGGAGATTACCGGCGTCTGAACGATCTGGTTGGCAGACTGAACCTGGCGGAGCATGTCAGGCTGCTGGGACAGGTGCACAATGTCCCGGAGTGGCTGAATATATGTGAGTTTTTCGTACAACCCTCGATAGAGGAGGGCTTTGGCCTGGTGTTCGTCGAAGCGGGGGCTTGTCGCAAGGCGGTGGTGGCTACGGCGGTTGGCGGTATAAAGGACATCATAGTCGACGGGCAGACGGGCCTGCTGGTTGAACCTCGCGATGCCGACGCTCTCGCGGCTGCCATGGACTGCCTGTTGCAGGCACCAAAGCGGACCTCGGCTTTCGGTGAAGCAGGTTTGCACCGCGTACAGGCCAGCTTTTCGCTGGACAGCATGGCAGCCAAGTATGACGGTCTATTCCAGAACCTGGTGCCGCAGCGCAATTCGAATGGGTGCAGCTGACCCTGAACGCCCGAGACGTCTATACTGTACGGCAGACATTTTTGTAGGGTCCAACCCTAGAGGACAGACGATGCGAAAGGTTCTTGCCATCCTGCTGCTCATGCCCGGCGTGTGTCGGGCAGACCTGAGCTTTCAGTTTGTTGACGGTGCTGACGTTGGCATCGGGGCGGTGCTGGAAGCCCACAAGCAAGAAGCTGTTGCTGCCGGACAGAGTACCTGGCTATGGGGCGCTAACACGTGGTCTGACCCGTCGGGCTCCTACGCCTACTTCGTGTTCCACGGCTATGGCAGCGGTTTCCTGTTCAAGCGTAATGCGGACGGGAGCTACACCGATATTTCCCCGACCCCGCCAGACGACAGTATCACTCGTCCGTCTGAAAACCGCCCCTGGTTGCTGGACGTGAACAACAATGGTTATGTAGATATTCTGCACACGGGGGATGAGTCGGGCGATGCCGCCAGTCTGCTGAACAACGGTGACGGTACGTGGACATTTTCCAAGGATCACCGTGTGGCCAAATCCAACGGACGGATCATAGATGCGAATGGTGACGAATACCTCGATGTAGAGACATATCGCAGTCGCAACGGCCGGTGGCCGCTGGGCGCTGTGTTGACGGGCATCAATCTATCCGGTCATGGATTCGCGTGGCAGACACAAGCGGCAACGCTGCCAGAAGGGGCACCCCGAGAGGTGGTTGCCAGGGTAGCGGCTGCCGATGATCGGTTCCACAGGCTGCGTATTTATGACCTGGACGCCTCGACCTATATCGCTACCTACGGCGGAGGCTACACCGGTGCGAAGTTCATCTACACCATTCGCAACAACCAAATGGTTGACATTGGCCTGCCGCCAAGTGGGATGGCGCACAGACCGCTGGATGTAGATGGTGATGGCGATTTGGACGTAGTGGTCCAGTATTCCTCCGCCGCAGGCGT
>NZ_JAUTDR010000058.1 GCF_030649675.1 Haliea sp. E1-2-M8 | reverse complement strand
CACGAAGGCAGCTTTGAAACCCGGGTAGGCCGGGAACGGCAACTGAGCGCCATCGCCAATCAGTTGCACGATCTTGGCTTTCGGCGGCTGCAGGCGACCTCCCTAAAGCAGAAGCACATCAAGGCCCTAGTGAATTACTGGCAGAGGCAAAACCTCTCCCCCGGCACCATCAAGAACCGCATGAGCTGTTTACGTTGGTGGGCGGAGAAGGTTAACAGACAGGCCGTCGTGGCGGCCGCCAATGATTTCTATGGCATACCGGACCGGCAGTTCGTATCCGACAGCAGCAAGGCCAAGAGCCTGGCACGGGAGCAACTCGACCGAGTTAAGGATGAACATGTGCGGATGAGCCTGCGGCTGCAGAAAGCCTTCGGGCTCCGGCGGGAGGAAGCCCTCAAGATCCGGCCCCGCTGGGCGGATCGCGGCGACCACCTGCACCTGAAAGCCAGTTGGACCAGGGGCGGGTGTCTGACGTCAATTACTTTGGCCGGCCAAAGTAATTGTCGTCTAACAGGCGGGCGGGAACGCACCGTCCCCATCCGCACCAGGGAGCAGCGCGCCCTGCCGGAGCAGGCCAAGCGCCTGGCCGGGGTGGGCGCCCTGATCCCCAGAGGGCGCAGTTATGCCGAGCAGCTCCGGATCTACGAGCGCCATACGGCCAATGCCGGCCTATCGAAAATGCACGGCCTGCGCCACGCCTACGCCCAGCAGCGCTATCTGGAACTCACCGGCTGGCCCTCCCCCCACGGTGGCGGGCCCAGCAAGAAGGACCTGACTTCGGCACAGCAACAGGCGGATCAGCTAGCGCGGCTGGCCATCAGCAGGGAGCTGGGCCATGTCCGCGAACAGATTACCGCGGTCTACCTGGGGAGATAGACGATGCAGATCCAGCCCCGCCTGATTCGCCTCCGCGACGCCCCCGACTACCTGGGTATGGACCGCAACCGCTTTAACCGGGAGGTGCGCCCTGCCCTGACGGAGCTTCGCATCGGCCGCCAGGGTGTCGCCTTCGACCGCCTTGAAATGGACGCCTGGGTGGACCACTATAAGGCTTGCAACGGGCGTCCCACCTCTACTTTGAGAGGAGAATCACTATGGGACGCAAGCGAAGCCCGGGGCTCCGGAATCGCGCTGGGATCTGGCATATCGAAAAGCAGATCCTCGGCCACAAGATTCACGAGAGCACTGGAACAAGCGACCTCGAAACGGCGGAATTGATCCTGGCCCGCCGGATCGAGGAGATCAGGCAGGCCACCGTGTTCGGGGCCAGACCATGCAGGCTTTTTCGGGACGCGGCAGCCAAGTTTCTCGAGGAAAACCTGCATCTGGCCAGCATCGCGGATTACGCTACGCAGCTGAAGCAGCTGGATCCCTATATCGGGAACCTGCCAGTGGAAAAGGTGCACCTGGGAAGCCTCCAGGCCTATATAAAGGACAGGCGGCAGCAGGGTATCAAGACCAAGAGCATCAACCTCGCGCTCAGCGTGGTCAGGCGGATCCTGAATCTGGCCTCGCGGCTGTGGCGCGATGAACATGGATTGACCTGGCTGGACACACCGCCACTCATCCAGATGCTCCCGGTAACGGATGCCCGGCAGCCGTATCCCTTGTCCTGGGAGGAGCAGCGTATGCTGTTTCAGGCGCTTCCGGATCACCTGGCCCGTATGGCACTGTTCAAGGTCAATACGGGGTGTCGTGAGCAGGAGGTATGTCAGCTGCGGTGGGACTGGGAAGTCAAGGTGCCGGAGCTGGAGACCTCGGTGTTCATCGTGCCGGGGGTACGGGTAAAAAATCGGGAGGACAGGCTGGTGGTACTGAACCGGGTGGCGATGTCAGTGGTGGAGCAGATGCGGGGGATTCACCCCGAACATGTCTTCAGCTATAAAGGTCATGCGGTAGGCACCATCAACAACAGTGGCTGGAAGACCGCGCGCAGGAAGGCCGGGTTGGATCAGGTCAGGGGACACGACCTGAAACACACCTTCGGGCGCCGGCTACGGGCCGCCAATGTACCGCTGGAAACCCGCAAGGTGTTGCTGGGTCATCGCAACGGCGACATCACCACGCACTACTCCGCCCCCGAGCTTGAGGAGCTGATAATGGCGGTGAACAAGGTCTGCGAGGAGAAGTCCGGCAAAAGTCCGGCACTGGTAATGCTGAAACAAAAAACGGCTGGCTCCTGAGGGGCCAACCGTTTGATATTTAACGAGTTTGGCTCTTNGGTCTGCGAGGAGAAGTCCGGCAAAAGTCCGGCACTGGTAATGCTGAAACAAAAAACGGCTGGCTCCTGAGGGGCCAACCGTTTGATATTTAACGAGTTTGGCTCTTCATCATTAACGGGGGACACCGGTATTCATTAAACTGATTTTGCGACGATCAATTTAATGGAGAATACCGATGTCCCACGCAGGAAACATTCTAGGCATATCCGACTTGGAGGTCGAGCGGGTCGACCGGGATAAAGGCATTGAGGTCTATGCCAGGCCCACCAAACGACCGCTGTGCATCTATTGCCAACATAGCGGGGTCAGGGTGAAGGCGACCTATCAACGCACGCTCAAGCATACCCGCTTTGGCAATCAGGTGATGACGCTTCACCTGACGTCCCCCAAGTACCACTGCCCGCAATGCCGACGATATTTTCGTCATCGCTTCAAAGGTGTTCGACCTCGCTTCAGATCGTCGGAGGCATTCCGGCTCGAGGTCTTTGAAGCCCACGACGGGGGTATTACCCAGCGTAAGCTCGCGCTGACCCACAACATGAGTCCCGCCACCGTCGAGAGGTGGTATCAGAGCCACTGCCGTCTGCGGCGGTCGGAGATGGCGAATAGACCCTGCCCAAAGGTGTTGGGCATTGATGAGCACTTCTTTACCCGCAAGCGTGGCTACGCCACTACGCTGGTGGATCTCAAGCGCAATAAGGTGTTTGATGTGGTGCTCGGGCGTTCCGAAGCCAGTCTGAGGCGCTATTTGAAGGCTTTACCCGGGCGAGACAACGTCCGGCTTATTGTCATGGATATGTCCGAAACCTACCGCGCAATTGCCCGACGATACTTCCCCAATGCGATGATCGTGGCTGACCGTTTCCACGTTATCCGGCTGGTGAATCAGCACTTTTTGAAGGCCTGGCAGGATCACGATCCCGAGGGCCGCAAGAATCGCGGCCTGATTAGCCTCATGCGCCGTCATGAATGGCGCCTGTCACCAGAGCAGCGCGATAACCTCGGCAACTACCTCAGTGCGTACCCGGTGCTCAACGCCCTGTACCAGGCCAAGCAACGCCTCAACCGGCTGCTGCTCCTGAAAACCCTGACCAGAAAACGGGCCGAAAGAGCACTGCCCAAGCTGCTCGCACTGATCAAGCAGTTCCACGCCAGCCCGCTTCACCGGCTGGCAAGGACCCTCACATCTTGGCTAGAGCCAATTATCACGATGTGGCGGTTCAGCAAGAGCAACGGGCCCACCGAGGGCTTTCATAACAAAATGGAGATGATGACCCGAAGGGCCTATGGATTCAGGAATTTTGAGAATTACCGACTGAGGGTGCTGACCCATTGTGGATGGGATGGCATTATCAACAGGGTTTAGTGAAAACCGACCCGTCCCCCGTTAAGTGGGTAGAGCCCTCAGCAGAACGGAAGGCATGAACGCATGCACCTGACTCTGAAGAAGGAGGCCACCAAGCCGGCCTCGTT
>NZ_JAUTDR010000057.1 GCF_030649675.1 Haliea sp. E1-2-M8 | reverse complement strand
AATTAGGAGCCTGGAATTTTAGGGGGAGAGCAGAAAAATGGCTATGGATCCACCCGAATAGGGGAAGACCCTTATACATACAGCATTGGGGCTTACTCATGGTCATGCCAGCGATTGTGGAAGATTGGTCTCAGCGGCTGACCGGGGCGCAGCTGGGTCAGGCGATAACGCTCCTCTCGGCGCAGATGAATGCAGCGAATCACCGCTTGCTGAGGATGATAGCCGAGTTCGATCGCTGCGGTGGCTGGCGCGAGCAGGGAACGATGCGCTCCTGTGCCCACTGGCTGGTGGCCCACTGCGGCATCACGCTGGGCGCCGCAAGGGAGAAAGTCCGGGTGGCACGGCAGTTAGAGGCACTGCCGGAGGTCAATGAAGCCTTCTCGGAGGGCGGCATCTCCTATTCCAAGGTGCGCGCCATCACCCGTGCGGCCTGCGATCAGGTAGCTACGCCGGAGAACGAGGGCTTTATGGTGCACCTGGCGCAGCAGAACAGCGCGGGACACCTGGATAAGCTGGTGAGCAGGTACGAACCAGTCGCAGAACCGGGGTTGGCGGACTTGCTGGAGTGGGGGCCGGAAGAGGTTGCGGCTGCCGGGGAATCGGGCGAAGCAGCAGAGAGTGGCCCCTCGCCGGAGCTGGATGCTGAAACCATGCGCGAGCTGGCCCGCGAACTTTACTGGTTTCAGGACGAAGACGGCATGTGGATTATTCATGCCAAGCTCCCGCCGGAACAGGGGCAGCTGGTCATGAAGGCCCTGCAGGCAGTGGCCCGGCCGCTGGAAGAGGAGCGCCAGGAAGAGTGGAAGGCAAAGCAGAAGGCACGCATGCAGGCGGTGGCGCGGAAAATCCTGCAGCGTAATGAGGTCAAGGCAGGAGAGAACGCAGAAAGCAGCGTGAACGAAGCTTTGCCGCATCATCTTGCCTACGCGCGGGTGGAGGAAAAAATCTCCGCGGAGATTTTTTCGCAGCACATGAACCAGGTGCGAGCCGATGCGCTGGTGGCCATGGTGGAGCACTTTCTGGCCTCGGGGCCGGACTATAAGGGCCTGCAGGGCTTGAAGGGGGCGGAGCGATGCCAGGTTGTGATGCACGTGGACATCAACACCCTGCGCGAACAGCGCTCGGGGGTGTGTTGCACACATGGGCGGGCGCACTTCGAGGATAAACCGTGGCTGTCGCCCTCCACCGCGCGGCGATTGAGTTGCGATGCGTCCCTGGTCACGGTGCTGGAGGATGAGGCGGGGAAGGTGCTGAACGTGGGTAGAAAGTCGCGGATTGTGCCGGAGCATATTCGACGCGCCCTGCGCGAGCGGGACGGCGTCTGCCAGTATCCCGGCTGCCAGGAATCAGAGTATGTGGATGCCCATCATATTCAGCACTGGGCCGAGGGTGGGGGAACACGACTGGATAACCTGGTGACACTGTGTCGATTCCATCACCGTCAGTTGCACCGCGGCTGTTTTGATATTCGTTTGAACGGCGTCTCATTCCCTGAGGTGTTCAGTCAACGATTTCATGCCGCAGCAGCTACCAGTGGCGAGCCACGCTGTTGAAGGGCCTTCAGGTACTTCGACTCGTCATACTGTGTCCTGGTTTGCCAGCACCGGTAGAGTATTCGTAGCCATTTGAATGCCAGCGCACGTACGGCGGCTTGATGGTTGCTTCCCTTGTTTCGCTGCTGCCGGTAAAACGCCTCTGCCCAGAAGGAGTAGCGGATACTGTGACCGGCCCACTCTACAATCGTCTGTCTCAGGAAGCGGGGGCACTGGGTTCGCCAGTGCACCCAGCATTTTTGGCCGCTGCGCTCTGTGACCGGTGCAATTCCGGTATACATCTGCAGCTCACCTGCACTCTGGAACCGCTCGCGCTCCTCCCCGAATGCCACGAGCAAGCGTGGTGCAAGTGACGCCCCGGCTCCCGGCAGGCTTACAAATAATTCGTAGTCTGGATGTTCTGAGGCCAGCTCCGATATTTTCTGCCCATACTGCTGTATGGCGGCCAGGACCAGCCGCAATTGCTCAGCAATGAGCTGTGCCTTGAGAGAAAATGGCTCTATTAAAGCCTCCTCCAAGGTCAACGGCATCGCTTTGCGGATCCCGTCCAGACGACGCTGTTGGACACTCTGCCTGTACATGTGGTTTTCGTTAAAAAACCTCACCAAGGTGGTGGAGCGAGCGCTTTGGGCCTTTCTCAATGTGGGCCACTGCTTTATGAATTCACAGAACAGGACGGTATCCAGCTTCTCAAACCACTCCAGCGATTGGGGGTAGTACTGCTTCAATGCCGCGCACAGGCGGTTGGTCAGGCGGACTTTATCTGCCACCAACTGGCGGCGGTGCTCTACCAGCAAGTGAAGCTGCCTGAGTCTTGCGCTCTGGGCGGTGAGCGTCTGGAACCTCTCAGGAGAGTTATAACCGAAAGTGGTGTTTGAGGGTTTGAAAAAAGGCGACGTATCTGGTTGATTTGTTATCGCCAAACAACCAATCAGCCAAAGGGATACGCCACCATGGGAAAGAGTAACGTTGTTGAGCTGGAAGGTCGAGTAGGGAGTACCGATTTGTTGACCGAACTGCTGCGCACTGGTGCCCGACAGCTCCTCCAGCAGGCCATTGAGGCCGAGGTTCAGGAGTTGCTGGCCACCCATTCAGGCAGGTTGCTGGACGACGGCAGGGCCGGCGTGGTGCGCAATGGTCACCTGCCCGAACGGGAGATCCAAACCGGCATCGGCCCGGTAACGGTACGGATCCCCAAGGTGCGAGCCAAGACCGGGGAGCCGGTCACCTTCCGCTCTGCACTGGTGCCGCCCTATGTCCGCAAGGCTCAGTCGCTGGAAGCTGCGTTGCCATGGCTGTACCTCAAAGGTGTCTCCACCGGCGAGATGAGCGCGGCCCTGGAAGTCCTGGTGGGCCCGGAAGCCAGGGGCTTGTCCGCCAGCACCGTATCGCGATTGAAGCGGGCTTGGGCGGCAGAATACCAAGCCTGGCGGGAGGAACCGCTGGCCAAGGATCGCTGGGTATACCTCTGGGCTGACGGCGTCTACAGTGGCCTCAGGGCGGAGCAAGCCAAGCTCTGTGCTTTGGTGATTATCGGTGTGAACGAGCGTGGAGAGAAGCATTTCCTGGCGATTGAAGACGGTGTCAGGGAGTCAACGCAGAGCTGGAGAGAGGTGCTACTGAAGCTGAAGTCCCGCGGCATGAACGTCCCGCAACTTGCCGTTGGCGATGGAGCCATGGGCTTCTGGGCCGCGCTGGAGGAGGTCTATCCGGGAACGCGGCACCAACGGTGCTGGATGCATAAAACGATGAATGTGCTGAACTGCCTGCCGAAGTCGCTGCAGCCAAAAGCCAAGCAGGCCTTGCATGAAATCTGGCAGGCCGACACGCGGGAGGACGCCGAGAAAGCGTTTGACCTGTTCATCAAGACGTACGAAGCCAAGTACCCGAAAGCCGTGCTGTGCCTGCAGAAGGATCGAGAGGAACTGATGGCATTCTACGATTTCCCGGCACAGCACTGGCAGAGCATACGGACGAGCAATCCGATTGAATCGACCTTCGGGACCATTCGTCATCGCACCAAACGATCGAAGGGCTGCCTGACGCGGGACGGGATGCTGCATATGATGTTCAAGCTGGGCTTGTGTGCACAGCAGAATTGGCGGCGTCTGCGAGGATTCGAGTATCTGGCGCAGGTCATCACCGGAGTGAAATTCAGAGATGGAATCGAGGTGACGGAATCAAACCAGGCCGCCGCTTGATTCAGGCCCTGAACACCAGATTTGACAATAACTCGCTCTCAGGATGGCGCAACACCAGGTCCAGGGCGAGCTCAGCATCTGAAGGATCATCCTTGGCCCCGCTCGG
>NZ_JAUTDR010000056.1 GCF_030649675.1 Haliea sp. E1-2-M8 | reverse complement strand
GCGACATAACCGAACTGGATGCCCACGGCAACCAACTGAATTTATTCAACTTTTAACCGGACACTAGTGATCGCAGGTACTTCCTTTGGAGGCAGTCGACGAGTTGGCCGCTTTCTTCGACGGTTGCCTGCTTGGCCGCGGCTAGTGATGTCGTGTCATGCAGCCGATGGCATCAGGAAGAGTCAGGACCCGGCGCCCACGGCCGAGGCTCACGAGTCCCGGTTGCTACTGCGGTACTTCCCCGATGTCATCCCTGCCTCGCGGGAGAAGAACCGCGAGAAGTAGGCGGGATCGCTAAACCCAAGCTGACGGCAAGTAGAACGTGACCGTCGCTGCCGCCTCAGTAACAAGAGGGTGAGTCACCGAAGGCGGTACGTCGAAGAATATGTGTGCCTGCTGGTGGAGCTGGTGCGAATAAACCGTGCCACTCGTGGCGTAGTGAATCTGGAAGCGTGCTGAGTGCCGATGCGCCGGCATACTGCGGCCGAAGAAGTCGGCCATGCAATCCAGTTTAAAGTCGCGCACCCCCGCATCGGAGCAACGCTGGTCATAGATCTGTCCGATATCGAAGTTAGATATCGGCTGCGACCCGAGCATGCCGTCTCGTCTCGTGACTTGTAGCATCCTCGCGCATGCAACCCACGGCATTGACTTCACTAACGGGTTAGCTTTTAATGTTAACATGTTAATTAATTGAGACAGTCTACACATTATGCTTCCGTCGAAGCAGAACCACGCGAAAGGAGGCTCTCCATGCCACACCTGAGAATCGAGTATTCGCCTGGTCTGGCCGAGCGAGTCGATATCGCAGCCGTATGCCGGGCCGCCTACGCGGCGATGAAGGAAGCGGGCATCTTCCCACTGGCAGGGATCCGCGTGCGTGCCTATGCCGCTGATCACTGCATCGTCGCCGACGATTTGGCCGAGAATGACTTCGCTGCTCTGACCCTGTCGGTCGGCGCCGGGCGCGACAAGCAGGCGCTACAGATTGCCGGAGGTATAGTTTTCAGCGCGGTGCGGGCTGCCTTCGCCGAGCCGCTATCCACGCCCCATTTCGCCCTTTCGCTGGAGATCCGCATCATCGATCCGGACCTAAGCTGGAAAGATACCCCGATCCATGCCCGTCTCTCGGGCGGCAAGTAAAAGGAATCATCATGAGCCAACTCCAAGAAAATCTGAACCGTGCCGAAGGCTACCTGAAACGTTTTCGTGAAACGGGCGTACTCAATCATATTGACGGAGATTCCGTGCCTGCGGCATCCGGGGCTACCTTCGACACAATTTCACCCGTGGATCTCAAGCCTATCGCGTCAGTGGCCAAGAGTGGAGCGCAAGACATCGACCGTGCCGTCCAGGCTGCCGATAAAGCCTTCAAAACCTGGAGCAAGACTCCTGGCAAGGAAAGGCGAGCCATCCTGATCAAAGTCGCTGAAGCTATCGAAGCTCGTGCCGAAGAGATTGCCTTCACCGAATGTATGGATACAGGGCAGGCCCTGCGGTTCATGTCAAAGGCGGCCATCCGTGGTGCAGCCAACTTCCGCTTTTTTGCCGACAAGGCCCCTGGAGCTGAAGACGGCGTGGCGCTGCGTAACGAAAACCAGATGAATGTGACGTCTCGTCGCCCGCTGGGCCCTGTTGGTGTCATCACGCCCTGGAATACACCATTCATGCTGTCGACGTGGAAAATAGCGCCGGCGCTTGCCTCAGGCTGCACAGTGGTCCACAAGCCAGCCGAATTCTCACCTATGACGGCCAAACTGCTGGTCGAGATTGCCGAGGAAGCCGGGCTACCCAAAGGGGTGCTGAACCTGGTCAACGGCTTCGGTGAAGATGCAGGGAAAGCACTTACCGAGCACCTCGGCATCAAAGCCATCGCGTTCGTCGGTGAAAGTCGCACTGGTCAGATGATAATGGCCCAAGCAGCGCCTACCCTGAAGCGCTTCCACTTCGAACTGGGTGGCAAGAACCCGGTCATCGTCTTCGACGACGCCGACCTCGACCGTGCTGCGGATGCAGCCAGCTTCATGATCTACTCATTGAACGGCGAGCGCTGTACCTCGTCTTCGCGATTGCTGGTGCACGACACCATCTACGAAGACTTCACCCGTCGTGTCGCCGAGGTAGCTAACAAGATCAAGGTTGGCCACCCTCTTGATCCTGAGACAGTCGTTGGCCCGCTTATCCACCCCGAGCACAAAAAGAAGGTCCTGTCCTATTTCGACAAGGCGCGTGCGGAAGGCGCCACCATCGCTGCCGGAGGCGAAAAGTGCGGTGACGAGGGCTGCTATATTCGGCCGACACTATTCACCCAAGCCACCAACGATATGAGCATTTCCCAGGAGGAAATCTTTGGCCCGGTACTGACCGCTATTCCTTTCAAGGATGAAGAAGAGGCGCTGCGCATAGCCAACGATACTCAGTATGGTTTGTCTGCCTATCTCTGGACAAACGACCTGAACCGCGCGATGCGCATGACCGATGAGCTAGAAGCCGGGATGATGTGGGTGAATTCGGAGAATGTACGTCACCTGCCGGCACCTTTCGGTGGAGTCAAGTCTTCCGGTATCGGTCGCGACGGTGGGGACTGGTCTTTTGACTTCTATATGGAACTAGTCAACGTTTCCTTCCCACGCAAGATGCATCAAGTGTCGAAGCTCGGGTGACCAGGAACCAGCGTTGCAAAGGCGGTGCTCCCGCACCTTGTCGGTATTGGCCCGGTAGCATCGATCTCAAGCTGCGCTCTCTGTTTTGGTTACCCATCCACAAGCCCGGTCTCGCAGAACTGCCAGGAGGAATTTATGATTCGCCCCGTTCCCGCACGTATTGCCGCTTTTCACGCTAATGGTGCCGATCGCTACGGTATTGTCACGGATAGCGGTATTGTCGACCTGACTGCGGACTTTAGGTTTCGCTTCACGGGCCTCAAGGAAGTCATTGAAGCCGGCGCCATCGACGAACTGGTAAAGGCGGCCGAAGGCCGAGCCCCCACCTATCGTGAAGAGGGCGTGACTTTTTTAATCCCAATCGCCAATCCCGAAAAGTTGATTTGCGTAGGCGTCAATTTCCCGTCCCGAAACGAGGAGTACAAGGATGGTCAAGCAGCTCCCAGCAAGCCATCGCTCTTTATCCGTTTCCCACGCAGCTTCGTCGGACACCAACAGAACCTTGTGCGGCCTCCGGAAAGCGAACAGCTCGACTACGAAGGCGAAGTCACGATTGTCATCGGCAAAAGTGGCCGTCGGATCTCTCGCGAGAAGGCGTATGAGCATATCGCCGCCGTGACGCTGTGCAATGAAGGAACCATCCGTGATTGGGTACGCCACGCCAAGTTCAACGTCACACAAGGCAAGAACTTTGACGCTACCGGGGCTATTGGCCCCTGGCTAGTGCCATTCAAATCAGCAGACCAGTTGGATGACATCGAGCTGACGACGCGTGTAAATGGCGAGCTTCGTCAGCAGGACAGGACATCGCGGATGATGTTCGATTTCCGCTATATCATCAACTACGTCTCTACATTCACCACCTTGATACCAGGTGACGTTATCGTCTGCGGCACGCCCACGGGTGCTGGTGCGCGCTTTGAACCTCCCATCTGGCTCAAGCCAGGCGACGTTGTCGAAATCGAGGCTGAAGGGATCGGAAAACTTAAAAACAGCGTGGAGGATGAAGCATGACTTTAAGCCGAGAACAGATCGATCACGCGGCTAATGCGATTCTCAACGCTGAGGCGAGTCGTGATCAGATTGGGCTTATTTCCCTGGCCCACCCCGACATGACTCTGGATGATGCGTATGCCATTCAGGCCGCCCAGATGTGGAAGAAGCTTGCCCAGGGCCGGGAAATCCTTGGCTGGAAAATTGGCCTGACGTCGAAAGTCATGCAGGATGCGCTTGGCATCGATACGCCTGATAGCGGTGTACTCTATGAAGATATGGCCTTTATCGACGGTGCCACGATACCCAGGAATCGCTACATTCAGCCGCGCGTAGAAGCCGAGATCGCCTTCATAATGAAAGCACCACTGGACGGCGAAGTGACCCGCGAGGAAGTCTTGGCTGCCACCGAGTATTTAGCACCGGCTATCGAGATTCTCGACACCCGCATTTTGCGCAAGGATCCTGAGACGGGCAAGGCGCGCTCTATCTTCGATACGGTGTCCGACAATGCAGCTAATGCGGGCATAGTGATGGGCGAGGCACGCCACGCTCCTGATGCTTTCGACCTTCGCTGGGTCGGCTCCATAGTCAAGAAAAACGGCACCGTGGTCGCGACCGGCCTGGGCGCTGGAGTTCTGGACGATCCGGTCACTGGCATGATCTGGCTAGCACGCCGCATGGCAACCTACGGCCAGCGGATCGAAGCCGGACAGGTCGTCCTGTCAGGGTCGTTCATTGGCCCCATCGAATGCCCCCCCGGCACGGATATTGAGGCGAATTACGGACCTTTCGGCTCAGTAAGTCTGCGCTTTGAGTAGGTCATGATGGCCCTAGGTTGCCTTTATCCGGATCAGCGACCACGGGTGATTGTTCACCTGAACTCACTAGTGTCCGGTTAATTTGATTACGATCATGCTGAAACCCAGTGTTGACGTGGCTTTACAGCCGA
>NZ_JAUTDR010000055.1:2500-5733 GCF_030649675.1 Haliea sp. E1-2-M8 | reverse complement strand
GGTAAATCAAGCTGCTACCGCTGTTCACGCGTTGTACTGTCTTGCTACTTCTCACCATGACTTGTCACAACACCCAGCTCTCTCGTGACCTTGTTGCGTCACGCAAATCACTTGGATTATATGGTCAAGCCTCACGGGCAATTAGTACTGGTTAGCTCAACACGTTACCGTGCTTCCACACCCAGCCTATCAACGTTGTAGTCTTCAACGGCCCTTCAGGGGGATCAAGTCCCCAGGGAGATCTCATCTTGGGAGGGGCTTCCCGCTTAGATGCTTTCAGCGGTTATCCTGTCCGAACATAGCTACCGGGCAATGCCACTGGCGTGACAACCCGAACACCAGAGGTTCGTCCACTCCGGTCCTCTCGTACTAGGAGCAGCTTCCCTCAAATCTCCAACGCCCACGGCAGATAGGGACCGAACTGTCTCACGACGTTCTAAACCCAGCTCGCGTACCACTTTAAATGGCGAACAGCCATACCCTTGGGACCGGCTTCAGCCCCAGGATGTGATGAGCCGACATCGAGGTGCCAAACACCGCCGTCGATGTGAACTCTTGGGCGGTATCAGCCTGTTATCCCCGGAGTACCTTTTATCCGTTGAGCGATGGCCCTTCCATTCAGAACCACCGGATCACTAAGACCTACTTTCGTACCTGCTCGTCTTGTCAGACTCGCAGTCAAGCGCGCTTGTGCCTTTACACTAACCTCACGATTTCCGACCGTGATTAGCGCACCTTCGTGCTCCTCCGTTACTCTTTGGGAGGAGACCGCCCCAGTCAAACTACCCACCACACACTGTCCTCGATCCCGATAAGGGACCTAAGTTAGAACCTCAACATTACCAGGCTGGTATTTCAAGGTTGGCTCCACGATGGCTGGCGCCACCGCTTCAAAGCCTCCCAGCTATCCTACACAAGTAAGGTCAAAGTCCAGTGTGAAGCTATAGTAAAGGTTCACGGGGTCTTTCCGTCTAGCCGCGGGTACACTGCATCTTAACAGCGATTTCAATTTCACTGAGTCTCGGGTGGAGACAGTGTGGCCATCGTTACGCCATTCGTGCAGGTCGGAACTTACCCGACAAGGAATTTCGCTACCTTAGGACCGTTATAGTTACGGCCGCCGTTTACCGGGGCTTCGATCAAGAGCTTCTCCGAAGATAACCCCATCAATTAACCTTCCGGCACCGGGCAGGCGTCACACCCTATACGTCCACTTTCGTGTTTGCAGAGTGCTATGTTTTTAATAAACAGTCGCAGCCACCTGGTCACTTCGGCCAGCCCAGGCTCGGGGAGCAAGTCCCTTCACCCAAACCGGCGTACCTTCTCCCGAAGTTACGGTACCATTTTGCCTAGTTCCTTCACCCGAGTTCTCTCAAGCGCCTTGGTATTCTCTACCTGATCACCTGTGTCGGTTTACAGTACGGTTCCTTCATAACTGAAGCTTAGAGGCTTTTCCTGGAAGCATGGCATCAACCACTTCATCCTGGCTCGCACCAGAACTCGTCATCAGCTCTCGGCCTTGATCGCCCGGATTTACCTAAGCAACCAGCCTACAACCTTAAACGCGGACTACCATCGCCGCGCTGGCCTAGCCTTCTCCGTCCCCCCATCGCATTATGAAAAAGTACGGGAATATTAACCCGTTTCCCATCGACTACGGCTTTCGCCCTCGCCTTAGGGGCCGACTCACCCTGCGCCGATTAGCGTTGCGCAGGAAACCTTGATCTTCCGGCGGGGAGGTTTTTCACCCCCCTTGTCGTTACTCATGTCAGCATTCGCACTTCTGATACCTCCAGCAAACCTCACGATTCACCTTCAACGGCTTACAGAACGCTCCTCTACCATGCACATGTACCACTAAACGCTACTATCACTACTGCCCTTGTGCCAAATCAGACCCGCAGGCCAACTCAACGTTCGGGAGGGCTTGGTCGCCGTCTGCCTTCGGCAGCCGTCGACAAGCTCCAACAATAGCGTTTAGAGGTACATGTGCATCCGCAGCTTCGGTTACCAGTTTAGCCCCGTTAAATCTTCCGCGCAGGCCGACTCGACTAGTGAGCTATTACGCTTTCTTTAAAGGATGGCTGCTTCTAAGCCAACCTCCTAGCTGTCTAAGCCTTCCCACATCGTTTCCCACTTAACTGGTATTGGGGACCTTAGCTGGCGGTCTGGGTTGTTGCCCTCTCGACAACGGACGTTAGCACCCGCTGTCTGCCTGCCGTGATTGTACTCCTGGGTATTCGGAGTTTGCATGGGGTTGGTAAGTCGGGATGACCCCCTAGCCCAAACAGTGCTCTACCCCCCAGGGTAAGACACGACGCTCTACCTAAATAGATTTCGAGGAGAACCAGCTATCTCCGGGCTTGATTAGCCTTTCACTCCGATCCACAGCTCATCTCCTAATTTTTCAACATTAGTGAGTTCGGCCCTCCAGTTAGTGTTACCCAACCTTCAGCCTGGCCATGGATAGATCGCCCGGTTTCGGGTCTATTGCCTGCAACTATACGCCCTGTTAAGACTCGGTTTCCCTACGCCTCCCCTATTCGGTTAAGCTCGCTACAGACAATAAGTCGCTGACCCATTATACAAAAGGTACGCAGTCACCCCATCTTCAAACCACCTCTGCTTCCTTTGAGCGGTTGATCGCCACACACCGTCAATCAACCAAAACAACTTCGCTAAAGCTACGTTGTTTTAAGCGGTTGATCGTCGCTGCGCGACGCTTACCTTACTCAAAGCTTTGGTGAATTCTTCATCACCACCAAAGTGGCTTGAAGATGGGGCTCCCACTGCTTGTACGCATACGGTTTCAGGATCTATTTCACTCCCCTCTCCGGGGTTCTTTTCGCCTTTCCCTCACGGTACTGGTTCACTATCGGTCAGTCAGGAGTATTTAGCCTTGGAGGATGGTCCCCCCATATTCAGTCAAGATAACACGTGTCCCGACCTACTTGTCGCAAGCTCAGTATCACAACGCGGTTTTCGTGTACGGGGCTATCACCCTCTGTCGCCGGACTTTCCAGACCGTTCCACTAACCGCACTGCTATCACTTGCAGGCTTTTCCCCGGTCGCTCGCCGCTACTGGGGGAATCTCAATTGATTTCTTTTCCTTCAGGTACTTAGATGTTTCAGTTCCCTGAGTTCGCCTCCTTAACCTATGTATTCAGTTAAGGATACCTGGCTTACACCAGGTGGGTTTCCCCATTCGGACATCACCGGATCAAAGGTTGGT
>NZ_JAUTDR010000054.1 GCF_030649675.1 Haliea sp. E1-2-M8 | reverse complement strand
CAAACTTGGGACATGGAGCGACGAGGAAGTTGAGTGCGTCAAAATCATGCCTTTTTCAGCAGCCTGCTAGGGATACTCTGAAAAAGTCCTGAATTTTGCGATAATAGGCCGTGCCCCAACAACAGGATGTCAGCATGACCCAGATGACCTTCGCCGAAGCCGAGTTTGCCAACAAGAAGCGCAAAACCCGGCGCGAAATCTTCCTGGAGCGCATGGAGGCGCTCATTCCTTGGGCTAAGCTGGAGAAGAAGCTCCGCAAGCACTATCCCCGGGGTGGAAATGGCCGCCCGCCTTACCCCTTGCCTGTCATGTTGCGGGTGCACTGCCTGCAGTTGTTCTACAACCTCAGTGACCCGGCCATGGAAGACGCACTGTATGAGTTGGAATCCATGCGTCGCTTTGCTGGCCTTCGGCTGTCGGAGCGTATCCCCGACGAAACCACCATCTTGAACTTCCGGCATTTCCTCGAGAAGCGCGGCCTGGGCCAGGTCATCTTCGATACCGTCAACCAACACTTGGCTGCGGAGGGACTCGCGCTCAAGGAAGGGACCATCGTGGATGCCACTATTATCGCTGCGCCGAGTTCGACCAAAAACAAAGACAATGCACGTGATCCCGAGATGCATCAAACCAGGAAGGGAAACCAATGGCACTTTGGGATGAAGATGCACATCGGTGTCGATGAGACCTTTGGCCTGATCCACAGTGTCGCTACCACGCCCGCCAATGTCAGTGACATTGCCGTAGCGGACCAGCTGCTGCACGGTAAGGAGAAAACTGTCTGGGGAGATGCTGGATACACAGGCATTGAGAAGCGCGAGGAACATCACGGCCGATCGGTCGACTGGGAAGTCGCCATGCGTGCCGGACGCCGCGCCCAACTCCCCGACAACAGTCTGCTGCATGAGGTTGAGAGGATGAAAGCCAGTATCCGGGCCAAAGTCGAGCATCCGTTTCTCACCATCAAGCGAATCTTTGGCTATAGCAAAGTTCGCTATCGGGGGCTGCAGAAAAATCACAACCGACTGATAGTGCTCGCGGCCTTCACCAACCTGCTGCGTGCCAGACCGTACCTGGCAACATAGGGTCAGTGCGCCCGCTGCACGGGAATTACCCGGCAGCGAGGCGAGTAGAACCTCGAAAATGGGAAATGTATGACCAGAAATCACCATTTGGAGCTCTGTGCGGCTGAAATCATCGGTTCTTCAGATGTTCCCTAGTGTCCTTTAACATAAGTTCGGACTATTAATAATGACCTCTATTGTCTATGCTCTACATGCGGTAGTCGTGGAGGGAATGAGATGGGGCGCCCGGTCAAAGTGCTGGAAAACAGCGACGAGGAGCGTATCGAATTGAAGCGCTGGTTGCGTCGACGTCAAATGCCCGCTGCTGAGCAGCAACGTGCCAGGATAATTCTTCTTAGCACCGAAGGCCTGAAAGGGCACGAGGTCGGTGAACGAGTTGGTGTAACCAGCGAGACAGTCAGCAAATGGCGTCGCCGCTTCGAGCAATACCGTATTGCGGGTTTAACCGATGCACCGCGCAGTGGCCGCCCTCGCAGTATCAACGACGATAAAGTGACTGAGGTCATTAGCAAGACGTTACATACGAAGCCTGCCAACGCCACCCACTGGTCGACGACGTTAACGGCCGACGAAGTCGGGTTAAATGCCATGGCAATCAGTCGCATCTGGCGTGCTTTTGGCTTGAAGCCGCACCGCCTGGAGACGTTTAAACTTTCAACCGATCCTCATTTCGTTGCAAAGGTTCACGATATTGTTGGTCTGTATATGAACCCACCGGATAGAGCGCTAGTGCTGTGTGTTGATGAAAAGAGTCAAATCCAGGCTTTGAACCGGACGCAGCCTGCCTTGCCTTTGTCATTTGGTTATGCCGAAACACAGACTCATGACTATGTTCGCCATGGCACCACGACGCTATTTGCTGCATTGGACGTTGCGACCGGCGAAGTCATTGGGCGCTTGCATCAGCGGCACAGGGCGAAGGAATTTTTGTCCTTCCTGAGAGCGATAGATCGGGAAGTGCCAAAAGACCTCGACATCCATTTGATCATGGATAACTNGAAAATCCCTATAAACAAGGCGTTTCTCGACGCTGGCGACATAACCGAACTGGATGCCCACGGCAACCAACTGAATTTATTCAACTTTTAACCGGACACTAGTGACGGCACCCATAAAACTGCAGAAGTGCGTGCATGGTTTGCGGCGCACCCGCGTTACCATGTGCACTTTACCCCGACGTCGGCATCATGGATAAACTTGGTGGAGAGGTTTTTTGCACTAATCTCGCAGCGGTGGATCAAACGAAATTCGCATCGCAGTACACGTGGGTTAGAAACCGCGATCCATGAGTATCTGGACATCTACAATGAAGACCCCAAACCCTTTGTGTGGAAGAAGACCGCCGACGAAATCGTTGAGTCTATTGCTCGTCTTTCGGACAAGTTAAATACTGGGCGAACTTATGTTAAAGGACACTAGTTAGTTATCGTGCTCATCAAGGAACGCATAATTAATCTATAAATCCAGCGTCAAAGACGGAGTAAGGCTGCCAGAACAACAGACAAAAACACTGGTATTATCGGCTTTCTCGTCGTCCGTTAGAATCATGTCTCGATGGTCTGCCTTGCCGGCAAGCAGCCTGACTTCACAGCTACCACATACTCCTTCCCCGCATGAATTCGGTATTTCAAACCCTTCCCGCATCAGTCTTTCAAGAGCTGTTTCGCCAGGCATAACCCGTAAGACCCGCCTTGATTTCGCGAGAATGAGGTCAAAAGCGCCGTCCCTTACGCTTTCAGCGCCGCTAAATCGTTCGATGTGGACGCGCTCCTGCTCAATATTTTCCGTAGCACTAAGGAAGGCGTCCAACATACTCGAGGGACCACAACAATAAAAATGTGCTCGGTCAGGCGCAGCGCTCACAATAGCTCTGAGATCACGGTGTCCTTGCACTTCGGAGAAGTGCAAGGACACCGTGCCCCATCTCTTTGCTGTGAGCAGCTCCTGCTGAAATACGGCTCGTTCTTGATTGCGCGCGCAGTAATGCAATTCCCAAGATCCACACTTTTCTTCAAGGTACCGAGCCATTGATAGCAGCGGTGTAATTCCGATCCCCCCGGCAATCAAGACGCTGTGCGGAGCTGACTCTTGGAGTGGAAACAAATTCTTAGGCTGCGATATTCTGAGCACATCTCCTGCGGTAACTTGTTCAGAAATCCAGCGGGAACCCCCTCTACTTTGCAATGCCTCATCAACCGCAATGACGTATCGGTCTTGTTCACCGGTGCTGTTGATCAGCGAATAACTACGAACAAGGCCGTTGTCGAGGTGAATGTCGATATGGGCACCCGGATGAAATGCCGGCATTGGATCCCCGCTCGGAAGCCGCAACACATAGGTCTGAACGGATTCGGATTCACGGGTGACTGCATCGACATAGACCAAGAATGTCGATGCAGTCACCATGCCCGCGCTATGTTCAGACAACATTCGCGTCTTGACCTTTGTCGGTTTGCGATGAGTTAAATGTCGCGCGACGCTCCGCTTCCTTTTCGTCAGTAAACGCCCGTATATCGACATTATTTTCCGGCAGGATCTCGGCCAGAGATCGGAGTGCCCGGTAGTCTATGTTTTCACTGTGCTCTGGCAATGTACGTCCCGCTTGGTAGTCAGAGATGCGGCTCAGCAACTCGCGACGCAAGCGGACGATGGCAACGTCTCCGCTACCAAGAAATTCCTTGGTTCTGTCCACGATCGGCATACTTTCTGCAAGAACGTAGTCTTCAAAGATCACCCCCTTGATTCCGGTCCAAGTCTCGCCACGGCGCATGGCCTCGCGATCCTGTGAGGCCATGAGGTCGCCGGCCTTGCCAACGCGCGACGCAGCAAAATCGTCGTCACTGGCATCGGTGCCGATCATCAGAAACTCAGGAAGCCGGTTGTTGATATCGTCGCGCTCGTCCCAAAACACGAACCATCCAAGGGTCTTCGTGTTGTTGACTGGCACAACCATGATCGCGAACGCGGCCTCGGCGCTTGTCGTACCAATAAATGCGATGCCCGGCGCAACGAACTCGGTGACACGCAAGTAAACACTACCATCGGGTTGATCTCGCTCAGAATAAGAGCGGAGACCGTATGGCTTTTTGTCAAAGCTGTAGCGAGGTACGTGGTTTCCGGAAGAGAGCTGCATACCCTCCTGTGGAACATCCTTGTCGTATGTCGTGTCCGCGTGAAGAAGCGCGATGTGCGCGGAGTCGAGCAATGTCTCGACATTCTGTGACCAATTGGAATTGTTGTATGAAGCACGGGCGCGCACGTGCTTCGGAGCAACTTGCGTGAACTGAAAGTCATTGAATTGGGGAACCTCCCCGCCACCCAAGTACACCCACACAATTCCACCGGCTTCACGAACCGGATAGCCAGTACGAGGCACCTTTGAACAAAGTGTATTGGTCTCTTCTGTCGGCATGTGAACACAGTCGCCTTTGGCATTCATCTGCCAGCCATGGAATATGCAGGTGAGTGCATTGTTCTCATTGCGCCCGAGTGCGAGCGAGACGCCGCGATGGGGGCAGGCCTCGTTGAGAAAGCCCACCGTCCCGTCAGTAGTGCGAAATGCCACGTAATGCTCACAAAGAAGTTCTACACGGGTCGGTGCGCCATCCACCTCAAGGGCTTCTGATCGCAAGGCCGGAATCCAGTGCTGCTTCCAGTAGCCACTTAGAGGTGAACCGACACTCACATCAGTAAGAAGCTTATTTTGCTCTGCAGTTAACATAGGTTGTCCTTTTTGTTTGATGGTCACAATATATCTTAATAGGTAAGATATACTAAAGTTAAGGTATATGCCAACTAATCGAAATGTCAAGGGCATCTGGATGCGTGAAATGACCTTGCCTGAAATGATAATGATTGTCATTGTCATTGATTGGGAGCGCGAGCGCCCTGACCTCAACGATTCCGGTATTCATGTGACATTCCGGCTGTATGCACTGGTCATGGAGATAGGCCACCAGTTCGCTGAGATCGCTTCTCAAGAGGGTGCACAGCTGGAGGACATGCTTCAACTCTTTGCGCTGAGACGCCGCGGCGATCCCAAGCTGTATTGCACACCACCGCTGTCATACAGAGTCCGAGAGCTACGCTTTCATCGAATCCGTAGATGTTTCTCAGATCGTCATGATGCACTCACTCAACCATATTCGCTGCACCGGCAGGTTGCATCAGTTTCTGGTGACGGGCCTTTCCGAATGCAGGGTTCATCATAAATGGTGCCAGACCACGCCACGCCGGCGAACATTCGGTCATCCCCGGTGCGGGGCTGAAGCCAAACATGGTTTTCGGTCCGGCAAGTGGGTCCGTGTAGGCATCGCTGGAATTCAGTCCCACAAAACGCCCCGGTAATCCCCCCAGACTCATCAATGACTACGGCATACTCAGGCACGCCAAAGCGCTTAATGAAGTGCTCTTTCACTACCAGCGCGGTTTCGCCACCACATGAAAGTTATAGTGTGTGTAATTGAGAATGCCCATGGAGTAGACAACCGCGAAGAGTTTTTAAGCAACTCCGGCTACAGAGCTCGGCACCAGAACTGTCGATTCGACTCAAAACGGGAAAAAGTGTTTCCCAAGTCGCGTGCTCAGCCGACGATGAAAAGAAATCGGCCTGTCGTTGCTGAACCGACGGCTGAAAGCTAGCCAGCATCACACCTGCTTTCTGATAATCGAAACCGTGTCGCCAAATCGTATCCAGGACACGATTCGCCGTCGTCATCAACACTAGTGTCCTTTAACAAAAGTTCGCCCAGTATTTAACTTGTCCGAAAGACGAGCAATAGACTCAACGATTTCGTCGGCGGTCTTCTTCCACACAAAGGGTTTGGGATCTTCATTGTAGATGTCCAGATACTCATGGATCGCGGTTTCTAACTCACGTGTACTGCGATGCGAATTTCGTTTGATCCACCGCTGCGAGATTAGTGCAAAAAACCTCTCCACCAAG
>NZ_JAUTDR010000053.1 GCF_030649675.1 Haliea sp. E1-2-M8 | reverse complement strand
TCTCGGCAAGATGCAGATCTCAAAATGTCTCGACATTATGTTTCGTAATTAATGGTTTATGATACTAGTGACTTTACAGAGTGAGTAAGATCCTTGTGGGTTGGTTTTCACAGCTTCCGAACCAGAGCTTCTTCTCGATATCCTTTCCAACGCGGTATGGAATTGCTACCTACATGTTGCCGCTTCAGACTTGAGCTTCTGGCAGATGTACTACCAGCCCATCCAGGGCGTCGGTTACGGTGATTTGACAGCTCAAGCGGCTGCTTTCTTCAGGCTCAATGACGCAATCCAACATGTCTTTTTCGATGATGCTTGGTTCCCCGGTCTTGCTTGTCCAGGTCCTATCGATGTAGCAATGACAGGTTGCGCAGCTGCAAACACCACCACATTCGCCCAGGATCGCATCGATACCGTTGTTTAATGCCGCCTGCATCAAACTGACGCCAGCTTCTACGACCACTTCATTTGCAATGCCGTCGTGCGTGATAAAAGTTATTAGGGGCATGGGCTACAGTTACCTCTATGTTTTTAGGACAGGATACTTCCGATAATTAGTCTACAAAGATCTCTGTTGTATTGACGTTCTCGTCGGCTAGTTTGTTGGGGTCAGCCGTTTTACCTTCGGCAAGAAATCGTTTAGCCATCATAAATTCTTTGGGTCGGTTAATTGCGTCGACAGCCAGCAATCTATCGCCGGAAAAATAGAAGGCCGCAAAACTGCGGCCCGTGTTGGTGTCGCCGCGAAGTACAACGGTGTCGAACCCCTGTGAGATTCCGGCAATTTGCAGTTTGAGGTCGTACTGATCCGACCAGAACCACGGCAGTGTCCGATACGCTACCAGCTTACCGCAGAGCGTTTTCGCTGCGATTTTCGCCTGATCATTGGCGTTCTGTACAGACTCCAGGCGAAATCGCTTGTTGTAGATGGGATTGAAATGATTCGTGCAGTCTCCTGCTGCCACGATATTGTGATCGCAGGTGCGGGCGAACTCGTCAACCACTATTCCGTTGTCTACCTCTAATTTCGCCGTCTCTGCTAATTCGGTCGCTGGCAATACTCCCACTCCAATAAGCACAACGTCAGCTGGCAGCATTCGCCCATCTGCCAAGCGAACGCCGGTAACACGTTTATCACCTTCAATCGTCTCAACGGTGGCATGAGTGATAATTCTGGTACCCTCCTCCTCGTGAACTCGGGTATAAAAAGCCGATATTTCATGGGATGTGACGCGTTCCAAAACACGGGGCAATGCTTCTAGCACGGTGACATCCATCCCCATCTTGCGCATAGAGGCCGCCGACTCCAAACCAATATAGCCCCCCCCGATCACCACCGCAGACTTGCCAGGACCGACGTGCTTGCGAACTTGATGGACATCGCCGAGGCCGCGCAGGTAACAAACCCCCTGGAGTTCACAGCCCGGTATGGAGATCTTCCGTACTTTCGCGCCTGTCGTAAGTGCCAATTTACTGTACCTGATTTCGCCACCGTCATGGAGGACAACTTTTTTTTCACCGCGATCGATCGCTATGACCTCGCTGCCAAGTATCAGGTCGATCTGGAGCTTTTCATAGAAATCCGCAGGACGGATCAGTAAGTCACCGTCACTCTTTTCTCCGCTCAGAGCAGCCTTAGAGAGAGGAGGGCGATGGTAGGGAAGTATCGGTTCTGCACCGATCAGAGAAACTCTACCCTTCCATCCCTCCTGGCGCAGCGAAGTCGCCAATTGTGCCCCGGCGTGACTCCCGCCAATAATCACACAGTGTTCCATTGTCATGAAAAAAACATACTTATTCATCCTGTTGGAAAAATTATGGAGAAACCATCGGTGCCCTTTCTCGCAAAATCGAACAAATGGATTCCATCTTCAGCGTTTCCTGCCCCAAAAAACTGGAGCACATTATATGCTCTTGTGTATGGGTCTGTCTGAGTGTGGTCTGATGCATCCGATGACCGCAGCCTTTTTAGTCGCCGAGATGAAATCTACTCTTTGTTGCTAGCCTCTCTCTGTTGTTGTCATAGGTTTTTACAAGGCCAATTCTAGTCAAACAAGGCAAAATCGGGGTCGTTTTAAGCGACGAATTGCAGGAGAGTAGTTTCTGCTCGCCATATAGAATATGTGCGTGAAACGGACTCGTGATTTCCATGAGCGTCGGTATAATCTGGGTGACTCGAATCTCGGCGTCACTTGATTCGAAGTCCTTTTCGCCAGCATTCATTAACGATAAAAGCGGGCCTTAGCTTTGGTGAGATTAATCAAGCCTTGGTCCGCGGTGTATAAACCTCCCATGTGTGAATAGGCTTCGCACCTTGTCAGTATCACATCCAGGCCGACGTGATCGGCGAACCACAGGGGTCCGCAGAAGTGTGCAGGGAAGCCGGTGCCCATGCGCATGCCGGTATCGAGATCCTCAGCTGAATCGCAGATGCCTTCATTGAGGCAGCGGCTGGCCTCCAACACCATCGCCAGCATCATGCGCTGCTCGATCTCCTCATCGGAAAGCGAGTCGTTATTGACCGATTGAACGCCCGCCAACAGGCGATAAGTCTCGTGATCGTCTGTCCTCTGTGGCCGTCCTGTCTCGTCGGTTTTATATTTGTAAAATCCCGCACCGGACTTTTGCCCGTATCGCCCCGCCGCGGCCAGTTCTGAAATACCTGTCTTGCCCCCGACTGCCATCACGCCCGGATAGGCTTGAGCCAAAATAGTCATGGCCTTTTCCAGTGTGTCCAGCCCTGCGACATCCAGCAGGTAGGCTGGCCCCATGGGCCAGCCCCAATTTGTCATGATTGCGTCGATACGTTTGAAATCGGCACCATCTCGGACCAGCAAATTGAAGGCAGTGAAATAAGCACCGAGGATGCGGTTGATCAGGAAGCCTGCGCAGTCTTTTACCAACAGTGGAGTTTTTCCCATTTGCAGGGCGTAGGCGATTGTTTTGGCCACTGCTGTATCTGAGCTTTGTGGCCCTTTGACCACTTCCACCAGCGGCATCATGTGCACCGGATTGAAGAAGTGCATGCCGGTGAGATTCTCGGGGCGGGTGAGGTTCTGGGCGATATCTGCGATGCGCAGGGAGGAGGTGTTTGAGGCCAGCACCGTGTCGGGGCGCACGAAATGCTCGACTTCGGCGAGGGCAGTCTGCTTCACTGCGAGTTTCTCCACCACGGCTTCGGCGACGATATCCAGGGTGTTGAATTCGGAGTAATTCAGCTGGCCCTGGATGGAATCTAGCACGGCGTCTGCCTGCTGCTGGGTGAATTTGCCGGTCGAGACAGACTTCTTGAGAAGTTTTTTTGCTTCATTGTGTCCTAGGTCGACGGCCGGCCGGGCAATGTCCTTCATGATCACCGGCGTGCCACGCTGCGCCGTTGTAAAGGCAATGCCGCCGCCCATAATGCCGGCTCCCAGCACTCCAGCCCGGGTGATCTTCTCTTGGCTTGCGTAAGCCTTGTTCTTACTTTTTAGGGCTTGCTGGGCCCGAAACACTGCGACCAGCGCGCTGGCGGTGGTGGAGCGGGCGAGGACGGAAAAGGCCTTGGCTTCCTCCACTAACGCAGCGTCACGATCGAGTACCGCGCAGCGCTCAAGGAGATGAGTGATTTCCATTGCTGCAGGGTAGTGGGCGGCTCGGCGGCTAAAATTGGTTTTGCACTGGGTCAATGCCATGGCGTCCAGCACCGCCGGGCCCCGCCGCACCGCGCGACGCGCCTGCCAATCCAGTTGACCTTGCATGGCGCGCTGCAATAGTAGCAGGCCTCGCTCGCGAAGGGCGCCGCCCTCGCAGACCTCATCCACCATCCCGCTGTCGGCCACCTTGGCTGCGGAGTATTGGCGTCCGCTTGTCAGCCATTCCAGACCAGTGGCGAAGCTCGCCAGACGAGGTGCCTTGACCGTGCCGCCAACCCCGGGCAGAACACCCAGACCCACTTCCGGGAATCCGAGCAGTGCCGTGTTTTCCGCCACCCGATAGTCGCTGCACAGCGCAAGCTCCATGCCACCGCCGAGTGCAAAGCCGTTGATCAGGCTGACGCTGGGGCAGGGCAGGTCTTCCAGTTCGCACAGCACTTCGGCGGTGGTGCTGCAGAACGCGATCTGCTGCTCTGGGGGTTGGTCGAGCAATGCCGCCAGCGCGCCTATGTTGGCTCCGGCAAGAAAGCCCGGTTTGGCGCTGCTAATGAGCAAGCCCTTGGGAGCCTGCTGTTGAAGTTTGGCTACAGCGCTGTGAAGCTCTTCCCGAAAGGTTTCGCTCATGGTGTTAACGGGTTCCTGGCGATTGTCCAGGATCAAATCGAATACCCCGTCTTCGAGGTCATCGATACGAAGGAAATCGCCTAAAAATAGAGTGCTGGTCATAGAGTAACGCCTGTCTCAGAATGGAAAGTTTATGCTTGCAATTTAGCTGCGGAGTATACGTGACGGTGCAGAAGTGACTCTCGTCGATTTCGACGAAAAACTCGTGGCAGACTAGGTGCGCGAAAAATCGTCGGATCCGACGACTGAAAACTTCCGGCTTGGTGTGAAAATTAATTCCTCTTTACAGCGGACGTGATCCGCTTTTTTCTCCTTGATGTGAGAGGTCTGATGAGCGATAAAGCCCTGGTCGCCGGTGTCGGCATGGTGAGGTTTGCCAAGCCCGGCGAAAACGAAAACTACGATGTCATGACGGAGAGGGCGGTGCGCCTGGCCCTGAAAGACGCTAACATCGACTATAATAAGGTTCAGCAGGCCTATGCCAGCTATATCTATGGCGACAGCACCTGCGGCCAGAAAGGACTGTACCGCGTAGGTGAGACTGGCGTCCCAATCATCAACGTTAACAACAACTGCTCCAGCGGGTCCACCGCTCTGTATCTGGCCCGCCAGGCCGTGGCCGGAGGGCAGGTGGATTGTGCTCTGGTGGTGGGCTTTGAGCAGATGCGCGCCGGCGCCCTGGGTAGCAACTGGGATGACCGCCCCAGCCCTTTTGGAGACTTTATTCCCCGCCTGGAGCGGCTCGGTTACCCGATCACTCAGGCTGGTCCCGCACCCTGCGTATTCGGCGCCGGTGGCATGGAATACCTTAAGCGCTATGACGCCGATCCGGTGATCTTCGGGAAGGTGGCAGTGAAGACCCGCCGCCACGCAGCTAACAACCCCTTTGCCCTTTTTACGGCGCCGCTGACCCTAAATGAGGTGATGAACTCGCCGGTAATTTACGAACCCCACTTGACCCGCTTTATGGCCTGCCCGCCCACCTGTGGAGCCGCGGCGGCGATTGTTTGCAACGCAGCCTTTGCTAGAAAGCACGGCATCAGGCATACCGTAGAAATCGCCGGCCAGGGCATGGCCACGGATGCAGAAGATAGCTGGGACAACGCGATCAACCTTGTTGGCGCCCAGATGACCCGCCGCGCGGCCGCCACCGCGTATGCCCAGGCGGGGCTTGGACCGGAGGACGTTCAGGTGGTGGAGCTGCATGACTGTTTCACCCCCAACGAGGTGATCAGTTATGAGGGCCTGGGGCTGTGCGGCGAGGGCGAGGCCAGCAAGCTTATTGAGGATGGCGACAACACCTACGGCGGCCGCTATGTGGTCAATCCCTCGGGCGGTCTGATGTCGAAGGGGCATCCAATCGGCGCCACCGGCGTGGCCCAGTGCGCGGAGCTTGTCTGGCACCTGCGTGGCCAAGCCGGCGCTCGGCAGGTGGATGGTGCCAAAGTGGCTTTGCAGCACAATATCGGCTTAGGTGGCGCCGCCGTGGTAACAGTGTATCGCGTGTAACGCTGTCGTTGGAGTTGTGTGGATTGCGTGATTGTTATCTACACAGCCCGTTTTCTTGGCGTTTTGCAAATAGACAAGCGACGTCAACTGTAAGAAATCCATATGTCTCGGGCACACCAACGCGAGCAGGAAATCGAGCCGATGCGGTCTCGCCTATCGACGGCGGCGCTGTAAGTGTACCGCCAAAACGGACCGGCGGCCCAGAGCTTTTCGGTCATTTGCGCAATAGCCGGTATGAGTCACGTCTTGGCGTACAACCTTTTAAAAATCAGGAAGCTCTGCTGGTACAAATGTGGGCCGACGCCCTGGCCCGCTTCGAGGCCTAGCAGGCTGCTGAAAAAGGCATGATTTTGACGCACTCAACTTCCTCGTCGCTCCATGTCCCAAGTTTG
>NZ_JAUTDR010000052.1 GCF_030649675.1 Haliea sp. E1-2-M8 | reverse complement strand
GCGATAACAAATCAACCAGATACGCCGCCTTTTTTCAAACCCTCAAACACCACTTTTGGTTATAGCTCCTGGCCGTCATGGGGGCAGTTCAGGTCGTCCCCGGCCAGCTCATAGATCACCTCAGTCCGGGGCAGCGTGTCGGGCAAGGGCTTGCGGCCACGCTTTTTGCGGGCATGCGCCGGTACGTCGATGGTGCCCTCGGCTTCGTCCTCGCCAAGCGCCAGTTGTGCATCAACCTCGGCTTCATTGAACAGCCGGAACTGGTCGGGTGAGAGCTTCTCACTGCTGGCGGCAAAGCGACGCGCCAGAGCAAGATTGAGTTGTTCCTGGAGGGTAAAAATTCTGGCCGACTGACGTTTGTTCTCGTGTTCCAGTTCGGCCAGTCGCGCCTGCTGCTCGGCTTTTTCCGCCATCTGCTGCGCCACCAGGGCCTGTAGCGCGGCGACCGTCGAGGGCAGTTGTGTAGGGGTTTTCGGCATGCATTCATTATACCTCTAACGCACGGAATACCCTATAATAACAGCTATAAAACCGTGTTGTATGTCCGCTTTGCGTGCGGCTTCAGCTGGGTGATGTCGTAGCCGTCCAGCAACCAGTTCAGCTGCTGTATGCTCAGCATGATCACATTATCCTGGCGTGTGCGCGGCCAGTGGAAACGGTCCTGTTCCAGACNTCCAGCAACCAGTTCAGCTGCTGTATGCTCAGCATGATCACATCATCCTGGCGTGTGCGCGGCCAGTGGAAACGGTCCTGTTCCAGACGCTTCTGCCACAGGCAGAAGCCGTTGGTCTCCCAGTAGAGTATCTTGATACGGTCACGGCGGCGATTGCAGAACACGAACAGCTGCTCCGAGAACGGGTTCAGTTCCAGCGCCTGCTCGACCAGTACCGCAAGCCCATTAATGCCCTTGCGGAAGTCAATCGGGTTACGGTGCAGGTAGACCTCAAGATTGTCGTTGCCGGGGCGCATCATGACAGCGACGCCGCGGCCTGGAGAATCGTGTGCAGCGCCTGGCCATCAACCGCGCCACTGAAACTGACCGTCGTGCCGTTGGACAGCTGGACGCTCCATTGCGTTGTTGGCGGCGAGGGTGCGACCCGTACCCGGGCAAACGGCGCGGTGGTCGTGGACTTTGATGTGCCCCGCTGCGCGAGATGTTTGCGGGCGGTGTACATCGCCTTGACACTGAGACCATGCGCCTGCGCGTAGTCCTTGGTGGTTTGATTAGCCTTGGCGCAGGCGCGCAGATGCTCGAGCCAGAACTGCTGGCGTTCGGTGAGTTCGGTCTGGGTGTCGTGTGCAGCGGCGTCGCTGCTGATGGATGGCGGAGAAACCTCTGACATGGGGTGTGCCCTCCGGGGCTGACGATTCGGAGGGTGCAGCTTGCACAGTTCAGGGCGGCGTTGGCAGGGCGTAGATTATTTTGCGCTTACGGCATTTTGCGTTTGTGGGGTTGGGTTCGTCTGGAGAGAACCCCTTCGACAAAATGCGACCAACGGAGCATTTTGGACGCCGCAGCGCAGCGGAGGCGCCCCGCAGGGGTCACAACAGCCCAAAGGCTGTTGTGATCAATCCAGCACGGCCCACCATTTTGCCCCTGAAGCACAAAGACTTGGAAGGTCCCGCCAAGGAGTCTTCCAAGCCCGTGTCTAATCACTTCTCAACTGTCTCCAAAAGTCGATCATATGGTGACCGTAGAACACCTAAGAGATTAACGATACCAATATATATACACATATATAATATTAAGCTAGACTTCTACGTAACTAGATAATTTGTGCTTCCTACCAGAGTACATTTATTTATTAAAGCAGATAAATAGTTAATTTATATCTACTTGGATAGATTGGTGCTGTTGTGGATCTACAAGCTGAAATTGGCAAGCGGCTCAAACAGGCGCGGACAGCAAAGGCGTTGAGCCAGGCTGCGCTAGCAAAGCTGGCGGGCGTGCCGCAGAGCCATATCTCCAAGATCGAGAACACCGGTGTTGATCTGCGTCTATCCAGTCTGACGGAACTCGCCCGGGCTCTCGATCTGGAGCTCATGCTCGTGCCGAGGAAGGTTGTTCCCGCCGCGCGGTCGCTGATTCGTCAAGCGCAGCCTACGCCGATCAGTCTGACGAAGCTGGCGCTTCGCGATGATCTCGCGAAGCTTGAAAAACTGACGGACAGTGTCGTCCGTGAGCATGCCTCGTCAAAAAATGCTGCGCGGCTGAAAAGCCGTATTCATGACCTTCTCCGAGTCGAAATTTCACCTTCGGCTCTTGGCGCAGTGCGCGCGCTCAACGAGCAGCTTGAAGCGCTGAAGAAAGATCAGAACATCCAGCGCATGAACGCGGTGATGCAGGATGTCGACCGGCTTCGCAATAAGTTCGCGCACCTTCATCCGGACGCGACGGAAGAGGGGCCGCGCCCCGCCTACAGCCTGGAGGATGACGATGGCTGATGTCTCCGTTCTCGAGGTGTTGCTCTACGGTGAGGCCATCGGAACGCTGACGCGCGTCGCGGGTGACCGGAATCTGTTTGCATTCAATGAGGCCTACATAGACAACGTGGATCGTCCAGTTCTTGGATTGGCCTTCAAAGACCAGTTCGGAGAGTTGATCACGGACCACCGGACAACGCAGACCCGACTCATGCCATTCTTCTCCAACTTGCTACCGGAGGGAAGGCTTCGGGACTATCTCGCGGAGCGCGCCGGTGTGAACCCAGAGCGGGAATTTTTCCTGCTCTGGGTACTTGGCCGGGACCTGCCCGGTGCCATCACCGTCCGTCCGGCAGATGGTGAGTCTTGGCCGCCCGATGCTGACCAGGCACTTGATGACGAAGAGCGTGCCGCACGCGAGGCTCGCGCTATGCGATTCTCACTGGCCGGCGTGCAGCTAAAATTTTCCGCCGTGACTGACGCGACCGGCGGTCTCACCATTCCCGCATCGGGGGCCGGTGGTTCATGGATCATCAAACTTCCATCCGAAAAGTTCAATGGTGTGCCCGAGAATGAATACTCGATGATGACACTCGCGCGCCTTGTCGGCATGAACGTGCCGGCCGTAGAACTCATCAATACTGAATCCATCGCCGGTGTGCCCAACGAGGTGGCGTCACTGAAAGGCCAAGCACTGGCCATCGAGCGGTTCGACCGATTGAGCGACGGGACCGCCGTCCATATTGAGGATTTTGCGCAAATCTTCGGGATCTATCCGGCTGACAAATACAAGAAGGCTAGCGCCGTGAATATTGCGCGGGTCATTGCAACGGAAAGCGACGATGACGACGTGCGGGAATTCGTCCGGAGACTCACCTTCAATACGCTGATCGGCAATGCGGACATGCATGTGAAGAACTGGTCCGTCTATTACCCCGACCGCCAGACGGCTCGGCTCGCACCAGCCTATGATTTCGTGTCCACGATCGCTTACCCCGGCCTCGATGATGAGGAAGCCGCGCTGAAATTTAGTCGCACCAAGCGCTTCGATGCGTTCGGCGTGGATGAGCTTGAGCATCTTGCCGGCCTGGCAGGGCTCCCAGCCAAAATGGTCGTCGATACGGCGAAGGCGACAGTCGAGGCATTTCGGCAGGTCTGGGGCGCGGAGCAAAAGAACCTACCATTGCATCGTGATGTGATCGCTGCAATCAAACGACAACTGGGCCGCGTGCCTCTGTCTTCATGATGGCCCGAAGTGCTATTTTATGGCGTGTCGTTCGCTAAAATGATCCATTGGCAGTGCCTGTGAAGATACTCGCGAGATTTTATGCGCCACCCGCTGAGATAGGGCTCCCATTAAATCGGATAAAGATTCGGGCGGTCACACCGGATTTTGAGATCATATTGCGCGGACCAAGTGCGAGCTTCTCTCTCACATGGGACCCGAATAAGACTGGGCCACTCGCAGAGCTATGGCGCACCTGCTGGTTCATGACCCAGGTAATGGGGGGCAATTCCGTCCACATTGGCTTCGTAAAGGAAGGGCGAGAGAACGAACTTGGACGTCTCGATCTTTCCTCGGTCCCGAGCGATAGCCTCGGGCAAATCAATAGCGAAGCATTTGTGTCGCTGTTCGAAAGCGTAGCCCGCGCGCTAGAGGTCTGTAAGCATCAAGGCCTCGATCCGGAGGAGGTTGTCGTAAACGAACCGCTCATCATCCTGTTTCGCGTTCTCGTTTGCCGCCATTGCGGCGCATGAACCGGCCGGGTCAGATCAAGAGGGGGTCACTTTCTATACAACAGAATCCCCTCTCGGCCCGGTGAAATATGGCGGCGTTGATCAAATTGGATCACTAGATGTTATGCCCCTTCTGGATGACCTGGCCGAACAGCTCGAATCTGAGGGGTTCGCAGTTATTCTAATCAGCCCATCCTAAGCGTTGTCGTACCTGCCGCACGCTAGCAACAAGCTACAGTGCACCAGGTTTTACGGACAGCAATTACTTGTCACGCATCTTGTGGAAGGTCTGAACCAGTGCTTCGCGTTGTTCATTGGTCAGTTGGGCGTGTAGCCTGGCCAAGGATTGCAGAGCTGTCAGCAGTTTTTCATCCACCCCCGATTGCCAACCTTGATATGACTGCATCATGGTCTCCACATCCAGTTGGTCTTTCTCAATTAACTCCGTGACATGGCCTCTTAGCTCTTCCTTGGGTTTTTTGATTTCAGCCGCCAGGGCGCGGCCCGATTCCAGTAGCTCAAAGGCCAGTTCCTGTTGATACTCGTTGAAGTCATGGGCTTCGATAAATAGCTTGAACATGATGTCGTCGGCGAAAGCCTGGGGGGCGGCCAGGCTGGTGATGGTGAATGCACAGATACTCAGAAGGTTACGGATCGTCTTTGTCATTGCCTTGTCCTCATTGGTTCTGCTTGCCCGTGCAACATGCACAGGCAAGTGATGACAAGCGTACTCGAGACCACAGTTGCGCGCTTTTCAGTCAGGCAACCGAACGTAACGAAGGGTAACGTTGATTGCTATTCTCGCTAAGGCGCAGGCACACTACAGGGGGGTTAAGGAGGCAGCATGAAAAGCGTATTGTTGATTGACGATGATCTGGACTTAAGTACGCGCTTAAAGCAGTATTTTTCGCAGTTCGATATCCAGTTGCACTGTGCAGAGCGGCCCTCTGCGGGCATGGCATTACTCAGCCAGGAAAACTACGACCTGTTGCTGTTGGATGTGATGCTGCCGGAGAAGGACGGGTTTACCTTGTGTAAAGAAATCCGCCAGCGCCACGACTTACCCATTATTATGCTGACCGCCCGAGGCGAGCTGACCGACAAGGTCCTGGGCCTGGAGATCGGCGCCGACGACTATCTGGCCAAGCCCTTTGAGCCCCGCGAGCTGGTGGCGCGCATTGACGTACTGCTGCGCCGTCACCGCCCCGCGCCAAACCAGCAAGAATGCTGGCGCTTTGCTGATCTGTGCATTTATCCCCAGCATCACAAGGTATTGCTGCGTGATCAGGAAGTGAATCTGACCGGCATGGAATTTCGCTGTTTGCGTCTGCTTGCCCAGCACCCAGGCCAGGTATTTAACCGTGATGAGCTGCTCAACGAGCTGCGCGGTATCGATGCCGACGTGTACAGCCGTTCTATCGATATTCTGCTCAGCCGCTTGCGGCAAAAACTGGGCGATGATGTGAATGCGCCCAAATATATTAAAACCCTGCGCAATGTGGGCTACTGCTTTATAGGGCAGCGTGAATGAGATTACCTAAACTTGGCCTGTTTGCCCGATTGTTTTTCCTGTTTGGCGTTACCACCATTTTACTGGGATTTTGCATGGCGGCGGCCAAGGCAGTCTTCACCGAAGAGAAAATTAAAAGCCTGATGCAAGAACGTCACGACGGCCTGTTGAAGATGCTGGTCAAGATCGAGAACAAAGCCGGTGATGCCGACGCGCTTGAAAAAGTCGCCTCCGAAATCAAAGGCGATATCCTGCTTGAGCTTGACGGAAAGCGCCAAACTACCGATCCGGATTTTCCTACCATTACTGAGCTGTTGCCCAGGGCCGAACCCATCGGCGAGCTGAAATTTGTCAAATACCGGGGCGGCTACTATCTGCTGCACCAGTCGCCAAGGGGCTGGGTGGCGGTGATGTCAACGCCCATCAACTTTGCCATTTATCCCTGGTGGGCCGTGTACTGGCCCTGGTTGGCCATGCTGGTCATTATCGGGACCAGCTATTTTATGCTACGGCGCCTACTTGCGCCTGTGTTCGATGCGGTGCAAAGCGTCAAAGCCATCAGCCAGGGAGATTTTGGGCATAAGATCCATCGTCATCCCAAAAACGAGTTGTCCGAGCTGACCCTGGGCATCAATAAAATGGCCGATGAGTTGAAAAGCATATTCGATGCTAAAAACGAGTTGCTACTGGCTATCAGCCACGAGCTTCGTACCCCCCTGGCGCGCATGCAAATCTCGCTGGCCATGCTGGATACCAGCGGGGCAAAAGAGGATATGGAGCGTGACCTTAAGCAGATGGATACCCTTATCGGCCAGTTGCTGGAAGGAGAACGCCTCGAAGCAGGGCATAAATCGCTACATCTGAAAACCCTGTATCTGCCCAGTCTCATCAGTGAACTGCTGAGTGAAGTGGAACTGACCGGGCGAATATCGCTGCTCAACAAGGTGCCTGAAATCGGGTAGTGTCCCCATGAGTGGTGTAAATCTTCACGGTGGAGTGGCGGCCACCGTGGGTCTCCGTAAACTG
>NZ_JAUTDR010000051.1 GCF_030649675.1 Haliea sp. E1-2-M8 | reverse complement strand
GGGGAAACAGGGTGGGGAAACAAGGTATTAGCAGCAAATAGATTTGGCTGGTTTCTATAGCACATGAGTTGTCCGTTTTTGGCCGAAAGGTCGCGGTTATGGATTCGAAAATACATTCCAAATGCGGCAGCTTCGTCCTAGAAGCGGAACTCTCAGTCCCGTGAGTGCGAATGTTTAATAGAAGCAGAACCAGCCCCCGATGCATCGTCGTCCTTTGATCTTCTTCGGTGGACTGGAGGAATATGAGAGTTGGTGCTAGAGTTTCGTCATTCGTTGGCGTATTAATACCAACGGTATCATCAAAAATGACCGCGTGCATTGTGCAATGCATGCTTCAAATAAGGAAAAAGTATGAGATTTGTACTGCAAACTTTGCTAGTTGTTCTCTCAAGCCTGACGTTCGCTGGTTTCGCAAATGCTGTGACATGGGGAGAACCCGACGATGGAGAACACCCCGCCGTAGGGACACTGTTGTTTTTCGACGGGAATGGAGTGGGCCTCTTTAGCTGCACAGGAACAATGATCTCACCGTGGGTGATGCTCACAGCAGCGCACTGCGTGGAGACTGACGGAAAACCCAACGCAGCAACTTTCGTTCGTTTTGATGATAATGCGGTTGGGGATTTCAGTCCTCCCTTACTAGGTTGGCTTTCTGACAAGTGGATTGCGGCCGACAGCGTTGAGGCTCATCCTAAATGGGATGACTATGCAACGTTTCCGATTACCTATGATATTGGCGTAGTCGTGCTATCTGAGCCGGTTTCGCTCTCAGGTTATGCCGAAATACCTGAAGTCGGTTTTCTGGCCGGATTGAAGGGCAAGGACAAGCAATCTTTCACTACCGTCGGCTACGGACTACAGGCATTCTTGGGGGGACCGGTACAACTTCAGGATCCCCCGGTCGACGCACCTGTTTTTTACTCTGCTGATTACGTCAAGCAAAAAGGCGACGTTAAGCTGATTGAGTTAAACAGCCAGTTTAGCGGTTATGGGCTGTCGTCGGCGAGATTCTCAAACAACCCGGGCATAGGCGGCGGTAGCTGTTATGGCGATAGCGGTGGTCCCACTTTCTTCAAAGACACCAATATTTTGGTGGCTGTAACCTCTTTCGGTATTGCCAAGAACAGTTACTGCATGGGTAATGATTTCAATTACCGCACCGACACCCAAGAAGCGGCAGGTTTCATCGAAGACATGCTAAAAAAATACCCTCTTTAACGAATGCCAATTTCCACTCAAAGGGGGCTTCTAGCCCCCTTTCTTTACGCGCTACGTCTTCACGCACCGTCGGCACAAGAAATTTGCATTAGCTCCGAGATGTAGTAGACAAGATTTTTTCGAAGCTTCGACGACAGCAATGTGGTGGTAGCTGCCTCTCTACGGCAGGGCATCCACCGACTGCTGTTGGCCGGTTTCCGAAATTGGCTAGGAGTGGACGTGTAGTCTAGAATGATCCGATATCAGTTCTCGGTCCGTAACCGCCATCCGCAAGAAATTCAATCAAGTTAGATGGTATCCTGGATATTCGCATTGCGGATCATTCGCAACAGTGCGACGTTAACAGCCCCAAAAGGGCGAGGAGCACCGCAGATGGCAGGTCCGAGCAAGCCCAGCGTCAACCTTCAACGTCGCATGATAGTTGCGGGAGCAATAGCTGCCACAAGCCAGTTGATTACACCGTTATCGTCTTTCGCAGATACTAGGCAGCCTGCGTCAACCGGAGGAGGGAGGATGGACATTGAGCAGTTTGTCGAAGATTGCCTGATCGCAAATAAAGAAAGTGACGCCCAAACCGCTGTCAGTGACGTTCTAGCAAAAGCGGTCTCGACACCGAATAAAGTTTTGGAGGCTATAGGGGAGCCATCCAAAGCCGGTCTCCGGGTGTTTCTAAGTTCGCCAGAACTAACTATTTTTGCCGCAACTTGGACTCCACAGATGAACCTCATGCCTCACGATCATCTGATGTGGGCTAGCATCGGAATCTACACAGGCCGCGAAGATAATATCTTCTGGAGGAGGACTCCCGGCGGAATCAAGGCATTCGGCGCGGACGCACTTTTTCAGAAGGACACGGCCTTACTTGCGGAGGACGCTCTACATTCGGTAACAAATCCACTATTGCGTTTCACGGGTGGTATTCATATCTACGGTGGCGATTTCTTCGGTACAACGCGCAGTCAATGGAACCCGGAAACGCTCGAAGAAGAGCCCTCTGATGGCTCCGTTATTCGTGGTATCTTTGAGCGAGAGAATCAGAGGCTTGGCCTCAACGGCGACATGTCCCCGAGTGCGTGAGAGGTGGGTTCAGAGAGTGAATTTGACAACGGATTAAATTGGTTTACTCTTAACTTGCCGTCGTAATGATGGTTCGTAAACGTATAGCTAAAAACGGCAAAACCATCGAAAGATGGTGACGCAAAGTTACCGGCCTAAGGGATTAGACTATGGCAGCGGGACTACCGGAAATATACGGAGATGTACTCATGAAAATATTAACGCTTTCCGAAACATCGGTTACCTCCTCAAGACTTTCGCTGCTTGGCGCATCTGCGGTTGCTGTCACACTCTTTTTAGCGACGTCCCTGTCCGCAGTAGCACAGCCCGAGACTGGTAACGGCCCCCCGGCATGGGCCGGTGGTCCACCGGAATGGGCTGGCGGACCACCTCCCTGGGCGGACGACGACGATGACGAAGTCGTAACTGAGGATCAGGAAGAGCACCATGAAGGAGACGAAGGCGGCAATAAAGGCAATAATGGTCTTAGACAAGCCGTTACCGATCTTCAACAGCGCGTCGAAACCTTGGAGGCACTGCTTGGCTCCGTTGACTTGGATGGTGATGGATATACAGGCGTCCAAGGCGACTGCAACGACGCTGACCCGCTAATAAATCCAGATGCAATAGAAGAGTTGGGCGATGGCGTAGACAACGACTGCGATAGCAGCACAACTGACGATGGATCAACTTTACAGCCAGTAGATGGTGACGGAGACGGCTTCTTTGCCGACGACCCTGACCCGGCCCTTGCTGACTGCAATGACTCTGATGCACTAGTGAATCCCGGCGCAGAAGAGATTCCAGACAACCTGATTGATGACAATTGCGATGGGGCAATAGACGAGACGGTTTAGGGCCATCTTTGCGCGTAAGCATCAGCCCGGCAATCGCCGGGCTTTTTTTGTGGTTGTAATGGGATGCGCAGCGTCCGCTCCTGGCCGAGAGTGAATAGCTCTGGGATCGCCTTCCTTTTAGTCGGATACTTTCGGTTGAAAATAATCAATTCGGTTCGCGCCTCTTCCGTATGCCGCCACCTTGTAAGTCAACCCGTTTTGGTTTCCTTTTTGCACTCCGGGCAACCTGCACCCACAGAACGTCTTTGTATTGTCGCTTCCCACTCATGTCCTTCCGCACAACGCCACCAAACGACCTTCCCTGATTGCACTGTTACTTCTTGGGGAATCAAACTACCATTTTTATGTGTATTCCATTCCAGGGCCAGCTCAGGGCGTTGAGTGGCAACACTGTTCTCCGGCGAAGCGCGGCGACCTGCACAATAAGGACAACCGGAATTCTGTTTTCCAGTCCGCATTTTAATTGGCATCTGGTACTCATGCCCCGGAGACCTGGGGCATTGCCACCAAACCTTCTTTGAGGAACCGTAGGTGAAGTCTTCAGGCGATATCCCTTTGTTCTTCGTCTTGTGCCACTCGTTGGCTATCTTCGGGTGCATTACCCGCAAATTGTTTTGTTCCCCGGCCTTTTTTCCGGCACACTCTGGGCAACCGCGCGGCTTAGTACGATGTGCAACCGTTGCCTCCCATTCATGACCCGCACTACATATCCACCAAACTTTTTGATCAGAACGCTTAGTCACCTTGTCCGGAGTCACATCGCCATTTCTGTGAGGGTGCCACTGCTGTGCTATCGCTGGATAAATTCGAGCTAGACAAATATCTGCGATTTCGCAATCTGGGCATCGATCATTTACGCTAACCCAGGCGTAAATTGCCTTTCTCCAGGAATGTCCTTTGGGACACCTCCAGAACACAGTTTTGTTGCTTGCTGGAAGAAACATAGTTGGTGTCAAGGGATCGTTTCTTTCATAGTCCCACCACGTTTTAGACTTCGGATAGACTTCGGCGAGCGAGTTTTCGTTTGCTGGGCTGGGGAGTTGGGAGACGAGTTTTCTATATTTCTGGTCAGCGAGGAATTTTCCGTTCAATATATAACTCTGAATGCCCTCCACTTTCTGATCGCACAGGGAGGTAATTACTGTTAATAGCTTACAAATAAGGTTGTTCGGTCTGTCCCCACGATCATACGCTATGTCGTACTTCCCTAGGGTTTTTAGTGGCGATTCCCGAAGGCGGACCACGGTATAGCCTTGCGATTCGAGAAATTTACTCTTCTCTGTATCGCTCTCTTCCTTCTCGGAGTGCCAGTAACTACCGTCTATTTCGATTGCGATATGCAACTCGTCTAACAACACGTCTATCTCAGTCCCGTGTATTCTTTCTCGCCACAGAACAATTGAAAATAGTGCGGAAAGCTCGCAATAGACCCTGATCTCGAGGCGGCTGGTTTGATTAGAGCATTTTGGGCACGCTGTACCTTTAATTCTTTCCTTGGCGCTTGTTCTCCATTCATGCCCAACTGGGCATACCCACCAGTAGAGAGACTTACCACCGGCTATTATTTGATCTGGCTTAAGCTCTCCGTTCTTTGTTGGGTGCCAACTATCAGCTATCTCTGGATACTTAACTGCGAGAGTGTTTGTATCGTCAAGCACCTGGTTAAGGCATATAGGACAGGAACTACCTCGTGAGGTTCTGGAAACCACGGATGCCTGATAAACGTGTCGAGGATCGTTAGTACACTTCCAAAAGTATTTTCCGTTGGTGCCCCAAGTGACATCAGCCGGTGTAAGCGGAGCATTTTGTTCCATGTGCCACGTTTTCGCCACATCGGGAAATCGAGCTTGTAATGAGTTTGTGTGATCGACTTTGAGGCCAGAACAGTAAGGGCACCCGGAGCCCGCGCCGGTTCTATCTGCGACTCGTGCGATGTACACGTGCTCGAAGTGCACCGGACACTGCCACCATAACTTTTTGCCAGATCGGGGTGTTATCGTGGTTGGGTCTAAATTGCCATTCTCAGTTGCGTGTAGTTCTCCAACCAACGCCGGATAACAATCGACGAGATTTCTTCCCGGTGACGCAAGGCGGCCTGAGCAGTATGGACATCCTCGCGATAGCTTTGTTCGTTTGGCTATTTCGGCTCGCCAAACATGTCCACCATCAACCGAACATCGCCACCACATTTTTCTATTTGAATAGGGTGTAAAGTCGTCCAGCGAAAGGCCCTGGTTACGTTCGACGCACCACTCTTTTTGTAGCCTAGGGTATTCATCTGAAAACCTCCCGGGGCTCCGCACCGAACTCAATCCTCAGTAGTCACAGTTATAGTAAAAGACACCCTCGGTTCCCTTGTGGGTTAGAGATATTTTTCAAGTTGAAGGTGAATCGCATATTTTCCAAAACGACTTCGCCACCTTTTAATCTCTATGGCTTGTTTCAGCTCTTCCTCAAATGTTCTTGTCCGCGCGCAGCCGCTTGCGAGGAGTCTGAACTATACACGGCGAGGGTAGTGACGACTAGAATTGGCGCTCTCGCCACTCTTGTGTATCTCGGGATTGATGGGGCTGTGTAACCAGCATAATCGTCAATTAGGCTACCGACTAGCGAGCTATAAACAATTAGCCCGAAGCGGTCGATTCGGATTGCAGTGCTCGACCAAGCCACCAGAGCGGCCGCTCCTGGCCGAGAATGACCTAACCGGAAAGGTGGCGGCTTTGAGAAAGCCGCCAATCTGAAAATGATTGCCCACAGCTATATTTCGGTCTGTTCTGCCAGTTCCAGGGCGTCGTCTACTTCGATCCCAAGGTATCTGACTGTGCTTTCAAGCTTCGTATGGCCGAGCAGCAATTGAATTGCTCTCAGATTTTTGGTTCGCTTATAGATCAGGGTTGCTTTGGTTCTACGCAATGAGTGGGTGCCGTAATCCTCAGGTTGCAAGCCAATTTGTGCAACCCAAGACTTTACGATCCGCGCATACTGCCTGGTACTGAGATGCGCGCGGTGGTGGATGCGGCTTGGAAACAGATAGTCTTCGGAAGTCAGCTTTCTCGATTCGATCCAGGTTGTTAAAGATTCCCGTGTCTGCTGAGTGATTTCGAATTTTACCGGTTGTAAGGTTTTCTGCTGAATTACCATCGCTCGTCTCAGGATGTTGGCACCTTGCGCGACGTCTCTGACCTTCAGCTTCACGAGGTCGCAACTTCTGAGCTTGCTATCGATGGCCAGGTTGAGCAAGGCGAGGTCGCGATGGTGGTTGGCGATCTCGAGCCTGACGCGAAGCGCCCAGATTTCTCTGAGTTTAAGTGGTGGCTTTTGGCCGACCACTCTGCCTTTGTTCCAGGTGCTTTCTTGGTGTGCGCATTCACTGACATTTCCCATTATATTACCCTCCACAGGGGTGGGTTATAAGTATGGTTAGTGTTTCATCATTGGTCGACGTCTAGACCGGAAGTATACTGCTGGGATCCGAGGTGTCGTCAGACAGCTGTCCCCCGGTCGTTCGCTGGGCTGAAGCTTCTTCAATTCCACCCGGCAACTTGGTCGGGCAGGCACTCCCGGCGCCTCAACAACCCCTCCGGTGATGGTGGGAGTTAGTCCGCAATTCGCGCTACCAAGCGCTATCACAATGTGATATCATTCTCGCCATGAACAGCACTCATCGCAAGACGCTGGCCGCTATTCTAGGCACCTCCAACACTTCGACCACGGAGTGGCGTCGAATAGAAGCGCTATTCGTAGCGCTGGGGGCGCAGACGATTGAAGGCAGTGGGTCTCGAGTCCGGTTTGAACTGAATGGGGTAGTGGCTACTTTTCATAGGCCACATCCTCATAAGGAAGCAAAGCCCTATCAGGTCAGGGGCGCCAAAGAGTTTCTCTTCCGCGCAGGAGTACAATTATGAACATTATGAATTACAAGGGTTATTCGGCCCGAATTGAATACAGCGATGAAGATCAGTGCTTTATCGGTCATATTGCCGGAATTCGGGATGTAGTTGGATTTCATGGTGATTCTGTCAAAGAACTTAAGGCCGCATTTGAAGAGGCGGTTGAAGATTATGTTGCCACTTGTGAGAAGTTAAAGCGTGCCCCACAGCGCCCGTATTCAGGCAAGGTGATGTTGCGCATTGATCCGGCAATTCATGCAAGGGCCGCAATTCGCGCGGAGGCTGAAGGGAAAAGTTTAAATGCCTGGGCGCAGGATGCATTACAACGAGCAATTTCATCGCAATAATTGACCAGGCTAGCAGTCCGCTACGGAATGACCGTTGTTCCGTTACTTTGCAGCTCCACACAGGTGATCGAACAGGGGCGTTGATGCCCGCTCCTGGCCGTGAGTGAATAACTCCGGCATCGCTCTGCAACGTGTTGCTGATGTAGAATCTNTTACTTTGCAGCTCCACACAGGTGATCGAACAGGGGCGTTGATGCCCGCTCCTGGCCGTGAGTGAATAACTCCGGCATCGCTCTGCAACGTGTTGCTGATGTAGAATCTGCGGAGAGCGCTTCCGACCTGAAACCGAAGTTCCGTAGTGGAGGTTCTTTGAAATCGTTCGAAGCCTTCGAGAGAGGGGACACTATCCAGAGGTAAGTGGTCAATGCTTCTTAACCAATTGCAGCAGTTCTCACTTATCGGCGTCGGGTGGCAGATTCGCTGCCAGCACTGTGCACGGCGATAAAGGTGGAGAAGTCCGTGCTAATCGAGCAACTGCGGCGCAAGCGATCCATGCTTCTGAAAGCTTACCTACTTCATGTAGGTTGGTTTTTTTCAGCCTGCGCATCAGCAGCAACCGAGACGAGCCAGATTGCCCTCCCCGCATTGTTGTTGCTTACCCTGGTTACCGTACCGCCAGTTCTTTTCTACACAGTGATTGAGCATAAAGCATGCCGTATGATCGATCAATCTTCACGTAGTGCAGGATTGATGTCGGTAATACTATTTACCATATTTCTTACGCCACTAAAGTCCGGTCTAGTCTTGCCGCTAAGAAACTTGTGGGTGTCCCGGTGTATTCTTAAAGCATGGGATATTGCTCTAAACAAATGGGTCTTCACCAAATCGTGTGGGTAGATTAGCCTTGTCATCATGAAAGATACACAGCTTTACAGTCAGAT
>NZ_JAUTDR010000050.1 GCF_030649675.1 Haliea sp. E1-2-M8 | reverse complement strand
GTCTCACTGACCGCCCCCTCCTTGAGATTTAGAGTGCAAAATGGACACGACATCTATCCTGACAGAGGGGGCAGGTCATGAATCATGTATTTGCACGGGTTCTGGTCAGAGCAGGCCTCGCCGTCGGTTCGGACGCGCATGGGCCGGTTGCCCCGATTGACGACGAAATTCATCACCGGTATGCCGTTCCGGTTGACGAACGGCGATTGCCCCTCGAACTGAATCCTCACGCGTGCATTGGTGTTGATCATGATTTCCGCGCCAGCGTCGGCCACCAGGGTTTTGGGTTGAGAGGCGGGTGGTAGCGACAGGTCTTCGGGAACCACGACTTCGATCGCGCAGTCAGGCGGGCAAGCAGTTTGCTGGGCCAGCGCCGGCAGGGCGGTCGCGGCCAGCACGGCGACTGCCAGTAAAATCTGTGACGGTCGAATATATGCGTTCATCATCTAGCTCCTCGGGTTTTCGGCGGACGCTGCCGCCGGCGGCTGCAAGAGCGCAGCGAAACGGGGATCTGACCAGGCAGAATCAAGGCGCGGATCGCTTTGCAGCAGAAATGCCGGCAGACCCTTGTCGATGGCGATCTGGAAGGCCCGGATCGCGCCATCGTGATCGCCCAGGAAATAATGCGCGAAACCGGTCATCGTCAGCGCATTGATGTTGAGCTGCTGGTAATCGATCAGGCTTGACAGCGCACCGCGTGCGGCTGCGCCCTCGTCAAGTGCGGCAAGGTGCACCGCAAGGGCGGCGCGCGCATCGTGGTCGTTGACGTTGATGGCCAGTCGTTCGCTGGCAGTGGTGATGGTTGCCTTGTGGAAGGGGCGGGCATCGCGCTCGCGTCCGGGCTGAGCGCGTATCGCCCAGGCCAGAAAACCGGTGAAGCGAAAATCGTCCGGCATCATTTCCACAGCGCGCTCGAACATGGCTTCGGCGCGCTTGAACTCGCTGGCGAAGAAGTAGTTCGTGCCGGCATTTGAATACGCGATCGGATTGGGTTCGCGCTCTATCGATTGTTCGAATGCGTTCCCGGCCAGCAGGAAATCGCCGCGGGCGAAATGGATGCCACCCAGGGTTGAATAGGGGTCGGGATGATCGGGATTCAGGTCAATGGCCTGCTGCACGGCATCAAGGGCGGCTTCCAGTTCGCCGGCAAAATAATACACGATGCCCAGGTCTGATCGGAAACGCCAGTAGGCGGGGTCTATGTCGATCGCCTTGCGCAGCTCTGTCGCAGCCGCCTCGAACTCCCCCCGGGCCCGCAATGACAGGCCAAGACCGGCATGGGCTTCGGCGTTGTTGGGCTCGAGCTGGAGCGCTTTCATGAATGAAATTTCTGCGTCCGCAGCCCGGCCCGTGCCCAGCTGGAGCGAGCCCAGGGCTATCCGGGTTTCGGCAAGTTCAGGATAACGCTGACCTGTCTGTTCGCAACGCTCGAACGCGATTTCGGCAAGCTCGGGGCCACGCTGGTATTCGTATTGCTCCCAGCTTGACCTGCACAGGCCGGCCGCAGCCAGCCCGAATGCCGGATCCAGCGCCAGCGCCGACTGAAAGCTTTCGATGGCCTGTTCGATCTTGCCGCCGGTCCGGTCTCTCAGGTACGAGCGGCCGCGCAAATATTCGTCGAATGCCTGCGGATTTCGCGTGGCCAGATCGGCCGCCAGGTCGTTCGGTGAATTCAGCTTTACGCGCATCACTTCGGCGATTGCCGACGAGATATTGTCCTGAAGCTCGAATGCGCTTTCCATCGAGCCGTCATAGGTGTTGCTCCAGACCTGCTTGCCGCTCGAACCGTCGATCAGGCGGGCGCTGATGCGCAACTGGTTCCCGGCGCGCCGGACACTGCCCTCCAGCAGCGTCTCGACGCCCAGCAGCGAGGCGACCTGCCGGGCATCGTTCCTGCCGTCGCGAAACGAAAACGATGAGGTCCTGGCGCTGAGCTGGATGCCTGATATCCGTGCCAGCTTGTCCATGATGGCCTCGGCGACACCGTCGCCCAGATACCGGCTGCCCTGGTCGGCGCTGAGATCGGTGAACGGCAGAACCGCGATGCTGGTGCCGATGCGTGTTTCCACCGGTGACGGCCTGAGCAGGACGAATGCCAGGATCAGCACCAGAGCGGCAATGATCAGGTAATCGACCCAGCGCCCGCCGAAGCCTGCCGTGGATGCGATTGCAGCCGAATCGTCCGGCGCTGCTGCCTGAGTCTTTTGCACGCCAGCGGGTGTGAGATCGTAGAGCCAGGCCAGGACGGCGGCGACCGGCGCGCCGACAACGGCCGCACTGACCAGCGCGGTCATGACCCAGTCCGGGGCCATCAGTGCCGGCAGCACGATGTCGGCCACCTGCAGGATGGCCCATATAGTTACTGCATAGGCGCCGAGCACGCGCACGACGTGACGGCGCTTCAACTCGCCAAGGGTCCTGTGGAGCAGTGATCTGCGGTCCGGCATGGTCGCTCTCTGTAATCCCCCCGGAACACACCGCCCGCGTTCTCAGCCGGCGTCCTGTTTCGCTGGCGAAGAGTATAGCTGTGCCGCCGAAGATGTGAAGGATGTCACACGATTCTCGATTGCTCGCAGCGCCGGCCCGATAAAGCGCAGCGGGATCGTTTCGAAGGCGTGTCGCCGGGTGTCAGCTGTTGAAGCGTCGGATCAGATCGCCGTAGGCGTCGATGCGCGGGTCGCGGAAGAACGGCCAGATTCTGCGCACCGTCTCGGATCGTCTGCGGTCGATGGTGCAGACCACCACCTCGCTGGACGTGCCGGCCTCGGCCAGCACCTCGCCCTGGGGGCCGCAGATGAAGCTGTGGCCCCAGAACTCCGCGTTGTAGGTGCCCCCGGAGCGGTCCGGTTCGAAGCCGACCCGGTTGACCGATGCGACCCCCAGCCCGTTGGCGACCGCGTGCGAGCGCTGGATGATCCGCCAGGCATCGAGCTGACGGCGCGCCTCGGATTCGTCGTCGGCCGGGTCGAAGCCAATCGCGGTCGGGTAGAGCAGTATCTCGGCACCGGCCAGCGCCATCAGCCGGGCCGCCTCCGGGTATCACTAAGTATAGGACATATTAACGGCCTATCGAGAGTAGACATCCTCGCTGATTGTGTTGACTGGGGTAGTGACCGAACGGTCGAGGGCGGGCGCCCTCTGTGCCACTGATCCGCAGTGGCCACGGGTATTTCTGTCTACAGTGGGTAGTCTACGAACCCGTCACGCGCGCGTCCTGCCGAAAATCGGCCTCGGGGCTGCGTACTTTCTGGGCTAGCAGCCATCGTCACTACCCCGCTGCGCTCGCTAGTGACGATGGCGGGCCTGGCGCTCGTGTGATCCCAGCGGGGCAGAATAGCGGGGGCTGCAGCCGATAAGATGGGAGCCCCGTCACCGCCGGTCGGGGTTAATGGCCATATGGCAGGACCGTGCGACTTGGCGCGACGGAGTGCGACGCCCCCAACACGGGAAAGTCCGCCCGCGCTCGACGGGCTTTATGGTGCCACTGGCATCACTTAGTGCGCCCAGGTCGGGCCGGGTTTTTTCTTGCTTGGCGGGAATCGTGAGGTGACGTTTCTACCGCTCACATTTTGTGGGGTTTTATGTTGGTATTTTTAACGGATTGGCTGGGAAGGCTTGCAATTACTGATGTGATGGTGCCCAGGAGAGGACTGCTCCCCTGAAACCCTCCACCCAGTGTTTACGCGGCTTCAGGGCGCATGCTGGCAGTGAGTGTGACACAGGAGTGTACCAGTTTGTCACAGCCGCCGGAACTCACTCACTGCTCGCGTTGAAAAACAGAGCGCGCAACGCTGCCCAGTGCGGCAAGCAGACTACGTATTGCACATCTCCTTCCTTGAGTCTCTTGACTTCTGTGTACCACTTCCGGCAACAGGGGCGTAAAGGCTCGATAAGTTCAGGGGTGCGGCCACTGTTCGGTAGTTTGTTGATACGTCAAGAGATTCCGCTTTTGGCGCACAATAATACCATTTGATAGTCCTGACCTTTGGCCCCTATTGCTGGGACCACTTTTTCGCTCTATCTTGGAAGTGGGGACTGTAGAGTTCCTGTCCTGCCACACCTCCGTTCTTCACTGGGACCTTACCCAGATACCTAATCCCTTTGGCGATAGGTATGCTCCAGACTCAATACGAGAGTGTTTACCCTACCCCCCCCTCAATCCCTACCTATAGTAGATTTTCAAAAGGAGACAGCCTATCCCAGCCTTTAATGCTCTAGGCACCAATCCACTGCCTGCTGCCATGCTTATAACCCGATATGCGACAGAGAATTCCGAATGGGCAGGCACACTCAAGAACCGGGAAGTAATCGACGAGGAAGACCAGCTCTACACGCTTCACGCGGACTGCGGTGTCTATATACGCTGTAGGAGAGTTTCCGAGGTGTTTGCGGAGGTCACTGAAGGTATTGTCTTCCGTGGCCCCGGAAGGGTGCATAGGGAGCGAGGCGTTGCTTGTCTGCTGAATGCCTGCTTTGAGGCTCTATGCTTTGGCCGTGCTGACGCTCTGGTAGGCGTGCTCTGGCCGACCAAAACCGAAATGCCCCGGAAGAATCGTTATAGCGTCCCTCGCTGTTTTTCGCGGCAGGCAGCTAAGCCAGTAGTAGAGCACTTGGAGCAACATGGCTACATCACCTTCCACAAAGGATGGAAAGACGCCAAAGGCTTTAAGCCGGGTAGGGCCTCACTGGTGCTGCCCACTGATAAGTTAGTCGCGCTCTACGATGAGGTGATGGAGGCGGGCTTTGAGGTTGTACTGACGGAGCATGCGGAGCGGGAGTTGGTGATTCTGAAGGACCGGAGTGGTAGCCGTGAGGACTACATAGACACACCGGAAACGAACCTAAATCGTGAACGCCTCCAGAGGATGAACGCGGTAAACCTCTCCCACTGCTGGCGGGGCACGCATCGTACTCACGGCTGCGTTCCCGTACACCCGTCTTCCTTGGTGCTGGAACGTCAGTTCAATGATAGGTCACTCAAGGTCTACGGCAGGCTTCATTGTGCCGCACAAGCCATGCCCGCAGTGCAGCGCTGGACGCTCACAATCGACGCAGAAGAGACGACTGAGCTTGACTACCGATGCATGCACATTGCCCTCGCGTACGCTGAGGTGGCTCTGTGGGACTCTGAGGGTGCATCTGCAAGGTTGGTGTGGCCCACAGATGCTTATCATGTAGAAGGTTTCATCCAAGCCACGGCAAAGGCCGCGATGATGCGCCTTCTCAATGCGAGTTCTCGCGACAATGCTGTCCTGGCCACCATGAAGCTTCCCTCAGTGTCGGTCCACGCCGATGCCGTGCGGTTACTGTCCCGGCTTGAGGAGAAACACGCCAAGATTAAAGAGCATTTCTATGGTGGGGGCTGGAAAACCTTGAGTCTATGGGAAGCAAATATCATGTGCTCAATACTCGATAGGTGTATCGAGTTGGGCGTGCCTCTACTACCAATCCATGATGGTGTGGTGTGTCGGAAATCAGACAGGGAAGCGGTACTCAATGCTATGGAGCAAGCTGTCTTTCGGGAGTATCAGGTGATGCCGGTAATTGCCGAAGTGACGAGCGCAACCGGTGCCAAAGTGAATGTGTCAACCACAAATCGGTCTCTGGGGATTCGCATGGGTTCGATCAATTGATTATGATGTAGCGATATCTCTGGAAGGACTCGACCGTGAAGACACTCAAGTATTCTGAAGTTCAGGAGGTTATACGACTCGCGGATGCATGCTACCCACCTAGCGAACAGGTGCAGGCGCTTGAATTGGGAAGCATTAACGCGGAGCTCTTGTTGCAAGTGAGACCTGAAGAAGAAGCACTTACACAGCGGCTACGCTCGCTGGAAGACGGTGCCTTGGTCGAGCTATGTGCGCTGATGTGGCTTGGCCGTGGTGCTGGCGGTGAGCAGGCAAGCGACTGGGAGGCACTTGTGGCAGACGCGGAATTACAAAATGATAAGTACATGGCTTCTTATATTGCAGAAAAAGCCCCGCTTGCAGAGTATCTACGGGACGGACTCGCGGAGCTAGGCCACCCATCTTTCTAGCAGTGAATGTGGCTGGCTAGGTGCGCGGCGTTCACAACGGAAGCAGCAAGTGGCATCGTAACGACCTATGTATAAGAAGGTCTCGAAATCACTGTACTTCACGAACCAAATCTCGATGGGGTAATATTTCAGCAAGAGCACCATTCTTTGCACCGGAGATTGACGTGGACGAAAGTCAGATAATGAAGAAGCTCGCAAGGGTAGATTCCGAACTTCGATTTATATCGCCCAGCGGCAACTTCAAATTGGTGTACAAAGCAAGGTGCAACGTGGACCGCAGTGAAATGTGGCGTACGTATGAGCTTCAAGACTTGGAGAGAGGCGGGAACATCTCAGACCCCTGGGGGCCGTTCGACGCTGAAAAACAAGCAACACTGGTGTCGAACATAATTGCGTATTCGGGTTATAGGTTGGAAGCCGAAATTGACGGCTGGAAAATGAGCTGTCCCAACTGCGGCTACTCAACCACTGGCGGCTACCATGAATTGAAGCCGACGAAGTGCCCGGGGTGCAAGACAGAAAAGCGAGAAACATTAAGTTTCGTGGAACGGCATTCACAGGATTAGTGGAGCTCGAACCAAATGAACCAATATGAATATGAGAGCAATTTTACCGCTGTTGACATTGAACTTGCCAATTCCAGCTTGGCCTCAATCTGCGAGGTGGGTATCGCTCGATTCCGCGCGGGCGAACTTGTCGAGACCTGGCGGGTGCTCGTAAACCCAGAAGTCGAATATGAGGAGCTTTATCACTCGAAACTCCACGGCATCAAAGCGCACCACACGGCGGACGCCGCCACCTTCCCCGCTATTCACCCAGTTCTTCGCTATTTCTTCTCGGGCGAGCAATGTGTTTATCACGCAGATAGCCGATTTGACCCCAACTGCATAAGTCAGTCTTGTTCGCGATACGGCTTGGAGGATGTGACTGAACTCGCTAGTTGGGTAAGCACACTGGAATGCGCGCGAGACCTGTGGCGCGATTCGCCTTCATACAAGCTGGAGAATCTCTGCAAAGAAATTGGACATGATTATCTGCCCCACAATGCTCTGGAAGACGCCATTGCTGCCGCAGCCCTATATCGTGCCATCTCCGCAGTCGTGCCGACGCCTGGAATTTATGCTGCTGGAACTGCAAGCGGAAGACCTCGAACCTTTCGGCGAGTCCCGTCTAAGAAGCGGGAGTCTGGGTTGAGGGGAGATTCTTCTGGAAGGTTTGCGGGAACCCACATCGTCGTCACAGGTGAGTTTGCACCCCCTTGGGACGACCGCAAGGCGTTTGAAGCGTATCTCTGCACGCTTGGCTTCACGCCGCGAGCAGCCATCACCGGGAGAACGCAAATTCTTGTTACAGGCTCAGGGGCAGGGCCGAAAAAGATTGAAAAGGCGCGTGAGTGTGGAGTTCGCATCGTACCAGAGGCTGAGTTCCTCGCTTTTATAGAGGAGTAAGACACGGTCCAGCACCAGTGCCCAGAATAGCAGCGCTGTTATCGTGTTGACTCTCGACCCCACTAACCCCCGCTGCCAACCCGACAAGCCTGCTACCGGGCGCTGAGGAGCTCACAGTTCAAAGTCCGTATAGGTCTGCATAACTTCAGCCTGAGTTATCCCAAGATACCGCATGGTCACTGAGGGAGCCGAATGGTTCAGCACCTTGGCTATCATCTCAATGGGCACACCCTCGCTGTACATCGCCCAGCCGCGAGACTTACGCATGCTGTGCGTGCCCAGCCGTACCCCGATAATGCCGCCCACCTCCGCGAACGCCTTGGCGACTGTGACCCGGCCTACCGGCTTCACTACGCCCGCTGTCCTGTTGGAATGCACTTGGAACAAATATACGTCCCCCAGATGCTCCGCTCGCCGCTGCTCCACAATCCGCGCTACCGTGTCATTGAGGCCCAGCGTGCGCAGCTTGCCCGTCTTGCCCTCTCGCATGCGGTACTCCCGGCGGTTCAGGTCCAGTGCTTCATACCGAATCGCCAGCAGGTCACTGATGCGCAGCGCGAGGTTGACGCCTGTGCGCCAAATGTCGCCGTACAGGTCCCCTTTGTGCTTCCGCAGGAGTCTGTCCACCAGCTCAATATCCTGCCGGGTCTTCACTGCCTCAACGTCATTCATAAAAGCTACACTCAGATCATAACCGGTCATTGAGTTGCATTGAGCCACGTAAGAGCAGGTAGAGTCAAGGGGTGCGGGGGCTGGCTAAGCAACATAATTGTATTGTGTAGTGTAGGGCGGAGGTCGCCACTTTGGGTGTGATGGATAAATTGAGACAAAAATGTCTAATATATAATCATTATATTGATCTTTTGCACTGCACATGGTTTTATGCAGAAATGAACGCAAAGCATAGAAAGATATCTCCAGCTCAACGCCTCGAAGCGAAGTGGAAGGGGGCGGTGGGAGAGGGTTTCACTGGATATCAGTTGTTGCCGGATATATTGATCCGCAGTCAGGCAAGCCTGGGCATCAATGACGGAGAGATGGTCGTCTTGTTGAATGTGCTCATGCACTGGTGGGTGGCAGATGTCTGGCCATTTCCCCGAGCAGAGAGAATTGCCGCCAGGATGGGCGTTTCAAAGCGTACCGTAGACAGACACCTGATGAGCTTGGAGCAGAAGGGGCTTATTGAGCGGTTGGCCGTAGAAACGTTCGAGGATCGGCCAGCGATAAGAAGGATAAGCCTGGAAGGTCTTGTCGATAGGCTGCAGGAGCTCGCCGAGGAAATGCGGCGTTATGAGGATGACTATGCAGCAGAAAAGATTTAGGACAGCGAGTTAACATTGGCGTAGCTTAATTGGATAGAGCCCCTCAGGTTCAAGGTTCGTGCGGCCGACACTGCATTATACCGCCGGGGAGGTGCGGGTTCGAGTCCCGTCGTCAATCCCTTTCCCGCCAAGTGCCCCTGTTGAGGCGCTTGGCTTCCCACCCCCCCCCCTTTTATATACGACCCCGCCCCTTTTCCACTGGGAGTAAGGCAACAGGCATTTTTCGTAAATTTTCGCTGAGGGAAATATACGCAAGTAGTGCTTGCAGTCAGCAATTGCTACTACATATTGTATTTCGGCAGGCTATCGTCCATAATTAAGTTGTCTTATCTTCGTTTAAAAGGGTTATATATTAACCACAATGGGTTTACTTTCCAGCGAAAAGCGGTATACTTTTATGGTGCTGTGCTGATTGGCAGCCAGGCAGGGAGGAGAGTATGACGACACCATTTGGAAAGGCGGTGCGAAAAATGAGAATCGATAAGGGTGTGACTATGAAAGATATGGCTGATGTCATGGAGGTCAAGTCTGCATATCTGTCAGCCGTAGAAATGGGCAGGAAGCGGATAACCGATAAATACCTTGAGCAGGTAGTCAGCTATTTCGCGGGTGTAGACGGTGTGGATGTATTGCCGAAACTAGTCGACTGTTCACAACCGGATATGAAAGTTGATCTTCAGGGCCAGAGTGACGATGACAGAGAGCTCATGGTCGCCTTCGCACGTAAGTTCTCGGATTTATCAAGCGACTCTAAGGATGTCTTTCGAGAGCAGTTGGGCCTGATGTGAGAGCTGAGTACGCGGGATAACCTAGGCCACGGGAGAGCCGATGCAAAAAATCAGGTACAAACCGAAGGGCTACAAGGTAAAGCCCCGAGGCAGAGAAAAGGTCCGGCATTTGGCGCATGGGTTTTCCGACGTCATCAGAGAGGTAATGGGGGTCAGCTCGGTCGCCCTGCCTGTGGTCGACGTAATTGAGTTCCTCGACTACCGCGGAGTGCTAGAGCTCGATGTTGTAGAAGCGGCGGACCTAGGGTACGAGGCAGCGGCTGAGACTATCCCAGGGCGAGGGGACGACCCACCGCTAATGCGAATTGAGAATGGCGTGTTCGAGCGGGCAGTCGAAGGCGGGAACTTCGAGCGATTTACCATCGCCCACGAGCTCGGACATTTCTTCATGCACATGGATGAGCCGATCGTCTTCGCTAGGGGAGTTCCTGACCACCGGCCTTTTGAGGACAGTGAATGGCAAGCAAATGCCTTCGCTGGCGAATTGCTGGTGGATTCGCGGATTGTGGTAGCGGAAGGCTACACAACAGAGTTCGAGATATGTCGCCAGCTCGGCGTTAGCAGTGAGACAGCCGCCATCCAGTGGGCTGAGCTGAAGAAGAATGGGATTGTTTAAAAAGGAATTGGTCGGTACGAGCCTGAGCTGTCACTCAGGCCGTACCTGTCTGTCGAAGCTGTCAGAGGCGGCACTTCGAGTACCACAACTACCAGTAACGACCGGCACTCGGAATGGTAGTTATTTGGCCCGGCTGGGTCAAGCTAGGTATCACCAAAATCATACCGCCTCTAAGGGGGTGTATATGATTGGTCGAATGTAAGCAAAAGCCTGCGCCGAAAGGCTGGAAGTGGATTCACTGCCGGTATCGCCGCGTGAGGAACTCCGCGAAGGTCTTGGACGCGCATGACTATGGTTACGAATGCTGGTCCTTTCTGGTCCGCGCGTAACTGTAGCCTAAGCGATTGTCGTTAGTTGCTGTGGAATGCACTGTTGATGCCGGTGGTGCAGACTACCAACTCCCTGCGGGGGTTCACGCCATGGTGTGTGGCTCCCGTTTTTGGTCTGGTTTCTCTGTACGTGGCATTGATTTGACATGGCATCAGCGGATGTTGGCCACCCTTTACCACATGCTAATCACCTCTATATAGGGGCATTTTACGCCATCCCTGCCGCAACGCCTGTAGCGCGGAGCAGTCCCAGTCGAGCTTGTTGAGCGCGGTTTGGAGTTGCGGTATGGAAGCGCCTTTATCGTAGAAGCGTGTGGCGCCCATTTGTCCACGCTCATGCCCCACCCACTGCTGCACCGTGCGGAGTTCAACCTCTCCATCGTTGAGGGCCTGCGTTATATGAGTGTGGCGGAACGAGTAGAGCGTCTTTCTCGCGGCCTTGAACCCCGGCAGCCGGGTCTCGTTGCGATACCGCTCGTTGTACCACTTACCGCCTTGGTCGCCAGCCTTGCGCTTCCCCAGCGTGACGCCTTGTAGCAGTCTCTCAGCGCCTTGCTCGCGCAGCGCGTGAATGTAGTCTTCAAGCCCCAGCCGGATTAGCTCCGTGTGAGCTGGGAGTTCCCGCCGCCCCGCTGAGGTCTTTATCTGCTGGCCTTCTCCGGTGTCTGTGATTGTGAGTAGGGTTCTACCCCACTTCTACGGACGGTTCTAAAACGGCTGAATACTCAAGATCACGCTTGGCCACTCTCCG
>NZ_JAUTDR010000005.1 GCF_030649675.1 Haliea sp. E1-2-M8 | reverse complement strand
TCGAGGTAACAGAATCAAACCAGGCCGCCGCTTGATTCAGGCCCTTGAACACCAGATTTGACAATAACTCTTTCATGACATCCTCCCGCTATCGCGTTGACGAACTCACCCGCACATTATCGCGTCATCATGCACTGTTTCCGCTGCTGCCCGGCACCCACCGGCAGAAGCTGCTCGACTTTGCGCTGCGCTTACTCGAGGAGCGCGATATCGCGCTGGAAAATCCTCAGAGCCGGGTGGACGTGCTGGTCGCGGCGAATGCGGCGCTGGTCGCATGTATCAACCCGTGGATTTCTTCTCGGTCCTCGACTGGATCTATATCGGCGAGGGGCCGGGTGATCACTACGGCGAGGCCTGGGGCAGCAACAAGCTGATCCTGGAGAGCGCCTGCGGCTACAGGTCGATCTCCAGCACAGTTACACGGGGCGACGCATTGACCCTGTAGTATCATTGACGCGAATGCAACGCTGTCGGAACTTTCCCAATGCCGGTCGAAGCCAGAAACCTGTCCTATGCCTACGACGAGGCGGGGCGGTCGCACACCGTACTGCATGATGTCTCGCTGTCGATCGGTGCCGGCGAGCGTGTCGCGCTGCTCGGTCGCAGCGGTTCGGGCAAGTCGACGCTGCTCAACCACCTGGGCGGTATCGATGATCTCGGCTCGGGCAGCGTGTACATCAATGGCGAGTCGCTGGTCGACCTTGTGGAACCGGCGCGCACGCGGTTCCGCCGGCGATATATCGGCTACGTCTACCAGCGGTTCAACCTGATTCCCACGCTGACCGCGGCGGAGAATATCCTGCTGCCGCTGGATCTCGCCGGCGCATCGCGCACGGTCCAGCGCAGGGAACTCGCCAGCTGGCTGGATGCGGTGGGGCTGACCGGTCGCGACTCGCGGAAGTCGGGCAGTAAACATGGCTGCCTACTGCGCATACAAGGCCGGTGTGCTCGGTCTTACCCGCAGCGCCGCTCTCGACTATGGTGCGCAGGGCGTGCGTATCAATGTGGTCTCTCCGGGTGTCGTTGAGACACCCATGATGATCACGCAAATGACCAATGTTCCGGGTTTACGGGATATGCTTGTACAGGCTGAGCCGGTAGGGCGTCTTGGCCGCCCCGAGGAAATTGGTGAGACAGTTGTCTGGCTGCTCTCTGATCGTTCTAGTGTTGCCTTGGGCGCTAATTTCGCGGTGGATGGGGTTACTCTATCAAGTAACCGGTGATAATCGCTCTCTCATTGTGAATGCAATGGCTTTGTCAATCGGCTTCAGGCATCACCGCTTGATGCCTAGTTAATGGAAGTTGCTTTTTCGCTTAGTGGGGACTAATATAGGGATGAAATACTTAAGTATCTGATTTTATTGAATTATTGGTGCCGGAGATAGGAGTCGAACCTACGACCTTCGCATTACGAATGCGCTGCTCTACCAACTGAGCTACACCGGCGAGGGCGCGAGTATAGCAAAATTTTCCGCGGCGCTGACAACCGTCGGCGCAGTGGTTGTCAGCAGGTCAGCTGGTAGAGTAGGGCGGTGCGGTTGTGTACTCCGCTCTTGTCATAGACCGAGCGCAGGTGGTTGTTGACGGTACGGACGCTGATATTGAGGCGGTCGGCTATGTGCATGCTGGTCAGGCCCTGGTGCAGGAGCTCCACCACTTCCTTCTCGCGTCGTGACAGGCCAAACTTTTCCATGCGCTGTTCCAGGGTCGTGGTGCCGTCGGTGGCAACCACGTCCACGCCCCGCGGCGTCACGTGCCCGTGCCGGGACAACAGTTCCCGTGCCTGGATGCGCTCGACGGCGCCGCGCAGGCAGGGGGCCATCAGGTCGGCCTTGGCGACCTCCAGGCGGGAGAAGCCGCGTTCGCCTGCGGAACGGTGCAGGCCGATGACGCCAAAGGGGGCGCGTCCCGATGGCCTCAGACCAATGATCATCACGTGATAGATCGACTGCGGCCTGAGAAACTCATTGTAGAACCGGGTGGCCACATAGTCGTGGTGGCTGATGACTTCGCTGGAGACGATGACATTTCGTGACGATGTCGACAGGCAGGTGAGGTAGCTCTGCATGAAGGGATCCTGGCGGTGATAGCCGGCGCACCAGCGCGCCATCGCCCCGGCCGGCACGCCGCGGTCCTGCCCCTCGCTGATGCGGATCTGTTGCTGGCTCAGGCTGAGATGTGCATAGATACTGCTGCGCGCGCCGATGGCGCGCTCCATGGAAGCCAGGGCTTCCTTCTGTAGTTGATTCATGTTGTCGCATTCGAGGGCTCTGTGGCTGATGTCGACAACATCCTGCAGGTCCCGTGTACGCAGCGCTACCATGACGTTCTACCTCGGGCGGGGGAGCTTTCCAGCCATATCCCGCCACTCCGGATTATCATTTTATACTTTGAGTATATACAAAATTGAGTAATTCTCGCTATCCCGTTTCGGGTGCCGGGCGCCTAGACTCCATCCCCATGCTCAAGCGCCTGTGCGGGGATCTTCTGTACCAGCCGGCAGGCAGCTCGATTGACGCCTTGCGCGATTACAGCAATTCCTGCGAAGGCCACGACCTGGAGTGTACCCATGTATAAGAGAACCTGTATTTTGCCGGCAGCGATTCTGGCGCTGCTCAACGCCGATGTGATGGCGAACACCCTGGAGGAAGTTGTCGTCACCGCCACCCGGCGTGAAATCAACCTCCAGGATACCGGGATCTCGGTCACGGCGATGTCCGGGGCCGCACTGGAGCAGTTCAATATCACCGATACCGACATGCTGACCATGGTGACACCGGGCCTGATGCTGCAGAACGGAGGCGGGGCCCCGCTGGTGGGCCTGGTATCCATCCGCGGCGTGGCTCAGAACGACTTCGCCGGACATATCGAATCGCCCAATGCGCTGTACCTGGATGAGGTTTACCAGTCCTCCATCTCCACCAACTCCATCAAGATGTACGACATCAGTCGGGCCGAAGTGCTGCGCGGTCCCCAGGGTACCCTGTTTGGTCGCAACGCCACCGGCGGGCTCATCCACCTGATCACCAACAAGCCCACGGAGGAGGTGGAAGGCTACGTGAAGGCATCCGCCGGCAGCTACAGTTCCTACAGTGTCCAGGGTGCAATCAGCGGTCCGCTGTCGGACACGGTCAGGGCCCGGCTGGCACTGTTCCACAGCAAGGCGGACGGCTACATCGACAATGCTGTAGGCCCCGACCAGCTGGAGGACGACACTCTGGCAGGGCGTCTGCATGTGCAGATCACCCCTTCGGATCGACTGGATATACTGCTCTCAGCGGATATCTACGAGATGGATGTGGACAATGTCGGCGGCGCCCACACCCAGGGCGCGGCGATTGACCCAGTGACCGGGCTCGGCTTCAATGTGCCCGGGGTGAACAACACCGTTCTCGGCTACGTCAAGCCTGACAATGACCTCTACAGTGGCGCTTTCGACCAGCCCGGGTTCTTGGAGCGTGACTCCAGCAACCTCATTGCCAATATTGCCTATGAGTTTGACCAGGTCAGGCTGGTATCGCTCAGCAACCTGAACAGCGTCGAGTCCGACTATCTGGAAGACAATGACCTGACCCCATTCCCCTTTATCGAATTCGGTCAGACCGGCGACAGCGATACTTTCAGCCAGGAACTCCGCGTAGAGCAGGTCGAGGGAGCAACCCGCTGGACCACAGGGCTGTACTACCTGAATATTGACGGGGACTACAGCCAGTCACTGCTGGTCAATCCACCGCCGGATCTGAATCCCGCGGCACTCTCCCTGGGCCAGACGGCGAACTGGAGCGTGGAAACCTCTTCCTGGTCGGCGTTCGGCCAGCTGGAGCGCGACCTGACCCCGGATCTGGTGCTGACCGCGGGCCTGCGCTGGACCTACGATGAAAAGGACTACGACTACAATGCGGTGCCGTTCCTGCGCGCCGGGGGCGTTCCCATTCCCGGCCAGGCCCCTTTGGGAGTACCGCCGGGCAGCCTCATTGAAGAGGTGCTGACCAACGGGCCCATCGTCGACGAATACGACGAAGACGGCGTCTCCGCCCGCCTGCAGCTGGATTACAGCGCCGCGGAAGACTGGCTGCTATACGCCAGCTTCAACAAGGGCTATAAGGCGTTCAACTACAACGCCGGGTTTGCGGGCCATGCGCCCTTTGCCGGTCTGCGCTTTGACGGCGAGGATATATATGCATGGGAAGTCGGCAGCAAACTGGACTTCTGGGACAACCGGGCGCGCTGGAACATCAGTGCCTATTACTACGATTACCGTGACTACCAGGCCTTTGACCAGCGTGGCATCAATTTCACCCTGTACAACACCGATGCCACGATTCAGGGAATGGACACCGAGCTGACCATCTCGCCGACGGACACCACCACGCTGATGTTCAGCGCCGCGTACCTGGATACCGAGGTGGAAGACGTGCTGATCGGGACGGATCCGCTCGCTCCGATCAATGTCACCCGGGAAGCGCCACAGTCACCGGAGTTCACTTTCAGCGGTGCCATCGTGCAGGACTTTCCCCTGCAGGCGGGGGTAATTTCGGTACAGTTGAGTGGCTATTACAACAGCGGCTATTTTTCACAGCTGACCAACGCGCCCAACACCGATATTCCCAGCTACAAACTATTTAATGGCCGCGTCACCTACACCTCCCCCAACGAACAGTATGAATTGTCGTTGTTTGCCCGCAACCTCCTCGACGAGGAGTACATCAGCTATGCCTTTGATATCGCTTCCAACGGTTTCACCGAGCAGACCCTCGGCCAGCCCCGCTGGGTCGGCATCGAGGGGCGTTTCAACTTCTGAAACGTGAAACGAAACGGGCCGGCGGGGAGGAGGTCATGATGGGCAGGCTGACAGCAAAGGTGGCACTGGTCACCGGGGGTGCCTCGGGCATAGGACGTGCTTCCTGCGAGGCGCTGGCGCGTGAGGGCGCCAGTGTCCTGGTGGCTGACATCAATAACGAGGGCGCGCAGGCAACCGCCGAGCGCATCGGCCCCGCAGCGGCCAGCCATACGCTGGATGTCAGCAACGAGACTGACTGGGAGGCGGCAACAGCCCGTGCCATCGAACTGTTCGGGCGCCTGGATATCGTGGTGAACTGCGCCGGCATCGGAATTACCGGCACCGTTGAAGACATGGTGCTCGAGGAGTGGAACCGGGTGTTGGCGGTCAACCTCACCGGCACCATGCTGGCCTGCAAGCACGGTATCCGTGCCATCAGGCAGTCTGATGGTGGCGGTTCGCTGATCAACATTTCGTCCATTGGTGCCCTGTTGGGCACCTCGGATCTGCCAGCCTATGGCGCCTCCAAGGCCGGTGTCACCCTGCTCTCCAAGTCTGTGGCCATGGATTGTGCCGAGCGTGGTTACGGCATTCGCTGCAATGCCATCCACCCGACCTACGTCGATACTGAGATGCTGGACCCGATCGCCGAGATGGTGGGAGACCGGGATGCCATGGTCGCGGGCATGGTCGATAACGTTCCCCTCGGAAGGCTGGCAACACCACAGGACATAGCTAATTCGGTCGTGTTTCTGGCCAGTGAGGAGTCGGCCATGATCACCGGAACCGCGTTTCTGGTCGACGGTGGCACCACTGCGGGCATGCCCTCCAAACATTCGCAACGCAACTGACAACCCTGTCCCGGAGTGCCGTGGAATGATTACAGAATGCACAGTGAGCGACATGCTGCTCGCCATCCTCAAAAAACATGGCGTGAAGTATATTTGCGGCCTGCCTGCGGCTCAGATAGGCCTCATCATGCACGGTGCCTCGCGGGACCCGGACCTGGTCTACATCACGACCCGCCACGAGGAAGCGGCTGGCCACATGGCGGCCTCGATTTCCCGGGTCACCGATACCCTGGGTGTCTGTTTCGCCACGGTCGGGCCGGGAGCTACCAACCTGGTGCCGGGTGTGGCCGCCGCATTTGCCGACAATATTCCCATCGTGGTGATTACCGGGCAGAACCAGGCCCGGGCGATAGACCCGAGTATCGACCAGTTGCAGTCAGCGGACCAGATCGGGCTGTTCCGCTCGATCACCAAGTGGAATGCCATAGTGCACCATCCGGAGCGCGCCCCGGAACTGTTCGAGCGGGCCGTGCACATTGCCCGTTCGGGGCGCCCTGGGCCGGTGCATCTGGATATTCCCTGTGATGTCGGTACCTTGATGTGCCGCTACGACCTCGACCAGACACCGCCTTATCGACCGCAGCGCCCGGTGCCCAGCAGGGAGGAGTTGCTGCGGGTTGTGGCTGCCCTGCGGGGAGCCCGCCGGCCCCTGCTGATTGCCGGCGGTGGCGTTGCCCGCTCCGGTGGTGTGCAGGTGTTTCGCGAGCTGGTGGCGCACACGGACATGCTGGCCATGGCCACGGCAAACGGCCGCGGGGTGCTGGATCCGGCGGATCCCAATACCCTTGGGTCCGCGGGCCTGGTGTCCGGACAGGCGGCAATTGATGTCGGCCAGGAAGCGGATCTGGTGCTTGCGGTGGGTTGCAAGTTCTCCACCTTCACGCCCATTCACAAGCCGCCGCACTACCCGAAGCCGGACGACCAGAAGATCATCCAGATCGAAATAGATGCCGAGTCCATTGGCCGTGCCGTACCGGTGGAGATCGGCCTGGTGGGAGATGCCCGGGCAAGCCTGGAGGCGCTGCTGCAAGTGCTGGCGGAAGATGTCGGTTTCCATCAGGACCTGGACTGGAAGCAATCGACCCTGAAGCAGCGCGATGCGGACAGGGCATTGTATCGGGAGACGGCGAAGGAGAGCAGGGTGGTCGGCGGCGCCGGTTTGCTCAACGAGTCCGCGGTCGCTGCCGCAATTGCCGACTTGCTGCCTCGCGATGCCATTGTCGTCCACGATGGGGGCCAGACCATGATGTGGACAATCTCCCACATTCAGGTGGACAGCCCGGAGCGGTCGCTGTTTGTTCCCGGCATGGGGCATCTCGGCTTCGGCCTGCCCTACGCCAATGCTGCCAAACTGGCGCACCCGGAGAGGGCAGTCTTCTGCCTGACGGGTGACGGTGCCATGGGCATGACCGTCCAGGAACTGGAAACCGCCAGTCGTTATGGTCTGGCGGTCATTGTTATCGTGTTTAATGACAGTTACTGGGGCATGTACAAGCCCTTTGGGGAGATGCTGGAGAACCCCGATTTCGGCACCAAACTGTCTACGGTTGATTTTGCTACCGTTGCCAGGGGGTTTGGTTGTTACGCCGAGGATGTATCGGAGCTTCGGGACATCCCCGCCGCGGTCCAGCGTGCGATGGACAGCGGTCGCCCGGCAGTGCTCAATATTGGCGTGGATTTCACGCCGCATCCCATGGATTTCCTGTGGCCCAACATCATTCTGGAAGGGTTCCAGTTCCCCGCCCCTGAGAAAACACCCCTGCAGGCAGTTGCCTGAGCCCCCCGTGACGCGGCTGGCATCTGTCAGGCCGTTAGCGGTTGCTGCAATCGCAGCTCCCCGGCCATTTGCTCACGCATCACGAATTTCTGGATCTTGCCTGTCACTGTCATTGGGAAGTTATCGACAAACCGGATGTAGGCAGGAATCTTGTAGTGCGCAATCTGGCCCTTGCAAAAGTCCAGGACTTCCTGCTCTGTAGCGCTCGCGCCTTCTTTCAGGAGGATCCAGGCGGCAACGGCCTCGCCGTAGCGATCGTCTGGCACGCCGAAAACTGCTACGTCCTGAATTTTTTCATGGCGGTAAAAATATTCCTCGATTTCCCGGGGGTAGATATTCTCGCCACCGCGTACAATCATGTCCTTCAACCGCCCGACGATGTTGCAATAACCGCTTTCGTCGATGGTGGCAAGGTCACCGGTGTGCATCCAGCCCCTGTCGTCCACGGACTCCGCCGTGCGCGTGGGATCGTCCCAGTAGCCGCACATCACTGAATAGCCCCGGGTACAGAGTTCACCCCGCTCGCCCACGGGTACCACCTTGCCCGCCGCATCCACGATCTTGACCTCAAGGTGGGGATGGATACGGCCTACGCAACCCACTTTCTTTTCAAAGGGGTCATCGGGATGGGTCTGGAAACTCACCGGGCTAGTCTCGGTCATGCCATAGGCAATGGTCACATCCTCCATGTGCATGCGTTCAATGACCTTCTTCATGACCTCCACCGGGCAGGGAGAGCCCGCCATCACGCCGGTGCGGAGGGAGGACAGGTCAAACTTGCCAAACTCCGAATAGTCGAGCTCGGCAATGAACATGGTCGGCACCCCATACAGCGAGGTGCATCTCTCTTGCTCGACTGTCTCCAGCACACTGCGGGGCTCGAACGCCTCGCCGGGAAAGACCATGGTCGCGCCGTGGGTCACGCAGTTGAGCACGCCCATGACCATGCCGAAGCAGTGGTACAGCGGCACCGGAATGCAGAGCCGATCCTGCTCGGTAAAGCCTTGCGCCTCGCCCACAAAGTAGCCGTTGTTGAGAATGTTGTGGTGGCTGAGTGTCGCCCCCTTGGGTGAGCCAGTGGTGCCTGAGGTGAACTGAATATTGATTGGATCCTCAGGCTGCAATTCACCTTTGAGCTCCGACAGCCTATGCCTGCTCTCATCCGTCGCATGCTCTGCAATGTCGGCAAAACGGTGGAACCCGGCCGGTTCCTCCTCGGCAATAACGATGGCGTGGGTGAGCCGGGGTAAGCGGGCCGCGTGCAATTTTCCGGGTGCGGCGCCGTCGATTTCAGGCGCCAGGTCCCGCAGTATCTGCACATAGCCGGAACTCTTGAATCGGTCCGCCAATACCAGCGCCCGACAGCCGACCTTGTTCAGGGCGTATTCAAGCTCCGCCGAGCGGTAGGCCGGGTTGATATTTACCAGCACGAGCCCCGCACAGGCGGTGGCAAACTGCGTGAGCACCCATTCCGCCCTGTTCGGTGACCAGATTCCCACTCGGTCACCGGGTTCCAGCCCCAGTGCGAGGAAGCCCGCCGCCAGAGCTTCGGCCCTGGTAGCGAGTTCAGTCCAACTCCAGCGAACGTCCTGATGCCCTACGACAAGCGCCTCCCTGTCGCCCCAGCGTTCAGCCGCCTCGTCCAGCGCCAAACCAATAGTTTTATACAGGAGCGGAACAGCCGCAATGCCACTTACATAGCTCAGTCTGTCAGTCATGTCGCCTCCATCAGCTGGTGAGCATCATGCCACCATCCACCAGAATGCGGTCGCCGGTCACATGCTTGCTCTCATCGCTGGCAAAGTATAGTGCGGCGTTGGCAATATCCTCCACCTGGCCGAACTCCCCCATGGGAATCATGCTCAGAAACCCGGCCTCTGCCTCTGCCGCGGTGATGCCGTTCTGTTCCGCGGTGGCATCTACCAGGCGATCGTGCATCGCCGTGCGAATCTGTCCGGGATGGATGGAATTACAGCGGATGCGGTAGTGCTGTTGGGCACAGTACAGGGCCACTGACTGGGTGAGATGGCGTACCGCGGCCTTGGATGCACCATAGGCTGCGATGAATGGCACAGGTACCATGGCGGCAATGGAGGACATGTTGATGATGGAGCCGCCGTCTCGTTTCATGTGACGGATGCCATGTTTGCAACCCAGTATGGTGCCGTCGACATTCACCGTGAAGATTTTTTTCACTTGCGACACGTCAATGTCCTCGAACAGCACTCCGAGGCCGGCGTCGGCAAATCCGGCATTATTCACCAGCACGTTGGCGTGGATGTCCTCATCCGTCAGCGCAGTGAACAGAGCTTCCCAACTGCTCTCGACGGTGACGTCCTGCGCGATGAAGCGAGCACCGATTTTGGCTGCCGCCTGCTCTCCGGCCTTGATATTTATGTCCGTAATGATTACGGAGGCGCCGTGCTCAATATACCGCTGGGCAATCCCCAGGCCCAGTCCCGATGCGCCACCGGTCACGATGGCAGTCTTGCCCGCCAGTCTATTGTCGCTCATGTTAAGTGGCTCTCCCTTTGGTAGTTGGATTGGTCTCGCGGCTGCTGTGCATCCCGGTTCAGTCCCAGTGCTCAGGCTTGTCCACATGGGTGGCGGCACCGGCAGCTTCCGCCATCCGGAACATTTCCCTGGCATCCAGGATTAGCGCGACACTGCCATCGTCGTTATAGCCAGCCAGCGGGCCATGGGCTATCGCGAACATCACCATGCCTTCGGCGCCGGTGGTTGGTTTGTGGTTGATCCCCGCCGGTTCCTGCACGTAGTCGCCAGCGTGCCCCCAGTCGTCCTCGTAGGCAAAACCACCCTCCAGGATAATACCTTCCACCGAGCCGGTATGGCCGTGGATAGGGGCGATGTTGTGGGGACCGACTTTCAGCATCATGCTGAAGCCGCCGGTTATCGGGTTGATCGCGAGCAGCTTGAACCAGGTATCGGGCATGACCCAGGGGATCCATTCAAGATCACCCTGGGCGAAAAACGCGCTCTTGAGCTGCTTGCTGATCTCAATGCCGGTAGTGCCGGAGTCGGTGAGTTGGTTACTGGTCTTGGTACTGTTCATGGCGGTATTCCATTCAGGCTGGTGGGCTATGATTTCCCGCGCGGTGCGTATTACAGCAGGGTCTCCCCTGGGGAAATCTCATTCGAATTGCAGCCTAGCACCCGGAAAAATGCCTCGACAGAGTAGAAATACTCATTGTTTCCTGCCTTTGTGGTGAATACGCTATTGACCCGTAACAGGAGACTTCGCAATGCCCGTCCTGAATTTTGGCCAGCCCGATGGTGGCGTTATACAAACTGCCTTCATCACCGATGATATCCACACAGCCATGGCGCAGTTGACCCGGCAGCTGAATGTGGGGCCGTGGTTCTTGTTTGAGAACTTCGAGCTCAATGACCTGATGTACAAGGGCCAGCCCGCTGATTTTGCCGTCAGCCTGGCGCTGGCGAATTGCGGCCACATGCAGTTTGAGCTGATTCAGCCGCTCGATGACAAACCTTCACCTTACCGCGAGGTATTCCGGGAGTCGGGTTGGTGCTTTCATCATCATGCGATTGCCGCCACCGATTTCGAGCGCAGCTGCGCACACTATGCTTCCCAGGGATTCGAAATGGTTCTCTCCTGCTCGGTGGCGGTGGGTGGCCGCGCGGCCTATTTCGACACCCGCAGCGCCGTCTTCGGGATGATTGAGGTGGTGGAGATGACCCCGGCGGTGGAGCGCCTGTGGACCGACATCCGCCATGCGGCCGTCGGCTGGGATGGCAGCGAGCAGGTGCGCACTCCCGGCTGAGACCTCAGTCGTTCCGCCGCTTGGCGTCGCCGGGTGAAGCCGACGCCCGGCGCAGCGCTTGGTAGCTGGCCCTGATGTGGCCGGGCAGCTGCTCGATATCCGCCTGCCGCGTCGGGCAGGCGGCAATGCCGAAACACAGCTTGCCCGCCTGGCTGACAACGGTGATATTCAGGCCCATGCCGTGCGTAATGATGGAGAGCGGATACAGGGCTTCCATCCGCGCGCCGTCCAGATACAGCGGAGTTTTTGCCCCGGGGACGTTGGAAAAGATTCCGTTGATGGCGGGGTTGAACCGCTCGGCGTTGCCGCTGATGGTGAGCAGTACCGCGGGTACCATCAGCAGGGCGTAAAAGTCCTCCGCCGCCGTCACCGACATGCTGGTCATCTCCGCCTTGGCGGCGCGAGTGGTGCGGATCACCCGCTGTAGCCGGCGCAGGTCATCCTTCTCGTCGGTAAAGAACGGGCTGATGATGTAGCTGAGGCGGTTGCCTTCGCGCTCGCCGCCGGATTTCAGTGACATGGGCATACCGACGATCAGGGAGTTCTTTGGCAGAGCGGCATGCGCTTGCAGGTAGCGCCGCAGGGCGCCGCCGCAGATAGCGAGCAGGACATCGTTGACGGTGCCGCCGTGCTGGCGGGCAAGGCGTTTCACCGTTTTCAGGGGCAGGTCGCAGATGCTGAGGCTGCGGCGCGATTCCAGCTCGGTATTGAAGATCGTGCGCGGCGCAGTGAAAGGCAGGCGCATGGCGTCGGTGTTGCCCTTGAGGATATCCGCGCCCATGTGCAGCAGCAGGCGCGATAGCTGCGGCAGCGCGCGGTACTGCTCCAGAACCCCTTTCGCGACGCCGCCGAGTTGCTGGAACAGGCTGTGATGGCTGTGTTGGCGGGTCGGCTCCCGCCGCACCTTGCGCAGGTCAATTTTCTGTTTGGGGTCGGTGCTGAACAGGCTCTGGATCATGCGCATGGCGCCGATACCGTCGACCAGGGCGTGATGGGTCTTGCAATACAGCGCGAAGCGGCCGCCGGGGAGGCCCTCTATCATGTGCAGTTCCCACAGCGGCCGGGAGCGATCCAGAGCCCGTTCGTGGGCCCGTGTCACCAGCGGCAAGAGGTCGGCCATGCGGCCCGGCGCCGGCAGGGCGTAGTGCAGCACATGGTTCGCCGCCTGGTAGTTGTCCGCCGGAATCCAGGCCGCCGCGGACAGATCCTCGGGATCCTCCAGGCGTTTGTTGAAAGCGGGCAGGATCTCGTTCAGGCGGCCGCATTTGCGCGCCAGCTGGCGCAGGTAGTTGGCGGCTGCCTTGTCCGGCGGAGTGAGGATCACCAGCGCGGCCACGTGAAAGGGGCAGCGCGGGGTTTCAATCTTGAGGAAGCCTACGTCCTGGGCGCTGAGCTTTTCCACGGCATTCCTCCTGTTTGGCGGCGGGCTCTAAAGACCCAGATAGCGCTGCTGCAGGTGATCGCGAAAATAGTGCGCCTGCAGCGTGTCGCCGGTGGCCTGAGTCATCAATGCATCATAGTCCAGCAGTTTTCCCTGGCTGTGCACCTTGTCCCGCAGCCAGCCCAGGAGCGCGCAGAAGTTGCCGTCGCCCAATTGCTGCAGCAGCTCGGGGTTGTCCCGGCGCGCGGTCGCGAACAGCTGTGCCGCGGTCATCGCGCCCAGGGTGTAGGTGGGGAAGTAGCCGAACAGGCCCGCGGGCCAGTGCACGTCCTGCAGGCAGCCGTCGCTGTAGTTACCGGCGGTGGAGAGCCCGAGGTATTGCTGCATGCGCTGGTCCCAGGCTTCCGGGATTTCAGTGACCTCCATCCTGCCCTCCATCAGGTCCCGCTCCAGTTCATAGCGCAGGATCACGTGCAGGGGGTAGCTGACCTCGTCGGCATCGACCCTGATGTAGCCGCGTTTGACCCGGGTATACAGGCGATACAGGTTGTCCTCGCTCCAGGCCGGCCGCGCCGGATCGGCGGCGGCAAAGGCGTGCTGCAGGTGCGGTGTCAGGTAATGGAGGAATTCCCGCGAGCGGCAGGCCTGCATTTCCATCAGCAGCGACTGGCTCTCGTGCATGGCCATGCTCAGGGCCTGGCCCACGGGCTGCTGGCGCCAGTTGGCGGGCAGGCCCTGTTCATACAGGGCGTGGCCGGTTTCATGGATGACACCCATCAGTGCGGCCACGAAGTCATCAGTGCGATAGCGGGTGGTGATCCGGACATCGCTGGGGACGCCGCCGCAGAAGGGGTGGTGGCTGACGTCCAGGCGGCCGTGTTCGAAGTCGAAGCCCAGGGTACGCATCAGTTCCAGCCCCAGCTGGCGCTGCTCCTCGACGCTGAAGCTGCCCTCGGGCAGCAGCAGGGGCTCGGCCGCATGTCCCGCCAGGACCTCGTCCAGCAGGTCGGGCAGGAATCCCTTCAGGTCCGCGAACAGCGGGTCCACGCGGGCACAGGTCATGCCCGGTTCATAGGTGTCGAGCAGGGCGTCGTAGCGCGACAGGCCGGTGGCGTCGGCGCGCACGGCGGCTTCCTCGCGGGCCAGGGTTACCACCTCCTGCAGCAGCGGTGCCATGGCCTGCCAGTTGTTCTCCGCGCGGTAGCGGCGCCAGGCCTGCTCGGAGCGCGATGTGACCAGTTTCTGCCGCTCCACCAGGTCTGCGGGGATACAGGTGGACTGGCGGTAGCTGCGCGCGATTTCGCGCAGGTTCGCGCTCTGCCAGGGGTCCAGTTGTTCTTCGCTGGCACCTTCTATCCAGTCCCCCACGCGCGGGTCGGTGACCATACCGTGCATGATTACCTCCAGCGTGGCGAGGGCCTGGCCGCGAGCCTCGCCGCCGCCGGTGGGCATCATGGCGGCCTCGTCCCAGCCGGCGATGGCCTGCACGTGGCCCAGGTCATTGAGTCGGGCGAAGTGCAGTTGCAGTTGCTGATAGTGATTCATGGGGTCCCCGCTCCAAAAGTGCGTCCGGTTCGCGTTACAAGTGCCGTTTGAAACGGTATCTTACCCCTTTGATCCCAACACGGAGCCAGTCGGTGATAAAAAAAGATGTACTGAGAACCCTGCGAGAAGTGCCTGGCCTGATCAAGGCAAAGAAGCTGCTGCAACCACGGCCGGATGATGCACCCGATTGCCTTGGCGCCAGGGTGGCGCAGAATGCAGAGCGCTTCCCACGTCGCTCTGCCCTGGTGTTTGAAGGGCGGGAAATGAACTGGGCTCAGTTCAATGCCGAGGCCAACCGCTACGCTGCGGTGTTCAAGGCCCGGGGGCTCAAGCGCGGCGAGGTCGTCAGCGTGCTGATGGAGAACCGGATCGAATTCCTGGTGGTGGTGATTGCCCTGAACAAGTTGGGCGTGGTCGCCTCCCTGATCAACAACAACCTTACCCACCGGCCCCTGGTGCACTGTGTAACCACCGCCAATTCCCGCATGTTTCTGTTCGGTGAGGAGTGCCTGGAGGCCGTTGCGGAAATCCGTGCCCAGCTGGAGCTGCAGGCTGGCGACTACCTGTACGTACCGGATGCCGGTGCTGTTGCGGCGCCGGACTGGACCCTGGACATGGCGGCGGAGGCTGCAACGGCGAGCACCGATAACCCGTCGGAGACCGCTGCGGTGACCATCGGTGACACCGCATTTTACATTTTCACCTCTGGCACCACTGGCCTGCCCAAGGCGGCCGTCCTGTCCAACCGGCGCTATCTTGCCACTGCCGGAATAATCCAGGCCTCGGGGCTCAAGCTCACCGAGGACGACCGCCTGTATCTCTGCCTGCCGCTGTATCACGGCACCGGACTCATGGTGGGCGCGGGGGCGGCATTCCTGGCGGGTGCCAGCATGTTTATCCGGCGCAAGTTCTCCGCCAGCCAGTTCCTGTCGGAGGTCCGGGAACATCGCACCACGGCGTTCGTCTATATTGGCGAGCTGTGCCGCTATCTGCTGCACGTGCCCGCGCAGCCGGACGACGCCGACAACCCCCTGCGGGCGGTGGTCGGCAATGGCCTGCGGCCAGACATCTGGCACCAGTTCAAGGACCGCTTCGGGATTGATCGGATCATTGAGTTCTACGGCTCCAGTGAAGGCAATATCGGCTTCGTCAATCTTCTGAACAAGGACTGCACGGTGGGCAGTTCCGCACTGCCGACTGCCCTGATTCAATACGATGTGGATCGCGACGAGGTCGTACGCGACGGCGCCGGCCGCTGTGTCAGAGTCCAGGCCGGTGAGCCGGGACTTCTGCTGGGCAAGATCACGGCGCTGACACGGTTCGAGGGCTATACCAGTGCCGAGGCGACCGAGAAAAAGATTCTGCGGGACGTCTTCGAGCCCGGCGACGCCTGGTTCAACACCGGTGACCTGATGCGCACCGTGGATGTGGGGTTCGCCCTCGGCCTGCCGCACTACCAGTTCGTCGACCGCATCGGCGACACTTTCCGCTGGAAGGGCGAGAACGTGTCCACCAACGAGGTGGGTGAAATTCTCAACCAACATCCCCAGGTCGCGCTGAGCAACGTATTCGGCGTCGAAGTGCCCGGGACCGATGGCCGTGCCGGGATGGCCGCACTGCGTCTTGAGGAGGGAGTCGAGAGCCTGGACCTGGCCAGTTTTTCTGCCCATGTACAGGCAGAACTGCCGCCCTACGCCCGCCCCCTGTTCCTGCGTATCCAGAGCGAAATTGATACCACCGGTACGTTCAAGCTGCTGAAAGGGGACTTGCGCAAGCAGGGTTACGACCCGGCGCAGGTGACGGATCTGCTGTGTGTCCTCAAACCCGGTGCAACGCGATACGAACCGTTGGACACGGACTGGTTCGAGAGAATCCAGAGCGGAGCGGCCGGCTACTGAGGTTCTGGTGAACTTGCCCCGTGAACTGCTGGCGCTGGGGAGAAAAACCGGGTACTTTTCCCCCATGCCCCGCTGTTTCCCCAGATACCTGCTCCTGCTGGCCGCGTTCGCCGGTCTGCTCGCCTGCAGCGCCGGTGAATCCAACGTCGCCCAGGGCAATCGTGACGGCATTCTCCATTTTGGCAATGGCTCCGAGCCCCAGGGGCTGGACCCCCATGTGGTTACCGGGGTTCCAGAGAGCAAGCTGATCGATGCCATGTTCGAGGGCCTGACCCGCAAGAACCCCTGGACCCTGGAGCCAGAACCCGGCGCAGCCGCCAGCTGGGAGTTCAGCGAAGACCGCCGGGTGATCACCTTCCACATGCAGCCGGAAGGGCGCTGGTCCAACGGCGAGCCGGTGACCGCGCACGATTTTGTCTGGTCCTGGCGCCGCGCCCTGGATCCGAAGATGGGCAATCTCTACGCCTACATGCTCTATCCGGTGCTGAATGCCGAAGCCTACGCCACCGGCATGCTCGACGACCCGGAACTGCTCGGGGTGCGGGCGCTGGACGCCATGACTCTGGAAGTCACGCTCAACGAGCCCACCCCGTATTTCCTGCAGCTGATGGACCACTACAGCAGCTTCGCGGTGCCGCGCGCCACGGTGGAGGAGTTCGGGGCGGCCACGGACCGGTTCACCCGCTGGACCCGGGCCGGCAATATCGTCAGCAACGGCCCTTTCCGCTTGCTGCAGTGGCAGCTGAACCGGCGCATAGTGGTGGAAAAGAACCCGCACTACTGGGATGCGGACACGGTGCGCCTAAACGGCGTGGTGTTCTACCCAACCGAGAATCTAGTCAGTGAAGAGCGCATGTTCCGGGTCAACCAGCTGCACGTGAGCAATGATGTGCCGCTGGCCAAGTTACCCGACTACCGCAAGCTGAAGGACAGTCCTTTAGTCGAGGCGCCTTACCTCGGCACCTATTTTTATCTGCTCAATACCAGGCGGCCGCCGCTGGATGATGTCCGGGTCCGGCGGGCCCTGTCGCTGGCGCTGGACCGCGAATCGCTGACCAGGAACGTGCTCCACGGCAGCAATGACCCCGCCTACGCGATTACGCCCCCGGGCACGCTGGGCTACCAGCCGCCGCAGCTGTTCAGCTTCGATCCCGAGCAGGCCCGGCGTTTGCTGGCGGAGGCCGGTTACCCGGACGGTGCCGACTGGCCAGGGCTTGAATTGACCTATAACACCAGCGAAAGCCATCGCAAGATCGCGGTGGCCGTACAGCAGATGTGGAAAGACGTGCTCAATATCGAGGTCACCCTGGCCAACCAGGAATGGAAGGTGTATCTGGATTCGGTGTCGGAGATGAATTTCGATGTTGCCCGTCGCGGTTGGATCGGCGATTACGTGGATCCAAACAATTTCCTCGACCTGTACATCAGTGACGGCGGCAACAACAACACCGGTTTTGCCGACCCGGTCTACGATGAGATGATTCTGCGCCGGGCACCCCAGGCCGCCACCAAGGAGGAGCGCTTTGCCATCTTCCACGAGGCGGAGACCCGGCTGATGGAGCAGATGCCGATCATTCCGATCTATACCTACGCCAGCAAGCATCTGGTGCATCCCAGCGTGAAGGGCATGCCCTCCAACCTGATGGACTTCGTCAACATGAAGTACGTCGACCTGGAGCCAATGCCCTTGGCCGAATTCGAGCTGGAGTAGCCTATGTGGCGGTTTGTCGGTGGGCGTTTGCTGCAGGCGATACCGGTGATCCTGGCGGTTATCACGGTCACGTTCTTCCTGGTGCGGATTGCGCCCGGTGGCCCCTTCGACAGCGAAAAAGCCGTCATTCCCGAGGTCAAGGCTGCCCTGGAGGCACAGTACCGGCTGGACCTGCCGCTGGGGCAGCAGTACCTGGCCTACCTGAGTGACCTCGCCCGCGGCGAATTGGGGCCCTCGTTCAAGTATCCCGGCCGCAGTGTGAATGAGCTGATTGCCGCCGGCCTGCCGGCCACCGCCGAGTTGGGGGCCTACGCCCTGCTGGTGGCAGTGCTGCTGGGGGGGCTGGCCGGAGTGTTCGCCTCGCTCAAGCCCAACAGCGCCCAGGACTATATTCCCATGTCGGTGGCCATGATCGGCATCTGCATGCCGACCTTCCTGCTCGGTCCCCTGCTGGTGCTGGTGTTTGGCATTCATCTGGAATGGCTGCCGGTGTCTGGCTGGGGCGACATGCCCGGCGACAAGATCCTTCCCAGCCTGACTCTGGGGGCGGCCTATGCGGCCTATATCGCTCGCCTGAGTCGCGCCGGCATGCTGGAGGTCATGTCCCAGGATTATATCCGCACCGCCCGCGCCAAAGGTTTGCCGGAGTGGCAGGTGGTCACCCGCCACGCCCTGCGCGGTGGCCTGATTCCGGTGGTGGCCTTCCTCGGTCCCGCCTTTGCCGGCCTGCTGGCGGGCTCCTTTGTTGTTGAAACCATTTTCCAGATCCCCGGCCTGGGGCGTTTCTATGTGCAGGCCGCCTTCAACCGCGACTACACCATGATCCTGGGCACCACGGTGTTTTTGTCGACCCTGATCGTGCTCTTCAACCTGCTGTCGGACATTCTTGCAGCCTGGCTCAATCCGCGCCTGCGCGCCCAGTACGGGGAGGCCTGAGTGAGTACCGTGGCGGACAGCGAGGCAGTGCTGGCGGAGCAGGGCACGTCGCTGTGGCAGGATGCCTGGCGCCGGCTGCGCAAGAACCGGCTGGCCCTGTTCGGGCTGTGTGTGCTGGTGTTCTTCGTGCTGATCGCGATCCTCACGCCCTGGCTGGCGCCCTACGCCCACGATGCCCAGGACCTGGACCTGGGCGCCGCGCCGCCTTCGGCAGCGCACTGGCTGGGCACGGATATCTTCGGCCGCGACCTGCTGACCCAGATCATGTATGGCGGCCGCATTTCACTGGCGGTGGGCTTCGTGGCCACGGCGGTGGCGCTGGTGATCGGCGTTACCTGGGGCGCGGTGGCGGGCTATGTGGGCGGGCGCGTGGATGCGGTGATGATGCGGCTGGTGGATATTCTCTACGCGCTGCCCTTCATGATCTTTATCGTGCTGCTGATGGTGGTGTTCGGCCGCAATCTGCTGCTGCTGTTCCTGGCCATTGGCGCGGTGGAGTGGTTGACCATGGCGCGAATCATGCGCGGCCAGGTGCAGTCCCTGCGCCAGCAGGAGTTTGTGGAGGCGGCTATTTCCCTGGGCCTTTCGCCGGCGACCATTGTCCGCCGCCACCTGGTGCCCAATGCGCTGGGCCCGATCATTGTCTATACCACCCTGACCATTCCCAGCGTCATGCTGCTGGAGGCTTTCCTCAGTTTCCTCGGGCTGGGGGTGCAGCCTCCGGCGACCTCCTGGGGCCTGCTGATCTCCTACGGTGCGGAGACCATGGAGGAGTACCCCTGGCTGTTGATATTCCCGGGCGCCGCGCTGACCCTGACCCTGTTTGCCCTCAACTTCTTTGGCGACGGCCTGCGCGATGCGCTCGACGTGCGCGGTTCCGGAGACTGACCGGCCATGGCCCTGCTCAGCGTGCGCGACCTGCAGGTCGACTTCACCACCCGCAATGGCCGGGTCACGGCGGTCAACAAGATCAGCTTCGACGTTGAGTCGGGCAAGATCACCGCCATCATCGGTGAGTCCGGTTCCGGCAAGTCGGTGGCCTGCTACAGCCTGCTGGGATTGCTGCCCTCGCCGCCGGCCAGCGTGGAGTGCGGCACGGCCCTGTTCGAGGGGCGCGACCTGCTGGCCATGAGCGAGGCGCAGTTGCGGGAAATTCGCGGCCGCGACATCGCGATGATTTTCCAGGATCCGATGACCTGCCTCAATCCCTACATGACCGTTGGCGACCAGCTTGTCGAACCTCTGGTGTACCACGGCAAGGTCAGCAAGGCGGTGGCCCGGGAGCGTGCGCTCGAGTTGTTGGGGGAAGTGGGCATGCGCGAACCCGCCGCCACCATAGACCAGTACCCGCACCAGTTTTCCGGCGGCATGCGCCAGCGGGTGATGATCGCGATGGCGCTGATCAACGAACCCAAGCTGTTGATCGCCGATGAGCCCACCACGGCTCTGGATGTGACCATCCAGGCCCAGATCCTGAAGTTGGTGGCCGAGCTGCAGCACAAGCGCAACATCGGCGTGATCTTCATCAGCCACGACCTGTCGGTGGTGGCTGACATCGCCGACGAAATCGTGGTGATGGAGAAGGGGCAGCTGGTGGAGCGGGGTGATCGCGCTGCAATTTTCGAGCGGGCGCAGCATCCCTACACCCGCAAACTGCTGGACGCGATACCCGCCGGCAGCAAGGCGGTCAGCAGTGAGGCGCGCGACGACCTGATTACCGTCAGCCACCTCTGCACCTGGTTCGGCCAGGGCCGGGGCCGGGAGCCGCTGCGCGCGGTGGATGATGTCAGCTTTACCATCCAGCGTGGTGAAGTGCTGGGCCTGGTGGGCGAGTCCGGCAGTGGCAAGTCGACCATCGGCCGCTCCCTCCTGCGGCTGGTGCCGATAACCAGCGGCGAAGTGCTGTTTGACGGCACCGATGTGACCGCGCTCGAGGGCGTGGCCCTGAAGCAGATGCGGCGGCGCATGCAGATGATCTTCCAGGATCCCTACGCCTCCCTCAATCCGCGCATGTCGGTCTACGACGCGCTGGCGGAACCCCTGCTGCTGCACGGGATCGAGAGCCGCAAGACAGTAGAGCAGGGCGTACTCAAGTTGATGGATGACGTCGGCCTGGCGCGGGCTTTCGTGCGCAAGTATCCGCATGAATTCTCCGGCGGCCAGCGCCAGCGCATCGCCATCGGCCGGGCCCTGGCGACCCGGCCCGAATTTGTGGTGGCCGACGAGCCGGTGTCGGCGCTGGATGTAACCATCCAGGCCCAGATCCTGGACCTGATGCTGGAACTGGGCCGGGAATACGGTCTGACCATGCTGTTCGTGTCCCACGACCTCGCGGTGGTGCGGCACATCGCCGACCGCATCCTGGTGCTGTACAAGGGCAAGGTGGTGGAGCAGGGCACCGGGGAAGCGCTGTTTGAGCGGCCGCAGCAGGAGTACACCCGACAGTTGCTGCAGTCGATTCCCGGGCGCCTTTTGCTGGCCTGATGGCTGCGGGCCCTCCGGACTTTCCGCCCCCCGCCCGCGCCAACTACGCGCTGCTGCTTTTGCTGCTCGCGTATATCCTCTCTTTTATCGACCGCAATGTCATGGCGGTGCTGATCGGCCCCATCCGCGAGGATTTCGCGATCAGTGACGTCCAGTACAGCCTGCTGCACGGCTTTGCCTTCTCCATGTTCTACATCGTCATGGGGCTTCCCATTGCCCGGCTGGCGGATCGCCACAGTCGCAACTGGATCATTACCGCAGGCCTGATGGCCTGGAGCCTGATGACCTGCCTTTGCGGCGCCGCGCGCAGTTTCGCCGCCCTGTTCGTGGTGCGCATCGGGGTCGGGGTCGGGGAAGCCACCCTGTCACCGGCAGCGTTTTCCATGCTCGGCGATCTGTTTCCGCGGGAGAAACTGGCGCGGGCACTGGCCGTCTACAGTCTGGGCATCACCCTCGGTGGCGGGCTCGCGTATATTGTCGGCGGCATGGTGCATGAGTGGTTCTCCACCATGCCGCCACCGGTGGTGCCGTTTCTGGGCGAGGTTCGGCCCTGGCAGATGACGTTCATCGCGGTTGGTGCGCCGGGCTTTTTGCTGGCGATATTCCTGGGGCTGCTTGGCGAACCTGCGCGGCGCCCGGCTTTCGGCGAGTTGCACGGGGTGGAGGCCCAGCCCGGTCTGGACGCCATCGGGCAGCACCTTCGGCTGCACCTTCGCGCCTACGTCGCCCCGATCGGCTCGGTGGCAGTGCTGGGCATCCTCGGCTACGGCACCATGGCCTGGTATCCGGAATTTCTCATTCGCAGCTTTGATCTGCCCCGTGCCGAGGCGGCCAGTCGCTTCGGCCTGATGTTCATTATCGCCGGTAGCCTCGGTGCCCTCGCCGGTGGCTGGGCCGTGGAGCCGCTGCTGCGGCGCGGTTACCAGGACGCACCCCTGCGGATTATCCTGGCGGTGGCTGCCCTGTGGGTACTGCCAGCGGTGCTGGGGCCTTTAAGCGGCTCACCGACAATGGCGGTATGGATGGCGGCGCCCATCGTCTTTTTCCTCAATGCCCATTACGGGGTCGGCGTTGCCGCGGTGCAGTTCATCACCCCCAACCGCATGCGCGCCCAGATATCTGCGCTGATGCTGTTTGTCACCAACCTGTTGGGCCTGGCGTTTGGGCCCACGGCAGTCGCCATGCTGACCGACTTCGCTTTCGGGGATGACCTCGCGTTGCGCTACTCCCTGGCGCTGCTGCCAGTGCTGGTGTGCCCGCTGGCCATCGGACTCGTCGTGCAGGGGCTTCCGGCCTACAGGCGGGCCGCGGCCGGGGACTGATCCCTCGGCAGCCCCGATTCCGTGGGCGTGTACAAGTTTTGACCGGTTTCCGCGGCGCATCCGCAGCCAGGTATTTGACAAATCCATTAAATGGGAATAATTTCCCAAATATGGATATGCCAATACATCAAGTTCTCAGTTACGCCGTGCTCCGCATCCTGCGACCGCTGGCGCGCGTATTACTTTCCCACGGAATGGCCTACGGGGCCTTTGCCGAGCTGGCCAGGCGGGCCTTCGCCGATGAGGGCTTCCTGCTGATTGAGCGTTCCGGCAAGCGCCCGACGGTATCGGCGGTATCCGCCATCACCGGTATGACGCGCAAGGAAGTCAGTCGCCTGCGGGAGGCGGCCCCCGACACCAACGCGGAGGCGGCCCGGCGCTACAGTCGCGCGATCCGGGTCATCAGTGGCTGGCTTAATGACCGCGAATTCTGTGGCGCCGATGGTGAACCCGCGGCGCTGCCCCAGGATGGCGAGGCCGGGAGCTTCTCGGCGCTGGTCAAGCGCTACAGTGGCGATATACCGCCGGCAGCCATGATGTCCATTTTGCAGGCCAGCAATAACGTCCTGGTGGAGGATGGCCAGGCTGTGCTCAAGGAGCGCGCCTATATTCCAATGGCGACGCCATTCGACAAGATCAACATTCTGGGCAGGGATGTGGGCGAACTGATCTATACCATCGGCCACAACCTCGAGGCCCGGCCAGGTGAGCGGTATTTCCAGCGCAAGGTGTCCAACGCATCCGTCGCTGCAGCCGCGGTCAACGAGTTTCGGGAGCTGTCCAATCGCAAATCCCAGGAGCTCCTCGAAGAATACAATGCCTGGCTGTCCCGCCACCAGGTCGACGAACAGCGGGAATCCAGTGAAGACACGGCCTACGTTGCCGTAGGCATCTATTTTATTGAGCTCTCAGAGCAGGAGCAATCCTCATGAAAAGCAAATTCTTGCCACGCCCTGTGGCTACAGCAAGTGCCCTCGCCCTGGTTCTTGCAGCCTGTGGCGGCGGTGGTGGTGGCGACAGTGTCGCCGTGACTTCCCCCCCTCCCGGCGGCGGTGGTGGTATCGGTGGCTCCGGTCAGAGCACGACCAGCAGCGGTACCATCGATGGCTTTGGCAGTATCTTTGTCAATGGCGTGCGCTTCGACACCGATGACGCAGAAGTCATCATCGATGGCGAAACCCGCGGTGAGGAGGCCCTGCGCCTGGGTATGGTGGTGCTGGTTACCGGTGAAGTCGATGACGATGGTGTCAATGGCACCGCCGAGCAGGTGCTGTACGACAATGAACTGAAAGGACCTATCTCGGCCATCGAAATCAGCGCGGATGGCAACTCGAAGCTGCTGACTATCCTCGGTATCAATGTGATTGTTGAGAACGCCGGGACGGTGTTTGACGACGTCACCTTCGAAACCCTCGCCGTCAACGACGTGGTTGAAGTCTCGGGTTTCACCGGCCGCGGCGACAGCCTGCGCGCTACCCGGGTAGAGCGCGAATCCCGTTTTGTGGCGGGCCAGACACAAATTCAGGTTCGCGGTACAGCGGCAATGGTATCCGGCTCGGAATTTGCCCTGGGCGACCTCAGCGTCGAGTTCGGCGCCGCCGACCTGGTGGGTTTCCCGGGCAGCAGCATCGCCGACGGTCAGTTGGTCAAGGTGCGCGGTACTCTGAGCGGAACCGTGATCACCGCGTCCCGGGTGGAGTTTGACCGGGGCACCAGCAGCCGCTTCGAGGACGGTGAGACCGTGCGCGTGCAGGGTGCGGTCACCCGCTTTGCCAGTGTCGGCAGTTTCCGGGTGGGCGGGGTCGATGTCGACGCACGCGACGCCGTGCTGAGCCCAGCCGATCTCAGCCTGGGCAACGGTGCGGTAGTGCAAATCGAGGGTACCTGGGATGGCAACAACCTCGTTGCAACCCGGATAGAATCCCGGCGTGGCCGGATCAAGATCGAAGCGCCGGTATTCGAGGTTGACGGCGAGGACGAGACCGTTACCCTGCAGCTGGTGCCGGGCATGCTTACCGTGCAACTGAATGCGCGCACCCGCCTCGACGACGACACCGACCGGGTGGACAACCTCACTCTCGCCGACATCGCGCCCGGTGATTTCCTGGAGGTGGAGGCGTTCCTGGACGGCGACACCCTGTTTGCCACCACTATCGATCGTGACGATGACGACGATGACCATGTGCTGCAGGGGCCGGTACAGTCATTCACCTCGGGTGTCGACATTACGATTCTGGGCCTTACCTACAGCACCAGCGGCGCGGAATTCGAAGACCGGGACGACGATGACATCAGCCCCGAGGTGTTCTTCGCCAATGTTCAGGAAGGCGATCTGGTCAGGGTCAAGGACGCAGAGAACGCCGACGGCGTTGCTGACGAGGTCGAGTTCGAAGACCGGGACGCGCTGGAGGGAGAGCGCGAGTTCGCCTGCTTCGGTGACGACGACTCCCTCGATGACGACACTGTGGACGACTCCAGCGACGGCTGTGACGACTTCTCAGATGACAGTCAGGATGACCCCAGTGACGATGACCTGACGGATGATGACGATCTGACGGATGACGACGACCTGAGCGATGACGGCGAGGACCTTACGGATGGCGATGACCTGACGGACGACGACGATCTGGTAGATGATGACGATGGCATCGACGACGATGATGAGGTTTGATTAGCCCTCAGGCTTTCAGAGCTTACCCTGCTGCGGCAGCAATCTCCCGGATGCGGGCCACCATGGCCCGCAAACCGTTGCCACGGGTGGGGGAGAGGTGGCCCAGCAAATCCAGTTGCTCGAAGTAGTTATCGATATCAAACGCCAGCACCTCCGCCGGCGTTTTGTCGTTATAGGCCGCGAGCACCACGCCTAGCAGGCCCTTGACGATGAAAGCGTCGCTGTCCACTGACAGCTGCAGCCGCCCCTCTTCGAGCTGGGTGTCTATCCACACCTGACTCTGGCAACCGCGGATCTTGCGCTCTTCGGTATGCAGTTCCTCGGGCATGGATGGCAGTTCCCTGCCGAGGTCGATGATGTACTTGTAACGGTCTTCCCAGTCGTCAAAGAACGACAGGGTGTCGACAATATCCTCGCTGCTGATGCTGTGGCCGAAAGGGTTGCTCGCCGCTGAATCAGGCACTCTGGGGTACTCCCTAGTAAAACATGCCCGTTTCGAGCTGGGCTTCTTCCGACATCATGTCGCGCCTCCAGGGTGGGTCGAACACCAGTTCCACGGCAACCTCGCGCACGTTGGGGACCTGCGCCACCCGGTATTTGACATCACCCACCAGCACCGGCCCCATGCCGCAGCCGGGCGCGGTCAGGGTCATGCGGATATCTACCCTGCCTGCGTCCTGGTCGATGTCCATGCTGTAGATCAGGCCGAGATTGACCAGGTCCACGGGCACTTCCGGGTCGAATACCGTGCGCAGCGCATCCCATACCTGGTCCTCGTGCACCAGGCCATCTGTGGGGGCATCGAACTCAAGTTTCTGGGCCGTCAGTCCGAGGGCGTCGGCATCGGTACCGTCTACCCGCACCATATTGCCGTTGTAAATGACCGTGTAATTGCCACCCAGGGCCTGGGTCAGGGTGACAAAGGTATGGGCGGGAATCGTGACCGCGTCACCCACCGGGACCAGCCGGCCGGGGCAGTCACGCTGGGTGGTCAGCAGGGTTCTTTCCTGGGCGCTCATGCGTGCTCCGTCCGGCTCAGCTGATGCTGAAACTTTCGCCGCAGCCGCAGGCGGCGGTGACGTTGGGGTTGTGGAACTTGAGGGTGCGGTTCAAGCCTTCCTTTTCGAAGTCAACCCGGGTGCCCCTGAGCACTTTCAGGGAGCCGGTGTCGACGTACACATCGAGGCCCTCCTCGGGGTGCAGTTCCAGGTCGCCCGCTTCTCCCTGCTCCACTTCGTCCAGCACATACATGAAGCCGGTGCAGCCACTTTCCTTCACGCTGAGGCGCACCGCGTGCTTGCCGGACAACGCCAGCTGCTTCTTCAGGTGCGCCGCGGCTGCCGGGGTCACCAGCAGGGCGTCGGTGGTAACGTCAAAAGTCTTTACACTCATGAATCAACCTTCTAGCCAAATAGGCGCTTGGCCTTGTGAATGCCCGCGAACAGCCGCTCGACATCATCGGCGGTATTGTACAGGGAATAGGAGGCACGCACCGTCCCGGGCACCTGGTAGTGCGCCATCAGTGGCTGGGTGCAGTGGTGCCCGGTGCGCACCGCGATGCCCTGCTGGTCCAGCAGCATGCCGAGATCCGAGGGGTGGACCCCGTCAATCACGAAGCTGAAGATGCCGACGGATTGGGCGGGATCGCCGATTCGGCGCAACCCCTCGACCTCCGCGCCAAGCGCGAGGGACTGCTCCAGCAGTGCCACTTCGTGCTGTGCCGCGGCGTCCATATCCAGCGCGTTGAGGTAGTCGATCGCGGCCGCCAGGCCGATTGCGCCGGCGATGTTGGGTGTGCCCGCCTCGAATTTGAAGGGCAATACGTTCCAGGTGCTGCCGCTGAAGCTCACGGTCTCGATCATCTCGCCGCCGCCGAAAAAGGGCGGCATGGCCTCCAGCACCGACTCTTTGCCCCAGAGCACGCCGATGCCGGTGGGCCCGAACAGTTTGTGGCCAGAGAAGGTGTAGAAGTCGCAGCCGATGGCCTGCACGTCCACCGCCATGTGGGCGGTGGCCTGGGCGCCGTCGACCAGTACCCGGGCCCCCACTGCCTGGGCCATGCGGGTTATTTCCGCCACCGGATTGATGGTGCCCAGGGCATTGGAGACGTGATTGACGGCGACCAGCTTGACCCGCTCGTCGAGCAACGTAGCCAGGGCTTCAAGGTCGACATCGCCGCCGCCAGTGATCGGGATGGGGATTACCTCGGCACCTGTCGCAGCGGCGATCATCTGCCAGGGAACGATATTGGAGTGATGCTCCAGATACGAAACCAGAATGCGATCTCCAGCCTCCAGGGTACTGCGGCCCCAGCTGTGTGCTACCAGGTTGATCGCTTCCGTTGCGCCGCGCACCCAGATCACCTGAGAGGGCGCCGGGCTGTTGATGAACCGGGACACGGTTGACCTGGCGTTTTCGAAGGCCACCGTTGCCCGGTCGCTCAGGGTGTGGGCACCCCGGTGCACATTGGCGTTATCGTGGCGGTAATAGTGGCTGATAGCCTCAATCACTACCTCTGGCTTCTGGGTGGTGGCAGCGTTGTCCAGGTACACCAGCGGCTGGCCATTGACCTGCTGCTGCAGGATGGGAAAGTCGAGGCGGATCGCGGCCGGGTCGAAAACGGGCCGGGTTACGGCAGCCGGGGAGGTCACAGGATGTGCCTCGTCAGCCGGGGTTCCGGGGCAAACCGGTTGGCCAGCAGCGGCTTCAGGAATGCCTGCAGCCCTGGCTCCGCTACCGCTTCCACCAGCTCGTTGATGAAGCCGTAGCTGAGCATGACCTCGGCCTCTTCCTTCGGCACACCCCGGGTACGCAGATAATGCAGGGCAAGCGGATCCAGCTGCGCCACCGTGGCGCCGTGGGCGCACTGCACATCGTCGGCGTAGATCTCCAGTTCCGGCTTGGTGTTGATTTCGGCCTTGTTGCTGGTCAGCAGGTTTTTATTGCTGAGCTCGGCACGGGTTTTCTGCGCGTCCGGGTGGATGTGAATGCGACCGTTGAACACCGCGGTGGCCTCGTCGGCGATAATGCCGCGAAAGCGCTCCTTGCTGGTGCAGTTGGGTACGCTGTGTTCAATGCAGGTGTGGTAGTCCACGGTCTCGGTGCCGCGGGGCAGGTAAATGCCGTCCAGATCGCAGTGGGCGCCGGGGCCCTGGTGGTCGACTACCAGGTCGATCCGCTTCAGGGCACTGCCCAGGGCCAGGTGGAAGCCGCTCAGCAGGCTGTCGGCGCCGAGACGGGCGTGCACGCCGCCGATGTGTACCGCGCCACCCTGCTCCAGTTGCAGCCGGTAGTGGTGCAGGCGCGCGCCGCGGTCCAGCAACAGTTCTGTGATCCCGTTGGTAAAAGCGGTACCGCCGGTGGCCTTGTTGGCATAGGTCTCCACCACGGTGGCCTGGCTGTTGGCGCCGAGGCAGACCAGCAGGCGCTGGGTAATACTGATGGCTTCGTGCTGGCCGGTGGTCAGCCAGGCGATATGCACCGGCTGCTCGACAACCGCGTTGGCGGCAACCTGCAGGAATACGCCGTCCGCAAGGGTGGCTTCATTCAGCGGTGCAAAAACATGCCGTCCCGGTAACAGGGCGCTGCCGAGGGCGGTGCGGATCTGTTCCGCCTGGGCGGCATCCGCGTCGGCGAAACGTACCAGGGTCAGGCCAGAGGGCAGGACCGTCGAGGACAGCTCGGCCCGGTACACGCCGTCGGTAAATACCAGGGTCGGCCCGCCCAGCTGCGGCAGGTTTATAGCGGATACATCGGCCTTGGCCGCGTCGCGCCCGGGAACAGCAAACGACTGCTGCAGCGGTTGCAGGCTGGTATATTTCCAGGCTTCCGTCTTGCGCGTGGGCAAACGGGTATCCTTCCAGGCATCGCGGCCGCGGCTCTGGATATCCTGCAACCAGGCTGGCGCCGCAGAGGAGGCCTGTGCCAGCGGTCGCTGCATGAAATCCACCATCAGGCCACGTCCTCCAGCCAGGCGTAGCCCCGCTCCTCGAGTTCCAGGGCCAGGGACTTGTCGCCGGATTTGACGATGCGCCCGCCGGATAGCACGTGCACGTAATCCGGTTCGATGAAGTTCAGCAGGCGCTGGTAGTGGGTGACCAGAATGAAGCTGCGGTCGGGACTGCGCATGGCATTGATGCCGGCTGCCACCACCTGCAGAGCATCGATGTCGAGCCCGCTGTCAGTTTCGTCCATGATGCACAGCTTCGGTTGCAGCAGCATCATCTGCAGCAGCTCATTGCGTTTTTTCTCGCCGCCGGAAAAGCCCTCGTTCACGCCCCGCTTGAGAAAGGCCTGATCCAGATCCACGCTCTTGCAGGCCTCCCGGGCCTGCTTCATGAAACTGACGCTGTCGATGGCCGGTTCGCCGCGATGTTCGCGCACCGCGTCGACCGAAGCCTTGAGGAATTCCATGTTACTCACACCTGGTATTTCCACCGGGTACTGGAAGGCCAGAAACAGACCCAGATGGGCGCGCTCTTCGGTAGCCAGCGCCAGCAGGTCCTGGCCCAACAAATGGGCCGAGCCTGCGGTCACGGTATAGCCCGGGCGCCCGGCCAGCACGTGGCCCAGGGTGCTCTTGCCGGACCCGTTGGGGCCCATGATGGCGTGCACCTCGCCGGCTTTTACCGTCAGGTTGAGCCCCTTGAGAATATCTTCGCTTTCAACCCTGACGTGCAGGTTGTCGACTTTCAGCATGGTGATTGTGCTCCAGAGCGTGGCCTCGGGGCCGCGCGGTTGTCAATTTACTAGCCGACGGAGCCCTCAAGGCTCACTTCCAGCAGTTTGCCGGCTTCCATGGCAAATTCCATGGGCAGCTCGCGGAAGACTTCCTTGCAGAAGCCGTTGACGATCATGGAGACCGCTTTTTCCGCATCCAGGCCGCGTTGCTGGCACAGGTAGAGCTGGTCGTCGCTGACCTTGGAGGTGGTCGCTTCGTGCTCCACGACAGCGCTCGGATTGCGGCTTTCGATGTAGGGAAACGTGTGCGCGGCGCTGCGATCACCGATCAGCAGCGAGTCGCACTGGGTGTAGTTGCGGGCGCCCTCGGCGCGCGGGCTCATGCGTACCAGGCCGCGATAGGCGTTGGAGCTGTTGCCCGCGGAGATGCCCTTGGAAATGATGGTGGAGCGGGTGTTCTTGCCCAGATGTATCATCTTGGTGCCGGTATCGGCCTGCTGGGCGTTGTTGGTCAGTGCCACCGAGTAGAACTCGCCGATGCTGTTGTCGCCGCGCAGGATGCAGCTCGGGTATTTCCAGGTAATGGCGGAGCCGGTTTCCACCTGGGTCCAGGAGATCTTGGCGTTGCGGTGGGCAACACCGCGCTTGGTGACGAAATTGTAGATGCCGCCCTTGCCCTCGGCGTCGCCGGGGTACCAGTTCTGCACCGTGGAATATTTGATTTCGGCGCCATCCAGCGCAACCAGCTCCACGACCGCGGCGTGGAGCTGGTTTTCGTCGCGCATCGGCGCGGTACAGCCCTCGAGGTAGCTGACATGGCTGCCCTCGTCGGCGATGATCAGGGTGCGCTCGAACTGGCCGGTCTTGGCTTCGTTGATGCGGAAGTAGGTGGACAGCTCCATCGGGCAGCGCACCCCCTTGGGGATGTAGACGAAAGAGCCGTCGCTGTAGACCGCGCTGTTGAGTGCGGCGTAGAAGTTGTCCTTGCGCGGGACCACGCTGCCCAGGTATTTCTTGACCAGATCGGGATAATCTTTCACCGCCTCGGAGATCGAGCAGAATATGACCCCGGCCTCCCACAGCTTTTCCCGGAAGGTGGTGGTGACGGAGACCGAGTCGAACACCGCATCCACCGCAACGCCGGCCAGGGCCGCCTGCTCGTGCAGGGGTATGCCCAGCTTGTTGTAGGTTTCGATCAGCTGCGGGTCGACTTCGTCCAGGCTCTGGGGACGGTCTTTCATTGCCTTGGGGGAGGAAAAGTACGACATTTCCTCGAACTTTACCGGCGGGTAGTGAACATGCGCCCACGTGGGTTCGGCCATTTCCCGCCAGCTGCGGTAGGCTTCCAGGCGCCATTCAAGCAGCCAGTCGGGCTCGTTCTTGCGCGCAGATATAAAGCGGACGGTATCTTCATCCAGCCCCGGGGGCAGGGTGTCCGACTCGATATCAGTGGAGAAGCCGGCCGCGTATTCCTTGTGTATGGCGTGCTCTATCTGTTCCTGCGACATAGTGCTTGACCTGTTGGGGCGGGCATCGGCGCCCGACGGTATCCGGGGCACATTTTCTCATGGAGATCCATGGCTGTCTGTGCCGGCAGCTGGTTTTTCATTGCCGGAAAATACCTGACCATTTTAGTCGACTATAGGCGGCGGTGCAATGCTGGTCTCAGCCGTCGCTGCGTCCGGGCTTACGCTGGCCTGTGGCCCTCGGAGCGAACCCGGAATGCGCAATTTCTGCCGCATAGGCTTTGGCCAGAGGCTCGAGCTGGCTGCGGAAGCGGTCCGCGAAACCGACCAGTTCGGCGCTGATGCTACCCATCGAGTCTATGGAACGGCTGGGGAATACGCGCCATTCGGCGCCCGTCCCGGGGCGCTCCAGGGGCGGAGGCGGCGGCAGGCCCAGGCCCGCATACAGTGCCTGTTGCGTCCCCTGGGGGTCTCGGACCAGCTCCTCGTAGTGCACCTCGAACATGGGGTTGGGCAGTGCCTGTCGCCAGTGGCAAATGAGTTTTTCTGCCAGGGCAATGGCGCGCCCGGTGGTGCCCAACTGGTAGCTGTAGCGATGCCCGCTACGGAAATTCTTGAAGTACAGGGCCAGGCCGTGGTCCAGAACCTCGCGCCGGCAAAAAATGATCGGGACTTCCGGGTGCAGCAGGGCCAGGTAGCCGAGCCTGCCGAGATTGGCCGGTGAGGTGTCGACCAGGTAGCGGGCTCCGGCAGCCAGGGGTGGGCAGTGTCGGCCCAGCGGCGAGGCGGTTTCCGCTGACAGGCGCGCGGCGAGTGCTTCCAGCCCCGGGCGCTGGTCGAGGTCGCCGACAAGTTTGCGCACCAGCGCAAGTTCACCCCCGGCGCTGACCAGGGGGTGCGCGGACAGCAGGTTTTCCACCAGGCTCTTGCCCGAGCGCGGCAGCCCGGCAACGATGATGGCGGGGCAGGCCGGTGCGGCCGGTATGGAGCGGGCATGGTGGCGGAAAAACTCCGCCGTCATTGCGCTGGCGCCTGCGGTGACCTGGTACTCGCGCTTGCCGCGTTCGATCGTGCTGGCCACCAGGGCATTGGCCTGGCGGAAGAAGGCGAACCCCGGGTGGTCCATACCGGCATCGACGAAGATCTGGCCCAGCAGGAACAGCGCGCGGGCCCGCGCATTGTCGGTCCGGCGTTCGTTCAGGGCCAGGGCGAGCAACTCCGCGACTTCGGGGCCATCGGCAGGAATCGCGCGGAAGTTGAGCAGCCCGCGGTAGGCGTCAGTCAGGCCCGGGTCCCGCGCCAGTGCCCGGGTGTAACAGGAGACGGCGTCCTCGCCGCGGCCCAGCCGGGTGTACAGGTGCCCCTGCAGGACCAGCAGGCGGGCATTGCCGGGACTGAATTCCAGGCCCCGCAGAAAACAGGCTTCAGCGTCTGTCCAGCGGCCCAGCCCCTGTAGTGCCTGGCCCTTCAGGGCCCAGAGCTCGGCATCGTCGGGGCTCAGCGCCAGCTGCTGCTCGCTTGCTCGCAGTGCCCGGTCGAAGACCTTGCGCTGGAGGCTGGCCCTGATGGCTGCAATGGCTGTGTCGTCGTCCCTGTGCAGGGGTTGCATGTGGGCGGGTCCCTTCTGTGCCACCGATCACGCGGCGCGGGCGCCGCGCGGTCCTGATCGCGGATAGTTGCCCAGCCCTGCAGACGGGTCAACGATTTTTGCTGTGTAGCGTTATCCGGCGTGACGAAGAACTGGTCATGGCGGGCCGAGTCATGCAACATTGAGGCACCCCTGTGCCAGCAAATTATGGAATGACAGCCATGACGACCACACTGCGAACAATCTCGGGACTGTTTGGCCTGCTGTTCGGCGTCAGTTTTCTCAATTGGCTACTGGCCCCCGCCGGCGCCGCGGCAATGCTCGACATGCCGCTGCTCGATGGGGTCGCGCGCAATACCCAGATTGGTGATTTCAGCGCATTTTTCTTCACTCTGACGGTCTTTATCGGGCTGGGTGTTTGGCGGCAGCAGGCGCAGCCTCTGTTAGGCGCCTGCCTGCTGCTGGGCAGCGCTGCCGTATTCCGCATCCTGTCAGCGCTGCTGCATGAGGCCACGCTGGCGCCCGTATCCGTAGCTGTCGAAGTGGCCGGCGCAGTTGTGCTGTTCGCCTATGCCTGGCGACTGCGGCAGCAGAAGGCCAGTGTGCGACTGCCTGGAGAGGGTGCATGACGTCGAATCAGAGCCCGGCAGCGCTGGCCGAAGAGATCCGCGAGGCATCGGCAGCTGACGCCGCGGAATTGTTGCAGGACATGCCGCCAGAGCAGCAGCAGCAGGTGCTGGCCGTGTTGCCCCCGGACCAGGCCCTGGCGATCGCCTCCCACCTCGGCGGCCCGCCTGCGGCCGTTGGGGAGGGCCCGGTGGAGCTGGAATACATGGGCCAGGTCGGCAGCGGCGAAAGCCACACGGTTGAGGAATTGCTGGTGGCTCCTGCCGGAGTGCTGGGCCCGGAGACCACCGTGGCCGGCGCCCTGGATTACCTGGTCCAGGCCAACACAACGGCCACCATCACCTATATCTACGTCGCCGGGGCAGAGGGCCGCCTGCTGGGCACGGTGGCAATGCGCGACCTGCTGCTGGGACGCCCGGGTCAGCGCCTGGCCGAGATCATGACTCCGGAACCCTTTGCCTTTACCCGCGACACCCTGCTGCCCGAGGCCATTCAGCAGGCTCTGCGGCGGCGTCACCGTATTTACCCGGCAGTTGACGAGGAGGGGCGCCTGCTGGGCCTGGTCTACGGTTGGCAGCTGTTTGAGCGCATGGCGTCTGAGCTGAGCCTGCAGACCGGTAGCATGGTCGGTTTAAGCCGCGAGGAGCGCGTAGGCACAGGTATCTGGTCCGCCTTCCGCATGCGCCACCCCTGGTTACAGGTGAATCTGCTGACCGCGTTTGCCGCAGCGTTCGTGGTTGGTATCTTTGAAGAGACGATTACCCAGATTGTTGCGCTTGCGGTTTTTTTGCCGGTGCTGGCGGGGCAGAGTGGCAATACGGGCTGTCAGGCGCTGGCTATAACCCTGCGCGGCATGACCGTGGGAGAAATCGCGGAGATACCGGTTTCGCGCCTCCTGCGCAAGGAGATGGCGCTGGGCGCGATGAATGGTTTCGTGGTGGGCTGTGTGGCCGCGATTGCCATGTGGGCCTACGCCAGCATGAGCGGAGCGGACAATCCGCTGGTGCTGGGTCTGGTAATCCTGGTGGCGATGGTGGGTGCCTGCGTGGGCAGCGGAATCTTCGGGGTGATGGTGCCGCTCACTCTGCGGCGGTTTGGTGCCGACCCGGCGACGGCGAGCAGTATTTTCCTCACCACGTTCACCGACATTCTGGGGATGGGTCTGATGCTGTTCCTGGCTACTGCGCTGTTGTTGTAGCGTGGTGGGGGTGGCCTGTCAGGCATCCGCAAGCGCGGGCTGGCGCGCTACGATCGCCGCCCGGAACTGCGCTGGAATTGGGGTCGGCCTGCGCGATTCCTTGTCGGTAAAGACCTGGGTGATGCTGCCCCGAGCCAGGATTCGGCTGCCGCGATCTGCATACAGTTCGAATGCCAGGTCCGCACTGCTGCTCCCGAGGCGGGTGTAACCCAGCCGGACTTCCACGGTCTCATAGGCCCGGCATTCGCCGAGGTAGTCACAATTGATATTCACGGTGAAAATGAAGCAGGGCGCTGCCTGCGGGTTCATGGCATTGAGGCCCAGCTCTTCCATGTAAAAACCCGCGACTTCATCGGCATAAACCAGATAGTTGGCGAAATACAGATGACCCTGCGCATCGGTGTCGCTGAAGCGTACCAGCATGGTGTTGCGGTAGGGCAGGATGGTGGCCGCCATCGGCCTAGCACTTGCGCAGCGCGGCCGCGTTCATGCAGTAACGCAGCCCCCCGGGAGGCGGGCCATCGGGAAATACGTGTCCCAGGTGCGCGCCGCAGGTGTTGCAGGTGGTTTCAATCCGGCTGCGACCAACGCTGTTGTCACTGTGGTAGGCGATTGCGTTTTCCCTGGCGGGCTGGGTGAAGGACGGCCAGCCGGTACCGGACTCGAACTTCGTGTCGCCGTCGAATAGCAGCGTGTCACAGCAGACGCAGCTATAGGCCCCGGGCTCGAAGCGGGAGCACATCTCGTTGCTGAAGGCCCGCTCAGTGCCGGCCTTGCGGGTGACCTGAAACTGCTCAGGCGTCAGTAGCTCAGCCCATTCTTCGTCGCTGCGCTGCAGGGTCCGATCTGGGGCGGGGTTGCCCTCCTCGGCGAAGCGGCGGACATCATTCCAGGTCAGCATCGGCTAATCCTCTTGTGGGCGATGGCCGCACAGTAGGGGCAAGCCCGGCGAATATCAAGCCCGGCCGATCCCTCGGTAACGCCCGCCGCAGTCGCTCTTGCCATGGCGCGTGATTTTCCTGCGCAAGCTACAGTATACTCATTTGTCCGACGCCGGCAGGACGACCGGCGCAGTGTCAGGGGAACGCATGTCATTGTTGAGTAGAGGTGCAACGTTGTTGGCGGTCGCGGTGCTGGCTGGGTGCCAGACCGTGCCCGGCCCGGAGCCCGTAGCAGAAGTCTGTCCGGAGGTGCAGGTTCCGGATTGCCCGGTGTGTCAGATCGAGGAGTGCCCCGCACCGCGCGTGCTGGAAAAGATCGTGCTGCGCCCGGCGCCGCCACCACCACCACCGCCCCCGCCTGCTACGGCTGGAGAACTGGACCTGCCGATCATTGGTGTGCTCGAGTTTGTCACGGTTGATCCCCCCGGACTGCGTCTGGAGGCGATCATTGATACGGCGGCGGAGGGCACCACCGTTGCAGCCCGCAACATTCGCCTGCTGGAAAAGGATGGCAAGCGTTATGTGAGTTACACGCTCGCCGACCCGGAAACGGGGGACGAGCACGAAATTGAAGCCCTGGTGCGGCGCCGCGTGTCCAACCAGCATGCGGATGGCAGTACCACCCGCAATTACGTGGTGCAGATGTGGCTGGCCTTTGGCGATAACCGCACGCGGGTAGAAGTCGGCCTGTCTGAGCGTGCCGATATGCCTTACCCGCTGGTGGTAGGGCGCAACCTGTTGACTGACGTCGCAATCGTTGACGTCAGCCGTCGCCACACCCTGGGTAACTAGCAGCCGCCATGATTGCATCCAAATACAAGGTCGGCATTGTTGCCGGCGCCTTGATTCTCTTCGGTCTGGTCCTGACCGCCTACAAGGTGGTGAGCCTGGACCTGCCGCTCTGGCCCGGTGAGTCGCGGGAAGTGTGGACCATCGAGACCAAGATCAGCTTCCAGCCCAGTGACGGTCCGGTGGACGTGGAGCTGGAACTGCCCTCGGGGCTGGGCGGCTGGGTCACCCTGGAAGAACACTTTGCCTCCTCGGGGTTTGGCTTTTCCGTCGTGGAGGAAGGGGATGGCAAGGTGGCGCGGTGGTCGCGGCAGTCCCTCGAGCATCCCACCACGCTCTACTACAAGCAGCAGGCCTATCGCGCCAACCGGGACCTGCTGCCCGATTTCCCGGTGAGCGAGGTGGAGGCGCCATTGCTGGAGGCGGACCAGCGGGCGGCCATGGAGCGTTTGGTCATGGACCTGCGGGATCGTTCCAGCGGCCCGGCGACCTTTGCCGCGCTGCTGATCCAGGAGCTGGCGCGGTCGCAGCCGAGCCAGGACGCAGAATTTCTCCTCGGCACCTACCGTGAAACGTCGCTGCGGGTCATGCTCGACGTGCTGGCCTACGCGGGTATCCCGGCCCACACTGTGCGCGGTATCCAGCTGCAGGACGGGCGCCGGCGCCAGACTCTGAGCGCGCTGCTGGAAATTCACGATGGCAGTGACTGGCAGTTGCTGGATCCAGTGACCGCGGTCAGTGGTTTGCCGGACAATTTCTTCATCTGGCAGCGCGGCGATGGCGCCGCGCTGCGGGTGATGGGGGGGCGCGATTCGCGGCTCGAATTCGCCCTTGTGAGTAACAGCCTGTCCGCCAAGACCGTGGTCAGCATGGAGCAGCGCAGCGACGACTTCGCCCTGCTCGACTTTTCCATCTACGCCCTGCCGGTAGAGCAGCAGGGGATCTTCAAGGGCATCCTGCTGTTGCCGGTAGCCGCCTTTGTGGTGGTGGTGATGCGTATCCTGGTGGGCCTGAAGACGTCCGGCACTTTCATGCCTATCCTTATCGCCCTCGCGTTTCTGCAGACTACCTTGCTGGTGGGCCTGGTCATCTTCCTGAGCCTGGTGAGCGTTGGCCTCTGGATCCGATCCTGGCTGAGTCATCTCAACCTGCTCCTGGTGGCCCGGGTGTCGGCGGTGGTCATTGTGGTGATCCTGCTGATGGCTGTGCTGGCGCTGATCAGCTACAAGCTGGGCCTGGACCAGGCCCTCACCGTGACGTTCTTCCCGACCATTATCCTGGCCTGGACAATCGAGCGCATGTCCATCCTCTGGGAAGAAGAGGGTGGCCGTGAGGTGATGGTGCAGGGCGGTGGCAGTCTGCTGGTGGCGATCATGGCCTACCTGGTGATGTCCCTGTCGGTGGTTGAGCATCTCACCTTCAACTTTCCGGAACTGCTGGTCAGCCTGCTCGGCGTCATCCTGCTGATCGGCAAGTACACCGGTTACCGCTTGTCGGAGCTGTATCGCTTCCGCGACATGGCCAATATGAAATGATCAGGCTGGTAGCTCCCTCCACCCTGCGCCGGCTTGGCATCCTGGGGATGAACCGCCGCAACATTTCCTTCATCGGTGCCAACAACCCGCGTCGCAATTACCAGCTGGTGGACAACAAGCTGCTCACCAAGAAGGCGGCGCTGGAGCGCGGTATCGTGGTGCCAGAGCTGTATGGCGTGATTGAGCACCAGTTCCAGATTGACCATATTATGGAGCAGGTCCAGGATCGGGATGCCTTTGTTATCAAGCCGGTGCAGGGTAGCGGCGGCAAGGGTATCCTGGTTGTTGTCGGCCGCGACGGGGACCGCTTTGTGAAGTCCAGTGGCAGCGTCATTGCAGACCGCGACCTGCGCCGGCACACCTCCAATATTCTCGCCGGCCTGCACAGTCTCGGTGGCCGCAACGACTTTGCCATGATCGAAGCGCTGATTGACTTCAATCCGGCGCTGGCGGAGTACAGTTACGAGGGGGTGCCGGACATCCGGGTGATCGTGCTCCGCGGGGTACCGGTCATGGCCATGATGCGCTGTGCGACGCACGCCTCGGACGGCAAGGCCAACCTGCACCAGGGCGCGGTGGGCGTGGGGATAGATATCGGTGACGGCCACAGCATCGCCGCTGTCCAGCACGGCAGCCTGGTCACCCACCACCCCGACACCGGAGCCTGCTTCAAATCCCTGCGCCTGCCCGACTGGGACGCGATTCTGGACCTCGCCGCCAGCTGCGCCGAGATGACCGGCCTGGGCTACCTGGGAGCGGACATCGTACTGGACAGGCAGCGTGGCCCGATGTTGCTGGAATTGAATGCGCGACCCGGGCTGGCGATTCAGGTGGCGAACCAGGAAGGCCTGATCCACCGCCTGCGAATGGCAGAGGAAATCGCCGCTACCGCACCTGACCACGCGGCCCGCGTCCGCCTCGCTCGCGACCGCTTTCACCGTCCGGAACCGGTCTTTCCAGAAGAGCCCGTGGCCTTTCCCTCTGGCGCAGCCTGATTCGCGCAGCTTGCATTCACGACAGATTAGCGTAGTATTCCCAGCTCGCACCCGCTGACGGTGCCATTCCTCGTCAGCATCACCCCTCCGATTTACCTTTTATACATTCCCACAGAGATTGCTGACTATGACCTTTGACACCCTCGGGCTGTCCGCCAGCCTGATGCGCGCTATTGCCGACCAGGGCTACGAAACCCCTTCCCCAATTCAGGCGAAAGCCATTCCCCTGATCCTTGCAGGCCAGGATGTGATGGCCGCCGCCCAGACCGGCACCGGCAAGACCGCCGCCTTCACCCTGCCGCTGCTGCATCGCCTCACCGGCGGCAAGCCGGTCAAGGCCAACCGTTGTCGTGCCCTGGTATTGACCCCCACCCGTGAGCTCGCCGCCCAGGTGCAGGAGAGTGTGCGCGATTACGGAAAATATGACGACTTCCGCTCGGCGGTAGTGTTCGGGGGCGTCAAGATCAATCCCCAGATCGCCCTGCTCAAGCGCGGCGTCGACGTGCTGGTGGCAACGCCGGGACGCCTGCTGGACCTGCACGGTCAGGGCTTTGTCGATTTCAGCGACCTCGAGGTGCTGGTATTTGACGAAGCGGACCGCATGCTGGACATGGGCTTCATCAACGACATAAAGCGGATCGTCAAGTTACTGCCGACACAGCGCCAGACCCTGATGTTCTCGGCAACCTTTTCCGCCGAAATCACCAAGCTCGCCCAGGGTTATATGCAGAGCCCGGTGAAAGTGGAAGTCGCTCCCCCCAATGCCACGGCGGACATGGTGACCCAGTGGGTCTATCCGGTGGACAAAAAACGCAAACCGGAGTTGCTCAGCCACCTGGTGCAAAGCAACGCCTGGCACCAGGTGCTGGTATTCACCCGCACCAAGCACGGCGCCAACAAGCTGAGCCAGCAGCTGGAGAAGAACGGCATCAGCGCCGTCGCGATCCATGGCAACAAGAGCCAGAATGCACGAACCAAGGCCCTGGGCGATTTCAAGCGGGGCAAGGTTCAGGCGCTGGTCGCCACGGATATCGCTGCCCGCGGTCTCGACATTGAACAACTGCCGCAGGTGGTCAACTTCGACCTGCCCAACGTTGCCGAAGACTACGTGCACCGTATCGGGCGCACCGGTCGTGCCGGTGCCTCCGGCCACGCGTACTCACTGGTGAGTGCGGACGAGGCTGATTACCTGGCCGGGATTGAAAAGCTTATTCGCAAGTCCTTGCCGCGGGAGGAAATCGAGGGCTTCGAGCCCGAGCACGCGGTGCCCCAGGGGCGCCCCGGTGCGACCGGCCGCCCCCAGAGCCAGAGACCGGCGCGCCGCGCCGGCCCGCCGGCCGCTGATGCGGCGAATCGCGGCCAGCGCCGTCGCCGCAGCGGCGGCGGTGCGGGTAACGGCAATCGCCCGGCTCGGTGAAGAAGGGTTCCTCTCCGCTTGATCCGGCGCAGCACTTGCGCCGCTAACCACTTCCTGTAATCCTGCTCCGGTTCCCGCCTCTGGCGGCCTCACTGGAGCATAAGCATGTCCGAGAAACCCGATTTGCGCCGCCGTGCCCTGGTAAAAGGGGTGGCGGCAGCATCTCTCTTGCCCCTGTTGGGCAGTAATCTGATCGGTTGTTCCGACAGTAGCGATCGCCAGATACCTGATCCAACTCCCGAGCCCGGGCCGGTTGGTGTAGCGGCCGACTTTAATCACGGCGTCGCTTCCGGGGATCCATTGACCGACCGGGTCATACTCTGGACCCGGGTCACGCCCGAGGAACCGGGCTTTGTGGAAGTGGAATGGGAAGTCGCCGCCGACCAGGACTTCAGCGAAATCGTGGCCAGCGGTTCCGGAACCACGGATGAGAACGTGGACTTCACGGTCAAGGTCGATGTCACCGGCCTCGCTGCCGGCACCGCCTACTACTACCGTTTTCGGGTGCGCGACCGCGTGTCCACAGCAGCGCGCACACGCACCGCGCCTGCCGGAGCAACCGCCACCGCGGCCTTTGCCGTGGTTTCCTGTTCCAACTACCCGACCGGTTTTTTCAACGTCTACCGCGAGGTGGCGCAACAGCCGGTGGATGCGGTGCTGCACCTGGGCGACTACATCTACGAATATGGCCCGAACGGCTACGCCAGTGCCGACGCCGAGGCCCTGGGCAGGGTGGTCGAACCAGCCACGGAGATTCTCACCCTCGCCGACTACCGCAGCCGCCACGCCCAGTACCGGAGCGACCCGGACCTGCAATCTGCCCATGCTGCACACCCGTTTATCGTGGTCTGGGATGACCACGAAATTGCCAACGACGCCTGGCGCGGGGGTGCCGAGAACCACGATCCGGCAACCGAAGGCGAGTTTTCCGCACGCAGGGCAGCGGCCATTCAGGCCTGGTACGAGTGGCTGCCGGTGCGGCCCCCGGCCAGCGCCGAAGAAATCATCTACCGGCGTCTGCCCTACGGTGACCTGCTCGATTTGATCATGCTGGACACCCGGGTGGTGAGTCGCGACCGCCAGTTTGTCTACCCGGATTTTGCCACCGGCGGCAAGATCGATGTCGATGCCACCCGGGCCGCGGTCGGCGACAGCAATCGCACGCTGCTCGGGGCGCAGCAACTGGCGTGGCTGGAAGAGCAGCTCATCGACTCGACCGCGCGCTGGCAGATTCTTGGCCAGCAGGTGCTGATGGGGCGTTATGCGCTGCCGTCACCCATTCTGGAAGCACTGGAGCCGAGTATCGCCACGGATGATCCACTGGCGGGCGGCACGGCGGCGGTACTGGCAGCGGTTGCGGCCAAAAACAAGACTCCGGAGGAGCGCACGGCGGAGGAGCAGGCGCTGCTTGACTCCGCAATTCCCTACAATCTGGATGCCTGGGATGGCTATGATTTCGAGCGCAACCGGGTACTGGATTTTGCTGCCCAGCTCGGCAGCCGCCTGGTGGTGCTCGCCGGAGATACCCACAATGCCTGGGCATCGCAGCTGCGCAACAGCAGCGGAGACGTCGCCGGAGTGGAGTTCGCCACCGCCAGCGTGACCTCGCCGGGGCTGGATGCGATACTCGGCAGCGACGCAGCGGCCCTGTTTGCGCCGCTGATGTCCATACTCGTCGACGACCTGGTGTATGCCAACTTCCTTGACCGCGGCTACCTGACCGTGGCATTTGCAGATGAAGCGGTCACAGCGGAGTGGCGCTACGTCTCCACGATTGAAAGTCCCGAGTACACGGAGAACGAAGCTGCATTCCAGCGGCGGGTGGTGCAGCGCGCGGACCTGTTGCTGTCCTGACTGATCCAGCTTTACCCGGGCCGCGTTCAAAGGGGAGCCCAAATGTTTCATCCTACAATAAGAGAGGCCACCGAAATGAAGTCTGATACGTTGCCAGCACTACTCGATCACTGGGCCCAGCAATGCCCGGACAAGGTCTGGCTCAAGGATTTGTTGCCGGAAGGCTCCCGCGATGTCACCTGGGGCGAGGCCGCCGCCACAGTGAATGCGATGGCCGCGATGTTGGAACATCAGTTTGGCCATGGGCAGCGCATGGCGCTGCTATCGCGCAATTGTGCCCACTGGTTCCTGGCGGATCTCGCCATTATCAGGTCGGGCAATATTACGGTGAGCATGTTCACCACGCTGCCGGGGTCCACTGCGCAGTACATCCTGGATTTTACCGAGGCGCGGGTGCTGTTGGTCGGTGAAACATCCAATTGGCATGCGGTGCGCGAGGTGTTGCCTGAGGGCATTACCCTGATAACCCTGCCCGGTGTCGAGCTCGAGCAACCACATCTGCAATGGGAGGCACTGCTGGCGGCGTGGCAGGGCAAGACCCCTGCCTGGGAGTGTCAGCCGGACGACGTCATGTCGCTGGTGTTTACCTCGGGAACAACCGGCCTGCCCAAAGGGGTGATCCAGACCCATGCCAGCAACCTGATCCCCATCAATCGCTTCCGGGCCTCGTTCGGCACCCGGGAAGAAGCGCGCTACTTTTCCTATCTGCCGCTTTCGCACATTGCCGAGCGCCAGATCGTGGAGTTTTCCTCCTTGGTCTGCTGCGGCGAGGTCAGTTTCAACCAGAGTCTGGAATCTCTCGCGGCAGACCTGCAGCGGACCCGGCCGCACATGTTCTTCGGCCCGCCCCGGGTGTGGGAGCAGCTGAAGCAGGCGGTGACAGCCAAGTTCGGTGGCAGCGATGCACTGGAGGCCGCTCTGGCGCAGGATCCGCAGGGTATTGGGCACATGGTTCTGGAAGGCCTCGGTCTGGATCAGGTGGAATTCTGCCTGGTTGCCGCGGCACCGACCCCGCCGGCCCTGATTCACTGGTGGGACCGTCTGGGCCTGACCCTGATGGAGGGATTTGGCCAGACCGAGGCCATGGGCGTTATCGTCAGCGGGCACGACAGCCGGCGGATAGGCTCCATCGGCAAGCCCATTGGCGAGGTGGAATACCGGATTACGGAAGAAGGCGAGCTGGCAGTGCGGGCCGCGGGCTGCACCCCGGGCTACTACAAGCAGCCGGACAAGACCGCCGAACTGATACGCGACGGTTGGCTGCACACGGGCGACAAGGCCCGGGTCGACGAGGATGGTTTCATCTATCTGACCGGCCGGGTCAAGGATTACTTCAAGACTATCCAGGGCAAGTTTGTGGCGCCGCCGCCAATAGAGAGCGAGTTCGCCAGGAATCCGCACACTGAACAGCACTGCTTGCTGGGTCGCGGCTATTCCAAGACGGTGATGGTTGCGGTGCTGAACGAGGCTGCCCGGCAGCTGGCGCAAGCCTCACGCGATAGTGCCGAGCAGGAAATCGCCGAAGCCATACACCAGGCGGTACAGAGCATCAACGAGGCGGTAGAGAAACACGCCCGTATTGGTGCGGTGATTCTGGCCAGCGAAGAGTGGACCATTGATAACGAGGTGCTGACGCCCACTCTGAAAATTCGCCGGGAGAAAGTCGAGGAGCGCTATGGCGCGCTGGCCGAAGATCTGGCGCGACGATCTGCGGAGGAGAAGACGCTACTGCTGCACTGGGCCGACTGAAGCTTCGTCTGCCTGTGGATCCTGCGCCTGAGTTTCCAGCTCCGGCGCAGGTTCCGGCGCACTGGGGTGGTACTCATCTATGCCGACGTAATCCACCGGTTGCAGATCGCTGGCCGCTTCATCCGGGCCGCGCGGATCGATGCCGAGGCCCGTGGGCGCGATTTCCGGCGCCGCTGCAGAGAAGGGAACGTGGTCTTTCGAGGTCACCACCTGCCCCTTGTCCCGGGTTTGTACTGCCAGATAGACAGAGAACAGGGTGCTCAGCGCCGCAAAGGACCAGAACAGGGCGGTGGCGTCGAACAGGCTCATGAGCTGACCCAGAAGTATCGGCGCGCTGGCCGCGCCAAGCGCGTTCAGCAACAGCACCGAGGTGCCAATCTCGACAAATTCCTCGGCTGAAGAGTTGTCGGCCGCGGTAGCCAGGGATATGGCGTACAGGGGCATGGTAACCGCGCCGAACAGGAATACGGCCAACAGGTGCAGCTCGTGGGTGACCGTAAGCGCGACCGCCGCGGAGGTGGCTACCGCGGCAATACTGAGGAATACCATGACAAAGCGCCGGTCGATCCGATCGGACAGCCAGCCAATGGGGTACTGGAACAGTGCCCCGCCGGCAATTCCCGCGGTCATGAACCAGGTAACGTCTGCCGTGCTGCTGCCGTAGCGGCGGGCAAACACCGCGCCGAGGGCCCAGAAACTGCCCACTATCAGGCCCGAGAGCACGGTGCCGGCAAAGGCGGCCCGGGAGCGGCGATAGAGGAGGTTGAAGCGGAAGCGGGTCGCCTTCAAGGGCGCAGGCGCGAGGCGGCTGGTCAGCCCCACGGGTACGATGGCCAGCGCCATGAAAATCGCCGCCAGGGTAAAGGGCGTGGAGCTGTCGGCGGAGCCAACGTTGATCAACATTTGACCAATTGCCATCGAGGCGAGGATGATAAAGGTATAGATTGCCAGGACCTGGCCCCGGGAGTCAGCACTGGTCTGGTCATTGAGCCAGCTCTCGATCACCGTATACAGCCCGCAGATGACGGCGCCGGTGAGGAACCGCAGGGTCAGCCAGGGCAGCCACCCATCCAGCATTTCCAGGGTCAGGATGGCGCTGATCATGAGCGCAGTGAGCACCGCAAAGCTGCGGATGTGCCCTACCTTGGCAATGATGCGCGGGATCAGCAAACAGCCGGCGACAAAGCCGAGGAAGTAGGCGGAGGCGCTGACCCCGATCAGGAAATCCGACAGGCCGTTGGTGGTGGCGCGCAGGGGTAGCAGTGTGAGCTGCATGCCCTGTCCCACCAGCAGCAGCGAAGTGGAAAACAGCAGCGAGGTGAGGGTGAGCAGGGTTCTCATGAATTAACCGGGGTCTGGCGGAGGAGGCTGAAGGAGAGCGCAGGGTACACGGTTTGGTCTATGCCACAAACCGCGATGACCCAAAAAAAAGCCCGGCAGAGCCGGGCGAAGAAAGCTGAGTTCCGAGGGGGGGTTAATTCAGGAACTCAGCCCGGGTGCTCGGGTCCGCCTTGAAGGCGCCGCCCAGTGAGGTGGTGCGGGTGCGGGAGTTGCTGTCCATGACCCCCCGGGACTTGACGCAGTAGTGCACGGCATCAATGGTCACCGCCACATCGTCTGTCTCCAGCAGGGTCTGCAGAGCCACCAGGATCTGCTGGGTCAACCGCTCCTGCACCTGTGGCCGCTGGGCGAAGAAACGCACGATGCGGTTGATCTTCGACAGGCCGATGACCTTGTCCCTGGGGATGTAGGCGACGCGCGCCCGCCCGTCGATGGTGACGAAGTGGTGTTCGCAGGTGCTGACGACATCGATATCGTCTACCTGTACCATCTCCTCTACCTGCATTTTGTTGGCGATCACCGAAATCTTGGGGAACTGGCTATAATCCAGTCCGGAGAAGATTTCATCGACGTACATCTTGGCGATGCGTTGCGGAGTCTCGCTCAGGCTGTCGTCGTTCAGGTCCAGGCCCAGGGTGCGGGTGATGTCGGTGAAGGACTGTGAGATGCGGCGGAACTTCTCATCGCGGGAAAGGCCGTTGTGCACCATGGGTGTTTCCAGTCCGCGCTCCAGCAGGGCCTTGCGTACAAGGGCCGCCTCGGGCGTGATATTGGTAGTAAAAGCGATATTGTCAGCCAGGGCAGTGTCCATGTTGCATCTCCAGTTGGGGTCAGATAGTTACGGGGTGGAGTTGTCGGCGGATTCCCCGGTCAGGGGGTGGGGTGGCAACTTGTCCTGTTATTTGTGGACAATACATGGACGGTTCATCGTCTGTGGCGAACGTGGAAATCCGGGGTAAAACTCATGCTGCGAGAGTGGTTGCTGGAAAGTAGGGTGTTACCCGTCATCACCCCGGGGGAGGTCGCCGTCACGGTGCAGCTCTGCCGGACACTGGCCGCAGCGGGGATGAAGGCAGTGGAGCTGACCCTGCGCTCGCCCACGGCGCTGGAAGCCATGCGCGCGGTGGTCGCGGAAGTGCCGCAGTTGCGGGTGGCTGCCGGCACGGTACTGACTCCGGCCCAGCTGGATCAGGTGCAGGATGCAGGAGCCGCATTTGCGGTCAGCCCCGGCGCGACCCCCGCCCTGTACCAGGCTTCCCGGACCGGGGCGATACCGCTGCTACCGGGGGTGGCCACGGCGTCCGAAGTCATGGCGGGCCTGGAACAGGGGCTGGACTGCTTCAAACTGTTTCCAGCCACAGCGCTGGGCGGTCAGGGTCTGCTCAAGGCCCTGGCAGGGCCCTTTCCCGAAGCTCGATTCTGCCCCACCGGCGGTCTGCGGGCGGATAACTTCCGCACTTTCCTGGCGCTGCCGAATGTGATCTGCTGTGGCGGGTCGTGGATGGTGGCGGCGGACCTGGTCGCCGCCGGGGACTGGGACGCCATAGGTGCCCTGGCAGCAGAGGCAATGCGGATCGGGTCTGCGCCGCAGCAACGGTAGACAGCGATCACTGAATCAAGGAGCTAGACGATGGCAAAGCAGCAACCCTTGCGGGTGGGCATCATGGGCTTCGGCCAGATCGGGCGGCAGCTGTATGAACTGGCCTCCCACAGCGATGATATCGAGGTGGTGGCGGTTGCCGACATCGGCCAGCCGGACATCCTGCACTATCTTTTGTGCTCCGAGGTGAAGGACCCCGCAAGGCACCGCCTGGAGGGGAACTTTTTGGTCAACCCGCGGTTCCGCGCGCGCCTGATGCGCACTGACTCACCGGCGGAAATGCCCTGGGATATTTTTGCCGTGGACATTGTTATCGATGCCACGGGCAAGTTCCGCCAGCGCCATTTCATGGAGCAGCACATTGCCAACGGCGCGCCGCGGGTGCTGCTGCGCACGCTGCCCGCGGATCATATCGACCGCATTATCATGCCGGGGATCAACGGCCAGGCGGCCCGGCGCGAGGACCGTATGGTCTCCGCCGGTTCGGCGACGACCACGGCGCTCTGCCTGCTCCTGCACGCGCTGTCGCGGGATTTTGCGATTGAGTGTGGCAGCATGACCACGATCCACTCCTACACCTCGGACCAGGTGTTGCAGGACTACGCCGGCAGTGACTTCCGCCGCAGCCGCTCCGCGGCCGAAAACATTATTCCCAACACGCACGAGGCCGCGGACTGGCTCGGTCATGTGCTGCCGGCCTTCGCCGGCAAGGTCATTACCTCGGCACTCAATGTGCCTATCCACGAGGGCTGCCTGCTGGATGTGAACCTGGTGCTGGCCGACAGCGCGGTGGCTGCGGAGGACATCAATGCGGCAATGCGCAAACATGCGCCGGCCTACCCTGGCATCGTCGACGTGGTCGAGGATCCGATTGTCTCGTCGGATGTCATCGGCAACCCGCATTCGCTGCTGTTTGACACCAGGGGCACCATCAAGGCTGGTGCCAATACCATCAAGACACTGGGCTGGTACGAGACCCTGGGTCATGCCGGGCGCCTGCTCGACGTTGCCCGCATCTACGGCGCCCTTGACCAGCAAGGGGAGGTCGCGCAATGAGAGTCGCTATCAACGGTTTTGGCCGCATCGGCCGCTCGGTGTTCAGGATCCTGGAGGACACTCCGGGAATTGATGTCGTGGTCATCAACGACCTGTTCGATTTTGAAGCCCTGCGCTACCTGCTCGATTACGACACCGTCATGGGGCCCTTTGGCAAGGCGCTGACCCTGGAGGGGGACGAATTCGTGACTCCCAAGGGGCGTTGCAAGCTGATCAGCGAGCGCGACCCCTCGGCCCTGCCCTGGGCCGAGATGGGCATTGATGCGGTGGTCGAGGCCACTGGCGCGTTCCGCAAGCGCGCCCAGCTGGAACAGCACCTGCAGGCCGGCGCGAAACGGGTTGTGCTGACCGTTCCCGCTGCCGACAGCATCGACTATACCATCGTACTCGGGGTCAACGACGCGGGTCTGCTGCCCGAGCACCGGATCATCTCCAACGCCAGCTGTACCACCAATTGCCTGGCCCCCATGGCCAGCGTGCTGGACGGGGCCTTCGGGATCGAGGAGGGCGTCATCAACACGGTGCATGCCTATACCAACGACCAGCGCCTGGCCGATGTACCGCATTCGGACTGGCGTCGCAGCCGCGCCGCGGCGGAGAACACCATTCCCACCTCCACCGGCGCCGCCAAGGCGGTCGGTGAAGTACTGCCGCAACTGAAGGGGCGCCTGCACGGCATTGCCTCCCGGGTACCGGTACCCGACGGTTCGGTGGTGGATCTGTTCGTGAAACTGTCGCAGCCGGTGACGGTGGAGGAGGTGCATGAGGCGGTGCGGGCCGCGGCTGCGACGCCGCAGCTGCAGGGAATCCTGGAGTACTGTGACCGACCCCTGGTCTCCACCGATATTATCGGCAACTCCCATTCATCCATTTACGACGCCGGTTTCAGCGCCGTGGTCAACCAGCGCTACCTGCGGGTGTTGAACTGGTATGACAACGAGTGGGGCTATTCGGCCCGGGTTTGCGATCTGCTGCACAGGCTGCGCCAGTTGTGAGCGGTGAAGAGGCACAGGAAACCGGCCAGCGCTCTGACTACAGCCAGCTGCGCAGCGACGTCAGCTTTCTCGGTCACCTGCTGGGAGACACCATCTCCGCTGCCAATGGCGCGGACTTTCTGGCGTTGGTGGAGAAGATCCGGCGCCTGTCCAAATCCGCCCGCGCCGGTGACGACCCGGGCAGCGACGGCAGCGCCCACGGCGAGTTGCTCGCGGTGCTGCGCAACCTCGACAACGAGCAGCTGGTGCCGGTGGCCCGCGCTTTCAGCCAATTCCTCAGCCTCGCCAATATCGCCGACCAGCATCACACGGTGTCGCGGCAGATGGATCCACTGTTTTCCGCGGCCCGCAACCTGACCAGCGGTTTCACCGCCTTGCTGGAAGAGGGCGTTGCCGCCGATGCCATCGTGGCCGCGGTCAACCAGCTCAGTATCGATCTGGTGTTGACCGCGCACCCGACCGAGATCATGCGCCGCACCCTGATTCACAAGCACACCGAAATCGGCCGCTGCCTGTCCCAGCTGGAGCTTTCAGGCCTGACGCCGCGGGAGCAGGAGCAGCTGGAGACCCGGTTGCGCGAGCTGATTGCCCAGATCTGGTATGGCGACGACTTCCGCAGCGAACGCCCGTCGCCGGTGGATGAAGCCAAGTGGGGTTTTGCGGTGGTCGAAGACTCCCTGTGGCGCGCGGTGCCCGAGTTCCTGCGCCGGCTCGATGCCGCTTTGCACGAATGCTGTGGCGCCAGGCTGCCGCTGGATGCGGCCCCGGTCAGTTTCGGCTCCTGGATGGGCAGTGACCGCGACGGCAATCCCAATGTCACCGCGGCGGTGACCGAAGAAGTGCTGTGGCTCAGCCGCTGGCAGGCGACAGAGCTGTACCTGCAGGATGTCACGCGGCTGGTCGAGGAGCTGTCCATGACCGTCTGCAATGATGCCCTGGAGAGCGCCGCCGCCGGCTCCCACGAACCCTATCGCGCCGTGCTGCGGCGACTGAGGCATCGCCTGAAAGGGGATCTGCAGCTTATCGAGCTGGCGCTGGAGGGCCGCCCCACGGATGGCCGCCCCACCTTGTCGGCAGAGCAGCCGCTACTGTCACAGGCGGATCTGTGGCAGCCGCTGGAATTGTGCTATCAGTCCCTGCGGGACTGCGGGATGGCGGTGATTGCCGAAGGAGCCCTGCTGGATCTGCTGCGCCGGGTGCGCTGTTTCGGCGTCCACCTCGTGCGCCACGATGTGCGTCAGGATAGTGCCCGCCACACCGAGGTGTTGTCCGAGCTGACCACCTGGCTGGGCATCGGGGACTACGCGGAGTGGGATGAGCCGTCCCGCTGCGCTTTTCTGCGCCAGGAGCTGGCCAGCCGGCGGCCGCTGATTCCGCCGCGCTGGGCGCCGACGCCGGATGTGGCGGAAGTGCTCGCCACCTTCGCGGTGGTCGCCCGCCAGCCCCGTGAATCCCTCGGCGCCTATGTGATCTCCATGGCCCGCCAGGCCTCGGATGTGCTGGCGGTACACCTGCTGTTGCGCGAGGCCGGTTGTCCCTTTGACCTGCCGGTAGCGCCCCTGTTTGAAACCCTGGACGACCTGTCTCGCGCACGCGAGGTGGTTGCCTCGCTGCTGGAAGACCCCTGGTATCGGGGGCATGTCCAGGGCCAGATGATGGTCATGATTGGTTACTCGGATTCCGCCAAGGATGCCGGGGTCATGGCGGCGGCCTGGGCCCAGTACCGGGCGCAGGAGGAATTGCTGGGCGTGTGCCAGGAGCACAATGTCAAGCTGACCCTGTTTCACGGCCGCGGTGGCACTATCGGCCGCGGGGGCGCGCCCGCCCAGGCGGCCCTGTTGTCGCAGCCACCCGGATCCCTGCAGCAGGGGCTGCGCGTGACCGAGCAGGGCGAAATGATCCGGGCCAAGCTCGGCTGGACTTCGCTGGCGGTCAAAACCCTGGCGCTGTACACCAGCGCCATCACCCGCGCGAATCTGCAGACGCCGCCGGCGCCACGCCAGGCCTGGCGCGACCTGATGGACTCACTGGCAACGGATTCCTGCGCGGTTTATCGGCAGATGATCCGCGAAGAGCCCGATTTTATCGACTACTTCCGTCACGCCACCCCGGAGCAGGAGCTGGCGGGTTTGCCCCTGGGTTCGCGCCCGGCACGGCGCCGCGGTGGCGGCGGCATCGAAAGCCTGCGCGCTATTCCCTGGATTTTCGCCTGGTCCCAGAACCGGCTGATGCTGCCCGCCTGGCTGGGGGCGGGTGCGGCGTTGCAGCGTGCCCTGGATGCGGGGCATGCCGACCTGCTGCAGGAAATGGCCTCCGACTGGCCGTTCTTTGCCACGCGCCTGTCGATGCTGGAGATGGTCTACGCCAAGGCAGACAGCGGGCTGTCAGCACACTACGATGCCTGCCTGGTGCCGGAACCCCTGCAGCATCTGGGGAAAAGCCTGCGCGCCGGTCTGCAACAGGACATTGCCACGGTACTCGAGATCGCCGGTAGTCCCGCCTTGCTGGCGGATTCGCCCTGGATCCGGGAGTCCATCCAGCTGCGCAATATCTATACCGATCCGCTGAATGTCCTGCAAGCCGAGCTTCTGCAGCGCCAGCGGCAACAGGCGCAGCCAGTGCTGGAGCAGGCAATCATGGTCACCATTGCGGGTATCGCCGCTGGCATGCGCAACACCGGCTAGGCGCCCCCGGCTGAACCCGCCAGTTGCGCTAGGGGCCGGTTGCGGCGGTCAGGACTTTGGCCTCGGCCAGCGCCTCGGCGGGCGTCGCGCCGACCAGAATGACATGCCAGCGCCGGGGCCCGTGGGCGCCCATCACCAGCTGCGCCTCGACGTCGGCGGTGCTGGAGGGGCCGGCGATGAAGTTGATCCCGCGCGGCCAGCTACCCGCCGGCAGTTCTTGCCGGATGCGCAGCCAGGCATCCTCCAGTGTGGCCACCACATCCTCGCGGTTGATCAGCACCAGATGATCTTCTGGCAGCAGGTTGTTGCGCCCCGGGTTGGCGCGGCCGGTCCAGGTGACGACCGCGCCGGTCTCGGCAACGCCCAGGCGCGCGTAGCTCAGGGCGGCGCCGTCACCGTTTTCGGCTGCGCCAAACCGCGGCAATACGCCGGCATCACGCCAGGGCATGGCGGCGATGCGGGGATCATTGCCCGCCACCAGCTTGTGCGTGCGGAACCGGTTGTAGAGGTAGCGCCCGACCACCCGCACTGCTTCGGCGCGATCCGCTGCCAGTTCCACACTGCCCTTGTTCGCCAGCACATTGGCCATGAAGGCGATGCAGGTGTCAGCCGCGGGCAGGACAGCGGCGCTGGCGAACCCCAGGGCTGCCAGCTCCCGGGCGATCTGTTCCGGGGTTGTGGCACTGGCAGATGCGCCAGCGGCTGCGCGCAGGCGGGCCATTATCTCACTTCTCGGGGACTCAGCCACGGCGCCTCCTCACCTTGCCGCGTTTGCGGTACTGGCGCATGAAGGTGCCCCCTTCCGGCGCGGGAAAGTCCCTGGTTCCGGTCCAGCCTGCAGCGAAGGGCAGCGTGCGCAAACTGCCACGGCGCTTGCCCAGCCAGGCCAGAACCGGCATCAACCAGCCGCTCAGGCGCTGGTAAAGGGCCGGGTGGCGCAGGAACCAGGCGTGCACGCGCAGTCCCCGACGCCAGCGCGGTGAGTTGAGCTGGCGCTGGCTCTCCTCCTGGCGCAGGTCACGCAGCAGGTCCGGCAGCGGGATATTGGCCGGGCATATTTCCGCACAGCGCCCGCAACTGGTGCAGGCATTGGGCAGGTCATTGCTCTGCTCCAGCGAAGTCAGCAGCGGGGTCAGCACCGAGCCCATGGGGCCGGGGTAGACCCAGCCGTAGGCGTGGCCACCCACCCCGACATAGATCGGGCAGTGGTTGAGGCAGGCGCCGCAGCGGATGCAGTCGAGGATTTCGCTGTAGTCACTGGCCAGAATATCCGTGCGCTTGTTGTCGAGCAGGATGATATGGGTTTCCAGCGGCCCGTCGACATCGTCATCGCGCTGCGGCCCGGAATAGAAGCTGGTGTATGAGGTCTGGGGCTGGCCGGTCGCCGAGCGCACCAGCAGACGTTGCAGGGCCATTGCGTCCTCGACCCGGGGTAGAATGCGCTCGAGCGTGGTGCAGACAATCAGCACCGGTGGCAGGTTGGCACACAGGTCGCCGTTGCCCTCGTTGGTGACCAGCATGGTGCTGCCGTTCTCCGCAACCAGGGCATTGGCGCCAATGATGCCCACCTCGGCCTGCAGGAACTGCTCGCGCAGTATGCCCCGGGCTTCCGCCACAATATCCGCGACCTGCTCCAGAGGGCGCTCCCCCAGATCGTGCCGGTCAAGGAACAGCTGGCGGATTTCTGCCAGGGACTTGTGCAGCGCAGGGCCGACAATGTGGCTGGGAGTCTCGCCGGCCTGCTGAATGATATATTCGCCCAGGTCGGTTTCAATCACATCCAGCCCCGCCTGCTGCAGATGGTCATTGAGCGCCGTTTCCTCGGTGACCATGGACTTGCCCTTGGCCACCCGGCGTGCGCCGTGGTCCTGGCAGATGGACAGCACGGTGCTGTTGAGCTGTTCCGGTGTGGCGGCAAAGTGCACCTGATTGCCGTTGCGCAGCGCCTCCTCCTCAAAGCGGGTGAGATAGTGTTCCAGATGCTCCATGGTATGGCGTCGCACCTGCTTCAGGTGCACACGCAAGGCCTCGAAGTCGCCGTAGCGCGCGGCCGCGGCGTCGCGAGCCAGCGGCATGAACAGCCCCAGCAGATCCCGGCGCTGGGCCTTGTCCGGGTCTGCCAGCGCTGCATCGGCGTGCTCCAGGAAGTGGTCGCTGGTGATCTTCAACGCCGGGGATCCCCGATCCCCGGCCCTGTCGGTGTGCCCGCCAGCACTTCCGCAACGTGACGAACTTCCAGCTCCAGTCCCCGGCGCCTGGCGCGCCCGGCAAGCTGCAGCAGACAGCCGAGATCGCCGCCGAGCAGCAGCCGGGCACCGGAGGCGACAGCATTGTCCAGCTTGTCGTCCGCCATTTTGCTGGAAATCGCCGGCATTTTCGTACAGAACGTGCCACCGAAGCCGCAGCAGACCTCGGTCTGCGCCAGCTCCTTGACCTCTACCCCGCACTGTTGCAGCAGCAGCTGCCGCGGCTGCTGCTTGACCTCCATCTCGCGCAGGCCCGCGCAGCCGTCGTGGTAGGTGACGGCGGCGTCCAGAGGCCGCCTCTTCGGCGACGGCAGGGGCGCCACCTCGGTGAGGAACCGGGTCAGCTCCCAGGTCTTTGCTGCCAGCGCGAGTGCGCGTTCGCGCCACTCTCCCTCGAACAGGGCCGGGTAATGCTGGCACAGCATGCCGGCGCAGGAACCGGAGGGGATCACCACGTAGTCGTAGGGCTCGAACAATTCGATTACCGCTTGCGCCACTGGCACGGCGGCATTGACGTCGCCACTGTTGTAGGCGGGCTGGCCGCAGCAGGTCTGCCGGTCAGGCACGGATACCCGGCATCCGGCGCGCTCCAGCAGGCGCACAGCGGCAAAGCCGACTGAGGGTCGCATCAGGTCTGCCAGGCAGGTCACCATCAGGGCGACATCGCGACGGGCCCGGGTGCGCTTGCGCTTGGGTTTGAGATTGTCCATGTAGGGCGAGAGCTCCGTGCCTGGTGCGCCGCAAGGAAGGCTGCGGCACCTACAAGCCCGGGAGTATAGCGAAATTGGGGCGGCGGCGTCGCGTCAGATTAGCAGAAGCACTGCGCTGGCCAGCGCCAGGGCAAGGAGCCCGGCAGCGGTCAGCGCGAGCGGATGGCGACTCTCCAGCAATGCCACCACAATGGTACCAGTATCCGCCTTGCCCGCTGCTGTCAGGGCAGGCTGAACCAGTGGCCAGGCATCGGCAGCGAACGCGCGGCGGCGGCCGGGACCGGTGTAGAGGACGACCTCCTCTGTCCGCAGGAACAGCGGATGTCGTTGCAGCTGAATACCGTTGCCCACGTGATAGACGCCGCGGTGGTCCACCAGGATAAGCTGTTTTCCCAGCACCCCGAGGTGTCCCTGGCTTGCGCCCAGGCGCCGCAGCAGCGCCGTCAAGCGCCCGGGCCGCCGGGGCTGCGGTGGCAGCCAGAAGATATCGGCGGTCCGGTTTTCCAGCGGCGGCGCCGAACGCTGGCGGTCAGCGGCAAAAACCCGCTGTCGCAGGTGCTGCCAAAGGGTAAAGCAGGTGGCGGCCAGCGCCAGCAGTGCCAGTAGTCCCAGTGCCAGCTCCCCGAGGCTCTGGCGCAGCCCCAGCGCTCGGGAGCGGGAATCCGCCAATCCCTGTAAATGGGGTGATACCAGGGCAACCCCTGGTTCGCCCCGGGCACTGAACCGCAGCAGATGGCGTTGATCCTGGTCGAGCACCAGCATGCGCGTGCCCCAGGGCACCAGCGCATACGGGTTGTACTCGGTTGGCACCGCGACTTGCCCCAGCGTGTTCCACAGGGCATCGAACCGGAACACGCCAGCAGCTCCGGTTTCCGGGTCCTCCAGGGTGGCCCACCACTGTTCACCGCTCCAGGCAAAATCCCGGGTTGCCACCAGGCCCGCGTCCAGGGCGGCGGGCGGCAGCAGCAGGATCTCGTCCAGCTGTTGGGCAAAAGCCCCGGCCTCGTAGCGCAGCACACTGATCCCCGGGCCTTCCGTGCTGTTTAACAGCAGCAGGCCGCCGTGCGTTCGCAGCACCGGGCGTGCCGGCAGGGGTCGCTCACTGCTGGCAAGTCGGTAGCCACGGGCATCGTGCAGCGAGAGCAGCGAGCGGGCGCTGTCGGCGATTATCAGTTGGCCGCTGGCCTCGATCACGGTCACCGCATCAGCCTGCAACGGCCCCGATTCATCCGCCAGCAATCGGCACTGCCGTTCCTCAAGCTGGCAGCGGTAGAGGTTGCCGCCGGATTTATTGTCGGCCAGGAGCAGCAGGCTTTGTGGCCCCTCCCACACCAGCCCCGCCAGGCGACCGGTGACGCCGAAATTGCGCAGCACCAGGGTTTCCAATTCGGCGCCCGAGCGGTCGTGGTGGAGCAGGAATTTGCCGGTGCCAAGCAGGAGTTCGCCGCCGCTGGAGCTGGCGGCGGCACGCAGCGGCGGTACGGCTGCCGGAGCTGGCAGCATCCGCAGGCCCGCCACAAGCAGTGCCAGGGCTATGGTGGCCACAACCGCGACCACTGCCCCGGCCTGTTTCAGCCGCGCTGCGTGCACTGCCCGCTGGCGTTGGGCCGCGCCCGCCTGGTAGGGGCGCAGGGTGTAGGGATTTGGCGCCCAGCGTGCGGGGCCGCGCACGGGCGCTGCTGGCGCGGTGGCCGCGGCGCGCGCTGTGGCTGGAGCCGCAGGTGGCGGATTCGCTGGCGCCGTAGGCGGCACTGGGGCCGGGGTTGCGGGCGGCGGTGCAGGCCGGGATTCCGCGGCAGGTGCTTCAGTGTTGTCGGTCTGCTTGGTCAGCTCTGCCTGCAAACCGAGGCCGCGCATCTGCAGTTGCCAGGATGCCGCTCGTTTCGGGTCCAGGTTCCGGCGCAGCACTACCGGTTTGCCGGAGAAAAACTGCTCGGTGCGCAGGGGGTCGTGGATAGCGAACAGCCGCGCAAAGTTGAGTTTCGCGGTGGCCGGGTCCACGCCCTGCAGGATCTCTCCGCGGAACGAGAGGTTGAAGCGATTCACCCCGCGTCTGCGCCCCTTTCCGCTGAGATTATCTACCGGCAATTTGCGGCCTTTGCCTGCAGTTTTCCAGCCATCGTCGCGCCCTAGTCAAGGGGCACTTCCTCGAAGGTCAAACCGGCATTGTCCAGCAACCGCTTGAGCACATGTTCGCCCAGGCCCGATGCGGGGGTCCAGAAGCCACCACCGACCTGCAGCGGGTCCTGCGCCAGACAGACCGCCGCTTCTGCCAGCATGCGCGATGTGGAACCGTAGCCCGGGTCCAGCTGACCCGCCACCCGCACGCGCAAATCCAGCGCCCGGTCCCGGGGATGGGCGCCGTGGAAGAACAATTCGTAGTGCCCGGCCTCGCGCTGCTCGCGGCTCGGCCCCTCCCCGGGCTTGGGCAGGAAGCGCGCCAGCAACTTGCGGCCGGGGCCGGTCGCGAGCCCGGCCATGGCGGCGCCCATCGCAATGGTGTTGCGCAGGGCCTGGGCACGGGAACTGCAGAGTTGCGATTCGTCGTACTGGAAGTCCTCACCCCAGGGTTTGCCGAGCAGGCAGTGAGTACGCCGCACCACCCGGCCGTTGATGGCCGCCATGATAAAGGGACAGGTCCAGCGCTTGAAGTCGCTGTCATAGCGGGCACTGGCCTGGTCGGGACCGTCCAGGCCAGTGGTGCCGGGAGGGCAGAGAGCGTAAGGATTGGTCAGCAGTTTGCGCACGCTGCGGTCACGTTTGGCCTCGTCCAGCACTTGCAGCATACTGGCGATGGTGCCGCCGCTGGCGCTGCCCTTGTTGCGCCCGACCCTGGCCTTGACGTAGTGCGCCGGCATCCCGTGGCGTTCCAGCATGCGCTGCTGCAGAAACCAGGTGCCCATGTCGGAGGGGATGGAGTCGAAGCCGCAGGTATGGACCAGCCGTGCGCCGCTGGCCTCGGCGGCGGCCTGGTACTCGGGGATCACCCGTGCCATCCACTGCACCTCACCAGTGAGGTCGCAATAGTGGGTGCCGCTGGTGGCGCAGGCGGCCACCAGGGGGGTGCCGTAGCGGGCGTAGGGTCCAACGGTCGTGCAGACCACAGCGGTACGCTGCACCATCTCCTGCAGTGAGGCGGGGTCATCGCTGTCGGCCAGGACAATGGGCAGAGGCTCGCCCGGGTACTGAGCCTGCAGCGTGTTCTGTAACAAATGCAGCTTCTCCTCGCTGCGCCCCCCCAGTGCCCAGCGCAGTGGGCCCCCGGTGCCGTAGGTCTGGGCCAGGTACTCCGCCACCAGCGCCCCGGTGAAGCCGGTGGCGCCCCAGATGATCAGGTCGAATTCCCGCTGTTGTTCAGCCATGGTGGCAACTCCTCTGGTGACAGGCGCGCTCAGTGGATTCCGTGCATCATTTTCCGCAGCAGCGGCGCGATCAGAAATTGCAGTGCCGCGATCCCCAACCCGACATAAAACAGGGTGGTAAACAGATCAGTGTAGCTCGCCAGTGCCGTGCCGACATCGGCGAGGCCTGTGTCGGCATCCAGTGCAGCGAGCTTGGATAGCTGGGCCGCGACATGCTGGGAGTAGGCGGTGGCCAGGAACCAGGCGCCCATCATGACCCCCACGATACTGGGCACCGCCAGTTTGGTCACGGCGGAAAGGCCGACCGGGGACAGGCACAGTTCGCCGGCAGTATGCAGCAGGTAGGCGAGAACCATCCAGTAGCCAACAACCAGCCCCGCTTCGTTGAGGTTGGCGGCGCCCAGGACCAGCGACCCAAACCCCAGGCCGGCGAAGGCCACGCCCATGGCGAATTTAACCGGTGTGCTGGGCTCCAGGCCGCGGCGGCCGAGGCTGGTCCAGAGCCAGGCAAAGACCGGCGCCAGGATGAAGATGAAAAAGGAATTGAAGAATCCGTACTGGGCAGCAGTGAAGTTGATGCCAAACACGCGGCGGTCCATGACCCGGTCGGCATACAGGGTCATCGAGGCGGCGCTCTGCTCGAACAGGGACCAGAACACCACGCTGGAAACGGTGAGCACCACCAGCACAATCATCCGCTGGCGCTCCACCTTGTTGCAACGGAAGGTGATAAACCAGGCCAGACCCAGCGCCACGATCAGGGCCAGCACATTCAGCAGCACGCCGACAGCGCCATGGAATTGCAGCATTTGCCAGGCGGCGAAGACACCGGCCAGGCCTGCGAGATAGATCGTCAACTCCTTGCTGACGCCCAGCAGCGACCGCTCCCGCAGTTTCTCCGGCTGCGTCGGTTCGGCAAGCCCGCGCAGGTGTTTCTGGCCGAGCAGGAAAGTGGCCAGGCCAATAAGCATGCCGATGCCGGCGACGCCGAAGCCGTAGCCCCAGCCGTAGGTCACACCCAGATAGCCGCAGATCAGGGTGGCGAGCAGCGCGCCCAGGTTGATGCCCATGTAGAAAATGGTGAAACCCGCATCCCGGCGCGGGTCGTTCACCGCATACAGGCGCCCGACGATGGTGGAGATATTGGGCTTGAGAAAACCCACGCCAACGACGATCAGGGCGAGTGAGAAGTAGAATACCTGCAATGCCCGGTCATCCCGCACCACGGTATCCCCGACCAGCCGGGCCTGCTCGCCCTCGACCGCCATCCCCATGTGCCCCAGCACCAGCAGCAGGCCGCCAAAGATGACCGACTTGCGCATGCCCAGGTAGCGGTCCGCGAGCAGCCCGCCGATGACCGGCATGGCGTAAACCAGAGCGGCATAGCCGCCGAGAACTTCCAGGCCATTGGCATCGGAGAACAGGTGATACTTGGTGAGGTACAGCAACAGCAGGTACTTCATGCCGTAAAAGGAAAAACGCTCCCACAGCTCTGTGGAAAAGCACACGTAGAGACCCCGGGGGTGGCCGAAAAAAGCGGTATCGGTGGCCGGATCAACTGTGCTGCTGCTTGTCATTATTCAGGGTCCTTTATTAGAGCGGGGCAGAGGCCCCCGGCACGGCCGGCAAGAGTACCACTCATGGTCTGCATTTGCCCTCGCTCGCGCGCAAGGTGCGCGCCCGTCGCGATGCGGGTACCATGAACGCCACTGCTTCTACCTTCGCGGAGACTACATGAGCAAGATCCTGACCCTGCTGACCGCCAGTATCGCCTTCAGCGTCGCCCTGGTCCACGCCGGGCAACCCCCCGCTGCAGACACCGACGCGCAGATCCAGCGCGACCTGCACTTTCATATTGACGAACTCGCCGATGATTCCTACCAGGGTCGCGAGCCCGGCACCCCCGGGGAAGACAAGACCATCACCTGGCTGCAACGGCATTTCGCCGCGCTGGGCGCGCAGCCAGGTAACCGCGGCAGCTGGGTCCAGGAGGTGCCGATCACTGCGGTTACCAGCGCACCCACCGCGGTGCTGGCGATCCGGGGTCCCGAATTCAGCGCGGATCTGGCCTATGGCAGCGAGATGATGGTGGCCACCCAGCAGCAGGTGGCCACGACCGGCATTGAAGATTCCGAACTGGTGTTTGTTGGTTACGGTATCAATGCACCCGAGCGCGGCTGGAACGACTACGCCGGCGTTGACGTCACCGGCAAAACGGTTGTCGTCCTGGTCAACGACCCCGGCTATGGCACCCAGGATCCGGCGTTGTTCAACGGCAATAGCATGACCTATTACGGGCGCTGGGATTACAAATACGCTGAGGCGGTGAGGCAGGGCGCCGCCGCCGCCCTGATCGTGCACGAGACCGACGCCGCGTCCTACCCCTGGGAGGTCGTACGCAACAGCTGGTCCGGCGCCAATATAGGCCTGACCGCGGACGACGGTCACCGGGACAAGCTGGCAATCGAGGGCTGGCTGCCCCTGGCCCAGGCGGAAGCCCTGTTTACGGCCGCCGGCCTGGATTACCAGGCCAGCAAGCAGGCTGCGCAGAAGCCGGGCTTCAAGGCCCGGCCCCTGACCGGCTTCAGCGCATCCGTGCAGCTGGAAAACAGCCTGGCTGACAGCCTGTCACGCAACGTGGTCGCGCTGATCCCGGGGTCCACCCATCCGGACGAGGTGATCATCTACACCGCGCACTGGGATCACCTCGGGGTGCGCCCGGACGACGAGGGTGACAACATCTACAACGGCGCCAGCGACAATGCCTCGGGGGTTGCAGGCCTGCTCGCGATTGCCCGCCAGTTCCTGGCCCAGGAGACACCGCCGGAACGCTCGATCCTGTTTTTGGCAGTAACCGCCGAGGAGTCGGGACTGCTGGGGTCGAAGTTCTACAGTGAAAACCCCATCTTTCCCGCCGCGAAAACCGTGGCCAATTTCAATATGGACAATATCGCCGCCGGCAACCTCGGCCGGACCCGGGACGTGGCGGTGGTGGGTTATGGCAACAGCGAGCTGGAGGACTACCTGGCCCGGGCGGCGGAAGCCCAGGGCAGGGTGGTGGTACAGGAACCCTACCCCGAGAAAGGTTCCTACTACCGCTCTGACCATTTCTCCCTGGCCCGGGTCGGTATCCCCGCCCTGTACCTGACCAATGCCACGGACAGTATCGAACATGGCAAGGCCTGGGGGGACGAGCGCCTGCGGGACTATACCGCCAATCATTACCACAAGCCGTCGGACGAATACGATCCTGCCTGGGACTTGAGCGGTGCCGCCCAAGAAGTCATGTTGCTGCTGCAGATGGGGCGCGAGCTCGCTGCCAACCGGGATTTCCCCGACTGGCACGATGGGGTGGAGTTCAAGCGCGCCCGCGACGCCTCGCTGCAGCCGTAACCGGGCGCCCCGGGGTGTCGCTCAGCGGCGGGTAATGGTAAACGGTGACCAGGTCTGGCTCACCGCCATCATTTCCAGGGAGTTCACGTTGAGGTGGCGGGGCAGGGTGGCGAGCCAGAACACGGTCTCCGCAATGTCCTCGGGCTGAATCGGGTCCGCGCCCTGATACATCCTGTCATAGGCGGCCTGGTCCCCACCGGTACGCACCAGGGTGAACTCGCTTTCCGACAGGCCCGGTGCCAGGCAACTGACCCGGACCCCGGTCCCCTGCAGGTCGCTGCGCAGGGCATAGGAAAACTGCTCGACGAAAGCCTTGCTGCCGCAATAGACATTGCCGCCCGGGTAGGGCCAGTGCCCCGCGACCGAGCCAATGTTGATGATGCTGCTGCCGGCGCCACTGTCGATCAGCGTGGGCAGCAGGGCGTGGGTCACCGTGGTCAGGCCCTTGACGTTGGTGTCGATCATGCGGTGCCACTGCTCGAGGTCACAGGCCTGGGCCGGCGCCGTGCCCAGTGCCAGGCCGGCGTTGTTGACCAGCGTGTAGACCTCCCGGAACGGACTCTCCAGAGCAGCCACTGAAGCCTGTACCGCCTGCGTATCGCGGACGTCCAGGGTCAGCGTGAGTACCCGGCACTGCGGTTCCAGCTCCGCAGCCAGCTCCGCCAGGCGCTCGTCGCGGCGGCCACTGAGCACGAGATTCCAACCTGCCCTGGCAAAGTGGCGGGCGCAGGCGCGGCCGAAACCAGAGGTGGCGCCGGTGATGAATGCGGTGTGGGTCATGATGCGGGTTCCTGTGGTTGTTGAGGGCGGATTCAGGCGGCGGCCGGCTGGTCGCGCCCGGGTTGCAGGCTCGCCAGGTGGGCGTCGATGGTGGCGCTGACGGCGACCGGGTCGGTCAGGCGCTTGATGCCGACGAACAGCAGCGCGGCTTCCGGATAACTGTGGCGCAGGTAGCCCAGCCACTGCTTGAGCGTGCCGGCGGCGTGGCGGGGTTCACACTCGACGCGCTTGCGCCGGAAAAAGTTCTGCAGAAGCACAGCGATGTCCAGCCATGGCATGGCTTCCGCGGGCGCCCCGTCAAACGCTGCGCGCACCAGGCGCGGCAGGTCCGGTCGGCACAGGGCGCCGCGGCCGAGCATCAGGTCCCGGCACTGGCTCGCCAGCTGGCAGCGGCGGGCGTCCTCCGGGCTCCAGATCTCGCCGTTGGCAACCACCGGCAGGGTAACCCTCTCCACAGCGCGGGCGATCTCATCCCACCATGCGGGCGGCTGGTAGCCGTCGCGACGGGTGCGGGCGTGGATTGCGATTTCGCTGGCGCCGGCAGCGGCGATGGCCAGGACGTTGTCCAGGAACTGGCTCCGGTCCTCGAAGCCGAGGCGGATTTTGGCGCTGACGGGGATACTGGCGGGCACGGCCTGGCGCACCGCGGCGACAATACTGCCCACGCGCTCGGGTTCCCGCAGCAGGATCGCGCCGCCGTCTGACTTGTTTACGGTCTTCGCGGGGCAACCGAAGTTGAGGTCGATGCCGGGTGCGCCCAGTTCGGCGCAGCGGGCTGCGTTGTCCGCCATCGGCGAGGGCTGGCCGCCCAGAAGCTGCACGAAGACGGGCACCCCTGCCGGCGTGCGCCCGCCGCTGTCCAACTCGGGGCACAGGCGCCGGAAAACGCGCGGCGGCAGCAACTGCTGGTTGACGCGAACGAATTCGGTGACGCAGCGGTCAATGCCGCCCAGGTCGGTCAGCAGGGCACGCATGGTGGCATCAATGACGCCGTCCATCGGGGCCAGGATCAGTCGCACGGCAGGTCTCCATTTCAATCCGCCAGTATAACGATGTCAGCCCCCCATGTTTAGGTGTTACCGGCGAGGTGCTACCGGCGAGGTGCTACCGGCGAGGTGCCCAAAATCCGGCAGCCTGACATCCGCCATTGGCGCCTGGCGCCGTTCCTGATTTATGATGGTCGGTAATTTGAACCAGCCGGGAGGGGGGAGAGTGGGCCAGCAGGACGATATTTTCATGCAGGGAGTGGAGCTGATGCTCTTCGGCGTCGGCGCCGTGGGTATCTTCCTGTCCCTGCTGGTGCTGGTCACCTCGCTGACCTCGAGGTTCATGTCCCGCTTTTTCCCGGAGCAGGTTGAGTCCTCTGTGGCAGCGCCTGCAGGTCCGGCGCCCATATCCGCCACCGGTCCCGGCCAGGCTGAACTTGTAGCCGTAATTACCGCCGCTATCCACCAGCACAGAAAACAGCGGCACTGACGCTCTAACCAAAGAGGTTTAGTTGATGCAAGACGAGAGGCGCCCACTGGGCATTACCGACGTGGTTCTGCGCGACGCGCACCAGTCCCTGCTGGCAACGCGCATGCGCCTGGACGATATGCTGCCCATTGCCGCAGAGCTCGACGGGGTCGGCTTCTGGTCCCTGGAGTCCTGGGGTGGCGCGACCTTTGATGCCTGCATCCGCTACCTCGGTGAGGACCCCTGGGACCGCATCCGCCAATTGAAGAAGGCCATGCCCAAAACGCCTCAGCAAATGCTGTTGCGGGGCCAGAATATCCTTGGCTATCGCCATTACGCGGACGATGTGGTGCGCAAGTTCGTCGAGCGTGCCGCCCACAACGGCATCGATGTATTCCGGGTGTTCGACGCCATGAACGACATGCGCAACATCGAGGTGGCGCTGCAGGCGGTCAAGGATGTGGGCAAACACGCTCAGGGCACCATTTCCTACACCCTGAGCCCGGTGCACACCATTGAGACGTGGGTGGAGCAGGGCAAGCGCATCGAGGACATGGGCGCGGACTCGATTGCGATCAAGGATATGGCGGGCCTGCTGCGACCCTATGAGGGTTACGAGCTGGTGCGGCGTTTGAAAGAGTCCTGCGCCATTCCCATCCACATGCAGTGCCACGCCACCACCGGTCTCTCGACGGCGACGATCCTGAAATGTGTCGAGGCCGGCATCGATAATGTCGACACCTCCATTTCCTCGATGTCGATGACCTACGGCCACTCGCCGACGGAATCGGTGGTAGCCATTTTCGCCGGCGGCGACCGCGACACCGGGCTCGATATTGAAAAACTGGCGTCGATCGCGGCCTACTTCCGCGAGGTGCGCAAGAAGTACGCGCAGTTCGAGGGCTCCCTGCGCGGCGTGGATGCACGCATTCTCGTGGCGCAGGTTCCGGGCGGTATGCTGACCAACATGGAGAGCCAGCTGCGGGAGCAGGGTGCCGCCGACCGCATGGACGAGGTGCTGCAGGAAATTCCCCGGGTACGGGAGGATCTCGGCTTCATTCCCCTGGTTACCCCGACCTCACAGATTGTCGGCACCCAGGCTGTTATCAACGTGCTCACCGGAGAGCGCTACAAGTCCATTTCCCGGGAGACCGCGGGGGTGCTGAAAGGGGAATACGGGGTCACTCCGGCACCGGTCAACAAGGAGCTGCAGGAGCGGGTGCTGGAGGGCGGCGAGGTGATAACCTGTCGCCCGGCGGATCTGCTGGAGCCCGAGCTGGAAGCCCTGACCGCGGAGCTGCACAGCCTTGCCCGGGAGCAGGACATTGCCCTGGAGGAGGGGGAGCAGCAGGTGGACGACGTCCTCACCTACGCGCTGTTCCCGCAGATTGGCCTCAAGTTCCTCAAGCACCGCGGCGATGCCAGCGCCTTCGAGCCGGCACCGGATGCGGCAGTGGAACCCGCCGCGGCCACCGGCGCCAAGGCGGCGGACAAGCCGGCCGGCAAGGTTCCGACGACGGCTGCGGACGCCGGCGTCTACACAGTGAAGGTCAATGGCCAGTCCTATGTGGTTGAAGTGGCCGAGGGTGGCGACGTGGCCGCGGTCCAGCCGGCAGCGCCGCCTGAAGAACCCACCTCCGCTGGCCCGGGCGAGCCGCTGCCGGCCCCGCTGGCGGGCAATATATTCAAAGTGGGCGTGAAACCCGGGGACACGGTGAAATCGGGGCAGGTGATCGTCCTGCTCGAGGCCATGAAAATGGAAACCGAAGTGCGCTCGCCCCGGGATGGCCGGGTGGTCAGCGTTGAGGTCAAGGCCGGCGACACGGTCGGCGTGGGTGACACCCTGATCATGCTGGATTGACGGCCATGGACAATCTTCTACGGCTCTGGGAATCCACGGGCCTGGCCCAGTTCGAGCCGGGTCAGGCGGCAATGATTCTGATCGGGATCGTTTTACTGTTCCTGGCGATCCGCAAGGGCTTCGAGCCCCTGCTGCTGGTGCCCATCGGTTTTGGCGGCATATTGGCCAATATCCCCGGCGCCGGGCTGGCCTACTCGGCCGCGGAGAACGCTCTGCACGGCGCCGACCCCGTGGTGTTCGCGGATATGGCGGCGGCGCTCGGCAGTAGCGCGATCGCCGATGCCAGGGCCCTGCTGGATACCCTCGCCAGTGCCGACCTGACGCAGCAACTGGCCGCCACTCGTATCGCCGAGCAGGCCGGCTACGGCAACGGCATGCTGTACAACTTCTACATGGTGGCAATCGCCAGCGGTGTGGCGCCACTGGTGATTTTCATGGGGGTGGGGGCGATGACGGATTTCGGTCCGCTATTGGCCAATCCGCGTACCCTGTTCCTGGGGGCAGCAGCCCAGTTCGGGATCTTTGCCACGGTGCTGGGCGCGGTGGGCCTCGCCTCTCTGGGGATCATGGACTTCAGCCTGGCGGACGCCGCGGCTATAGGCATCATCGGCGGCGCCGACGGCCCCACAGCGATCTACGTGGCCAGCATACTGGCACCCGACCTGCTCGGCCCGATCGCAGTCGCCGCCTATTCCTACATGGCGCTGGTACCCTTGATCCAGCCGCCCATCATGCGGGCGCTGACCACCCAGGCCGAGCGCGAAATCGTCATGACCCAGCTGCGGGTAGTGTCGCGGCGGGAAAAGATAGTGTTCCCACTGGTGCTGTTGATTCTGGTGGCGCTGCTGCTGCCCGCCGCGGCACCGCTGCTGGGCATGTTCTGTTTCGGCAACCTGATGAAAGAGTGCGGTGTCGTCGGGCGCCTGAGTGACACGGCGCAGAATGCGCTGATCAATATCACCACGATTTTCCTCGGGCTTTCGGTCGGCTCCAAGCTGGTGGCGGACGAGTTCCTCGACATCAACACCCTGGGCATCATGGGTCTGGGTATCATCGCGTTTGCCATTGGCACCGCCTCCGGGGTGCTGATCGCCAAACTCATGAACCGGTTTGGCAGCAACCCGCTGAATCCCTTGATCGGCTCCGCGGGGGTTTCCGCGGTGCCCATGGCTGCCCGGGTCAGCAACAAGGTCGGCCTGGAAGCCAACCCCCACAACTATCTGCTGATGCACGCCATGGGTCCCAACGTGGCGGGGGTGGTCGGTTCGGCGGTTGCCGCAGGGGTAATGATCAGCCTGGTCGGCGGCTGAAGTCTGGCTCTCCCGGGGTGGTTGCGGCAGGCGCCGATTGGTGCCTGAGGCATTAATTTTGTACACTGTGGCGCTGACAACAACCGCTGAGCCAGAGTCCGCATGAATCCCAACTACCTTGATTTTGAACAGCCCATCGCCGAGCTTGAAGTCAAGATCGAAGAACTGCAGCTGGTGGGAACCGACGCGGATATCAACATCAGCGAGGAAATCCGCACCCTGCGGGAGAAGAGCGCCAAACTCACCGAGAAAATCTATTCCAACCTGAGTGCCTGGGAGATCGTCAAGGTAGCCCGCCACCCCCGGCGCCCCTACACGCTGGATTATATCAACCGCGTTTTTACCGACTTTGACGAACTACACGGTGACCGCCACTTCGGCGATGATCACGCGATCGTCGGCGGCACCGCCCGTCTCTGCGGGCGCCCGGTCATGGTTATCGGTCAGGAGAAGGGGCGCGCGGTAAAGGACAAGGTACTGCGCAATTTTGGCATGCCCAAGCCCGAGGGCTACCGCAAGGCGCTGCGCCTGATGCAGATGGCCGAGCGCTTCCGGATGCCGGTCATCACCCTGATCGATACCCCCGGAGCCTATCCCGGGATCGATTCCGAGGAGCGCGGTATCAGCGAAGCCATTGCACAGAACCTGGCGGTGATGTCGCGCTTGGCGACCCCTATTGTCTGCGTGGTGATCGGCGAGGGCAGTTCCGGTGGCGCGCTGGGTATCGGGGTGGGCGACCACCTGGCCATGCTCCAGTACGCCACCTATTTCGTCATCTCCCCCGAGGGTTGCGCCAATATCATCTGGAAAAGTACGGCCCATGCGCCGGATGCGGCGGCGGCCATGGGCGTAACCTCCAAGGTCCTGCAGGATCTGGGTATTGTTGATGCCACCATCCCGGAGCCCATGGGCGGCGCCCATCGCAACGTCGAGCAGATGGCCGAGCGCATCCAGGCTCACCTGGTCACGCAGTTGGAGCGGCTGCAGCAGATTCCGCTCGAGGACATGCTCGAGCAGCGCTACCAGCGCCTCATGTCCTACGGCAACTGAGCTCGCGCCACCGGCGGGCGGTGGAATGATCCTCGACACCTCAAGCCTGGCGTCTGCGCTGGAGCCCCACGCGGGCGCGGGGCACTGGCTGCTGGCCTTCAGCGGCGGCCTGGATTCCACCGTCCTGTTGCATCTGCTGCACGATTATCGGCAGACCCATCCCGGGGCGCCGCCTCTCACCGCGGTCCACGTCAACCACAACCTGCAGCCAGCGGCCGCGGATTGGGAGCGGCATTGTGAGCGAGTCTGCGCCGCTCTCGGGGTACCGCTGCTGTTGCGCAAGGTTGCGGTGGACGCCGACGGCAGGGGTACGGAAGCGGCTGCCCGCGATGCCCGCTACCGGGCTTTGGCAGACACCTTGGAAGCGGCTGATGTGATGTTTTTTGCCCACCATCAGGACGACCAGGTGGAGACGCTGCTGCTGCGCTGGTTGCGCGGTGCCGGTCTGCGCGGCCTGCAGGGTATGCCGGCGTTGCGGCCGCTGGGCGCGGGCCTGCTGTCACGGCCGTTACTGCCGTGGCCCCGTGCGGCGCTGGAAGCCTGTGCCCGGCGGCATCGACTGCAGTGGGTCGATGACCCCTCCAACACCGACACCGGGTTCGACCGCAATTATCTGCGCCATGAAGTGCTGCCCCTGCTGGCCCGGCGCTGGCCGGAATACCGCGGCAGCGTAGTGCGTTCGGCGCGACAATTGGGTTCCGCGGCAGCGGTGCTGGAACAGCTGCTGCCCACGCCGCCACCCTGCGCCACGCTGCTGGGTGACCCCGGTATTCCGGTATCCAGCCTGCTGCGGGACCCGGCCGATGCCGGTTGGCTGGTCCTGCAGGAGTGGCTGGCGGGGCAGGGCCTGCCGGCACCGCCGCGGGCGCCGGTCGGCGAATTCCTGCGCCAGTTGCGGTCCGGGGGCGGCAGTCCGGAGCTGGCCTGGAGCGGGCAGCGTTTGCGGCGCTTCGGCGACGGGGTCTACCTGCTGCCAATAGAAGAGGCCGCTCTCTGGGCCGATGCGGGCGCGCTTGCGCCCGGCGCGCCGCTGGAGCTGCCCGGGGCCGACAGGCTGGAACTGGTGCCGGCGGGCACGGGGCCGGGTATTGCGCTGGGGCCGGGAGAATTCCTCGCGGTGCGCAACCGCAGCGGCGGCGAGCGCTGTCAACCGCAGGGGAAAGCCCGCAGCCAGCGCCTGAAGAAATTGCTGCAGGAAGGCGGAGTGCCACCCTGGTGGCGCGATCGGCTGCCGCTGCTGTACCTGGGCGACGAGCTGGTGGCCGTGGCCGACCTGTGGTTGTGCGCCTCCCCGAGGACACTCGCCAAAGGCGGTGCAGCTGCCTGGCGACCGCTCTGGCAGCGAAATAACTTCCGCTTCCGTGGATTGAGCTGACACCCCCTTTCTGGTAACCTGATTTCCCATCTTTTCGCAGGAAATGCGCCAGTCTCCGGCAGCTCGTTTGCCGCTCTGCGCCGCTCCTGGGTGTCCATATTCACAGCGTACATAAAGGCTTTTCATGACGCGATATGTCTTCGTCACCGGTGGTGTGGTTTCTTCTCTGGGCAAGGGAATTGCAGCCGCATCCCTGGCGGCTGTTCTGGAGGCGCGCGGCATCCGGGTCACGCTGCTCAAGCTGGACCCCTATATCAACGTCGATCCGGGCACCATGAGCCCGTTCCAGCACGGTGAAGTGTTCGTGACCGAGGACGGCGCCGAGACCGACCTGGATCTGGGCCACTATGAGCGCTTTACCCACACCACCATGAAGCGCACCAACAACTTCACTACCGGCCGGGTCTACAACACCGTGCTCAAGAAGGAGCGCCGTGGCGATTACCTCGGCGGCACGGTGCAGGTCATTCCGCACATCACCGATGAGATCAAGCGCCGGGTAGTACTTGGCGCCGGCGATGCCGACGTCGCGATTGTGGAGATTGGCGGCACCGTGGGTGATATCGAGAGCCTGCCTTTCCTCGAGGCCGCGCGCCAGCTGCGGGTGGAAGTGGGGTCCAGCCGCGCCCTGCTGATGCACCTGACCCTGGTGCCGTACATCGCCACTGCCGGGGAGATCAAGACCAAGCCCACCCAGCACTCGGTCAAGGAGCTGCGCTCTATCGGCCTGCAGCCGGATATCCTGCTGTGCCGCTGCGCGGTACCCATTGACGAGGGCGCCTGCAAGAAAATTTCCCTGTTTACCAATGTCGAGGAGCGCGCAGTCATCCCGCTGCTCGATGCGGATTCCATCTATCGGATTCCCGGTATGCTGCACGCTGCGCACCTCGACCAGTTCGTGGTCGAACGCTTTGGCCTTGACTGCCCCCTGGCAGATCTGGCGGAGTGGGACGACGTCCTGCGCCGGGAGTTTGCCGAGCCGCGCGGCACCGTGCGCGTGGCCATGGTGGGCAAGTACATGGACCTGCTGGACGCCTACAAGTCCCTTAATGAAGCGCTCAAGCATGCGGGTCTGCAAACCCTGGTGGCGATCCAGGTGGACTACATTGATGCCGAGGATATTGAGCGCGACGGTACCGGTGTGTTGGCTCAGGCGGATGCAATCCTGGTTCCCGGCGGCTTTGGTGACCGCGGTGTTGAGGGAAAAATCACCGCTGTGCGCTATGCCCGCGAAAACAATATCCCGTTCCTGGGCATTTGCCTGGGGATGCATGTCGCCCTGATCGAATACGCGCGCAATGTCTGCGCTCTCGAGGGTGCCAACTCCACTGAAATGCAGGCGTCCACTCCACATCCCGTCGTCGCACTGATTACCGAGTGGCAGAACGCAGATGGCTCTACCGAGCAGCGCGATGCCAGTTCCGATCTGGGCGGCACCATGCGCCTGGGAGCACAGACCTGTTACCTCGAGCCCGGCTCCAAAGTGCGGGAGATCTACGGCGCGGACACGGTGGTGGAACGCCATCGCCATCGCTACGAAATCAACAACAACTATGTCGAGCAACTGGTGGCGGCCGGTATTCGCATCGGCGGCTGGTCCGCGGACAAGGCTCTGGTGGAAATGGTCGAACTGCCGCAGCATCCCTGGTTCGTCGCCTGCCAGTTCCACCCGGAGTTCACCTCCCGCCCCCGCGGTGGCCATCCGCTGTTCAGCAGCTACATCGAGGCAGCGCTCGCCCATGCCCTGGGCTGAGCGGCTGCCGGAGGCCCGCCGGTGACGCAGCACACGGTACACCTGGGCGCGGTGCCCATAGCCAACGATGCGCCCTTTGTCCTGCTGGGTGGGGTCAATGTCCTTGAGAGCCGGGACTTCGCCCTGCAGGTGGCGGAGCACTATGCGGATGTCTGCGCCAGGCTGGGTATCCCGCTGGTCTTCAAGGCGTCCTACGACAAGGCCAACCGCTCCTCGATCCACTCCTTCCGCGGTCCCGGCCTGGAGCAGGGGCTGGCGATCCTGGCGGAGGTCAAGGCGCAGTTCGGTGTCCCCGTGATTACCGATGTGCACACGCCGGAGCAGGCCGCCCCGGCGGCCGAGGTCTGCGAGATCATCCAGCTGCCGGCTTTTCTCGCCCGGCAGACCGACCTGGTGGCGGCCATGGCTGCTACCGGGGCCATCATCAACATCAAGAAGCCGCAGTTCCTGAGTCCCTCGCAGATGGCCAATGTGGCGGAAAAGTTTCGCGAGTGCGACAACGACCGCCTGCTGATTTGTGAACGCGGCAGCAATTTCGGCTACGACAACCTGGTGGTGGACATGCTGGGTTTCGGCGTCATGAAGAGAACCTGCGGCGACATCCCGCTCATTTTCGACGTCACCCACGCCCTGCAGTGCCGGGATCCCCTGGGTGCCGCCTCCGGCGGGCGCCGGGAGCAGGTGCTGGAGCTGGCGCGCGCCGGCATGGCCACCGGCCTCGCGGGCCTGTTTCTGGAGGCGCACCCGGAGCCCGCGAGGGCGCTGTGTGACGGGCCCAGCGCGTTGCCGCTGCATCAGCTCGAACCCTTCCTCGCCCAGGTCAAGGCGGTGGACGACCTGGTCAAGAGCCTGCCCCCGCTGATTATCGAATAAGTATCTGCCAACTGGAGTTTACGCAATGAGCAAGATTGCCAATGTACAGGCCTTTGAAGTCATGGATTCCCGCGGCAATCCGACCGTCATGGCCGAAGTGACTCTGGCCGGCGGCGCAGTGGGCGTGGCCTGTGCGCCCTCCGGCGCCTCCACCGGCTCCCGGGAGGCGCTGGAGCTGCGGGATGGCGACAGCAAGCGCTATCTGGGCAAGGGCGTGTTGACGGCCGTCGGGCACGTCAACGGCCCCATCCGGGAGCTGCTGCTGGGGCGCGATCCGGCGCAGCAGCGCGAGCTGGACACGGCCATGATCGAGGCCGACGGTACCGAGAACAAGGCGCACTTTGGCGCCAACGCCATTCTTGCGGTGTCCCTTGCTGCCGCCAAGGCCGCGGCCCAGGCGCGCAAGGTGCCCCTGTACCAGCACATCGCCGAGCTCAACGGCACCAGCGCGCTCAGCATGCCGGTGCCGATGATGAATATCCTCAACGGCGGCGAGCACGCCGACAACAACGTCGATATCCAGGAATTCATGGTGCAGCCGGTTGCCGCGCCGACCTTCGCCGAAGCCCTGCGGGCCGGCGCCGAGATCTTCCAGCATCTGAAAAAGGTGTTGGCCTCCCGCGGCCTCAGCACCGCCGTCGGTGACGAGGGCGGTTTCGCGCCCAATCTGCCATCCAATGAAGCGGCGCTGGAGGTCATTGCCGTGGCCGTTGACAAGGCGGGGTACAAGCTAGGCCGCGACATCACTCTGGCTCTGGACTGCGCCGCGTCAGAGTTCTACCGCGACGGTATTTACGACCTCGCGGGCGAGGGCAAGCGCTTCAGCAGCGAGGAGTTCTGCGACTACCTGGCCGACCTTGCCGCCAGCCACCCGATTGTCTCCATCGAGGACGGGCTCGACGAGTCCGATTGGGACGGCTGGAAGCTGCTGACCGACAAGATCGGCGACCGGGTGCAACTGGTGGGCGACGACCTGTTTGTGACCAACACCCGCCTCCTCAAGCAGGGCATTGAGCGCGGCGTGGCCAATTCCATCCTGATCAAGTTCAACCAGATCGGCAGCCTGTCCGAGACCCTGGACGCCATCGCCATGGCCAGGGAGGCCGGTTACACCGCGGTGATCTCCCACCGCTCCGGGGAAACCGAAGACACCACGATTGCCGATCTGGCGGTGGCCACGGCCGCGGGCCAGATCAAGACCGGTTCCCTGTGCCGTTCCGACCGGGTTGCCAAGTACAACCGGCTGCTGCGCATCGAAGCGGAGCTGGGGGGCCGCGCGCCCTACCGGGGTCTGGCTGAGATTGCCGGGCGACGGTAAAGTTGGCGCCGGTAAACTGGCCGCCGCGGCGATGAAATACCTCCTGGTCGCGCTCGTCGCCTTGCTGGGCGTGCTGCAGTATCGCCTGTGGATTGCCGAGGGCAGCCTGGCGGAAAAGCACCGGCTGCAGCGGGAGGTGGAGGCGCAGCAGGCCGTCAACCGCGAGCTGGAGGCACGCAATGCGGTGCTGGAGCGTGAGGTATTGGACCTGCAGACCGGTAACGACGGGCTGGAGCAGCGGGCCCGGGAACAGCTGGGGCTGGTGCGCGAAGGCGAGATTTTCTACCAGTTTGTCCCCGAGTCGGAGCGCCCCGCGGCCTCGGTAGGCAGCGACCACAGCCGCGCGGTGGGCACCGCAAAGGCGAGCGCAGTTCCCACCGCGCCCGACACGCAGACCGTGGCTGAATGAAGTCCGAGGCGCGCTGCTGGGGCGTCATACCCGCGGCCGGTATCGGCGCCAGAATGGCGGCGGCTCAGCCCAAGCAATATCTCGAGGTCGCCGGCAAGAGTCTGTTGCAACACAGTCTCGACGCCCTGTTGGCCATTGCCGCGGTCGAGGCTGTCGTGGTCGCCCTGGGTGAGGGCGACGCCCGGGCGCCCGCCCTGGTCGCGAACTCCCGGGTGCGGCTGGCAGTGGGCGGTGCCCGCCGCGCGGATTCGGTACTGGCGGCGCTGCGGGTTCTGCAAGAATTTGCACATGAAGACGACTGGGTCCTGGTGCACGATGCGGCCCGTCCCTGCCTGTTGCCGGCGGACGGCGAGCGCCTGGTGGCAGCGGTGCTGGCGAGTGGCACCGGAGCCCTGCTGGCGGAGCCGGTAGTGGATACCATCAAGCGGGTTGCCGCCGATGGGCGGGTGCTGGGCACCCTCGACCGCAGCCAGCTCTGGCGCGCCCAGACCCCACAGATGTTCCGCCTGGGGGAACTCGTGGGCGCTCTCGAGGGGGCGCTGTGGGCGGGAGCCGCCATCACGGACGAAGCTTCAGCCATGGAGTGGGCCGGCCACCCGGTGGCGGTGGTGCCCGGATCATCCCGCAATCTCAAGGTGACGGTGCCGCAGGATCTGGCGCTGGCGGCCTTTTACCTCAGCGAGTCGATAACAGGATGACGGGTATGCGCATTGGATACGGGTTTGACGTACACCGGTTTGGCCCCGGGCTAGAGGTCACCCTGGGCGGTGTGGCCATTGCCCACACCCGGGGCCTGGTGGCGCACTCTGATGGCGACGTGCTGGTGCACGCCCTCTGCGACGCCTTGCTCGGCGCCATCGGCCGCGGTGATATCGGCCGCCACTTTCCCGACACGGACCCGGCCCTGGCCGGCGTCGACAGCCGCCAGTTGCTGCGCAAGGTGGTAGAGCAGGTACACGCCGAGGGTTGGGTGCTGGCGAACATGGATGCCACCCTGGTCGCCGAGACTCCACGCATGGCGCCGCACGTCGACGCCATGCGTGCCAATCTGGCGCAGGACCTGCTGGTGACGGAGGGTCAGATCAACGTGAAAGCGACCACGACGGAAAAGCTGGGATTCACCGGTCGCGGCGAAGGCATTGCCGCGCATGCGGTGGTTCTGCTGGTCGCCGCCGCACCGTGATCGCACCGCGGCCTCGCGCAACAGCGGATCTGCCGGTCAGGGCATTGATTCGCAGTGTGCCGGAAGACTTTGTGGTCAGGGAGCAGCTCGGCTTCGAACCGGACGGCAGTGGCGAACATGTGTTCCTGCACCTGCAGAAGCGCGGCCTCAACACCCAGGACCTGTTGCAGCGGGTTTCGGCCCTGAGTGGCATTCACTTGCGCGACATCGGCTATAGCGGCCTCAAGGACCGCCGCGCCGTAACCAGCCAGTGGGTCAGCGTGCGCATGGCGGGCAAGCCGGAGCCGGACTGGCAGCAACTGGCAGTGGCGGGTGAGGTAGAGCTGCTGGACTGCCGGCGCCACTCACGCAAACTGAAGCGTGGAGTGCACCGCAGCAACCGCTTCGAGCTGCGGCTGCGTGAGCTGGAAGGCGACAGCGATGCCCTGCAGGTGCGTCTGCAGCTGCTCTCCCACCAGGGTGTGCCGAATTACTTTGGCGAACAGCGTTTCGGCCGCGGTGGCGCCACCCTGGCGCAGGCCCGGCTCTGGCAGCAGCGCGGCGCACGCAAGCTGTCCCACAGCAAACGCGGCCTGTTGTTGTCAGCACTGCGCGGGCATCTGTTCAATCTGCTGCTGGCACAGCGGGTGGCAGCGGGCAGCTGGAACCGCCTGTTGCCGGGCGACGTCTGCATGCTGCAGGGGTCCCGCAGCCTGTTCCCCTGCACCACAGTGGATGCGGAGCTGGCGGCGAGAGCCGCGGCGGGGGACGTACACCCGGGCCTGCCCCTGTGGGGCCGGGGCGAGACATTGCAGGGTGCAGGGCAGTTATCGGAGCAGGCGGCAATCCTGGCTCCCGAGGCGGCGCTGTGCCGGTTCCTGGAGGATGCCGGGTTAAGTCTGACTTACCGCCCGGCGCGGCTGCTGCCGGATGACTTTTCCTGGCGGTTTTGTGATGATGGCGCGCTGCTGCTGGGGTTCAGTTTGCCCCCCGGGAGCTATGCGACCGCAGTGCTGGCGGAACTGGCAGATTACCGGGAAGAGCAAGGGGAGAGTGGTAACAGCAGTGAATAGTGTGGATCTCAACGGCATCGGCATGACCTCCCAGCGCACCCGTGAGAGGTTGGTTCAGCGCATGGTGGAGCAGGGGATCGGCAACCAGCGCGTGCTCGATGTCATGCGCACCACGCCCCGGCATCTGTTCCTGGATGAGGCCATGGCGCACCGCGCCTACGAGGACACAGCCCTGCCCATCGGTTTTCAGCAGACACTTTCCCAGCCCTATATCGTCGCCCGCATGACCGAGCTGTTGCTGGAACAGGGCCCTCGCAGCCGGGTGCTGGAAGTCGGCACCGGCTCCGGCTACCAGACAGCGGTGCTCGCCCGGCTGGTGGAACAGGTATGGAGCGTGGAGCGGATCAAACCTTTGTTGGACAAGGCTCGCCAGCGCCTGCGGCAGTTGAAGCTGCGCAATGTCACCCTGCGCCATGCCGACGGCAGTTTTGGCTGGGAAGATGCGGGCCCCTTCGACGGGATCCTCAGCACCGCGGCACCCGAGCGCATACCCGAGGAGTTGCTGCGGCAGCTCGCGCCCGGTGGCTGCCTGGTTATTCCGGTGGGCGGCACCAGCCAGCACCTGCAAGTGGTAACCCGTACCAGCGAGGGTTTCGATACCCGAATTGTGGAAGCCGTGCGTTTTGTGCCCCTGCGTCCGGGCACGGTGAAGTAGTGACGCCACTGGGTGTTTACCTGCGGGGTGTACTCATGGGCGCGGCGGACATTGTCCCCGGTGTTTCCGGTGGCACCATGGCATTCATTACCGGTATTTACGATCGCCTGCTGGGCAGTATCCGCGCCTTTGACCTGCGCTGCCTGCGGCTGCTCTGGCAGGGGCGGGTTCGGGATGCCTGGGAGCATGTCGACGGCGGTTTCCTGCTCGCCCTGGTGCTGGGTATCCTCACCAGCATTCTCTCCCTGGCCCGGCTGGTGTCGTGGCTGCTGGCAGAGTATCCGGTCCCCCTGTGGGCGTTCTTCTTTGGCTTGATCCTGGCGTCGGCGCTGGTGCTGGTGCGCCACGTTCCCCACTGGACAGCGTCCCGGGTGGCCTGCCTGCTCGTCGGCCTGGTGCTGGCCGCGGGCATTGCGCTGTCCCCGGCTGTGGCCATGGCTCCGGGGCTGCCCGGTATTTTCCTGGCCGGCTTTATCGCCATTTGTGCGATGATTCTGCCCGGAATTTCCGGCAGCTTCATTCTCATTTTGCTCGGCATGTATGGCCCGATCCTCAATGCGGTAAAGAATCTGGAACTGGACGTGATGGCGGTATTTGCGCTCGGCGCCGGATTGGGCTTGATGTGTTTCTCGCGGCTTCTGCACTGGCTGCTGCATCACTACCACGCGGCCACCATGGCCCTGCTGACGGGCTTTCTGTTTGGCTCGCTGCTGGTGGTGTGGCCCTGGAAGCACGCCCTCGACTGGGTGCTCGGCAGCGACGGTGAGCTGCGTCCCGCCCAACAGGTGCCGGTATTGCCCTGGAATTTCGCCGGCGAGCCCCTGCTCTCCATCTGTGTGGCACTGATGGTCGTCGGCTTCGCTCTGGTATGGCTGGTGGACCGGAGGTGGGGTGATGGCTGAATACCCCGTAGCCTGGCGGGCCGAGGGAAACAGGTGCATGCCCGTGGCACTGCTAATTACCCTGGCCCTGCTGTTGGCGGGCTGTGCCAGCGGACCCAAGGCCCCGATCGAGGATCGCCAGACCCGCGCCGCGAGCGCACTGCCCGCGGCCAATGCCTATCTGGTAAAGCGGGGCGACACCCTGTATTCGATCGCATTTCGCTTTGGTCTGGACTATCGCGATATGGCGGCCGCCAACGGCATCGGAGCTCCCTACACTATTTATCCCGGCCAACGGCTGACCCTGATTGGTGGCCGGGCGGCAGGCTATAGCGCCAGCCCGCAACCGGTGGCCCGAGCCACGCCTGCACCGAGGGCGCGGGCGTCTGCGCCACCTCCAGCCACGGTTGTGCGCCCCGAGCCCTCCCAGGCTCCCGTGGTAACGCCACCGTCATCGACCGCTGCTAGAACAGTGTTGCCGGCGGCGCCCGTACCTGCGACACCTGCTCCCAAGCCTCCTCTGGCAGCGGTGTCAGCCTGGCGCTGGCCCGCATCCGGACCGGTCAGCCGGGGTTATTCGGCGACAGTACACAAGGGCATTGATATCAGCGGCAAGCGCGGCGAGGCAGTTGTCGCGGCGGCGGCCGGCGAGGTGGTGTACGCCGGTACCGGGATTGTTGGCTTTGGCGAACTGCTGATCATCAAGCACGATGACGTGTACCTGAGCGCCTACGGCCACAATGACCGCCTGCTGGTTGCCGAGGGTGAACGGGTCAGCGCCGGGCAGCAGATCGCGGAGAAGGGCAGCAGCGGCACTGATACGGTGAAACTGCATTTCGAGATCCGCCAGGAAGGCAGGCCGGCTGATCCTCTGGGGCTGCTGCCTCGGAGGTAGGTGGGGGGCCGCCCAGGTGTCTGCATGCCGTATGTCTTGTGCTGAACATTCCCCTTGGGGTAATCTGCAAGAACGGCCCGTATACGCTCAGCAATCAGCGCGCATTAAATGAGGTATAGCCATGGATGTGGACACCAGAAAAACACGCCCCAAACGGAGGGCCGCAGCGAGCAAGACCTGCTCCGGGAATCCGCGTAGCGCCCTGTCACGACAGAAACCTGAAGTGCCCCCGAACGAAGACGCAGAAGCCGGGCAGTCGCTGGCTGACCGCGATGCCGACGAGCTCCCCCCCGAAGATAGCGGTGACGATGCCGAGCAACAGGCGTTTGATCGCGCCCGGTCCGCCCGTTGCGCGGAAAAGTCTCTGGACGCGACCCAGCTCTACCTGAATGAAATAGGCTTTTCTCCCCTGCTGACAGCTGACGAAGAGAAATACTATGCCCGTCTGGCCCGCAAGGGCGACAAGGCTGCCAGGGCCCGGATGATCGAAAGCAACCTGCGCCTGGTGGTGAAAATTTCCCGGCGCTACATCAATCGCGGCCTGACCCTGCTGGACCTGATTGAAGAGGGTAATCTGGGCCTGATCCGCGCGGTGGAAAAGTTCGACCCGGAGCGCGGTTTCCGCTTTTCCACCTACGCCACCTGGTGGATCCGCCAGACCGTTGAGCGGGCGATCATGAACCAGACCCGCACGATTCGTCTGCCCATTCATGTGGTCAAGGAACTGAATGTCTACCTGCGCGCCGCGCGCGAACTCACCCAGAAGCTGGACCATGAGCCCAGCGCGGAAGAAATTGCCCAGATGCTGGACAAGCCGGCAGAGGATGTGAAGCGACTGCTGGGGCTAAACGAGCGGATCACCTCCATTGATGTGCCGGTGGGACCGGAATCGGACAAGGCAGTGCTGGAGACCATTGCCGATCTGGGCGGCAATGACCCTTCCCAATTGCTGCAGGACAACGATATTCGCGACAGTATCAGCCACTGGCTGGACGAGCTGTCGGAGAAGCAGCGGGAGGTGGTGTCCCGGCGTTTCGGGCTCCGTGGGCACGAAAGCAGTACCCTGGAAGAGGTCGGTCGGGAGATCGGCCTGACCCGGGAGCGGGTGCGCCAGATCCAGGTCGAGGCCCTGCGGCGCCTGCGTCAGATCATGGAGACCGAGGGCCTGACCGGGGAGTCCCTGTTCAGCTAGGCCTGGCACCCTGCCTCCAGGAGGCGGGGTACTACCGCTCCAGCAGGGCCAGCTTGTTGGGTTTGTGGGCCCACTCCTCGGCGTCGGGCAGCGCCGGCTTCATCTCGGTAATGTTGGGCCAGATTTCCGCCAGCTCGGCATTGAGTTCCAGGAAAACCTGCTGGTCTTCCGGCAGCTCATCCTCGGAGTAAATCGCATCCACCGGGCACTCGGGCTCGCACAGGGCACAGTCGATACACTCGTCGGGGTGAATGACCAGAAAATTTGGGCCCTCGTAGAAGCAGTCCACCGGGCAGACCTCCACACAATCCGTGTGCTTGCACTTGATACACTGTTCACCTACAACGAAAGTCATGCCACTTTGCCTCATCTGCCCGTGGGCCGGTTCGAAGGTGGGGAAGTTTAACCGCTGCGGGGTGAGTTTTAAAGTGGTTGGCCTCGTTTCAGGCTAGTCCAGTCGGGCGCGCATTCGGTAGAGCAGCTCCAGCGCCTGGCGCGGGCTCAGGCTGTCCACGTCCAGTGCTTCAAGCTCCTTCAGCACCGGGTGCGTGGCGGGTTCGGTAAACAACTCGGCCTGAGCGGGCGCCGGTGCGGTCCCGGCGCGGTCCCGGCCCAGTTCCAGCTCCCGCAGCTTGTCCCGGGCGGCGCGCAACACCGGGTCCGGAATCCCTGCCAGCTTCGCCACCTGCAGGCCGAAGCTGCGGTTGGCGGGGCCGTCCTGAATGTTGTGCAGGAACACCACGTGGTCCTGGTGTTCCGTGGCATCCAGGTGCACATTGGCCATGGTCGGGCACAGCTCGGGCAGGGCGGTGAGCTCGAAATAGTGGGTGGCGAACAGGGTGAAGGCGCGGACCTGCTGCGCCAGCTGGATCGCCGCTGCCCAGGCCAGGCTGAGGCCGTCGAAGGTGCTGGTGCCGCGGCCGACCTCGTCCATCAGGACCAGGCTGCGCTCGGTGGCGTTGTGCAGGATATTGGCGGTCTCCGTCATCTCCACCATGAAAGTGGAGCGGCCGCTGGCGAGGTCATCCGAAGAGCCGATGCGGGTGAAAATGCGGTCGATGGGCGACAGGCGGGCGCTGCTCGCCGGGACAAAGCTGCCGCTGTGGGCAAGCAGGGCGATAATTGCATTCTGCCGCATATAGGTCGACTTGCCGCCCATGTTGGGGCCCGTGATCAGCAGCATGCGGCGGTGCTGGTTGAGCAGGGCGTCATTGGCGATGAAGGGCTCCTCCAGCACCTGTTCCACCACCAGGTGGCGGCCACCGCTGATCTCGAACAGCAATTCGTCGCTGAACTCGGGCTGGCACAGGCGCAGGGTCTCGGCGCGCTCGGCCAGGTTGGCCAGCACGTCCAGCTCCGCCACCGCGGCGGCACTGTCCTGTAGCGGGGCCAGATCCTCGTTCAGGCGTTCCAGCAAGGCATCGTACAGGCCTTTCTCGCGCGCCAGGGCCCGGCTTTTGGCCGACAGGGCCTTGTCCTCGAAGGTTTTCAGTTCCGGGGTGATGAAGCGTTCGGCGTTTTTCAGGGTCTGACGCCGCTGGTACGTGTCCGGGGCCCGGTCTGACTGGCCGCGGCTGATCTCGATGTAGTAGCCGTGGACCCGGTTGTAGCCCACCTTTAAAGAGTTGATGCCGGTTGCTTCGCGCTCGCGCTGCTCGATCTCCAGCAGGTAGTCGCCGGCGTTGCTGCTGATGCGGCGCAGCTCGTCCAGCTCTGCGTCGAAGCCTGTGGCGATCACCCCGCCGTCGCGAATGACCACCGGGGGGTTGTCACCAATTGCACTTGCCAGCAGGTCACAGAGCTCCGGAAATTCCGCCGCTTGCTGCGACAGGGCGCCGAGCCGCTCCGCAGCGCAGTTGCCCAGTGCCGAGTGTAGCGCCGGCAGGGCTTGCAGCGAGCTGCGCAGGCGGGTCAGGTCCCGGGGGCGGGCGGAGCGCAGGGCCACCCGGCTGAGGATGCGCTCCATGTCGCCGATGGGCTTGAGTGCTGCCCGCACGGGCTCGTATACGTACTCTGTACACAGGATCTGAATCGCCTTGTGGCGCTGGCGCAGGACGCCGATGTCCGTGAGCGGGCGATGCAGCCAGCGCCGCAGCAGGCGGCTGCCCATGGCGGTGGCACAGCGGTCCATCACCGACAGCAGGGTGTTGCTTTCCCCTCCGGCCAGATTGCGGTCGATCTCCAGGTTGCGGCGGGTGGCGGCATCGAGGATCACGCTCTCCGCCCGGCTTTCGTGGCCGATACCGCGGATGTGGGGCAGGTTGCTGCGCTGGGTGTCTTTTACATACTGCAGCAGGCAGCCGGCGGCGCCCAGCGCCAGGCCCAGCCCGTCGCAGCCAAACCCCTGTAGATCGTGGGTCTGGAACTGCAGGTTCAGGGCCCGGCGCGCGCTGTCCTGGTCGAACTCCCAGACCGGCTGGGCGCGGGCGCCGCGGCGCCCGGTCACGACCGGGTAGGCAAGGCTGTCCTGATACAGTGTTTCCGCCGGGTTCAGGCGCTGCAGTTCGCTGGCCAGGGCCTCCTCGCCGGCCACCTCCAGCACCCGGAAGCGGCCGCTGGCCAGGTCCAGCCAGGCCAGCCCGAACTGATCCCGGTGCTGTGCCACTGCCAGCAGCAGGTTGTCCGCCCGCTCCTCCAGCAGGGCCTCGTCGCTGAGCGTGCCCGGGGTGACGATGCGCACGACCTTGCGTTCCACCGGCCCCTTGCTGGTCGCCGGGTCGCCGATCTGCTCGCAGATCGCCACCGAGACTCCGGCTTTCACCAGCCGCGCCAGGTAGCCCTCGGCCGCGTGGTAGGGCACCCCGGCCATGGGGATGGGTTCGCCGCCGGACTTGCCGCGGGCAGTCAGGGTGATGTCCAGCAGCTCTGCCGCCCGTTTGGCATCGTCAAAGAACAGCTCGTAGAAGTCGCCCATGCGATAGAACAGCAGCTCCCGCGGATGCTGGGCCTTGATCCGCAGGAACTGCTGCATCATGGGAGTGTGGGTTTCGATGGGCTGTTCCCGGGCGGACATGGAAAACCTTGCTGCGCTTAAAGGCGCGATTCTACGCGATGGCGGCGGGGTTGCGGAACCTTCAGCAACAGAAGGCGGTGATCCCCCACAATATCAAGCCGTCCGATAGTGCATTATCCCAGAGCGACTGCTTCCTGATCCACAAAGCGTTGGTGCTGGCGCAAGGCTGGCAGCAGCGCGGTATCGCTGTAGGCGCACCCGGTCTGTACCGGGTCAATTTGTCCGGTCTTGTAGGCCTGCCCGGCGCTGTGGCCTCCGCCGTTTTCCAGTGATTGCAGCATTGGCCGGTAGCCCGGCTCCCAGGCTCGCAGTGTCGGCAGGCTTTGGCGTAGCCCTTTGAGAATTCCAAAGCCGGCAAAATCCAGGTCCCCCCAGAAGTACGTGGGGAGTGCTGTATCCAGCCAGCGCTCCTGAAAGCCTTCGCTGTTGCTGCCGGGTAGAAAGGCAAAGCGTGTATGCAGGCTACTCAACCGCTGCGCGCTGGCACGAAAGCCTCCACTGTACAAGAGGGCGTAAGCGGGCGGAGGCCGCTCCACCAGGCGCAGGAAGCTGTCCTGGTTTTCCACAACCAGCAAGCGCTGGAAACCCGGCGGAGCCCAGGCTGTCAATAGCAGGGGGCGAGGCGCGATGGCCGCGACACGTTCGCCGTAGAGTTTGCTCAGCAGTTCCTGGCGATTATCGAGAAACTTGGAGTCGCCGCGAAAGCATCGGGCGGCGATTTCGCGCAGGCTCAGGCCGCTGTCCAGGTGCTCTCCAATAGTGGCGAAGGCCGCGGCCAGTTCGCTGATTTCCCAGTCGGGGTACCGGGGCGGGCTGGCGAGCAGCGCGGCGCCGCTGTCAGTGAAGTGTTCACTATATTGAGCAAGCACACTTTGCCAGACCAGCAAAGTCGGGTCGAGGCGCGGGCGCTGGAGCCAGTCCCGTAACACCGCCTCGCTGTCCGGGTTCAGCCGTAACTGCGCGTTCTCGTAGCGTTCCTGGTGGCCTTCGATGCGGTGATCGTAGCCGATGCTGAAAATACCGTACACGGTGGCTAGTTGTTCAACCAGCCGCCAGCGGTAGCCGGTATTCTCGGAAAACCGGAACAGGGCGGGCACCGTGGATTTTTTGATCCGGCGGGTTACGTCCCGCTGCCGTGGCCCATCCAAACGGTCGAGGAACCAGCCGAGCAGCTCCCGCAGCCAGCCTTCCTCTGCCAGCCAGCCGGGAGGGTCGCCCTGACGGTTGCCGTCGCCGTCGGCCATCTACACCTCATCCATAAAATCCAGCGCTCCCTGCTGGCGGATCACCCGGCGGTGCTGCGCCCACAGTTCCGCCACCCGTTCCACGTTGAGCTGCTGGCGATCCAGCAATACGCGTGTATTCAGTTCACCCATCGGTACGGTGCTGGGCACCTTGCTGAACACGAACTGGTTGCTCACCAGGTCGAGGAAGGGACCGGACTTGCTGCTGGGCATGATAAAGATCAACTGCAGGCCGAGTGTTTTGGTCAGGTAGCCAATGACCTCCCGGGAGCGGGTCTCGTCCATGTGCATGAAGGCTTCGTCGACGATCACCATGCGCAGGTGGCTGTCGCCTTCGTTGAAGCGGAAGGCGCTGGTGATGGCGGCGGCGCGGATGATGTAGGCGGGCGTTTCCAATTGGCCGCCGGAGCCAGTGCCGTACTGGCTGAGACGGATCGGTGTTTTGTTCTCGGGGTACTTGAGGATGTCGTAGCGGCGGTACTTGCGGTAGTCGCTGATGCGCTCCAGCTCGCGCAGGGCCTGTTGTTCGTCGCCGTCCAGCAGCAGGGTCAGCAGGCGGTCGCGCACCCCGCCCGCCTTTTCCGAGAGATTGGCATCGAACAGGCTGCTGCCGTCGCCGAGGTTGGGGATGTCGATAATCTCGCGGAAGAAGTCCCAGTACTCCTTGAATTCAGGCAGCCAGCTCCAGTCGAAAGCGAAGCGCTCCCGGTCGGCGCCGAAGCGGTGGTGTTCGAGCTCCTTGTTGAGGCTTTTGAGGGTACGCTCGCCGTCGCGCACCGCCTGGTGGATCTCGTGGCACAGGTCGCTGACGAAGGTGGTGTTGAAAGTGTCACGCAATCTGCCGAGTTCTTCCTGTCTCGCCAGCAATACGTTGTTGCGCAGGCGGTTGTGCAGGTTATCGAGTTGTTGCTGCAGCGTCCGCACATGGCCGAAGAAAGGTGCGCTGTGCAGTTCCTCGGCAGTGTCGGCGAGGACATGGTCTGCCGGCTGGGCCTGCTGGTTGTACTGGTTGATGGACTGCTGCAATCCCACCGCCTGCTTCATCAAGCTGTCGTCGAGCGCTTTCTCCTCGGCGACGAAGTCGATGGCCTCATGGACCGCGTCGAGGCGCTGGTCCATCCATTCGATACGCGGTTGGACGTCGAGCCCCGGCCAGTGGCGTTCGCTGGCAAGTAGCGCGGCTTCGGCATCGTCGCGGGCCTGCTCCAGAGCTTCGCTGTTGTCGGCGAAGTCGCGCAGTTTATTACCGCAGGTAGTGAGCTGTTCATCCAGCTGTCCCTCGCGTTTATCCTGCTCGCGCTGCTCTTCGTCCAGGGACTGATAGCGTTGCTGCGCCTGTTCACACTCCTGTTCCAGATCCCGGTGGTCGCTGAGATCGAGGTTCTCCAGCGCGGTATCCACTTCCCGCAGCTGGCGCTGGCTGTCGAGCAGGCTGGTAACAGCTTCCACCCAGTTCAGCGGCCGGAAATGGTGTACCTGTTGATGTAGTTGTCGCACCGCCTGGTAGGCGTCGTTGGCATTTTGGTGCTGGACTTGTACATCCTGCAGGGCCTGTTGTTGGGCGAGCAGGTTGCGCTCCCGGGCGGCCGCGCCGAATACCAGTTCGCTGTCGCTCACATCGCAGCGGAACATGGCGTAGTTGCCGGAGGCGAGACCGTCCGCTGTAATGCCGCGCCGGGTGAGGCGCAGGGTGTCGGCAGCCGGCACTCGTACCACGCTGCCGTAGGAGGCCTTGAGGTAGTGTTCGGCTATGCCGTGGGAAAAACGCAGTACATGGAAAATGGAGTCTTCCGGCAGGGACTGGCGCTCGGCGTCCCGGCGTGCCTGCTCGCCCTGGATTACCCGGGTGCGATTGCGGCGCGCGCCCGTCAGCCGGCGCACGATACGGATTGCCTCGGCCTCGAACTCCGGCTCCACCAGGATGCCGAAACGGGCGCCGCCGAGATAGCCCTCGATGGCCATCTGCCAGTCCGGGTCGGTGACTTCCACGTGGTCGCAGAGCACCCGCGGGTCGGCTTTGGGGCACTCCTTGCGTATAGCCGCCAGCGCTTCATCTACATCCCGGGGGTAGCTGACCTGGTGGGACTGCAGGGTCTTGATTTGCTGCTCGATGCGCTGCTGTTCCTGCTCGACGCCGCGCAGTTCGCGTTCGCGGTCGGCAAGCAGCCGGTCCAGACGCTGGGACAGCGATACGGCTTCCCGCTCGCTCCTGGCGTTGTCGGTGGTGTGCAGGATATCCGCCAGTGCGTTGTGCAGGGGCTGTTCTTCGCGGCTCAGGTCCAGTCCGGCCTCCAGCGGGCTGAGGTCGATCCAGTCTCGTGCCAGTAGCTGGTTCAGGTCGGGCACCGGTCGGTCGGCGCGGGCCAGCAGTTCTTTCGCCGTGTTGCGCCAACCGCGCGCGGCCAGTTCCGGCAACAGTAGTTCCAGACTGTGGCGGCTGAGAATGTCGCGGATGTTGCGCAGGGCGGTGATATTCGCGCTCCGCTGCTGGTCCTGTTCCAGCAGAGGGCGGGCTCCCTCGTGCAGTTTGCCGGTAAGGGTGCTCCGCCGGGTTTCCAGTTCCTCTTTGCTGCGCAGGGCGGGGATGCCCTGGATGCGGGCCTTGAGCTCGGTCAACTCGTTGAGGGCGTGAGTTTTGCGTCGCTGTATTTCCTGCCGCTCGGTTTTCAGTGTCGCCTGCTGTTGGCGCAGGGCGAGCTGCTGATCTTTCTCCGCGTTATACAGCGCCTGATTGCGCCGCTGCTGCTGGGCGGCGGCGCCGTAGGTCACAGTGGTACGCTGCAGCCAGCTCTCCAGGTAGCGCTCCGCCTGGTCGCGGGACCGCCCCAGCAGCTCGACACTGTCGCGCAGCTGCCGGGCTTCCTGCTCCATGCCGTGCACGGTCCGCAGCAGCTCGCGAATACGGCGGATGGTGTCGCCCAGGTCGCGCGCCTCCAGCACTTCGCCCGCGACAAACTGGTCGATGGAATCCACCGGCTTGTAGGCCATGAAGCGGGCGAAAGTACGCGCGGCGTTGGTACCCTCGCGCTGGGACACCGCGTCGCGCTTGCCACGCAGCGCGCCGAACAGTCGCGACAGATAGGCGCCCTTGCGTTCGTAGGTTTCCACCGCCTTTTTGCCAAACTCCTGGCGCAGCAGGTTGGGCAATTCGGTGATCGGCACAGCGTGGCGGCCATCGGGGTATTCACGCACGAAGTGGGAGAGTCTGAGCATCTCGCCAGGCACGATCATCATCAGCAGTTCGTCCTGCCGCGCCTGCGGCTGGACCCCGGCGCGGTCGAGGTGGGCGCGCACGCCGATTACTGCGGTAAAAGGCTCCGCGGTTTCTCCCCTGGTGGGATGGAAGATGCCGGCGATGTAGCCATCGCAGTCCCAGGGCCGGGCGAAGGCGCCGTCGTCACAACCCAGCACGTAGGAGGCGAGGGTGCGCACCTGCTTGCCGCCGCGGCCGCGTTGGGTGGTTTCATCCTGCCCCGGGTTGTAGGTGAACAGGTTGTCGTGGGCCGCGGTCATCAGGGTCTGGAGGGCGTCGGCGGCGGTGGTCTTGCCCGAGCCGTTGCCGCCGGAAAACAGGTTCACCGGGCCGAATTCCAGTTCTTCCGGGGGCAGGTTGCCCCAGTTCACGGTAATGGCGTGTTTCAGGTACATGGAGTGAGGGGATCCCTGTGGCTGGCGGCGGCGCGGCTTTTCATAGTCACGGCGCGTCCTCATCAGATGACGGTGTATCGTTGCTGGCTGGCTCGCCAGCGTCTGCCAGCTCCGCAAGCACAGTGTCGCTGACCAGACTGGTAATGTCGGGGCGGATGGTGAGCCAGGATTCGCTGTCCTCCAGCGCCTCGTCGCCGGCGTAGCGGATGAGCCGCAGCTGACGCAAGCGGCGGAACAGGTTGCGGCGGTCCACCAGCCCCTCCGGCATCGGACGGCCGAGCAGGTTCTTGTGGGCGAGACTCAGGGCTTCCAGCGGCAGCGTCACCTGGCCGTTCTCGTCGATCTGTCCTTCGCGTAGCGTCTTGTCGTATTCCGCGCGCAGCACCAGAATCAGCGCCACTTCCGGCTGGCTGAGGCGTTCTCGCAGGCCGCTGTTGAATGCGTCGTCGATGTCGGCCAGGCCCGGCACCTCGGCGCCGGGCGGGAACAGGCGCAGGGAATGGAAGCGGGGTTCGTGCAGCAGGCGAATCCGCAGGACATTGAGATAGTCCTCCACCAGGTCCGCCACCTGCAGGTAACGATCGTAGAACTCTGCCTCGCGCTTATTCTCGTCGCGGCACAGCACGCCGTGGTCGAGCAAGCGGATCATCAGTTCGGAGAATTGCTCCGCGCTGACGCCGCGTGCTTCCAGCGCGTCTTCAAGGGCTGTTCGTATCGTCATCGTGCTCCAGTTCCAGCAGGAAGCCGTCCCTGCGGGTGAAATAGTGTTCCCCGGTGATCGGCTCGGTGCGCTCCAGGCGCAGACGGAAACCCGTCTCGGCGTGGTCGGCGCTACCGAGTTCGATCACATGGCTCAGAGCCAGCAGGTCGCCGGCGTTGTTGACAGGCAGGTCGCGGCTGTCGATGCGGCGGCTGGCGCCGAGCGCCTCGCGCAGGTAGTCGCGCAGTGCGCGGTTGTTGATATTGAAGGCTTTCTCCAGTAACTGCTGGAGCAACAGCTCGTGGCGCGTGGCCGCGTCCGGTGCAGAAAGCTCGGTGATGCGGCTGCGCACCGGGCGTTTTTGCCGTTGTTCCCGCAGGCGATTGTGCGCCGGGTCTACCAGGCCCAGCTTCAGGCCCGCCATGGCGTCACCGGCGGCGGCCAGGCGCTGGTTGAAACTGGCATCGTCCAGCTCGGACAATTCGCGGCACAGGCCGACAATGTCATTGTGCTTCTGGCTGTGTACATAGCTGAGTTGGCGGATGATGATGTCGGCGCGGCGGGTAAACCCCTGCAGGGTGCGGCGCAGAGACGGCAGCATTATCTCGGATGCATTGCGCATGCGGCTGTCGATGCTGTCCAGCAGGTGCCAGAGCACCGAGCCCTCGTCGCTCACCACCAGTTCCGGAGCCAGCCGGCGCAGTTCGCGTTCTGCGCTGGCCTTCCACTTGTTTTGCTTGCGGCGAATTTTTTCGATGGTGCGCTGGATGCGCTCGCGATGTTTCTCGACACTGTCGGCCGAAAGACGGATGGCTACGTCCGGCTGGAACCGCTTCTCCATGAAATCGAAAAACTGGTCCGACGCCTGCTGCACCAGTTGCTGCGCTTCAACTTCGCGAACCAGCTCCCGTTTGCGCTCCTCAAGCTCGGCGATGATGTCGGTAAAGTCGGCGATGATGCGCTCGGAGTGTTCGTAGGCGTCCAGCAGGTCGTAGACTTCGCCGCGCTCGAGGAACGCGGAAAGCGCATTGAGCGTGTTGCGCGTATTGCGGTGGCGGGTGCGCACGCTGCGGCCGTCCACTTCCGCCAGCGTCTGGGTGAACAGGCGCCCGCTGCGACTGAAGGGGTAAGTGGACTGGAAAGAGGCTTCATCCTTGTCGCGCTTGAGCCAGCCGTTCTCCACCAATTGGTTGAGAATCCAGCCGGCCTGCTCGCGGTTACTGTTGAAGCGTCCCTCTTCCTCGCCCTCGAGCAGCGGGGCACGTTCCAGTGCTTCGGAAAACAGGTCCAGGATCTGTTCCCGGCGCAGTGACTCGCCATAGTCGGCGTGCGAACTGTACAGCCGCTCATGTAGCAGGCGCAGGCATTCGGCGATTTGCTCCCGGTACTTGCCGGTAAGTGGCCTGAAGAACTGCGTGCGCTCGTCGGTAAAAAACATGGCCTTTAGCTAATGGCTCACAGCCGCCACTCAATGCAGCACGGAACGCGGCTGCTGGCGGGTGGCGCCGTCCTCGGAGAACAGGTAGTCCAGCCGCAGGCACTCTTCCGCCAACAGCAGGGTGGCCTGCATGGCGATGGCGACAAAGTGGTTGAACTGCCCCTGGGTCAGGCCCTCATTGCCGGGGAAGATGCTGGCAGCCACCAGTTGCGGGGTGGCATCGTCGACGATGTCGAGAAAGATTTTCAGGGTCGGGTACTCCATGTTCAGGCGCCCCAGGTCCGCCGACAGGGCGAGCAGGGCCATGGGCCGGATTTCCAGCTCGGTGGTGAACAGCAGGCCAAAGGACTCCTGAATCAGACGGCTGTCCAGCACCCCTTCCTGGGCGCGGAGCTCGCTCAGGTGCAGGTTTTCGCAATGTTCGCACACGTAGCTTTCGACAGCGGTGGCGTTGAGCCAGCTTTCCAGCAGGGAGCGATCGGGGGTGACGGGTGTGGGCATGACAACAGTATTTCCGATAAACGTGGGGGAGATTTTACGCCAAGGGGCCGCGATCCTCTACCGCCTTCTGTCGTCGGCGCTCTTGGCCTGGAGACCAACTGTGCTATAAAACAGCAATGGGCATGGATATTCAGCATACGCAGTTCACCTCCGGGGATTATCTCCGTTTTGGTGAGCGCCTGGAACGCAACCTGGAGCGGCTGCGGCAGACGCTGGCTGTGCCCGGGTTCGGCCAGGGCCCTGGCTCGCTTGGTGCCGAGCTGGAGCTGTATATCGTCGACCGGCAGGGGCGCCCCGCGCTGCTCAATGAAGAGCTGCAGGCGGCGGCGAGTGACCCACAGCTCACCCTGGAGTTGAACCGCTATAATCTGGAATACAACCTGACACCGGTTGCTATCGCTGACAATCCGCTGCGGGCGCTGGAACAGGAAATTCTGGGCAAGCTCCAGTGCCTGCGCAGCCTGGCAGCGGAGCGCGATGCCCGGATCGTGCCTATCGGGATTCTGCCTACCTTGCAGCTGACGGATTTCGGGCCGGCGTGCCTGACCGGCAAGCAGCGCTTCGCGGCCCTGGTGGAACAGCTCATTGAGCGCCGTGGCCGACAGTTCCGGATTGATCTCAACGGCAGGCACCCGCTGCGGCTGGAAATGGATGACGTTACGCTCGAGGGCGCCAATACCTCCTTCCAGGTCCACTACCGGGTCGACCCCCGGCATTTTGCCGACACCTTCAATGCCGTCCAGGCGGTAACGCCGCTGGTGGTGGCCGTTGCGGGTAATTCTCCTACCCTGTTTGGTCACTGCCTGTGGCAGGAGACGCGGATTCCCCTGTTCAAGCAATCGATCGATACTCGCCTGCCCGACCGTTACAGTTGGAACGAGCCGGCGCGGGTCAACTTTGGCCAGGGTTGGGTACGGCGCGAGGCAGCCGAGCTGTTCGTGGAGGCGGTGCGCCTCTATCGGCCGCTTTTGCCGGTCTGCGCCGAGGAGCTTGCAGATACCGATGAGGCGGCGCAGCCGCCGCAGCTCCCCGAGTTGCAGCTGCACCAGAGTACCGTCTGGCTCTGGAACCGGCCGGTCTATGACGCTACAGAAGGCGGGCACCTGCGCATCGAGATGCGGGCACTGCCGGCAGGCCCTACCGCAGCGGACATGGTCGCCAATGCCGCCTTTCTGATTGGCATGGCCGAGGGGTTGCGGCCCACAATCAACACCTGGCTGCCGGCACTGCCGTTCAATTTTGCGGAACACAATTTTTACCGGGCGGCCCAGTACGGTCTGGATGCACGCCTGGTCTGGCCGCGGGACAGGCAGTGCGCCTGTGAGGAGCAGACCGCGGCTGCGATAATTGCCGATATGCTGCCGGTGGCGCGGCGCGGCCTGCTTGCGATAGGTATTGACGAGCACTCGATTTCGCACTATCTCGGTATTATCGAGCGGCGCCTGGCGAACGGCCAGACCGGTGCCCGCTGGCAGCTGGGGCGGCTGGCGCAGACCGGGGCGGACAAGCGGCCGGATGCGGCTGATTTACAGGCAATGCTGGAGGCATACATGGATTGTACTGCTGGCAACGACCCGGTGGCGGAGTGGCCTCTATGAAGCGCTTCCGGTTTCTCCGCAACCCCCTCGCCACCGAAATCGGCACCAGTGTGGAGTCCTTCCTGCGCTATCTCGGCGGCCCTGCGAGTATTTTCCTGGAGGGCCTCGACAATAGCCGCACCCGCGCTATCGTCACTCTGCTGCACGGCAATGAACCCTCCGGCGCGATGGCCCTGTTTCGCTGGCTTAAATCCGGTCGCCAGCCCGCGGTCAATACGGTGTGTATTGTCGCTTCGGTGCAGGCGGCCCTGACGACGCCCTGCTTCAGCCACCGGATGTTGCCTGGAGAACGGGACCTCAACCGCTGCTTCCGGCCCCCCTTTGACGACGAGCAGGGCCGCCTGGCGGAGGAGATCCTGGAGATCCTGCGCCTGCATCACCCCGAGGCGGTGGTGGACATGCACAACACTTCCGGCACCGGCCCCGCCTTTGGGGTCTGTACCCACATGGATCGGCAGCACGATGCCCTGGTATCGCTGTTCACCCGGCGCATGATCGTAACCCGGCTCAACCTGGGCGCGCTGATGGAGATCAGCGAACACAGTTACCCTACCGTGACGGTGGAGGTGGGCGGGCGCCTGGATGACTGCGCCCATGAGCTGGCCTGGTCGGGGCTGTGCGAGTATCTGCAGAGGCCGCAGGTGCTGGCCGGGGAGGTAACAGAATGGGGGCTGGAGCTATTGCGCAACCCCATCCGGCTCGAGCTCAACCCGGGTATTGGGCTGGCCTATGCGGAGCAGGCGGACCCCGCGTTTCCGGTGGTTCTGCGGCCCGATATCGAGCAGCTCAACTTCGGCGTGGTGCAACCGGACGTGCCCCTGGGCTGGGTCAATGGTGAGTTGCGCTCACTGTTCTGGGCCCAGGACGCGAGCGGCCGCTGCGCGGTCAGCCGCTTGCTGCGGGTGGCAGCGGGACGCCTGTTTCCGGCCGCGCCGCTCAAGCTGTTCATGATCACCACCAACGCCGCCATCGCGCGCAGCGATTGCCTGTTCTATGCCATCGAGCAGAACGAGGCGGCTGACGTCACCTGAGGCGGCTGTTCGACAGGATCAATCTTCCCAGCCCCAGGGCGCCGGCGGTGGCTCTACCGGTTGGCTGAGGTCAAAATCCACCCGGAAGACGCGCGCTGTGCCCAACCGCCAGAGACCGTAGGTGAAGACTTCCCCCGGCGTGACCCGCATGGTCCAGACATTGGCGAAGGCGGGCTCTATGATCTCGCGGGTTTCCTCATCGGCGGGAAACAGCTGTTCCCCCGCACGGCCGGCGTTGCTGCTGGTACCGCCGTACATGGTGATGACGTCGGGGCTGCCGTCGGCGTGGCGGTGATCGTGCTTGAGTGTGATGCGGTCCTCGCTGCGGGTCAGTACCCAGGTACGGGACAGGTCGTCGCCGACCACGAAGGGAATGCGAATGCGGTTTTCGGAGCAGTCCCGCACATGCATCACCAGCGACTTGCCGGCGAAGTCGTCGCCTGCCGGGGCATCGATCAGCTGGCCGGCGAAGGCCCTGCCACAGAGCGTGGTCAGTGCCTGCCAGTAGTCTGCAGTGGGGTTGGCCTGGGCAGAACCCGCCAGCAGCAGGGTCAGCAGAAAGGCAATCGGTCGCATGGCAGGTCTCCCGGCACTCGGGCTTGAGGATCCGAGCTTACACCAAAACGGGCAGCCTGCATCTCCTTTGCTGCAGACCTGTCGCCTGAACAGGCAGGTGTTCCAGTGCTGGTCGGATTTGCCCGTATTTGTCTGGATTTGGGGCTTGCATTTACCGGTCAATGCACTGAGTATATATACAGTAGTCAGGCCGGGTGCCACCACGCCAATAGGCAACCAGGCCAGAAAATCACACAGCAGAGCCGCAACAACGACAGGAGCAGTCGATTATGGACGCCAACAAGCAAAAAGCACTGGACGCAGCCCTCAGCCAGATTGAACGCCAGTTCGGCAAAGGCACAGTCATGCGCATGGGCGACAACGAGCGCGTAGCCATGCCCGCCATCTCGACCGGCTCCCTGGGGCTGGACATCGCCCTGGGCATCGGCGGCCTGCCCAAGGGACGTATCTGCGAAATCTACGGCCCGGAGTCATCGGGCAAGACCACGCTGACCCTGCAGGTGATCGCCGAGTCCCAGAAGCTGGGCGGCACCGCGGCCTTTATCGACGCCGAGCACGCCCTGGACCCCTCCTATGCCGAGAAGCTCGGGGTGCAGGTGGACGACCTCATTCTGTCCCAGCCCGACACCGGCGAGCAGGCTCTGGAAGTCGCCGAGATGCTGGTGCGCTCCGGTGCGGTGGATGTGCTGGTAATCGACTCCGTCGCGGCACTGACGCCGAAAGCCGAGATTGAGGGAGAGATGGGCGACTCCCACGTGGGCCTGCAGGCCCGCCTGCTGAGCCAGGCCATGCGCAAGCTGACCGGCGCCATCAAGCACAGCAACTGCCTTGTCATCTTCATCAACCAGATCCGGATGAAGATCGGGGTGATGTTCGGCAACCCGGAGACCACCACCGGCGGCAACGCGCTGAAGTTTTATGCGTCGGTGCGCCTGGACATCCGCCGTATTGGCGCGGTCAAGGACGGTGACGAGGTCATCGGCAACGAAACCCGGGTGAAGGTAGTCAAGAACAAGGTGTCGCCTCCGTTCAAACAGGCCGAGTTCCAGATCATGTACGGCAAGGGCATCTACCACATGGGCGAGGTTATCGACTGGGGCGTCAAGCTCAGCCTGGTCGACAAATCCGGTGCCTGGTACGCCTACAAGGGCGACAAGATCGGCCAGGGCAAGGCCAACGCGGCCAAGTTCCTGGAGGACAACCCTGCGGTCGCCAGTGAGATTGAGACCGAGATTCGCAAGCAGATGATGGTGGCGGTGGTGCCGGCGAAGAAAGATGGCAAGGAAGCCATCGCCGCGGAAGACGACCTCGCTGACGAATGACCACAGAGCCCGGTGGCCCTCCAGGGTCACCGGTGGTTTTCGGCGCCGGGGCACCCACTGACCCCACTCTCACATCCCCGGCGCTTTTTTTCAGTCAACTCCGGGAGTGACTATTGGTGCAAGTTGACACCAGGAATCAAGCCAACCGCCCTGACGGCGTTACCGGCGCTGACGATCAAGGCATCCGGCTCGCCGATGTCCGCGTTGCCGCCATGAACCTGCTCGCACGCCGCGAACACTCCCAGTCCGAATTACAAAGCAAGTTGTGTCGTCGCTTCGATGCCCCCGACCTGGTTTCTTCCGTATTGCAGGAATTACAGCGGGAAAATCTGCAGAGCGACGAGCGCTATGGGGAAAGCCTGCTGCGCCAGCGCCTGCGAAGGGGCTATGGCCCGGCCCGCGTTCGGCAGGACATGCGTGAACGGGGTCTGGATGATGCGGCGATAGCGGCCGCCCACGCCGCCGTCGAACCGGACTGGTTTGCCGCCGCCGAGGACGTGTTTTCCCGCAAGTTCGGTGGTGCTTTCGATGCTCCACCTGCCAGCGAATCATTCGGGCGTGACGACAATGCTCTCGACCCTGTCGCGCGCCGGCAAGCGCAACAGGCGGCGTTCAAGGAAAAGGCCCGCCGTATGCGTTTCATGCAGTATCGCGGCTTTGCCCCGGAGCACTTCCGGCATTTGCTGGATGAATGAGGGCAGCTGTCGACCCGGTGAACAGTGATTCAGCACGCGCTGGGAACCTTGAGCCCTTAATCTTTGCTATCCTCCGCTGCCCGAGTAACGAGCTGCAGCAATGACCCTCACACCCCATCTGCCCAGGCCCAAGACGTATGCGGCCGACTAACTCCGCGGAGCCTGGCCAGACCCTGAACTGGTCCATCCTGCCGCGCCTGTGGCCCTACCTGCGCGACCACCGGCGCCGTATTGCCCTCGCGCTGGTGTGCTTGCTGCTGGCCAAGGGTGCGATGCTGGTGATTCCCTTCATCATGAAATATCTGGTGGATGGCATGAACCTGGAAGCCGGTGCGCAACTGGCGGGTATGGTGGCTCTGGGTCTGGTATTGGCCTACGGCCTGGCGCGGTTATCCAGTGTCCTCTTCGGCGAGTTGCGCGACACCCTGTTCGGCCGCGTGACCGAGCGGGCGATGCGCAACCTCGGTCTCAAGGTATTCCGCCACGTGCACGCCCTGGATCTGGATTTTCACCTGCAGCGGCGCACGGGTGGTCTGGCCCGGGATATTGAGCGCGGCACCAGTGGGGTCAGCTTCCTGCTCCGGTTCATGGTGTTCAATATCGTGCCCACCCTGTTCGAGATCGCCGCCGTGGTCACGGTGTTTCTGGTCGCGTATGGCGCCAGCTATGCGCTGCTCACGCTGCTGTCCGTGCTTGCCTATGGCTGGTTTTCCTTCGGTGCCACCGAGTGGCGGACGCGCTTCGTCCGGGAAATGAATGAGGCGGATTCGGCCAGCAATACCCGGGCCGTGGACAGTCTGCTGAACTTCGAAACGGTCAAGTATTTCGGTAACGAAGATTTCGAAGCACACCGCTACGACGAAGACCTGGAGCGTTGGGAGATGGCCCGACGCAAGAACCGGCTGTCACTGTTTGGGCTCAATGGCGGCCAGGCGCTGATTATCGCCCTGTCTCAGACCGCGATGATCGGGCTGGCGGTCTATCAGGTGCGCGCAGGCGTGCTCACCCTCGGCGACTTCATCCTGATCAGCCAGTACATGATCCAGCTGTTCATGCCACTGGGGTTCCTGGGCTTTGTCTACCGGGAGATGAAGGGCGCGATGGCCAATATCGAGAAACTGTTCGCCCTGCTGGATGTGCGCCCCATGGTTGTCGACCAGCGCGGCGCGCCGGCGCTGGCAGTGCGGGAGGCGGCGATCTGTTTCGACAACGTGGGTTTTTATTACCAGCCGGAACGGCCGATTCTGCAGGGCGTCAGTTTCGAGGTGCTGCCGGGCCAGAAGGTAGCAGTGGTCGGTGCCAGCGGTGCCGGCAAATCCACCCTGGTAAAGCTGTTGTTCCGTTTCTATGACCCTACCGCCGGCGGTATCACCATCGACGGCCAGGATATTGCGACGGTGACCCAGCAGTCTCTGCGTCGGGCGATCGGGATCGTGCCCCAGGACACGGTGCTGTTCAACGATACGTTGCTGGAGAATGTGCGTTACGGCAAGCCCGGTGCCTCCGACGCGGAGGTCGCCCAGGCAATCCGCATGGCGCACCTGGAGGAATTCCTGGCCCAGCTTCCCGAGGGTGGCGAGACCCGGGTGGGAGAGCGCGGCCTGAAACTGTCCGGGGGCGAGAAGCAGCGGGTGTCTATCGCCCGGACGGTACTGAAGCGGCCGCCGATCCTGGTGTTCGACGAGGCCACCTCAAGCCTGGACAGCCGCTCAGAGCAGTCGATTCTGGCAGCGCTGCGGGAGATAGCCCAGCACCACACCAGCCTGGTGATTGCGCACCGCCTGTCCACCTTGGTCGATGCGGACCGCATTCTGGTGCTGCACCAGGGCCGCATTGTCGAGCAGGGTGGCCACCGGGAACTGCTGGCGCGGGACGCGCACTACGCGGCGCTGTGGCGCGCCCAGCAGGATGAGCAGACTCCGCTGGTGGCTCCCGCTCAGTAGGTATAACTGGACTGCAGTCCCAGCGGCAGGTCCAGCGCCCAGTAGCCCAGCAAAAACAGGGTCCAGAGAATGATGAAGGTCACGGAGTAGGGCAGCATCAGGGCCGTTACCGTGCCGATACCGGCACCGCGGATATAGCGCTGACAGTACACCACTACCAGCGGGAAGTAGGGCATCAGCGGAGTAATGATGTTGGTGGTGGAGTCGCCGATCCGGTAGGCGGCCTGGGTCAGGTCCGGCGAGGCGCCCAGTTTCATCAGCATCGGTACCAGGATCGGCGCCAGCAGTGCCCACTTGGCGGATGCGGAGCCCACGAACAGGTTCAGCAGGCCGGTCAGCAGCACAATGCCGGAGATGGTGAGTGCGCCGGGCAAACCCAGCGCCTGCAGGCCGGCGGCGCCCTTGACCGCCAGCAGAATGCCCAGGTTGGAAGCGCCAAAGGCGTAGATGAACTGGGCAATGAAAAACATGATGACCAGGTAGTAGCCCATGGTCTGCATGGTCTTGGTCATGCCCTCGATAACGTCGCGGCTGCTGGTCACGGTGCCGGCGGCAATGCCGTAGACCACCCCGGGCAGCAGAAACAGCAGGAAGATCAGCGGTACGATCGACGCCATCAGGGGCGCCCCCGCTTCGGTCAATGAGCCAGTGGGCCCACGCCAGGCCGAATCTGCGGGCAGTGCGCTCAGTACCAGCAGGACAACCGCCGCCAGCATGCCCCAGAGGGCCAGGCGCAGGGCGCGACGCTCTTTGTCGCCGAGTTCCTGCATCCCGGTCTCATCCGCCACGCCCTTATCCAGCGGACTGTGCTGCAGCCGCGGTTCGACAAATTTGTCGGTGATCAGCCAGCCTACGAGAATGATCAGCAGCGAAGAGGCCGCGGTGAAAAAATAGTTGTTCAGCGGGTTCAGCACCACCGACGGATCAATGATCTGGGCCGCGGATTGCGAGATTCCCTGCAGCATCGGGTCCACTGCGGAGGGAACAAAGTTGGCGGAATAGCCACCGGAAACGCCGGCAAAGGCGGCGGCAATCCCTGCAAGCGGATGCCGCCCCGCAGCGTGAAAGATGATCCCGCCCAGGGGAATAACCAGCACATAGCCGGCGTCAGCCGCGGTGTGGCTGACGATGCCGACCATGATCACCATGGGCGTCAGCAGCCAGCGGGCAGTGACACCCAGCATGGCCCGCAAGGTGGAATTGATAAAGCCGGTGTGCTCGGCAACACCAATCCCCAGCATTGCGACCAGCACCACACCAATCGGGTGGAAGTGGGCGAAGGTGGTGACCATCTCAGACAGGAACTGGGTCATTGCGCCCGCCGAGAGCTGGTTTACCACCACCAGCGGCTCGCCATTGCGGGGGTCGATCGAATCGTACTCGAACAGTGAGAACAGCAGCGACAGACCCCAGGTAACAAACAGCAGGGCAATGAACAGGACCGCCGGGTCGGGCAGCTTGTTACCGGCGCGTTCGATACTGGCAAGGACTTTCTGGGTGCGGGTGGAGGAGAGTGGTGCCTGGTTCATGCCGGACGCTTCCCGGGGAAAAGCGCAGTGTAATTCGACCCGGCGCGGGAGACAAACCCACAGGCAATTTCACAGGCATCAGCGCCTCGCCCCACTATTGGTTTGATTTGCTGAACGGGGTGCGGCCGTAGCCGTGTTGCGCTTGTGCGGGGCATCGCGCTCGGTCATGCTCGAGCCAACTCCAATAACAAATGGGCCGCCACAATGCTTTCCAGATTCGACGACTACCCCATTCACCAGACCGCCGAACCCATCGCGCTGACCGCCAGCAGTGATCGCTGTACCTATGACCGCTATTGGTACAACGCCCACGACCGCGACGGCGGCTTTTATTTCGGGATCGGTCTCTGCCGCTATCCCAACCTGGGCATCATGGACTGCAGCCTGAGCCTGGCGCTGGACGGCCAACAATACGCTTTCCACGGCTCGCGCCGGGCGCCGTCCGAGCCCACCGATACCAGCGTCGGACCCTTTGTCCTGCATATCCTCGAACCGATGGGCCGCCATCAGCTGACCATCGCAGCCAACGATACGGGCATTGAGTGCGACCTGGTGTTTACGTCTTACACAGCGTGTATGGAGGAGGGCAGGCAAACTCTGCGCAACGAGCGGCATCTGGTGATGGATGCGACACGCCTCGATCAGTTTGGCAGCTGGCATGGCTGGATTCGCTATGATGGCCGTGAACTGCGGGTCGACGGTGCCACCACCTTTGGCCTCAAGGACCGTTCCTGGGGCATCCGCCCCGTGGGTGAGCCCTGGCCGGGTGGCGCCCCGATCAGCAACTTCCAGGCCGTGCATTTCTGCTGGATGCCGATCCACTGGCAAGACCAGTGCAGCCTGGCGGGCTGGTTCGAGGACGACAGCGGCCACCAGTGGCACTGCGACCAGGGGTTTCTGCCACGCTACGAAAACGTCGAGGCTATTCCCGGTACCAGCGACCCCGCGGCCACTGTCTGGCAGGGCGCGGTCGAGCACGACATCACCATGCTACCCGGCACCCGCCGCGCCGCCAGCGCCACCGTGACCATGCGTGATCGCGCCGGGGAGGCCATGACCGTCACCCTGGAACCGCTACTGGTGCACCACATGAAGGGCCTGGGCTACCAGCATCCGCAGTGGGGCCACGGCAAGTGGCACGGCGAGCTGGTGATTGCCGGGGAGAGCTGGCGCGACAGCGACCTCGACCCACTGGCGCTGGAGAACCTGCATGTCCAACAGGTCGTGCGCGCCACCTGCGGCGACCGCGTCGGCCACGGCGTCCTCGAGCAGATGCACATCGGGCCGTCGCGCAGCTACGGCTTTAACGACTGGTTTGATGGGGCCGCCTAGGTGGGGCCGCCTAGGTGCGGCCGCCCAGGTGCGGCCGGCTAGGTGGGGCCGCCCAGGTGGGGCCGCCCAGGCGCGGCAGTTTAGGCTTGTTTTCGCAACGTCGCCGGCATCGGTAGCCCCGCCCCCCATCTCGGACACGCCGTCAATACATCCCTGTAGGCTTGGTGAAAACATCCATGTTTTCAACAGTCCGAGATGGGGGGCGGGGCTCCCTATGCCTCTTACGGCACAAGACTCGAAATACTCGGCACTTTACAAGGCTCGAAGCGCACAGCTCAGCACCAGGCTCGCAGATCCACGCACTGGGTCTGCCTAACTTCGGGAGCACTCCGGGGCTGCAGAATCCGCTCGTGGCTTGCAGGTTGCATAGGCTTGCAGCCACCACTGAGTCTGAAGGACTTTGAGGGCGGGAAGGGGGCTGACGGACTGTATGAAACATGGATGTTTCAAACAAGCCTACACGGACGTATTGACGGCGTGTCCGTCAGCCCCATCCCCGCTCTCGAAGTCCCCGCACCAACAGCGCCTGCCCTGGATGGCAGGATACGAAGCCTCAGTCGAGCGGGTAGGGCGGCCGCTGCCCGCGGCAGAGCACGTCGGTCACCTGCTCGGTATCCATGTACTCCGTCAGCTTGACCAGCTTGCCCTTGTCGAATTCGAACAGGAAGTGGTAGTCGTTGCTGTAGGTCTGGCCGGAGACGTGTTCGCCTTCGCTGGAGGCTTCCACCGCCACTTTTTCCCCCTCTGCCACCATGCCGCGTACGGTGAAGGTGATGCCCTTGGGGAAGACTTCCATGATGCTGGCGATGGCGCCGGGCAGCTCGGGATACTCGCTGACACCGGAAATCAGCGTCGAACCCATGGTTTCAACGCAGCCGTTCTTCGCGTAGGCAGCAAGGGCCCCGTCTACATTGCCGGCGCTCAGGTCTGCCAGGAACTGGCGGGCCCTTGCCTTGTTGTCTGTCTCTGTCGTCATGGCCGTTACTCAAGCGAAGGAGCGCCGGGCGGCGCCATGCCCCTATCTTAGACGCCGCTGTGGGCTGCGCCATGTTGCCGGTACAGCATTTCAATCCAGCTCTGCCGCGGCAATGCAGTGGGCGGGCGCTGGTTTAACTATTCGATAACTGGCTGCAGGGCTGGGAGCGGTATCAACGGTTGCGGCCCAGGCGCTCGTGGGCGTTGACCCACTCATTCTGCCGAGTCTCCTTGTCGACGCGGGTGGCGGCACCCAGCGACAGCTCTCCGGCGACCACCAGTCCGGCGGCAATTTCCGCCAGCTTCAGGGCCTTGCCCTTGCCGTGGCAGTCCATGATTTCCAGGCATTCGCGCTGGGTGGGCAGGTTGGTGCCGCCGCCGTAGGTGGCGAGGATCAGGGCGGGCAGGGTGATGGAGAAGAAATAGTCGCCGTCCCGGGTCACCCGGGTGTAGACGGTGCACTGATTGGATTCGCCGATGTTGGCGATATCCTGACCGGTGGCCAGGTACAGGGCGGCGAGACCGTTGGCGGGGTGGGCGGCGTTGTTGGATGAGTGGGTGAGGAAAGAGGCAATCGTGGTAATGCCCCAGCCATAGTGCATGGCTTCCGGGGTAATGCGCAGATGGGCCTGCAGTACGTCGCGGGGGACGGTGATTTCCGCAGTGACCCGGCGCCCGCGGCCCTTCAGCGAATTCACCGAGGAGGTGCGTTTCTCGGTGTCGAAGTTGCCGGACAGCAGGTAGTGGCGCATTTTCGGGAACTGCTCGCGTATCCACTCGCAGGCGACGAAGGTCGCCTTGCTGGTCATATTCTGGCCGGCGGCGTCGCCGGTGCTGTAGTCAAAGCGGGTGAACACCATGTTGTGGGCGATATAGTGTTCGACCTCGTTGAGCTTGCCTATCGAGGTTGTGCTCTCGGCCACTTCCTTGATGGCGGTGAAGTTCTCAACCAGCCATTCGTTGAAATCCCGGGCATCGCGGGCGTCCTTGAATACGAAGCAGGGCGCACGCTGCATGGCCTCGCCGCAGACCGTGGTTTTTACCCCGCCACTTTCGCGGATCACTTTCATGCCGCGGTTGTAGCTGGCCAGCATGGTGCCCTCGACGGTGGCCATGGGTACGTAGAATTCTCCCTTGGCGTGCTCGCCGTCAATCAGCAGGGGGCCGGCCAGGCCGACGGGGACCTGGACTGCGCCAAACATGTTTTCGATGTTGCCCGCCATCACCTCGGGTTCGAAGGAGAACTCGCGGGTATGGTGCAGCTTCGCCGGCGTTTTCTCTTCGATAAAGGCCTGGCGTTCGGCGATGATGTCGCGGCCGTAATCGTTGTCGTTGCTGCGCGGGATCTTGTTATTGCTCATGGCATTGTCCTCGGAAAAAACACAAAGGGTAGGAAAAAGGGCATCCGGGCGCAAGCAGGGCCACGGTGCTGCTCCGCCTGCGCCTGCGCTTGCGGCGGAGATCCACCCTCAGGCGGTGGATTGTTCCAGGTGCTGTTCGATCACCCGCAGAAAGTCGCGCCCATACTTGTCGCGCTTGCGTTCGCCAACGCCGCTGAGGCGGCCAAAGGCGGCAATATCGCGCGGTAGTTGAGCGCACATGTCCTGCAGGGTGCGGTCGTGGAAAATAATATAAGGCGGTATGCCCTGGGTTTCCGCCAGTGATCGGCGGCATTCGCGCAGGGCTTCCCAGAGGCCGACGTCTACCTCCTCTGGCAGGGGCTGGCGGGTCTGCTGGCGGGTCGCCTTGCGCGCAATATCCTTGCGTAGCTGCAGGGTTTCCTCGCCCTTGAGCAGGCCGCGGCACTTGTCCTGCAGGCGCAGGGCGCCAAAGCGCTCCAGGTCCGCGGTCAGGTAGCCTCCCGCCACCAGCTGCCGGAAAACCGAGCGCCACTGGTGGTTGTCCAGGGCCTTGCCGACGCCGAAGGTGGGCAGGCAGTGGTGGTCGTACTGGAAAATGCGATCGTTCTCGATGCCGCGCAGCACCTCGATCAGGTGGTTGACCCCGAACCGCTGGCCGGTGCGGTAGACCGCGCTCAGGGCCATGCGGGCTGCCTCGGTACCGTCCCAGGTGGGCACCGGTTCCAGACAGGTGTCGCAATTGCCGCAGGGCTGGGGCAGGTCATCGCCAAAGTAGTGCAGCAGGGCCTGGCGCCGGCAGGTGGTGATTTCACACAGGCCGAGCATGGCATTGAGGCGCTGCTGCTCCGCGCGTTTGTGTTCGGCGCTGCCCTCGGAATTGTCCATCATCTGGCGCAGCTTCAGTACATCCTGCAGCCCGTACACGAGCCAGGCGTCCGCGGGCAGGCCGTCGCGGCCGGCGCGGCCGGTTTCCTGGTAGTAGGCTTCTATGGTCTTGGGCAAGTCCAGGTGGGCGACGAAGCGCACATCCGGCTTGTCGATGCCCATGCCGAAGGCGATGGTGGCGACCATGATGACCGCGTCCTCGCGCAGGAAGCGCGACTGGTGGCTGCTGCGCAGGGCCGCCGGCAGGCCGGCGTGATAGGGCAGGGCGTTATAGCCCTCCTGCTGTAACCACAGCGCGGTTTCCTCCACTTTCTTGCGCGACAGGCAGTAGACGATGCCCGCGTCCCGCGGGTGTTCCGCCTTCAGGAACCGCAGCAGCTGCTGCTTCGGGTTCTGCTTCAACGCGATGCGGTAGCGGATATTGGGCCGGTCGAAGCCGGCAATGAATTTCTCCGCGCCCTCCAGGTCCAGCCGGGTGATGATTTCCTGGCGGGTACGGGCATCGGCGGTGGCGGTAAGCGCTATCCGCGGCACCGCCGGGAAGCGCTCGTGCAGCAGGCTCAGCTGCAGGTAGTCGGCGCGAAAATCGTGGCCCCATTGGGACACGCAGTGGGCTTCATCGATGGCGAACAGGGCAATGTCCGCGCGCTGCAGCAGGTCCAGCATGCGGTTCTGCACCAGGCGTTCCGGGGCGATGTAGAGCAGGTCCAGCTGGCCGTTTGCCAGGGCCTGCTCGACGGTCTGTGCGGTGGCCGAATCGAGGCTGGAATTGAGGTAGGCGGCCCTGACACCGAGCTCCCGCAGGGCATCGACCTGGTCCTGCATCAGGGCAATCAGCGGCGAGATGACAATCCCGCAGCCGGGGCGCACCAGTGCCGGCACCTGGTAGCAGAGGGATTTGCCGCCGCCGGTGGGCATCAGCACGAGCGCGTCTTCGCCGTCCACCAGCCGCTGCACCACCGCTTCCTGCAGCGGGCGAAAGGCGGGGTAGCCGAAAACGGTCTGGAGTACAGTGAGGGGAGAAGTCATGGCCGCGGAGTATACCTCAGGCGAGCTCTGAATCCGTCGATCTTGTCAGCGCAATAACGCCTCGATGAGTTCGTTGCGCAGCTCGCGGGGGTCGATAACCCGGTCGAATGCCATGGCGTCCGCCCCGGCCCAGGCGCCACTCTGCTGGGCGACCAGCGCGTCGGTGGCGTGACTGTCGGCCCCGGTGGCTGCGGCGGCGCCCAGGGCCGGGATCCCGCCCAGGCTGACGCCGGGCAGGGCCAGACTCAGCAGCTGCCGGTCCCAGGGGTTCATGCCCATGACCGAGCTGCCAAAGCCAAAGGCCTTGCGCAGGGTGACGACTACCTTGCGCCCGCGATAGTGGCGCTGGGCCCGGAACATGTTGGCCGCCGCGCGCAGGACGCCGGAACGCTCTGCGGCGGGCCCCGGCATCACTCCGGGGTTGTCGACCAGGGACACCAGCGGCAGGCCGAAACGGTGAGCGAGTTCGATAAAGTAACAGGCCTTGTCCGCGGCCTGGCGGGTAATGGCGCCCGCTTCCACCGCCGGCTGGTTGGCAATCAGCATACAGCTGCGGCCGCCGATGCGGGCGAGCGCGGCAATCAGGGTGCGGCCGTGGTCCGGCTGCAATTCCAGCAGGCTGTCCGCATCTACCAGCTCCGCCAGCACCCGGCGCATGTCGTAGGGTTGCGCCACCGCGGGGGGAATGATGTCCAGCAGGGTGTCCACCGGGCGCGGCGCGGCTGCGGCAGGATCCGCGTCAGCTGCCGCCGCATTGTCCGGCTCCGCCAGCAACTGCAGGAACCGCCGCGCCAGACTGAAGCACTCGGCTTCACTGGCGCAGCGCTGGTGGGCGACGCCGCTGTCGCGGGTGTGTATCAGGGCGGCCCCCAGCTCGTCGGCAGTGGTGTCGATGCCCATGGCAGCCTTGACCAGGGGCGGTCCGGCGCTGAATAGAGAGCTGCCCTCGGCCATGATCACCAGGTCGGCGAACATCGCGGCGAGAGCGCCGTGGCCGGCGGAGGTGCCGAGCACCACGGCCACGATCGGGGCCCGCCCCTGCAGGTCGGCGAGCAGCTGCAGGTCACCGGGGGCGTGGGGATAGCGTTCGTCCTGGTTGCTGGCCCGCTCGCCGGCGCCGTCCAGCAGTACCAGCAGCGGATAGCGCTGCTCCAGGGCCAGCCGCACCAGGCGGGCGCGCTTGGCCGTGTTGGGATGGCCAATCGAGCCACCCTGGACGGTAAAATCCTCCGCCAGAATAACGCTGATCCTGCCGTCAATGCGCACGGTGCCCGCCACCAGACCATCCGCGGGTACCCCCGGCCGGCCGGCGGGGTGCTGGCCGCCCGCCAGGGCGCCGTATTCGCGGAAGCTGTCGGGGTCGGCCAGGGCCTCAATGCGCTCCCGCGCAGTGAGTCGGCCCCGCTGGTGCTGGCGGGCAATGCGCTCCTCACCGCCCATGGCCGCTGCGGCCTCCTGGCGCGAGCGCAGTTCCTCCAACAGCGCCTCCCAGTGGTTGCGGTGCCCGGTCATGGCGGCTGGTCTAAGCCGCCGAGGATCTTTCTGCCGCCGGCGCATCCAGGCCGAAGACCGCCCAGTCCGGTTCCGCCATGCAGGCGGCGAAGCGGGCGAAGTTCCACGGCCAGCTGGAGGGGATGCCCGCGGCGTCCAGGTACCAGCTGACACAGCCACCCCGGTACCAGACCGTGTTCTTGGCCGCGGCGATGCGTTCGGTTTCGAAAGTTTCCATGGCCTCGGGGCTGGGGGCAACCTCCTTGCAGTCGCCGTTTCGCAGGCGCTCCATCAGCTGGTGTATGTAGCCCCACTGGTGCTCGGCGATGTCGATCAGCGAGAAGTTGCCCACCGGTCCGTTGGGACCATTGAGCATGAACAGATTCGGAAAGTCGGGCATGGTCACCGCCAGGTAGGCCTTGGGACGATCGGCCCAGAAGTCTTCCAGGGCCGCCCCGTTGCGCCCATTGATCGTCATCGGGCGCATGAAATGATCGGCGTGGAAACCGGTGGCGTAGACGATCGCGTCCAGCTCGTGCAGTTCCCCGTCTTCGGTACGGATCCCCTCCGGTTCGATGCGCTGGATGCCGTTGCGCACCAGCCTGCACTGTGGGTGCTGGATGGCCTGGTAGTAATCGGGGGAGAAGATCAGGCGCTTGCACAGGGGCGCGTGATCGGGCCGCAGCTGTTCCCGCAGTGCCGGATCGGTCACGGACTGCTCCAGGTTATCGAGGCAGGCCTGGCCCATGGCCCTGGCGGCATCGGATTCCATTTCGGTAATGGCCTGGGTGTAGGCCTCGACGGCGGCCATGTATTCCTCCACGTTCATCGCCTGGGCCAACACTTCCGGGTCGTGGAAGGCTGCCCGCTCCTCCTCGCTGAAGACCCCGTTTTCCACCGGCATGATCCACTGCGGGGTGCGCTGGTAATGCTCCAGCAGCGCCGCCTTGCCCGCCAGTGCGGAGACGATCTGTACCCCGGTGGAGCCGTTGCCGATAATGCCGATGCGCTTGCCTTCCAGGGCCACGCTGTGGTCCCAGCTGGCACTGTGCATCAGGTCGCCGCGGAAGGAATCCGCACCGGCGATATCCGGGTAGCGGGGATGGTGGAGGACGCCGGTGGCGGCGATGAGGATGTCGGCGCTGTCGCGATAGCCGCTGCGGAATTGCAGATGCCAGCGGCCGTCGCGGTAGTCCGCGCCGGTGGCTTCCTCGCCGAATCGGGTCAGCTTGTCGACGCCGTACTTCGCGGCGGTGCGCTCGAAATAGGCCTGGATTTCCTGGCCCGGGGGCAAGTGCCGGCTCCAGTCCGGGTTGCGTTCGAAGCTGTAGGTGTAGAAGTGGGAGGGGACGTCGCAGGTCAGGCCGGGGTAAGTGTTGTCGCGCCAGGTGCCGCCGACCCGATCGGCCTTCTCGTAGAGGGTGATGTCGGTATAGCCGTCTGCCTGCAGGCGAATGCCCGCAAGAATACCGGCCATGCCGGCGCCGAGAACGATGATGCGTGGTTGCGTGGCAGACATGGGGCTGGCTCCAGATTGTTGTGAATATGGGTGCTGTGAACAGGGCGACAGCTTACGGGACATCGGGGTTTTCTAGCATAACATTCGTGTTCAATAACAGGGCAGTAATGCTAAAATTGCCGGACCCGGAATCCAGGTGCCAAGTGCCTTGAAGCAGCAAGCTCAGCGACGTGTCCGCAGAGGGGGCGAACAGGATGCCCCCGCAACCACCAGCGCGACCTTTGCCCCGCTGGTCGAGCTGTTGCTGGCGGAACTGGAATCCTGTGGTCAGGCCGATGGCCTGCGCCAGCCGCCACTCACGCTGGCCGGATTCACCTCCTGGTACCTGGATGTCGTGCAGCGCCTGGAGGCACACCTGGCCGGCAGTGACAACCATGCGCCGATGGCGCGCGGCGAAGTTGAGCTGCTGTGCCGCTGCGCCCTGTCCGCGGCCGACCTGCGCGAGGCCATTCTGCTCTGTGAACATTTTGCCCGCATGCTGCACCCGCGTGCCGGCCGCATCCGTCTGGAAATCGCGCGGGGGCGGGCCAGTTTCCGGCTGGATTCCCTGCGCGGCCAGGCCAGCACCGCCGGCAGCCTGGTGGACATCACCGGCCTGTTTGCCTTCCTGCAATTGTTCCAGTGGCTGCTGGGGCGCGAACTGCCGCTGCGACAGGTGCGGATCGGCCCCATTCGGCGCCAGGATGTGCTGCCATTCCTGCGTCTGTTTCGCGCCCCGGTGCTCGCCGGCGGCGAGGACTATGCGCTGGATTTCGACGCGGCGGCACTGAGCCTGCCGGTAGTTCGCGCGCCCAGCGAGTTCGCTGCGTTCTTCCACAGCTTTCCCTGCGCGGTGTTCGGGGCGCGGGCCCACAGCGTGCCGGCCCAGGTCAGTGCGCTGCTGGCCGCCGCCCTGCGCCATGGGGCGCCGCTTCCGAGCCAGGTGCAACTCGCCGCGGATCTGGGCCTGCCGCTCTCCACTTTCCGCCGGCGCTTGCAGCAGGGCGGCAGCAACTATCGCAGCCTGCGGGAGGCCGCGCTGCGCAACGGGGCCTGCGCGGCCCTGAGCCAGCCTGACCGGCAGATCAGTGATATTGCCGCCAGCCTCGGTTTTGCCGATGCGGGCACTTTTCGTCGCGCGTTCGCGCAGTGGTTTGGCATGGCGCCGGGCGCCTGGCGCGAGCAGGCGCTGGCGGCCAGCTTTAAGCCCGCCGAGTGAAATAAACATTGACGGCTCGCAGAACGGCTGTATAATCTGGCCTTGCTTGAACGTTTTACACCTATTTATGTATACCATTTCGAAGTCACGCAGTTAGTACCTCGTCCCTGATTTCATAAGTAATTGCATACCTCAAGCTCTATCGCCTTCTTTGGAAGGTTCTATCTATACCTGAAATACAGGAACGTAACATGGCTACTAGCACCGGCACCGTAAAATGGTTTAACGAAACAAAAGGCTTTGGCTTCATTGAGCAAGAATCAGGCCCGGACGTATTTGCGCACTTCAGCGCGATCTCCGGCTCCGGCTTCAAGACTCTGATCGAAGGCCAGAAGGTTGAGTTCAACGTCACACAGGGCCAGAAAGGCCCGCAGGCAGAAAACATCGTCGTCGTCTAAGACGCCGCAGTTTTCTGACAAGGCCCCCCGGTGGAAACACCGCGGGGCTTTTTTTGTGCCCGCAGTTCCGGTGCCATGGTTCAACATGCTTGCCCCGCCCGTTTGCGCGGGGAGTGGCGCCTTATTAAGGTGAGGCCTCATCCGCGCCGGAGGCATCATGGCTACACTGCATCCCTTCCAATTACGCCATCCCGCTGTGCAACGCACCGCACTGAGCCACTGCTGGCGATGGGTGGTCCTGCCGCTTGCTGCGCTGTTGTTGCTGCCCCAGGCTCTGGCCGAAGGCTACAGCGAACAGCGCGCGACCTGCAGTCACCATCAACCCCTGCGGCAGCCGTTTTTTGGTGACCTCCACGTGCATACCCGTTACTCGCTGGACGCGAGTACCCAGGGCACCCGCACCTCGCCGGCGGATGCCTACCGGTTTGCCCGCGGCGAGCGTATCGGTATCCAGCCCTGGGACGATGCCGGCCAGCCTGCCCGGAGCCTGCAACTGCGCCGGCCGCTGGATTTCGCCATGGTGTCCGACCACGCCGAGCTGATCGGCGAGGTGCACATGTGCACCGATCCGGGAGTCTCCGGTTATCGCAGCTGGCAGTGCCGCTTCTATCGGGCCTGGCCCCGGGGTGCCTACTATCTGTTCAATTACATGGCCGCGATGCGCGCCTCCCACCTGGGCATGTGTGGCGACGATGCCGAGCGCTGTCTGGCGGCGGCGCTGGTGCCCTGGCAGGAGATGCAGGACGCGGCCGAGAGTCACTACGACCGCTCCAGCGACTGTGCGTTTACCACCTTTGTCGGCTACGAGTGGACCGGCGTGCAAGCGGACTCCGGTGGCAACCTGCATCGCAATGTGGTGTTTCGCAACGATACCGTGCCGGCGCTGCCGGCGAGCTACATCGATACACCGGAGGAGACGCTGCTGTGGGACGCGTTGGAGACGGCGTGTATCGATGCGGGCAGCGGCTGTGACGCCCTGGTGATTCCCCACAACTCGAATCTCAGCGCAGGTCACATGTTCAGTGAGCAATTGGCCGATGACGCTCCCGTCGATGCCGAGTATGCCCTGCGGCGTGAGCGTATGGAGCCCCTGGCGGAGATCATGCAGCACAAGGGGGCATCGGAGTGTTTCTTTGCCCCGGACATCAGCCGCGATGAGCTGTGTGCGTTCGAGCAGTTGCCGCGGGATAACATTGCCGGGTTCGGTAACCCGCCCACCCCCCGGACCGGATTCCTGCGGGAAACCTGGCAGCAGGGCCTGGCTCTGGAAGAAACGCTGGGTATCAATCCCTTCCGCTTTGGCGTTATCGCCAGTACCGACACCCACCTGGGAGCCCCGGGGGCGGTGGAGGAGGATCGTTTCCTGGGTCACGGCGGCGCCGGTGAGCCGGCCCTGAAAGCAGTACCGGCGGGTCTGCCCGACAAGCTTGAGTACAATCCCGGCGGTCTCGCCGTGGTCTGGGCCGAGGAGAATTCCCGCGATGCCCTGTTTGCCGCGATGCAGCGGCGCGAGGCCTATGGCACCAGCGGGCCGCGGATCGTCACCCGCCTGTTCGCTGGCTGGGATCTTGACCCGGAGCTGTGCGCAGCACCAGACCAGATCGAACGCGCCTATGCCAGTGCGGTACCGATGGGGTCGAAACTGGGGCCGGCACCGGAGGGCAGCGCCCTGCGCCTGCTGGTGGCGGCGCAGCAGGATGCGGGCACCGGCGACAGTCCCGGCATGCCCCTGCAGAAAATCCAGGTGATCAAGGGCTGGCTGAACGGTGAGGGCAATAACCGCGAGCAGGTGGTGGATGTCGTCGGTGACGCTGTCAGTCGCGGCAGCGTCGACCTGCAGACCTGTGCCACCGCCGGTGCCGGGCACAGCCGGCTGTGCACCGTGTGGGAAGACCCGGACTTTGATCCGGCGCAGCGCGCGTTCTATTACACCCGGGTCGTGGAGAACCCGAGCTGCCGCTGGAGCCAGCGCCAGTGCCTGGCCGGAGGCGTCGACTGCAGCCGCCCGGAGACTATCGGCAAGGGCTTCGAAGGCTGTTGCGCGGCCGAGCACCGCCCGCTGGTACAGGAGCGGGCCTGGACCTCACCGGTCTGGTATCAGCCCTAGGGCGCCCTGGGCGTGAGCCATCTCCACGTCCTGTTCTGGTTGCCTGACTGTCAGCGTTCGCCAGCGCCTGGGCGCCAGTTGTCGTGGGTGTAGAACTGCGAGTACCACTTGCGGAATTTGGCGAAGGGGCCGTCGTTGTCACACAGCAGCGGCTTCTCGAAGTACCGCTTGTGGGCCCAGATGATGCGGTCCTCTTCCATCTGCCGATAGATATCCTTGACGATGGCATCGGCGACGCCGCCCACCGGATCCTTGCCGTCGACCTTCTTCTGGATAAATGCATAGAAGGCTTTTGAATTCTCACTGTCCACCGGCGTCAGGTTGGCCATCAGCACCGTATCGCAGATGCCGCTGAAGCGCACCGTAGCCTGCCCCGGCCCGGTGCTTTTGTTGGCGATGATCCCGGTGACTTCACCCCGGGGCGTGGCCATCTTGCTGACCAGCCTCCCCGACCGGTAGACCCCATCGAACTCCATGACGTCGGGCGTGGGGATATTCTGGGTGCCGTGCACATACAGGAAGTGGGCTGCGTCGACAGCGTTCTCGCCGATTTCCTGCATATGGGTACTGATGTCCCAGGTGTGAATCTTGAAGCTGCCCCAGTCGTGGTTGTCGGCGGCGGCTTCCGGAATTTCCTCCGGTTCAAAATACGGTTCCGCGCCTTCCGGGTGGTACCACACGTAGATTACCTGGTTGAGTTCCCGCACGTGCCAGGGCCGGATCACCTGTTCACCGCGGGCGATCCTGGGCGGCAGGTTGTCGGCGTAGGGGACATCCGTGCACTGCCCCTCGCCGTTGTAGGCCCAGCCGTGGAAAGGGCAGACTATGGAGTCGCCGCGTACCTCCGAGCCGCCGCCGGCCTGGCCGCGAATGCCGTAGCCGAGGTGGGCGCCCATGTGCGGGCAGTAGGCATCGAGGACCCTGGCTTCCCCGCTCTCGGTCCGGAACAGCACCAGATCAGTGGCGAAGTAACGCAGCGGCATCGACGCGGCCACCGCGAGTTCCTGCGAGTAGGCAATCTGGAACCAGCCCAGGGGAATTGGCATGGGGATACGTTGACTCATATTGGAACACTCCCGGTAAAGGTGTCGTTACGTTGGGGTGGTTACTCTACGGCAGGCCCTGGGGCATTGGTATGGCTTGCAAATTTCTGACGAAACGTTACCGGAGTAAATAATTATACCCCGCCCGCTATTCGCCCCTGACGGGCAGCGGGCGGGCGCCAGCCGGAACCGCGGCAGTTGACCCTGTGCCCCCGGGCTGCCTAAGCTGCCGCTCTTTCTTTACAGCGTAGATTGAGGGCAGGCAGATGCGATTGCAGGGCAAGGTTGCGATAATTACCGGAGCGGGACAGGGTATCGGTGCCGCCACCGCCCTGCGCTTTGCGGAAGAGGGCGCGGCGGTGGTACTGGCAGCGCGCAGCGAAGACAAGCTTGCCGCAGTCGCGGCCACGATTGCAGCGGCGGGCGGGCGGGCCCTGGTCTGCCCTACGGACATAGCCGATGAGGACGCGGTGCGCGCCCTGGTGGCGCAGACGGTGGAAACTTTTGGGCGCCTGGACATCGTCGTCAACAATGCGGTGCTCATGGTGCCGGGCATGCTGGCCACGCACGACACCAAAGCCTGGCGCCAGAACTTCATTGTCTCTCTGGATGGCGCCATGTTCCTGATGCGCGAAGCCTATTCCCAGCTCAAGGCGAATCGCGGCGCGGTGGTGAATGTGTCCTCGGTCTGTGGCTTGCGCGGCTCTCCGGCCATGGCCGGCTACAGCGCGGCCAAGGCGGCGATGCTGGGCCTGTCGCGCAACGCGGCCATGGAGTGGGGCAAAAAGGGTATCCGGGTCAACACCGTTGTGCCGGGTGCCTTCATGACGCCCCCCACGGCGGCGGTACTGCCGGACGCTGCCTCGCGCGAGGCCACGGCAAAGTCTATTCCGATCGGCCGCATTGGCGACCCGCGGGAGTGCGCCAATGCGATCCTGTTTCTCGCCAGCGAGGAGGCGTCCTACATCACCGGTACTGAACTGGTGGTGGACGGCGGCCGGGTGGCGGAGCTGAACGCCGGCGCGGCGAGCTGGGAGTAGGGCGATGAGCGATGACAGCCTGCTGCGGCGCCTGGATCGCCTGGAGTCCCTGGACGAAATACGCCAGCTCGCAGCCAAGTATTCCCTGTCCCTGGACATGCGCGACCTGGATGCCCACGTCAACCTGTTCGCGGCGGACATTCGGGTGAGCCGGGAGAAGGTCGGCCGCAGCCATCTCAAGCGCTGGCTGGACGATACCCTGCGCCTGCAGTTTACCGGCACCTCCCACCATATCGGTAATCACATTATCGAGTTCGATGACCCGGATCACGCCCACGGGGTGGTCTACTCCAAGAACGAGCACGAAACCGGCGACCAGTGGGTGATCATGCAGATGCTGTACTGGGACAACTACGAGCGCATTGACGGGCGCTGGTATTTCCGCCGCCGCCTGCCCTGTTACTGGTACGCCACCGATCTCAACAGCCCGCCCATCGGCGAGCACAAGATGCGCTGGCCCGAGCGCGAAGCCTACGACGGTGCCTTCCACGACCTGTGGCCTTCCTGGGCGGATTTCTGGGCCAACCCGCCAACCGCGGACGAACCCGAGGTGGCCGCCCCGGCACCGCTGGAAGAGTTCCTCGCCAGCATGCGCCGCGGCGCGCCCGAGCCGCGCATCCGCGTGCGCTGAACCCCGTTACCCGATCGAGGATTACCCCTGCTATGGATCTCCTGACACCACTGGAACTCGGCGCCCTGCACTTGCGCAACCGCATTGTGATGGCCCCCATGACCCGCAGTCGCGCCGGCACCGATGCCGTACCCACCCCGTTGATGACCGAGTACTACCGCCAGCGCGCCAGTGCTGGCATGATCATCAGCGAGGGTGTCGCGCCCAGCGCCAGCGGTCTCGGCTATTGCCGCACTCCGGGCCTCTACAACGCGGCACAGGTGGCGGCCTGGGGCGAGGTCACCGCCGCGGTCCACGCCGCGGGCGGCTGCATTGTCGCGCAGATCATGCACGTGGGCCGGGTGGCCAGCCACTACAACAAGCCCGCCGGTGCGGAGACCGTGGCACCGTCCCCAATCACCGCCAAAGCGGAGATGTACACGGACCAGGCCGGCATGCAGCCCATGGACGCGCCCCGGGCGCTGGCGCTGGAGGAGATTGCCGGCGTTATCGAAGAGTACCGCCAGGCCACCGCCAATGCCCTGGCTGCCGGCTTTGACGGTGTCGAGCTGCACTGCACCAGCGGCTATCTGCCCGCCCAGTTCCTGTCTACCGGCACCAACCGGCGCACGGACGACTACGGCGGTTCGGTCGCCAATCGTGCGCGCTTTGTGCTGGAAGTGTTGCAGGCAATGGTTGCAGAGGCAGGCGCCGGCCGGGTGGGCATGCGTATCTGCCCCGACAATGGTTTCAATGACCTGACGGACGACAACCCGGAGGAGACCTTCGACTACCTGCTGGCGGAAGCAGCAAAACTGGACCTGGCCTGGTTGCACGTGATCCGCATGCCCGCGGGCCGGGTCGACAATCTGGCGCTGGGGCAGCGCTATTTCGGCGATCGTCTGATTGCCAACGAGAGTTACAAACTTGACGAGGCCGAGGGCGCGGTGGCATCCGGCGCGGTGGCGGCGGTGTCCTTCGGGCGCCCGTTTATCGCCAACCCGGACCTGGTGGAGCGCTGGCGGCAGAGCCTGCCGCTGGCGAGGTTTGACCCCTCAACTCTTTATGCGCCCGGCCCGGAGGGCTACACCAGCTACCCGACGGCTTCTGCGGAAGCCGGTGTGTAGGAGCCCGCTCCGCGGGCGATAACATCGCCGACAGAGTCGGCTCCCACAATGGTGTAGGAGCCCGCTCCGCGGGCGATGGCATCGCCGACAGAGTCGGCTCCCACAATGGTGTAGGAGCCCGCTCCGCGGGCGATAACATCGCCGACAGAGTCGGCTCCCACGTAGGAGCCCGCTCCGCGGGCGATTGCAGTGATCGGTCGTCGAACGCCGCTACCGAACCGCGCCGCCCCCATCCACGGACAGAATCTGGCCGGTGATGAAGGAGGCGCGGTCGCTGCACAGGAAGGCGACCGCCTCGGCGATTTCCTCGGGCTCGCCGAGGCGGTTCAGCACCGCCACTTTCTTCAACTGCTCGGCGACTTTCGGCTGTTCGCTGAAATACTTCTCCAGGCCCGGGGTGCGGATGACACCCGGCGACACGGCGTTGATGCGGATGCCCTGGCCGCCGTATTCCGCAGCGGAGCTTTTGGTCAGGATGTTCACTCCCCCCTTGGCAGCGGCGTAGGCCGTATTGAAGGCCTGGCCCTTGAGCGAGGCATTGGAGGAAATGTTGACGATGGCGCCGCCCCCCGCGGCCAGCATCGCGGCAATCTCGTATTTCATACAGAGCCAGGTGTTGGTCAGACACATTTCCACGGTCTGGTCGAACACGTCCCGGGTGAATTCGTGAATAGGGCCGGAACCGCGGCTCAGGGCGGCGCTGTTGCAGGCGATATCCAGCCGTCCCCAGGCGCTGACGGCCGCGGCCACCATGTCCTTCACCGAAGCTTCGTCGCTGACGTCGCCGTGGATGAACAGCGCCTCGCCGCCCAGCGCCACGATGCTGGCCGCGGTTTCCTCGCCGGACTCGGCATTGAAGTCCGCTATCAGCACCTTCGCCCCTTCGCGGGCGAAGCACTGGGCGATGGCCCGTCCTATGCCCTGGCCGGCGCCGGTGACGATGCCGATCTTGCCCTCGAGAATAGCCATGGCTTGCTCCTCTGTTTTGCGCTGTGATGTGCGGATGGTAGCGCGAATGGCGCGCCGGTTCAGGGCGTCATGGGCAACATCAACAGCCGGGTACAATATGGCAGTATGCTTGCGGGAAAGCATTCAACGCGGGGCTTGTCACCGCGGCCCGGCCTGTTGCCGCAGCGCGGCTAACGGTATGCTGGAGCTCACATGACAAGTGGAGAAAGTGAATGAATCTGCAAGATAAAGTGGCGCTGGTAACCGGTGCCGGGCAGGGAGTCGGGCAGGGCATCGCCCTGGCGTTGGCGGCCCAGGGCGCCAAGGTGGCCGTCAGCGGCCGCACCCTGGCCAAGCTGGAAGCGACGGTCGAAAAGATTCGGGAGCGTGGCGGCGAGGCGTTGCCGATTGTGTGCGAGGTGAAGTCTCCCGAGTCGCTGCAGGCCTGTGTGGACACCGTAATCAGCAACTGGGATGGCCTCAATATCCTGGTCAACAACGCCCAGGAGGTGCCGTTGGGACGTCTGCTGGAGGTTACCGATGACGCGGTGACCGCAGGCTGGGAATCCGGCCCCATGGCGACCCTGCGCCTGATGAAGCTGTGCTACCCCCATCTCAAGGGCGACGGGGTAATCATCAACCTCGGCAGCTCGGCCGCCAAACGCTGGGACATGGCGGGCTACGGCGCCTACGCGGGAGTCAAGGAAGCTATCCGCTCCCTGACCCGGGCGGCGGCCTGTGAGTGGGGTCCGGACAATATCCGCTGTAATGCCATTCTGCCCCACGCACTGTCGCCGGCCCTGGAATGGTGGCTGCAGCGTGACCCCGCAGAAGCGGAGGCGTTTTTTGCCCAGATACCCCAGCGCCGGATCGGCGATTGCGAGCAGGACATCGGCCGCTTTGTGGCCCTGCTGTGTTCCGAGGGGGCCGGTTACGTCAACGGTCAGAGCATAGCGCTGGACGGTGGTCAGGCCTTCCTCGGCTGATTCTGGCCCAGGGGCTGCGGCTCACAGATGATCAAATAGCGGCAGGGTGATTTCCATGCGTAGGCCGGGATTGGTGTTGCGGGCGGTGATCCTCCCGCCGTGCTGGACGATGGCCTGGTGGGCTATGGCCAGACCCAGACCATAGCCGCCGGTGTCCCGGGTGCGGGCGGAATCCACCCGGTAGAATTCATCGAACACCCGGGCCAGCTCGGCCGCGGGAATCCCGGGCCCCCGGTCTGCAATGGTGACCGTCAATTCGCCCGCACGCGCACTGACACTGACGCTGATCTCCGTAGCCGGCGGGCTGTAGTAAAGCGCGTTGCGCAACACGTTGTCGAAGGCCTTGCGCAGGCGCCCGCCATCGCCCAGCACCAGGGCCTGTTCGCAGGCGCACTGCAGGTGCACCCTGCGCCCGCTCTAACGACCCTCGAAACTGGCGTCGTTGCACAGGTCCTGCAGCAGGGGCACCAGGTCAATGTGTTCGTCCATGGCACAGTCTTCGCTCTGGCTGCTCAGCAGTTCCGCGATCAGTTCGTCCAGCCGCGTGGCTTCACGTTCAATCCGCTGCAGCTGCGGGGCGACTGCGGCGGGGTTCTGCTCGGCCAGCGCCAGCGCGACCCGCAGCCGGGCCAGGGGCGAGCGCAGTTCATGGGATACATCCGCAAGCAGGCGCCGCTGGACATCGATGCGCTGCTGCAGCTGGGCCGCCATGCTATTGAAGTCCCGGGCCAGATCGTCTGTTTCGTCACCGCCCCGGTCGCGTACTGCCAGCGGCACCGCGAGGTCGCCATCGGCGAGCTTGCCGGCCGCCTGCCGCAGCCCGCCCAGGCGCCGGGTCAGCACCCGCGACAGCAGGTAACACAGCAGGCCCGACACCAGCACCGCCAGCGCTGCCCGCAGCCACAGGTTGCTGCCCAGCGTGTGGGCCAGGCGTGAACGGTTGGGTTTGAACGCCAGGACCGAGCGCATGGGCCCCAGGTCGTCACGGTAAAGCTGGTGAGCCACCAGATGGCGACCAGCGTCGCGCAGGAACGCGCGTTTACCGCTCTCGTTCACCCGCGCCGCAACCGTCGCCACGTTGTCCGGTACGCGCCGCCCGAGAACATCCTCGCCGCTGGCATTGAGCAACCAGGCCCGTACCCGGTATTCCTGCTGCACGTCGGTGATGACCTGTGAGAGCTGATCAGCGGGTTCATTCTGCAGGTCGTAGAGCAGGCGCATGACAAACCGTGGCGGGCCGTCGCCCCGGCGCGTCTGGCTTTCATCCGGCAGCAGGGAGTCCAGATAGTGGCCGGCCACCAGCCAACTGGCGAGCACGGCGATGGTGACTACCCAGAAACCGAAAAAGATCTTCACGAACAGGGATGACGCCGGCATCAGTTGTGTTCCGCGGCGGACACGTTGAACTGGTAGCCCGCGCCGCGGATGCTGACAATCGGATTGTCTGCGCCGCAGGCAGCGAATTTCTTGCGGATCTTGCTGACATGGACATCGACACTGCGGTCGTAGGCCGACAACGATCGCCCCAGGGCCTGGCGACTCAGCGACTCTTTGTCCACCACACTGCCGGCGTGCGTCAACAGTGTGTTGAGGATGTTGAACTCGGCGCTGGTCAGTTCCAGGTCCCGTTCATTCCAGGAGGCACTGCGGTCAGCGCTGCTCAAGTGGGTCAGGCCCACCCGCAGGTCACCGTTCCCGGCCGGCTCCGCGCTGCGCCCACGGCGCAGGATGGCGCGCAGTCGGGCCGCAAGTTCCCGCGGGTTGCAGGGTTTGGGCAGGTAGTCGTCGGCACCCAGCTCGAGGCCGATGATGCGGTCCGTGTCCTCGCCGCGGGCAGTCAGCATAAGCACGGGAGTATCCAGCCGCTCACGCAGCTTGCGCAACACTTCGAGGCCCCACATGCCCGGGAGCATGATATCCAGGACGATGCCATCAAAATTCTCCTGCCGGCAGCGCAGCAGGGCTTCGCGCCCATCGTGACAAAGATCCACGGCAAAGCCTTCCAACTGCAGAAACTCCCGCAGCAGGGTACACAGTTCGCGGTCGTCATCAATGATCAGCAGGCGCTCGGTCATGGCAGTCAGTCGGGTTGCATCAGTTTGTAGTGTGGAGTCGTCGGGGTGGAAAAGCCATGCTCCGACAACCGACTGCTACGCTTCTTTACAGTTTTTTACCTTCCGGGGGCTCACACTTACACAGGCTTTGAGGATACTGTTTACGTGTTCAGCCAACCGGAGAAAATCCATGCAAACACCTAAATTTTCAGTTTTCCGCGCCAGCGCACTGGCGCTGGCAATAAGCGCCGCAGCTGTCGCTGGACCCGCCCTGGCCCAGCCGGGAGACGAGGCCGGTTCCGAGCGCATGCTGGGCAAGATGACCCGTCATCTGGATCTGGACGCCGAGCAGCAAACCAGCGTTGCCAAACTGATGGACGAGGCTCGCGAGGCGGGCGCCGCGGACCGTGAACGGATGCAGGAGATCAAGACGCAGCTGCGGGCCCAGGCCAACAGCTTTGACGCTGGTGTCGCCCGGGCCCTGGCGGATGAGTTGGGCCAGATAACGGCGCGCAGTACTTACCGCATGACCGCAACCCGCGCTGCAATGCACGAGCTGCTGGATGAGGAGCAGCGCAGCAAGCTGGAGGCCATGGAAGCGCAGCGCGGCGAGCACGGGCGCAAGCACGGCAAGGGCGCGGGCAAGGTCAAGGGGAAGGGTGGTCCTCAGGAGGCGGGGGACAGCGAAGCCAGTGACAGCTAGGCGCTGACAGCTCCGTCCAGCGACCCGGGTCCTGCCTTCCAGGCTGGCCCCGGGTCATTTTGCGTTGCGGCGGTGTGCCTATAAAACCTCGATCCGCAGCCCCAGCTCGGCCACCGCGGAACCCAGCGCTTCCTGCTGCTTGCGGCTGGTCACAACCGCGGTACTGGCGCTGGCCGGGTCGAGGTAGCGCTGCGTCACCCGGCGAAGATCCTCCAGGCTCACCTGCAGAATGGCGCGGCGAAAGACTTCCCGCTGCTCGTGGCTGCGGCCAAACAGACGCTGGTAGAAATGTTGTTTCGCCTCGCCGGCGGGAGAAGCGGGCTTGTCCAGACTGCTGATCACGCCCAGTACCGCTTCCTCCAGCGCGCTGGCCTCGTGTTTCGTCTCCAGCATCCAGGCGATGGCGCGGTCAAAGTCCGCCAGCGTGTCCAGCAGCCGCGGATCGCGATAGGAATAGAACCGGAATGCGGCAATGCCCGAGTCCTGACTGGCGCCGCCGCCGTAGGCCCCGCCCTGTTCGCGGATGCTCCGGTGCAGATAGCCGTTGCGCATGAAGCCGCCGAGCACGGTCAGGGCCGCCGCATCCGGGTGACCTACCGGCACAGTGGGATAAGCCCGGGCGCAGAAGTTGACCTGGGTATTGGCGATCCACAGCTCGCGGCGTGCCTCGCGCACTGGCTCTGCACTGAAGGGAGTCCCGCTCGCATCCGGGTGGGTGACGGCGCTCCAGGCTGACAGGGCCTGGCGACTGACCGCGTCGATGGCGTGTTCGTCGGCGATGGCCAGCAATCGCGGTGGCATGCCGGTGACGGAGTTGTGAATGCCCTCCAGAGTGCCGATAAAGCCCTGTACGCTGCTGTCGCTGGCCAGACTGTCGTCCAGTGTTTTCAGGGAACGGATGCCCTCCAGCCCGCCGAGCAGATGGTTGATCCGAGCCAGCGGGCTCATGCCGGCGCTGGCGGCGGTCATCGCAAGGCCGTGGCCGTTGCCGGTCACGGACTGTTCCCGGCGCGCCCGGGCCTGTGCCACCAGTTCCCGCAGGCGTCCGCTTTCATCAAAGCGGACCTGCTGCAAGTTGTCCCGCATCAGTGCGACCTGGGCCTCGCTATTGCGTGCCAGCGCCTTGGAGGCCAGGGTGAAAAACCCCTGCAGCTGCTGTTCGTCGTCCACCGCACCGCGCAGGGTGGTGGAGGCGCCGATGCTGCCGACCGTGGCGGCCTGACGATGCTGCACCGCCAGGTAGTCCTCGCTGCCGAGGCCGACCTCGGTCAGGAGCCGGGTGTAGAGGGGCAGCAGCGCGGTTGTGGCAAGATCCATTGCCGGCAGCGGGCTGACCAGTTGCTGGTACACCAGACCATTGGTGCCCTGGGTATAGGTGGTCAGGCTCAGGTCGCCCTGTTGCTGCTCGCGGTACTCCGGTTCCGGCAGGCTGGCGGGTACGTCGGCCAGAGTGACTTTCGGCAGGATGCTCATGTCACCCACCTGCTGCTGGCGCTGCTCCAGCTTCTGCGCCAGCGCTACGACTTCCTGCTTGTCTGTTGCGGTCATCTCTGTCTTGAGAGCCGCCAGGCGCTCTGCCTCGGCCACCAGGCGCCGCGCCGACAGCTCGGTGTCCGGCGTCATGACCAGGGTGACCCGGTGTGGATTATCCAGCAACAGGCGGTGCGCCAGAGCCTTGATGTACTCCGGGTCACGGATATTTTCCTGCAGCGTGGCCAGCACCGGATCCAGGTCCAGTACCGTGACCGGGTCGGCATAGTGGGTGGCAGGGCTCAGCGCCTGCAGGATCAGCTGCAGCCCGTAGGGGAAGCCGTCACCGCTGATTTCCCGCTGGTGCAATTCCAGCTGGTGCAGCACGGCCTCCAGTTGGGCCGCCGGGACTCCGTCCCGGGCCACGGTTTCGATAACGTCCAGAACCAGCGTTTCCAACGCATCGGCAGAAGCCGCTTCGCCACCTTCGATGCCGCAGCTGAAGACCATCTCGCGCTGTGAATCCTCAAGCCCGCACAGGGGTGATGGCGCCTGGCCCAGGGAGGTGGTCTCCAGCGCCTGCATCAGCGGTGAGGCGCTGTTGTCCAGCAATACGCTGGTCAGCAACTGGGCCTCGAGCAGCTGTTGCAGATCGGTGCTTTCCCCCAGCAGCCAGCCCATGACGATGTGGGTTTTGCGGCTGGTGTCACCGGAATCGTCCAGGGCATAGGGACGCTCGACGCGGCGCGGTGCGCTGTAGCGCTGCTCCAGGGGCACTTCGATGCGCTGCGGCAGGCGCTGGAAATGCTGCAGGGCCAGATCCTGGAACACAGCCTGGTGCTCGTGGGCCGGTATGTCGCCGAAGGTCATGAAGATGGCGTTGCTCGGGTGGTAGTGGCTCTGGTAGAAGGCCTTCAGCTGCGCGTAGCTCAGGTCCGGTATGTTTTTGGGGTCACCGCCGCTGTCGTAGTGGTAGGTCGTGGTCGGGAACAGATGCTCGCACAGGGTTTGCCACAGGGTGCTCGGCACCGAGCTTCTGGCGCCTTTCATTTCATTGAACACCACCCCCTTGAATACCAGATCGCTGTCGGGGTTGCCGGGCTCGGCGAACTCTACCCGATGGCCCTCCTGGGCAAAGTCCAGCGGATCCAGGCGCGAGAAGAAAACCGCGTCCAGGTAGACGTCCAGCAGGTTGGCGAAGTCCTTGCGGTTCTGGCTGGCGAATGGGTAGGCGGTCCAGTCGCTGCTGGTAAAGGCATTCATGAAGGTGTTGAGAGAGCGTCGCAGCATCATGAAGAAGGGGTCGCGAACCGGGTAGCGCTCGCTGCCGCAGAGGGCAGTGTGCTCGAGGATGTGGGCAACCCCGGTGGAGTCCGTCGGCACTGTGCGCAATGCCACCAGGAATACGTTCTCACTGCTGTCCGCTGCCAGATGGTAGTGCATGGCGCCGGTCGCCTGGTGCTCGTACTGATCTACCCGCAGTTGCAGGGACTCGATCTCGTGGCTGCGCAACAGGCGAAACGCAGCATGGCTGACGGCAGCCGGGGTGATCTGATTCATGGTCGTCCAACTTGTCTGAAATGAGCGGAGTATTCTAGCGCGATTCCGCCGGTCCTGCTGTGGCTGGCACCAACTCGATGCGGTAGAGCCAGGGCCAATTCTTGCCGGTGACCCAGAGGCTGTTGTCCTCGGGGTTGCTGGCAATCCCGTTCAGTACGTCGGTGTCTGGCTGACGTTCGGCCGGGGGGAGCAGGCCGCGCAGGTCGACGCTGGCTGACACCTCGCCGCTGGCGGGGTCGATGACGACGATGCGATCCGTTTGCCAGACGTTGGCCCAGACCTTGCCGTCAATCCACTCCAGCTCATTCAGGTGCACAACGGGCCGGCCCTGTTCGGTCACCGCGACGCTGCGCAGGTGGCGCCCGTTGTCCGGGTCGAGAAAATGCAGGTAGTGACTGCCATCGGTATAAATCAGTTCGCGGCCATTGTCGGTGAGGCCCCAGCCTTCGCCGGGGAGGGTGAAGACTGCGGCGGGGCTCAGGTCATCCCGGGTAAACACCAGCATGCGCCGGGCTCGCCAGGTCAGCTGGAACACCCTGTCGCCGAAGACCGTGAGACCCTCGGCAAACAGGCGCGGATGCAGATGCCGCTGGTCCAGCAGTTCGCCGTCCGCAAAACGGTAGCGGAGCAGACGCGACCGACCGTAGAGGCCGCTGCTCAGATAAAGCTTGCCGTCGACAATCTGCAGCCCCTGAACAAAGCTGTCGCGAGGCAGGGGTTTTTGTTCCAGCACCCGATAGCTGAATTGCTCCACCGCCATAGCGGGGCTGGCAAGTAGACAAAGCAACAACATGCAATGCGCGATTGGCTTGCTCAAATTCGGTTTCTCCCGAGATCGCGGATGATAAAGCGCGCCGGCGCCAGCGCCCGTACCAGCTCCGGTTCCAGTGGCAGCGGTTCGGCGCAGAGCTGGCTCGCCAGCAGCTCCGCCGCCAGCGGCGTCGAGGTGAGCCCCCGGGAGCCGTGGCCGGTATTCAGGTACAGCCCCGGCAGATACTTCCCCGGCAGCGGAATACCGCTGCGGGCATTGTCGCGCAGCCCGGCGTAGTCCCGCAGAAAAGCGCTGCGGTCTGGCACCGGCCCTACCAGCGGCAGGTAGTCCGGGCTGGCGCAGCGCCAGCCGGTCCTCCCCGGCAGCTCGGTGTCCGCGAGGCCCGCCAGCGCACCCGCCACAGCGGGTATTGCGGCCGCCAGTTGCTCCAGATTTTGGACCCGATCGCCGCGCCGCAGTTCCGGATCCGTGTCGCCAGGGGCAAAAGTTGCGCCGATACAGTGCCCATCCGCCGTGGCCGGGGCAAGGTAACCACTGTGACAGAGAACCGCGCGCAGCGCAGCCAGGGCCGGTAGCGGCGGTAACTGGGTGGTCTGGCCGCGGATGGGGTTGAGCGGCAGCCAGTCGAGATGGTCCAGTTCGCTACAGTGTGTTCCCGCCGCCACCACTGCCGCCGGCGCGCGGGCCAGCGTACCGGCGCTGGTCACCGCCTGCCAGGCATCGTCGGCCCACTGCAAGCGGATCGCACCACAGCCCTCATGCAGAGTGACAAGCGGATGCTGCAGCAGATGCCGGCACAGTGCGGGCGGGGACATCCAGCCGGAATTCGGGTACCAGTAACCCGCACCGGGCTGGGCGATACCCAGCAGCGTCGAGGCGCTGTCGGCCTCGAGGACCTGCGCCAGCTCGGGCAGCGGCGCCAGCAGCGGCCGCATGCGCGCCAGTTCCGCGCTGTCTGCCACCTGGTGGAAACTGCCGCAAAGCTCGCCGTCGCTGCCCGGTTGCAGGGTGCCAGCGGCAAACCCGGCGCGGTACTGCCGGCTGGCGAAGTCGAAACTGGCGAGGGCGAAATCCGTCAGCGGCGAATGGCGATGGGACAGCCGGGTGTAGAGCACGCCCTGGGGATTTCCCGAGGCCTCACCGGCCACCTGGCCGCGCTCCAGCACCGTGACCCGGATGCCCCGGCGGGCGAGGGCAGCCGCGGTGTGGCAGCCCGCAAGCCCGCCGCCAATGACCAGCACCTGCTGCGGCGTTTCCTGTCTGTGCCCGGCAAGCTCCCAGGGGGTGCCTTGCAGTGGCGGCAACGGCTGGCGACTGGTGAGTTGCCCGCACAGCTGTTCCCGCTTGTGGCCGAAGCCAGGAACCTTGCGCACCGCGAAGCCGGCTTCTGTGAGCCCGAATCGCACCGCGCGGGCCACGGTGAATGTGGCGAAGGTAGCTTCGGGGCGGCTCAGCGCCGCGACTTTGGGCCACAGCCCGGGTTGCCACATGGCAGGGTTGCGCGCGGGGGCAAAGCCGTCCAGATACCAGGCGTCCACCAGCGGCGCTCGGGCGCGGCCGAGATCCTCCAGTACCGCTTCCACGTCGCCCCACCACAGGTCCAGGAGCACCGAGCCGCCATCGAGGAGGGCGCGGTGAACCCCGGGTAGCGGCTGCGGATACTGTGCCAGCAGCTCCGCCAGCAGGGGCGCCAGTTCTGGCCAGGCGGCCCCCGCTCGGCGCAGGTCCGCGACGGCCAGGGGGTACTTTTCCAGCGCCAGATAGTGCAGTCGTCGCCCGTCGGCGGTTTTGCGCCGGGCGCGCCAGGCCTGCCAGGTGAGGAGAAAGTTGAGCCCGGTGCCGAACCCGGTTTCCGCCACGACAAACGGGTCGGCGCGATGCCGCTGCCAGCGTTCCGGCAGGCCGTTGCCGGCAAGAAACACATGGCGTCCCTCGGCCAGGCCGTTGTCGGGGGAATAATAGAAATCCGCGAAAGTGGGCGAAAAGGGGCTGCCGTCCTCTTGCCAGAGCAGCGAGGGGCCGCTCAGGGCCGGCCACGGTGTGTTGGAGCGCTGCATGTCGCCGGGCGCTAACCCGAGACGGTATAGCCGCCGTCGATGGGCAGGGTCTGCCCGGTAATCCAGCTGGCCTGGGCGCTGCTCAGAAACAGTACGGCCCCTGCCACATCCTCGGGTACGCCATGTCTGCCCAGGGGCGTGCGCGCCAGGGTGGGAGCTGACCACTCGGGGTTGGCGATGGTCGCCGAGGTCATGCGGCTCTCGCACAGGCCTACGGCCACGCAGTTGGCGCGAATACCGAGAGAACCCCATTCCATCGCCATCGCCCGGATGACACCCAGCAGGCCGGTCTTGCCGGCACCGTAGCCGGGTAGGAGTCCGATCCCGAAGTAGGAGGTCATTGAAGCGATGCCGACGACGGAGGCGCCGCCGGTAAAGTCGCTCGCCTGCAGGGCATCGCGGCAGCCCCGCGCCAGGCGGAATCCCGAGACCAGGTGAATATTGATGGCGCGGCTGAAGTTGTCCGGATCCCATTCGTCCAGGCCCAGGCTGGGAAGCGCGATCCCGGCATTGTTGACCAGCACATCCAGCTGGGTCTGCGCTCGCGCTACCTCGTTGATCTGGGCCATGTTCTCCACATCCAGCTGCAGGTAACGGAAGCCCGAGAGGTCCGCAGCGTAGTCTGCAGCGCTGGCCCGGGTGCCGGTTATGGTGACCTCGGCGCCGGCCTCCAGATAGGCCGCGGCAATGCCCGCGCCGATGCCGCTGGTGCCACCGGTCACCAGTACTTTTGCCCCGCTGAAATCAAAGTTTGCTGTATTGTTTGCCATGGTTATGCTCTTGTTGTGATTGGGTCGTCGGGGTTGTGAGTCGGGCCGCTGCGGAAGCCTAGCAGATCGCTTTCCGGGGAGCTATTGCGCCGCGGTGTCGGAGCTGGCACAGGGCCCGGCGCTGGTTTTTGCTGCGGGCAGGCAGTAGACTTGCGCCCCTTGATTGTGAGGACATTCCATGGCGCAGAACCAGAGTCAAACCATCCCCCGGGACAAGTTCCTGACTATCGCGGCCAACCTGCTGTACAAGGCTTTTCTGGAGAACAAGCGCACTGAAGCCAAGAACGTGTTCCGCGACATGGCGGCGGGCAGGTCGGTGCACCTGACCAACGTGCAGATGGAGGATCGGTCCCAGGTTCGCTTCGATATTTCCCTGGACCACACGGAGTTTCGCGGCAAGCTGAATTTTGGCGCTTTCCGCGCCAGCCTGGCAATGCTGGTCGCCCAGCTCAGCGACGCCCTGCGCGCGGACAAGGACATCAAGGTGTTTTCGAGTGAGAACAATCCGGACAATGTCATTTTCGGTCTGACCGCGGCCACCGAAGACGAGGGCGAAGTCAACGTTTTGGTGCTGGGGGTCGATTCCAGCGAGACTCGCGGCTCTATCGAATTGCGTCTGCAATACCTGGACCCGGCGCAGTTCGCACCGGAGTCCGAGGCAGCGCCTGTGCCCCCGGCAGCCTGACCCCCTGACCGCGGTCGCGCCTCAGCGGGGCACCCCTGGCCGGGCGCCCCTAGCCGGGCGCCCCTGGCCGGGCGCCCCTAGCCATGCACCTGTGGCGGTGTGATCGTCACCGTCTCCCGCTCCGCCGGCGCAATCACCTCTGCCGTACCTGTGACCACCGTTTTCCCGTGCTGGTTACTCACCTGGCAGTCGAGGGTGACCTGGCGCCGCCGCGGCTGCTTGTCCGCCACGGTCAGTTGCACGGTCAGAGTGTCGCCGACATTCACCGGCAGCCGAAACGCCAGTGACTGACCCAGGTAGATGGTGCCCGGCCCCGGCATTTGCATGGCCAGCACCGCTGAAATCAGGCCGCCGCTGAACATGCCGTGGGCGATACAGCCCCCGAACCGGGTGCTGGCAGCGTAGGCCGGGTCCAGGTGCAGCGGGTTGTGGTCACCGGAGGCGGCGGCGAACAGGCGCAGGTCTTCCATGGTTACGGTGTGGGTGCTCTCCGCCTGCTGACCGATGCTGAGTTCGTCGAAGGTATGATTGCGCACTTCAGGCATGAGGTCGTCCTGCGGGGATTGTCGGAGGCGCGATGATACCTTAGTGTAGCCGACCCCAGACACCCCCAAGCCCAACCCGCAGGAGCAGAGCCATGCCGGAAGCGGTGGTTCGCGCCATTCCGCCGATTACCTTCCCCCCCGAGCTGCCCGTCGTGCAGCGCCGGGAGGATATCGCGGCGGCCATCAGCGCGCATCAGGTGGTGATCATCGCCGGCGAAACCGGCTCGGGCAAGACCACCCAGATTCCCAAGATCTGCCTGCAGCTGGGACGCGGCCGCGAGGCCCGCATCGGCCACACCCAGCCCCGGCGGCTGGCGGCGCGGACGGTTGCCCAGCGCATCTCCGAGGAGCTGCAGGTGCCCCTCGGGGATACGGTGGGCTACCAGGTGCGCTTCACCGACCAGGTGTCCGACGCCTCCGCCATCAAGCTGATGACCGACGGCATCCTGCTGGCGGAAATTCGCCACGACCGGCTGCTGCGCCGGTACGACACGCTGATTATTGACGAGGCCCACGAGCGCAGCCTCAATATCGACTTCCTGCTGGGCTACCTGAAACAGCTGCTGCCGAAGCGCCCGGACCTGAAGCTGATCATTACCTCTGCGACCATCGACGTCGACAGCTTTTCCCGCCACTTTGGCGACGCACCGATCATCGAGGTTTCCGGCCGCAGCTACCCGGTGGAGACGGTCTACCTGGACCCCGCGGAGGACCGCGACCTGGGCCTGCAGGAGCAGATCGTGGGCCTGGTCGGTGAGATAGAGGCGGGCCGTTTCGGCGAGCGCGGCGATATCCTGGTGTTCCTGCCCGGTGAGCGCGATATCCGCGAGCTGGCGCGGCAGCTGCGGGGTCAGGAGCGGCTGGAGGTGCTGCCGCTCTATGCCCGCCTGACCCAGGCTGAGCAAAGCCGTGTGTTTGATCTCAAGCGCAGGCGGGGTATGCGAGTGGTGCTGGCGACCAATGTGGCGGAGACATCCGTGACCGTGCCCGGTATCCGCTATGTGATTGACCCCGGCGAAGCCCGGATCAGCCGCTACAGTTTCCGCACCAAGGTGCAGCGGCTGCCCATCGAGCCCATCTCCCAGGCCAGCGCCAACCAGCGCCAGGGCCGCTGTGGCCGCGTCGCCGCCGGGGTCTGCATTCGCCTGTATACGGAGGCAGATTTCCTTTCGCGGCCGGAATTCACTGACCCCGAAATCCTGCGTACCAGTCTCGCGGCGGTCATTCTGCAGATGTTGCAGCTGGGTCTGGGCGAGTTGCAGCGCTTCCCCTTTATCAATCCGCCGGATCCGCGCATGGTGCGTGACGGCTACAAGCTGCTGCAGGAACTGGGGGCGGTGACCGGCCGCGGCAAACTGACGGCGACCGGCAAGCGCATGGCCAGGCTGCCGGTGGATCCGCGCCTGGCACGTATGGTGCTGGCGGCGCAGCAGCTCGGCTGCCTGGATGAAGTACTGGTGATCGCGGCGGCGCTGGCGATCCAGGACCCGCGCGAGCGACCCACGGACAAGCAGACCCAGGCGGACCAGATGCACGCGCGCTTTCGCCACCCGCGCTCGGACTTCATGGCCTGGCTGGCGCTGTGGCGCTACTACGAGGAACAGCGCCAGGCCCTTAGCCAGAGCCAGCTGCGCAAGCTCTGCCAGCGCGAATTCCTATCCTTCCTGCGCCTGCGCGAGTGGCGCGACATGCACGCCCAGCTGCGGATCAGCTGCCGCCAGCTAGGTCTGCACCCCGCGGCCGGGCTGCCCGCGGTGGAGGAGGAGAGCTACGACGCGGTGCACAAGGCACTGCTGGCGGGACTGCTGTCGAATATTGCCCAGCACCAGGAGGATCGCGAGTACCTGGGCAGTCGCAATCGCAAGCTGCAGATTTTCCCGGGCTCTGCCCTGGGGCGGCAGCGGCCGAAGTGGCTGGTGGCGGCTGAAATTGTGGAAACCTCGAAGGTGTTTGCGCGCACGGTAGGCACCATCGACCCCGCCTGGGTGCTGGAGACCAATCCCGAGCTGCTGAAGTTTCACTATTACGAGCCGCGCTGGGAGGCACGCCAGGGGCGAGCCATGGCCTCGGAGCGGGTCACGCTGTACGGGCTGACCGTGGCCGACAAGCGCCCGGTGCACTACGGCCCGATCAACCCGGTAGAATCCCGGGAGCTGCTGATCCGCGAGGGCCTGATTGCGGGCCGCTTTCCGCGTCACCCCGGATTTCTCAAGCACAATCTGAAGCTGCTGCGTACCCTGGAAGACCTCGAGGCCAGGGCCCGGCGGCGGGACCTGCTGGCGGACGAACAGGTTCTGTTCAGCTTTTATGACGAACGGCTGCCGGCGGACATCACCACCGCCGATCGGCTGCGCGCCTGGGTGGCGGCGACGGAAGGCGCGGATGCCAGCCTGCGGGTACCCCGCGAGTTGCTGCTGGCCCGGGACCCGGGCTCCGCCCTGGGCCAGCAGTTCCCGGACCGGCTGTGCTGGGGCGACATGGAATTCCGCCTGAGTTACCAGTTCGAACCCGGTCAGGTGGCAGATGGGGTCTCGGTGACGGTGCCGGTGGGGTTACTGAACCGGGTGCCGCGGTTTCGCTTTGACTGGCTGGTACCAGGCTTGCTGCGGGACAAGTGTATCGCCCTGGTAAAAGGACTGCCCAAGGACAAGCGCAAGCAGCTGGTACCGGTGCCCGACACCGTGGATCGCGCCCTCGCGGTACTCGAGCCCGCGGACGAGGATCTCTGCGTGGCGCTGGCCCGGGTACTGTCCCGACTCGGCAGCGTGCCGGTCGCGGCGCGCGACCTGCAGCCCGAAAAACTCGATCCCTTCTACCACATGAATATCCGCGTGGTTGACGCCGACGGCAAGCTGCTGAATCAGGGGCGGGACCTGGCGGCGCTGGTCACCGAGTTCCGCAGCGATACCCGGCAGACGATCACCTCGGCCACGGCGAGCAGTCCCGCCCGTGAAGGTCTCACCAGTTGGGCTATCGACGCGCTGCCCAGGGAGTGGCGCTTCCGTCAGGCGGGCACCGAGATCGTGGCCTGGCCGGCGCTGGTGGACAAGGGTGAATCGGTGGCGGTGGAGTTGTGCGACTACCCTGGGCAGGCCCTGCTGCAGCACCGGCTCGGGGTGCTCCGGCTGCTGCGGCTGCAACAGAAGCAGCAGGTCAGGTTTCTGCGCAAGCAGCTGCTGCTCGGCAACGAGACCAGCCTGTTGCTGGCGGCGGCAGGGCAGGAGCGGGTGCCGCTGGTCGACGATCTGATTGATGCGGCCTGGGTCCAGGTTGCGGGCCTCAACGATGCCTTGCCGCGGGACGAGACCGGGTTCAAGGCACTGCTGGCACGCAGTGGCGAGGTGGTAGCGCGGGCGACGGAGCTGGAAACCAACCTGCTGAACGCCCTGAAACCGCTGGCGGAGCTGCAGCCCCTGCTGGCTCGCTACAGCGATGCGTCCTGGGCCCCGGCGCTCGCGGACATGCGCCAGCAACTGGCGCAGCTGTGGCAACCCGGGTTCCAGCGCGATACTCCGGCGGACTGGCTGCCCCAGTATCCTCGCTACATGAAGGCCCTGAAGCAGCGCCTGGAGCGACTCAACGGGCAACTGCCCCGCGACACCAGCCAGCGCGAAATGCTGCAACGCCTTGCGCTTCCCCTGCAGGAGGCCTGCCTGCGGCGGCCGGGACTGCTGGCGTTGTGTGTCTCCGCACAGCAATATCGCTGGATGCTGGAGGAGTTTCGGGTGTCGCTGTTCGCCCAGCAGCTCGGCACCCGGGTGCCGGTCTCGGACAAGCGGCTGCAGGAGCAGTGGGAGTCGGTGCAAGCCTGGCTGGATGCCCATCCGGGCGGTGGCTCGGCTGCCTGATATGTGAAATAGTAACAAAGCTCATCCGGGTGCGGGGAAACTTCCCCGCCAACGCTGAGTCACAGCACTGTCGGTTGGCGTTTTCCGCCGGCCGGGAACAAGTGTTTGAATACGTCCACCCAACAACAAGGATATCGCTCATGGCACAGTCAAAAAAACCCCTCGCGCTGGCTCTTGGTGCAGCTTTCCTGGCTAGCTCCGTCGTACCCATGGCAGCCGCGGAAGCCAACCCCTTTGCAGCGGAGCAGCTCAATACCGGCTACAACCTGGCCAACTACGGTTCTCACGGTGAAGGCGACCATGAAGGCAAGTGCGGTGAGGGCAAGTGCGGCGAGAAGGAAGGCGAAGGCAAGTGTGGTGAAGGCAAGTGTGGTGAGAAAGATGGAGAAGGCAAGGACGGCGAAGGCAAGTGCGGAGAAGGGAAGTGCGGCGGCGCCTGATGCCGGAAAGTAACAGCGGGCCCGCAGGAGCGGGTCTGGGATTGCGGCGGGCCCTGATGGGCCCGTTGCTTTCAGCGGACCGGGGAGCGGTCGATTTTCTGGAGGTGGCGCCGGAGAACTGGATTCACGTCGGCGGCCGCTATGGCCGCCAGTTCCGCGAGCTGGTGGAGCGCTGCCCCTTGGTCTTTCATGGATTGTCGCTGGATATCGGCGGCCCCGACCCGCTGGACAAGGATTTGCTGCACGCCGTGCGCGCATTGATGGATGAGCTGGGAGTCAGCCTGTACAGCGAACACCTGTCCTGGTGCGCCGCAGAAGGGCATCTCTATGATCTGCTGCCGATACCCTTTACCGAGGAGGCAGTGCGCCATGTCGCAGACCGCGTGCAGCAGGTACAGGACATCATCGGTGCGCCGCTCGCGCTGGAAAATGCCTCCTACTACGCCCAGGCCCACGCCGACATGAGTGAGGCGGATTTCATCAATGCGGTGGTTGAGGCCTCAGGCTGCGATCTGCTGCTGGATGTGAACAACATTTACGTCAACAGTATCAACCACGGCTACGAGGCGTCTGCCTTCCTGCGCGCGCTGCCCCTGGAGCGGGTCCGCTATATTCACGTGGCCGGCCACTACGACGAAGCGCCGGACCTCAAGGTAGACACTCACGGCGCCAACGTCATAGACCCGGTGTGGAACCTGCTGGCGGAGGCCTACAGTCTACTGGGGCCGGTACCAACCCTGCTGGAGCGTGACTTCAACCTGCCGCCGCTGGCGGAGCTGCTGCAGGAAGTGGCGCAGATCCGGCAGTTGCAAGCCGCCTACGGCGCCGACTCTGTGGCGGAACTGGCACATGGCTGAGTTGCGCGGCAGCCAGTTGGCGCTGGCGGGCTACCTGCGCAACCCCGGGTCCGTACCTCCGCCGGCGGGTATCGAGCCGCGCCGCCTGAAGATCTACCAGGACCTCATTTACAACAATATCGAGGGGTTTATCAGCAATGGGTTCCCGGTGCTGCGCAGCCTGTACAGCGACCGGGACTGGCACATCCTGGTGCGGCAGTTCATCGACGGTCATCGCTGCCGTACCCCGTATTTTCTTGAGATCAGCCAGGAGTTTTTGCGCTTTTTGCTCGAGCGCCACCAGCCCGGGCCGGAAGATCCGCCGTTCATTGCCGAGCTGGCTCACTACGAGTGGGTGGAATTGGCGTTGTCGGTCGCGGACGGGGACCTGCCGCCAGGGTCTGAGGAGGGCGACCCGCTGCGGGTGGTAGTGCGGCTGTCGCCGTTGGCCTGGGTACTGGCCTACCGCTTTCCGGTACACCGGATCGGTGCCGACTTCCGGCCCCCGGAACCGGGCGAACCGGTGTACCTGGTGGTCTACCGCGACCGCGAGGACGTGGTCCGCTTCATGGCGCTGAATGCGGCGAGCGCCCGCCTGCTGGAACTCGCCCGTGACAACGAGACCGGCACCGGCGCGGACCTGTTGCAGCAGCTGGCGGCGGAGCTGGGTATGGATCGGGAAGCGGTTCTCGGCTTCGGCGGAGCGCAGCTGGCGGACTTTGCCAGCCGAGCTGTCATAGTGCTGAACTGATGCAAGCCAACTTTTGCCCTTTTGCCCGTGTTGCTCCCCTTGTCGCACAAGCGTAACATTCCGGCACTTTTACCTTACACCGACACCGCCATGAAACTGCTGCGACCGACATTGGGTCTCCTCTGCCTGCTGTTATTTGCGCCCGCGATGGCCCAGGAGACGGTCAATCCCGACCCCTGGGAGGGCCTCAACCGGCCCATATTCGAGTTCAATGAACGCCTGGACCAGTATCTGCTGAAACCTACAGCGAAGGGTTATCAGGCGGTTATGCCCGATCCTGCGGAAAAGGGTGTCGGCAATTTTTTCAGAAACCTGCGGGATGCGAACTCCACCATCAACGCGGTGCTGCAGGGGCGCCCGGGCGGCGTCGCCCGGGCCGGCGGCCGCTTCCTGCTGAATTCGACTATCGGCATGCTGGGTCTGTTTGATGTTGCCAGCCGCATGGGCGTAGAGCCCTACCGCACGGACTTCGGCCACACCCTGGCGATCTGGGGGCTGCCCTCCGGGCCCTACGTGATGGTGCCCCTGTTTGGGCCCCGGACTGTACGCAGCGGCACCGGTTCTGTCTTTGATGCCCTGACGTCAGTCGAAGGCAGCATCGACGATATGAGCCTGCGCAATTCCCTGCGCACGCTTGACCTGGTCGACAGCCGCGCCCGACTGCTGCGGGTGGAAGACCTGATCTCCGGTGACCGCTACATTTTTGTCCGCGATGCCTACCTGCAACAGCGCCGGTCCCAGGTAAGCGACGGCGTGGTGGCTGACGATTTCTCCGACTTTAACGACGCCGAGTGGGACGAGGAATTTTGAGCCCTGCTCGCTCTTTTTCCACCTGTACCAAAACTGTGAAATGCTGCCCAAACACAGTGCACAACGGTTGCCCGCCCCCAGCCAAGGGCGTAGTGTCTGCACGCAAGCTCCCCGCAAGTAACACATGATGGATTCCAAAGGCTATGTGCTGGTGATCGACGACGATCCCGCTCGTGCAGCAGCGCTGGCGGAGACTGTCGCGGCGGCCGGGTACCGCACTGAAGTCTATACCGACGTCATTGCGGCCTATCATTTTCTCGACGGCAACCAGGATCTCGATGTCATTCTCTGCGAGCTGGATCTGGAGGATGTGTCCTGGGCGGAGGCGCGTCGTTCCCTGCGCGAGCTCGACCTGCAGATACCGGCGATCATATTCAGCGATCGCGCCGAAGTGGGCAAGATGATGACGGCCCTGCGTCTTGGCGCCAGCGACTTTTTTGTGCGCCCGATCGAGGATACCGAAGCCCTGCTCAAGTCCATCGAGCGCTGCGTGCGCCAGCGCCAGCTGCGTCGCGAGTTGCAGGAATCCCGCAAACGCCTGGAGGTGGCGAATATCGAACTGCGCGGCACCGTCAAGATGCTGGAGCAGGACCAGCAGGCGGGGCGCCAGGTCCAGCTGCGAATGTTGCCCGCAAGCCCCATGATCCGGGGCGACTATGTCTTCAGTCACACGGTGATTCCCTCGCTCTATCTGAGCGGTGATTTCACTGACTACTTCATCGTCGGCAAACACCACGTGACCTTTTTCATGGCCGATGTGTCCGGCCACGGCAGTTCCTCCGCTTTTGCCACGGTACTGTTGAAGAACCTCTTTGCCCGCAAGCGGTCGGATTACCTGCGGCGCAGCGACGACACCATCCTGAGCCCTGTGGCCATGCTCAAGCGTGCCAACAAGGAATTGCTGGGCCTGGGTGTGGGCAAGTTTGCCACCATGGTGGTTGGCTTGCTGGATACCGCCGCCAACACCCTGCGCTACAGTGTTGCGGGGCATTTGCCGCAGCCCGTGCTGGTGTCGGGAGAGGGCGCGCGCTATTTGCGCGGCGAAGGCTCCGCGGTGGGCATCATGGAGGATGTGGCCTACGAAGAGCACCTGATCGACCTGCCCCAGCGTTTCATGCTGGCGCTGTTTTCCGACGGGATCCTGGAGATCCTGCCGCCGCAGAACCTGATAGAGAAGGAAAAGTACTTCCTGAAAGTGTTTGAGGAGTCTGCCGAGTCGCCAGAGGAGATTGTCACCCGGCTGGGACTCGACCGTGTCGAAACCGCTCCCGACGATATTGCTGCGCTGTTCATCAGCAAGCGGGGTTAGGATGAAAGAGGGCCGAATACTTGCAGCGAGCCAGGACGGCGCCTATGTCATTCGCCTGACTGGCGATGTGCGTCTGACCCTGTGTACCACGATCGACGACTATGTGCACAAGATGCTCGAGAATCCGGATTTTGCCAGTGTCTGGGTCGATCTCTGCGGTGCCGAGGGCATAGACAGCACCACTCTGGGACTGCTGGCCAAGCTGGCGCTGGAGGTGCGGGCACGCTACGGCTTCATGCCCGCGATCTACAGCAACAACCCCGGGATCACCCGTCTGATCAAGAGTATGGGTTTTCAGCGTCTGTTCGAATTGCACGAGGACGCCTGTGCCAAGCCCGGCTGTATCCGCCGCGTGCCTCTGGTCGAGGGCAGCGAACAGGCGGTCAAGGAACAGGTCCTGGACGCCCATCGGGTTCTCATGGGCCTGTCGGAGGAGAACCGCGCCCGGTTCAAGGACCTGATGGTGGTGCTGGAGCGCAGCTGAACCAACGCCAGTCAGCCCCAGTCAGTGAGCCACAGTCAGTCGGGTTTGGCTTCCAGCTTGCTGCGAATATAGTCCTGGTGGGGCACGTAGATCAGTTCCGCGACCTGGCGGATCAAATGTTCCTCGTACTTGTCCAGGTTGTCGTCGACGTAGGCCACCCGCCACATGGCCGCGATGAGCTCCAGCTTCTCGGCGGGGCCGTACTGGTCGTTGATGACCCGGGTAAATTCATACAGCGAGGTGGCCGAGTCCACCCGATTCGAAGCCCGCTCGACCAGTGCATGAACCTCCTCCCGCGACAGCGACAGTGATTCACAGAGCAGATTCTCCAGCGCCGCTTCCTCATCTGCATCCTGGGTGAAATCGGCCCGCGCTGTCTCGATCAACAGGGCTGCGGAAGCCAGGTGCACCCGGTGCGAGTGTTCTTCGGGGCTGTCGCCTGCGGGCAGGACGAACAGTGATTTCAGGGCATTGATCATGATTGGACAATCACCTGTTCCAGCTTTATCTGGTCGGCGATGAAGTTGCGGATACCTTCAGCCAGTTTTTCCGTCGCCATGGCATCGTCATTCAGGGCCAGGCGGAAGGTGGGTTCGCTGGGCGCCTCGCGGGCATCCTCCGAACCGGTGTCGTCCGGCGCAAGCTGGCGCGGCAGGTCTCCCTCATCCCCCGCCAGGCTCTCCAGCAGCGTGGGGCTGATGGTCAGGCGGTCGCAACCGGCCAGCGCCTCGATCTCGCCGGTGTTGCGGAAGCTGGCGCCCATCACCACGGTGTTGTAGCCGTGGGTTTTGTAGTACCGGTAGATGCGCCGCACGGACTGCACACCGGGATCGTCGGTCGGCTGCTTGACCACCAGGCCGCTGTTGGCCAGGTGCCAGTCCAGGATGCGGCCGACAAACGGCGAGATCAGGTAGACGCCCGCATCGGCACAGGCGGCGGCCTGGGCGAAGCCGAACAGCAGGGTCAGGTTGCAGTTGATGCCCTCCTTTTCCAGCTGCTCACCGGCGCGGATACCTTCCCAGGTGGAGGCGACCTTGATCAGGATCCGCTCCCGCGAGACACCGGCTTTTTCGTACAGGTCGATCAGCCGTTGTGCCCGGGCAATGGTGGCTTCGGTGTCGAAGGACAGCCGCGCGTCAACTTCCGTGGAAATACGCCCGGGTACAATGTCCAGGATCTCGCAGCCGACATCGACCGCGAACCGGTCGCAGCAGTTGGCCAGCCGCTCCGCATTGGAGCCGCCCTGCAGGGCGGCCCAGCTGCGGGCCTGGGCCAGCAGCTCGCCGTAGTGGGGCAGGGCGGCGGCCTTCAGCAGCAGCGAGGGGTTGGTAGTGGCGTCCTGGGGCTGAAAGCGGCGGATGGCCTCGATGTCACCGGTATCGGCCACCACATCGGTCATGCCTTTAAGTTGTTCGAGTTTACTGGTCATAGTGGTCCTTTCCTGTATCAGGCGACGGAGTCGGGGGCCTGCTGCCGCTCGCCGGCAGCGCGCACCAGGCGGCAAGCCTGCTCCAGTACCTCAATGCCCGCGCCCTTGCGGTGGGCGTTTTCACTGATATGTCTGCGGAACTGGCGCGCTCCGGGCAGGCCCTGGTACAGCCCCAGCAGGTGCCGGGTGATGTGGTTGAGTTGGGCGCCCGCGGCCAGTTCCCGGGCCACGTAGGGCAGCATCTGCTCAATTACCGCATGCCGGGATTGTAGCGGATTTTCCGCGCCGAACAGGGCCCGGTCCACATCCGCCAGCAGCCACGGGTCATGATAGGCTACCCGCCCCAGCATGACCCCGTCCACCTGCGCCAGATGCGTGCGGCATTCTGCAAGCGTAGCGATGCCGCCGTTGAGGACAATGGTGAGCTGGGGCAGGTCCGCTTTCAGCCGGTATACCCAGGGATAGTTGAGGGGCGGGATTTCCCGGTTCTCCTTTGGCGACAGCCCCTGCAACCAGGCCTTGCGCGCGTGGACGATAAACACCGAGCAGCCCGCTTCGGCGCTGGGCCCAACAAAGTCCAGCAGCTGCTGATAGGACTCCATGTCGTCAATGCCGATACGGTGTTTGACCGTCACCGGCAGGGCGCAGGCGTCGCGCATTGCTGCAACACATTCCGCCACCCGCTGTGGGTGCGCCATCAGGGAGGCGCCGAAGGCCCCGGACTGCACCCGGTCCGAGGGGCAGCCGCAGTTGAGGTTGACCTCGTCATAGCCCCAGTCCTCGGCCCAGCGCGCGCAGCGGGCCAGGTCCGCGGGGTCACTGCCGCCCAGCTGCAGGGCCACCGGCTGTTCCACCGGGTCGAAGCGCAGAAACCGTGCGCGATCGCCGTGGATCAGTGCGCCGGTGGTTACCATCTCGGTGTACAGGCGCGCATGCCGGCTCAGCAGGCGCCACAGGTAACGGCAGTGGCGGTCACTCCAGTCCATCATGGGGGCAATGCAGAAACGGTGACTGTTGCAGGTGGTGTACATCGGGCAGTAGTGTCGGAGGTGAAGGGCTATTGTACCCGAGATGCCCGCGCAGTTGGCTATACTCGGTTTTCACACGCAACCGTCGCTGCCGCCGGGGAGGGCGCCGATGCACTATATTTTTGAAGTTACCCTGAAGCCCGGCTACAGCGCCGAGCAGTATGCGGACGCCTGGATCCGCGCCAGCGAGATCATCCAGCGGGCGCCGGGGGCCCGGGGTACCCGCCTGCACCGCAAGATCGGAGATCCATCGCGGCTGCTGGCAATAGCGACCTGGGAGAGCAAGGCGGCGCGGGATGCCATGGAATCGGACCTGCCGGACCAGGTGCAGGAGATCATTGCGGAACAGGTGCCCTATGTGGAGATCAACCTGATTGGCGAGTTCGAGGCGCCGGAGTGGACGGTGCTGCCGCCGGGCTGAGAGCAGGAGGCGACAGGATTTCCCCCACCTCCTGCTGCGCAATCACCGTGGACGGGGAGCAACAGCACTCCCGCGGACAGTCTCCATCGAATACCACCACGTGCTGCAAGTTGAAACGCACCGGCAGCAGGCCGCCGAGCGGAATATCGACGTGGCTGGGGGTCAGGCAGGGCACACGCTGGCCGTCTGGCAGCAGCAAATCGTAGAGGTAGCTGGCGCCGCGGAATGCCTTGTGTACGACCCGCAGGGAGACGTGGCTGCCCTCTTCATATTCGATGTCGTCCGGACGCACCAGCAGGCGCAGTTCTTCGCCGGGCTGCCAGTGAGGATGGCCGCGATCGAGTACCCCGAGGCCGTCGTTCATTTCCCCGGCGGCATTTACCGTGACCGATATCATGGTGCCCTGGCCAATGAATTCGGCGACAAACTCGTTGCCGGGATTGTGGTAGAGGTTGTAGGGGGTGTCAGTCTGGGCTACCCGCCCCCGGTTCAGCAGGGTCACCTGGTCGGCCATGGCAAAAGCTTCGTGCTGGTCGTGGGTCACCAGGATGGCGGTGACGCCATTGCGTTTCAGCAGTTCGCGGATTTCCGCAGCCAGCTCGGTGCGCAGCTCGGTGTCCAGGCTGGAGAATGGCTCGTCCAGCAGCAGGATCTCCGGGTTGGGTGCCAGGGCCCGGGCCAGCGCCACGCGCTGCTGCTGCCCTCCGGAAAGCTCGTGCGGGAAAGCGTTGCCGTATTCACTCAGGGCGACCAGCTGCAGCATGCTCTCCACCCGCTCGCGCCGCGCCTTGCGCGGCAGGTGGCTGAGGCCGAAGCCGATATTGCGACGCACATCCAGGTGTGGAAACAGGGCAAAGTCCTGGAACACCATCCCCACCTTGCGCTGTTCCGGTGGCAACTCGCGCCCGGCTGTACTGATGGTAGTCCCGCGCAGGCAAATGCTGCCGGCGCTGATGGATTCAAAGCCGGCGATGGCCCGCAGCAAAGTGGTCTTGCCGCAGCCCGATGGCCCCAGCAGGCAGCCGATCTGCCCGGTCTGCAGGGTCATGGAGACCTCTTCCACCGCGGTGAAATCGCCGTATTTCACGGTAACCTGCTGCACTTCCAGCTGGTTGTTCATGCGTGTTCCTGCTCCCGGGGCATGCTGCGGTTCATCAGGATAACAGGCAGCAGGCCGATGAGCACGATGGCGAGGGCGGGCAGTGCGGCGTCGGCGAGCCGTTCGTCCGATGCCAGCTCGTGCGCCCGCACCGCCAGGGTGTTGAAATTGAAGGGGCGCAGGATCAGGGTGGTCGGCAACTCCTTCAGCACATCGACGAACACCAGCAACAGGGCGGTGAGGAGGCTGCCGCGCAGCATGGGCAGGTGGATACGCCGCAGCACGCTCATGGGCGAGTGGCCCAGGGAGCGCGCGGACTCATCGATGCCGGGACGGATACGGGCCAGCCCGGCCTCCACTGTTTGCAGGGAGACTGCGAGGAAGCGAACGACATAGGCAAACACCAGCGCGGCCAGGGTGCCGCTCAGCAGCAGGCCGGAGGAAACGCCGAACTGCTGGCGCAGCCAGCTATCAATACTGTTGTCGATCCAGGCGAAGGGGATCAGCACGCCGACGGCAATCACCGTGCCCGGAACCGCATAACCCATGCCTGCAACCCGGGTGGCGATGGTCTCGGCCCGGCCCGGGTACAGGCGCCGGCCGTAGCCCAGCAGCAGAGCCAACAGCAGGCAGCAGAGGGAGGCGATGGCGGCCAGCAGGAAGCTGTTGCCGACCAGCCGCAGAAAGGCCTGGTCCAGCACGCCGGCATAGTTGCCCGCCGCCCACACTCCGAGTTGCGCGGCGGGCAGCAGGAAGCCGGCGCTGAGAATGCCCAGGGCGACGCTGAAACTGGCGGCAGCGCGCCAGCCGCGCAGCGGTATCCGGGCCGGAAAGCTGCGGGCGGAACTCTTGTGGAAGCGCAGCCGTGCCCGCGACCGCTTCTCGAGAATGAACAGCGTGAACACGAACAGCAGCAGGAAGGCTGCGAGTTGCGCCGCGGTCTGCAATTCGCCGAGGCCGTACCAGGTGCGGAAAATGCCGGTGGTAAACGCGCTGACGCCGAAGTAGGCCACGGTGCCGTAGTCGGCGAGGGTCTCCATCAGGGCCAGGCTGACCCCCGCGGCGATGGCCGGCCGGGCCATGGGCAAAGCCACCAGAAACAGGGTTTGCCACGGGGTCTTGCCGAGGTTGCGGCTGGCTTCGAGTACCGCCGTGGACTGCTCCAGGAAGGCGACCCGCACCAGCAGGTAGACATAGGGGTAGAGCACCAGCGACAGCATGCAGATGGCCCCGCCGAGGGAGCGGATTTGCGGGAACCAGTACTCACCGAAGCCCCAGCCAAAGCTGTCGCGGAGCAGGGTTTGCAGCGGGCCGGCGTAGTCCAGCATGCCGGTGTAGGTGTAGGCGATGATGTAGGCGGGTATCGCCATCGGCAGCAGCAGGGCCCAACTGAAGAAGCGCCGCCCGGGGAACTCGCACATGGCAGTGAGCCATGCGGCGCTGACGCCCAGCAGCAGGGTGCCGCTGCCCACGCCGAGCATCAACAGCAGGGAATTGATGACATAGTCCGCCAGCACGGTGTCGATCAAGTGTCCCCAGGCGGCGCTGTAGGGCCCCAGCAGGCTGGCGACGATCACCAGGATCGGTACCGCGATCACCGCGGCGCTGAGCAACAACAGAGCCCGCCACAGGTTGGCCTGTAACGGGTGCCCGCGGACTGCCGTAGGCGTGGGGCTGGCTATTTCCAATTCGCCCGGTCCATGGCCATGACCGCGGCAGAATTGAGCCGACCGAGTTCGCTGACCTTGAGCGGGTCAGCCCGGAATTCGCCCCAGGATTGCAGCAGGTCCGAGGGAGCGACGCCGGGCCGCACCGGGTATTCGTTGTTTGCTTCGGCATACCACTGCTGGCTGTCCTCACGCAGCAGGAACTCGATCAGCTGCCGCGCCTCCTGCGGATGTGCCGCGGAGCGGGTGATGCCGGCACCGCTGATATTGACGTGTACACCGCGACCGGTCTGGTTGGGCCAGAACAGGCGCACCTGCTCCGCAGCTGCCCGCTCTTCGGCGCTGTCCGAACGCAGCATGCCACCGAGATAGTAGCTGTTGACCAGGGCGATATCGCACTGGCCGCTGGCCACGGCCTTGATCTGGTCGCGATCACCGCCCTGGGGCGGACGTGCGAAGTTGGCGACAAAACCCTCCAGCCAGGCTTGGGTGGCATCAGGACCCCGGGTGGCCAGCATGCCGGCTACCATGGACTGATTGTAGATGTTGCCAGAGGAGCGCACGCAGATTCGCTCACGCCAGGCGGGCTCCGCCAGCGCCGCGTAGTCCGACAGCTCGGCGGGATCAACCCGGTCTGGCGCGTACACCAGCACCCTGGCGCGCAGGGACAGCCCGTACCAGAAGCCCTCATCGCTGCGCAAATGGGCTGGCACCGACGCCTCCAGAGCCGGTGACGTGACCGGCTGCAACAGGTCTGCCTGCTGGGCCCGGTACAGGTTGCCCGCATCGCTGGTGAGCAGCAGGTCCGCGGGTGAGTTGAGGCCTTCATTGCGCAGGCGCGCGAGGAGGGCGTCGCCATCCCCGGTTACCAGGTTGACGGGAATCCCGGTTTCCGCACTGAAGCGGTCCAGCAGCGGCTTGATTAACGCCTCCTGGCGTGCCGAGTAAACATTGACTGACTCCGGGCCGGAGCAGGCGGTCAGCGCCAGTGGCAGGACCAGCAGCACAAGTGCTCGCCGGACAATGGAAGCGCCGCGGAATTGATTAAACATGTATACCTCACTATTGGCTGGGCGTCTCGCGGATTGATAACGCTAATTATTCTCATTTAAAAAACAATAGCAACCCCATTCTCTGCTATCGACCCGGATAGTATAAATGCTGGAACCCGCTACCGACGGGCTGGCCGCCTTTCATAGCGGTCATGGAATTTTGCAGCGTGCTGCCGACGGCGCGTACACTGGGGCGTTACCTGCCGGAGAATGACCTGTATGTCCCCAGACCTTCCCCTGTCCCTGCTCGAACTCGCATCGGTGCGCGCGGGTGACTCCGTCGGCCAGACGCTGGCCAACAGCGTCGCTTACGCCCGGCATGCAGAGGCGTTGGGTTTCACCCGCTTCTGGCTGGCAGAACACCACAATATCGAAGGGGTCAGCAGTTCCGCTACGGCGGTGCTGGTCGGGCATATTGCCGGCGCCACCAATACCATCCGGGTTGGCTCCGGCGGCATCATGCTGCCCAATCACCCGCCGCTGGTCATTGCCGAGCAGTTCGGCACCCTGGAATCCATTTATCCCGGACGTATCGACCTCGGCCTGGGCCGGGCCCCCGGCACTGATCCCGTCACCAGTCGCGCCCTGCGCCGGGCGGGACCGGGCGCGGAAGCGTTCCCGGACGACATCGCCCAGCTGCAGGCCCTGCTGGGCCCGCTGCGCCCCGGCCAGGCAGTCAAGGCGATACCCGGTGCCGGCACGGAGGTGCCCATCTGGTTGCTGGGCTCCAGCCTCTACAGCGCTCAGCTGGCGGGCATGCTCGGCCTGCCGTATGCCTTTGCCGGTCATTTTGCCCCGCGTTTATACCGGGAGGCGATACACACCTACCGCGCGCATTTTCAACCCTCGCGTCAGCTGGATACAGCCTATGCCATGCTGGCGGTACCGGCGATTGCGGCGGATACGGATGCGGAGGCGCGCTTGCTGGCGACTACCAGCCAGCAGCGTATTCTCGCCCTGCTGCGCGGCCGTCCCCTGTTCACGGAACCACCCATAGACAGCATGGATGGCCTCTGGAGCGCCCAGGAGGAAGCCGCGGTGCGGGATTTCCTGGGTCTGCAGCTCTGCGGCGGCCCGGCGACGTTGCGCCGCCAGCTGGAGGAGCTACTGGCGACGGTGGAGGTTGACGAGCTGATGTTTACCGTGGATATCCATGACCCGGCACTGCGCCGCCATGCGCTGGAGATCCTCGCGGGGCTGCGCGGAGCACCTGCTGTGGCAGGATAAGAGTGCATTGTGGTGCTATACTTTAGCAGGATCTAATAAGTCTGTGGGGCTGGGCGACCCAGGTCGCCAGGAAAGCACCGGTCGCGCTCACGCGGTCTATTGTTGATGCAACCAGAGGGTGTAACCATGTCGATACTGAAACGGGGCAACAAGGCGCTGCTGCGAATGGCAGCGGCGGTGTTTATCGGAGTTTTCGCACTGGCTTCGGGCAGCTATGCAGCAGGTGGTAGCGGCCCTGGTGGTGGCGCTGGCCAGGGACCCATGGGTGCTGGAGGCGGCGGCCTGTCCCAGCAGAACAAGCAGGCGCAGCAGAAATCCCGGGACAAGGAGAAGATCCGGGACCAGAAACAAACCCGGGACCAGCAGAGAATACACGCGCCGCAGGACGGTCAGGGCCCGGCCGCGGAGCAGCAGCGCCTGCAGGATCAGGATCAGGACCAGGATCAATTGCGGCAGCGGGATCGCGACCAGCTGCAGACCGGGGACGAAGTACAGCCCCGTCTGCAGGACCAGGATCAGGACCGGCTGAGGCAGCAGGATCGCGACCAGCTGCAGACCGGGGACGGAGTACAGCCCCGCCTGCGGGACCAGGACCAGGAGCAATTGCGGCAGCGGGATCGCGACCAGCCCGAGCCCGATTTGTAGGGTGACTGGGTGCTCAGGGGACAGCGCGCGGCCAGCGTCCTGTCGCCCTTGTTGGCCTGCAGCGGTGGGCAGGGGTCAGTGCAGCCCGTATAATCGCGCTCTCCCAATCAGGTTCCCGCTTAGCCATGACCGTTCGTACCCGCATCGCACCATCTCCCACCGGCGACCCCCATGTCGGGACCGCCTACATCGCCCTGTTCAACCTGTGTTTCGCCCGGGCCCACGGTGGCCAGTTCATCCTCCGCATCGAGGATACCGACCAGGCTCGCAGTACGCCGGCCTCGGAACAGGCGATTCTCGACTCCCTGCGCTGGCTGGGGCTGGATTGGGATGAAGGCCCGGACGTGGGCGGGGCCTGTGGCCCCTACCGTCAGAGCGAGCGCATGGAGCTGTACGGTGAGTACGCCCAGCAGCTGGTGCGCGAGGGCAAGGCTTTTGTCTGCTATCGCACTCCGGAAGAGCTGGACGAGCTGCGGGAGGCGCGCCGCGCCGCCGGTGACAGCACCGCGTTGAAGCCGGCCGATCTGCACCTGCCTGCAGACGAAGTAGCTCGGCGCGAGGCCGCTGGCATGGCCTATGTAATCCGCATGCTGGTGCCGGATGAGCCCGGCGCCTGTGTTATCGAGGACCTGCTGCGGGGCAGCATTGAGCTGGACTGGAGCATGGTGGATGCGCAGATCCTGTTGAAGTCCGACGGCATGCCTACCTACCACCTGGCCAATGTGGTAGACGATCACCTGATGGGCATCACCCACGTCCTGCGCGGTGAGGAGTGGATCAACTCCGCGCCCAAGCACAAGCTGCTGTACGAGTACTTTGGCTGGGACATGCCGGTGCTGTGCCACCTGCCCCTGCTGCGCAATCCGGACAAGTCCAAACTCAGCAAGCGCAAGAACCCCACCAGTATTCTCTACTACCAGCGCATGGGCTTCCTGCCCGAGGCGCTGCTCAACTACCTGGGGCGCATGGGCTGGTCCATGCCCGACGAAAGCGAGAAGTTCTCCCTGCAGCAGATGCGCGAGCATTTCGATATCCAGCGGGTGTCTCTCGGCGGGCCCATCTTCGATATCGAGAAACTGCGCTGGCTCAATGGGCTCTGGATCCGCGAAGACCTCAGCGAAGAGCAGCTGGCCCAGCGCCTGGTGCAGTGGGCCTTCAACATGGACAACCTTATGCAGGTGCTGCCCCACGCCCAGAAGCGGATGGAAACCCTCAGCGACTTTGCGCCGCTGGCGGCCTTCCTGGTGTCCGGCACCCTGCCCATTACCGAGGCGTCTTTCGCGGATATCAAGGCCGGGCGCGAAGACCTGGTGAACAATCTGCAGTTCGCGCTCTGGCGCCTGGAGTCCCTGCGCGAGTGGGACCGGGACGCGGTGTGGAACGCGCTGAAAAGTCTGGCGGATGCCCTTGGCATCAAGATCAAGGATCTGCTGGCGCCCCTGTTTGTTGCCATTGCAGGTTCCAGCGCGTCCTTTTCGGTGGTCGATTCCATGGCCATGATCGGCCCGGACATGAGCCGCGCGCGCCTGCGTCACGCCATCGAAGTACTGGGCGGCGTGTCGAAGAAGGCCACAAAACGCCTCGAAAAGGCCTACGCCGAACTTGGGCAGGACGCCTGAGGCGTCCTTGGCCATTCCCGCGGACAGCCGCTTCCGGTTCCTGATCGTCGGCGCCGGCCGCTCCGGCACCAGCCTGCTGACCGCGTTGCTGGATCAGCACTCGCGGCTGGAGGTCGGGTTTGAAGTCGGCAGTATCGACTGCCTGCGCGGGCGCGCACTGGTGGATGAACCGGCGCGACTGTTCCAGCAGCGTACCGGCGCCTTTGTCGAGCGCTGTATCGCGGCGGCCGCGGAGTCATCGGCCGCCATGTGGGGCAACAAGATCACTACCGAGCAGCTCGCGGGTCTCAACAAGCACAATCTCTATCACGCGCCGCCGCTGGATATCCTGGACGCCTTTTTCAATAACGTGCTCGCAGAGCTTCGGGTCATCTACCTGCTGCGTGATGGCCGCGCCTGCGTCCAGTCCAAGCTGGCGCGCACTGCCCAGAGTCTGGAGCAGGCCTGTGAAAGTTGGCGCTATGCGGTAGCAGTGTATGAATTTCTGCAACAGCGGCCCAACACCCTGTTCCTGCGTTTCGAAGACCTGGTGCTTGCCCCCGAGCGGGAGCTGGGGAGGGTATTGGAATTCCTCGGGGTTGAATTCGAGCCCGCTATCGTAAGCGGTGAGGGCACCATGCATCCGGGCATGCCGCCGGCCTACCGCCGCCCGGGGATTGATCCCGGCAGGGCAACCGACCTCGATACGGCGCATCCCTGCGTGGCCCTGATTGCGCCCGAACTGAGGCGCTGCGGCTACCACTGAACCGCCGGTGCTATTCTGGCGGCGGGAGCCTACAATGGTTTCTGTCGCAACGCGCGGAGAATCGAACTTGGCTATCAGTACATTTGACCTGTTCAAGGTGGGCATTGGTCCCTCCAGCTCCCACACCGTCGGGCCGATGAATGCGGCCCGCCGTTTTGCCCTGACGCTCGATGAATCGGGCGAGTTGGAGCAATGCCAACGTGTCACCGCGGAACTGTACGGCTCCCTTGCCGCCACCGGGGCCGGGCACGGCTCGCCCAAGGCCGTCATTCTCGGGCTGGAGGGCGAGACCCCGGAAGGGGTGGTGGTGGAGGACATTGCGGCCCGGGTGGGAGGTGTGCGCGAGGGCGGCCGCCTGCAGCTGCTTGGGCGCCACGAAATCGCCTTCAGCTATCGGGACGACCTGGTCATGCACCGCAGCGAGTCCCTGCCCTGGCATGCCAACGGCATGCGTTTTACCGCCTTCGACGCCAGCGGCGAGGCGCTGCTGACGCGGGTGTACTACTCCGTGGGCGGCGGCTTCGTGGTCGACGAGGCCGCCGCGGAGGGGGGCGACGTCATTGTCGATGACCCCACCGAGCAGGCCTGGCCTTTCACCACCGCGGATGAGCTGCTGCGTCAGTGCAAGATCAGCGGTCTTTCGATCAGCGTCCTGATGCTGGAAAACGAGAAAGCCTGGCGCAGCGAACAGGAGATCCGTGATGGCTTGCTCGCCCTGTGGCGGGTGATGGATGCCAGTATCCAACGCGGCTGCCGCGCCGAAGGCATCCTCCCCGGCGGGCTCAAGGTCAAGCGCCGGGCGGCACAGCTGTACCGGCAGCTCAAGGCCGGCGCCGGGGGCCTGGGGGACGACTCGCTCAATACCATGGACTGGGTCACCGTCTATGCGCTGGCAGTAAACGAGGAAAACGCCGTTGGCGGGCGCATCGTCACCGCGCCGACCAACGGTGCCGCGGGAATTATCCCGGCGGTGCTGAAGTACTATCTGACGCACTGCAAGGGCGCCAACGAAGACGACGTCACCCGCTATTTGTTGACTGCCGCCGCGATCGGCATCCTCTACAAGATCAACGCCTCCATCTCCGGTGCCGAGGTCGGCTGCCAGGGTGAGGTGGGCTCGGCCAGTTCCATGGCTGCAGGTGCACTGGCGGATGCCCTGGGTGGTACCCCCGCGCAGGTTGAAAATGCCGCGGAAATCGCGATGGAGCACAATCTTGGCCTGACCTGCGACCCTATAGGCGGGCTGGTGCAGGTGCCCTGTATCGAGCGCAATGCCATGGGCGCAATCAAGGCCATCAGCGCGGCCCGCATGGCCCTGCGCGGCAGCGGCGAGCACTACGTGTCCCTGGACCAGGTAATCAAGACCATGAAAGACACCGGCCGCGACATGCAGGACAAGTACAAGGAAACCGCCCGCGGCGGCCTCGCGGTCAACGTGCTGGAGGTGCCCGTCAATTTTGTCGACTGCTAACCTCGACTGTAGGAGCCCGCTCCGCGGGCGATCGCGCACGGAGTGCGCTCCTACGCCTTGGGACGGAACCTGTAGGAGCCCGCTGGCCCAGGCCACCTTCTCTGTGTGCTGAGCGGCCATTCACCTTGTCCGCGGGCGATCGCGCGCAAAGGCGCTCCTGCGCGAAGGTTCTGCCGCATCCGCTTGACACCGCATTGCCGCCTCACTAGAATTCGCGTCCTCAGAGTTTCGGGGCTATAGCTCAGCTGGGAGAGCGCTTGCATGGCATGCAAGAGGTCGACGGTTCGATCCCGTCTAGCTCCACCAAAAAACAACCCCGGGCCGTCAGGTCCGGGGTTTTTTTATGGGCGTCTCTCAGGCATCGGGCGCAGGCACCAGCTTGACGATGCGGATATTGAGGAAGCCGTAAGTCACCGCCATCAGGGGGCTGATCAGGTTGAAGAAGGCATAGGGCGCATAGGCGAAGGTGGCGACGCCCAGGGTCGCTGCCATGAACGCGCCGCAGGTATTCCAGGGCACCAGGGCTGAAGTCATGGTGCCTGCATCTTCCAGGGTGCGGGACAGATTTTCCGGTGCCAGGCCCCGACGCTTGAACTCAAGCTGGTACATCCGCCCCGGCAGTACGATGGAAATGTACTGGTCGGCGGCGATGATGTTCATGCCGATGGCGGTCAGCACTGTGACCAGGATCAGCGAGCCGGTGCCGTGCACGCTCTTGAGTGCGGTGGTGACGATGCGGGCCAGCAGTCCGGTTTTTTCCATGACCCCGCCGAAGCACATGGCAGCGATGATCAGCCACACCGTATTGAGCATGCTGCTCATGCCCCCCCGCGACAGCAGGTCGTCCAGTGCGGCGTTGCCGGTGCTGGCCTGAAAGCCGTCGGTCATCGCCAGCCACAGTCCCCTGAACGTCGCCAGCACGCTGCCCAGCTCGCCGCCGGGGTCGCCGAAGTCACGGGTAACGCTGCCCTGAGCCACGACCGCAATCAGGCAACCTGCCAGGGTGCCAATGGTGATGGTGGGGAGCGCGGGCCACTTGCGCCAGGCCAGGGTCAGCAGCAGAACCAGCGGTAGAAACGCGGGTATCCCCAGGGTAAAGCTCTGCTCGATCAGGGTCCGGGTGGTATTGACGTCGGCAATGGTCTGCATGCTCTCCGTCTGCCCCCAGCCAATCCAGGTAAACAGCACCAGCGCAATCAGAAAGGAGGGCGTGGTAGTCCACAGCATGTGGCGGATGTGAGTGAACAGCTCGACATTGACCATGGCCGGCGCCAGGTTGGTAGAGTCCGACAGCGGCGACATCTTGTCGCCGAAGTAGGCGCCGGAAATCACGGCACCCGCGGTGATCTCCGGCGCCAGGCCGAGGATATGGGAAACCCCGACCAGCGCCAGGCCCACCGTGGCCGCCGTGGTCCAGGAACTGCCGATGGCGGCAGAGACGCAGGCACAGAGGATCAGGGTTGCCGGGTAGAACCAGCCCGGGTCCAGCACGCCGAGGCCGAGGTGTATCACCGCCGGTGCAGTGCCCGCGAGCATCCAGCTGCCAATCATGGAACCGACCATGAGCAGGATCAGGCAGGCCTTGAAGGCCAGCTTGATGCTGTCGATGATCGCGTCCTCCAGCTCCTCGTAGGGCTGTCCCCGCAGCACCCCGATAAGCACCGTGATGGCCGCCGCGAAAATCAGCGCCAGCTGGCTGGGTCCGCCCGAGGCGTCGTCGCCAAACAGAGCCACTGCAAGGCCCAGCATGAGCACCAGGCAGCCCAGGGGCAGCAGGGCCAGCCACAGGGACAAATTTCCGGCGGCCGGCTCTGGGTGGGTGCTGTCCCGTGTTTCTGCCACCGCGTTGCTCCCCTCGTGCTCTGTCATGGTCTGTCCTGGCTAGTGCGCTTCACAGCCGGTTCTGGCGGCAAAAGTCCGCCAGACTCGCGCGCAGCGTGTCGATGATTTCGTCGATGTGCTCCGGTTTACTGATCATCGGTGGGCAGACCATGAAGTGGTCGCCAACGTAGCCGCCGCGGCTGCGGCGCGGATAGATGATCAGGCCGCGCTGGTAGGCGAGGTCGCTGAGCTTGAGGTAAGCATTCAGCTCTGCCGGCAACGGCTCCATGGTGTCCGGATTGGCAACCAGCTCAAAGGCCAGCAGCAGACCTTTGCCGCGCACATCGCCGATGATCGGGAATTCCGCCTGCAGTTGCTGCAGCCCGGCCTTGAGCAACCCGCCGACCTGTTCTGTATTCGCCAGCAACTGCTGGCGTTCGATTTCATCGAGTACGGCCAGGCCGACGGTGCAGGCGATCGGGTTGCCGGCATAGGTGTGGCCGTGCTGGAAACCGCCGCTATCGAGTACTGCCTCGACAATCACATCCTGCGCGGTGATCGCACCCAGCGGAATGTAGCCGGCGCCGAAGCCTTTGGCCAGAGCCACGATATCCGGATTGATGCTCCAGTGTTCCGCCGCCAGGAAACGCCCGGTACGACCGACGCCGGTCATCACTTCGTCATAGATCAGCAGGACGCCGTAGCGGTCGCAGATATCGCGGATGCGCTGATAGTAGCTGTCAGGTGCCACCAGTGCTCCGGTGGAGGCGCCGCCGACCGGCTCCATGATGAATGCCAGCACGTTCTCCGGGCCCAGCTCTTCAATTTTTGCCTGCAGCAGGTCGGCATACGCCAGCCCGCGCTCCGCATCGCTCAGTTCGTCCTGATCCAGATAGCAGCGCGGCGCGGCGATTTTCGGCATGTCCCGATACATGGGCAGGAACGGATCATTCAGCGGCCCGTAACCCGTGACCGCGAGGGCGCCGAGGGTGGAGCCGTGGTAGGAGGGAGTGCGCGATATCACCTGGTCGCGGCTGCCCTCGCCACGGCTGACCGCATACTGTCGGGCGAGTTTGAGTGCACTCTCCACGGCTTCGGAGCCGCCAGAAACAAAGAACACCTTGTTGTGTCCGGCGGGACTGAGTGCGGCGACGCGCGCCGCGAGCTCTTCCGCCGGTGCGGTTTCAAAGTGCAGGCGGTAGCCGAAAGTTGCCTGCGCCATTTGCGCCCGCATGGCCGCCAGCACCGCCGGATTGGAGTGGCCGATGTTGGAGACCATCGCGCCGCTGGACCCGTCCAGGTAGCGCTTGCCAGCGCAGTCCCACATGTACACGCCCTCGGCGCGGTCGAGCATGGGCCGGCGCAGTCGACTCTGGTAGAACAGGTGCGATTCCTTCATTTGATGCTGGGCCTTTTGGGAGTGATGTTGCCATAGGTTCGTTGTGCCAGTGGTGTGTTGGCAATCAGCGTCGTCAACTTGCGGAGGAAGGTTGCTTCCGCCACGTTCAGGTTGGCGCGTGAATTGCTGAGCAGGGTGATATCCACCGCCGGTGTATGCCGGTAAGGCGGTAGCTGCCAAAGGCGCCCGCTCTCGATGTCGCGTTCCACCACGTGGATCGGAAGCGGGCCGAAGCCGAGTCCCGCGCCGATCATGCGCCGCACCTCCTCCAGGTTGTTGGAGGCCCCGGCGACCCGGTCACTGAAGCCGGCCTGGGCCCGCAGTGCTGCTACCGGGTTCAGTACATCCCCGGGCTCATCACTGAAAAAGGTCACGCGCTCGTGGCCGCGCAAATCCTCGAGGTTCAGTTTTTTGCGCCCGTAAAGCGGGTGACCCGGGCCGCAGAAGAAACCGAAGTGCTCGCGATAGAACAGTTGGCTCTGGATGTCCGTTCGCGCTGGCAGCGCCAGACAGACGCCGAAACTTGCCGTTTTGGCGAGCACCGCCTCCTGCACCTCATGGCTGCTCATTATGGAGACGGAGAACGAGGTACGCGGGTTCTCGCGATGAAACTCTGCCAGCGTGTTGTCGAGCAGCGGGGTGGTGATATGACTGGCCATACAGATTTTGAGATGCCCCTCGACGGTGTTGCTGAGGCTGGCCAGGAGGTCCGGCAGGCGCGAAACCGAGCCGAATATATCGAGGCATTCGCGATATAGCGCCTTGCCCTGGCGGGTCAGCACAAAGTTGCGCGGGTCCCGCTCGGCCAGGGGTGTGTCGAGGACAAGCTCCAGACGTTTCAGGGAGTTGCTCACCGTCGGCTGCTTCAGGCCCAGCTCAATGGCGGCTCCGGTAATGCTGTTTTTCTCGGCGATGACGAGAAATGTGCGCAGCAGATTCCAGTCCAGGTTCCAGCTCAAACGGCCCGCACCCTGTAGCTCGCTGTCTTCGCGCGAGGCACCCGATCCATCTTTCAGTCGCATAATGTCATTTACTAAAACTATGATTGACTTGAGTATCATCAAGGTATCAAATCATCAGCAATTGTGGAACATATCCTTGGCAAAATATATGACAGAGCACAGGGTGGGCAGGAAAGTCATCGTAACGTGTGCGATCACCGGATCGATCTACACGCCAACCATGTCGCCGTATTTACCGGTGACGGGAGAGGAGATCGCTGAATCCTCCATCGCGGCGGCAGAGGCGGGCGCGGCAATTATCCACCTGCACGCCCGTGTGCCCGAGGACGGCCGCCCCAGCGCGGAGCCAGAACATTTCCGCAACTTCATTTCCCGTATCGACGCCGCCTGCGATGCGGTACTCAATATCTCCACCGGCGGCAGTTCCCTGATGAGTCTCGACCAGAGGCTGGCTCCGGCGCGGGCGATGCTGCCGGAAATGTGTTCCCTGAATATGGGGTCGATGAATTTCGGCATCTTCACCCTGGCGCGCAAATACAAGGATTGGCAGCACGAGTGGGAGCCGGAGTTGCTGGAGGCCACGCGCAGCCGGATGTTTGCCAACACTTATCAGGATATCGAGAACACCATCGCGGAGCTGGGGCAGGAGCACGACGCGCGTTTCGAGTTCGAGTGCTACGACATGGGGCATATCGAGACGCTTGCCTACTACCTGCGTCAGGGGTTGGTGCAGGGCCCCCTGTATGTGCAGTTTGTGCTCGGGGTCATGGGCGGTATCGGTGCAACGCCGGAAAACCTGTTGGCCATGAAGGCCAGCGCGGATCGCTTGCTGGGGGATGCGTATCAGTTTTCGGTGCTGGCGGCGGGCCGTCAGCAAATGGAGCTCGCAACCTTGGGCGTGATTCTCGGCGGCAATGTCAGGGTAGGGCTGGAGGACAGTCTGACCATCCCTCCCGGCAGGCTGGCGGAGAGCAACGCAGAGCAGGTGGTAAAGATACGCCGGATCATCGAAGAGCTTGGCTACGCAGTGGCCACACCCGATGAGGCTCGGACCCTGCTGCAGCTGAAGGGTCGCGACCGGGTGCGGATGGATTTTTAGGGAGGTTCCGATGAGGGCAAGCACAGCAACGATAACCGCGCGCTGGCCAACAGGGTGCCATCCCTGGTGATCGCGATTCGTCCGGCAACCGCGGCCGATACCACCGCCATGGACCGGATGCTGCGCGGGCTCGCGGCAAGCCTGGGCCAGTCGGACAAGTACCTCGGCAGTTCCGCTGCCCTGGCTCTCCACGGCTTCGGCCCGGAACCCGCCTTTTTTGCCCGTCTCGCCACTGAAGACGACCAGGCGGTGGGGATGGTTGTGTATTTCTGGGAGTTTTCCACCTGGCGCGCGCAGCGTGGCGTGTTTATCCAGGATCTTTTTGTGAATCCAGAGCTGCGTGGCACTGGCCTGGGCAAGCGCCTGCTGCTTGCCGCGGCAGAACATGGCCGCAGCGTTGACGCAGCCTATTTGCGCCTGTCAGTAGACAACGCCAACCTGGGGGCCGCCCGGTTCTACCAGCGTCTTGGCTTCAGGGTTATGGAGGAGGATAGTTTGATGCTGTTACACGGGGAGGCTTATCAGGCCCTGCAGTCCGGAGCCGTATCTTGATCGCCGTGGGGCGCGCCATGGTCGGTATTTTGGGGATGCTGGTGTTGCTGCCCACAGCGGCAGCGCAGGAGGCCACCCGGGTGCCGGTGCTGGCACAGGTGGCACATCCGCACAATTACTACTGGCGTGAAATGTATATGCCGCAGCTGACGGCCGGCCCGAGCGCCGGGACCTTCAGCCCGGACGGTGCCAGTGTGATCTACAGTATGCAGGGCTCCCTGTGGCGCCAGGCCCTGGATGCTGCCGCGGCTGAGGAAATCACTGCCGGCCCCGGCTACGATTTTCAGCCAGACTGGTCCCCCGATGGGCGCCGCGTGGTATTTGCCCGTCAGCAACACAATGCCCTGAACCTGATACTGCTGGACCTGGAGAGCGGCGAGGAAACCGCGCTTACCAGCGGCGGGGGCGTGCATCTGGAGCCGCGCTGGAGCCCCGAGGGGCACCGGCTCGCCTATGTCCGCACCGATGCGGACGGTTACTTCGGCATCTACCTGGCAAACCTGCGGGGCAACGCCATCGCCGAAGAGCGGCCCCTGGTGGCCGGCAACGTATCCGAAAAATATCGCTACTATTACTCCGCGGCCGACCACGCGATCAACCCGTCCTGGTCAGCGGACGGTAAATCCATTCTCTACGTCACCAATCCCGAAGTGGCCTGGGGTTCCGGTGGCATCTGGGAGGTGCCGGTCGACCAGCCGCAGCAGGCGCGCCAGCTCATCAATGAAGAGACCACCTGGGCGGCACGTCCCCAGCTGGCTCACGATGGCAAACGCCTTTTGTACAGCAGCTACCGCGGCCGCCAGTGGCACCAGCTGTGGATCACCAATCGCGACGGCGAATACCCGCTGCCCATAACGTTTGGCGACCACGACCTGTGGCAGCCCCGCTGGAGTCCCGACGACAGACAGCTGCTGTATGTGAGCAATGCCTCGGGCGGGCTTGAGCTGATGCTGCACAGCTTTGTCGGCGGAGCGACCCGGGTCCTCAACCCCGAGGTGCGCAACTACAAACGTCCCATGCGCACCCTGCAGCTGCAGGTCAGTAATGAGCGCGGTCAGGTGCTGCCGGCGCGGGTCAGCCTGCTGGCCGCCGACGGCCGTCACTACGCACCCGACAATGCGCTCGTGCACGGTGACGATTATGTAGACAGCGCCACCGCTGAACATGAGAACCACTATTTCCACTGCCCCGGCGAATGTACGGTGACAGTCCCGGAAGGGCCGTTACAGGTTTTTGCCATGCACGGATTCGAGCATCGGCTGGTGCAGCAGTCGCTGGACTCAGTGCCCGCGGCTGACCGTCTCGAGCTGGTACTGGCGGCACAGCCTCTGCCGGAACGCTTTGGCAGCTACCACAGCGCCGACTTGCATGTGCACATGAACTACGGGGGCGTCTATCGTCAGACTACCGCCAGCATGGCCGCCGGCGCGCGCGCCGAGAACCTGGACATTGTCTATAACCTGATTGTAAACAAGGAAGAGCGCATTCCCGACATTGCCCTGTTTCGGACCGACCACGAGTCCTTTGACGGGGTGACCGTGTATCAGGCGCAGGAGTACCACAGCAGCTACTGGGGGCATCTCGGCCTGCTGCATCTGGACAGCCACTTCCTGACCCCGGACTTCTCCTCCTACTGGCACACGGGCCTGGCCTCGGCCTATCCCTCCAACACCCTGATTCAGGAACTTGCCCGTGCCCAGGGCGCGGTCACGGGTTACGTGCACCCCTTCGACGGCATACCAGACCCGGCGGCGGAGGGTAAGCTTACCCATGCCTTGCCGGTGGATGTGGCGCTGGGCAAGACCGACTATCTTGAGGTGGTCTCCTTCGCCAACCACGAGAATACCGCCGATGTCTGGTACCGGTTTCTCAACCTGGGTTTCCCCCTGACGGCGGGCGCGGGTACCGACGCCATGACCAACTACGCCTCCCTGCGCGGCCCGATTGGCCTCAACCGGATATTTCTGGAGGGCGTCCAGCCCGACCGGCCAGAGACGCTCAAGGCAGCGATCAAGGGCGGCCGCGGCTTCGTCAGCAACGGTCCCCTGCTGGGCTTGCTGGTGAACGGTGAGGGGCCAGGTTCAAGGCTCAAGGTTGCTTCCGGTGCATCGCTAAAGGTTGACCTGGCACTTCGCTCAGCTATGCCGGTGGCGCAGCTGGAGCTGGTTTACAACGGAAATGTGGTGGCCACCGTTGCAGTGGACGACAACGGACTCGCGGCAGAGCAGCTGTTGCAGGTGCCAGTCGACAGCAGCGGCTGGATGCTGCTGCGGGCGGTCAACAAGACTGCCCACCCCGCGGTGCAGGACCTCTATACCTACGCCACGACCAACCCTGTGTGGATCGATATCCCGGGGGCGCCCCGGCGTGCGCCGGAAGATGCGGCGTATTTTCTCGCCTGGCTGGACCGTATTGCTGAACACGCTTCAGCTCGCGAGGACTACAACCACGACTGGGAGCGGGAGGAGATCCTCGATGAGATCCGCCGCGCCCGCCTGATCTACAAGGAACTCAGCGAGCAATGAATCTGCGCAACAAGATGGTGGCTCTGGTCTGCCTGGTACTGTGTTATCCGCCCCTGGGACAGAGCGCCGGGCTGCGGCCCCTGAGCGTCGACGATATCCATGCCGTAGCCGATGTCTCGGAGCCTGCAGTGTCGCCGGACGGCAAGCAAGTCGCTTATGTCGTGTCCGTGCACAACCTGGAGCAGGATGCGATTGTCAGCGATGTGTGGCAGGTGCCCTGGGCGGGCGGCGAACCGCGTCAGCTGACGGCAGTGGACAGCGTCAGCGCCTCGACGCCGAAGTTCAGCCCCGATGGGCGCTACCTTGCTTATCTCGAGGCGGCGGGTGACGAAGCCTACAGTCAGGTGTTCCTGCTGGATCGCAGGGGCGGTGAGGTGCGTCAGCTTACCGCGATGGCCGGTGGCGTGGTTGACTACGACTGGGCGCCGGACAGTTCGCAGCTGGTAGTGGCGTCTTTTGTCGGCGGCGCTGAACCCAATGCCGCGGGCACTGCAGCGCCGGTGGTCATTGAGCGCTTCCAGTTCCTCGAGGACGGCGTTGGCTATCTGGCGGGTGCGCGCCGGCAGCTATCCATTGTGGATCTCCAGGGCGGTGCCACGCGCCAGCTTACCCGGGGCGATCAGGACCACTGGCTGCCCAGCTGGTCTCCCGATGGACGCTATATTGCCTACGTGTCGAAAGACAAAGGTAATGATCCCGACCGCAACATGGACTCCGATGTCTTTGTCATCCCCGCCAGCGGGGAGGGCGCGCCCCGTCGTATCAGCGATTTCGATGGCACCGACGTCGACCCCTACTGGATGTCGCCACCCGCCTGGTCCCCGGACAGCAAGCAGTTGGCCTGGCTGCAAAGTGGCGCCAGCAAGTGGATCTACTACGCGCCCTGGCAGCTGACGGTAGCGGACCTTGCGACCGCTACCAACCGCCCCCTGGCACGCGTCGACCGCAATTTCTTTGTGCCCAAGTGGTCGGCGGATGGCCGCTATATCTATGCGCTGCAGGAGGACCCCTTGTCCACCTGGCTGGTGCGGATAGACAGCGACAATGGCGACATGACCCGTCTCAGCACGGGCAAGCGGTTTGCGCTCGATTTTGCCCTGGGTGGCGAAGATGACCACCTGGTGTTATTGGACAGCACCGATAACCGGCCCTTTGAGCTGTTCGCCGTGGAAGGGGAGACCCTGCGTCCCCTGACCCAGCACAATGCGTGGCTGGACGAGGTACAGCTCGCCGTCACGCGGACGTTCAGTTTCGAGAACGATGGTCACAGCCTGGATGGTTTTCTGGTGCTGCCGGCGGACGCGGACCCGGCTATCCCCTTGCCCACGATTTTCCGCCTGCACGGTGGTCCGGTGTACCAGTTCAGTCACGAGTTCATGGTCGACTGGCAGCTGTATGCCGCTGCGGGCTTCGCGGTGGTGGGGATCAATCCGCGCGGCTCCTCCGGCAAGGGCTTCGATTTTGCCGCTGCCATTTACGCAGACTGGGGTAATGTCGATGTCAGCGATATCCACGCCGGGGTCGAGTATCTGCAGGGGCAGGGCATTATCGACCCGTCGCGTCTGGGCGTTGGTGGCTGGAGTTATGGCGCCATCCTGACCAATTCAATGATCGCCGCTGACAGCAGGTTCCGGGCAGCGGTCAGCGGTGCCGGGGTTTCCAACATTTACGGTAGCTACGGGCTCGACCAGTATTCCCGTGAGTACGAGCTGGAGCTGGGCACCCCCTGGTCCAACCGCGAAAACTACGATCGCGCCAGCTATCCGTTCCTCAATGCCGACCGGATCACCACGCCGACCCTGTACCAGTGTGCCGGGAGCGACCTCAATGTGCCCTGCAGCGGCAGCCTGCAGATGTACCAGGCCCTGCGCTCACTGGGGGTGCCCACCCAGCTGGTTATCTACCCCGAGCAAAACCACTCGCTGCAGGTCCCCAGCTACCTGCGCGATCGCATGCAGCGTAACCTTGACTGGTACCAGCGCTGGCTGGCAGCGACACCCGCGCCGTGACCCGCAACCTGGGTCTGCTCGCCGTTATTGCAACCCTGGTGGGTTATGTCATCGGTGCCAGTATCTTTATTTTGCCCGGGTCGCTGGCGGGCAGTGCCGGCCCCGCGGTGGTTGTGTCCTATATGCTGGCGGCGATCATCGCCGCCTTCTCCTGTGTTGCGGCGGCGCAGCTCGGGGTCGTGTTTCCCAGGGTGGGAGCGGGCTACGTTGCCATCTCGCGCCTGTTGAGCCCGTTTGCGGGCTTCATCGGGATTTGGCTGATGTTGGCGGTGTTTGTCCTGGCCATCGTCCTGATCGCGCTCGGCTTTGCCGAATACTTTGTCGCGCTGGTTCCGGGTGCCAATGCACTGCTGGTGGCGGCGCTGGTGATCGTGCTGTTCACCCTGCTGAATCTGGGTGGTGCCGGACTCATGGTGCGGGTACAGGGGCTGCTGGTGCTGGGCTTCATGCTGGCACTGGTGCTGGTGATCGGTGTCGGGTTGGGCGAGGCAGAGCCGGCCAATCTGCGCCCCTTCGCCCCTGCGGGCTGGTACCCGGTGATCTTCGCTGCGGTTCCGGCGTTCTTCTCCTACGGCGGCTTTATGGCGGTCATGGAGCTGGCCGGCGAAATTCGCGACCCGGCGCGCACTATTCCGCGGGCGCTGGCAATCAGCTTTGTGCTGGTTGTAGTGACGTATGTCGCCCTCGCCCTGACCCTCGTCGGTGTTATGCCCTGGCAGACGCTCGGTGCTACAGCAGCACCGGTCCGGGTGGTAGCGCTGGACCTGTTCGGCAGCGTCGGTGGCCTGCTGGTGACGCTGGCCATTCTTGGCGCCGCAGCGACCTCGGTGAACGCGCTGCTGCTGGTGGCGTCCCGCGATATTTATGCCATGGCTGCGGATGGCTGCCTGCCGCGCTGGCTGGTTGCCAACGGCAGCACGGGCCGCAGCGTCCTGCTGGCCGGGCTGTTGTCCCTGCTGTGCCTCGGGCTGGGGGAAACCGTAATCGGGTATGCGGTGTGGGTGTCAGCGTTCACGCTGATCTTCCAGGTGCTGGTGGGGATTGCGCTACTGCGTCTGTACACCCATTCGACTGAGTTCGACAACGCACCGTTGCGACTTGGCCCCCGGAGTATGCTCTTCGTCGGTTGGGGTCTGATACTGGTGTCGGGCTTCTTCCTTGCATTTGTAGCGCAGGATTCCCTGACCCGGACCACTGGCGCGCTCGTGTATCTGGCGCTTGGCTGCGCCGTCTTTTGGCGCCGATCACGTGTTCGCTCGCCAGCGCTGGAGGTGACGGATGTCCACTCCACTCCCTAACGGATCCCGCTCTCGGACCGAGCGGTCCCTGGGGCGGCTGCCACCAGTATTGCGCGAGGCCATGGACGCGCTGCTTGACGGTCGCATCGGCGAGACCGAACGGCTTTGCCGCCAGCACCTGCACAAGTGTCCGACGGATGTCACGGCAATCCGTCTGCTGGCCGATGTGGCGATCAAGTTGGGGCGCTGGTCCGATGCCGAGAACCTGTTGGTCAGGTGCCTGGAACTGGCGCCAGATTTTCACCTGGCTCGTTACAACTACGCTTTTGTCCTCAGCCGCCAGACCCGCTACGAACAGGCACTGGCAGAACTCGATGCCCTGCTGCAGAAGGAAGACAACCCCAGTTACCGCACTCTGCAGGCTGCGACTCTGGTACGCCTGGCCCACTTCGACAAGGCCATCGCAATTTACCAGCGCCTGCTTGCCGATGCCCCCCGGCAGCCGAAGGTTTATCTGAGCTACGGCCACGCCCTGAAAACGGTAGGTCGGCAAGAAGACAGTATCGCCGCTTACCGTACGGCGATCGAGTTGGCACCCGAACTCGGCGAGGCGTACTGGTCGCTTGCCAACCTGAAGACGGTGAGTCTCACAGATGCTGAACTGGAATCCATCCGGGTTGCCCTCGGCAAGAAAGGGCTGCAACCAGAGGATGCGGCCCAGCTCAGTTTTGCGCTGGCCAAGGCGCTCGAAGACCGGGGCCAGTACGATCAGGCGTTCACCCATTACGCGGAGGGGAACGAGGTGCGGCGTCGACAGTCCAGCTATAGCGCCGCAGCGCAGCACGACAAGATCCAGCGTACCATCGGCAGCCAGGACGCCGCGTTTTTTAGCCAACGTGCAGGCAGCGGCTGCGATGCTGCGGACCCGATATTCATTGTCGGGCTGCCGCGGGCCGGATCGACGCTGCTGGAGCAAATTCTTGCCAGCCACAGCCGTGTCGAAGGCACCCAGGAATTACCCGACATTATCGCGATGGCCCGTCGTCTGGGAGGGAAGCAACGCCCCGCTGAAGACTCGCGCTACCCCGAAGTTCTTGCGGAGCTCGGGCCCGTTGAGTTGCGGGAGCTGGGTGAAGAGTACCTGCGCCGTACCCGGCGCTACCGCGATGCGGCCCCGCTGTTTATCGACAAAATGCCCAACAACTTCGAGCACATAGGGCTTATTCACCTGATGCTGCCGCAAGCGAAGATCATTGATGCGCGGCGCCATCCTCTGGCCTGCTGCCTCAGCGGGTTCAAACAGTATTTTGCCCGGGGCCAGCGCTTCAGTTACAGCCTGCAGGACATCGGTCACTACTACCGGGACTATGTGGCACTGATGGACCACTACGACACCGTGCTTCCAGGCCGTGTCCACCGGGTTCAGTACGAGGAACTGGTGGCCGACTTTGAACCCCAGGTGCGCAAGCTTCTCGACTATTGCGGCCTGGAATTTGAAAGCGGCTGTCTTGCCTTCCATGAAAACCAGCGCGCTGTGCGCACCGCAAGCAGTGAACAGGTGCGCCAGCCTGTATTCACTGACGCTGTAGAACACTGGCGCCACTTTCTACCGCACCTGGGGCCGCTGATTACAGCGCTGGGCCCGGAGCTGTTGGCGCGGTATCCAATAAAACCAGCTGACTCGAGAGGATGACTATGAACAAGCCAATTCGCAAGGTGCCTGTCGGCATCAGGAAGCGACACACGATACAGGCGGCCCTGTCCGCGCTGGTAGCCTCTGCTGCCCTGCAGACTCCGGCCTGGGGCCAGAACGCGATGCTGGAGGAAGTCATCGTGACTGCCACCAAGCGCGCTGGCAACCTGCAGGATGTGCCGCTGGCAGTGCAGGCGCTCACCAGCAAGTCGATCCAGGATCTCAATATCAAGGGCTTTGACGACTACATTCAATTTCTGCCCACCGTGTCCTACGTGTCCTACGCGCCGGGCCTGGCGCAGGTCTACATGCGCGGTATTTCCTCCGGTGGTGACGGTATCCACTCCGGGTCCCAGCCCAGCGTAGCGGTATATCTGGATGAGCAGCCGATCACGACCATCAACAATGTGCTCGACCTGCACATTTACGATATTGCGCGGATAGAAACCCTGGCAGGCCCCCAGGGTACGCTGTACGGCTCCAGCAGCCAGGCCGGTACCATGCGCATCATTACCAACCAGCCCGATCCGTCGGAGTTCTCTGCCGGCTACGACGTAGCGGGCAACCAGGTGGACGGCGGCGAAGCGGGCTATACCCTGGAAGGGTTCGTCAACCAGCCCCTGTCCGACTCCGCCGCCCTGCGTCTGGTCATGTGGCATGAGAAAGAGGGCGGCTATATCGACAATGTCTACGGCGAGCGCAACTACGCGGCCTCGGGCATCAGCATCGACAACAGCGCCTACGTGGAAGACGACTTCAATGACGTCAAGACCCAGGGGCTGCGCGCTGCACTGAAGATTGATCTCAACGAAAACTGGACCGTAACGCCCGCCGTTGCCTACCAGAAGCAGGAGTCCGAAGGTGTCTGGGCCCACCGCCCGGATGATCTCGGTGATCGCAAATACCGCAGCTTTGGCGATGAATTCGCGGACGATGAGTTCGTGCAGGGGACATTGACCCTGAACGGTCGGATCGGCACCCTGGATGTGGTCTACGCCGGTGCGCTGCTGGATCGCGACAACGAATCAGACACAGACTATAGCTGGTATGCGGAGTATTTCGAGGATCTGTACGCAGACTACGGCTACTACTGCCTCTACTATGATGAGCTGGGAGATTGTGCTGATCCCACCCAGAGCATAACCGGCGATGAAAACTTCAAGCGCCAGAGCCATGAGATCCGCATCTCTTCCGACGGCGAGGGCCGCCTGCGCTGGATAGCGGGTGCCTTCTACCAGAAGCACGAACACGACTTTGACTTTCGCTGGCTGGCGCCGGATGTTCCAACCGGCGAGGAATTTTCGCCGATTCCGGGTGAGCCCCTGGTCTGGGTTACCAAACAGCTGCGCACCGACGAGGACCGGGCCCTGTTCGGCGAAGTAACCTATGACCTGACCACTGCGCTCTCTGTGACTGCCGGTATGCGCTTTTACGAGCTGGAGAACTCTCTCAAGGGCTACTACGGCAATACCGGTTCCACTTACTGTTCGGCATACCCGTGTATCGACCACCCCAACCTGGACAAGAAAGTCAAAGAGGATGGTGAGACCTGGAAGCTGAATGCGTCCTATGTCTTCAGCGACGATGTGCTGATGTATGCCACCTACTCCAAGGGCTTCCGCCCCGGCGGGGTGAACCGGGCGCTGACGGGCGTGATCGCGCCGGCCTACGAGCAGGACTTTGTTTACAACTATGAGATAGGCTGGAAATCCACTTATCTCGACAATCGCCTCCGGTTCAACGGTGCGGTGTACATGCTTGAATGGGAGGACTTCCAGTACTCTTTCCTGGACTTCGCCATTTCGCCCCTGACCCTGATTACCAACGTGGGGCAGGCCCGGACCCAGGGTTTTGAGTTCGATACCAGCTTTGCCGCGACCCGGGATCTCACCCTGACCTTCTCCGGCAGCTACAACGATGCCAAACTGGATGAGGACTATTTTCAGGGCGAGGATGCTCGCGACGCTGGCATCGTTACCGCCCCCGACGGGACCGCAATGCCCTTCGTGCCGGAGCTCAAGTTGACTGCAACGGGCCGCTATACCATGGACATTGGCAGCTTCCCCGCCTATATCCAGACGGCCTGGTCCTACACTGACGACAGCTGGAACTCGCTCGACGTAAGCAGCCGTATACGACAGCCGTCCTACAATCTGGTCAACGTTGCATTCGGTGTCGAGAAAGGTTCCTGGACGCTGGAACTGTTCGCCGACAATATCTTCGACGAACGCGCGGTTATCCTTGCCAGTCAGGACAATTTTGTCGACCTGCCGATTTACACCAACCGACCTGCCCGTTACGGAATCCGCTTTGGCCAGCGATTCTAGGCCGGTGGCTGGGTGGTGGAGAACCGGGCTGTGCAGGGCTGTCCTGACGGCCCTCTTGTTACTGCTGCCGTTGATCGGGAGTTCCGCCGGGGAGGTGGTATCGGTCGTGCGTGCCGGCAGTCTTCTGGATATCGTCAACGAACGCTTGCTGTCGGACCAGATGATCACCATTCAGGGCGGCCGGATCCTGGCGGTGCAGCCCTGGTCTGCCGCGGCGGTGCCCGAAAATGCCACAGTGCACGATTGGTCGGCCTGGACAGTGCTGCCCGGGCTGATGGATATGCATACGCATCTGGCGGACTCTGCCCAGAGTGCGAACGTGCTGGCACCGCTGGAAATGACCGCTGCACAGAGTGTATTGCAGGGTGTGGCCCACGCCGAAAGAACGCTGCTGGCCGGCTTCACCACGGTGCGCGATGTGGGGGTTTGGCGGGCGTTCAACGACGTTGCCCTGCGCGACGCCATTGATGGCGGTATCGTCCCCGGGCCGCGCATGGCGGTGGTCGGTGCCTATATAACGGTACCTGGGGGCGCTGGCGATATCACCGGGCAGGCGTTCGATGTTGCGGTTCCTGCGGATTTGCGCTTTGGCGTGGTCCGCTCACCGGACGAGGTTCGCGAGCGGGTGCGCACCTTGATTCAGAATGGAGCAACGTTCATCAAGACCCTGGCTACCGGGGCGGTACTGACCACGGGTACCCAAATCGGTGCCCAGGAGCTCAGTGAGGAAGAACTGCGGGCCGCCGTTGCAGAGGCAGCACAGTACGGGGTTTACGTCACCGCCCATGCCCATGGTGCCGAGGGTATCAAGGCCGCGGTGCGCGCGGGGGTGCGCTCCATTGAACACGGCTCCCTGCTCGATGCTGAGAGTATCGAATTGATGCGCGAGCGCGGCACCTGGCTGGTAGCGGACATCTACAACGCGGAATACATCGACCGCGCGGGCAGACTGGAGGGCTGGCCGGCAGAAATGTTGGCCAAGAACGATGCCACGGCAGACGTGCAACGGGAAAACTTCCGCAAGGCGCATGCGGCCGGCGTCAGGCTGGCCTATGGCACCGACAGCGGGGTATACCCTCACGGCGACAACGCGCTGCAGTTTGCCTGGATGGTGCGCTATGGTATGACACCGATGCAGGCGATCCGCGCCGCGACCCTGTCGGCCGCTGAAATGCTGGGTTGGGAAGAGCAGGTCGGGTCGATTGGCCCCGGCAAGTGGGCCGACCTGGTTGCCGTGCCAGGCAACCCACTTGAAGATATAACCGTTTTGGAGACCGTGGTCGCGGTCATGAAGGGCGGCTCGGTTTACCTTGAGCCGGCACGCAACTGAGAGCGAGGACAGACTACAAATGGCAGCAATAACGCGTTGGCTAGGCATGATAACCGTGGCGATGGCCGCGACAACCACCACTGCCCAGGAGGCAGTACTGGAGGAAGAGGCTGTGCCCTTCCACCGCGTGGCGTTCGACATTCTGCGCGACAGTATTCCGATGCGCACGGCGGCAGGGTTCGGCGAGGTGCCGAGGCTTGCAAGCTTCCTCGAGCAGCGTTTTCTCGTGGGCGGCTTCCCGCAGGAGGATGTCATGGTGATTCCTCACGCCGATACAGCTGCCCTGGTGGTGCGCTATCGCGGCGATGGACGCTCCGGCAAAAAACCGATTCTTCTCTCGGCGCATATGGATGTCGTGGACGCTTATCCGGAGGATTGGGAGCGCGACCCCTTCACCCTGATTGAGGAGGGCGGCTTTTATTTCGGTCGCGGTGTGGCGGATAACAAATTTGATATCGCCGTGCTCACTACCACGTTCCTGCGCCTGAAGTCCGAGGGCTTTGTCCCCTCGCGGGATCTTGTCATTGCCTTTACCGGCGACGAGGAGACCGAGATGGCCACGACGCAATTGCTGACCAGCCAGTACCGCGAATTGATTGATGCGGAATTCGCCTTTGTGGTGGATGGTGGCGGTGGCCAGCTTGACGAAGATGGTAATCCTTTTTCCTTTGTCGTCACCTCTGCGGAAAAGACCTACGCCACCTTTACCATGACCGCACGCAATCCCGGCGGTCACAGCTCATTGCCACGCAAGGATAATGCAATCTACGACCTTGCGCAGGCTCTGCGCAAGCTGCAGGCCCATGAGTTCCCCGTGATGGCTACGGAACTGACGCGTTCGTTCTTCGCTCGCAGCGCGCCGCTGGTCGGGGGTGAAGTCGGCGCCGCCATGCAGGCGTTTGCGGACGGTTCCGACGATCCTGCAGCAGTAGCCCTGCTGCGGGAGCATCCAGAGTACGCGGGCACTACGGGCACAACCTGTGTGGCAACCATGCTCAGCGCGGGTCACGCCGAGAACGCACTGCCACAGTCCGCCACTGCGACCATCAACTGTCGAATTTTTCCCGGCATCGGGATTGAGGAAACCCTGGCAGAACTGCAGGCGGTGGTCGCGGACGATACTCTGTCCTGGGCGATTCTGGACAATCCGATAGCGAGCGATCCCTCACCCCTGCGGGAGGACCTGTTCGCGGCGATAGAGCAGGCTGTGCATATCGATTATCCCGGGGTGCCTATCGTTCCCGCCATGGCTTCCGGAGCCACTGACGCGCTGCACTTCCGCGCTGCCGGAATACCCAGCTACACCTTGACGGGTATATTCCTGAAGCCGGAGGATGAATTTGCCCACGGCCTCAACGAGCGCGTTACCGTATTCAGCCTGCCGAACTCGCTGACCCTCTGGCACGCACTGTTGACTGACCTGGCCGGGGACTGACCCGGCCACTACTCAGAACAGGTAGTAGGCGAACACGTACACCATCAGCAGCAGCACAATCCACAGGGCGGTGGTGCCGATCTCCCAGGAACGCCCCAGGGGGCCGGCGTGGCCCATGGTGTTGCGCGCTGAGGTGGTGACCGCATTGAAGGCATCGTCGAGCCGGGATTGTGCCGCATTGACCAGCGGCGAACCCACCCTTGCCCCAAAGCGCGCCAGCAGCGGCAGGCCCTTGCGCCAGAGCCAGTCCACATCCAGCGAGATGGTGAGGGTGCGCTGCATCCACGGTAACAGCAGGAAGAAGGCGAGCCCGGAGAACAGCAGCAGCTGCAGGTAGAACAGCACCTTGCTTGCCTTGTAGGGCTCATACTCCACGGCGTAGGGCAACAGCGGGTAGAGCAGCTGCGGGAAAACCCCCAGCAGGATGCACATTCCGGCGAAGAACAGCATCGCCAGGGTCATGTTCCAGGGCGCATCCTTGGGCCGCAGCCCGGAGTCTTTCTGGAAAAATACAAACCAGGGAAACTTGATGCCCGCGTGCAGGAACACGCCCGCGGAAGCAGCGGCCAGCAGGAAGTACACCAGCATCAGGCCCTCGTCGACGGAGGCCTGGGAAATCATGCTCTTGGTAGTGAAGCCGGAAGTGAGCGGGAAGCTGGAGATCGCCAGCGCCCCGATGATGCCACACCACATGGTGATGGGCATGGTGCGGAACAGGCCGCCGACGTCGGTGCACAGGTGCATGCCGGTACGCATCACCACCACGCCCGCGCTCATGAACAGCAGGGCCTTGTAGATGATATGGGCAAAGGCGTGGGCGGCGGCGCCGTTAATCGCCATCTCGGTGCCGATCCCCACGGCACAGACCATGAAACCCACCTGGTTGACGATGGAGAACGCCAGGATGCGGCGGATGTCGTTTTCCAGCAGGGCATAGATGATGCCGTAGAAGATCATGAACACGCCAACCCAGATCAGGATCGATTCGCCCGGGAACAGCAGGATCAAGGCGAGAATTGCAGTCTTGGTGGTGAAGGCGGACAAGTAGACCGAGCCGGTGGGGCTGGCGTTCGGGTAGGCGTCGGATAGCCAGGCCGACAGGGGCGGCGCGGCGGCATTGATCAGGATGCCGATCAGGATCATCCAGGTATTGAAATCCGTCGCCTGCAGTGGCCGCACATCCAGCGACCCGGTGCTGATCAGCACACCTTCGATGCCCACCTTCAGAATCACGCCGCCCAGCAGATGCATGATGGCGTAGCGCACGCCCGCGGCACGCGCCTTTTCCGTGCCTCCGCACCACACAACCACCGTGGAAAACAGGGCCATCAGCTCCCAGAACAGGAACAGGGTCAGCAGGTCGCCGGCGAAGCAGACGCCGACCGCACCGGCGGCATAGAACTGGGCTGCGACCAGCTCGGTGCGCCGGGCGTGGTTGAAGGCAAACAGGCCGCCGGTCGCCGCCATGAGGGCAAAAATAGTGGCAAAGAGCCTGCGTACGGGGCTGCCCTCCACCAGTTCCAGTGTGTAGCCGAGGAAGGACGCCTCAAGGCTCACGCCATCGGGAACCTGCCAGATGCCGTACAGGCACACCAGCGGTGCGCCAATGACCACGAAGGCACGGATCTGGCGCGAGCTGATCGCTGCGGTCAGCAGCGCACCGCCGATCAGGGCGAGGGCAGGTGGCAGGGATTCAAACATCGTAGTAGGTGTCCGGGCGTTTTAGCAGAACGCCGAGTAGCCTGGCACCAAACACCATCAACACACAGCTGAAGAAGCCGAACAGGGCGCCAAACCCCAGCCAGCTATCCACACCAAAATAGCCCTTTATCGGTATCAGCCACTGCAGGCCAACGGTGATGGCGAGGGTGCTGTAGCCGATGATCCACAGCCAGCGGATGGTGCCGGGGCGGGTGAGCCAATGATTGTCGGGTGCGTTCATAGCGGCAGACTCTGCACCAGCTGGCCTTCGAGATCCAGCAGGGGCTGATTGAAGAAGAAAAAGACAATGGTCAGGGTGGCGGTCACCCCCAGCGCCAGCAGGATGGCCGCCGGCGCTTCGCCGTGGTTCATGTCGACGTCGGGCGCGTCCGGGGCCAGCCAGGCAAAATAGACGATGGGCAGGAAATACATCGCATTCAGGGCCGTGCTGGCAATGATGGTGAAGATCGCCAGGTAATTCTCCGCCTGGAAGGCGCCGGCCAGGATGAACCACTTGGAGACAAAGCCGGCAGTTGGAGGCACGCCGATCATGCTCAGCGCACCAATGGTAAAGGCTGCCATGGTAATGGGCATGCGCCTGCCGATGCCCGCCAGCTGCCACAGCTCGGTTTTGTGGGCGGCTGTGTAAATGGCGCCGGCGGCGAAAAACAGGGTGATCTTGCCGAAGGCATGAGCCGCGATGTGCACGGCAGCGCCAATCTCTGCCAACGGCTTGAGGATCACCGTTGCCATGATCACATAGGACAGCTGGGCAATGGTGGAGTAGGCCAGCATGCGCTTGAGGTTGGTCTGGTACAGCGCCACAATACTGGCGCTGATAATGGTAAATGCCGCGATATACTGCAGCCACTGGGCGCTGGGCTGGCTGAAAAGGAAGTCGACGCCAAATATGTAGATGATGATCTTGGTGACGCAAAAGACGCCTGCCTTCACTACCGCCACCGCGTGCAGCAGGGCGCTGACCGGGGTGGGCGCCACCATGGCCGCCGGTAGCCAGCGGTGCACCGGCATCACCGCGGCCTTGCCGATACCGAACACAAACAGCCCCAGCAGCAGTCCTACCGCAGGGCCTGGCACGTTGCCCTGGATGATGCCGCCCAGGGTGAAGGTGGTGGTGCCGGTCGCGACATAGGTCCAGATAATGGCAGGCAGCAACAGGCCAATGGAGGTGCCGATGAGTATGCCGAGATAGACACGGGCCGAGGCAATGGTTTTGGGGTCGCCCTTGTGCGCCACCAGAGGGTAGGTCGAGAGGGTGAGAATCTCGTAGAACAGGAACAGGGTGAACAGGTTGTCGGACAGGGCTATGCCCATCGCGGCGGCGATGGCCAGTGCGAAACAAATATAGAACCGGGTCTGGTGTTTCTCATTGTTGCTGCGCATATAGCCAATCGAGTAGATGGTATTGATAATCCACAGGAACGAGGCGATACAGGCAAACATCATCCCCAGCGGCTCCAGGGACAGCGCCAGGGACAGACCGGGCAGCGGCTCCGACAGCGTGAAACGAGGGCGCGCACCGTCCAGAACTTCCGGGAACCAGGAGAATACCAGCACCGCCAGTGCCAGTGCGGTAACCAGGCTGATCGTTTCCCGGACATTGGGCCAGCGCCCGGTCAGGGCAATGCCGATTGCACCGAGCAGTGGCACCAGCAGAATGATTGGCAGGCTGTTCGCGCCCATCAGTTCAGGCCTCCGAGCAGGGTGCCGGTACCGCTCTGGGCCAGGGCCAGCGGCAGCTGCGGGAACAGCCCGAAGTAGACGTTGCTCAGGGCCGCCACCCAGATCAGCGCGCGCAGTGGCAGCGTGACTTCCAACGCTGCCGTATCCCCGCCGGGTGGCGGTTCACCATAGTAGGCGGCCTCAATGAACTTCCACAGGTAAACCACGGCCATCAGGGAACTGGCGATAATCGCCATGACCAGCGGCACACCCCAGCCCGGCACTTCCATCACGGCGACTATCAGGTACCACTTGCTGATAAAGCCTGCAGTGCCCGGTACGCCGATCAGACTGAGACCTGCGAGGACAAAGGCCGCCATGGTCCAGGGCATGCGGCGACCAATGCCGTGCAAATCGGTGATAATGGCGCTGCGGGAAGTGAGGATAAATGCGAGTACACACAGAAACAGGGTGCCCTTGGCGAGCGCGTGGTTGAACATGTGCAGCAGCGCCGCCATCAGGCCAGCCTGGGAGGCCAGGCCTGCAGCCAGGGCGATGTAGCCGATTTGCGCCACTGAAGAGAAGGCCAGCATCTTCTTCACGTTGCCCTGGTAAATGGCTATCGCGGACGCCAGCAGGATGCCCGACAGCGCCAGGGGAATGATGAACACGCTGAACAGGTCGGAGTGGCCCAGCAGGTTGCCGTGAAACACAGTGAAGTTGAACCGCAGCAGGACGTAGATAGCAACCTTGGTGGAACAGGCGGCAATGAAAACGGTGACCGCGTTGGGCGCATAGGTGTACGCGCGCGGCAACCAGATGTGTAGCGGAAAAATGGCCGCTTTCAGCGCCAGGCCGATGGTGATGAAGCCCGCGGCGATAATGACCGGGCGGGTTTCAATGACGTCATCCAGGCGCAGGGCCATGTCGGCGAAATTCAGCGTGCCGGTCATCATGTAGATGAAGCCGACCCCGATCAGGTAGAAAGTGGCGCCGATGGTGCCGATGATCAGGTACTTGAACACCGCCGACAGCGCGCGCCGGTCGCGGCCGGCGGCAATCAGGATGTAGGTGGCCAGGGAGGAAATTTCCATGAACACGAACACGTTGAAGGCATCGCCAGTCACTGCAATACCGCACAGCCCGGCCATGGCGATCAGCCAGGCGCCGTAGAACATGGGCGCGCGACGGTTGTCGATATCCAGGCGCAGGGATTGGCGGCCCCCCGCCAGCGCCAGCGACGAGGCACCGGTGATCAGCAGCAGCACCAGGGCACTCAGCCCGTCGACCGACAGGGCAATGCCGTAGGGCGGTTCCCAGCCGCCCACATAGTACTCCTGCGTGCCGGTCTCCAGCACCGCCACCGTGAGCAGGATGGCCAGGCCCAGCGACGCCAGGCTCGCCACCAGCGCCGTCAGCCAGGCCAGGAAACCCGCACGCAGCAGGATCACCAGCGGGGCGGTCAGTAGCGGTACTGCGACCTGCAGCGCCGGCAGGTGGTCCGCCAGATTCATGCGCTGCGATCCAGCGCCAGGATTTCGTTGTCCTCGATGGTGCCGTACTCCTCGTACAGGCGCACCGCGATGGCCAGGCCGAGGGCGGTGGTGGAGATGCCTACGACGATTGCGGTCAGGATCAGCACCTGGGGCAGTGGGTTGGAAAAAATCTGGTTGTCCACGCCGGCCTGGATAATGGGCGCGGTGCCGTTCTCGATCTTGCTCATGGTGATGAAAAACAGGAATACCGCGGACTGGAAAATGGCCAGCGCCATGATTTTCTTGATCAGGTTCTGCCGGCTGATCAGGGCGAATAGCCCGATCATCAGCAACACCGCGAACACCCAATAGTTGAAGAGTCCCAGGAGCTTCATGGTGGATCAGTCTCTGGCAGCGAATGCGTGGAAGATGGACAGCAGGACACCGGTAACGGTCAGCCCCACACCCAGTTCGATCACAATGATACCGATGTGCTGGCCTGTGATCGGATCGTCGGCGAGTACCGAGTAGTCGAGGAAGTTGCCGCCCATGGCAATGCCGGCAAGGCCGACGGCGCCATATAGCAGCGCGCCGCCAGCGCTCATCCACAGCAGTACCCGGGGGGGAATGACCGCCAACGTCAGGCGTTCACCACGGACCAGCGAGAACAGGATGATACCGGCGACGAAGATGGCCCCGGCCTGGAAGCCGCCGCCGGGACTGTACTCACCGTGGAACTGGATGAACAGGGCGAACAGCAGGATAAAGGGTACCAGCAGTCGCGCCATGACCTTGGGGATCAGGTGCCTGCTCAGGCCCTCTTCGACGTTGCTGTCGAGGCGCGAGAACGGCTTGCCCCGGCCCCCACCCAGCAGGAACATGACGCCGATACCGGCGGTCAGTACGACGAATACTTCCCCGAGTGTGTCGAAGCCGCGGTAGCTGGCCAGAACCGCCGTCACGATGTTGGGGATATCCACCAGTTCCGGGGTCTTCTCGATGTACCACGGCGCCACATGCTGCTGGGCCGGCGCCTGCGGATCACCCAGTGAGGGCTGGCCAAAGCTGGCGTAGATCATCAGCAGGGCGACGGCGGCGATCACGGCAGGAGTGAGCACGCGCAGGGAGCGTCCCCTGGCTTCGGTAGGCGGCGTCAGGCGCAGACCCGCAAGCAGCAGCACGGTGGCCACTCCGGCGCCGACTGCGGCTTCCGTCAGCGCCACATCTGCCGCGTCGAGCAGGAAGAAATTCAGGGCCATGAGCAGGCTGAAAATGCCGGACAGCATGACCGCGGAGAACAGGTCGGTGGCGCGCACGATGGCAACCGCGGTTATAACCAGCAGGGATAGCAGGAAGGCGCCGATGAGAAGTGTGGTCACGGCGACGTCTCCTGTTGCCCGGCATCGGCCGCAGGCTTTGCGCCCTCGACACCTTCCGGACGCAGCCCGGCGAGCAACGCGGCGTTGGCCAGAGCGTAGCTCGCGGTGGGTGAGGTGACCATCAGGAACAGCAGGACCGCCGCGAGCTTCACCGTCACCAGGGACGGCCCGGCATGGACCATCAGGCCGCCGAGAATCAGCACCGGCCCCAGCGAGTCGGTCAGGCTGGCGCCGTGGATCCGGGTGTAGAAGTCGGGCATGCGCAGCGCGCCGATGCCGCCGGCAAGCACAAACAGACTTCCGCTGACCACCAACAGCCCCGCGATGAGCTCGACAACTCCGTTCATTCGTTGTCGCTCCCGGCTGGCGGACCGCGGTCGCTGGTCGCCGCCCTGCGCTGCTCCCGCAGCTGGCTTTCCTGGACGAACCAGAGCACCGCGAGCACACCGATAAAGTTGATCAGGGCGTAGGCCAGGGCCAGGTCCAGGAAGTCGGTGCGGCCCATGGCGAACGCCATGATGGCCATCAGGAGCACGGTTTTGGTGCCGAACATATTCACCGCCAGCACCCGGTCGTAGACGCTGGGGCCCAGCAGCGCTCGCGCCAGCGCCAGCGCCATGGTTATCAGAATGGCGATTGCGGCAACCAGCAACATCAATCTGGATCCACGGCTGCAACACGCCGGATCATGGCGCCGGCGCTGAGATCTCTCGCGGTTGGCGCTGTCAGGCAGTGGGCGGTGAGTCTGTTGCCGTCAATGTCGATGGTCAGGGTTCCCGGAGTCAGCGTTATCGAGTTGCCCAGCAAGGTCAGGGCGAACTTGCTGGTGGCTTTGGCCTCCACCTCCACAATCGTTGGTGACAGGGCGGACAGAGGCCCCAGCACCATGCGCAACACCTGAACGTTGGAAATCACCATCTGGCCCACCAGCCAGAGCCAGTAAAACGGAATGCGGTAGTATAGCGTCCAACTGTGGGTCTCCTGATCAGGGCGGGCCATGCGGTGTGTCAGCCACACCACCAGGCAGCAGGAGGCGATGCCCAACTGCAGCACGGGAGTCTTGTACAGCCCGCCCCAGAGTAACCATACGAGGAACAGGGCCATGACTGCGAGCCCGAGTCGCAACACATGCATAGAACGATCACTCTTGCCGACAAAGGCGGAATGATACCTTAACGATGCGAGAATGTGCCACCTGTCGTGACCCGGTTGCTCCCGCCACTGGACAGACGCTGCTGTTTTTCGTGCTAGACTGGCCGGCAAATTTGCCGCCGGAATGCTGTTTATGAAAGTACCGCCTCGCCTGCAACCCCTGGTTGAGGACGGCCTGATCGACGAGGTGCTCTACCCCCTGATGAGCGGCAAGGAGGCCGACATCTTCGTGGTCCGCTGCGGGGGCCGCACCCGCTGCGCCAAGATCTACAAAGAGGCCTACAAGCGCAGCTTCAAGAAAGCGGCCGCCTACACCGAGGGCCGCAAGGTGCGCAACAGCCGCCGGGCGCGGGCCATGGAAAAGGGCTCCAGCTACGGCCGCAAGCAGCAGGAAGAAACCTGGCAGAACGCGGAGGTCGATGCCCTGTACCGTCTCGCCCGCGCCGATGTGCGCGTGCCCGAGCCCCTGGGCTGCTTCGACGGGGTGCTGCTGATGGAGCTGATCACCGACGAGAGCGGTGACGTCGCCCCGCGGCTGGCGGATGTCACCATGTCCGCCGAACAGGCGGTGGAGGATCACGCACAGGTACTGCGCTACGTGGTGCGGATGCTCTGTGCCGGGGTCATTCACGGCGACCTGTCGGAGTTCAATATCCTGGTGGATCCGGACGGCCCGGTGGTCATCGATTTGCCCCAGGCGGTGGATGCCGCCGCCAACAACAACGCCCGCAGCATGCTGTTGCGCGATGTGCACAAGGTGACGGAGTACTACGGTATATTCGCCCCGGAATTGCTGGCCACCCGCTACGGCGAAGAAATCTGGGAGCTGTTCGAGGAAGGGGAGCTTACCCCGGAGCACGTCCTGACCGGCATCGCCGCGGAAGATGACACCCCCGCGGACCTGGATTCGGTGATGCTGGAAATCCGCGCCGCGCTGGAGGAAGAGCAGGAGCGACAGGAGCGGCTCAGGGAAGCCGACGAGGACGACTAGGTCGTGACCTCAGCTTCCCGCGAGCGTGAGTTGCCGGACCGGATCTATACCCTCCTGGTGGAGGAAGAAGATGTCCGCGTGTGCCGCGATATCCCGGAGTCCGCCTGCCATGAACAGCCCCGGGCCTTCGTCCTGCAATTGGCGGCCCAGACCCTCACCAAGATCGGCGATGCCCTGACCAGCAGCCGCCTGGTGCTGGCCTGGATGCTGTCGGCACTCGGTTCCCCGGCTATCTTCATTGCCCTGCTGGTGCCCGTGCGCGAATCCCTGTCCCTGATGCCGCAGCTGTTCGTGGCCCAGTTCGTGCGTGAGCACGCCGTACGCAAGATGTTCTGGGCCTGGGGCAGCGTAGCCCAGGGGCTGGCACTGGCGCTGATGGTGCCCGCGGTGCTGCTGCTGCGCGAGTTCGCCCTCGGTCTGGCGGTGGTAATCCTGCTGGCCCTGTTCAGCCTGGCGCGCGGAGTCTGCTCGGTTGCCGCCAAGGATGTCCTCGGCAAGACCGTATCCAAGTCCCGGCGCGGACGCCTCACCGGCCTCTCTGCCTCTGCCGCCGGGGCGGTTACGCTGGCGGTGGCGGTGCTGTTGCTGCTTGTGCCGGAGCTGGCAGGGCAGGGCGCGGACGGAAATGCCAGCCTGTTTGCGGCAATCCTCGCGCTGGCGGCCCTGTTGTGGCTGGCTGCAGCCGCCGTCTATGCCGGCGTGCCCGAGGTGCCGGGGGCGACCCAGGGCGGCGCCAACGCCATCCTCGAGGCCCTGCGCAGCCTGTCCCTGCTGCGCACCGACCGCCAGTTTCGCAACTTCGTCACTGCCCGCATGCTGCTGATCAGCTCGGCGTTTGCGATTCCCTATATCGTCGTGCTGATCCAGCGCGGCGCCGAGGGCCAGCTGCTCAGTTTTGCCGCTCTGCTACTGGCGGAAGGCGCCGCCGGACTGTTGTCGGCACCGTTCTGGGGGCGCTGGTCCGACACCGGTGCGCACAAGGTCATGGCGGCGGCGGCAGCGATCTCGGTGGCGGCAATGGGCGTTGCCCTGGGCCTTTACTGGCTGCTGCCGGGGGCCATTGGCATGGTACCGGTGGCGTCGCTGTTACTGTTTGTCGCTGCGGTTGCCCATCAGGGCGCGCGGGTCGGACGCAAGACCTACCTGGTGGACATGGCCTCCAGCGAAAATCGTGCCCAGTACACGGCGGTCAGCAATACCGTGATCGGCCTGTTCCTGTTTTCCGGCGCCGGCCTGGGGGTTATCGATGTGGTCTACGGCACTGCCTCGGTGCTGCTGTTTTTGGCGTTGATTGGCGTGCTCGCGGTGTGGCGCAGCCTGTCCCTGCCTTCCGCGTCCGACTGACCCGCGCCAACCTTCCTCTTCGAGAGTACTTGCATGATCAGACTACTGGTATTGAGTTTCCTGCTGGCGACTGTCGCGGCACCGGCACTGGCGCAAACCCTGCGGGTGGGGCTTGCTCCGGAACAGCCGCCCCTGGTATTTCGCGATGGGGAGCGGATTGTTGGCCTGGAAGCGGACAATGCGCGTGCGGTCGCCGAGGTCATCGGCCGCCGCGTGGAGCTGGTGCCGATGGCAGCCTCCGAGCTGCTGCCTGCACTGGAGCAGGGCCGGATCGATGTCATCATGTCCGGCATGAGCGTGACCCCGGAGCGCGCCTCGCGAGTGCAGTTCGTGGAACCCTACCTGCAGGCGGGGCAGATGGCGATCATGCAGATCAACCGGGTCGGCCGGTTTGGTCAGCCCTGGGCGATATACCGCGAAGATATCAGGGTTGGTGTGGTGGTTGGCAGCAGTGGCGAGGCTTTCGCCCGCCGCGACCTGACTGATGCTGCGGTACGGCCATTCGCTGGCCTGCCCGCTGCCATGGACGCGCTGCGGGCGGGAGAGATTGACCTGTTGCTGCACGACGCGGTGACCAGCTGGCTGCTGGCGACGTCTGATGACTACACCGACCTGATCAGCCAGAACCATCTGTTGACCGAGGAACCGCTGGCCTGGGCCGTGCGCCGGGACGATCCGGCGCTGGCGGCGGAGTTGGCGCGGGCGCTGTCAATGATGCGCAGCAACGGCACCCTGGACTATATCATTGACCGCTGGATCCCGGTCCGCCCGGATGCCCCGGCAGGCTAGTACCCTGTCAGGGTACTAGCCGGGGAAATTGTATTCGTGACCCCAGTGATCGCCCTCGGTGCTCACCGTGGGCGTGTAGTTGTCCCAGTCCACCAGCAGGCCATCGTAGCCATACTCCACTGCAACGCCGCCCGGGGCCAGCACGTAGAAGGAGCACATGTTGTCGTTCACATGGCGTCCGAGGCTGGCGAGGATGGTGTGGCCGGCTGCCTTGGCGCGATCGAGGGCGCGCCCCACCTCGTCCAGGCTGCTTACCTCGACCATGATATGCACGACGTCGCCCGGGTAGGGGTGGTTGTACAGTGCCAGTGAGTGCTGCCGCGGATTGTCCGCGTGCATGAACAAAATTTTGGTCTCTGGCGCTCCCGGGGGCATCGGCGGGTAGAGTTCATCGCTGACCCCAAGGCCCAGCAGCTCGGTATAGAACGTCGCCGCGGTGTCCATGTCCGGCGTTGGCAGTACCGCGTGGCCGAAGCCCATGTCGCCGGTGTATTCGTCGCCGGTAATGAAGCGCTTGATCCCGGTGGGGGAGATGAGGGGGGCGTAGTCCAGGCGGCGGCCATAGTACAACTCCAGGGTATTGCCGCAAGGATCCTGCAGGGTGACAAATGCGGTCACGCAGCGCCGTGCCGCGGCGGCAGCATCGCCGTCCTCCAGCTCGTGGCCGGCATTGCGCAGGCGCTCACACAGGTCCAGCCAGACGCTGCGGTCGCGGCACTCCAGGCCCGCCGCGAGCAAGCCGTCGGTCTCGGCCGGTTCCAGCATGAAGCGGAATGGGTGGTCATCCATGCGCAGGAAGTGCGCGCCCGCGACGTCTTCCCGCCGCGCGTCCATCAATCCCAGGACTTCGGTGCCAAAGGTCATCCAGGCGGCGGTGTCGGTGGCAGCGATTCTCAGGTAGCCGATGCTGGCGATGCTCATGCGGGTCTCTCCTCGGGATAGTGTCCGGTGTGGTTCCATCTTAAGCGGCTTTGCCGTGCAGGCACAGTGGCCAACCGCCGACAGCCCGGCGCTGGTATAAACAGGGAAACCCTTGCGTATTTGCGCGGGGGTGATCAGAAATGTCACTGCCGGTTGCTGTAATGCGTCATTGAGCCGGGGCCGGTGCTGTTGAATACTCCCTGCCACACACAGGCAGGGAGCAAGCGCATATGGCAGCTGCAGAATTACTCAGCCAGGAGTTCGAGCTGGGTTTTACCTATACCCGTTCCACCGGACCGGTGGTGGGCAAATTCCTTACCGGCTTGCGGGATGGCAAGGTGTACGGCGTGCGCGGCAGTGACGGCCGCGTGCTGGTGCCGCCGGCCGAGTACGATCCGGTGACCGCGGCGCCGCTCACGGACTTTGTGGAGGTTGGCCAGGAGGGGCGTCTGCTCAGCTGGTGCTGGGTAAGCGAGCCCCGGGAAGCCCATCTCCTGCAGCAGCCCTTCGCCTGGGCCATGGTGCAGCTGGACGGCGCCGATGTGCCGATGATTCATTGCCTGGAGGCGCCCTCCGCGGAGGCGGTCACCACCGGCGCCCGGGTAAGCATCAGCTGGGCCGACGAGCGCCAGGGATTCATCACCGATATCCGCTGTTTCACCCTGCTGCAAGGAGCCGCGTCATGAGTGAGCCGCAGGCCGATGTCACCGTTGTCAAATCCCCGGTGTATCTCAAATACCGGTTTACTGCCGGCAGCGCGCCGGCGCGTTTTCTGGGCCGTCTCAAGGAAGGTGTCCTCACCGGCCAGCGCTGCCCCCGCTGCAGCAATGTCTATATCCCGGCGCGGGGTTCCTGCCCCGCCTGCGGTGTACCCACCGAGAAAGAGGTGGTGCTGTCGGACAAGGGCACGGTCCAGTCCTTCACCATCGTCTCCATCCCGATCCCGGGCAACCCGATCGAGCCGCCCTATATCGTCGCCAATATCGTCCCGGACGGCGCCAACATCTCCTTCATTCACCTGCTCAGCGAGTGCGTCAACGAAGAGGTGCATATCGGCCAGCGGGTGCAGGCCCTGTGGAAGCCGGCGGCAGAGTGGGGCTATTCCATGGACAATATTCGCTACTTCCGGCCGCTGGACGAGCCGGATGTGGCGGTGGACAGAATCGGCAAACTGCCGGTCACCGGATTGGAGAGCTGAGCCGTGCGTGAGATTGCCGTAGTAGCCTATAGCCAGTCCCCCTGTGTCGCCGATGCCGGCGCCACCAACGAGGTGGAGCTGATCATGCCCCAGTTGCAGGCTGTGTACAGCCAGCTGGGCCTGGCCAGTGCCCAGGATGTCGATTTTGTCTGCTCCGGCAGCTGCGACTACCTGCAGGGTGCCGCCTTCGCCTTTGTCGCGGGGGTCGATGCCCTGGGCGCCGTGCCGCCGATCAAGGAGTCCCACGTCGAGATGGATGCGGCCTGGGCCCTGTATGAGGCCATCCTCAAGATCCGTATGGGTCACGCCGACTCCGCCCTGATCTACGGTTTTGGCAAGTCCTCGCCCGGCGAGCTGCCTATCGTGCTGTCCCAGCGCCTGGACCCCTATTACCTGGCGCCTCTGTGGCTGGATACGGTGTCCCTGGCGGCGCTGCAGGCGCGCCTGCTGCTGGAGCAGGGCCTGCTCACCGAGCATGACATGGCCGCCGTGGTGGCGCGTTCCCGGCACAATGCGCTGGCCAACCCCCTGGCCCAGTTGGCGGGGGAGTTCAGCGTTGAGGAGCTGCTGGCGGAGGAACATTTCGTCGCCCCGCTGCGACGCGCGGATTGCTCCCCGGTATCCGACGGTGCGGCGGCGATGGTCATCGCTACGGTAGAGCAGGCCAGGGCCTGGGGTGCGCCCTACGCGCGCATCACCGGCATCGACCATCGCATCGAGAACCACAACCCCTGCCTGCGTGACCTAACGGACTCGGTATCCACCCGGCAGGCAGCGGCTGCTGCAGGTGTCCACCGGGGGCCGGTGGATGTCGCGGAAGTCTACGCGCCCTTCAGTCACCAGGAGATCCTGCTGTCGCGGGCCCTGGAGCTGGCCCCGGAGACGCTGGTCAATCCCGGCGGCGGCGTGCTCGCGGGCAACCTGATGATGGCCTCCGGCCTGGCCAGGGTAGGCGAGGTGTTCCGCCGGATTATCAATGGTGAGGCCGGGCGCGGCGTGGCACATGCCACCAGCGGTCCCTGCCTGCAACACAACCTGGTCGCTGTACTGGAGGGCGCGTAATGGCTGAATTGGCTGCAGTGGTCGGCATCGGCCAGACTCGCTATAAAACCCGGCGCACCGATGTGTCGATCGCAGGCCTGCTGCGCGAAGCGGTGGATCGGGCGCTGGCGGACGCGGACGTCACTTTCGACGACATCGACGCGGTGATTATCGGCAAGGCGCCGGACATGTTCGAGGGCGTGGTCATGCCCGAGAGCTATCTGGCCGATGCCCTCGGCGCCATGGGCAAGCCCATGTTGCGCGTGCACACCGCCGGTTCCGTGGGCGGTTCCACCGCCATTGTGGCCGCCTCGCATGTGCAGAGCGGCACCTTCAAGCGAGTGCTGACCGTAACCTTTGAAAAGCAGTCGGAATCCAACGCCATGTGGGCCCTGTCCACGCCACAGCCATTTTCGGTGCACCTCAATGCGGGCGCCGGCGGTTACTTCGCGCCGATTATTCGCGAGTATATTCGCCGCTCCGGAGCGCCCGGTGACATCGGTATCAAGGTGGCGGTGAAGGATCGCCGCCACGGTGCCCGCAATCCGCTGGCGCATTTGCAGTTGCCGGATATCACCGAACAGGAAGTGCGCGACTCCATGATGCTGTGGGACCCGCTGCGCTTTCTCGAGGCCTGCCCGTCCTCGGACGGCGCCTGCGCCATGGTGATCGCGGCGGAGGACAGCATTACCGGCAGCAAGCCCCCGGCCTGGATCCGCGGCGTGGCGATGCGCTCCGAGCCCACCATGTACGCGGGGCGGGAGGAGGTAAACCCACAGGCGGGGCGCGACTGCGCGGCGGATGTCTACGCCCAGGCCGGGATCACCAATCCGCGCAAGGATCTCGACTGCGCCGAAATCTACGTGCCCTTCAGCTGGTATGAACCCATGTGGCTGGAAAACCTGGGCTTTGCTCCCGAAGGTGAGGGCTGGAAGCTGACCCAGGAGGGTGCGACGTCCCTGGACGCGGGCGGTGACATCCCCTGGAACTGTTCCGGCGGGGTTTTGTGTTCCAATCCCATAGGAGCCTCCGGCATGATCCGCTTTGCGGAGGCGGCCCGGCAGGTGCGCGGTGACGCCGGCGCCCACCAGGTCGAGGGGGCGCGGCTGGCCATGGGCCACGCCTACGGCGGCGGCGCCCAGTTCTTTGCCATGTGGATTGTCGGCGCCGACAAGGGCTGAGCTAGCGGCGTCGAGCAGCGAGGAGAACAACAATGGCAAAGCATTTCAATATTGCGGACATGTTCGAGCTGGTCGCGGACAAGGTGCCCGAGCGCACGGCGCTGGTTTGTGGCGCCCAGCGTGCGACCTATGCAGAGCTGGACCAGCGCGCCAACGCCCTGGCGCACTTCCTGCGCGAGCAGGGCGTGGGTCCGGGCGATCACGTCGGCCTGTACCTGTACAACTGCAACGAGTACCTCGAGGGCATGCTGGCCTGTTTCAAGCTGCGGGCGGTGCCGATCAACATCAATTACCGCTATGTCGAAGAGGAACTGTCGTACATCTTCAATAACGCGGATCTGGTGGCCTGCATTCACCACCGAGAATTCGCGCCCCACATTGCCGCGGTGCACGCCGATTCTCCGGCTCTGAAGACTTTGGTCCACGTGGACGATGACAGCGGTGCGGACGCGGCCGCCATCGGCAGCACGGCCTACGAGGAGGCGCTTGCCGGCCGCAGCAGTGCGCGGGATTTCCCCGAGCGCGCGGATGACGATCTGTTCATTCTCTACACCGGCGGCACCACCGGCATGCCCAAGGGCGTGATGTGGCCGCACAAGAGCGTGTTCCACGCCGCCATGGGCGGCGGCGGCTATTTTCATCCGGACGGCGTGATCACCGAGCCGGAACAGATTGCCGACCGGGTCGGGGATTTCGCGATCGTCGGCATTGCCCTGGCGCCGCTGATGCACGGGGCCTGCTGGTGGTACGCCTGCATCCAGCTGCTGTCGGGCAACATGCTGGTGCTGAACCCGGCGCACCACCTGGTGGGTGCAGATGTGTGGGATATCGTGGAGCGGGAAAAGGTCAACTCCATCACCATCGTCGGCGACGCCATGGCGGTGCCGCTGCTGGATGCGCTGGCAGCGAACCCGGAGCGCTGGGACCTGAGCTCCGTGTTCGCCGTGGGCTCCGGCGGCGCGGTTTTCTCCGCCAGCAAGCAGGAGGCGTTCCGCCGCCACCTGCCGAATATCATGATCCGCAACAGTTTCGGTTCCTCCGAATCCGGCGCCATGGGCGCCGACAGCGGCGGCAAGGCGGGGCAGGGGCTGGGCAATATTGTGCGCGACCCCTTCATGTCGGTGCTGGGGGAGGCCGAGGACGGCAGCCATTTTCATGTTGAACCCGGCGCCCGGGGGATCTTTGCCCGCAGCGGCTATATTCCCGTCGGCTACTACAACGACCCGGTGAAGACCGCCAAAACCTTTGTGCCGGTAGACGGCAAGACCTGGCTTTTGACCGGGGACGAGGCGCAGCTGGAAGAGGACGGCACCATCACCGTCTACGGTCGCGGTTCCAATTGCATCAACAGCGGCGGCGAGAAGATCTTTCCCGAAGAAGTGGAGCAGGCCCTGAAGAACCACCCGGCGGTGTTTGACTGTCTGGTGGTGGCGACACCGGATGAACGCCTGGGGAGCAAGGTCACCGCGGTGGTAGCCACCCGCGATGCCCGGACGATTGACCTGCAGACACTGCAGGAAGAGGCGCGCAAGCATATCGCCGGCTACAAGGTGCCGCGGGAATTACACATTGTTGCCGAGGTGCCGCGGGCGCCCAGCGGCAAGCCCGCCTATCCCAAGGCCCTGGAAATCGCCCTGTCCGGCCGTTGCCGGGTGGACTAGCAAGGAGCAGACCCCGTGCAAGAACTCGATATCAGCACTCCCAGCTGCCTGGTGCAGCAGGAAGACGGCATTCTGGTGGTGACCCTGAACCGCCCGGAGGCAAAAAATGCTTTCAACCCGGCGATGCTGCTGGGCCTGTACCGGGCCTGGCGCCGGCTGGAGGAAGACGACAGCCTGCGTTGCGCCATTCTCACCGCCAATGGCAACACGTTCTGCGCGGGCATGGATTTGAAGGCCGGTGCCGACGGCGACCACGGCGCCAGCGAGGAATTCATGGCCCTGATGGGCGAGGTGCCCAACCTGCACTGGCAGGCGCTGCTGCGCGACAACCGCCCCAACAAGCCGCTGATCCTCGCGGTGGAGGGCTACGCCCTGGCCGGCGGCACCGAGATCCTGCAGGGCACCGATATCCGCATCGCCGCAGACAATGCGATTTTTGGCGTTACCGAGGTTGCCCGCGGCCTCTATCCCATGGGCGGCTCGACCGTGCGCCTGCGGCGGCAGATTCCCTACTGCCTGGCGGCGGAAATGCTGCTCTGCGGCGAGCACATCAGCGCGCAGCAGGCGCTGGACTGGGGCCTGGTCAATCGTCTGGTGCCGCCGGGGCAAGCGCTGACGGTGGCGCGGGAATACGCCGCGCGTATCTGCGCCAACGCGCCGCTGGCGGTAATGGCGGTAACCCGGTCCCTGCGCGAGCACCAGGAATGCATGGCCGAAGATGACGCCATGCTGGCCTCGGACGCCCTGGCCGGACCAGTATTTGCCTCCGCCGACGCGAAAGAGGGCATGCGCGCATTCCGGGACAAACGGCCGGCGCAATTCCGCGGCGAATAACCCTCCCGACCTCTCCGGTCATCAGCGCACTGGCCTGCCGCGGCGCGGCTGCGCATAATGGCGGCTCACTTATTTACGGAAACCCCTGATGTCTGACCATGTCCACGCTTTCAGTACCGTAGTCCGCGAGCGTCGCTCCCTGCGCGCGTTCCTGCCGGACCCGGTTCCCGCCGCCGAACTGGCGGCGATCTTCGATGACGCTGCCCGCGCTCCCAGCAACTGCAACACCCAGCCCTGGGTCGTGCATGTAGTCTCGGGCGCGAAACTGGAAGAACTGCGGGAGACCCTGCCCGGGGAGTTCCTGGCGGGTCGCATCAGCATGGATTTCCCCTACGACGGTGTCTATGAAGGGGTCTACAAGAGCCGCCAGCACGCCGCCGCGCATGCGCTCTACAACGCCATGGGCATCCCGCGGGAGGACAAGGCCAGCCGCCAGCAGGCCTTCATGCGCAACTTTACCTTCTTCGATGCGCCCCACGTCGCCTTCCTGTTCCTGCCCGAGCCCTTTGGCCTGCGCGAAGCCTGCGACCTGGGCATGTTTGCCCAGACCCTGATGCTGGCGCTGACAGCCCGCGGCCTGGGCTCCTGCCCGCAGACGGCGCTGGGTTTCCAGGCGGACCAGCTGCGCGCCGCGCTGGCGGTGGACCCGTCGCACAAGTTGATGTTCGGCATTTCCTTCGGCTTCCCGGACCCCGAGGCGGCAGCCAACCAGTGCGTCACCGAGCGGGCGTCAGTGGACGACTTTGTCATCTTTCACGGCTGAGGGCAGGACGATGGAATCGGTGCTTTTACAAGAGCAGCGCGGCCGGGTACGGGTGCTGACCCTGAACCGCCCGGCGAAGAAAAATGCGATCAACGATGCCCTGTGGGTCGCCATTCGCGAGGCTTTCAAGGCCGCGGCGGAAGACCCCCAGGTCGCCTGCGTGCTGTTGACCGGCGCCGGTGACAGCTTCAGCGCCGGCGTCGATCTGGCGAGTTTTGGCGGCACCGCGGGCGACGAGCCCCACCCCTTCGAGAGCGCCGCCCGGGCGGTGGCCGATTTCGACAAGCCGCTCATCATTGCCGCCAGCGGCGTCGCCGTTGGCGGCGGCGCCACCGTGCTGTTTCACGCGGACATGGTCTATGCCGGGGAGAGCCTGCGACTGCGGCTGCCGTTCGCCGCCCTGGGGCTGGTGCCGGAGTGGGCCAGCAGCTATATGTTGCAGGCGAATATCGGTGCCCAGCGGGCGGCGGAACTGTTCTATACAGCGGACTGGTTCGATGCGGCGCGGGCCCGGGAGCTGGGAATCGTGGCCGAGGTATTGCCGGATGCGGCTCTGTTTGAGCACGCCTTCGCCCGCGCCGAAACGGTCGCCCAGTGGCCGGTGAGCTCCCTGCGCGAGATCAAGCGCTGTCTGCGCATGCACCACGAGCGCAGCATCGACGCCGCGTTCGTGGCCGAGCAGGCTGCCATGTTGCGCCAGGCGGGCTCGGCGGACAACATCGAGGCCCTGGCCGCATTTTTCGAGAAGCGGGCGCCGCGCTTCGTCTGAGCGCCCTGGGCTCCGCTCAAGGCTGAACGAATTCAGTGACCACCAGGTTGAAGCCGGAGAGTGCGTTGAAGCGCACTGGCGCCGACATCAGGCGCATCTGGCCAATACCCAGACGCTTCAGAATCTGCGCCCCGGTGCCGATTACCCGATAATTGCCGACGCCGCCGGTGCTGCTGCCGGTGACGGTCGGGGGATCCGGAAACTGGACCACGTCCGCCAGGGCCTGGGCAGCGCTGACCGGTTGCCCGATCAGCACCAGCGCGCCGCTACCTTCGCGGGCGATGCACTCCAGGGCGCGGCGGCAGGTCCAGCCGGCAGCCTGGTCCCTAATCACGGTGCCAATGACATCCCGCAGCATGCTCACCGTTTGAACCCGCACCAGGGTAGCGGTGTCCTCGGCCAGTGTGCCGCGGGTGAGCGCGTAGTGCAGGGTGTCGTCGATCAGATCGCTGAAGGTGTGCAACTGGAACTCGCCGAATTCAGTGTTTACGGTCTTGCTGTCACTCAGGTCAATGGACTGTTCGTGCAGCGAGCGATACTCGATCAGGTCGGCTATGGTACCCATGTGCAGGCCGTGGCGCTCGGCAAACACTTCCAACTGCGGCCGCCGCGCCATGGTGCCGTCTTCATTCATGATTTCCACGATCAGGGCGGCGGGTTCAAAGCCCGCCATGCGCGCCAGGTCCACCCCCGCTTCCGTGTGGCCGGCGCGGCGCAGGACACCGCCGGGCTTGGCCACCAGCGGAAAAATGTGCCCCGGCTGGATGATGTCCGCCGGCCTGGCATCCGCGGCCACGGCCTGGCGCACGGTGTGGGCGCGCTGTACCGAGCTGATGCCCGGCCCCTTGCGCTCGGCGGCGTCGATGGACACGGTGAAGTTGGTTTCGTGCTGCGAGCGGTTGTCGCGCACCATCAGCGGCAGCTGCAGTTGCCGCGCCCGCTCCTCGGTGATCGGCATGCAGATCAGGCCGCAGGCCTCGCTGGAAAAGAACGTGATGATCTCGGGGGTGACCGCTTCCGCGGCAATAATCAGGTCGCCTTCGTTCTCGCGATCTTCGTCATCCATCAGGATAACCATTTTCCCGGCGCGAATATCGTCGAGTATGTCGGGAATGCTGCTCAGTGCCATGGGGCGCCTCGGAAGCGGCGAGCGCTGGCCCGCCGTATCAGTCTCAGATCAGTTCAATCGCAACCGCGGTGGCCTCGCCGCCGCCAATGCAGAGGGCGGCCACGCCGCGCTTTTTGCCAAGCTTCTGCAGGGCGTACATCAGGCTGACGATGATGCGCGAGCCGGTAGAGCCGATGGGATGACCCTGGGCGCAGGCGCCGCCGTGAATGTTGACCTTGTTGTGGTCCAGGCCCAGGTCCTGCATCGCCAGCATGGTCACCATGGCGAAGGCTTCGTTGATCTCGAACAGATCTACATCGGCCGCGGTCCAGCCGGTCTTGGCAAACAGCTTGTTGACCGCGCCGATCGGCGCAATGGTGAACTCCGACGGGTGTTGGCTGTGGCGGGCGTGGGCGACAATCCGGGCCATGGGCTTGAGGCCGCGGCTTTCTGCTTCGCTGCCGTTCATCAGCACCAGGGCGCTGGCGCCATCGGAGATCGAGCTGCTGTTGGCGGCGGTGATGGTGCCGTCCGCGGAGAAGGCCGGACGCAGATTGGGTATCTTGTCGATCGCGGCCTTGTGCGGCTGCTCGTCGTCACTGACTACCAATTCCCCGGCGCGGGTGGTGACCGTGACCGGAGCCGTTTCCGCCTGCAGGGAGCCGTCTTCGATGGCGCGCTTGGCGCGGGTCAGGGACTCCACGGCGAAGGCGTCCATCTGCTCCCGGGTCAGGCCGCGGGAATCAGCGGTTTCCTGGGCGAAGCTGCCCATGGCGCGGCCGCTGTCGGCGTCTTCCAGGCCGTCTGTAAACATGTGGTCCAGCAGTTTGGCGTGGCCCGTGCGCACGCCGGCACGGGCGCCGGGCAGCAGGTGCGGCGCATTGCTCATGCTCTCCATGCCGCCGGTGACGACCACCTGGTTGGTGCCGGCGACAATGCTGTCAAAGCCGAATATGGTGGCCTGCATGCCACTGCCGCACAGTTTGTTCAGGGTGACCGCGCCGGCGGCGTCGGGAATTCCAGCGCCGCGGGCGGCCTGTCGGGCCGGGCCCTGCTTGAGGCCCGCGGGGAGTACGCAGCCCATGAAAATTTCATCGACATCGTCGGCGGCAACGCCGCTGCGTGCCAGGGCGGCAGCAATGGCCGTGCTGCCGAGTTGCGCTGCGGTGAGGGTGGCAAGACTGCCCTGGAGGCCACCCATGGGGGTGCGGGCACCGTTGATGATAACGACAGAATTATTGCTCATAGTGTACTTTCCGGCTGCTGGTGAGTGCGTTTGGGCGCAGCCTGCGCGGCCGCATGCCCCCTGAAACGGGGGCACATTAGGCCACAGACCGCGGGCTGACTCAAGGCGGCCGGCCAGGTGCGCGGCCGGCAAGGCGGCCGGCCAGGTGTGCGGCAATGCCCGGGAGCGACGCTCCCGGGGAATGGGGGCTGTTACTGGAGCCCGGAGCCGTCCTCGGAATAGATCACCCAGATCTTGGTGTAGCCTTCGGTTTCCCAGACGCCGGTCCATTCCTTGGGCAGGGTAACCGCTTCCCCGGCATTGACCTCCAGCACGCTGCCGTCGGCGGAAGTCAGGGTAACGCCGCCCTCGAGGAAGTACATGAATTCATCCACGCCGTAGGGCTCGTCGATTGCAAAGCGCGAGGGCCCGGCGCGATACAGCCCGGAGCCGAACTTGCCGTCGCTGCTCAGGAGCGAAGTCACATCCAGCACGGTGTGGCCATTGCGTTCGGTACGGGTGGTGTCCTCGCGTTCAAACATGGTGCCGCTCATGTCTTCGGCGGTCATCTTCGCGGGCAGTGGCGTGTCCTCGGCCAGGGCTGGGGCGCCGATAAAGGACGCGAGTGCGGCGATGCAGGTCAGGGTAGCAAGTTTTCTCATGGTCGTTCTCCAGTTGCGGGTGACTTACAGATAAGCTTTTTACTCACAGATAACCTATGGCCAGGTAGCCTGCCACCGTAATGGCGGCGGCGATCAGCGCATAGGGGAGTTGGGTCAGGGCGTGCTGCAATGGTGTACAGCCGGTGGCCTGGGAGGTGAGCACTGTGGCGTCCGAATAGAAGCAGGCGTGGCTGCCAAAGGTGCTGGCGGACAGGGTGGCGCCGATCACCAGGGTCATGTCCGCGCCCAGATTCTGGGAGAGGGCGGTGACTATGGGCAGGATGATCACGAACACGCCCCAGTTGGAGCCGGTCATGAATGACACCAGCCCCATGCTGACAAAAATGATCGCCGGCAGCAGTTCCGGGGTCAGCAGCGGCTCCACCGTAGCCACCACCAGCGCCGGCAGGCCCAGGGCGTCGTTCACATCCTTGAGGATGAATGCGGCAACCAGCACAGCGAGGGGCTCCAGCATGGTCTTGAAGCCGTCTATCACAGTATCGAAGGTGTCGTGCAAGTCCAGTATCCGCAGCCCCAGGATGGCGACAACGGTAACGCCCATAGTCAGATAGATGCCGACCAGGAAATCGTTGTCGAAGTACATGGTGGCGAACACGAGGGTCAGCATTGGCAGCACGAACATTGCGAGGCCGGGGTTTGAGCCTTCCTTGGGAACAATGGCGTTGTTCGCCTCCTCGATCTTGGCCGCCTCCGGCGGTACCGTGACCCCGGTTTCAAAGGCCCGCTGTTCCGCGGCCCGCATCGGTCCGAGCGCGGGCAGAAACCCGGCGATGACCACGGGTACCAGGAATACCGCAATCCAGGCGTAGAGCATGTAGGGGATGGACTGGATATAGACCGTCAATCCCTGACCTTCTTCCGCCACCCCGTTGGCGACCAGCAGGCCGCCGAAGAACGCACCCCAGGTCGAGTAGGGAATGATGACACTGATCGGCGCCGCAGTGGAATCCACAACATAGGCCAGCTTTTCCCGGGAAATGCGGAACTTGTCAGAAATGTCGCGCATGGCGGCGCCCACCGCCAGGGAGTTCAGATAGTCGTCGACGAACATGAAGATACCCAGGCCCCAGGTGGTGAAGAGGGCGGACTTCTGGCTGTGCACCAGCCGGGTCAGGCGGGCGGTGAAGGCCCGGGTGGCTCCCGTGCGGATCAGCAGCCCGATCAGGCTGCCCATGAAGCCACAGACCAGGATGACCCAGGCCACATCCTCGTCAGTCAGGACCCGCAGTGAGGTTTCGGCAAGGCCACCAACAAAGCCCGCACCGTGCAGGATGACCAGCCCCAACAGGGAACCGCTGATCAGTGACTCGATCGGTCTGCGGCTCCAGATGGCGAGACCAAACACCAGCAGGGTGGGGATGACCGCGACCGCGCCCAACGCAGGAGCTTCCATGCCTCCTTACCCCGCTACCGAGCCGGTTTGTTCCTGTACCGCCCGCCAGGCGGCATCGATGGCGCCGTTGACGTAGGCATAGGCCGAGGCGTCCGAGTTGGCGATGGAGATGCGGCCGAGCTGACGCGCACCCAGCAGATGCGGGCCGTGCCCCGGGCCATAAGCCACCGGGTCGAACAGCTCGTTGTACTCGTAGGCGTAGCCGTGGGGCCAGCGGTTGACGGTGATGCCGGCGATGTCCCGCGCGGCGTCAAAGCCGCCCGCTCCCAGGGCGCCCTGCAGCTGGCTGACAACAGGCTTCTCGAACTGCTCGAAAGACATTTCGTACAGGGCCCGGCGCCCGCGAATGTGCTGCTCAATGGGGCTGAAGCCCTGCTCCGGAACGGTCGGCACATAGCTGCCGTGCAGGATAGTAGGTTGGTCTGGATCGCGCACCACCTGGTAGCCGCCCATGGAGACCGGGAAGTCCAGGCCGAAGCTGTGCATCAGCTCCGGCTGCGGCACGCTGATATGGCTGAAGCCGAGTTCGGCAAAGGCGCGCCAGTTGCGCACTGCGATACTGATGTAGACCAGCGGCACCTTGCTGGCGTAGCCCAGCGCCTCCACCTGCTCCGCGGGCAACTCGGGGACAATGTGCGGCAGGATGTTGTTGTAACAGGCCATGACCGTGTGCTTGCCCCGCACCCGATGGACTTCGCCGCCGGTGACGTAAGTGACGTCCACGAACTTGCCGTCGCTACTGTGGCGGGCCTCCACGGCGGTGCTGTTGAGGCGCAGGCGGGTACTGTTGTCGCGGCGGTCCAGGGCCGCATAGTCCACCTTTGGCAGTACCAGATCTTCCATGCCGGAACCGGGGAGGGCAGCGGGAATAAGCTGGCGAACCAGCGCCCTGGCCACACCCGCATTGCCGTCGGGGAAGTGGAAAATATAGGGCTCGGACTGGTGATCGGCCTTGTCCTCCTGCAGGGCACCGATGCCGAGACCCTCCGTGCCCGGGGCGCCGTAGCGATATCCTTCCAGGGCCGACAGGGCGTCATAGCCGACGCCCCACAAGCCGCGCATGCTATCCCGCAGCAGCAAGTAGACTGGCTCCGGGGCCCGCACGGTTTGCAGCAGGAAATCCCGGTAGCTGGTACTGCGCAGGAAGGCGATTTTCTCCTCCCGGCTGAGGCCCGGAAGGTGGTCTCGCGGAGCGGTGAGTAGCTCGATCAATGTCGCGCGGGCAGCTTCCGGTAGCGGATAGCTGCCGATGATGGCACCCAGCTCTGTGTCGTCGATTGACTTGCCGCCCTGCCAGCGCGGTGGCTTGAAGTGGGGCCGCGTGGCCGCGGTGCCGTAGCGACTGGCACTGAAATAGAGCCCGGTACCGAGTTCGCGCCTGGCGAAATACTCCTGGTCGAAGTAGTCGTAGAAGCGCTCGGTGTGGATGCCCAGGTCGCGCAGCAGTCCGGCGGCGACCGGGGAGTAGCTGGAGGGTGTGTCGATGGACTGGCTGCCGCCGTAGCCGATCAGGCGCTGACCGCCAACCTCGAACTCGTTGCGTTTGGCGTGGCCGCCAAAATCATCGTGGTTGTCCAGAATCAGGATGCGGGCCTCTGGCCCCGCCTGCTGGCGATAAAACCAGGCCGCAGCCAGCCCCGAGATTCCGCCGCCGACCACCACGAGATCATAGCTGGCTTCGGTCTGCTCCTGCGGCACCGGATAGCGCACGCCCTGCCAGGACACGGCGTGGGCCACTTCGAAGGAGCCGGCATGGCTGCCGCGCAGGCCGCTCAGCAGCGGCGGATAACTGTTGCCTGCAACGGAGCCACTGGACTGGGCCCACAGTTCCAATGGAGACAGCGCCGTGGCGCCGACACCGACGGCAAGGCCACCGAGAAAGTCCCGGCGGGTGATCCTGAGGCGCTCAGCCATATCACAAACCTCGCCTAGAATGAATAATTGAAGCGCATTCCCGCGGTGCGAGGCCGACTGGGGCTGATGTCCGTCTGCACGTAGGGGTTGTTGGGGTTGCCACCGCTGCCGCTGGAGTCGAAGTACTCCTCATCGAAGATGTTTTCCACGTACAGAGCCAGGGACCAGCCGTCGTCGGAGCGGTAACCCACCAGGCCCTGCAGTTCACTCCAGTCGCTGCGCAGGCGGTTGCCTTCCGGGAAGTCGGTGCTCTCCGGGGTCAGCGGCAGGTAGCTGGCGCGGGCTTCGTCTTCCCAGCTGAACGCGAGGTTGCCGAACCAGGCGCCATGGCCGACCGGGAACTGGCCATCCAGCATGGCGTAGAAGGTGTATTCCGGGGTGCCCGGCATGGGTTCGCCTTCGCAGGCGTTGACGTCGTCAAAGACACGCTCGCCCTCGGAGCAGAAGGCCTGGATACCGGTTGCCTCGCTATCGAACCAGGAGCCGCCGGCGCCGAGGCGCCAGTTTTCGTTGAGGGAGAAGTTCCAGGTTGCCTCGACGCCCTGGGCGTCCACCGTACCGACGTTGCAGATCACTACCCCCGGCTGGCCGGGAATGCCGCAGGTGGCCTGGAGGTCTTCATACTCGTAGATAAACGCGTTGAGCTGGACCTGGCTGCGGCCGTCCAGGTGAGTGCCCTTGTAGCCAATCTCGTAGGAGATCACGCTCTCCTCGTCGAAGGAGCCGGGCACATGAGTGCCGGGGCGGGCCTCGATCGTTCCCCAGAGACCGTCGGGTATCACTTTGAAGCTGTTGAAACCGCCCTGTTTGTGGCCGGTGGTGATGGTGCCGTAAAACAGCATGTCGTCGACGGGCCGGTAGTTCAGGGCCGCGCGCCAGGTCGGCTTGGTCCAGTCCCGGGTGTCCTCTACCGGCCCGTCGGGAGTAGTGAAGCCGGTCTGGACCCGGTTGCCCAGTACCGGGCTGGGATTCAGCGCTGTCAGCACTTCCTGGGACATGCGCTTCTCGTCGTCGTTGTAGCGTACGCCAATGCTGGCATCCAGCTTCTCGCTGAAGCGGAAGCTCAAGTCGAGGTAGGCGGCCCAGCCCTGGAACACGCCCCGGGTGCGGTTCCAGTCGTCCATGCGTCCGGTAGGGCTGGCCTGCCAGTCGTAGGTGCCGAAGTAGTCGTACAGCACATAGGCGTAGGCGCCGTCGTAGGCGTTATTGTAGTAGTCGAATACGCCCTCGCAGGTGTCGCCCCAGTAGACGTTGCAGTACAGGTCCTCGTCCTGCTGGCCCAGGAACAGGGTGTCGATTTCCTCGCGGTAATAGGAGACGCCGGTATACCAGTTGAACATGCCGTCATTCTGCGATGTCAGCCGGATCTCCTGCTCGAAATACTCGCCGGACTGGATCTGTTCGTAATTGAAAATGGTCAGCGGGGTGCCGTCAAAATCCTCGGTGTAGCGGTAGTCGTGATCCTTGTAGTTGGTAAGCGAGGTGACCCTCGCCCAGCCCATGTCGTAGTTTGCTTCGAGGCCGACACTGTAGATCTCGCCGGTTTCGAAAACGCCGTTGTCCGGTTCATCGATGTTGATCTTGCGCGGATCGGAGGGCACTTCGATCTCACCGTAGATGTCCTCCAGCAGGGCAAAGGAGCCCGCGTTGCCGGTGGCGCGGTAGATGGTGCCGGACTGCTTGCGGTCTTCGTACTCCAGGAACACGGTGGCATCGAGGGCGCCGCCGTTGTCGTAGACCCCGGTTAAACGCAAGGCATCCTTGTTGTGCTTGATGAACTTGTTGCCGGTGGCGATGTTGGTAACGTAGCCATCTTCTTCCGAGTGGTAGCCCGCGATCCGCACGGCGAAGGAATCGCCGATGTCGATATTGCCGGCCGCCTCGCCGGTGAAAACGCCGCGCTCGCCGACCCGCACATCCACGTAGGCATCACTGTCGCCGCGCACCGGCTTGGTGGTGAAGACGCTGAAGGCGCCCGAAATTGAGTTGCGCCCGAACAGGAAACCCTGCGGCCCGCGCAGGATCTCGGCGCGGTCGAGGTCAAACAGGCTGGTGACCGCGGAGCCATTGCGCCCCTGGTAAAAACCGTTCTTGTAGACCCCCAGAGACGGGTCGCCACCGTTGCCGAAATCGTTGGTGACGATGCCACGCACCCGGATGGTGTCGAGGAAGCTGTCCTTGGAATTGCCGGTTACCCCCGGGGTGAAGGACACCAGATCCTTGATGTCATCCAGGTTGACCTCGCGCAGGAACTCTCCCGACAAGGCCTGCACCGCCAGCGGCACATCCATTACCGACTCCGCGCGCTTGGTCGCGGTAACGATAATTTCCTCGAGCTGGGCGCGGGCGGGGCTGGCCATGGGGCCGGCCAGGAGCGCGGCAGAAACCGCCGCGGCGAGGGCGGAGCGGGACAGGCTCGGAGAGCGGGAAAAGGACGAACTGGTGCGGGACTTTCTGTTCGGTGTTGTAGTCATGACGTACCCCTTGTGAAGTCATGTGGCACTGCGGTGTCCGGCCCCCGGGGCCGAACGGTTTATGACGTTATTGCGGGCGTCACGGCGTCAGCTGAACCACTGTCTTCGTTATTGTGGATGGTTCGTTCGGAAAAACTCTATCCGCCGTCGATGCCAAAAGACAGTCGCCGTGCGTCGGTCGACTCCGAGCAGGTGCGAATGAAGTTACGAGAATCAAGCGGGCTTTGCAATCGCCGCGGGCGGCTTTTACCTAACACTTTAGGGGTAGCCGCGAGGAGGGAGGAGGCGCACGGTGCAGTTATTCAGTCGACGTCGACCCCCTCGGCAGCGAGCGCCCGGCGCATCGGCTGCAACTGCTCCGCATAGCGGCGCCAGCGTCCGACCGAACGGGTGTGGGCCGCTTCCCTGACCTGCACTACGCTGGCCGTGGTCACCGCAGACGCTTGCCGGTGGAACTCCAGGCAGGCCGGCTCCCAGGGCAGGCCGAGAAAATCGATCAGCGCCCGCGCATTGGGTTCCAGGTTCGCCGCAACATCCTCGTAGCGCACCTCGTGAAAGCGATCGCCGAAGCGCTCGCGCCAGCAACTCATCAGGCGCAGATAGCGCGCGTGGTGGCGCGCCATCTCTTCCTGCCGGTAGGAATGGGGATAGGCTTCCGCGAACAGCTGCTTGAAGCTGGCAAAACAGGCATCCATGGGATCGCGGCGCAGGTGGATGATTTTCGCATTGGGCAGGGCGGCGAGGATCAGCGGCAGGTAGCGGTAGTTGGTGGGCAGCTTGTCCACGAATCGCGGCAGCGTGCCCTGGAACTTGCGGCTGGTACTCAAATAGGCTTCGCCCAGCCGGCGCAAGTCCATGCCTGCCGCCGCAGTCACCAGTTCCGCCGAGTGGCGCTCGCGGCCGCGATAATTAAGCAGGCGGCGCAGGGAGCTGTCGAACTGGCGCAGCTCGCCGGCGGAGTGAACCATGGAGTGGCTGGTGATGATGCGCTCTACCAACGTAGTGCCGGTGCGGGGCTGGCCGACGATAAACACTGGTGCCGGGTCGTCGCAACCCGGTGCCTGGCGCTCCAGCCAGGACTGATCGAAGGTCTGCTGCAATGCTCGAAACATCGCGATCTCGGCGCTCTCGTTGTAGCTGAGCGAGACGCGTCGGGCCTCGGCGCCGGTGGCATAGGCGGCAAAGGCTTCTGGCCATTGCTCCAGGTCTTCCAGTTCCTTGCCCAGGGCGTAGCCCAGGTAGGCCCGGTCGCGGGGGTTGTCCCGGGCGCGTTGCAGCAGGTTTTGCAGCTGCTGCACATGGCTGTCGTCGGTGGCGCGGCCGAGCCCGCTCAGCAACCAGTGGGCATTGGCGTTCTCCGGCTGCTCTGCCAGCGCATACTGGAGACTTCGCCGGGCGGCGTCGAAGTCGCCGGTGAACATCTGGTTGTTGGCCTGGTTGATGCGCAAGGCCACATTGCGCGGCTGCTGCGCGACGGCGGCGTGCAACCATGTCGCTGCAGCCTCTGTGTCACCCAACAGCGTATAGACCGTGGCGATCGTATCCTGCACCAGGGGGTTGCCATCCTGGTTTTTTACCGCGCTGGCCAGAGCGTCATCCGCGCGGTTGACGTGGCCCAGGCGCATGAACAGGCGCCCGAGTTGGGCCCAGGCTGCACCGTGGGCAGGGTTGAGTTTGGTGACCGAGCCAAAGGCCTGCACCGCTGTGCCCAGATCGTTGCTCTCGGCGGCGACCAGGCCCACCAGGAAATGGCCTTCGGCGAGGTCCGGGGTCACCGTCAGCACCCTGCGGCAACAGTCGGCGGCGCCTTGCCGGTCCCCCTGTGCGAGTCTTGTGTAACCTTCCTGGAGTGCTTGCTGCATCCAGGGTTCGGGACTGCCGGGTGGTGGGGGCATGGGGCGCTGCTTCTGCTGTCAGGACGGTGGCTGAGAGTACCAGAGCCCCTCCCACATGGCACCCGGCACTGCGGTAATCGCAGGAATTTCAGCCTGGATCGAACAGCTTGCCCCGCACCGCCGCGCGATACGCTCCAGGCGTCATGCCGTTCAGGCGCCGGAACAGGCGCGAGAAGTGGCTGGTATCCTGCAGCCCCAGTTGCCAGGCGATCTCGCCGATGCTCAGGTTGCTGCGGCGCAGCAGATCGCGGGCGCTGTTGCTGCGCAGCGTGTTCAGATACTGCTGCGGTGTCATGCCGGTAGCCTGGCGGAAACGGCGGTGCAGGGTGCGGTCGCTGACCCCCAGTGCCGGCGCCAGGGCGCTCAGGGTCACAGCTTGATGCAAGCGGTCCTGCAGCCACTGCTGGGCTTGCAGGACCGTTTCGTCGTGGTGGCTGCTGCGGGGCGGGTCCTGCCAGGCCGCGGCCCGGAAGGGCTGGCGGATCTCCGGGGAAAACTGGTGCTCCACGGCCCTGGCGATGCGGCTGCCGTACCAGTCCTCGGCGACGTGCACACAGAGATCGGCAATCGAGTTGACGCTGCCCGCGCAGTAGATGTTGTCGCTCTGGGTGATCAGGTGCCGGGTCTTGAGATTGACATCCGGGTAGCGTCGGGCAAAGCGTTCAAACCAGTTCCAGTGGGTGGTGGCCGGGCGCCCGGCGAGCAGGCCGGCCTCGGCGAGAATGCAGCTGGCGGTGCCGACGCTGCAGATGCGGGTGCCCGCCGCCGCGATGCGGCACAGTTCCGGTAGCCACTCCCGGCAGCTACGCAGGGTGGGCAGGGGGGTGCGCCAGATGGCGGGCAGGAGCAGCAGGTCAAGGGGCGGCAGGGCATCGCGGGACTCTGTTGTGTGCAGGGTCAGGCCACTGGCCAGGGTCACCGGCCCCGGCGTGTCGCCGGCGAGCAGGAATGACAGCGGGCGGGCATTGCGGTTGGCGCCCAGCGCGGTCTGGCTGGCAGCTCCGAGAATCTCCATGGGCAGGGTCAGGCTGCTGGCGAGCGCGTCCGGGTAGACCAGGGCGGCAACGGTGTACATCGCGGTGGCGTCTCTTCAACTTGGCAGCTGTTTATTTGGCAGAAACAGTATAGCAAGTGGCAAAAATAGCATACTAATGGGGTGACTGTCTCAGTACACTGGTGCCTCTACGAGCATTGTTGCCACAGGGAGGGAGAAATGGGTCAGCCGCGGTTACCGGTGATAGTGGGTTTTGGCGGCATCAACGGAGCGGGGCGGGCCTCGGGTCATCACGCCTACCGGCGTCTGGTTCAGGATGCACTGCCTTCGGCGACGCGCCAGCGGACGCTGGCTGCACTGGCCCAGCTCATGGGGTTGGAGGATCCGGTGGCCAGTACTGCCCATATCCTGGACCACACCCTGGTCCGGCGAGTGGAGTCCAGTCACTTCGACCCGGACGCGGTCAGCTGGACCCAGCGCCTGGTCGCCCAGGGGGAAGGTGGCCCGTTGCACCTCACCCTGCGCAAACAGCAGCTGCCCGCCATTATCCCCGGCAACTGGACCGTGACCCCGCTGAGTGTGGGCCAGGTCGCCGTGCGCATCGACGGTGCCCTGGACATGCTGCTGCCCAGCCTGCGTGAATTTGAAGTCAAGGCGGCGGGGCAGCTGCCTACCGGCTTTCATCCCGGCAAGTTGTACCAGTCGCGCAACCATCCCCGTGGCCTGCAGATGATGGTCTATGCGGCCTCCGATGCCCTCGGCAGCCTGGGTATTCCCTGGGAGCAGATTCAGCAGCGGGTCGCGGCGGACAAGATCAGCGTCTACGCCGGCAGTGCCATGGGTCAGCTGGACGACGCCGGTGGCGGCGGCATGCTCAAAGCACGCTACAACGGCCAGCGGGTGACCTCCAAGTTCTGCCCCCTGTCACTGGCGGAGATGCCGGCGGATTTCGTCAACGCCTATGTACTGGGGAGCCTCGGCGCGACCGGCGCCAGCCTGGGAGCCTGCGCCTCGTTCCTGTACAACCTGCGCCTCGGTATTGAGGACATTCGCAGCGGCAGGGCGCGGGTGGCGTTTATCGGTTCCTCCGAGGCCCCGGTCAATCCGGAAGTGATGGAAGGCTATGGCGCCATGGGTGCGCTGGCGTCTGACAAGGGCCTGCGGGAGCTGGACGGCCTGCCGTCTGACGTGGAACCGGATCACCGGCGTGCCTGTCGGCCCTTTGCGGAGAACTGTGGCTTCACGATTGCCGAATCCTCGCAGATGGTCGTGCTCTTTGACGACGCCCTGGCGCTGGAGTTGGGCGCCACGGTCTATGGCGCCGCCACCGATGTATTCGTCAACGCGGACGGCTACAAGAAGTCCATCTCGGGGCCGGGCGTCGGCAACTACATCACCATGGCCAAGGCAGTGGCCGCGGTACGCGCCATGCTCGGCGAACAGGCGGTACGCAAGGGTGGCCTGGTACAGGCCCACGGCACCGGCACCCCGCAAAACCGGGTGACAGAGTCCCAGATTCTGTCGGCGACGGCAAAAGCGTTCGGGATCGATGCCTGGCCAGTGGCGGCGCTGAAATGCTACCTGGGGCACTCTTTGGGCTCTGCCTCCGGGGACCAGGTCAGCGCGACTCTGGGAATCTGGGCCGATGGCATCATCCCTGGTATCAATACCATTGATGCGCTGGCGGAGGATGTCTGTCAGGACGGCCTGGCGTTTACCCTGCGCCACCGGGAAATCGATCCAGCCCGGCAGTCCTATGCCATCATCAACTCCAAGGGGTTCGGCGGCAACAATGCCTCGGCCACGCTGCTGAGCCCCGCGGTGACTGCCCGCATGTTGCAGTCGCGCCACGGCAGCGGCCAGTGGCAGGCCTGGGAGCGGGCGAATGAGGAGGTTCGCGCACGCCAGCAGGATTACGATGCAGCAATGACCGCCGGCACGGTGTCGCCTACCTACCGCTTTGATTTTGGGGTGCTGGGGGACGCAGATGTCGCCATTGGCGAGCGGGACATGCAGGTGGGCAGCTACCGTATCGACCTGGACCTGCCCAATCCCTACGCGGACATGCAGCCATAAAAAAGGCAGCCCGAAGGCTGCCTTGAGTAGAGCTGCGGTGGCGGCCTACAGGTTGTAGGTGACTTCCAGACCGACGCGACGACCCTTGGACATGGGCGCGAAGGTGCCGCCCAGGGGCACTCCCGAGATGTTGTCCGGAAGCTGGGTGTCGTTGCCGTGCAGCACTTCGTCCAGCAGGTTGCGGCCGTAGATGGAGAATACCCAGTGGCCGTCGTTGCTGTAGAAGTCGAGGCCGGCATCAACCCGCTTCTGCTCGTTGAGGGTGCCGAGGTTGTTGTCGGTATAGGCCGACTCATCCCGGTAGGAGTAGCTGATCCGCGAGCCGAGGTAACCCCAGCTGCCCAGTTCCATATCGTGGTTCAGGCCCACGGTCCAGGTCAGGTCCGCCGCCCGCGGCAGGTCCAGGTCCTTGTCGGCCCCGTCGATGACGCCGTCACCGTTGAGATCCACCAGCACCTCGTCGTAACTGGCATCGAGCACACCGACCGAGGCGATGGCCACCAGGCTGTCGGTCAGACCCCAGGTTGCGTCCACTTCCAGGCCCATGATGGTGGCCTCGGCGGTGTTGCGTACCAGCTGGATCACGCCGATCGGGCCGGGCAGGTTGATCTCCCGCTGCATGTCATCGATCTGGTTGTAGAACACCGCGGCGTTGAGGATACCGCGGCCGCCGAAGGACGACTTGTAGCCGAGCTCCAGGCTGTCGACGGTTTCCTGATCAAACGGTCCGGGGGTGTCCGCCGGGTTGAAGGAGGTGTTGCGCATGTTGTAGCCACCGGAGCGGGTACCCTGGCTGTAGGAGCCGTAGATGAACGAGTCGTCAGACAGGTTGTAGGTCAGGCCCACCCTGGGTGAGAAACTGTCCCACTTGTCATCGTCGATAAAGTCATATGCACAGTCCCCGGCGGTGACAATATTGCAGGGGTTGTTGATGTTCTTGCTCAGGGAGGCGATTTCCGTCTCCTTTTCTTCCTCGGAGTAGCGGGCGCCCAGGCTCAGGATCCACTGGTCATTGAGGTCGATGTCCACCGAGGCGAATACGGCCCAGGTCTCGGTCAGCAGATTGCCGCCGCCGTCAAACTGGGCGGCAGGCGCCACACCGCCGGTGGCGATCCCCAGCAGTTCCCGACGCTCGTGATAGTTGATCTCGCTGTCGAAGTAGAACACGCCGGTGGTGACGTTGTAGCGCTCGCTGAACAGGCCGTTGTAGCGCAGCTCGTTGCTGACCTGCTCGTAGTCCAGCCAGGAGGGTGCGTGGAACATCCACACCGGCTGGGCGTCGATGTCCCCGAGACCATTGGAGGTGTAGTCGCGCCAGCCGAAGATGTTGGTAACCGTACCGTCACCGAAGGCGACGTCGTAGTTGACCTCGGCGGTGAACGCGTTGGTTTCGTTGTCCTGGAAACCCACCTCGTCGATGGAGACGTCGAACTCGTCGCGATCAAAATTTACCGGGAAGCCCGGCACGCCGGAGCCGTTGGTATGGCTCTGGCCGATAGGGCCGTCGCCGGAAACTTCGCTGTACTCGTAGCGCAGGATCACTTCCAGCTCGTCGGTCGGGGTGAGCACCGCTACCGGCCGAAACATGGTCTGGCGGATGGCACCAACGTCCTCACCGTCGAACTGGTTTTCGATAAAGCCGTCATCGTCGTTGTGGTAGGCGGTGACGCGGGCTGCCAGCCAGTCGTTCACCGGGCCGCCGACGCTGCCCATGATGTAGCGGCTGGGGCCGCCGTCCGGGCCCTGGTCAATGGCGGCGCGCAGAGAGAGTTCGAACTCGTCGCCGGGCTTTTTGGTGTTCAGCAGGACCGCGCCGCCGGTTACGTTGCGGCCGAACAGGGTGCCCTGGGGGCCGCGCAGCACTTCCACGCTCTCCAGATCAAAGGTGTCGAACAGGATGCCGCTGTTGAGGCCGATATAAACGCCATCGACAATCACGCCCACCGTCGGGTCGATGCCCGGGATGGAGCTGTTGACGCCGAGGCCGCGAATGGCGAAGTTTGCGGTACCGCGCGCGGTGCCGACATCATCCAGCGCCACGTTGGGCAGGCGTACGGAGAGGTTGGTCAGGTCGCGAATCTTCAGCGCTTCCAGCTGGTCGGCACCGAGTGCGGAGATGGCCATCGGCACTTCCTGGGAACCTTCCTCGCGCTTCCGGGCGGTGACCACGACTTCTTCCAGCAAGGCGGAAGCGCCGCGGCGGTTCTCCTCCTGGGCCTGGACTGCCGAGGTGAAAGTGGTTGCCATGACGGTGCCCAGCAGAGCGGCTATGCCGGCTGCCAGAGGGCTTTTTCTCAGGGATTGCGGTTGAGTGGTGTGCTGCATGTTGTGTGCTCCTTGTAATTATAAAATCACTGCTGCTGTTACCGGTAGTGCGCCTGTCCCCTGTGCGTGCGCTGCGCTGTTATCGATGTTCGGTAAATTGTGGTGGTTTTGGCAAGGTCGAACAAGCCTGATTATTACCGCAGTTTTTCTTGCGGGGACGCCAAGTTGACACTTTAAACATACCGCCACACGGATGCCAGTCTCCGGGCGCGTAAAAATTACCGGGAGCACAGCGGCGGCACAGGGTCTTCGCGGTTTTCCCGACCCGCTGGTATGATGACTGCCCTGTGTAGCTGGAGCGTATCCGCGAACCTATGTCCGATCTCCTGCAACGTCTGCAAACCCGTAATTCGGCGCCGCGACTGGTAGCCCCCGCGCCCTCGCCGGAGCAACTCGACGAACTTGTGCAGGCGGCACTGCGGGCTCCGGATCACGCCTGGCTGCGCCCCTGGCGGTTCATTGCCATTGAGGGCGAGCGACGGGAGGACTTCGGTGAAGTGCTGGAACGCTGCCTCCTGCGCCGGGATCCGGCCGCCGACTCGTCAGCCCGGGAAAAAGCCCGCTCGGCGCCGCTGCGGGCGCCGCTGGTACTGGTGGTCGTTGCTCGCCTGCAGGAGCACCCCAAGGTGCCTGCGGACGAGCAGCGACTGTCAGCCGGCTGCGCTGCCCACGCTATCCTGCTGGCAGCGGAGGCCCTCGATTACGCCGGTATCTGGCGCACCGGCAACGCGGCCTTTGATCCCTATGTTGGGTCCGCGCTGGGCCTGGAGAGTAACGAGGAAGTGGTTGCCTTTCTCTACCTGGGTACCCGGGACGGCAACCCCAAGAATCTGCCGGCGTTGAACCCGGCTGATTTTCTCAGCCGCTGGTAGGTGGCGGCCCATAGTGTACCCACTGGAGTGATTGCCATCATGTCGATACCTGAATTCGAGACCCTGGCCCTGAGCATTGAGCAGCAGGTGGCCACCGTGGCCCTCAACCGCCCGGACAAGGCCAATTCGATGAGCGCCGTTATGTGGCCGGAGCTACAGGCCTGCTTTGAGTGGCTGGATGCGGAGCCCGCTGTGCGGGCGGTGATCCTGACCGGGAATGGCAAGCATTTCTGCGCCGGTCTGGACCTTGCCATGTTCAATGGCCTCAAGGGGAAGTCCAGCGACCCCGCCCGCCAGGGCGAGGAGTTCCGGCGCAATGTACTGCGCATGCAGGACAACCTGAGCGCGATTGAAAACTGCCGCAAACCGGTGCTGGCCGCGATCCACAACACCTGTATCGGGGGCGGCGTCGACCTGGTCTGTTGCTGCGACATGCGCTACGCCACCGAGGATGCCTGGTTCGCGATCCGCGAAATCGACATTGGCATGACTGCGGACGTCGGTACCCTGCAGCGCATGCCCAGGCTGGTTGCCGAGGGTGTGGTGCGGGAGCTGGCCTACACCGGGCGCAACCTGGATGCGGAAGAGGCGCGCGAGGTTGGCTTCGTGAACCGGGTCTTTGATGATCGCGAGACCATGCTGCGCGAGGTCACGGCTATCGCCCGCAACATCGCCGGCAAATCGCCGCTGGCGGTGCGCGGCACCAAGGAGATGCTGCTGTATACCCGCGACCACAGCGTGCGGGACGGCCTCAACTATATCGCCACCTGGAACGCGGGCATGCTGAGTCAGGCGGACCTTATGACGGGGATTCAGGCCCAGGCCGCGAAAAAGAAAGCGTCCTACGAAGATTAGGGGGGCCGCCGAGGGGGCGCTTAGCTGGGGCCCGCCGAGGGAGCGCCTAGCTGGTGCCCCGCCTAGGGATTGCCGGGCCAGATTTCCGAAACGATGAACGGGTGGAAGGCGATGGCGATCCCCTCGTTGACGAAATTCTCGTTTTCCAGGATGTTGCGGCGGCGGATAAAGCGGCCGGCGGAAGAGCGTGCGTCAATGGCGTCGGTGGCATCGAGGCCGCCTACGCTGGCGAACAGGCGCTGCAGCTCCATGTCATAAACGCTGATCTGGAGAGAGGCCACCGAGGCCCCCTGGTTCCAGTCGAAGTCGGCGGAGACGCCAGTGCCGGGCCCCTGCAGCGAGGGCTTGCGGCTTACCCCATGCCAGCGGGCGATGTGCTGCATACCGGTGCCAAAGGGTACCTGTGACTCGATCAGGTCAGTAAAGACAAAGGCGTCCAGCTCGCTGGTTTCCCGCAGGCGGTCACGTACGCTTTGCATGACCTGGGCGAAGGTCGCCATATCGACCCGGCCGGTCGTCGGGTCGTAGGGATTGCCAAAAGCGCGCACCCCGGTGTTCCAGTGCTGGATGAAATCGCGCTGGGGCAGGACCTTGTAGCCATGCTCCTTCAGGTAGGTCTGGACCATGCCGTCGATGCGCGGCGCCTCTTTGTCGAGGTAGGCGCGGGAGACCGGGCCGAGGTTGACATGGGGAATGATGACCGTCTTTATCTGGTTCTGCGCCAGCCGCTCCTTGTCCAGTTCATAGGCAAAGACGGTGGGGTTGTAGGTCGGCGCGCCGCTGCAGGCGGCGAGCCCGAGCAGTACCGCAAGGGCTACGGCCGCCCGGCCCAGAGTGCGGAAATAACGCATAGTGGCTCCAGTTCGTTTATAGTGCGCGCATGGTAGCAAAATCTCGCGGGGGAGACAGCGACAATGGCAGCTGAAGTATTCGACTCGGTGGCTGGAGACGGCCCTGACGTGGTGCTTTTGCACGGTTTGTTCGGGGTGGGCAGCAACCTGGGAGGGTTGTCCCGCGCACTGCAGGATCACTACCGGGTACATAGCCTCGATCTGCCCAACCACGGTCGCTCAGCCTGGACCGGGAGCATGGCGCTGCCGGATCTGGCGGACGCAGTGCAGCGTTGGATGGCGCACCGCGACCTGGAGATGGCACATTTTGTCGGCCATTCCCTGGGCGGCAAGGTGGCCATGCAATTGGCGCTCGATGCACCGTACCGGGTGGACGCCCTGGTCGTGGCGGATATCGCCCCGGTGGCCTATCCGGCCTCCCACGACGCGGTGTTCGCGGCGCTGGCCGCGGTCGATGGCGCCGGGTGCCGCAGCCGCAACGAGGCCGCGAAGCTGATGGCGGAGCACCTGCAGGAGGACAGCGTCATTCAGTTTCTGTTGCTGAGCCTGCAGCGCAACGATGCCGGTGACTATCACTGGCGCTTCAATTTCAAGGTCCTGCGCGAACGTTATGCCGAGGTGCTCGCGGAGGTGCCTCAGCAAGCACCTTTCATTGGCCGCACCCTGTTCATCAAGGGCGGCGAGTCGCCCTATATCAGGGACGAACACCTCCCGGCGATCGAGGCGCGTTTCCCCCAGGCAGAGCTGGCAGAAATGCCTGGTTGCGGCCATTGGCTACACGTGGAGCAGCCAGCGCAGTTCAACAAGCTGGTGATGCGTTTCCTTGACGGCTGATTTGCGCCGGCGCGGGGCCTGATCGTGTATTTTACCCTGGGGGAAGTGCTGGCCGTGCTCGCCTTTGGCGCCCTCTGCGTGTGGTTTCTCTCCTCCATCCGGGTACGGGAATTGGCGGTGGCGGCAGTTCGCCACGCCGGCAAACGCGATGATTTTCAGCTCCTCGACCAGACCGTTCAGCTCTCGCGTGTGTCCCTGAGTCGGGACGAGCGCGGCAGTTGGCGGGTCTGGCGCCAGTACCGTTTCGATTACAGCTACGATGGCGTGGAGCGGCACGAGGGCTTTGTCATTATGCTGGGCCAGCGCCTGCAGGCGGTGGTGGTGCGGGAGCCCGATGCCACCCTGCACTGACCACGCAGGCGGCACCTACAGTACCAGCCTCAGGATCACGACAGCGCCCAGGACAATCAGGACTGCGCCCAGCAGCTTGTCGACCCGTTGCCCCTTGCGCTGGAGTAGCGCCATCCAGGCCGGTCTGCTAACCAGTAGCACCACCAGGCAATACCAAAGCGCGTCGGTGACTGCGACAGTGGTTACCATCAGGGCATAGATTGGCCAGTTGGGCTCTGCGGGCAGGAATTGGCTGAACAGGGCCAGCATGAACAGGGCCAGTTTGGGGTTGAGGAAGGCGATCAGAAAACCGTTGACTGCCCCCTGCCAGGGGCTGGTTTGAGGCGCCGCGCCAGCCCCGGCAGTGGTGGCCGAGGGATTGCCGCCGCTGCGCAATGCCGAGACTCCGAGGTAGATAAGCCAGCCGGCGCCGGCGAGTTGCAGGGCAAAAAACGTTTGTGGGGAGCGGGCGATCAGGACCGACAGGCCGCCTACGGTAAACAGTGCGTAACACCCCACTGCCAGGCCATGGGCGACTGCCGCGGCAAGCCCTACCGGCCTGCCTCCGGCAAGCGCCGAGCGCAGGACTACGGCGAGGGTGGGCCCGGGGGACATCGCTCCGAGCAGGCACACTCCGAGCAGTGACAGCCAGGCGCTCAGAGTCATAAGCAGTGCTTTCCAGCGGTTGGTAACACCTTTCAAGCCCTCATCATTTTTCCACAGAATCTGTGGATAAGTCGGTGCACAATTTGTTTAACGGCGCCCCGAAGCCAGTGGTCCGGGGCCGTGTTACAGATTGGTTAAAAAATAAACAATAGTTAAATTCCCTTTTAATACATATAGTTACGTAGTTTATCTAAAGTGACACTTTGTTTTGTGGGGCTAAGCTTGCACCGAATTATCACTGCGCTGCATTTGTGCATAACCTTTTCCCTCTTGCTACCTAACGTAACTTCCCCAGTGCTTGGGGAACATCGCGAGTAGGGGCTGTCTCGGTAACAAATCGTACCAATCTACGGGACCCCTGTTGGCATAGCGTTTTTCTGATCGTCAAGACATTTGCGCCATGTTACCGGGACGTAACGGTTTTATGACAGCTCAATCCTGGCCCCGGTAGATGCAGCCGGAAGTGCAGGTCTCGCGAATCTCAACCTGGGTCAGCTGCGGCAGCGTTGGCGACAGTTCGCGCCAGATCCAGCGGGCAATATTTTCGCTGGTGGGATTTTCCAGGCCTGGAATGTCGTTCAGGTAGTAATGGTCAAGCCTGTCGAGTGTCGGCTTGAAGGCAGTCTTGATGTCACCGAAGTCCATCACCCAACCGCTCGGCTCCGCGGCCGGGCCGGAGACCACCAGCCGGACCTGAAACGAGTGGCCGTGCAGGCGTGCGCATTTGTGCCCGGGCGGCACATTGGGCAGGCGGTGGGCGGCCTCGAAATGAAATTCCTTGAAGATATCCATGGCTGGTGAACCTGTGGCAGCGGGTAGAGGCGCAGTTCCTGCGCCACGTTTGGGATCGGGAATACTACTACCAAACCCGTGTTTTTACAGTGCCGGAAAAATTTCCGGGAAATCAACGGCGAAGGTTTGACAGCCTTTTTTTTATCTCTATAATGCGCCTCTCGGTCAGGGGGTGGTTAGCTCAGCTGGGAGAGCATCTGCCTTACAAGCAGAGGGTCGGCGGTTCGATCCCGTCACCACCCACCAATATCCGAGCCCCTTTTGGAGCGGTAGTTCAGTTGGTTAGAATACCGGCCTGTCACGCCGGGGGTCGCGGGTTCGAGTCCCGTCCGCTCCGCCACATGCACAGCAATCAAGCGCCTTTCGGGGCGCTTTTTTGTTTTGTATACCATTTCGTATACCATTCTGTTAGTGATGGATAGCGGCACTTGGCTGCCCCTAGTATAATAAGCGGGTGCCACATGAGGCTTGCGCATGGCCCTCACCGCCCTCCAGAATCGCTTCGTCTCGGCGTTCACCGCCGACCCGACCATCACGGCTACGGACGCCTACATTACCGCCAAAGGCCCTGGCAGAGTCCTCAAGCGTGATGTCGCTCAGAACTCGGCCTGTCAGTTACTCCGGCACCCGAAAGTCGCCGAAGCCGTCGCGCGCCAACGGGCGCGGTTCTTCATTGAGCAGCATCAGGTTCGGGACGATATCCTCACGGACCTACGCGCAATCATACACTCCCCCGAGACCACCGCCGGAGAGAAGCTCCGGGCGGCAGAGCTGCTGTGCCGATTGTTTGGCCTAATCAACTAGCCCTTCATTGTCCAGCCAGCTTGGACGCCTCGGGACGCAACCTTCGTCATCGGGCAGGGAGCTGAGGACTCGGGGTAGGGCGGTGAGGTTGAGGGATTGGCGGCCGCCGATAGTAGCGCTTCACAGTGGCTTCGTATGGCCATTGTCCCTCTTCGGCTGATGCGGGACCACTGACACGACGCACCCACACCCCGGCCACCGAGACGCCGACGCACCGACGCACCGACGCACCGACGCACCAATACAATGACGCTGTGACGCTTTGCTAGTTACGCTCTCCAGATGACTGTGAGCCCGTCAGCTCTTGTGATCCGGTTGCCGCGGGGGCGTGCTGGGTCTCGGGAGCTCAGGTGAACCTCTCTGACTTGCGCGGGACGCCTCCGTAAACGCGGTTTACAGGGCCGCCACCCTGGAGGCGCAATCGCAGCAGCGCAATATCAAAGGCGTCCAGGACCCCCTTGCCGTCACACCTGAAGCACTTATCCCATGACCGTCGCAGATGGTGCAGGTAGCGGCCGAGGCCGCCACAGTGTGGACACTGCCCACCAAGTTGATGCGCGGGGTCTTCGATAGGCAGGGAAAGCCTGGTTTGGGCTGGCCTGCCGGGAACGACCACCGTGGCCGTCACGCGAGGCCACTGGACGGCCCCGTTCTCATCCCAGGTGACGCGGACTCGTGGTTTACGGTCAGTATTCATGGGGATCTCCTTAAAGTTTACCGGTTTCGGCAAGGGAAGTGGCGCCCCCGACCCCGACGATGACGTGGTCCAGGACCCGGACATCAATCAGGTTCAGAGCCGATTGCAGCCTTTCGGTGATGCGTAGATCGGCAGCGCTGGGCGAAGTCACTCCGCTGGGGTGGTTGTGGGTGAAGATCACAGCAGCTGCGTTCAGCTCCAGCGCCCGTCTGACCACCACCCGTGGATAGACGCTTGCAGCATCGACCGTGCCTCGAAACATGCGCTCGAAGCTAATCAGGCGGTGCTGACTGTTGAGGTAGATGCCGCAGAAGTACTCGTCTGGCTCGTGAGCGATCTGCAGCTGGCAGTAGTGCTTGACCGCTTGAGGGCTGGTGAATGCTTCCCCTTCGAGGAGGCGACGTTTGAGGATATCGAGTGCCTGTTCGATGACACTCTGGTCGGCGACACTGAAACCAGAACACCGTGTGTTTGACATCGTGGCAGTAGCGAACATATCGTAGGTGTGGCTCATGATGGATACTCCGTAGGTAGGATTGTTTTTCTTGGGCTAGGCCCGCGTTACCGCGCGGGCCGACTTGCTTTGGCTTGTCTCATCAGTGCGGCAGGCGCCAGCTGCTGCAGACCCCGCGACTTGACGGGGTTTCGACGGAAAGATCGATACGAGGACGCCCTCTTCGTGCCTTGATGGGCGCGATTAGGGGGAGGGGGGTGCTACACAAGGTTCCAGGCCGGGATTTTCATATCCGCTCTTTGGGATACGAATCCGAAGGCGGGGGTCGATAAAAAAGGGAACCTATATATAGGCTCGACGGGTCAGCGACCGCAAAAGTCTCCAGGGTGGATTTCTCCTCTTGCAGGGCGTCCTGCGGCGAGCATGGAGATGTTTTTTACGGTAGGGTCCGCGTAATTAACTGTTAGTGCTCAGAAGGAAACACGTCGGTGAAGGCTCATCTTCGGTATACGGAAAAAGATCTTTACCTGGTGGGGGATATAATTAAGACATGGAAAAAGAAAGGTTTTTTTGGAGTACTAGATGTAGCTCATTCATCGGAGTGATTCGTGGAGGTTTCTAGCCCTATTCTATGGACGTGTCCAAGTTCATGGAGCTTTCTACCTATTCTGTGAGACCCTATATGCTTGAGTGACTGATTCAGCGCTTGCAATGCACGGGGTTCCCGCCGGGAGAAGTCTTGGTCCCTTCCTGGCCAAGCTACGCGTTCAGTCTTCGCCGCTCAGTCTCCAGCTGAAGCGGTCGAATCGAATTAGCTCAATAGCATATTGATGCATGCTCTTGAGTCAAACAAATTAGCGCGAATAATTACTAGATTTGAGCCGACAATTTAATAAGGTGTGGCCTAAGCCTAAGTTGTCGGTATCTTTCTCCACATACATTCCGGCTTCTTGAACTAGCTTGATCATATCTTTGCTGTGATACATCCGGCTATTGCCATTGGCCATAGCGGTGAAATACAAAGAGGTGGCATTTACACAATATGCACCGGCCTCGAATGGCTGCCTATCCCAGAAGGACTCCAAGATATAGAGACGACTATCACTATTCATGACTTTAACCGCGCGATTGAGAATGCTGAGAATTTTCTGCTTATTGAAACAATCAAGAAACTGACTCATCCAAATAGTATCAGCACCTTGGTAGAACTCTTGGCTTTCGTCCAACAGGTTAATCTCATAACCATGAACTCTATCACCCACACCCTGCGCTTCGGCATTGACCTTGGCAACAGCTAGCTGGCCAGGTAAATCCATAATGGTCACATTAATATTTTTATCGAATTCGGCGCACATTAGTGCCCACTTACCGGTATTTCCGCCCACATCTAAAATATGTCTTGGAGAGAACTCCAATATTAAGGGTAATGTTTCAGGGAAGGCATGATCGGAGTAGTAATGATCAAATTCAAACCAACTTTTTTTCACGGCTTCGGGTAGATCCTTTAAGCCTGGGTAAATCGTTTTCCAATCACCAAAAACCTGTAGACCTTCAGGCTTGCCGTTTTTGATAGAGTCATCAAGCTTAAACAAGCCTTCATAACAAACATCGTGCACGAAATTAAGATTACACTGTGCCATGGGATCGTTAAGCAAAAAATAACCCGTTTTATCGAGTATATAGTTTTCATTATTTTGCCAAATCAGATGCATGCTCATGCCCATATCGACCAACACCTGCACACCATATGCACTGATGCTGCATTTTTCACAAAGTGCTGTCAGATTTATGCCGGCTTCACCAGCAGCATCGATATACTTTAGAATATCGAATTTAATTAAGCATCGAGCTGTTTGAAAGGCCACTGGCGCAAAAGCAATTTTTTGTGCCTCAAATTTGGCATTAAAGGCATGAATTTTTTTAGGCTTGTCATAGCTAATCATGATTTGGCTATAAAACTCGTCTTAGGGGTGAAATTCCTTTTGCCGCAAAATTTACCCGTTTTGCTAGCCAATATTTCTCGGGACAAAGCCTTATAGCACGGCTTGTAGCAGCAAAATTTGGTTCCTATCTTTTCTATACGCCGAGAGGTCGCGCGCGGTCTGGGGTGCGGACGCTCCAAGTGTTTTTATCCTCCCAACCGTGGCCAGCCCATCCTAGGTGGTCTATGACTCAGCCCTGTTCAGGACGAACGAACAATAGGGATGTGTTGATGCCACCAAACGCAAAATTATTGCTCATTACACAGTCGGTATCGATATTGCGCCCCTCTCGGGTCAGGTAATCCAAGGGAGCGCAGGCAGGGTCCGGGTTGTCGAGATTAGCGGTGGCGTGGAACCAACCCCTGTTCATCATCTCGACCGCGACCATGGCTTCCAGCGCCCCGCAGGCGCCGAGCGTGTGGCCGGTATAGCTTTTCAGCGCACTGACCGGGGTGTTACCACCGAACAGGCGGTAGGTCGCGTGGCTTTCGGCTACATCGCCGCGATCAGTGGCGGTGCCGTGTGCGCTGATATAGCCGACCCGGGTTGGAGGTAGGCCGGCATTCTCCAGCGCCAACTCCATGGCCCGATACATGGTTTCAGCTTCGGGCTGAGTGACATGACTGCCGTCGGAGTTGGTGGCAAAACCAACGATTTCTGCCCGAATGTTAGCACCCCGGGCCAAGGCGTGCTCACGTTCTTCGAGAATCAGTGAACAGGCACCCTCACCAATCACCAGTCCGTCGCGGTCGCGGTCGAAGGGACGCGGTGTCAGCTGCGGCTCAGCGTTGCGGGTACTGGTAGCGTAGAGTGTGTCGAACACAGCCGCCTCTGTGGCACAAAGCTCCTCGGCTCCACCGGCAATCATAAGTGCCTGGTGACCGTACTTGATCGCTTCATAGGCGTAGCCAATACCCTGGCTGCCGGAAGTGCAAGCGCTGGAGGTGGGGATAATCCGGCCCCTGAGGCCAAAGAAAACCCCAATATTCACCGCCGCCGTATGGCTCATCATTTTTAGATAAGAGTTGGCGTTGATGCCGGCGCTGGCGTGGTTGAGAAGCATATTGCCAAAATCGAGGACCGCGTCGGGGCTGCCGGTTGAAGAGCCGTAGCTGACACCCATGCGCCCATCCTTGATGCAGGGATCATCCAGCAATCCCGCAGCTTGTAAGGCCAACTCGCTCGCCCGGGTGCTCATCAGGGCAACCCGCCCCATGCTGCGCACCATCTTGCGCGGGTAATGTGCCGGCCGGTCGAAACCCGCTACCGGGGCGCCCAGACGGGTATTGAGTTCAGTGTATTTCTTCCAGTCATCCATAAAGCGAATACCGGTAGCGCCCATCCGCAAATTCTGTTCGATGGTGTGCCAGTCTGAGCCGATCGGTGACAGGCCCCCCATCCCGGTGATGACAACCCGTTTCATTAGCACATGCCTCCGTTGACGGAAATCACCTGGCGAGTAATGTAGGCGGCATCCGGCGACAGTAGAAAACGGACCAGGGCGGCGACTTCAGCGGGTTTCCCGGTACGCCGCGCGGGGATCATCGCCAGCGCCTCGGGGGATATTGCTGCAGCGCTCATGTCTGTTTCAATCAGACCGGGTGCCACACAATTCACAGTAATGTCACGTTTTGCTAGTTCGATAGCGAGGGATTTGCTGGCGCCGATAACACCCGCCTTAGCGGCGCTGTAGTTAGTCTGGCCGCGGTTGCCCATCAATCCGGACACCGAGGCAAGCGTGACGATGCGCCCTGATTGTCGGCGCCGCACCATGGGCATGACCAAGGGTTGTAGTACATTGTAAAACGCGTCGAGATTGGTGTGGATCACTGAGTCCCAATCGTCGCCGGTCAGTGCTGGAAAGGCCCCGTCGCGGACAATCCCGGCGTTGCACACCACGCCGTAATAGGCGCCGTGGACTTCAATATCGGCTTCCAGCACCTCGCGGCACTGCTCCCGGTCGGCCACATCAAACTGGAGGATACGGGTTGGGCCGGAGCGGTCGTCGAGTGCGTCGATTTCTCGCGCCACGGCTTCTGCCTCATCCCGTTGGCTGCGGTAGTGCAGCAACACCGGGTAGCCAGCGCGGGCCAGGTCGAGAGCGATAGCCCTGCCGATGCCGCGGCTTGAGCCGGTTACCAGAACAGTACCGCTCATCACAAGTTCTCCAGCATGAATTTCTCGACATTCTCCGGCATAAATACATTCAGATTGGCGGTAACGATTACATCCGGGCCGCTGATGGTGCATTCAAACACCTGCAAGCCGGTACTGTTATAGGTCACTGCATCTACGGCGATGTGCAGTGTCGCACCGATGGGGAAATAGCTGCAAGCGGGATCGTAGCGGCGGGTGCTGACCAGGAAGCCAATGCGCACCGGGTGGCCGTCGCGACGGGCGCAAACACCGGCATGGGCGGCGATGGCCTGCCCCATGTACTCAAGCCCCACCCAGGAGGGCACACCTTGTGGCTGAACGAAAAGGGAGTCGGCACCGATGTAGACGCAGGCAGTTAGGCCGTGCTCCCGGCACGAGTCGACTCGGTCAAGCAATATCATCGGATGATCGTGGGGGAGCAGGTCGCGGATCGGCAGAGCCTTGGGACAGGAATTTCTGTTGGGTGACGTATCTTCCATGATTATTCCCGGCTGAGGACTAGCGACAGATTGTTACCACCAAAGGCAAAGGAGTTGCTCATCACCATACGTGCCGGGGCGACACCATTACTGCGTGCAAGCCCGTTCAGTGCGGCTAGATCCGGGTCCACCTCGCCATCCCAGAGATGGGGAGGCAACCGATTGTCGTCGCGTTGCAGCAGTAGCCAGCACACTAGCGCTTCAATGGCACCCGCCGCCGCCAGCGTGTGGCCGGTCAGGGGCTTGGTGGAACCGCAGGGCACATCAGGTCCGAATACCCGGTTCACCGCCAGAGCTTCCATGGCGTCATTCTGGGGCGTGGCAGTACCGTGCAGGTTGACGTAATCGATCTGGGCCGGATCTGTTTGCGCCATGCTCAAGGCCTGGAGCATGGCTGCTGCCGCGCCCTTGCCTTCTGGATCCGGAGAGGAAATATGGTATGCATCGGAGCTTTCACCTACACCGGCAAGCCGAACTGGCCCGGGCTCCCGGCTCAGCACGAACACGGCAGAGGCCTCACCGATATTAATCCCGCAGCGATTGCGGCTGAACGGGTTGCAATGGCTCTCAGCGGTGACCAGCAGAGAGGAAAATCCAGCCACGGTCATATGACAAAGACTGTCCACTCCCGCAGCAACGACCGCGTCACAAACTCCGAGTCGGAGTAAGCGCGCCGCCGAAGCAAGAGCCTTGGCACCTGAAGTACAGGCCGACGACTGGGTCCAGCAGGGCCCGCTGACATCCAGGCAGCGGGCCAGGAACCGAGTCGGGGCAGACAATTCCTGGCTGGTGTAACGGTAACCCGGCACCAGTCGCGCGCCCGCACTGTCACAGGTCAGCGCCGCCTCGCCCTCAGCAATGCCAGAGGTGCTGGTACCCACCACTATACCAATACGGTGGCGCCCGTGGCGCGACTTAAGGCCCTCCACCACTCCATATAACGGGGACAGGGATGCTGCCAGCAGGCGGTTGTTGCGGGTATTTTCAGCCGCGATGACAGTTGAAGGCAAATGACCAGTCACCAGCCCAAGCGGCAATGTGCGTCCTGGTGACCAGGCATCCGAAAGTGTCAGAAAGTTCCCTTCCGACCCGGGAGTCAGCTGCTCGGAGGGAAAAAGATTGTCTTCGACGCTCGCCAGGTCAGCCCCCAGGGAGCAGATGGCCCCGGCGTGGTTGAGGAACACAGGTGTTACACTGCTCACAGATCAGCCCTAGACAAAGTTGTGAGCCGTACACTTAGGCTATGCCCATTAAAAAGCAGGGTGCGTTCAGCAAGATCATGTGCCGAGTACTGAAGCTTGACCAGTTGCCGCTGATGGTAGCTGAGGGTCCTGAGACCGGGGTCACTGGCGATGGTCCAACCCTCCTCTGAAAAGACCCACTGGTCCGGGTTCAAGTGATGAAGATACAGGCCAATCAGTAGCTGGCGCGACAATTCCGGAGGCCAGTCTGGTGGCGCCAGAACCTGCGGCTCGCCTTCGGTGTGAATTAGCGTAGCCATGCGACGCCCGATCGGATCAAAAACCACCACGGTCAAGGTGTCCTCCTGCACGGCAACCGCCGCAGTCAAGAGTAAATCCCGGCCAGGCACCGAAATCTCGACCTTTTCTTCCGCCTGCCAGCAGCAAGGCAGCTGGCTGGCCGCCGGCAGCGGCAGTTGTTCCAGCCGCGCCCCGTGCAGGCTGGCACAGGCGCCAAGGGCAAGCAATATGACCGCCAGAGTCGACCTCAGCAGCATGGCCCGACTTCGCCGAAGGACCTTGTCTCACCTGAAGGCGCTGCTCCATCACAGAGCTCTATCAGAGTCTTCAGTCGCCGCTGCGATTCCCGCACAAAGGGGTTATCCGTATCCCAGGCATACCCGGCCAGGATTGAGGAGATCATGGCCCGCACTTGAGTTTGCTGACCCTGTGAAAAAATTACCTTCTGAAAACTTCCGTCGTACCACGACCTGACGTAGGTCCTGAAGGTATCTACGCCCAGGCGCAGGGGCTGGGCGTATTCGCTCTCCCAGTCGATATTTTCCCCATCCAGGCTTCGGCTTGCCAGCGGTGCTGCCAGGCTTGCGGACTTCATCGCAATTGTTACGCCGGAGGAGAACACAGGATCGAGGAATTCCCCGGCATTGCCCAGCAGTGCGTAGCCTTTACCCCAGAGGGACTTTACGTTGCAGGCATAGCCGCCAATCTGGCTCACGGGAGTATCGAAACGGGCATCGACCAGCAGCTGCACTAGGTCGGGGCTGGCATCGACCGCCTCGCGCAGCAATTGTTCGGGAGCACCGACTTCGTTATCGAAAAAACCCTTGGGAGCCACAACACCGAGAGAGCAGCGACCGTTGTTGAAAGGTATCAGCCAATACCACACGTCATCGAGATTTGGATGTACCACGATCAGGATTTTATCACGATCGTGCCGGGAATCGCTGATGTTATCCTCGATATGAGTAAACAGCGACATTCGCAGGGGAAAATCCGATGGCAGCTCCAAATCCAGCAAGCGCGGCAATACACGACCAAAACCGGATGCGTCGAGAACAAACCCGGCACTCAATTGATGGCGTTGGCCCTCACTGTCGGCAAATGTCAGCAGGGGCCGATCCGACTCATCATAAGCGAAGGCCTCGATGCAGTGCCCAAAGCGGATATCGGCGCCCATTTTAGCTGCCTCCTCCGCCAGCAAATGGTCAAAGCTGGCGCGCTGTACCTGAAAGGTCGTCCCCATACCAACACTGAACTTGTCGCGGAAATCAAAGGCAGCCTTGAGACCGTCGCGCGCAAAGGCCGCACCGTTCTTGTACTGGAAACCGGCGTTGTTGACCGCGTCCAGCATTCCCGCTTCGGCGATAAACTCCATACATTGTGGCAACAGGCTTTCGCCGATGGAGAAACGCGGAAAGTGGGTTTTCTCCAACACCACAACTCGCCTGCCCTCCTTACGCAGCAGAGCCGCGGCGATGGTGCCCGAGGGACCGGCACCGATAATGGCCACATCGGTTGTTTCGATCACGATATCTTTCCTGTCATGATTTTAATCCCAAAGAGGCAGGCACAGTCCCGCCTCTGGCAAGCTGAAACATCAGCGGAGTGATTAACCAGGCTGCCAGCAGGCCAAAAAACACTACACTACCAAAATGGTGTAGCAGGGGCACGTCGCTCAATGCCAGCAAGCCAAAGGCGAGAATGGACGTTGCCGAGGCCAGAGTCGAGGCGAGCCATGTTTCACCGTTCAGACCGAGCTCCAGGTAGAAAACCGCGGCATCCACAGTCAGCCCCAAGACCAGCAGCAGAGCGAGAACATGGAACAGGGTAACGCCACCGGCTGCGGACAATGCCAGACTCACAAACATTGAAGCAAGCACGCTAACCAGTACCACGCTGCCCCGTCGGCCATAGAAAAATATGCACGCCAGGGAGAAAACCCCGAGGAACGCCGCCAACAACATCGTCACCTCGATCCGAAACGACTTCAGGGTTTCCGACAAGACTTGCACCTGATCGACATAGGTTACACCGGGCAATTCTGCCATGGATTCAAGCTTCCGTTGCGCAGGCAGCGCCCCCTGCCGCAGCAGGACAATACTGCGGTTCTCGGTTGTCAGGGCAGCGGGCAGGAACCGGGCGGCAACAGTGGCGGGAACGCCGGACGGTTCAAGTTCGTCGAGGACATCGCCAGGCAGTGATTGCCACTGGCTACAATCGGATTGCAGCATGACGCACATCACGGTCACCGCCCCGTCAGAACCGTAGAGCCTGGAGGCCACCAGGGCATGGTCGCCACGCTGGGCTGCTAGCGACGGCACCATCGCCGTAACCGCGACTGCCAACCGCGCTGTTGGGGCACGGTCGTCGTCAATAGCTGCCACTACCTTCTCGGTGCGCTCCAGAACCTGCTGCTGATCCTGCCCCGCCACAACCCAATAGCGCTGGGGATCGATCCCGCCCAGCAGGGTCTGCACCTTGCGCTCGGAGTCCAGTAGGGACTGACTTGACGAATTGAGATGACGGATATCATCGCTGCTACCCAGCCAATACAAATAGCCTGCGAGCAGAGCAAGCACTGCAGCCAGCGAGCAGCATAACTGCAGGCGCCGGGCGCCGAGGCGCAAATAAGCAGGCTCCACCCTTGTGGAAAAAAAAATCAGCCAGGGGGAGAGGCTCGCCGAAGGCAGCTCCCGAAAGCAGAGTGTCAGGACAAGCACTGCGCTGCATGCTCCCACCAGACCCGCCACCAGGAACACGGCCAGCTGCTGCAAGCCCGGAAACGGAGAGACTAGCTGGACCAGATACGCTGCAATGCTGGAACCCGCACTGATCAACAGCCCCTTGCGGATCAGGCGACCCGCCACCAGGGCATCGCCATGGACCCGGTACTTGATCAGGAAGTGAAAGCAGTAATCCACAGCCAGGCCCAACAGTGTTGTGCCAAATGCCAGAGTGACCAGATGCACACGGTCAAACACCAACAAGGAGATGGTCAGCGCCATCAACACACTGCTCAGCAGAGTGAAGGCAATGGCGGCGAGCGCGCGACGGGAGCGAAATACCGCTATCACCAGAAGGAGAATGCCCAATAGCGAACCACTGCCCACGGTAGATATTTCAGAGCGGGCAAGACGCGCGGCTTCAGTGGCATGAAAAATAACACCAGAAAACAACAAGTCGGCATCACCCATCTGTGTGCCTGATTGGGAGGGAAAATCATCCAGCACGGTGCTGAGTGCCTGTTGGCTGGCAAGATCGAAGGGACTGCCCCGGACCTGCCCGTCGATCAGGTACCAGATGCGCCCCTCCGCTCTCAGGGAGGGGATTTCCGTGCCCCGAAACCGCACAGCCTCGGGAAACACTTCTTGAAACCAGGCGCCACCCAGGTTGAAGGGATCATCGGCAAAGGGATAAAGGCGAAAGCCGCTAACAGGACTGTAGAGGCCGGTAACAACGCTAGCAGCGAGGTCTTGCGGATTCTGGGCAAGAAGGCGTTGTCGCGTCTCAACCGCAAGCAGCTGGTGGCGATAAGGTTTGAAGAAGTCTCGCAGTTCCCCCAGCAATGATTCGCTGGCGCCATTCATATCGACAAGGTCCTGCTGGGCCAGTTTCTCCTTCAGTGCGACGGCAAGAGCTGAACCCTGATGGGGATCGGGGTGACTGAGCATAACCACAAAGCGCTTCTCGAAATTTTTGGTGACGCCAGAGTAAACACTCTGGCCGCCTTCATCTCGCTCGGGAATCAGACCGAGAATATTGCTCTGGAAGACTTCTCCTCGAAGAATACGCTCGCCGCAGTATAACCCGCCAATCAGCAGCCCCAGCAGCCATAGGCCTACCAGGTAGCGGTGCATAACGGGCGCGGACATCGCCCCCATCAGTGGAACTTCTCACCAGATTCAGTTGTCTCGAAAACAATCTCCGTGCGATCACCGTTAGGTTCCAGCAACGTAATGGACTCGACCAGTTGAGTACCCGCAATGGCAATGGATCGTAGGTGCTCAGCCAGCTGTTTCCGCAACGGAGTCAGGCGCAACTCCCAGTGGTCACCCTCTCGGGCGGTCACTCCCTGCTCGTGTTCGACGCGAAAGTAGTCGTTGAGACGACTGAAGTCACCAGAGAAGACCCCGAGAAAAATCACGCCAACCAACTCCGACGCGGGCACAGGCTGCGGGTTGTTGCGGTCATCCACGACGACTACACCCTGGTCAGGACTGATACGGACAACACTTGCAACGGGCTCGAGGGTTCGCCAGACAATGCCCTCTCCCCGCTGATAAGTGAATGTTCCGGACGAGCGTAGCGGTATCGAGAGAACGCTGATATACCTGGTTTGCTCGAAGGTACCCTCCAACTGCCCGGTCTTCGCCAAGCGCTGCGCCAACCCGGAGATGAAGCCGGCGGGGGATTCGTCACCAAACACAACTGCGGGGACAGGCCCCACAACAAGTATGGTTAGCATGACAATCAGCCAGCCTCGGTTTCTCACCGATTATCCCCACTCTGACGGCGCCCACCCTGGCCGGATTCGATGCCGAGCTTCTCCAGTAACACCGGAGGCGAAGCAATCTGCATCTCTCCATTGTCGACCCTGACAGCCACCTGTACCGTGGAAGCTCTCGTGAGGCGCTTTTTACTGACGAAATCTCGAATCATGTAGTCGATACGCAAGCGGTTTTCCCACTCCACCAACGTGGCAGTAACGGAGATCTTCTGCTGGAAGCGAGCCGGACCTACATAACGCAGCCGCATATCAATGACTGGCCAGAAAAACCCTGAGGCAGACATATCGACATAGTTGTATTCAATTGTATCGAGCAAAGCGCAGCGCGCTATTTCGAGGTATTTTGCGTAGTGCCCATGCCAGGCAACATGCGCCGAATCCACGTCGTGAAAAGGTATCTCGATGGTGACATCGACGCTGGGTAACGGGGCTCCTGTCATTATGCGACCTCCAGGTATTGGTTAGAAACAGAATCGCAAATCATGAGGACGCTTGCCGGCTGGAGTGCTTGTGCGCCGTGCACAAAGGCGCCCAGAATGGATAAAAGTTATACCACTGCCAGGGCGCTTGCAGACAATAGTACTGCAGACGCTGCACATAGCCCTGCATCAGGGATTCTATATGGTGCTGACGATCTCGACGACCGACAACGTCACCCTGCCAGAGGTATTCGAAATAAAGATGATAGCGGCCCTCTTTTCTTATGCAGTGAATGGTCAGTACAGGGGCCTGGAGGGCGGCAGCCAACACGAAAGGGCCAACGGGAAACGGCGCAGGATAGCCGAGGAAATCCACGGCAACCGAGCGTTCGGCATTGTTGATAGCGACCCGGTCAGCTGCAATGGCAATGAATTGACCGTCGCTTATCTTCTCGCTCAACTGTATCGCCACACTAATGTCGAGCTCACTGATTTGCAGTAGCTCCACCGATGATGCCCGGTTGTATTCACTGAGAATCCGGTTGAACTTCACCGCATTATGGGTGTGGTGCAGCACCGTCAGACGCAGGTTCCGTCGGGTTTCCGACAGCGCTTGGCAGATTTCAAAATTACCCAGATGGGAGATCAGGATCAAGGCCCCCTGCCCAGTAGCCAGAAGCTCATCGGCAACCTCGGCACCGTGCAGGACCACGTCCTGGCGTGTAATACGCCCCATCCACACTCCCAGCTTATCCAGCAGCGAGTCGGCGAAATGCCAAAAATGATAGAAGCTATGCAAGGGTCGCGGCTTGGGGAAAGCGTTGTTGACGGTGTGCATTCGGTGCAGGTAGTCCTGCGACGCCCTGTAGCTGCTACGTTGGAAAAGGGCGTAAAAGCAGACCACGGGCAGCAGGCAGAGGCGAAACAACCAACGCCCACCATACCGATAGGCGCCAAGCAGAAACCGCATTCCCAGCAGCGAACCGGCTTCCCTTGTATGCGCCCAATGCGAGTTAGCTGCCATGATTTATCCTGAGTTCTAGCGGCAAGGGCGCGCACTCCCTCGAATAGTTGGAAACTTGCGAGCCAGCAGGCGCGGTAGCAACATCAGCATGGCAAAGAACAGGCGTGCATGCATCATCGAGATCAGACTATTGTCTCGCCATAGCCTGAAATGAGAAACCCCACCCTCGGGGTAGACAACGCGTGTCTGCAATTGCTGCAGGGGGAGCCCCGCCCAGTACCAGCGCACAATGAATTCGCCGTCAAAATCCATACGGCCGCCGATGCGGCTCGCTTCAATCAGTGCACAGCTGGACGCCAGGGGATACACACGATAACCACACATCGAATCCCTGATGGTGGTAGAGAGCGTATTGATGCATACCCACACATGGGTGATATAGCGGGCATAGTAACGGTGCTTGGGTACAGATTCGTCAAACACCGGATATCCGGCCACCAATGCCTCGGGAAAAGCCTGCGCAGTTCGCAGGAAACGCTGTGCATCGTCAATATCGTGCTGACCGTCTGCATCGATTTGCAAAGCATGGGTGAAATCCAGTGCGTGCGCGGCTCGCAAGCCATCCTTGACAGCCGCGCCTTTGCCACCATTGTAGTCCCGGCTAACCAGATGAACGCTCTCGAAATCGCTGACTATCGTTTCGATCACTTCGCGGCACTGGCGATGGCTACCGTCGTTTACCAACACGATCGGCAGGCCAAACCCACGGACCTTCTCCACAGTGCTTCGCAACACCTGCCAATGATTATAAACCGGGATCAACACGCAAGGACTGAAATTTTCAGTCGCCCAGTCAGTCATCACTTCCCCCCGTCAACCGGATGCGATTCTTCAGCCAGAGCGCCAAACAGGATACGACCACTGGAATACTGTACCCGTGGAGAGTACAAGCGGAAAAGCAATTTCTCGCTGCCATCCTGGCGCTGCAAATGCAAAGTTGCGATATCGCCTGGTTGCAAGATATGCTGAAATTTGATGTTTTCCAGGCGCAGGAAGTGACGTAACGCAGGATAGATTTCTCCAGCGTAATGGAAGACCCAGTGAATCTGCACCACACCAGGCACCACCGGGTTGCCGGGAAAATGACCGGAAAAGAAATACAGATTTTCGGGGATTCGCAAAGTTAGCTCTCGCTCATCTCCGCTGGCTTGCGTGGCGAGAACATCGGGTAGCGTGGGTTGGTGCTCTTGATGGAAAAGACTCACGAGAGCATCATTGACAGTCTTTCCCTGGCTATTGATTGGCATGGTCGTGACATAGCGCCAGTAGCGCGGCAACGCGACCCGCTCCGGAAGGCTCCCAATGGACTCCAGCAGCATGGCGTTGACAGCGCTTTTGCCCTGATCGATCAATATTGCATTACCCTGCGCCGAAAGCACTACCACGGCTCCCAAGCGAGACTTGCGCTGGGGCAGTACAACCACTTTCGCGCTGGAGACCAGGGGATGCTCCTGCAGGGCGCTTTCCAGACCGCTTAGGGAAACACGCTTGCCTCCTACCTTGACGATGCGGTCCACTCGGCCCCGCAAGGCGAACTCTTGCGGGCTGTGAACATCGCCGGTATCAGCCACGGTCAGCCAGGATTGGGGCTCGCTGCTGAGAGCGGGAGAGTGAATGGACAATTGGCTTCCTCGATCTGCGGTCCTCACCTGTACAGCGGGCAGACAACGCCAGAGGCGCACGGCCGGCTGCTCGCGCCATGCGACGGCGCCGGTTTCAGTGCTACCATAAATTTCTGTCACGGGCTTGGCGAAGCAATCCAGGCAGGTCTGCGCCGTAATAGCGGACAGCGCTGCACCGGCGGAGAAAATACGTGACGTTTTCTCCTGCAGCAATGACCAATCGAGGCCCGCAGGCAGGTTGTCCAGCTGAACCGGGCTGGTCACCAGGGTAAGACGATGGTGTCGTGCGCGCACTTCAAGGGACTCCAGATAGGGCAATCCCTCGCTGGAAAAGGCTGAACCGCGCGCGAGCGGCCAAAGCAGCGCAAACGGCAGGCCATACATGTGATGGTGCGAGACCGTACTGACGAATACCGAACCATCCACAGATTCGCCCCACAGCTCCTCCAGCATGGCAATTTCCGCATCCAGCTGGCGCAGAGACTTGGCCACCAGGGTGGGAGTACCACTTGATCCGGAAGTGAATAGCAGCAGTGCGGGGGACTCCCCATTCGCTATCTTCAGCGCCTTTTGCGGCACGTCCACCCCCAGCGAGAAACCTCGCTCGTGTGAACGGTCACCTAACTGCTGGTGCAGACGCGGCAGGAGCTCTGCTGTGTCGCGAAAGCCACTGGCAGAAACTACCGCTGCTTTGCCCAGGCTCCAGACTGCACACAGGCAAGCCATGAATGTCTGCGGCACAGGCTGATGGATTGCAACACCTGAGCCAGCCATGGACTGCAACTGCTGCCGCCACGTCGCCACTTCCTGCCTGAAACCTGCCCAGCTGAGAGCGCCCTCGACGCCCCAGGCCACGGCGTGCTCCTCACTGCGGAGACTGCGGCCATGACTAACATCGTTGAGCAATTCAGGCGCGTTCATGGTTGCGCTCAATGCCGCTGATCCTTGACCGCACGCGTTTGCGCACCAGCAGCTCTCCCGCCAAAAGCGTGCCCATCAGTACATAGGCGAGAAATCCGTTGTACAGCAGCCACCACTCACGCCCGAATCCTTGCGTGACAAGGGCAACAGTAACCATTGCGATGAAACCGTTGAACAAAAAAAACAGGCACCAGAGCTGCGTAACCTTGCGGGTATAGCTGATAGCAGCCTCGGGCAAATCAGGTTCCTTGATACGGGCCAAGGTTTCAACAATAGTCGGCGGTTGCAACAAGCTGGCGCCAAACAGACTTAGCAGCACCGCATTAACCAGCACCGGGTAGAGGAGTATGCCCAACTCGGAGCCTGTGAGCAGGGTATAGCCAGCGGCGGCGATGACCGCAACGCCGGCTAGAACCTGGATTCTGCGGGAAAACCCTGCACGCACCAAGCGACTGCTCGCCGCCACAATTAACAACAATGCCAACCAGCGAGGATCAAAATAACGCAACCCCAGGTAGACCAGCAACGGATACAGCGCAAACAGAAGGCCGTATCCCATATTGCGCCATGGGACTTTATTCATTCTCCAGGAGGTCTTCGACGGCGCTGACAATATCCCTTACGGTGCGAACGTTCTTGAAATCTTCAGGGGCCACTTTTTTGCCTGTGTAGCTCTTGAGTTCCACGATCAAGTCCACCGCATCAATGCTGTCGATGTCGAGATCGTCGTACAGTCGCGAATCTTCACACATGATTTGGGGGTCGAGCTCAAACATATCGCTCATCAAGCCGACCACATGGCTGTAGATTTCCTCTCGGGATTTCACTCTGACTCCCTCCCGTCCATCCGATGATTGTGCACCAGTGCGGCCAGGTCGGTAATGCTGGCAAAATGACGCTTCACATCGTCGGCTTCAGGATTGAGCTTTATGCCGTAGCGCTTTTGCAGGGCAACACCGATCTCAAGGGCATCAATTGAATCAAGCCCTAACCCCTCGTTAAAGAGGGCGTCTGAATCATTGATATCCTCGACGGTAAGGTCTTCCAGATCAAGGGCTTGGATAATCAATGCTTTGAGCTCGGTGTGCAGTGCTTCAGTGGGCATATGCGGTGGTTTCCTCCGTGAAAAAGTGCTCTAGAAAACGAGTCAGCTGCCTAGCCCCCTGAGCTGCGGGATAGTCCAGGAAAGGTGCAATCGCGATGTCATCACCGATCGAGAACGACATGATAAACGACTGATCGGGGATGTGATACCACTTGTGTTGTTTACTCAAGGTCGGGGGATGACAACGGATCACCACCGGCGTGATGTCCACTTGGCAACGTATCGCCACGTTGGCAGCACCGCGCTGAAACGCCAGAGGCGAGCCGGGGCGAGTACGGGTTCCCTCTGGAAAAACCAACAGGGCACCGCCACTCTTGAGCGAAGCGTCAGCAGAGTCAATTAGCTTGCCGCCCTGATCATTGGTGATATAGCCAGCCTGGGAAATTAAGCCCCGCATCGCCGGATTTGCCAGCAAACGGCCTTTAACGATGCAATTGGCATCGGGGACGAAGGCAACCAGAAAAACCACATCAATCAGTGTCGGATGATTGGCCAGCACCAACAGTCCATCCCGGTCGAGCTTTTCCAATCCGTCCGTGGTCCAGGTAAGAATCCCCAGAAACCGCAACATATAGATGTAGATCTTGAATAGCCAATGCACGATACGGCGCGCCCGCAGGCGGCGCCGCTCCTCATCTCCACGGATAAGGTACAGTACGGGGGTGGATATCAGTGGCACAATGACACCGCCAATGCCAAAGAGACTAAAGGCCAGAGCAGTAGCAAACAAACGCCACAGGTAATTGACACGCTGAATCAATCTCATCCAGATCCCGCTGGGCGACGCGATTTGCGTACAGTCCAGTGACTGCCGTTATGACGGGTGGGGAAGAATTCGCAAGCGGAGGACAAAAACTCAACGAAATCCAATGGTGCCGTCCGTGCCGGGCCATCTGCTTCCGAAACTGCATTAACATCGAGCCACAGCTCCTCGCCAAGCCCCTGATCGCGGGTAATCCTAAAGCAGGCGACATAAGGCGCAGGCACCTGCTTAAGCGGATCTCGATAAACTTCCGGCAGTGGCACATCACAGAGTACACACAATATTGCCGGGCAGGTGTCAGACAGCAACCCTGCCGCCTCCAGCAACACGGGTATCAGGGGCTCATCCCCAGCAGCGATGCTACTGATATTGGAGCTGATCTGTTGGTGAATGGAAATCACACCGGTGATGGCATTGTGTACCGCGAGACTGAAATTCATCGGCGAAATGGGCTCACCGCGGGCCTGTTCCATGAGTATGGCAAGGGTGCGCTCTATGTCTCCATGGCGCGAGCCATAAACAACAGCCGGATTGTCTCCCTCCTGTAGGTGGCGTAGCATCTCGCTGACACAGGCACGGCCCATGACGTTTAGCCTGCGCCGCAGCAGGGGTGGAACGATTGAAACATCGGGCGTTTGTGAGACAAGGATGGGCTTTACCTTGGCAGTATTGACACTCGGGGAGATATCAGCTGCACCTGTTGTCCATCCAGACCAGCTGGAAACTGCAAAATGGATCGCCATCCGGGAGAGCCCTTATTATTGTCGATAACAGATCCGTTAGGCTCAAGCCGCAGGCCTGTTGACACGTGAGCTGGCTCACTTGTTACAGAAAACCGCCAGATTGTAGCAGATCAAATCGGCACCGCAAACATTAGCGCTACGGTATTCAAGTGGATTCTGATTCTGGAAAACACGTGGGCCATACGCTATAATCGCCACGTCTCGAGAATGCAGGCATGGCACCCTCAAGCAGAACAAGACCCTGCGGCGCCTTCAGTAAAATCACATAAGGAACCTGCTCCGTGCCCACTTACGCCAAATCTGCTTCCGTCATTTCTAGGGCCGCCTTTGCCCTTGTCGCTTCTTTTCTTCTCGCTCTGAGCTTCAATGCGCAGGCGCGCGACACCAAGCACCATTTCTCCATCGCCGAAGCGCTTGCGAGTCCGGCCTACGAGGGAAAATTGAACTCAGATATCAAGCTGTACTTCGGCGATCAATCCCACCCCACTCCCACCGCCGAACACGGCGAATTTGTCACCAACAAGAAAACCAATGCGTTTGGCAAAGCGGATATAACAGCCTGTCAATGGGTATTGCTGTCAGCCTTGATAACCTTGCAGGAGCGCGCAGCAGCGGAAGGTGGTAATTCCGTAGTCAATATCCGCAGCTACTATAAGAAGAATGAATTCTCCAGTGCCACCGAATATGAGTGTCATGCTGGCGCTGTAATCGCCGGGGTAGCGCTAATCGGTGATGTAGTTACCCTCCCAAATTAGTTCCCAGGCTAACACCATCCATGGCGCGGCGGTGGCAGTAGCGGTTGCCACTGATCTCGAGAGCGTCCCCTTTGCACGGTTTTCCGACTGGTGTAAAACCCTGTCCGACACGGCACAGAACCGCGCGGCGGCTTTCCGTTCAGTACGGCGCTACCGCCATTTTGTCGCGGGGCGGATTCTGCTGGCGCAGTTGCTGGCCGCAGAGCTGAACTACCCTCCGCAGACAGTTGCTGCGCAGCTCAGCGAAGACCCTGATGGCCGACCATGCCTGAGCGGGGTCAATATCCATTGCAGTATTTCCCACAGCGGCTCGGCAGTGATGGCCGGATTCAGCCAGATCGGCCCCATCGGAGTGGATATTGAACAACATCGCCTCCGGGATTTTCAGCGGCTCGTGGCAGAGTACTTCCACCCTGACGAATATCGCGCTTTTGCCCTGGTAGAACCGGATCAACAGCCTGACTGGTTCTACGGTTTGTGGACACGCAAAGAAGCAGAAGCGAAGGCTAGAGGAGAAGGTTTGACTCGACAAAGGCTGAGTTCGCTTTCGTGCTACTCTACGCATTTATACACTGTAGAAACCTTTAGTGTTCTTGATTACACCGCATGCATACTACACTGCCACCCATTGGCTGCCTCCCGATTTCAAGCCTGTTACCGGGTACAGACTGGGGAGATGCGCATACTTTCGAGTGAATGAGAAAGCAGTAGTCAGGTATCTTGACGTAGAACGCTTTCATCCAAGAATACAGGATAGCTGGAAACGGCTTAGGTCGGGCGTATCAACATCCAAGGACCGCCGATCACGGCGTTCCGCTTCCTAAATTTTTGGCTCTTCCCCAATCATGGTGGGTAATCATTGACGGATTCCGGCCGGATACAGCTGAAGGCCGCCAAG
>NZ_JAUTDR010000049.1 GCF_030649675.1 Haliea sp. E1-2-M8 | reverse complement strand
TTCTCTCGGCAAGATGCAGATCTCAAAATGTCTCGACATTATGTTTCGTAATTAATGGTTTATGATACTAGGCTGCGAATCCGCTCAGCAGCACAATGCCGATCGTGAAACAGGCAAACAGGGTTACCGGATGCGGCAGCAGGTTGCCCAGCCACTCAACTGTATTGAGGAAGCGGGTAAACCACCCCGCTGGCGGCTGTGTGTCATGCTGGTGGGGAGGTTCTTCCGCCACTGGCCTGTCCCTGTGTTGTGTAGACTCGGGACGCTATCACATGCGGTGCAGACGCCGCCACAAGGCAGTGACGCTGACGCCCAGATATTCGCCGGTTCGTCCCCTGTTGCTACCGAACCTCTCTAGCGTTTTCAGGATGATCGTCATTTCGGCCTCGCACAGAGGGGTGGCGTTGGCTCAGGCGGCACGCTCAAAACTGGCCACGTGAGATTGCGGGAAAGCATAGCCTTCACCATACAGCTCGGGGGCTAGGTGTGATCTTTCAATAGGTTGCTTCGCGGATTCCCTACGCAGTGGCCAGCGCGGCGCCAAGATGATGCCCGCGACCAAGTCGGCAAAGATCCACGGTCTGGATCCGCAGGTTTACCTGCGTGACGACCTGGCGCGCTTGCCGAGCACCCTTCAGTCAGGCCTTGATGATCTACTGCCGCATAACTGAACACCCGGATCAAGGTCTAATGACCGGCCGCATACGACTTTTAGCGATCTGTGTATGCAATTACTGCAATGCATTGCGAAAATGGCCTTCGATAGTATAGTTGCAGCGTAAGAAAGATCTCTATACTGGATACTGTTAGATTGTATGTAATATGAGGGAAGGAGAGATGTCTAAGACAAATGCAACAGAAGGTCGTGAAACATACGTCCATGAGCCTGTTCCTTATGACTTCGGTGCGGATTTGATGCTGGGGAATCCAGCACTCGACGGAGTTGTCAAGTGCGTCGTGGCAATGGGTGCTGAAATGTGGTCGACAAAACGACGTATGCTGGTGCTTGAAGCACTGCTGGAGCAAAAAGGCATATCTTCCGAAACGATTGACAACTATGTGCCAACCTCCGCCCAGAACGAAGCATGGCAATTGGACAGAGATCGTTTTCTGGACTTGGCCCTTTCGCCGTTGGGTGATAATAGCTTTAGAAGCATATCCAGTGGTGACAATGGCTTTACAAAGTTTTGAGTTGAAAACTGTTGTTACTAACCCACCGTTTCTGGTTTAAATATAGGTTTGAGGTGCTTGATTATGATGGATCGGCGTGAACTATTAGGTATGGCCGCATTTGGTACGCTTGCGGCTGCATCCGGGGTGACTTCTCTGGCTGGGAGAACGGTAGAGGCCGCTGTCACAAAGGAACTAAAATACTCGGCGCCCAACTTTCCAAGAGGCGTCGATGGGAGGTTGCTTCGCCTCGGGACGATTGATGTGGAGAGTCGACAGGAGTTTACTGCGGGCTTCCGTCAGATGCAGGCAAGGATCATCAGAAAGACTGCTGATGAAGCATTGACAAGAGTTTTGGAGCAGGAAGGCATTGACCCTGCTGAAAATATCAGCATGTCTGAGCTGCGCCGATTGATAGAGAATGAGCCGGCGATCAACATCTCCCCCAAGACTTGGTTGGCGAATCAGCGCGTTACGTGGAAGAACCTGCAAGACCATTACCACGCGAATGCCGATATGTATTTGTCCCAGATGGAGCGCACAGACAAGGCGGGGCCTGGAACATTGGAACTGGCGCCCAGTATGAAAATACCTGATCATGCTGCTCATCAAATCCATATTCAGCCGGGAGGCTATGTGGGAGATCCCTTTGCTGGGCACATGTATCACTACGGGACCAACAGCTTCTACATAGGTGTTCGAGGCCATAATGATCAGGACCAAATCCATCGGGAAGCGGTCGCAAATCTGCCGGTGCCAAAGGATCGTAAAGTCAAGCGTATTTTGGATTATGGCTGCGGGATCGGACAGTTAACGGTCGCTCTGAAGGAGCGGTTCCCGGATGCGGAAGTCTGGGGGCTGGATATTGGTGGTCCCATGGTTCGATATGGCCACATGCGGGCAGCGAATCTTGGTGTTGATGTGAATTTCGTACAGAGGCTGGCAGAAGATAACGGTTTTCCAGACAACTACTTTGACATTGTAACAAGCTACATTGCACACCACGAATTTCCTGCAGACGTGACACGGCAGGCAATTGCAGAGGTCCAGCGTGTATCTCGCCCCGGTGCTGTCTATTACCCTATAGACTTCATTACCGGTGGCCGAGAAGGGCCTCCGAGGAGTATGTTCGGCCGTTGGTGGGATCACCGCTGGAATAACGAACCATGGACGCTTGAGTATCATGCCATGGACTTCGAAGATGAAATCGGCACTCGTGGTTTCCAAAAAGCCAAGGATTCTCAGCCGGTAGTTCGTGGCTTTGGCTCACGCCACTTCGTCAGGGTCTAGGGGTGGCTTTAAAGTGTGGTCTCAATGCGTCGCGAGGTATTATGCTGAATGGTGAAATTCAAATTTCTCGTGATCCCAGCGGTAGCGCTGGTGGCGAGTGTTGTTGCTGAGGCGGATCAGCTTCAATCGTTTGAGGATGCAAAGGAAAGAATCTATCCAGGGCAGTCTTTGAAGTCGGCAGACTTTACGCTGAGTGACAGCGACTACATACGGCTAAAGTTTGACTACAAGGTTCCGTCCCTGCGTCCGTTGGTAAAGGTATGGCGAACGGATTCCGGGGATTGGCTGTTTCTGGATCAGGTTTATGGGCTTAACGACATCGTGACCTACCTGCTTGGCGTTGATTCTGCAGGGAACATTACCGGCCTGGAGGTTTTGACATGTGCTGAAGGCTTTTGTGAAAGCTTGTATACCGAGCAATGGGTAGGTCAAATGTCAAAGGTTAGGCACGGTCGCTGGATGCCAGAAGAGGTGGTTCCCATTATATCGGGTGCAACGCTTTCTACGACGCATGTCGCGGAAGGGGTAAAGAAGCTGCTCGCAATTCACGCAAGGTATTTACCGCACGTGGGTGAAAGTTAACAGTCCAGCCGGTCATTGTATTGGTAATTTGAACGTCAGTGGAGATTTGCATGGGATTAGGTGGTATTAGCGTATGGCAGCTGCTTGTTATTTTGGCGATTGCCATAATGTTGTTTGGCACGAGTCGTGTACGTAATATCGGGAGTGATCTGGGTGCCGCTATCAAAGGGTTTCGGGGTAGCTTGAACGATGTCTCCGCGGAACTTGATGAAGTCAAGATAAGTACTACACCTTTAGCCGACCAGGGAGACTAAGGCGGCGCTCAGCAGTAGCGTGTAACAAGCGATCGCTGGAACGAAGTTTTCGGGCAACGTGACAGCCTTGTTGGGCGAGTGTTATCCAGTATCCGGCTCATGTCAGCTAAGCCTGGAGAGGCTGCAGTCTGCGATGGTAGTAACGTGGAATGTGAGTTCCATGGCGCTGATTGCGGGCCGGAGTGGCTTGGTCTCAAGCACTTGAACGACCTGGAGCGTGAGCGCGAGTTTCCTAGCATTCTTGTTGATGGCACCAAAACGCAGTCTGTTTTTAGCGAAAGGGCCTTGAGAATCCTTTCTTTGCTGGGTCAATGTTCTGTCTACAGGTATTCTAACCACTTTAATCTGAGCTGCTTTCAAATATGGAAGTGATGCAACACGACTGAAGATACTCGCTTTAAAGACCAGTGTGCGAAAAGTAAAAATACTTTTGATGACGTATTCGGAAGGAGTAGATAATGACGAGGTTGGTGCCTGGTTCCATCACTTTCTTGACCTTAGCTTTTACGAGTTTTCTTTTAGCGAGTACGAGTTTCTCTTTGGCAGAGTCGAAGCACCGTGACGAGAGGGGCTCGTTCGCTCTCCGGTCGGGAGAGATGCCTAACCCCTATATCCCCAGTAGGGGATATGCCGATGGTCCCTATGGACAGATTCACTTTCGAGACACTGGAGAAGGCGTACCATTGGTACTTCTTCATCAGTCTCCGCAGACTTCTAAACAGTTTACAAGCGTTTATGAAGTACTGAACAAATTGGGCGTGAGAGCAATCGGGATCGATACGCCGGGATTTGGTGAGTCTGATCCCGCTCCATTCGTACCTACCATCCAGGATTGGGCTGTCATTGTGCCGGCTGTGCTGGATCATCTCGGCATCCACAAGGCGCATGTTTTAGGTCATCACACAGGTGCGATGACCGCAACGGAGGTTGCATTGCAATTCCCTGACAGGGTTCAAAGTGTGATCCTTAATGGCCCGTTGCCCCTGAACGACAAGGACCGGGTAGAGTTTTTGGCGGGTACGGAAGAGAGGGAAATCAATTTCGTTTACGACTCAGACGGCGGGCACTTGAAAAAATCCTTTGAAACTCGATTCAGGATGTACGGAGACTCTCCAGATCCCGAAACGATAACACGAATCGTTACGGAGAAGTTTCAAGGTTATGCGCCCTTCTGGATAGGGCATCATGCCGCATTCGTGTATGACCACACAGAAGGAATAAAGAGATTGACCGGACCAACACTGATTCTCACCAATACGGGCGACATGATCTACGATTATGCCCAAATGACGAGAAAGATGCGGCCAGATTTTAGTTACATCGAATTGGCTGGTGGTGGAGTCGATGTCGTAGATCAGTTAACGCAACAATGGTCTACCGCAGTATCTCGCTGGGTGTTGCATGATAGCCATACAATGCGTAATAAATAGATGCAATTCTCAGTCTATAGCAGAGATCCCTGTTAATATGTTGACTTAGATTTTCTCGATCGGGCCGATTTTTGATGAGCAAGGTAAGAAGTGCGTCTGAAATGGCGTACTCGAAAATACGTGAAAAACTGCTGGATGGTACCTTTTCGCCAAACGCGCGGCTAAAAGAATTCGAACTAGTCGAGTTATGTGGTGTGAGTCGGACCCCAATCAGAGAGGCATTGCATCGACTAGCCGCCGAGAATTTTGTCTTGATCAACCGTAATCAGGGTGCTCAGGTAAAAGGATGGTCCAAAGAAAATCTCGATGAGCTATTTGCACTTAGAGCGATGCTTGAAGGTTATGCAGCGGCGCAAGCAGCTCAGAATATCACTGCTGAACAAATGATTCAGCTTGGTACTGATATTGAAAAGATAGATGAGGCCTTGGTTTCCAATTTGCCGTTTGAGGGGATTATGCAGATCTTTCTTGATCTCAATATACAGTTTCATGAAGCAATATGGGTTGCCTCGAAAGGGACGCGGTTGATCGAGATATTAAAACACTTGGTGGACCAAGCCTCGGTGGCTCACACAGCAAGCAAATTTTCTTTGGAGAGATTGCAGGAGTCCCATTCTCACCACAGGCAGCTACTAAAAGCTCTTCAGACCCGAGACTCGCAGTGGGCCGAATCTATAATGAAAAATCACATATTGGCAGCGAGGCCACTTTGGACCCAAAGTGGCTTGGACCCGATTTGATATTAAGGGAAGTATTGGTAGTCAGTCGCGACATGATTTCGCCGCTGCGGTTGGTTTCGAAGAAGCCCGGGTTGAGGCGGATGATGTTGTCGAACACGGCCTTGCGAATGTCGGCACTGACCCGCTCCCCCAGCCAGGACACCAGGTAAAAGCGCAGGAAGGTGCCCAGGGCCATGGCCCCTGCGATCACGATGATGACACTGATGGCGTTGCGCGGGTCAGTGCTGGTGCCACCGCCAAAGCCCTCGTCGAGAAGCAACTGGATGCCCCTGCCCAGAAACAGTTTGGCCCCGGCGGTAAAGGCCAGGGCACCGCCGGCAGCCAGCAGGCGTGCGCGGTAGGGAAGCAGGAAGCGAAATATGGCCAGCAGCGGCGACAGGGAGCGAGTGTCAGCCGGCACCGTTACTCCGAATCTGCCGCAGTGTCTTTCCGGCGCTGAATAAAGCGTCCGAAAAAGACTCCGATCTCGAACAGAATCCACATGGGCACTGCCAGCAGGGCCTGGGAGATGACATCAGGGGGCGTCAGCAGCATGCCGAAGACAAAGCAGCCGACGATGATGTAAGGGCGCTTCTTCACCAGGTCTTCCGGTGTGGTGATGCCGGCCCAGATGAGGATCATGGCGGCAATCGGGATCTCGAAAGCGATGCCGAAGGCGAAGAACAGCTTGAGCACGAAATTCAGGTAGCTGTTGATGTCGGTCATGATGGCGATATCGTCCGGCCCCACGCTGGTAAAAAAGCCGAAGATCAGCGGGAACACGACGTAGTAGGCGAAGGCGGCGCCGGCGTAGAAGAGCAGGACGCTGGACGCCAGCAGTGGTATCGCGAGACGCTTCTCATAGCGATACATACCCGGGGCGATGAAGCTCCAGATCTGGTAGAGCAGGTAGGGAATGGCAAGGAAGATGGCCGCCACCAGAGTCAGCTTGAAGGGGGTCAGGAAGGGAGAGGCCACCTCGGTGGCGATCATCGTCGCGCCCTCCGGCAGCAGGGCCCGCAAGGGCTGGGAGACAAAACTGTAGATCTCGTTGGCGAAGGGAAACAGGCAGATAAACATCACCAACACCGCCAGTAGCGCCCGCAACAGACGGTCCCGCAGCTCGGTGAGGTGTGCCACCAGTGGCCGCGGCTGGCCGACCGGGTCCTCATTCACTGTTTGGGCGGTTCCTGCCCGGCAGCAGGCGCAGGGCCGGCCTTCGTGTCGCCGGCAGCCCCGTCATCCGGTTTGGTCACCGCGGCAGTGTCGTTCTCGAATTCCCGCTCGGCGTTGGCCACGCTGGTCTTGATCTCATCCCGGGTCTTGCGCAGCTCCTGCAGCACGGTGTCGTTGTGCAGCTCCTGCTCCACTTCCTGGCGGATGTCATTGAAGCCGCGCTTGATGCGGTGCAGCCAGGCGTTGCCCGTGCGGATAGCGCCCGGCAGCTTTTCCGGGCCGATCACCAACAGGCCCACCATGGCAATGATGACCAGCTCGGTGAAATCGATGTCAAACATGGGCGCGGCTCAGGACTTGTCGTTGCTGTCCCCGGAAGTCCGGGTGGCGTCCCCTGCCTCTGTGTCTACGCTGTCTGTCGTGCTGTCGTCATCCTTGATGCTCTTGCGGAAGCCCTTGATCGCGCTGCCGAGGTCGCTGCCCAGGGTGCGCAGGCGTTTGGTGCCGAACAACATGATCACAATCGCCAGAATGATCAGCAATTGCCAGACGCTAATACCACCGATACCCATGCCAGTCTCCGTAATTTCCAGTCGTGCTGTTGCGTAAGGTCCGCTGCTAACCGCGGGACAGCTTTTCTTCCAGCCCTGATATGCCTTCTCTCGGCTGCAGGCATTCCAGCACCGCGGCGGAGTCCAGATTGAGATGGGAAAGCATCACCAGGGTGTGGAACCACACAGGAGCTTGCGGGGTCTGCCTGCCTCCGGTGCGCGAGGATGCGGTCCAGATGTTGCAGAATGTCGCTCATTCCGGCTGCCCGTAGAGTTCTTCCGGCGATTTCAGGACTTCGTCCGTAATCTGCCTCCATGGGTCGGCATTATGGCACAGGGCCAATCCGGAGACATCAGTCGTCGCTGCTGCGCGGCCAACAGCTTCAGCGACATCCACTCGGCGTCCTCTTTGATCTTGTGAGGACTGAGATTGTCCAATACGATAAGCAAGTCCCTGTCCTTTGACTACTCTGAAAAAGTTCGGAATTTGCCGATAATAGGGGGTTCTACCCCACTTTTACGGACACTTCAAAGAAGCCCATAATGGGCAAAAGGAGTGTTTATGTCGAAGAGAAGAAAGTACAGCCCAGAGTTCAAGCGTGGTGCTGTTGAGCAGACGCGCCAACCGGGAGTCAGCTGCGCCCAAGTTACCCGGGAACTGGGGATTGGTGGCAACGTCCTGACCCGCTGGGTCCGTGAAGCTGAATCGACGGGCCGACAGGCGTTCGGGGGCACGGGGAAACCTCGGGATGAGGAAGTTGCCCAGCTCAAGCGGGAACTCGCTCGCGTGAAANCTGGGGATTGGTGGCAACGTCCTGACCCGCTGGGTCCGTGAAGCTGAATCGACGGGCCGACAGGCGTTCGGGGGCACGGGGAAGCCTCGGGATGAGGAAGTTGCCCAGCTCAAGCGGGAACTCGCTCGCGTGAAAAAGGAACGTGATTTTTTGCGCGAAGCGGCAACGTTCTTTGCAAAGGAATCGTCCTGAGGTACCAGGCGATTCAACGTTGTCGCAGTGAGTTTCCCGTACGCATGATGTGTCGTTGCCTCAAGGTCTCTCCGAGCGGGTATTACGACTGGGAAGCACGACGCCCCAGCTGCCGGCAGGTGGATAATGGGCGGTTATTGTCCCGTATCCGCCAGATCCATGAGGATAGCCGGGGGACGATCGGTGTGCCACGTATGCACGAAGACCTGGCGCACGAGGGTGAAACGGCGAGCAAGAACCGCATAGCTCGCTTGATGGTTACCGCAGGACTTCAGGGCTGGCCACGGAAAAAGAGGCGAGGTCAGCGGGCGCAACCGACACTTTCACCTCCGGGTGTTGAGAACCGGTTAGAGCGTGACTTCAGTGCGCTGGAGCCTGAGACCAAATGGGTCACCGACATTACGGAAATCAGAAATGGACCCCGTAAGTTGGGCAGCTGGATAAGTGCGTCCTCAGGTCATGCCGCCAACCTGGCAGCGTCTTGATAGTACACATTGTCCGGCGTGCGCCGGTCAAGAGACTGGTGTCTCCTTTTCGAATTGTAGTACGTAAAATACTGGCCCAGAGAAGCCCGTGCGGCAACGATGCTGTCGTACGCCTTCAGGTAGACCTCCTCGTACTTCACGCTGCGCCACAGCCGCTCTACAAAAACGTTGTCGATCCAGCGCCCCTTGCCGTCCATGCTGATCCTGATGCCGTGTTGCTTGAGAACGTCGGTAAAATCTTCGCTGGTGAACTGGGTGAATTCAACCGGTCGTCGCAACATTGGAGTGTTGAGCAGATTTTAGGTACTCGTCCAGTACTTCGGCGGGAGTTTTCCAGCCGAGTGTTTTTCGGGGCCTGGCGTTCAACGTATGGGCTACGGCTTGGATCTCTTTAACAGTCCATCGAGCCAGGTCGGTACCTTTCGGGAAGTATTGCCGCAGCAGTCCGTTCGTATTCTCGTTTGTGCCGCGCTGCCATGGGCTGTGAGGGTCGGCAAAGAAAATCTTCACGCCAGACTCGATGGTAAAACGGGCATGATCCGACAGTTCTTTCCCGCGATCCCAAGTTAATGAGCGCCACAGTTCTACCGGTAGACTAGTAACGGTTCTCTTCAGCGCATTGGCCATGGTAACAGCACCGTAGCCGGCAAGTGGAGGACCGTTCTTCACCCGGGGAGTCAGTCCATAGCCTTCCTCGCGAGGCAGATGGACGAGCATGGTGAATCGACTTGATCGCTCGACAAGCGTCCCTATCGCAGATCGGTTCAGGCCGATGATCAGATCACCCTCCCAGTGACGGTGTCTGCCAACATAGTTGCGTGTGCCGCAGCATTGCGGATCAATCGGCAGGAGCTGATTGTGAAGCAAGAAAAGCTGCTGAAGCGATGGAGGAACCGACCCTCCGGAGTCTGCCTACAGGGGCCGGCTCCAAACCACCTCAAGCGGCATTGGCTGAAGACCGTTGTCGTGAGCGTTGAGGGAGAAGGCGTATCCATGTGGTGCGTCAGGTACGAATCGAGAAGGCGAGTACAAGCGAACCATCGTTCAGGTGTCGTTACTGATCACAAGACATCAAAACCGGGGGCCACAACTATCCCCGGGACGAGCCCATCGGAGAACCTGCTTACTGGGTGGGCGGTGTCCGGCATAGAGATGGCGCGAGCTCGATTTCAGGCGCTTCAGCGGAACTGCGGGAACTCGGTACCGTGATGCTAAGGGAGAAAGTCAAGTGAAGAAAAGCGAGACTGAGAGTACCAATGCACGGGCCGAGGACGGACCGACTCGTATTAGCTTGGATGTGCCTGTAATGGGCGCGGAGCGAAGGGGTCGGGTTGCTTCAGTCGAATCACGAGTCAACTTCTTCGGGAGAATGAGCTGGTGACATCGGCGAAACCCTTTGTCATTTCCAAACGCCTGGTGTGGGAGGCATACCGGCGCGTGAAGGCCAATCGAGGAGCGGCCGGGATTGACGGCCAATCGATCAAGGATTTTGATTGTGACCTGAGCAGGAACCTCTACCGGATATGGAACCGGATGTCGTCGGGAAGCTACTTTCCCCCGGCGGTCAAAGCAGTACCGATACCGAAGAAAACTGGAGGGGAGCGGATTCTCGGAGTGCCGACCGTCAGTGACAGAATTGCACAGACGGTCGTTACCCTGCTGCAGACTCGTACGGACTTCACGCCAGCAGTCAGCCGTACAGACATGCCAGCGATGCGCCAAGCGATGCGGCGATGGCATCTTCCTCTGCGCAGCGAGTTATCTCTGGGTGATCTCGCCCGGATGACAGCGCCTCGCGTACGGGGATGGATTAGGTACTACTGTCGCTTTCGTGGCTCGGAGTTCCAACCTGTTGCAGAGTATATCGACAGGGTTATTGTCCGGTGGGCCATGAGGAAATACAAACGCTTGCGCGGCCACAAGATCAGAGCATTCGCCTGGCTTGATCGCGTGAAGCGGAGATACCCCGGTTTGTTCGTACATTGGTGTGCGCGCGGGGCGTTCTCGGTTGAAGCAATGGGAGCCCGGTGAGTCGAGAGGTTCACGCCGGGTTCTGAGAGCAGCTGAGGGGGCAGTTCCCTCGGCTGATGCGTATTCCGCACCAACGTGACCACCCGTTCCGTTTTATCGTGACCGTCCATTCCGGATGATCGTGACCGCGTATTCCGTTTCAACGTGACCGATTTCCGGGGCTTTCCCGGAATCACTGGTCACGTTCCCGGAACCGGCGGTCACGTTCCGCCGGAACCCCACCTAACTCGCTGGAATTCTTCAACTTTTTACGGCATAACCGCGCCCTTTTGCCCTGCAGGAGGGTCGGATGCCCGCAACGAGGATTCCAATGCGTCAAATCACCGAGATACTGCGCCTCAAATACGAGGCCAAGCTCAGTAACGAGAAGGTTGCCCGCGCCAGCGGCGTCTCCAAGGGCGTGGTCTGCAAGTACCTCCACCTCGCCGCCGCCAGGTGCGTTACCTGGCCGCTGCCGGAAGGTACGGACGAAGCCCGGCTGGAAGCGCTGCTGTTCCCCGCCACCGCCAAGCCCTCGCGCTTTGCCCAGCCGGATTACTTCGAGGTTCACCAGGAGCTCAAGCGCAAGGGGGTAACCCTGCAACTGCTCTGGGCCGAGCACGTCGCCGTGCACGAGGAGCAGGCCTATCGCTACAGCCAGTACTGCCACCACTACCGGCGATGGGTCAGGGCACAACGGCGCAGCATGCGTCAGGTGCACCGCGTCGGTGAGAAGACCTTCATCGACTACTGCGGACCTACCGTCCCAGTGATCTGCCGCAATACCGGCAATGTCCAGCGGGCACAGATCTTTGTCGCTGTGCTCGGCGCCTCCAGTTACACCTACGCAGAGGCCACCTGGACGCAGTCCCTGCCAGACTGGATTGCCTCTCACCAGCGTGCGTTCCGGTTCTTTGGTGGCGTCACCGAGCTGCAAATACCGGATTATGTCCCCGGGGGCATAATCGGGGTTATGTGCCCTTCACCGTTATGTTGCTGATCGCCTCGATTTCGAGGCCGCACGCNATGTCCATGGCATGGTGATCTTCCACCCCTTCGAGGAGATTGTCATGCTAGAGAACTACTACACCCGTCCCGACACAGTTGACCGTATCCGCAGCTCCTGGATCGCTGCCGCGATAGAGCAGTACGTCGACTGGCTTGCCGCGCAGCGTTATTCACAACGCACCGTCTTACGCCGTATTCCGCTCTTGGTAGCCTTTGGCGAGTTCGCCAAAGGCCAAGGAGCGACCAACATTGTGCAATTGCCCGATCACGTCGAACCGTTTTTACGGGCATGGATCGCCGATCGCGCAAAGCCCAGGGCCAACGCCCGGACGCGTAAGAAGATCGGAGGGAGCGTACGCAATCCCATCCGTCAGATGCTGCGCTTGGCGATCCCGGGTT
>NZ_JAUTDR010000048.1 GCF_030649675.1 Haliea sp. E1-2-M8 | reverse complement strand
CTGTTCAAATGGCTGTGTGGCAGCGCCAGGACAATGGCCCGGTTATTCTACACTCGGATCGTGGGAGCCAGGGTGAATTCAACCGGTCGTCGCAACACCTTTGATATTGGAGGTGTTTATGGGAAGGCCTGCGGGGTGGATGCGGGAATTGACCGGGCGTGGTGCGATGCACTCCCCAGGCGCGCCGTCACTTCGCCGTGAGACCGAGCGGCTATTTTGGGAGCAGATTGCAACCGGGATAACCAGCGAGAAGGCGGCAGAGACTATTGGCGTATCGTCAGCGGTAGGCGCACGCTGGTTTCGTCATCGCGGCGGGATGCCATTGTTCATGTCTACCCCCATTTCAGGAAGGTATTTGTCGTTCTCTGAGCGAGAAGAGATCGGGCTGCTCCGGGCGCAAAGTGTTAGCATACGTGAGATTGCTCGCCGACTTGAACGAAGTCCGTCGACAATTTCACGGGAGCTGACCCGTAACGCTGCAACTCGTGGCGGCCGGCTTGAGTATCGCGCTTCAGTTGCGCAGTGGAAAGCGGAATTGATTGCCAAAAGACCCAAGCAGGCGAAACTGTTGACTCACCCGCGACTGCGCCCTTACGTCCAAGAGCGCTTGGAGGGTAAGGTTCAGGACGCAGGTGGCCGTGAGCTTGCTGGGCCTCTACATGCACCGTTCAAGGGTCGAAACAAACCCCATCGCGGTGACCGTAAATGGGTCAATGGCTGGTCGCCTGAACAGATTTCCAATCGGCTGCGGATTGATTTTCCGGATGACGAATCCATGCGCATCTCCCATGAATGCATCTACCAGGCTCTCTTCATTCAGGGGCGCGGCGCTCTCAAGCGCGAACTGGTGAGCTGTCTGCGCACCGGGCGGGCGTTGCGTGTACCGAGAGGCAGGGCGCAGGCCAAAGCATGGGCGCACGTCAGCGAAGACGTCATGATCTCCCGTCGTCCTGCTGAGGTGGAAGATCGTGCGTTGCCAGGTCACTGGGAGGGCGATCTGATCATCGGTCTGAACCGATCTGCGATAGGGACACTTGTCGAGCGATCAAGTCGATTCACGATGCTCGTCCATCTGCCTCGCGAGGAAGGCTATGGACTGGCTCCTCGGGTGAAGAACGGTCCTCCACTTGCCGGCTACGGTGCTGTTACCATGGCCAATGCGCTCAAGAAAACCGTCACTACCCTACCGGTCGAACTTTGGCGCTCATTAACTTGGGATCGCGGGAAAGAGCTGTCGGATCATGCCCGTTTTACCATCGAGTCTGGCGTAAAGATTTTCTTTGCCGACCCTCACAGTCCATGGCAGCGCGGCACAAACGAAAACACGAACGGACTGCTGCGGCAGNGATCATGCCCGTTTTACCATCGAGTCTGGCGTAAAGATTTTCTTTGCCGACCCTCACAGTCCATGGCAGCGCGGCACAAACGAAAACACGAACGGACTGCTGCGGCAGTACTTCCCGAAAGGTACCGACCTGGCTCGATGGACTGTTAAAGAGATCCAAGCCGTAGCCCATACGTTGAACGCCAGGCCCCGAAAAACACTCGGCTGGAAAACTCCCGCCGAAGTACTGGACGAGTACCTAAAATCAGTTCAACAATCCAGTGTTGCGACGACCGGTTGAATTCACCCAGTTTCGCAGCGGTGATTACCAGCGCTTTCTGAAGCTGAACGCCTTGATCTGCTCCATGAGCGCCGTGGGTCACTGCGGTGACAATGCCGCCTGTGAGGGCTTCTTCGGTGTTCTCAAGCGTGAACGTGTAAACCGGAGCAAGTACCGGACAAGGGATATCGCCAAATCGGATTTGTTCGATTACATTGAGCGCTTTCATAATCCGCGAAAGCGACGGAGAGTGGCCAAGCGTGATCTTGAGTATTCAGCCGTTTTAGAACCGTCCGTAGAAGTGGGGTAGAACCCAAGACGGGCTTTTAGCCGGAAGTTTAAGCGCGAGGCTGGATGCTTGGTCTTAGACAAAGGCTTTAGCGTCAAAGATGTCTTCAAGCAGCAGAAAATTCAGGCTCTCAAGACTAGGATTAACGAGCTCGAACGGGAGAAGTCGGTCCTAAAAAAGGCCCCGCGCTGTTAGTCGCCGACGAGGTCGATCATTTGCACTTATCCAGAAGCTGAGAGCGCATTACAGAGCTAATCAACTGTGCGAGGCTCTTGGGCGTCAATCGCTCGAGTTATTACGCCTACAAGGTCAGAAAACTTAGGCCAGATGTGAAGCGAGTCAGGTTGAAAGTGAGGGCCACCGAGCTCTCAGACGGCTCGTGCGGGTCTGCTGGGAGTCGCACATTGAGGGATCAAATGAACGAAACTGGATTCGCCATCAGTCGTTTCAAAGTTCCCAGTTTGCCCCGCGAAGCCGGCTTCAAGTCTCGACAGCCGGGTCCAAGCCGTTACAAGAAGTATGGCTAGGCTCGGGTAGATATTCCTAACCTGCTGGATCGTTAATTTGATGTAGCGGAACCCAAAGGGTTTGGTATGGCGATATCTCCTATGCGTGGGCGGGAAATCGCTGGTACTATCTGGCCGTTGTAATGGATCACTGTACGCGGCGGGTGGTGGGCTCGGCGATCAGTGACCAGCCGAATGCCCAACTCGTTGTTGACGCTTTGGAAGTCGCACTTGAGACACGCGGTTATCCAAAAGATCTTATGTTTCATTCGGATCAGGCCACCCAATACGCCAGCAGGCGGTTCCGCCGTATTCTTTGGCGCCAAAGGATTCAACAGGGTATAGGCAGGCGTTGAAATTGTTGGGACAATGCTCCAATAGAGCGATTGTTCCGAAGCTTGAAATCCGAATTGCTGCCGCCACTGGGTTACAAAAAGTTTGACTGTGGCCAGGACGGATATCAACGACTATTTCTTAAGGTACTACAACTGGCGACGTCCACATGCTGCAAACGGCGGTATGTCACTCGGTGTTGCTGAGAGTTGTTTTAATTTGGTGTCCACGATCGCTTGATCACTACATGTTGCTGGCGTCATTTAGTCTTATCTTTAGAATATAGGGCAGGGTTTAATATCAGAGTCGAATTGGAAGAATTTAAAAGCAGCACCGCGATAGTACATACGCTCTCTTCGCTTAGGAAATCGGACGGAGGGCCAGCGGTGACTGTATCTACCTTATGTCGAGAGCTTGGTTTGGCTGGGTGGGATGTCACCATCGTGACTCGTGGAAATTGTTATGAGGACCCCGATAAGGTGTTGATTCCCCCAATTGGTCTCGTCAACACTTTATCGGTCCCGAAAGGATCGACACTGCTATCCCCCCGTTGGTCGTCTTTATTTGGGTCCGCGATTATAGGGGCTGCACGAACAAAGTATACGATCATTCATAACCATGGATTATGGCTAAGCGCAAATCATATCTCAGCCGTTATTGCAAAAAAACATCGTTTTCCATACGTGGTTAGCCCCCGTGGAATGGCCGAGCCATGGGCACTGCAATATAAGGCATGGAAAAAGCAGGTAGCTATGCTTCTTTACCAGCGGCGCGATCTCTTATCAGCCATGGTTTTGCACGCAACAGCGGAATCAGAGGCAGAAAACCTTCGGCGTTTAGGGTTCCGTCAGCCAATCGCGATCATACCGAATGGTGTTGACATGCTTGCGCTAGGCAAGACGCTGGCGACAGAGGTAGGCGCAAAAACCTATCGCAAAAAACATGCGTTATTCCTAAGCAGATTACACCCCAAAAAAGGTTTGGCTATGCTCGTTGAGGCGTGGTCTAGAGTTCAGCCGGAGGCTTGGACACTGACTATTGCAGGTCCAGATGAGGGCGGCCACCGAGCTGAAATTAATCGTTTGATCGAGAGAAAAGATCTTTGTGATGTGATACGCGTGATTGATGCCGTCAATGGAGAGGAAAAAACTAAACTTTATCGCTCAGCAGATCTTTTCGTGCTTCCTACTTTCTCGGAAAACTTTGGTGTGGTCGTAGCAGAAGCCTTGGCCTGCGGCGTTCCAGTGATCACTACAAAAGGTGCTCCCTGGCAAGGCTTGCTAGATTATGACTGTGGATGGTGGGTTGATATTGGGCTTGAGCCTTTGGTCCATGCGCTAAGGGAGGCGACATCAAAATCACCACAAGAGCTCGTAAATATGGGCGAAAACGGGAAAAGATATGTTGAGGCGTCATTTAGTTGGCCGATGATCGCACGTGATATGTCTGAGCTTTACTCATGGGTACTGGGTAAACGTGCACGTCCCACATTCGTATATTGATAGGATTCCAGCTTGAAGCCACTCTTAAAATTTGAATACGCAATGGTAACTTACTCCGATTTTTCGTCAATGCGTATGGAGCAAGCGTTAGTAAGCCGCTATTGTGTCTATGGCGCTGCCGTAGTGCAAAACATCGACTTGCGTCATATCTCACAATATAAATGCCTTCATGCCGTGGTGCATGAGTCATTGTGTTGGATTTGATCACGCTGAGCTAAGTCCAGCGAGCGAAAGGACGGTTTCAACCAAAGGAAAGTGTGTGAAAAATGCCGCTTCAGCTGATAGTGTGTATCTGCCATGCATTCCGCTTATCTAAATGTTGGTTTTTGCAAGCAGAAGTCACCGATTGTAGGCGTAGTCTAAGTGTGATGGGTTTAGCAATTAATTGATGCCAATGTCAATCGCGCAGAGCGCTAATCAAGCGGGAAGGTAATGGTGGCAAGGGTTCCACGAGACCTTGGCTTACTCATTCTTTTGATTCGGCGGTTCCCTATCTCGGCTTTGCGTTGCCGCTAACACTGCGAGTATTCGGTACTCGAGTGGACTAAATTCTGGACGCGCAAGATGCTATTTTGGTAGCTACTACCTTAGGGTTTAGATCAGTTTAGGATTGCCACGGGATGTGAGGGCCGCTCAAGAGGCATGCGCGCAAACATAAAGAACTGGATAAAATGTGAAATTTCTTGATTGGAACTATTGGGTGTGGGGCGATTTTTTCCAGGCTGCTTTAGGGGGAAAGCGAGGCGTTCAGTCACGCGACATAGGTGTGTTGATATGATCCCCCTCGATCGACTGGCGAAAATCGGTACGCGCGATCGGCTGAGGCGCCTATGTTGGTGGTTGGTATGGCTCGTCCTATTTAGGTTAACACCTGTAGCGTTCCACGGTTGGAGATGCGCTGTACTACGTTTTTTTGGAGCACGTATCACTGGGAAAGCCTACCCATATCCTGATGCCAAAATATGGGCCCCTTGGAATCTGGAGATGGCGGAAGGAAGTTGTCTCGGGGCAGGCGTTTATTGTTACAACGTGGCGCCGGTTCGACTCGGGCATCACGTTACCGTAAGTCAGCGTAGCCATTTGTGCACCGCCAGCCACGACTTTGATGTTGCCGACTTTCCACTCACCGGTGCGCCTATTACTTTAAAGGCCGGAGTCTGGGTAGCGGCCGAGGTATTTATCGGCCCAGGCGTTACGGTAGGGAATCGGTCGGTGGTTCTTGCCCGAAGCGTGGTAGTACGCGACGTGCCTTCGGGAGCTGTGGTGGGTGGAAACCCCGCTCGTTACTTGCGCGAGAGACTAGTTATAAACGGAGATGTCGACCCATGAACTGGCAAACAAATTCCTATCTGATAGCCCTGCGCGGCTTCGCTAGAAAGCTAGGCGTCACAAGAATTCTCGGTCGTTTCCTTGGCGGGCGTAGTTATGAAGAGGCGTTTGACAAAGCACTGTTCTCTTATTTGCAGGCCGGCGATACTGTCTGGGATGTTGGGGCGAATATAGGGTACTACACCAGCCGCTTTGCTGAGGTAGTAGGCCCGTCCGGGAGTGTTGTCGCGTTCGAACCATTTCCCGTAACTGCCGCCCGTCTGCGCGGAAACATTGAGAGTTTTGGGAATTGCCAATTACTTGATGTTGCACTTGGTGCTGAAGCTGGAATCGTGATGATGGAAGTTGGCGAGGATGATATCGGCGCCACTAACCGGATTGTTGGAATCTCGTCTCAGGGCGTGGAGGTGACAGTCGCCACCGGTGACGAGATCTTAGTCGATCGGGCGCTTGGCATACCAAATGTTCTAAAGATCGATACTGAGGGTTTCGAACTGGATGTCCTGCGGGGGATGCCAGACCTGATCGCGGCGCCAGGGCTACGCGCGCTTTTTATTGAAGTCCATTTTGGTTTGCTGGCCGAGCGCGGTATGGCAAGCGCCCCAGCTGATATTGAGAACCTGTTGAAAGCGGCAGGTTTTACCACGCGCTGGATTGACCCCTCACATATCGCGGCCGTAAGAAGTTAAGCCTGTGCAGCGAGTATGCTTGCCTGACACTGACCTTTCTATAAGTCGTTTTTCCTTTGGCACTGCAAATCTGCATCACATAGGCGGCAGAAAGAAGCAGACGGCGCATCTTATGTCTGCAGCGGATGTGGGTTTTAGCCACTTTGACACAGCACCACTTTACGGTTTTGGTGAAGCTGAGCGCGCGTTAGGTATCGCTTTTGGCGGGCTGGAAAATATTACTATTGCGACCAAAGTGGGTCTCTACCCGCCGGGGGGTTCCGATCAGGGACGGGCCTCCATGTTTGCTCGTAAAGTCGCGGGTAAGGTCATCTGTCCTTTATCGCGAGCAATCGTTGACCTAAGCGTCAAGCGGGCAAGCCTGAGTGTCGAAGGTAGCCTAAAACGACTTCGCAGGACCAGACTGGACCTCTTGTTGCTGCACGAGGCGAATATCAACTTGTTAAACAGCGATGAATGGCAGCGCTGGCAGGAAAATTTTCGCGATAAGGTTCGCTGGATCGGCGTTGCAGGGCCCGCTGCTACTGTGGAGCCATTTCTTAAATCTCAATCGCCTATCGCTCAGATTGTGCAAGTTAGAGACGGGCTGACTACACACGAAGCCGACGTAGTGGGAGCCGCAGGTCGTAGCTTGCAGCTAACTTATGGCTACTTTTCGAGCGGTGCGGTCCAAAATTTGGGCGAGGATGTATTAAGGGAGGCTTTGCTGCGCAATTCGACCGGGTCCGTTTTGGTGACGACACGCCAAACCCACCGGCTCGCTACGTTTGCACGGATTGCAAATGGGTCAATTGGACGAGAGGTAAGTTGATCAAGTGCTGAAATCTCTACAGCGCGATTGTCCGAGCGATCCGATTCATGCAGATGTAGCTGTGGTGGGCGGCGGTTTGGCCGGCCTTTTTCTTGCAGATCGACTTGCTCAGAGTGGCTTGACAGTTGTAGTCCTTGAAAGTGGCAGCGCGAAGCAAGAGTTAGGGACTCATCCACTTAACTGTGTCGAAGTGCTCGGCGAAATCTACGGGGGGGCAGAACACGGACGCTTCCGTTGCCTCGGGGGTACATCGACCCGATGGGGCGGCGCCCTCCTGCCTTATCTTAAAACTGATCTTGACCCACATCCACTGAGTTTGAATCAGGGTTGGGGAATTAGGTCGTGTGACTTAGAAGCCCATCTCGAGCGGATCGAAAAAACGTTCGGGGTGCAGCAGGGGACCTACGAGGGTGGTGGCGATCTCGAAGGACTATTACCTGGTTTCCTACCGAGGCTTCCTAAATGGCCCGTATTTGCGAACCGGAATACGGCAAATCTTTTCCGTAAGAGAATTAAACAATCACGAACGCTTTCGGTCTGGTTAAATGCGACGGTCACTGAAATTCTGGTCGAAGATGGCGAAACCCGAGGATTAGTAGCCGCAAATGCGAACGGTGCACGAATTGAGGTCCGAGCTCCGGAGGTCGTATTAGCAGCTGGAGCCATCGAAACAACGCGGATTCTCTTGTTGCTAAATGAAGCTCATGATGGCCGCCTCTTGCCTAAGGAAATGCCGCTTGGGCAAGGTTTCCACGACCATATCTCTGCCCCCATAGCGGATCTTGAGGTTGAGGACAGGAATGAGATCATCCGTCTTTTTAGCTTTCGGTTCGTGCGCGGAGGTATGCGGAATCTACGATTCGAATTATCACCTCACATGCGCGGCGTAGATAGGCTGCCAGCTGCATTTGCGCATGTGGCATTTTATCGAGATGGCGAGAGCGGGTTCGATGGGCTGAGAAAAATCTTCCAATCTATACAACGTCACCGATTCCCCGCTATACGGGACGTATTGCAAGTTCTACGAGACGCCCCCTGGTTTTTTGCGGCTGTACACTGGCGCTTTATTGGTAAGCGCGTGCTGCCACCGACGGGCTCTAGTTTTGAGCTTCATCTAGTCACAGAGCAAGCATCGAGGACGGCAAACCGGATCACGCTCAGTTCAACTAAGAAGGACGTGTTCGGTCAGCCTCTGGCAGCTATACAATGGAGAATTAACCAGGAAGACGAAGATGCCTTCTGGCGCGTTGCTCAGCAGCTTGCCACGACCTGGCGCGCGGGCGAAATCGTTTCCTGTGCGCGACTTAAGATGAGAGACCGTAGCACTGTGCTCGATAACTTGAAGGATGCAGGCGGGATCTATCATCCCGCTGGAACCACTCGTATCGGTAATTCAGCTTCAGACGGCGTTGTTGATGAGCAGCTTCGCGTGCACGGTGTCAAAGGATTGCGAGCATTGGCAACCTCGGTCTTCCCTAGTGTTGGAGGCTCAAGTCCTAGTCTTGCGTTGATAGAATTTGCGTTGCGCATGGCGGACGATATTGTAAATCCCCAGAGGCGCCAACAAGAGGCGTGAAATTCTACATCTGCCGCGCTAGAGCGTATAAAAGCGCGTGCCTCGGTATTGTCGCACGCTGTTCATTAGACATAGACGCGTCCAGTAATGCTGCTGAGCATTATGGTGGGCGAATCTAGAGACATGTTTAGTGCAGGTTACAACTTGTACAGGCGCGGAAAAAATACTCTGTGGCGCCTAATTCCCAATATTTGGTTAGTTTTCCACCTCAGCTTTAACTGTTTATTGGCTTCGACGATAAAGTTTTCCGACGAGACCCCAGAATGCACTTGACCGTTATTATTCTCACCAAAAATGAAGAGCGCCACATCGATCGTGCATTGGGGTCCGTTGCGGGTCTCGCCGATAGGATATTCGTTATCGACAGTGGTTCTACCGACAACACTGTTGAAATAGCCGTAAGAAATGGAGCCGAGGTAATGACCCATGATTGGACCAATCATGCGACGCAGTTTAACTGGGCACTAGCGCATTTACCTTCCGATACAGAATGGGTTCTCCGTCTTGATGCTGATGAGATAGTGACGGAGGCGCTTGCTACAGAGATTAAGCAGAAGCTGGAGGGCCAGCCGGCGCTAACAAACGGGGTCTATATTTCGAGGCGTATAAAATTTCTCGGGCGCCCGATGCGGTGGGGAGGACTCTTTCCGGTCCGTGTAATGCGTCTTTTTCGGTATGGTGCTGGGCGCTGTGAAAATCGATGGATGGACGAGCATATCTTGGTGGATGGACAGACGACGGAGTTCGAGGGCGAAATCGTTGACGACAACCTGAACTCCCTTACGTGGTGGACAGAAAAGCACAATGCCTATGCCAGCCGAGAAGTCGTGGATCTGTTGAATCTTGAGCACGGCTTTATGAACCACGAAACAGTAGCTGACTTACGTGGAGGCCAGCAGGCAGGAATCAAGCGTTGGTTCAAGGAGCGCATGTATGCCCGTCTCCCTGGCGGTATCCGCGCCTTGGTTTATTTCCTATATCGCTATGTAATCCGGTTGGGTTTCCTCGATGGCCACGAGGGCACGGCTTTTCATGTGCTGCAGGGCTTCTGGTATCGTTACCTGGTGGACATGAAGCTGCGTGAAGTCAAGAAATACATGCGGCGAAACCGCGTGGGCGCGGTTGTTGCAATTCGAGATGTGCTTGATATTGACCCCTTGAGTTGAGCCAGTTTGTACGGGACCCTCGGTTCACTGCAGTGAGTTCAAGCGATTGGAGGCAGTATTTAGTTAAACCGCCTGCCACGCTCGTAGATAACGAATAGCAGTAGGGGTTCTACCCCGTTTCTACGGGCGTTTGGACATCCAATTAACGATGTTTCAGATTAGGGGAAGTGGACACATGATGGTGTCCGCGTTGAAAAGGTAGGCAGTCTTCACTTCAAATTCCTTCCCACTCACGCAGATAACGGATAGCAGTCGACTCGGCCTGCCATCCTCCTCGTAGCATGATCTTTTCGAGCGACTCCCCTTGGTCCAAAAGGTCTAGCGCTCCTCCTACTCGGAAGGAGTGTCCACTAAGCGCGCCAATGTCTGTTTGAAGTGGTTTAATGGATGTGCCCAACCCAGTTAAGGATAATGTCCTGAACTGGAGGTGGTATGAACACGAGAAAGAAGTACTCGAAGGAGTTCAAGCTGGATGCGATCAGCTTGGTGTTGGAGCAGGGCTACAGCCGTGCAGAAGCTGCGCGCAGTCTGGGCATTAACGCCAACATGCTGTGCCGGTGGATCAAACAGCACGAGACGGACGATGGCAGGCTTGACGGTCACTGTGTTTTTTTTGCTTTGATTCGATGCTTCGAACTCACATTTGTCATGCCATCATTGCGCATGAGTACGATCACTTGCTGAGACTTCACTCACTCAAAGGGTTAACTTAGTGATTTCAGTTGTTACCGCGACCTATAACTGCATCGATACAGTTGATGACTGCCTGGCATCTGTTCACGCCCAGATGGGTGTTGATGTGGACCATGTGATAATCGACGGAGCAAGCAGCGACGGAACCCGTGAAATGCTCGAAGGCCACCGAAAAGATTTCGGTGCGTTTGTGAGCGAACGCGACGGTGGCATCTACGACGCGCTGAACAAGGGCATAACCTTGTCAGGGGGCGACGTCGTTGGCTTCCTGCACGCGGACGATCTGTTTGCCGATACCCAGGTGCTGGCGCATGTCCAGGCGGCGTTTGCGGACCCGTCAGTGCAGGGCGTCTACGGCGACCTCTGCTACGTCAGCAAGGAGGACACTAGCAAGCTGGTGCGCTATTGGCGTGCGGGTGAGTATACGCCGGCCCGGCTGAGTCGAGGCTGGATGCCACCGCACCCCACCCTGTACGTTCGCAAGGAGTGGTATGAGCGTATCGGCAGCTTCAATACCGACTATCGCATCGCCGCTGATTATGACTTCATCCTGCGGCTCTTCTCCCACCCCGAGTTCAAGGCGGCCTATATCCCCGAGGTGCTGGTGACCATGCGCGTTGGTGGGGCGAGCAATCGCTCCCTGCGCAATGTTATCAGGAAGTCCCGCGAGGACTACCAGGCCCTGCGTGCCAGTGGGGTAGGGGGGCTGGGCACCCTGGCGTGGAAGAACCTGAGCAAGCTGAGGCAGTTTTTGCCGCGCAGAGGGGGGCTGCCTCGCTGAGTTTCTGCCGGATAGGTGCTACATCAAACGCGATGCACTTGGCTTTACCGCCTGGCGTGCTCACGGATACAGAGCTATGAGTGGACTAAGTAATTTGTTGAACTTTGTGGTCAGCCACCCTTTGAATCGCGGGGCGCGGTTGGCTGCGATATTGCGGGTCATTCGATGGCAGCTTGGATCGAGGTTCCTGCCCGCAGGAGCGGCTCTACCTTTCGTACAAGGCACCCATCTATTTGTCACTCGTGGTATGACCGGGGCCACGGGCAATTGGTACTGTGGTTTGCACGAAACCAATGATATGGGTTTGGTCCTCCACGCCTTGCGCCCTGATGAGTTATTCGTCGATGTCGGTGCAAATATCGGGAGTTACACCATACTTGCCGCAGGAGCCGTAGGCGCGGACACCATCGCGATCGAACCGGTACCAGCAACCTTCGCCGCGTTGGGTCGCAACGTGTTCTTGAATGATCTGCATGACCGTGTGCGCTGCATGAACATCGGGCTTGGTGATGCAGCCGGGGAGCTGCGATTCACCTCCGCACAGGACACCACCAATCACGTTCTCGCCGAAGGTGAGGGTGAGGCCTTTGTTACTGTAAACGTACTGCCGCTGGACGAAGTTTGCGCAGATCGCACCCCGTTAATAATCAAGATTGATGTTGAGGGTTACGAGCATGCGGTGATTGCTGGCGGGCAATCCACGCTGGCATCGCCCTCGCTACAGGTAGTTATCATGGAAACCAATGGCAGTGGCCTGCGATATGGTTGGGACGATGCTCAGCTCGTGGACACAATGCGCGAGTTTGGGTTCACCACGTGTAGCTACGATCCGATACTGCGGCGACTCGAATCAGCAGCGCCGTCTGAGACTAGCAATACCTTGTTTGTGCGGGATGTCGCGGCGATGCAGGAGCGGGTATCCCAGGCTGCCAGATTTCAATTGGTTAATGGAGATATCTGACCTGGCTTGCAGATGACGTGGGTAGTGTCCCCATGAGTGGTGTAAATCTTCACGGTGGAGTGGCGGCCACCGTGGGTCTCCGTAAACTG
>NZ_JAUTDR010000047.1 GCF_030649675.1 Haliea sp. E1-2-M8 | reverse complement strand
TGGCACAACCAGAGGCCGCCTGAGGGATGAATCTGGAGACCGGAATTACACCACTTGACGGGACACTACCATGACGTGCTGCAGGGCTGGTTGTGCGCGAAGTTGGTTGGTTTTGATGTACCAATTTGGTGGTGGTTTTGCGATGCTGGGGTTCGATGAGTTGCGGGCCTTGCGGGGTTGAGCGGGGGCTTTATATTCGAGGGTTTTGGTGGAGCGTGCTGGTTATAACCGAAAAGCGTTTCTGCGGAGATTTTGGGTGGGGTTGATGGGTAATATCGGGTTATGGGGGTTAGAGGTGCTGATCCACATCCATACTGTTGTGTAGAATTCGGATTACAACGATCCTGGATTCCGTACCGGCTCGGTAAAAGACGATATGACTGCCCTGACTGAACTTTTTGTACCCGGGTTTTATCTCGCCCGCGTCGCGGCCAATATCAGGTTGGCGAGCAAGCAGCTTGAAAGCATCGTCAAGCTGTTTGAGGTATTTATCGCGTTGGCGCTTTCCCCATTTTTCGGCGGTGAAGCGGCCTACATCGAGAATGTCTTTTCGGGCAGCGGCAGTGAGCAGATACGGACGCATCAGTGAGCTTCGTTGTCCAGTTCTGCAATAACGCTTTCAAGGGAATAGTCTGCTATTCCACTTCGCTCGCCTTCATCCAGGAGGCGTCGGAGCCGTTCAAGCTTACTTTCCGTTTCTTCAAGCAAACGCAGTCCGGCACGTACTACCTCGCTCACCGAGCCATAGCGGCCATTTTCAACCTGAGTGGCTATAAACTCGTCAAAGTGGGGGCCAAGTGTAATGCTGGTATTTCTAGCCATGGGGAACATCCTGTACCAAATATTGGTATATTATGCCAAAACACTCATAACCAGGCAAGGCAGGCCGACGCAGTAAAGCCGCACGGCTGCTTGCGGCGTCAGGGCAACTAATGCCAAGAGTCATCCTCAATAGTCATTCAATTCAAAAGGCCGACAAGCTGGTTGTTCGGGCAGGGCATGAAAAAGCCTACAAATACGAGCAAATGCAGGTTGAGATATATAGTGCTGGAGTTCTCAATCCTGAGCCTAAACTTGGCATTGGAACAAAACCAACAATTTCTGAAGATGGGCTTTTTGAGGTTGAGATATCAACAGACTCTTTACAACCTGGCCTATTCGAAGTTCTGCTCATCAGATTTCATTCTACGCTCGACTCCAAAACACCCGAGAAAATTGATGTACTTCCACGATCTCTAAATGAGAGGGTGATTTTTGAGGTAATCGCTCACCCTGTAATCCCAAGAAGTAAGGCAGAAATATATGCAGAGCTAAGCAAGCTTGAACATGAAATAGAAGAGAAATTTGCTGCGCCATTTCAAATTGTGGAAGGAGCTAAGAACCTGCTTGGATACTCAGTTTTTGTTTTCATAAGAGACCTGCTTGTTGGCACAAGGATTAGATTTCCCTATTTTGAGTTACTCCCAACTCGTGCAGGTCTTGAGTCAATCGATACTTTCAACTTCGTCAACATGTTCTTAGACCAGAATACCAAAACTAATGTCTTTTTTAATTACACAGAGGACGCAAAGCGAACTTCGGTTCAGTCGAATCCAGTTTGTGTAGTGCATTTTCCAAATGTCGAAGCTCAAAGCCAAAATGTCGCAAGGGATTACTGCGTTGATAAAGCAAAAACGCTGCTTTTGGCATTGGCTCTATCGAGGGACGCCGGAGGGAGTGTGTTTGATGTGGTGGTTTTCTGCCACGAAAATCACCGAGCGACGAAGTTTTCAGTGACTAGCAACTACATCGGAAACTTATTGATCGGAAATCTCTCAGGCGAAAATGCAGATACGCTGCATACTTATCTCTTCGCTCTTGAATCAATGGCATTGGAAAATTTCCTGACTCAACTTTACCGCGAAGCAAGAAGAGAAAGACATGTCGATTTTCAATATGTGAGGCTATGGCAGATATTAGAAATTATAGCTGAAGGCGAAGACTATGATCCTGCGGCGCCGTTAATGGACTATGAAGGAAATTTGCTTTTCCACAACGATGGATCACAAAGATTACATAAGGGGAGTGTCCATTGCGTGTACGCGATGCTTAGAGATAACAGAATAGGAAAATCCAAATCTACTTGGGAAAATGTGAATAAGTGGTTTTCGGTTCGCTGCGCTGTTGCCCATTACGGTTCGATCTCGAATTATGAAAACCTCAAAGCATCAGTAAAGGAATGGGCCATAATTGCCAATAAGGAAATATCTGAAAACCCAGGACATGATAGAAACCTCTGGGAGCTAAAGGAGGATGTAAAATTACTACTGCAACGCAGGCTGGTCACGAAGTCATTGTAAGCAGGCGATGGCAGCAGCACTAACAAATCGATCCTGAGCGACGAAAGTTTGTCGTCATGCCTTTTGCAAAAAACGCAAAGGCCGCGCCAACATATTTTTTCGCGAAATCAGGGGGCGTTAGATTTATAGAACTAACCGAATCTCATATCGAGAATCTTAAGAGCTATCCTTGTCTATTTGCTTACTTTTCCGAAGGGAAAGAGCGATGGTGAGGAAAGCGGCTGAGTTCCGGGGCTTCTATGCTCAAGCCGCTATGGGCGGCCTTTTCCTTGTAGCAACTCAACCTATCACTAGCTGCACCGCAGATATTCACGTATGGAACCGGAGTCCCAAAACAATGCCCTTCCGCGTAGATTCACTAATGGTCCATTCCTCTGCGCAACCCCATCAGCTACAAACCAGAAGGCCTAGGCTCTGGGCCAGAAATGGGGACTTCAAAAATTTGGCTAACATGTTGGCCTCCTCTTTTCTGTCCCCACCCAATGTGGGGAAACAACGCAGTCAATATTAACGTCTTATAAAATAAAAAATCCACAGTGCGGGTAAATATACGCGGGCCCGGCTGCGCCGAGGCTGGATGCCCCCTCTGTCAGGATAGATGTCGTGTCCATTTTTCACTCTAAATCTCAAAGAGGGGGGCGGTCAGGAAGTCCCGCGAGGACTCCCGGGCCCTGCGTGCCAATGGGGTAGGGGGGCTGGGTACCCTGGCGTGGAAGAATGTGAGCAAGGTGGGGCAGTTTTTGCCGCGGCGGGGTTGATTGCGGGGCGTTCACGGCGGCGGCTTTTGCCGGATTATGGTCGGTTTTGATGTACCAATTGGGTGGTGGTTTTGCGATGCTGGGGGTGTTGGCGAGGGGTAGGATCTTGCCAGCGTCTGCAGGAGGGCTATGATGACCACATTGGCGTTTGATTCGCTCAGGTTTGCCCGCAAGCTTAGGGATGCGGCCGGTCCGGCGATCCGGTGCCGGAGCCCCAGGCGGATGTGCAGGCGGATCTTATGGCGGAAGCGTTTGGATTTTATGCGGAGAACATCCTGACGAAGGACCACTTCGAGGCGGTGCTGGACGCCAAGTTGGATGCGCGGTTTGCGGAGCAGGATACCAAGTTCGAGGGTCGTTTTGGCAATCTGGAAAAAACGATGTACCTCCACACCTGGATGCTCGGCATTCTCGTTGTCGCCATAGTTGTGCCGCAGGTGCAGGCATGGCTGGGTTGAGCTGGCGTCTTATGTTCAAGCGGTTTGTTGGCTTGCGCTGGTTATAACCGAAAAGCGTTTCCGCGGAGATTTTGAGCGGATTTGATGGCCAGTACCCGGGCTAGCGATTGAAGCTCTCTGGTGGCAGGACCTCTCCCCGGACTGCTTCACCGAGCGGGATGTTCCGGTCCGTGATTAATTGGCCGGCACCCAGGCGTACGTCTTGACGTACGTACTTAATGGCGTACACTGCGTGGGAAGTTGAACACGCAAGAGGTGCGTCATGACCGGAATCACAGCAACTGAGGCGCGCAGCAACCTTTATCGGCTGATCGACGAAACCGCCGAGTCCCACCAACCAATCCTCATCACGGGCAAGCGGAACAAAGCCGTCCTGGTGTCCGAAGAAGACTGGTCGGCAATTCAGGAAACACTTTACCTGCTCTCCGTGCCAGGTATGCGGGAGTCAATTCGGAAGGGGATGGATACCCCCGTGGGTAAATGCGATGAGGCGCTGGACTGGTGACATGGAAGTTGGTGTACACCAAACAAGCCCAGAAGGACGCGAAGAAACTGGCCTCAAGCGGCCTCAAGTCTAAAGCCCAGGACTTGTTGGCACTGATTGCAGAAGACCCCTACCGTAAGCCGCCGCCGTTCGAGATGCTCATTGGGGATCTTGCGGGGGCCTGTTCACGCCGCATCAATATTCAGCATCGTTTGGTGTACCAAGTGCTCGAGGATGAGCAAGTGGTGAAAGTTCTCCGGCTTTGGAGCCACTACGAATGATGCATAACCAGCCACTGTTGCCGGCATACCAGATTGGTGCGGCAGAGGGCAGATTGATACCGCAATCACGCCGAAGGCGGAATCTGATCTCACCGGTATCTGGATGTATACCTGCGAAGAGTGGGGANCCACTGTTGCCGGCATACCAGATTGGTGCGGCAGAGGGCAGATTGATACCGCAATCACGCCGAAGGCGGAATCTGATCTCACCGGTATCTGGATGTATACCTGCGAAGAGTGGGGAGCCGATCAGGCGGATAGTTACCTTGATCAGCTTGAGGCAGGAATGAATCAGCTGATTCATTATCCATCTCTCGGCGCTAACTACGCCTATGTTTTTCCCGGATATCGCAGATTGCAGGTAGAGCATCACGCTGTTTTCTATCAAGTGCTCGAGACGGAGGTGCGTGTTGTTCGTGTACTTCACGAGGAAATGGATGCACCGCAAAGGCTTCTGGATTAGTGGAACAAAGCCGTCTTGGTACCCGACCAGGAAAGTAAGAACCGAGGATCGAATTTATCGTGAAAAAAGCACTGATTACCGGGGTTACTGGGCAGGATGGCTCCTACCTCGCCGAGTTTCTGCTGGAGAAAGGCTACGAGGTGCACGGCATCAAGCGTCGTGCCTCCAGCTTCAACACCCAGCGAGTGGACCACATCTACCAGGACCCTCACGTCGATAACCGCAGGTTCGTCCTGCACTACGGCGACCTTACGGACTCTTCCAGTCTCACCCGCATCATTCAAGAGGTGAAGCCGGACGAGATCTACAACCTGGGGGCCCAGAGCCACGTTGCAGTGAGCTTTGAAGCGCCCGAATACACCGCCGATGTAGACGGCATGGGCACCCTGCGGATTCTCGAGGCGATCCGCCTGCTGGGGCTGGAAAAGAAAACCCGCTTTTATCAGGCCTCCACCTCGGAACTGTACGGCCTGGTGCAGGAAAGCCCGCAGCGCGAAACCACGCCGTTTTATCCCCGTTCGCCCTATGCGGTAGCCAAGCTGTATGCCTACTGGATCACCGTCAACTACCGCGAAGCCTACGGCATGTATGCCTGCAACGGGATTCTGTTCAACCACGAGTCCCCCCGCAGGGGCGAGACCTTCGTCACCCGCAAGATCACCCGCGGCCTGGCCAATATCGCCCAGGGGCTGGAAGGCTGCCTGTACATGGGCAACATGGACTCGCTGCGGGACTGGGGCCACGCCAGGGACTACGTGCGCATGCAGTGGCTGATGCTACAGCAGGACCAGGCGGAAGACTTCGTGATCGCCACCGGCCACCAGCACAGCGTGCGCGACTTTGTGCGCTGGAGTGCACGGGAGCTCGGTGTTGAATTGCGCTTTGAAGGTGCAGGTCTGGATGAGGTGGGGATTGTGGCTGCCATTACCGGGGACAGCGCCTCTGCGCTGACCGTGGGCGATGCCATCGTGCGCGTGGACGAGCGTTACTTCCGCCCCGCCGAGGTGGACACCCTGCTGGGTGACCCGTCCAACGCCCGTGTCAAACTGGGTTGGGAGCCGGAGATCACCGCGCTGGAGATGTGCGCGGAAATGGTGGCGGGAGATCTAAAGATTGCCCAACGGCACGCCTTTTTGAAACAGCATGGGCACGACGTGCCAGTGCAGACGGAGAACTAGCATGCCCCGTATTTACGTCGCCGGCCACGGCGGTATGGTGGGCTCTGCGCTCTGCCGCCAGTTGGCGGCCCGGGCGGATGTCGAGCTGGTCACGGCCAGCCATAGTGAGCTGGACCTCACCCGCCAGGCCGAGGTGGAGGATTTATTCGCCGCCCACGCTATCGACCAGGTGTATCTCGCCGCCGCCCGCGTCGGTGGTATTCATGCCAACAACACCTACCCCGCTGACTTCATCCAGGACAATTTGCTGATCCAATGCAACGTCATCGGTGCCGCGCAGCGAGCCGGCGTACAGCGGCTGCTGTTTCTGGGGTCGTCCTGCATTTACCCCAAGCTTGCCCCCCAGCCCATGCGCGAAGATGCACTGCTCACCGGTGTGCTGGAACCCACCAACGAACCCTATGCCATCGCCAAGATTGCGGGTATCAAGCTGTGCGAGAGCATGAACCGCCAGTACGGCACGGATTACCGCGCAGTCATGCCCACCAACCTGTACGGCCCCGGCGATAACTTCCATCCCGAGAACAGCCATGTCATTCCCGCGATGCTGCAGCGCTTCCACCAGGCGGTGACCGATGGCGCGCAAGAGGTGGTGATCTGGGGCTCGGGCACGCCGATGCGGGAATTCCTGCATGTGGACGACATGGCCGCCGCCTGCCTGCATGTGATGGACCTGCCGCTGGCCGAGTATCAGCAGCACACCCAACCCATGCTGAGCCACATCAACGTGGGCACCGGGGTTGACTGCACCATCCGCGAACTGGCCGAGACCATGGCGCAGGTAACCGGCTTTACCGGCAAGCTGGTGTTCGATACCAGCAAGCCCGACGGCACCCCGCGCAAGCTGCTGGATGTGTCGCGCCTGAAGGCCCTGGGCTGGGAGGCGGGCATCACCCTGCGGGATGGGTTAGAGGATACGTATCGGTGGTATCTGGAGCGTGGTGGGGAGGTGCGGGGGTGAGTGGGTCCTGCTCGAAGTTGGTCGGTTTTGATGTACCAGTGCGGCCGTGATTTTGCGATGCTGGGGTGCCTGGCGCCAGCTATAACTGAAGAGCGATCCGCAGAGATTTTTTAATCCGCTTTGCGGCTGCGCAGGTTGTCGGTTGACAACCTCAACTTCGGTCACCATACTTGGGACCAGAGATGACTCGCGCCACGCATCCAGGGAAGGAAATAGAGGCTGCCCTCAGACACGCAGAAGAGCAGGGCTGGCGAGTTGTAGTCAGCGGCGCTCACGCTTGGGGCAAAATCTATTGCCCCTACAACGATGATGAATGCCGCTGTGGTGAATTCTGTATCGCAAGTGTCTGGAGCACGCCGAAAAACCCCCTCAGTCATGCCCGGGCGCTGCGTAGAGTGGTGGACAAATGCTCTACGCACCGGCGCGTCAGTGAGGCGGCAGGGGAGGAGAGTTGATCGATGGAATATATATTCACTTTGAAGTACCAACTGAGAGACCACGACAGTGACCTGGATGCCCTGGTGGAACGTCTGGGGGCAGCCGGTTGCGATGATGCTTTGATTGGCGTAGGTCAGCCAGGCCGCCTGGCACTTGAGTTCACCCGCGACGCGGACAGCGCCACAGAGGCAGTTCGCACTGCTCTTGCTGACGTTAAAAGTGCCATTCCCACGGCGAGACTGATCGAAATGTCGCCGGATCTTGTGGGTCTGACAGACGTGGCAGACATCGTGTGTATTTCCCGTCAGGCCATGCGCAAACTCATGCTTGCCCACCGCGCGACCTTTCCTTTACCAGTGCACGAAGGTTCTGCTTCGCTCTGGCATCTGGCGGAGGTGCTGGATTGGCTGAAGACACGAGGAGGCTACGAGTTTGATGCCGGTGTACTGGAGGCTGCAAGGATCGCAATTGAAGTCAACATCGAAAAGGAAGTGAAGCGTCATCATGCATTGCACCAAGGCGGTTTTGATCTGCCACTTCGGTTGTGATTTTGCCATGCTGTGGGTATGGCAAGGGAGCAGGATCTTGCCAGCGTCCGCAGGAGGGCTATGATGACCACATTGGCGTTTGATTCTCTCAGGTATGCTTGCAAGCTTGGAGAGGCGGGCGCGGTGCGGCATCCCTAGCAGCAGGCTGATGCACAGGCGTGGCTGGCGTGAGAGGGCGCCTTATATTCAAGCATTTCGGTTGCTTGCGCTGGTTATAACCGAAAAGCGCCTCCGCGGAGATTTTGAACGGAACTGATGGGTAATACGGGGGTGGAGATTGAGCTTCTCTAGAGGCAGAACATCTCTTCGACTTCTCCTGCACCGAGCCGGAGATCCCGCGCAGCTCTCAGTAGTTTGATGTTATGTGGTCTGAACAGTACCAACTCAAGGAGTATGATTTGACGATGAATGCAAATCTCAAAGAACTGCCCGTCGAGGAGCGTATTCGGATTGTCGAAGATTTATGGGACAGTATCGCCCACGATCAGAAGGCATTGCCGCTGACGGCAGATCAGAAGGTTGAACTAGATCGTCGTCTGAGTGCCCTGAAGGCGGATGGCAATCTCGGTCGACCAGCCTCGGAGGTCATTTCCGACATTCGAAATCGCCTATGACCTATCATTATCCGACTCAGGGAAGAGGCGGAAGTCGATCTAGAAGATGCAGCCTCGTGGTATGAATCGCAGAGGTCCGGGCTAGGGCGAGATTTTTTGGATACCGTATTGCAGGCGCTAGAGTTGATTGAGCAAAGTCCGCTGTCTTTTCCGATTGTATACCCTGGCACACACCGGGTGGTCCCACCAAAATTTCCATTCGCAGTCTTCTACATAATAAGAGAATCAGAAATATCGGTACTTTCGGTCATGCACGGCAGCAGGCATCCAGCAAGATGGCAACAACGCACATAACCAGTAAAGCAACTGCTGGTGGACAATCGATCGGTGCCCAGTGCTCCGGTGGGACTCATCCTACCGCAGGAGAATTCGATCATGACCACGCGAGAAAAGACCAAGTATGTTCACGAAGGCCAGTATGTCGCGGAAGTAAGTGTGCAACTGATAGACTCCAGTGATTCCTGGTCTCCGTGTCTCAGCCTGGAAGATGCCTACAAACTGGACGACGTCCGAGAAGCGCTTCGACAAGGCAACGTTCAGGCCGCCGCCCGTTACGGAAAAGTGTTCGAGCTTCAGCCAGTCGCCCAAGGCTGACCCCCGTCGCTTTATCAACCTGAGAGGTGCCGGAGCATAACAACCATCACATGAAGTGCGCGCCTTCGGCGCCGGACACGATTTCATCGTCCGGCTTTTACATAATAGGGCGTTAAGCAGGCTGGTGGACAATCGCCTGGTGCCCCGCGCACGCCTTACCCTCCTGCCCGGTTCCGGGGTAGACCTCCAGCGCTTCAACCCCTCCCTGCGGCAACCCCACGGCAACTCCTTCCGTTTCCTCTACGCCGGCCGCATGCTCGCCGACAAGGGCCTGCACGAGTTGATCGCCGCCATGCGGCAGCTGCACAGCCAGGGGCACGATGCCGTGCTCTGGCTCTGCGGCTTTGCCGATGTCAGCAACGTCTCCGCCATCACCACCGCCCAGCTGCAGGCCTGGGGCGAAGAGCGGTTCATCGAATGGCTGGGCCCCACCGACGTCATTGAGCAAGTGCTTGCCCAGGTGGACTGCGTGGTACTGCCGTCCTACCGCGAAGGCCTGCCCCGCTCACTGCTGGAAGCCGGCGCCATGGGCTTGCCGGTAGTGGCTACCGATGTGCCTGGCTGCCGGCATGTGGTTCAGCACGGTGTGAACGGTTTGCTGTGTGAGGTGCGTGATGCGGTGGCGTTGGAGCGGGCGATGGGGGCCGTGCTGGCTATGGCGCCGGAGGAGCGGGTTGTTATGGGGGCAGCGGGGCGGCGGGTGGTGGAGGAGACCTTCAGCGAGGATGTCGTGGTGGAGGCGACCTTGGGGGCTGTCCGGAGGGTGGCTGCTGTTGCGGCGCCGGGGCTGGGGTAGTATTTGGGTCTTTGTTGCTATGACCGGTAGCATGCCGGCTTGTTACCTGAGAGCGGGAGAGTGCAAGTAAGGCAGATGCTGCTGGCCGGGTTGCTGTTGCTACTGCTTATGGCTGGGGCAATGATGCTGGTGCCCAATTTCACGCTGGCCTGGGTGCGCTCGGAAATTCCGTGGCTGTCGCATCTGATTAGCCGGGTCGAGATGCTCTGGCCGGATGTGAATACAGTGCACGTGCTGGCGTTTGCGGTGCTCGGTCTGCTCACCAGGCTGGCGTTGCCGCGTTCACGGCTGAGCCTGATCATTCTTGCTTACCTGACTTTCTCGGTAGTTGCCGAGCTGCTGCAATTCTACATCCCCGGCCGCACGCCCATGGTCACCGATGTACGAGATAACATGGTAGGGGTGGCGCTGGGGTTAGTGGCTGCAAGCGTCCTCTGCTGGGTGGTGCGGCGGGTTTCGCGGCGGGTGGCTGAAGGCTAGGCCTGCGCAAAGTTGGGCGGTTTTGATGTACCACTGCGGTCGTGATTTTGCGATGCTGTGGATGCTGGCGAGGGGCAGGCCCTTGCCAGCATCCACAGGAGAGCTATCATGACCACATTGGCCTTTGATTCGCTCAGGTATGCTCGTCGCCTTCGGGACGCCGGCGTCCCGGAGCCCCAGGCTGATGTGCAGGCGGAGCTTATGGCGGAAGCGTTTGGATTTTATGCGGAGAACATCCTCACCCGGGATCACTTTACCGAGGTGCTAAATGCCCGCTTCGGTGAGTTTGGCGCTCAGATGGATGCACGGTTTGCGGAGCAGGATGCGAAATTCGGCAAAACGCTCTCCCTCCATACCTGGATGCTCGGCATTCTCGTTGTCGCCATCGTTGTGCCGCAGTTGCAGGCGTGGCTGGGTTGAGCTGGCGTCTTATGTTCAAGCGTTTTGTTTCTTGCGCTGGTTATAACCGAAAAGCGTCTCCGCGGAGATTTTGACCGGAATTGATCGCCAATGCGAGGGCGGCGATTGACCAGCTGGTGCCGGGGAGCTTCACCAAGGCCGCGGTGACGACCAAGCTGCTGGAGAACATCCACCGCGCGGTCAACATCGGCCTGGTCAACGAGCTGAAGGTGGTCGCCGACCGCATGGGCATCGACATCTTCGAGGTGATCGAGGCCGCCGCCTCCAAGCCCTTCGGCTTCACCGCCTACTACCCCGGCCCCGGCTTGGGTGGCCACTGCATCCCCATCGACCCCTTCTACCTCACCTGGAAAGCCCGCGAGTACGGCCTGCACACCCGCTTTATCGAGCTGGCCGGGGAGGTCAACAGCGCCATGCCCGACTACGTGGTGAGCAAGCTGGTCGAGGGTCTCAACGACCACAGCAAGGCCCTGCGCGGCAGCCGCGTGCTGGTGCTGGGTGTCGCCTACAAGAAGAACGTCGACGACATGCGCGAATCCCCCTCCGCCATGATCATGGAGCTGATCCAGGGCAAGGGCGGGGAGGTCGCCTACAGCGACCCTCACGTGCCAGTATTCCCCCCGATGCGGCGGTATCGCTTTAACCTACAGAGTGTGGAGTTGACGGCGGAAAGCCTGGCGGCGTTTGACGCGGTGGTGGTGGCGACTAACCATGATGCGTTTGCCTATGGCCTGATCAAAGAGCACGCGCAGCTGATTGTGGATACGCGGGGGGGGTTATCGGGAGGCGGCGGCGCATGTTGTGCGGGCGTGATCAAGTTGGTCGGTTTTGATGTACCACTGTGGTGGTGATTTTGCGATGCTATGGGTGTTGGCAAGGGGCAGATCCTTGCCAGCGTCCGCAGGGGAGCTATTATGACCACATTGGCATTCGATTCGCTCAGGTACGCCCGCCGATTGAGAGACGCCGGTGTGCCTGAGCCCCAGGCTGATGTGCAGGCGGAGCTTATGGCGGAAGCGTTTGGATTCTATGCGGAGAACATCCTCACCCGGGATCACTTTACCGAGGTGCTGAATGCCCGCTTTGGCGAGTTTGGCGCCCAGATGGATGCGCGGTTTGCGGAGCAGGATGCGAAGTTCGACAAGCGCTTTGCGGAACAGGACGCGAAGTTCTTTGGGTGCTTCGCCGATCAGAACGCCAGATTTGAGGGGCGTTTTGGCAAGCTGGAAAAAACGATGTACCTGCACACCTGGATGCTGGGAATTATCGTTGTCGCCATAGTTGTGCCGCAGCTGCAGGCGTGGTTAACGTGAGCTGGTATCTTATATCCAGTTGCTCTGTTGCTCAGCGCCGCTCATAACCGAAAAACGTCTCCGCGGAGATTTTTTCGGACCGCTGGTGGTTGACGGCCCGTTGTATGGATGGACGGGCCCGATAAATTGGTCGAAAGCCTCGGGCCTTTATAATGCATGACCCTCAAATCTGGTAGCAGGTGGCCCGCCTGCATGCAGACAACCTGGACCAGGGCTTCCTGGCCACCCTCGGCCCGCGCTTTCTTGCGCTCATGTACCGCGGGCCATCGACGAATATGACAGCGCCGTACTGCTGGTCGAGCAGCGTGATGAACGCGTTATCGGCTTTGTATCCGGCGCCCACAGTATGGGGCCGATATACCGGCAGATGCTGCGGCACTGGCTGCGCTTGATCCCCTCGCTGTTCCCCTCCCTACTCAATCCGCGCCGTGTCTGGCGCATCCTTGAAATTCTGGGTTATAGCGGCAGAGGTACCTCGCTGGCGGAGCTGCCTGCGTATGAGCTTCTCAGTATCGCGGTCGATCCGTCCTCGCGAGGGCGGGGGGTTTCCGAGCTTCTCTACAAAGGGTTGGTAAGCCATTGCCGTGAACATCGAATCCCTGCATTCAAGCTTGTCGTAGGGGAGGGCCTGGCGCCGGCGCATCGGTTTTATCAGCGTATGGGGGCGGAGGTTGCCGGGGAGACCGAGGTACATAGGGGGGAGAAGTCGGTGGTTTATGTGCAGCAGGTTGGTCGGTTTTGATGTACCACTGTGATCGTGGATTTGGGTAGTGTCCCCATGAGTGGTGTAAATCTTCACGGTGGAGTGGCGGCCACCGTGGGTCTCCGTAAACTG
>NZ_JAUTDR010000046.1 GCF_030649675.1 Haliea sp. E1-2-M8 | reverse complement strand
GGGCGCGGAGTCGCGGTTTGCCGTAAATTTCCGCCTCTGGTGGGGGTGGTGGTTCATCCGCAGGGCCTGCCACCCTTCAATGATGATGCGTCTCCCGCAGCCAGGTATTAGCGGCAAACCGCCCCCGGTTCTGTTTCCGGTGCTGCGCCGGTTCCGCGTCCATTGCATCCCGCCAGTGGTGAACATACTCGCGCAGGGCCTGGTTGCGTGCGGTGGTGCCCCTCGGCAGGTGCCAAGTCAAAAAAGCCACATCCTCCGGCAGCGCCTCCAGTCCTAGGCTGGCCAGGTACTCCCGGGTAGCAGGTAGCGGTTGCTCGATTTCCTGCATTGCCCCGGGCGGATTGGGCGGATTGGGCGGAAACGCTGTATCTGTGCGGGTTTCACTCTCCGCCCCTGCGGGCGGATTGGGGCGGATTGCAGGGGTTGGGGTGGTCTCTCCGCCCTTTTCCGCCCCGGTGGGCGGATTCCCTGGGCCGCGTGAACGCTGGCTTTCCGCCGCTTCCGCCCTTTCCGCCTCCCCCTTGCCCGGGCTGGAAACTTTCGGCACCAGTAAATCAGCCAGGTTCATGCGATTACCTCCCAGCCGGACGGTTCGCCCCGGGTGTTGCGGTCCGTGACCCGGGCGGCGTTGGTCTCCACCAGCAGGGTCAGGATTGCCCGAATATGCGCCACAGACTTGCGGTGCGGCTTTGGTGTCAGGTTCCGCTGCATATCCTCGATACTGGCCGCGCTGCCGGGCTGCGCCTTCAGCCACTCCAGCACCTCCCGGGCTGCCCGCTGCGCCTGGTTGGTCTCGTTTAACTGTGCGCTGCGCAGGGCGTTTTGCAGGTAGTAGGCTGCCAGGGTCCAGCCCCTTTGCATTTGCTCACCTGTAACCGTCCGTGTGCCCTCCAGGACAGCAAACACACCAGCCAGGCGCAGGGCGTTTTCCGCTGCCTTGCTGGCGGCGGGCTTCACCACTTCCAGCAGGGCGCCGGGGGCTTGCTGGCGCTCTGTCCGGTTGTAGCTTTCAATCCACAGCGCCCGGGCCTCCGGTGACAATGTGAGGTCAGGCAATACCAGCCCGCCACCCTCCGCTGCCTCGGGTACATGCTCCAGCAAGCGGGCCAGGGTGCCATGAAAACGGACAACAGCAGCTTGCCGGTATGCGTCCACCTCCCTGTATTCCCGGGTACCGGCCAGGCTCCGGGCCTCGGCAATCAGGAACCGCGCCAATAGTCCCTGTTCCAATAGCAGCGGGTCAGCCAGTACCGCGTCAGCAATCCGGGGCTGCGCCTGCAAGTGAATGGACAGCCGGCGGTCATACAGGGCCGCGCTTTCCCCCTTCGCTGCCCGGGTGCGGATAATCGGCGCCCCATCCCAATACTTGGAAAGCCCGGCTATCGTTTTCATGGCGTTATCCGGGTTCATTGCATGGCCGCCGAAAAACTGCCCGCCTTCATCGTTAAACAGTGCCTGACTTGGCCAGCCCTGCCGGAATGAACGCTGCAAACCTTCAAGCGTTGGTTCCTGACAGATAACTACCGGCTCCGGGGGCGGCTCCGGGGCGTTCAGGGCCTCCAGTGCTGCGGCCTTGTCGGCAGCGGATACCTTTTTGCCAGCCAGCGCCCCCCGCCGCTCTGTTTCGTATATCTCCGCCGCGTCCCGGTATGCGCGCAGCTCTGCGGTATGCTCTGCCACCTTTCGGCGCTGCCATTCGTCCAGCGGCTTACTGGCCACCCGGTCGCAAGCGGTTTTGCGGTCGCCACTTTCAGCCACGGTTATCAGGAACAGAGACAGCGGATACGTGCGCCCGTCCATTGTGATATTGGCCTTATTTTGGGCAGCGAATCCCGCCACAGCCAGGACAGACTGCGCAGCCAACTCTGGCGGGGCCTGTACAGCTTCCGCTATGGCCGCCGCAGCCTCCCCTAGCAGCGGGCCTAGTGCGTCCAGGGGGTAGGGTGTCCGGCCAACCACATCGGGCAGGGGGGCTGGGCCATATTCGGCAGGGGGCAGCTTGTGGCCTAGGTCGCGGGCAGTTGCAGCACTCATTGCGGCGCCCTCCCGCAGTTCGCTGTATCGTTGTAATCGGAACAGGAACAGTCAGGCTCCCGGCAGGTGGTCGGCCAGGTCAATGCGCCTTGCACCAACCGGGCAGCCTCAGCGGCTTTTGTTATCCCGGGATTCCCTGGGGTCCGGTGGTCATTGTCCGCAGCCACCACCAGCGCCAGACGGGGCCGCGCTTCCCTGACTGCCTGCGCAACCGCTCTCAGGTTCCCGGCATTCATTGCGGCCACTACCGGCTGCCGCAGGGTGCTGGCAATAGTGGCGGCAGTTGCCCAGCCCTCGGCAATGTATAGTTCGCCCACCTCCGGCAGCTCCCGCCCGAACAGTGCGAAAGTGCCGGTAATCCGTCCACCCTTCAGGAACCGCTTACTGCCGTCCGGGTGTATGCGTTGGATATTCACCAGCTCCCCAGCCACGGTGCGCAGCGGCACCAGCAGCACATCCCCGCACTGGCGCAGGCATAGCGCCGGAATCCGCTTTGAAACCAGATAGGGGTGGTCAGCAGTTGCCGGTCTAACATCGCGCCACAGGGCGCAGGCGCGCTCCGCTGCCTTGTGGTGGGCCTCGATACGCTCCCGCTCCCGCTGCGCTCTGGCGGCCTGTACAAGCCCCTCTATACGCGCCCTTTCCGCCGGGTCCAGTTGCCGCCGGGAATCCTGCCGCCAGGTGCATTGATACCCGGTCCGCCAATTCCCAATAGCGCCGGCGGGGTGTCCGTCCAGGTGCAGCACATACCAGCAGGCCAGATTATTGCGCTTGCCTTCCGGGTCGCTGAATCGGTGCAGATTCCCGTCTGGTACAGGGTCAACCACGGCTCCAGTGTTTTGATAAACGGCGTCCGCAAACAGCCGCAGGGGGTCGCTTTGTGTGCAGTAGGTCATAGCGCCAGCCCCCGGTCAGTATCGGCAAACCAGGCGTAAACCTTCCGGCGGTCGCTGGCGCTAAAGTGATAAACGCCAGGGCGGCACGGGTTGCCGTCACGGTCCCGGAAACTGATTCGCTCGCATGGAACGTCTAGCCCTCGGCGGCGCAACTCTGCCACCAGCGCCGGGGCATTTGCGCAGCCGGCGCGCTGGTCTAGTGCCTCTCGGGCTATAGGTCCGCGTAGTAGTAAGGTTATGGCGCGCAAGTGACGGGGGTTATCGGTACCGGCGAACCGGGCGGGGGTGGTATAATTCGGGCGGCCTGCCACGGCGCCCGGCTTCGCTTCCTTAGGGGGCCGGGTATTCATTACGCCACCCCCATCAAGCTTCTAATTTCAGCCACAGACCACGCCAGCCGGCCATTTACCCGGCGGGGGCGTAGCGGTCCATTTTCCTTGCAAGCCCAGCTCCGCAAGGTCTGCGGTTGGCGGTTCAAATAATAGGCGGCAGCTTCGGTTTCAACTGCGGGGCGGGTGACTAGCTCCAGCGGCGGAAAATCCGGCGGGGCCAGCGGGTGACGGGTTTCGGGGTTCATCTCGTTCCATCCGTGCCATTCGGCGTTGATTAGGATGGTTCCCAATTATCCACACATTTCTACACCTGTCGTGTGGTCACAACTTAGCGAGACCAATCAAGACGTAGCGCAACCTAAAGAAACTTGTTGGGTGAATTGCGCTCGCAAACCCGGGGCTAACTGCTTTTTTTCTTCGCCCTGTGCAGCCGGCTTTTCAGATTATTAAAAGTAAAAAAGCGGGGGGTATCATTGGTATCTAACCACTTCAGCCCCTCATCTCCGGCGTGCCCGATAAAGGGACGCTTTGCCGGGTGGCTTGTTGCCCACCCTTCCAACACTAGCCATATTTGAGCGGCACTGTAGGGGTCGCTGCATTGCGTGCCAGCTTCATCAATCACAACTGAAAGTAGGTCTGCCCGAGTGCCGCCCCTTTGTTTTTCCTCTTGCGGCGGCTCAGGGGTCGCGCTTGCCTCCGGTCGGAGTCCGCCCGCACTACCGGCTGCCCTGGGGTGGTCCGGCTCGCTGTAGCCCTCTAGCCACATATTCACCACTCCGCGCAGCTCTCCACGCGCCTTTGCGTTGCCTTGCCCAATAGACTTGCGCAGTATGTATTCAATGCGTGATGACGCCAGGAATGGGCGTACAAGTGCGCTCCCCTGGGCTTGTTTATCGCCGTTTAGGTATCTTTCGAATTCTTCATAGGCGCCACGAGAGCGCGCCAGCACCTCCGCCGCCACGTTCAATACTTCAGCCTTAAAACCAGCATCCACAGTGGATTGGCTCGCATGGTCATGCCGGGCTTTCAGCTTCACCATTTCCGCCTGGTATATCTCCGTCTCCCGGGCGGTCTGAATTTCCGCCTGTTCCGCCTCCATGCGTTTCCGATGCTCTGCCGCCTCCACCTCAGCTAGCGCCCGGTCAATCGCCTCAGGCATTGCCAGCCTATCCGCTTCATTCAATACTTCCATAACCTTTTGACCTTCCCACCCCTCGGGCGGAAAAACGCTATCCATGACCTTTTGGCCTTTCAGGGAAAGCGGCTCGATTCGGGCGCCAGGATATTGCGCAGCCCACTGGTCAACCATCGCCACTATTTCACGGTCTACGGCGTCAAAATTCCCCGTTGCAAGTGCCGCTGCCGTCCGAACGCCTAGGTTTTTGGGCCGGGTCATTCGTAGCATATTGGCCGCGCAGTAGCCCGGTGCTCCGGGTGGCGCTTCAGGGTCCGGCTGATTCGCTAAGTTGTAGTCTCGCGTGAAGTCCGCAAGCGCATTGGGCATTCCTTCAAGCCTGCGGCGGGCAATCTCCATAACCCGTGAATCAATAATGTCCATTTGCACTCCCTCAGTGCTGCCCTGAATAAGTAGCCCCGGCAGGCGGGTCAGGGAAACCCGCTTTTCAGTTCGCGGGCCTAGCCGGGGCAAAACTATTAGCTTGCGTCTACCACCCGCAGCCCTCCCTGGGCTTGTTTCGGGTCAAAGCTCACTCCGGCTTGCTCCAGCATCCATGATTCAATGCGTTCATGGTGTACCCGCAGCAGGTCCAGCGGTCGCACGGTGTAATGTTTCTCAGCGGTCGCGCTGGGCTTGTGCCCCATAATTTGCGCCACCACCCCAACAGGCACCTCTAGCCACTCGGTCAGGCTTTTAAATGAACGGCGCAGCCCGTGAAGGGTAACGTGAAGCCCGGCGACCTTGCAGGCTTTGCGGTGGGCAATGCTCGGTTCCTCCAATCGTCCCGACTCGCTCCCGGTGCTACTAAAAACCCATTTATTCCGGCGGGGCAGGCTTTGCAACAGGTGGGCCACATAAGGGGTCAGCGGAACCGCCCGGGAATCCTCCACCTTGTCCCCCATTGTCAGCCCCTGCCAGCGGAAATTAACATCGTCCCACTTCAGCCCGGCCAGTTCCTCCCGGCGGGCGCCCGTCAGCAGTAGGCATTGCAGATAGGCGGAAATAACCGGATTGGGGATTGCGCGTACATGGTCGAACCACGCGGCCAACTGTTCACGCTGTAGGTAGTCGGCTTTTACCTTTTGCTTCCCCGCAGTCTCTTGCAGCTTGCGCCCACTGGCGGCGGTGGGGTCGGCTATGCCGTGCAAGTCTGGCTCCCGGTCAGCCCAGCGCAGAAACGCTTTCAGCAGGCGCAGGGCCAGCCGGGTGCGGGTAGGGCGGCGCTTCGCTTCCTTTGCGGTCCACGCCTCAATGGTGGCCGCGTCCAAGTCAGCCAGGCGCAGCCCCATAAGCGGCAGCATCATTCCGGGGGTGGTTTTTGTCTTAGGGCGGTTTTTGATTTCCTTTCCGCCCTCTTGCACCATTTTCAGGTGGTCAGAATAGGTGCTGTCTCTCCAGTGCGGGCGGCGCTCCAGTATGTAACGGTCCCACGCTTCCCGGGTGGTGATACTTTTGGCCGCTTCCTCCGCCACTTTTGCGGCCTTGCCGGCTAACCGCTCGCGCTCCAGTTCGCGGGGGTCATTACCGGCGTCCACTACTACCCGTAGCCGGTTGGCTTCCGTGCGCGCTTCCTCAATGCTCCAGGCTCGCACATCACCTATCGTCTGGCGAATGGTCCGCCGGTTTAGCTTCGCCTCAAACACATACGATTTCATGCCGGACGGTGTAACACGGACCCGCAGCGCCGGGGCTTTGGTGTCGCGCAGGAATGCTTGCGGCTTGTCAGTTGGGCAGGTCAGCCGCTCAATGGCTCCGGCGGTCAGGTCGATAGGCTGGCTCAGGTCTAGCGGGGCGTTCTTGCGGGGTCTCGCCATTGGTATCACCCTCCGGGTGCGGGGGCCATGTAGCCCCCATGTAGCCACCATGTAGCCAAAAATGCCCTATTTGGATGAATTTTAATCAACACTCAGGGCGGGCGGTTCAGCCAGAAAATGCGCTAAGCCTATGTTTTTGAATAATAATACCAACAGCAATCAACAACAATATACACCTTAGACTCAGAATTGAAAATCCCCGTGTCGGCAGTTCGATTCTGTCTCCGGGCACCATAACTCACTGAATTATAAAGATTTTTTCCCCTCAGCACTCCACTCAGTCCTGTAGCATAGCTATAGCATAGTCTGATGTTATACTGCGGGAATGGCACTCAAAAAAGACGAGTACACAGTCCTCCCAAACAAAGCCAGGCTCTACAAGCAATCTGGCAGCACGCGCTTCTATGTCGCCATCAAGCTGGATAACGGAAAATGGGAGCGCAAGGCGACGGGAACGGACGATTTAGAGGAAGCACGCGAGCGTGCGACAGGGCTGTACTGGGAAGCAAAAGCGCTTGCCGCACACAATTTGCCTCAAGCATCTCGAACATTCGGCAGCGTTGCAAAGTCCGTTGTAGATGAGCTAGAAGCGAAACGAGATACACCTCAGTGGAAGCAGACGTATCAGCACTACATCGGAGCTATACATCGCTATCAGATTCCCTACTTTGGCAGGTACAAGCTGGACAACGTCGGAGACCATTATCTGGGCTACAACGACTTCGTCGCCGAACAGATAGGCAGAACGCCAAGCGCCAGCACTATGAACACCCACAACGCTGCGCTGAAGCTCATTTTCGACAAAGCCATACGACTTGGCTATATGACCACGCTGAACAGCCCCAAGCTGATCCACGCCGGCACTCAATCGCAGCGACGCGCTACATTCGAGCTTTCCGAATTTAAATCGCTGATAAACGCACTCAAACTCTGGTGCAATACGCCCACGCACCGTCAGTACGACACCGAAATACGCAAGTTACTTTACGAATACGTACTCTTCCTTTCCAATACGGGTATTAGGCACGGAGAGGAAGCCATGAGAATCAGATGGCATAACGTGTCGATAAAGGAATCGCTATCCGGAGAAAAACTTGTCGTACTAAGCGTCTTAAAAAAGAAAGGACGCAAAGGTACTGCGCAATATCGAGACGTCGTCGTGCGAGAGAGATACGGCAATGCGATGGCAGTGATCACAAGAATAAAAGACTCCCAAAACGCGCTCAAAGCTATACCAATCGAAGACTTGATAAGGGGGCGCTACGATCTTCCTTTATTCGCAATAAGCGATGGCACTCAACCGAAACGAATGGACGGCACGTTCAAGAAGTTCTTAACGGACATGAACATGCTAGTTGGATCAGAAGGCACGCATCGCACGCGGTATAGCTGGCGACACTACTACGCCACCACTGAACTTACGCGAAAGGACCCAATAAGTATTGCGCTGCTCGCGAAGCAAATGGGCACGAGCATAAAGATGATTGAGCAGCACTACGGACACCTTGATGTAGTCAAGCATGGTGACGCACTTCGGGGCAGAACGGACTGGTAGAAAAAGAGTGACAGTGCGAACGACGGTGTTATCTTCGATGTAAATAACGCTACTGGAGAACGAGAATGTCGCAAGTCACCGCAGTACCGAAGAGCGCTGAAGTGAACAACCAGCGGAAAACACGTAAGCTGAGCAATGATGCTATCAAAAAGCTGGAGCTAGAATACTTCAAGAAGCGCAGAGAGCTAGAACGCGAGCAACGAATAAAGGCGCGTGCTGGTAAGGCTGAGAAGCTCGCGGAAGCAAAGAAGATCATTACCCAGCTACGCAAAGACTACGGGATGGCGGATGCGCAAATCGTCAAACGATTAGGTGTAAAGATCTAGCGTTGATATTACTTGCAGTCTCAGGTGGCTAGGACCACTTTTCCCTAGCTTTGGTAGTTCAGCCTGTTCCGTAAGTGTAAGCTCTAGGAAATCCACAGATTCGAAATCAGTACGGTGAGAAAATGGCGCAAAAAACTAACGATCAGATTATCCTTGAGCAGATAATCTACGAAAAATGCGCTGAATCAGATGATGAACTATCAGTGTCTGAGTATTTTGAAATATATTCGGCTTCACAGATACTCAAAAATTATGATCTGACGTATGACGATATTACCTATGGAATCGTTGGTGATGGTGGCGACGGTGGAATAGATTCAATCTATACTTTTATTAATGGTGAGGCGTTAAAAGAAGACACAGAGATAAATACAAATCAAAAAAAGAACCAAATTGAGTTAGTTATAATTCAGTCAAAGATATCCGGATCATTTAAGGAAGATGCTGTCACAAAATTTAGAGAGTCAGCTCAGGATTTATTTAACCTTGCCAATAACCCACAAGATTATTCTACTAGATATAATGCTGAGCTGATAGATAAAGTAAAGCTCTTTAGAGGTGCTTATCATAAGCTTGCAAAAACGTTTCCTAAAATAGAAATACGGTATTTTTATGCCACGCAAGGTGATCAAGTTCACCCCAATGTGGAAGGGAAGATTCCAAAGCTTCGAGAAGATATCGCAAGAATGTTCAGTGGCGCGGAGTTTTCATTTGAATTTATAGGCGCTTCGAAACTTCTCGAAATGACAAGGAATGTACCATCTACATCCAGGGTGCTAGAAGTCGCAGAGTCACCGATTGGCACAACCGCTGGTAGCTATCTATGCTTAGTCAGCCTATCGAAGTACTATGAATTCATTTCTGATAGTGGCTCATTGGCTCGCAGTATATTTGAATCAAATGTTCGTGACTATCAAGGAAGTGTGGTAGTTAACACAGGAATTCGAAGAACTCTTGAAAATAAAGAATCGGAGAACTTCTGGTACCTAAATAATGGGGTAACCATTATTACTCCTAAAGCAGTGATGGCAGGTAAACAGCTTACTATTGAGGATCCTCAGATCGTCAATGGACTCCAGACCTCCCATGAGATATATCAATATTTTTCACAACTTGAAGATTATGAGGAAGATGAAAGAGCCGTACTTGTAAGGGTCATTTGCGAAGAGGATGAAGAGGCCAGAGATAGGATTATTCGCGCCACAAACAGTCAGACTTCTATACCGCCAGCATCGCTAAGAAGCTCGGATGATATTCATAGAAATATCGAAGATTTTCTTAAATCAAACGGATTCTATTATGACCGAAAGAAAAATTTCTATAAAAACGTGGGTATGCCAGTATCAAAAATTATAAGTATTTCGTACTTAGCACAAGCGATGATGGCAATTATTCTGCTCAAGCCTGACACTGCTAGGGCGAGGCCATCAACACTAGTTAATTCCGACTTAGAATATCAGAGAATATTTAGTTTAGACAAACCAATAGACATTTATCTCAAAGTTGTCCAAATTATGAAGTCTGTCGAAGCATTTCTTAAGCCAGAAAATTGCGAGATACAGCTGGAAAGAAAAACAATTACCAACATTAAGTATTATGTTGCAATGATTGCCAGCATTAAATTAGCCGGCGGGTCGCATGGAGTAGAGAAAAGGCTAGCTGAATTGCCAAACGTTGAGATTTCCGGAGAGATACTGAAGGAGGCTTTGCAACAAGCATTGGAGGAGTTTAACGATCTAGGCGCCACTGACCAAGTAGCGAAAGGATCTGTACTTGTAGCTAGGCTGCTGAAATAAAGGGCGTATGTTGTTACGACTGTTTTGCGCCGCGCTCTATGCAGGGAAATCCTGCGGTTAATGTCAGATCCTGGCCGCTATCTGTCGGTTTTGAGTTAACACTACCCTCTCATGGCATCCGCTGTCTGGTGGAATCGAACCTCTGGACTACAGTTCATCATACGATGTTTGTCAGGTCAGCTGTGGCTTATGGCAATTGGGGTTACAAACATCAGCCCCGTAAACGTGCGCCCCGCATGCGGCGCGGCAGCGTTACAGCATCTCCACAGCATTGCGCAGCAAATGCGGTGACACTTCAATGTAGCGCTGAGTGGTTGCCAAGCTGCTATGACGTGCTATCTGCTGTATGACGCGAGCATGTACGCCACGCTCAGCTAATTTCGTAAGCATTGTGCGGCGTCCACTATGACTGCTCGCGCCATCTAACCCAACCTGCCCGTACAGCTGACGGAATAGCTGCTGTATTGTTTGGCTGCTAAATGCCCCGCCCTTCTGGCTCGCAAGCAATGGTGCATCAGCTGGGGCACTGCGCCTATGCTCGCGCACATACTCCGTGATTTCCTTGCGCAGCTTCTCGCTGACAACAGCCTGCTGGCGCTGCGAACCCTTCGTCTGCCAGCCCTCCAGCAGTATCGTCTGCTTTGNTATGCTCGCGCACATACTCCGTGATTTCCTTGCGCAGCTTCTCGCTGACAACAGCCTGCTGGCGCTGCGAACCCTTCGTCTGCCAGCCCTCCAGCAGTATCGTCTGCTTTGCCTCGCCGTCACTGCCCATGACATCACGAATGCGTAGACTAGCAATCTCGCAAGCTCGCAGCCCAGCGCAGTAGCTAAGCATCACCATCAGCCTGTTCCTGTGCTGGTAACGTGACAGCTTGGTGCTGTTGAGAACAGCTCTCAACTCCTTCTCGTTCAAAACACGCGCTTGCTTCATCTCTGCTTTCCTCAGTAATTTCTGCTCCAATGATGACGTTCGTGACGAGAAGCAGCTCTTTGAGCTGTTCCTCGCTGAGTCGCCACTTATCGAGCATGTATTCACCTAAATATCTGTTTTCGTTAGCTTTTATTATATTTCCGTATATTTCAAAGGACGAGTGGTTTTTGCCAAAACCTGTAAGTCTCCGTAATCATTGGCGTTTCTGCTGAAATGTATGGAACTACTGATTTCCGCATATTTCAGCCCAGCACCTCGCGCCCCCCACACCCCAAATATCGCAACTCTCAGTAGCTGGCTGGCGCTCTGTACACGCTTGTCGCGCATTCTCAGCTGTCACAGCTGCTGCTACGTATCAGCACAGCTATAGCGCTGCGAAACCCAATCTGCGCTATCAGATAAATAACTATGCTTACTTGAGTAAGGAGACGCGTATGAGAAAGAAGCAAAGCAAATTTATTGACAGGGTTACGCAGCCCAGCTGCCGCCTGAAGAAAGACGCAGCTGAGATTGAATGGGACGAAACGCACGGCAGCGGTGATGGGGATGCGATGAGCAACTTTAGACAGCAGCTGCGACAGGGATTACAGCAAGCAGCAGATGAGTGTTTAAACAACAGTTTGTCCCGTGATGAGACAGACAGAGAACATAGGCAGCAGCTGGAACTGATGGATATTGAACTGCGCAAAATACTTAAACACTCCCCCAGCGCAAATGCGGCATATACAAAGGACCAAATAGAGTTCCGACGGCGCCAGCGGAAACGCTAAAAAGTGTTTGCCACGGAAAGCTAAACAGATAAATAAGTGCATGACACGAGACAATGTACAAACTCTAGCAAACATCATGCGCGTAAAGGATATAGAGCGCGCTTGGACGTTTTTGTCTGAAGGCGACGACATTAGCGCAGAAAAGAAGTACACGCTTTTTATTACAGCACATTTTGGTGGCAGGCAGCAGCAAGTAGCAGAGCTGCACGCTGCGCATTTTAGAAATAAGCTGGACAGGCGTGTAATGGGAAGGGGCAAGCGCTTATACAAGGCACTGTTCATTGAGGAGGGCAAAGGGCGCAGCTACAACGAACGACACGCGCACTATCTTTTTGAAAAACCCGCTCACATGACGTGCGCAGAGTTCACGGCAGTCTTCACTGAACTGTGGCAGGAAGTTTGCGGCAGCGACAACGTGCAGGTCAAGTCAGTAAGAAAAAAAGTCGGCGGGCTTGGCGGGCTGCTTGCATATTTGACTAAAGACCGTGACTGGCAAGACATACTGGGCAATGCGAGCTTCATAGCAGACTTCAGCGACAACGCCAGGCTTCAAAAACAGCGCCAGCAGCGCATCGTATAATCGCAGGAAACCTGACGGACTGACATACGCAACGCGAATCAGTCAAAGACGTCAGAACACGCACTGCTTAATGAATTTACTGACTTAACTGTCAGTAGAGTTGAGCACTTAAAAATTACCGTAATCATTACCTACAGCAAAACACCACAACAATCATTAAATATACAAGCAGACATTCAGTAGCTCAATAGCATACTGGATGAATCTACAAAACAGAATAATTACTGAACTAAAAAGGAGACAAGATGATAACAGACGATATATTCACAACACTGAAAGCTGTAGATAGGAATTTAACTGAAAACGAATTTACTACCAAGTACTTAAGGACGTCACGTAGTTATCTGTGTAATCGAAGAAATAGGAAGCGAGATGTGAGCAATGATGTATTGCTCAATCTTTACTCAGAGCTGAATGGTGCTGGTACGATTTGGCAGCATGCCGCATCTAATGAGCTGGACGAGCGGAGGCGTACTAGATGGCAGCAAATGGCAGATGTACACCTGAGCTTGGCAAATGAAGTCGTTACGAAGTTGCTGGAGAGGGCGAACAACTAAAGATCTGCTTTAATTCGAACCCTTACAACTGGCACAAAAGATATGGCTTATGGATTACAGTTTTAACGTCTTACAGCAGCTCTCAATATCAAAAGACTTCAATAGTAAAAGGCAGCATTACTGCTGCCTTATACTTGCTGCCACGCCCCCACCTTCGAGCCATTACATAGTCTTCGTCGTCCGCGTTTTGCCCTCGCAATGGGAATCCAACATAGCGTCTAATAGCTCATTTAGATTCCCCTTCAACCCCACCTGCGATGCCTTGGAGCGCATCTTTTCCAAACGCTCAAGCTCAGCTTGACTAAAGTCAACCCCGTTGACGTAGTACTTTTTCTTGTCGCCTTTCAACACATTTTTCTTGTGCTTGTCCAGCTCAGCCTTCACAGCTTCCTTGAGTTCCGTTCGCAAACGATGGTGCTCGTGCAGAAGCAAACCGTCAACGGCATCTGCATGTTTCTCGCTCGTTAGCACGCTACGCACAAGCTTCTTGCCATCCGTATTGCTTACAAGTAGTACTGCGATCTCGCCGTCAGCAATGTCAACGTCCTTGCTGATTTGCTCTGATACTTCGTAATGCAGAAGGTTCACGCTGATTTCAAGTCCCGTTGCTAAATCAACGGTATCATCGGTGAACGTACCTTCGACGATTGCTTGCTTAACGAGTTTCGCGTGCATTTCATTCTCGTTTTCGCAGCCCGCCTCAAGCAGTAGCCCCTTTATCTCTTGCTCTCGCGCCAGCTGCTCGCGCGACTTCCTGCTAAACACGCTGACGCCACCATTACTCTTTACAACCTCAGCAAACTTTTCAGGCAAAATGCGCCCGTCTGAGTCAGTGACGCCCTCAACAATTTCGCCAGGCGTCCATGCGTTGCGCACCGCGCCAGCATAGGTAGACATACGCTTCTGAAGTGCACGTTTCCCAGCATCGTCAGCAGCCTCCTCATGCTTTAGCCACGCAATGCGTACCAGCTGATTTTCCATGCTGCCCGTCTTGCGCGCCACTTTTTCCCCCAACACTCGCTTGATTGAGTCCTTCGTAATGTCACGCGTAGCCCGCATTTGCTTCTGGGTGTCGTAGTAAAACGCATAAACGTTCTGCAACACCTTTAAGAGCGCCAGCTGATAGTTACTAAAAGCGAGCTCGCTGATAGCTACACCCTCGCGCCAAAGCTCAAATGTCTGCGTATCATTTTCACTCTCGTTCAGTCGCTGCTGCCACGTCGCAAAGTCAAAGTTGTCGTCCAATTTTTCGTTGGGGCGCTGCTTGGGCGGAGCCATCCCCATCCTCAGCTTAGCTCTACCTTTTTTTGGAATTTCAACAGCATAAGAGTTTTTAGAATGTTTCATAGATTGATTCTCCTTTGTTTGTGGGTTAGTTTCATTTTTCGCTACTTTAGTTTTCACTACTTGAGTCTTAGTCATATATTTCTCCGTTTTTTTAGTCAAAGTTATCCGCAAGCCACACACTCGCAAGCGTGCGGAAGTTTAGGTTTAGTGCGAGTGATTCAGGTTGTCGCTTTGAAGCGACAGATTAAGGTTTGCTGTCTTCCAGCACTGCCAAGTAGGCGGCGTACACTGTCTTCGTCGTCCACTGAATGTGTTTGTTGCAGTCGCAGCAGTACACCTCGTATTTGTGAGGAGCCCGTTGAACTGGACGTACAATACAGTTGTGCATTTCGTGTTTTGTTTTTTTCAGCATCGTCCCCCCCTTTTATACAGATGACGACAGAGGAGCACGGTATTCGAATGCCGCATGTACTCGTACGAGAACGTCTGCAGGAGCAAGATGCCGTACATACCGCGCAACGAGCCACTCGCTCATAAGCTGAAGTTCGTTGTGCGAACGTAACCAATGAAAGCGCTTTCTGCAGGCTCCGCGCGTGACGATACGAACGAGCGCCCGCGTCCAGCTGCCAGAGCGGTGATACAAGCAGCTGATACGATAACTGACACCCTCGCAGTGCTGCTTGCTGATGCGATACATACGCTCACTGAGGAGCATGAGCTGGTCCGCACATTTGAGCTCAGCGATGATTGCATCCAGGCAAGCAGGTTCTTTATTGACGTATTTTCGTAAGCGCTCAGCAAACCACGGGGTGGTTGCCGGTCAATGCGGAGCCGTCAGAGACGGTCGTCATACCCAT
>NZ_JAUTDR010000045.1 GCF_030649675.1 Haliea sp. E1-2-M8 | reverse complement strand
GACAGCGATCCTGTTTCATTTGGGAGGCTTACGCCTATTGCCCACCCACCTGAATTAGGGAAGACCCTTATACATACAGTATTGGAGCTCTATCATGGGCATGCCGGCGATTGTGGACGATTGGGGTTGCGGAATCGACGGGGCGCGGTTGGGCCAGGCGATAACCCTGCTCTCGGCGCAAATGAACTCTGCGAATCACCGTTTGTTGCGGATGATCGCGGAGTTTGATCGCAGCGGGTGTTGGCGCGAGCAGGGGACCATGCGTTCCTGCGCCCACTGGCTGGTTGCTAATTGCGGGATTACGCTGGGTGCTGCGCGAGAGAAGGTGCGGGTCGCACGGCAACTGGTAGCACTGCCCGAGTTGAACGAAGCCTTCTCAGAGGGCGGTATTTCCTATTCCAAGGTGCGCGCTATTACGCGAGTGGCCACGCCTGAAAACGAAGGCTTTATGGTGCACCTGGCGCAGCAGAACAGCGCTGGGCATCTGGAGAAGCTGGTGAGCAGGTATGAACCAGTTCCGGAGCCGGGGTTGGCGGAGTTGCTGGAGTCGGGACCGGAGGAGATTGCGGCTGCCGGAGTGTCGGGCGAAGCAACCGAGAGTGGCGCCACGCCCGAGCTGGATGCTGAAGCCATGCGCCAACTGGCTCGGGAACTCTACTGGTTTCAGGACGAGGACGGCATGTGGATTATTCATGCCAAGTTACCACCAGAGCAGGGGCAACTGGTCATGAAGGCGCTGCAGGCCGTGGTCCGGCCGCTGGAAGAGGAACGCCAGGAAGAGTGGAAGGCAAAGCAGAAGGCGCGCATGCAAGCGGTGGCGCGCAAGATCCTGCAGCGTAGGGGCGCAGGGACAGACGCGAGCCCGGCAGGCAGTACGGACCAGACAGAGCCAGTTGTGGACGCAGAAGGCGGCGTAAACCCCGGAGATACCGCAGAAAGCAAAGCCAGCGAAGCCTTGCCAAATCATCTTGCCTATGCGTGGGCGGAGGAGAAAATCTCTGCGGAAACTTTTTCGCAGCACATGAACCAGGTCCGAGCCGATGCGCTGGTGGCGATGGTGGAGCACTTTCTGGCCTCGGGGCCGGATTATCGGGGTTTGCAGGGGTTGAAGGGGGCAGAGCGGTGCCAGGTTGTCATGCACGTAGACATGAATACGCTGCGCGAGCAGCGGTCGGGTGTGTGTTGCACCCATGGTCGGGCGCACTTCGAGGATAGACCGTGGCTGTCGCCATCCACCGCGCGGCGGCTGAGTTGCGACGCGTCCCTCGTTACCGTGCTGGAAGATGACGCCGGCAAGGTGCTGAACGTGGGTAGAAAGTCGCGGATAGTACCGGAGCATATTCGACGTGCCCTGCGCGAGCGGGACGGGGTCTGCCAGTATCCCGGCTGCCAGGAATCAGAGTACGTGGATGCACACCACATCCAGCACTGGGCCGAGGGTGGAGAAACGCGGCTGGATAACCTGGTGACACTGTGTCGATTCCATCACCGTCAGTTGCACCGTGGGTGTTTTGATGTTCGCCTGACCGGCGTCTCCGCGGAGATTTTATCGCCTGAAGATTCTTAGGGGCCGTAGATCACATGGGGAAAAAGGGTCCTTTGAAAGCAGTAAAGTTTTTCTGGTGCCGGGGCCGGAATCGATGGTCCGGCACTCCGGCCGGTACGACCGTACCGGTTCGCGCGCTGAGTTTGGATCCTGGTGCCCGGGACCTCTACCGCTGGCCCGTCTGACCCCGTAGCATGACATGTCAAATGGCCTATCAATAAGGGTGTTTCCGTAATTTTCTTGTTTACCCCCGTATCCTGCTGTAGCATGGAATTGCGTTCCCTATGTAGGGTAGGTGTAAGGGATCGTAAGATCGATTCCCGAGAAAGTGGTACCCACATAGGTATAGGCTATGCCGAAACTCGCAAAAGAACTTTCCGACTCACACGTTCGCCGCCTGAAGTGGGGAACAGTCCAGTCTGGCCCCAACAAGGGCAAGCCCTGCCCCAAGCTGCACGCGGTTGGTGGTGTCGGCGGTCTGTACCTGCAATGCTCACCCCCTGCCCCAAGCAATGAGACCTATGCCCGTTCCTGGCTACTGAAGACCCCTGTCGGCAATGATCGGCCAGAGCTGGGGCTTGGCCCCTATCCAGAAGTGACGCTCTCTGTGGCGCGCCAGAAGGCCCGGGACATAAAGGAACAGATCAGACAGGGTATTGACCCCCGCGTGACCCGAAAAGCCGCCAGATCGACGTTGCTGGCCGAGCAGGCCAAGTCTGTCACCTTCCGCACAGTATCCGGCATGTACATCAAGAAGAAGGCTCGGGAGCTGAAAACGGCAAAACAGGTGCAGAAGCTGAGTTCCCATCTCGAAAGCTACGCATATCCAATGTTGGGTAACCTACTGGTCGCTGACATTGAGCGTGCGCACATTGTTAAGATGCTGACCCCTATCTGGGAAGCGAAAACCGAGACTGCCAGTAGGGTCAGGGCAACTGTCGAGCGCATTCTCGATATGGCCGGGGCCGAAGGACTCCGGGCTGGTGACAACCCCGCCCGCTGGAAAGGCAACCTTGAGTTGTCGCTACCGCTGCCGAGCAAAATATCCAAGGTACAGCACTATGCCGCCTTGCCTGTGGAAGAAATGCCCGAGTTCATGCGAGCACTGACCACCAGAACCACTATCGGCGCACTAGCATTACGTTTTGGCATACTGACTGCTGCCCGATCTGGAGAAATTCGGGGCGCGATATGGGATGAGATTGACATGGATGCCGCAGTCTGGACGGTACCGGGCGAGCGGATGAAGAACGGGCGCGCTCATAAGGTGCCCTTGTGTGGCGATGCACTGACCCTGCTGGTCGCCCTTCCCCGCCATGCTGACAATGATCTGGTGTTCGTCAGTCCTCGCGGCAAGATGTTGTCAGACATGACCCTGACCAAAGTCATTAAGGACATGGGCCACAAAGTCACGCAACACGGCTTTAGGGCTACGTTTAGGACATGGGCACAGGAACATACTACCTACCCCGAGGAAGTCTGTGAACTGGCCCTAGCGCACATCAATTCGGATGCTACGCGGGCCGCATACGCCCGTTCGGAGTTGATCGATAAGCGTCGCAAGCTGATGAAAGATTGGGAGCGGTTTTGCCGGCAGGACCTGTCGAAGAAGGGCAAGGTGGTCAGCATCAGGCAAGACAGAGACTAACTCACTCGCACGATTGGTTGTGGTTTTGATGAAGTTTCCTGTCTTCTCCATCGGAATACATGTCTGTGCTACGCCCAAACGCTAAGCAATTTGGCGACTTGTAAAGAAACCCTTACAAATTTCCGTGCAGTTTAGAAGGCTCCGCATCAGATATTCATAAGCGGAGTGGAACAGCCCACCAGCGACATTCGTCGCCACCACTCACAACTGCAGACCTAAATCGTCATCTTGATGCCTAAACCCGGCATTGCGCGAATATTGGTCCACATGGCCGCGATCATCGTGAAGCTCTCCGCGATCTGAAATTGATTCCTTTCGAGCACATGAAGGAACTCCGCAGCAGCTAGCGCCCATTGAAAAAAAGCGCCACCAAAACGGTTAGCCCAAAGTACTCAGGAGAATTCATGGCGCCAGCTCCATCCTGTCGCCTTCTATGGTGTCCGCGGGCCGTTGGCCATCTTGTGCGGCGCGCTCCCATTTGTACTCCCACGCTGACCGCGCGGTAAACGGCGCTCGCGCCCAGCGGGTAACTCCAAAATAGGCAAATTCAACTTAAACGCCCCGGGTTTACAATTGCTCTGAGACGGCAACACATGGAGTGCGACGCTATGCCAAAAAATGAAGCCCCCCCCCGCAGCCCTAACGGCAAGTGGGCAACTGACTTAACCCTGGCCGAATACTTCGACGTGTCCAGGTGCACGATCTGGCGCTGGGCAAAGCTTGGAAAGCTGCCTCCCCCTGAAAAAATCGGCGACAACACAACTCGCTGGGATTTCGACGCTGCTGTCGAACACGCCCTGTCAAAGAGGAGCAAATGACATGAGCCGCTCCGTCCCGACATCTGGACTCATCCAGCGCAAGATCCATGCGATAACTGCCCGCATTGCCGACTTCCTCCCGCAACAGGGGGGGGTTAAAGAGCTAACAGGCGAGGGGGTATATCCGTCTATGTCCACTGCCGATTTGCTCAGAAGTGCCCCGTTACTGGGGGCAAAAAAGCGTAAAGCGGTGAATCCTGAAGCCACCCGCAAGTTGATGGAGTTTAACAGGAGCGCAGCATGAGACACGCAGCCGCAAAAAACCCTTCAGTGCGCGATGGTTCGCCGGTCCTAGTGACTGTCGAGCGCGGCGCAGTCTCGACCATTGTTGAAGTCGATCACCAGACCATTCTGCACAACGTCCACGGCAGCGCATGGGCAGTTGCCCCTGGCGTCGATGATCTGGCCGACATAGTGGATGACGCCGCAGGCGCATGGCGTCTGCTGGGGTCGAGAGCATGAGACAAATAGAGAGGCTATCCCCCAGCATCATTGAAGCGCCGCCCGGACGCCGCGAAGTTGACGGCAAGGCTGTAGACGCGCTGGCCAGATCAATCGAGCGCATGGGGCTTCGCACCCCGATCACTGTTCGTATCGTTGACAACTACGTTGACACTGATGGCGTGGTTGTTGACGGTCAGCCGATGCTGGTGACAGGTGCGCACCGATTGGAGGCCGTCCGAAAGCTGGGCTTGGATAAAATCGAATGTTACATATTCGACGGTGACAGCGACATTGATGCAGAGCTGTGGGAGATAGACGAAAACCTATGTCGCCACGAGTTGACCCCAACCGAGGTTGCTGAGCATTCAGCCAAGCGCAAGGAGTTGTGGGAGGCGCGGCGCATTCAGGACGCAGCAGAAAGTGGCTCAACTTGCGCCACTTTAGAGGTTAATGGTCGCGGCAATGAAGGCTTCGCCACAGATACCGCAAAGGCATCAGGCCAAAGCAAGGCCAGCGTCAACCGCGCCGTCAAGCGCGGCAACGAAGTCTGCCAGGAGGCCCGCGACCTGATCCGGGGCACCAAGCTGGATACCGGGGCCATGCTCGACAAGCTGGTCAAGATGGAGCCGCAGCAACAGGTGGAGTATGCCACCGACCAGATCAACTACCCTCAAGAGCGGCCAGTAAGTCGCGGTGTCGGCATTCGCTGCGGGCATGATGCCATAGCAGCATTGAAGCGCATTCCCCTTAGTGACGGACTACGGCAAGACGCCTTCGACATGGTAATCGACTGGATCGAAACCAACCGTGGAGACCGGGAATGATGACCAGAATTGAAAACGCCCCCGACAGTGTGGAGCTGTCAGAGGGCGCAAAGGTTGGGCAACCTCGAAAAGATTATAGCACCGCGCCCGCCTTTACACCCGCCGAGCTTCAGGCGATGCACAAGTGGTGCCTGAAATACCGAGACCTGGTGAGGTCAGGCGGCAAGCCTTCAGGCCAGCAAGACAACCTATTCCGCATGTTCTCGACAGTCTGCTACGCAACGGGGGCCGCTTATGAACATTGTTGACTTACAGCAGCGGGCCGCAGTATTCCACCAGGACTACTTCGCAGGGGTCAGCGGCGAGGAAGTAGACGATTGGGAGCTAACCCTATTCGGTACTCCCGCAGAGCCTGACTTGTCACACGATAACCTGGCTCTTGAATTATCGCGGGCGGGGTTCTCTCAAGATGCACGTTATGTTCACGCAGTCGGCAAGTGGTTCCTGTTCGACGGCAGCCGTTGGGTCAGGGACGACAAGCTGGGGCACATGACGGCAATCAGGGAGTATCTGCGGGCCGTAGCGGATGGGCTGGAACGATGGGCAGAGGAACATGCCGGAACCGATGCGGGGCGCAGGCAGGCAGCTACATTTATTCGATCACTGAAACAGGCCCCGACTGTAAACGCCGTTGAGACCATGGCCAGATCCAACGCGGATCTGGTGGCGACCATGGACCTGTTCGATGCTGACCCTCTGCTACTCGGTACACCAGGAGGGACCGTTGATCTGAGGACCGGAAAGCTTGTCAAGGCACGCCGCGATCATTGGCTGACCAAACAGACAGCCGTGACACCAGCATCCCCAGGGGCCGCTGCGCCGCTCTGGGGGCGGTTTCTAAATCGTGTGTTCAATGGTGACCAGGAGCTTATCGACTTCCTGCAACGGGCCGCAGGGTACGCCCTGACCGGGCACACGCGAGAGCATAAGTTGCTTTTCTTATACGGCACCGGGCGCAACGGGAAAAGTGTATTCCTCAATACCCTGTTTGACGTCATGGCTGACTATTCCAAGCGGGCAGCGGCGCAGACATTCCTTGATTCACATAGTGAGAGGCACCCTACCGATCTGGCTGGATTGCATGGCGCGAGGTTGGTAGCCGGGAGCGAGCTTCCGCCAGGGAAGGTATGGAATGAGTCAGTAATCAAAGACCTGACCGGGGGCGATGTGATTACAGCCCGGTTCATGCGGCAGGACTTCTTTGATTATCAACCGCAGTTCACTCTGTTCATTGCCGGGAATCACCAACCGGCATTCCGTGGGATCGATGAGGCTATCAGGGCGCGAGTGGTGTTAGTCCCGTTCACTGTGACCATTCCAGCCGATGAGCGCGACCCGGAGCTACCCCAGAAGCTACAGGAGGAATGGCCCGCGATACTGAGATGGATGGTAGACGGTGCGGTTGCGTGGCAGCGGCAGGGTTTGGCAGTGCCAGACAGTGTGAAGGCCGCCAGTCTGGAATACCTCGACTCGGAGGATACGTTAGGAGAGTTCGTAGCCGACAACCTCATCACTGCACCCGGCTGTGGTGTGACTCACGCCGCCATGTACAAAAGGTTCACTGAATGGCAGCGAGCCAGTGGGCTATCAAACGTGTGGAGCAAGATCGCCATGACCAAGGCGCTCAAGGAGCGCGGCCTCCAAGCCGCGCGCGGTGGAGCCGGTACTCGGGGCTTTTCTGACGTCCGACTTTCCACTATGCCAAGCGATTACAGGGCAGCAAAAAATGGCGAATTCTGAGCTTGTGACAGTTTGTGACAGTTTTTTACATATCACCCGTAATTTGGAGAAACCCCTATTTCCTATCTACGGGGTATATAGGAAAAACTGTCACAAAGTGTCACAGATTCTTTTCACCCCAAGGCAACCGGAGCTTCTTTGCGCAATCACCATGGAAAATCTATCTGTACCAAAAAGGAGTAGCACATGCCAGACGATACGAAAAAGCTGACGCCCAAACAGGAAGTCTTCGTACAGGAGTACCTGGTCGACCTGAATGCCACCCAGGCGGCGATCAGGGCCGGGTATGCGCCCAAACGCGCTGACGCCATTGGGTTTGAAAACCTGAGAAAACCTGAGATTGCCGACGCTATAGACGCAGCCAAAACTGAACGCTCCGAGCGAACCCAAATCGACTCAGAATACGTCCTCCGGCGGCTGGCAGAGATAGACCAGATGGATGCCGCAGACCTGTTTGACGACCAGGGGAGGCTGCTTCCCATCCGCCAGTGGCCAAAGGTATGGCGCCAATATATTTCCGGCATGGATGTTACGGAGATGTGGGGCGGTAGGGGTGACCGGGAGGTCGCCGGGGTTCTGAAGAAGGTCAAATGGCCTGATAAGGGGAGAAACCTGGAGCTGCTTGGCCGCCATGTCACCGTTCAGGCCTGGAAGGAGAACGCCAAGGTCGAGGTGGCCGATAACCGGCTGGTCGAGACGCTGAACGCGGCCCTAGCGCGGGCAGGGGTCAAACCAGAGTGATACCCTGCCCACGACGGGGATTAGGCATTGAGGGATACAGACCTGTTCACCAGGATGGCAAATGCCCAGCCCCGTACTGGTAATTCACGCAGGCGTCCCAGAAGCCACCGCAGCAGTGCTGGCGAGGTCTCGCTGATCTGGTCGCTGTGCCCGGGGGCAACGACGAGCGCGGTGGCACTTTTGGCCCTGCCGCCAATAAAATAGCGCACTTGCTGCGTTTTCTGGAGGTTCTTCACCCAGCAGGAACGCCCTCCACGAGCGGTGCTGATGATCCTGTAGGGCCCGACGCCCAAGCTCCATAGTGGCGTGCGCCTGGGGCTGCCGCTTTTGAAACCGGTACTCTCCAGCACGATCATGCTGACTGGCAGCAGGCACGACGAGGCGACACCCCGGCGCACCGCGGGTTCTACCAAGGCATTTATACTGCGAAACAGGTTGCGCTCTAGGGCGGCAAGACTAGTGGGCCATGCGGTTAATTAGGTAATGCATCTTTGGCTCTCTTTACTTTGGCCAGGATAGTCTCGGCGTTCTTTGCCCATTTGAATGGCTTGGCGAGGTCACGATTGTGTATACGGATGAACCGCTTCAATTCGGACTTCAACTCCGGCACGCTACTGAAAACTCCGCGGTAAAGTGCCCGACGTTCAAGTTGAGAAAACCAGCCTTCGACGGCGTTCAACCACGACGCGCTGGTTGGCGTGAAGTGAAAGTGGATTCTCGGTTGTCCCGCGACCCATTCCCTGACCTCCTTGGTTTTGTGGGCGCTGAGATTATCCAATACGATATGCAGGTCCTTGTCCTTTGGTGTTTGTCTTTCCACCTGCTTCAGGAAAGCCAGGAACTCTTTGGATCGCGATCGTTTCTCGACTCTGCCTATCACTTCGCCAGTGAGGACATTAAAAGCGGCATAGAGCGCAGCGGTACCATTACGCTTATAGTCGTGTGTGCGACTACCAATTCGCCCCTCGGACAGTGGCAATCCGGGCTGGGTGCGATCCAGAGCCTGAATCTGAGTTTTCTCGTCTACGCACAGCACCAGAGCATTGTCCGGTGGATCCATGTAAAGGCCGACGATATCCACCACTTTTTCAGAGAAATTGGGATCATTGCTGATCTTGAACGTTCTCAGCCGGTGCGGCTTCAGATCCGCCGCTTGCCAAATCTGACGCACCTGCCAAGTAGTAATACCCGCGTACTTGGCCATCAAGGACACACTCCAGTGTGTAGCTTCTTGAGGAATGTGGCGCGTCGTCAACGTCAGAACTCGATCAACCGTATCCGCATCAATGACCGTCGGGCGTCCTGGCCTGGATTGGTCGAGCAGCCCCTCCGGGCCGGATTCAATAAACCGCCTCTTCCACTTATGGACCGTTTTGGACGAGACACGTTGAGCCGCTGCCACATCCGCGACCTTGGCTCCGTCAGCCAAAGCGAGAATCATCTTTGCCCTGCTGACTTGGCCCTGAGGAAGCGAGGTGCTGCGAATCCAGCCTTCCAACGTCGCCGCGTTCTCTTCACTAACTTTAAAATTGCCATGAGTAACCATAGCGAAATTATATCAAAAAGAGACCCCGAGTCTAACCTTATTTACCGCATGGCCCACTAGCGACCATTGCTATCGGCTCATTTGGGGGGTTGCCGTGAAATTACGTCTGCTATGTCAAGCTGGATCTGCGGTCCTCGCTTGCGCCCACTGTCAGCAGCAAGTGCGTCCCGTCCATTGAGTCAAGCCAAAGTCATCAAGCCAGATTTGCACTCTGGCTCATGCTTCCGAAAAATGGTCAATGTCTTCCGGAAAACCTGACCTAGCATGCCCCGAGATACACCTGTAAGCACGCATCAAATCCTTACAGGCATGTGTCTGCGTAAGACCAAAGCCGCGTATTGTGATACCGAAACACCGGGTTTCAGCCACCCACTCGACTCCGTTGAATATGATCGTTACTGGAATCATGGGCTGAGTATAGACCATGCGACATCGAGCCCCCTCCATCGACCTGCGGGATACCCGCTTCCGTCTAGCTGCACCCGGTCGAGCTAGGGCGTATCGAGGGCCAATAGGGGACTGCGTTTGCTGTTGACTGAGCGAGAACAGCGAATGATACTGCCCGACCAACGTTTCAAGCTAAGTTATCGGAAATCAAAGGCTACCGCTATGACTTCAATTCCAATCAGTACGTTGATAGCCGAGGGCGACCCGTTGACGCCGCCCGACTGGAACGAGCAGAAGGAACGGGAGGCGCAAGAGCAGCGCGAGCTGGTCAGGCAACGCTGCGAAGAGGAATATTCCTCCAGTCCCTTATGGAGAGCGAGAGCGGAGCGCGACCCGGAATTCTGGAAAAAGTTTTCACCCGGTCGGATTCGCTAATCCGTGACGGCGGCCTAAACAGGGTATTCTCCAGCGCCGCCACCCTTTCCGGAAGCAACCCCTCTGACGCCTCACGAAGGGGCCTGAGAGCGCGGGCCCTGATAGCAGGACATTGGGACGGCGACCACGCCGCAAGCGGCCAGGCCGCCAGACGGGAGACTAGGAACACTGAGCTGATAACAAAAAAGGCTCCAAGGTTATCCCGGGAGAGGCCCGGGGCAAGGAGCCCACAAACGCTGACAAGTTCAGTATTGGGGACCATCTAGCTGACCAACACATCCTGACCGATTAGAATCCCGCCTTCAATCGCACGTCTGGGCTCCGATTGCCCAGGGTCAACGACATCCGGCGGGAAGATAGAAAACGAACATAGGCCAGAAGAAACGCCCCGGGTTCAACGCAGGCTCTGGGCTCCAGATCCCCAGCAGCGGCGCTGAACCGGGACGCTTGAGGAGATAATAGACCAAAAGTGAGGCTCAGGGTGACAACGAGTTGGCTACAATTGTTGGCGATGGAGCCACNATCCCCAGCAGCGGCGCTGAACCGGGACGCTTGAGGAGATAATAGACCAAAAGTGAGGCTCAGGGTGACAACGAGTTGGCTACAATTGTTGGCGATGGAGCCACGGGCTTCTGGGCCGCGCTGGAGGAGGTCTATCCGGGAACGCGGCACCAACGGTGCTGGATGCATAAAACGATGAATGTGCTGAACTGCCTGCCGAAGTCGCTGCAGCCAAAAGCCAAGCAGGTCTTGCATGAAATCTGGCAGGCCGACACCCGGGAGGACGACGAGAAAGCGTTTGACCTGTTCATAAAGACGTACGAAGCCAAGTACCCGAAGGCGGTGCTATGCCTACAGAAGGATCGAGAGGAACTGATGGCGTTCTACGATTTCCCGGCACAGCACTGGCAGAGCATACGGAGCGTGGGGAGAGGGTCAATGGGGTAATCCGGAAGAAATCATAGTGACCGATGACAGTAGGTTAAAGTGCCACTTTACTACCATTGTAGAGCGGGTAGATATGATGTGGTGTGACCTGCTCTAGTTTATGTTTCACTGGCTATATTTAAAGTCCCACAAAGGTCAGTTATAAAATGAGAAGTAATCCTATTTGTTCTTTGGCCAGGGTCATTATCCCAATCTTCTATATCGCTTTCTTGGTCGGCTGCACATCAAGTACGGCCGTGGTGGAAAAAGAAAAGGTTTACGTTGGTATGAATAAGGCAGAATTGAAGAGGGCTCTAGGCGCAACCACACTTGGAGAAGACCCTTTTATTAGCGGATGTTTCAGACAGTACTTATTGGAGAAAAAAATTGAGATCTTGTCCTCTTCATCTGAGTCCGTTTATTTTATATTTGAAAATGTCAATGAGCCAAGCAAGGGGTGTAGCCGTTCGAAGCTGGGGGATGGCTCTCTAAAAGCATGGAGGCATTCATATGCGGAGGTTGCTGAATACTTCGAACAAATTTTCCCAGAAACTGAAGTCTACAACATTGATACTCTGCGTGTGACCACTGAAAAAATGAAGACTGATATTTGTGCTTCTGGCGCGATTCACAAAATAATTCTAGAAGGCACAATCAGTCCAGACAGCAGTTTCGCAATGGGAAAGTTGTTGCAGAGATCGCCTCATTGTAGGAACAGTCGGGGGCAAGTGATAGTAGCGACAACCGTGCAATTAAAGTCGGGCGGGGGCTATCTCGTTGACGGATATAAATTGGGCAGGAGTCTTCGAGAGTCAGGGGCAACAACGTTAATCGAAAACCAAACAGGCTGCGCCTCATCTTGCGCCGTAGCGTTCCTCGGGGGCAAGAAGCGTGTCGTCGAGGATGCCGGTTCGGTAATGTTTCACGCACCTTATTTCTCCGGGAAGAATTCATATGGAGAAAAAGTTATTGACTGTGACATTCCAGAGCCTGACCTCCAGATACTCAATGATTACTACAGTGAAATGGTAGGCAAGGAAGCTGGTGATCGACTCTATGACCGCACTATGTGGTATTGCAGTGCCGAAGATGGTTGGGTTGTATCTGGTGGTAGTGCCGCCGAATTATTCGATATTGCCACAGAAAAGTAGTACCGGCTCATTCATTCCAGTTCACCAGCTTCAGGGCTTCGTTAGCATCGACTCCGGCTTCCCTCGCTTGTGCCAGTAGCTGCACAACAGCACTCGCGGCAAGGGCACGGCCTCCGGCATCGTAGGCTTGAAAGGGTTGCATGACGTCGATTTGCGCCCCATCGCTACTGTGAACGCCGCTTCTTCTTCGCTGCTCATCGTTTCGGCGTCTGGCGTCGACCACGGCTGATGTCGACAATCTCAGCAGGCGCAGTGGGCGCTATTTGATACCTGCCGCAAGCGTTGACCAGCGTAATCCCACCCCTCTCGCTACTGATGTACCTGGAGCCGTCTGCGTAGATTTCATAACAATCTGTGTCGGAGACTAGGCTCAACATCGGAGTCCATGGGGTGTAGCTTTGGCGGGACATTGCGATTCTCCAGAGAATCGATTTTATGCTATGTTGGATCAACTAGTTAGATGACCAGCACTGCAATACCGACGGCTAACGCATTTCCGCTTCGCCTCCACTCCATAGCCATCTGTGCTGTGGGTGTTAGCATAATGAGGTCCAATAGTGTCGAAGCATAAGAAACAGCATGTAATCCCGCGATGTTATCTGAAGGCTTGGTGCGACAGCCGCACTCCGAAGGGGCAGACGCCCTATGTTTGGATTTTCCCAAAGGACCAGAGAAATGGCAAGAAGAAGGCGCCGGACAACATTTTTCACCAAACTGAGATGTATACGATTAATTCGGATAGCGGAGAACGTGATCTGACTGTTGAAAAAAGTCTCTCTGGGATAGAGGACGCTTTTACGATCATCAGGAATTCTAAGCTAAATTTTCGGCGAAATCTCACAGCAGAAGAACACTTCGTCCTGTGTATATTTGTTTCGTCGATGCATGCGCGAACAATTCAACAGCTAGAGCATATGAGCAGCCAGTGGCGCCGCCCACTCGAAATGATGGAAAAAATGGATGAGCAGATAAAAGCAGCAAGTCCTGAGAAACTGAAAAAGATGTCATCTATTCCAAAATTACAGCCAAGCGACAGCGGGCCAGGATTAACCATGGATGAGGTTCGGAAAATTGTACAGCACCCCGTAGAGACAATGCTATTTCCAATGATTAGTACCGAAGCCCCTATACTATTTAGACTGGATTTCAGCGTTCTTTGCACAAACTCGGCTAGGGGCTTTATCACGTCGGATGCGCCTTGCGTTTGGAGGGATCCCGAAGCATACAAAAGACCCCCTCTCTACAGGTCTCCGGCACTCGGTTATAAGTCGATTGAAATACTTCTGCCTGTATCTCCAAGCCAATGTATATTCCTGAATCGGAGCGGAATACGAGGGTATTTAGATATTGAAGATCGCGCTGTTAGTCATGTAAATAGGACAATTCGGTTTTCAGCCGACGCTCACTTCATTTCTAATCAGGACGGTGTGGAAGACCATTGGTTTGACCCAGGGGTTGAGCCGGAAGATTCTTGGGAAAATCGACACAGGAACGCTAGCAAGGAGAACCAGACGGACGCATGAATTTACCTCTGTTAGGGCAGTAATAAGGGTCCGGACTTGGCCGAAAGCCGTCACTTTGGGTTAGCTGACCGCCCCCTGGGATACGACCGCTCTCGCGCACAGCGGACATCTGGCTGGGGCCAATCCTAATCACTCAAGCTCATCGAGTATGTCATACAGCTTCTGCCGGCTGAACCCCAACTGCTTCGCCACTGCGGCCTTCGGTATACCCTCAGATAACATTTTCACGGCTCGCTCTCGGACAGCCTGGGAGATTGACGGCTTCCGCCCCATCTTCACCCCTCGCGCCATCGCGGCCCGCCTGCCTTCATTGGTGCGCTCCAGTATGCGCTCCCGCTCTGCCTGGGCCACCGCGGCCAGGATAGTGGTCACCATCTTGCCCATGGAGCCCTCGGTGCTGATTCCGTCGTCCAAAAACTGGACGGTGATTCCACGTTCGTGCAGGTCTTCAATGATGCGAATCATGTCAGCGGTATTGCGACCGAGACGGTCGAGCTTGGTAATGACGATATGGTCGCCCTGGCGGGCCTTGGTCATCATCAGTTCCAGGCCCTGTCGCTTGTCGTTCTTGCCGCTGGCCTTATCAGTGAACAGGAAGTCCTTGTGATCCTTTACCCCGGAAGCCTTAAGCTTGTCGAGTTGCGTGGTCAGATCCTGCTGGTTGGTTGATACCCTGGCATATCCAAGCTTGACCATATTTCGGTTCTCCCGTGTCAACTAAGTCGAATACTTGACACCTATGTGTCAATAAAAAGGAAAAAACGATTTAATGTACAGAGTATTGGGAAGTTATTTAGGTGTCAATTAAATATTAAATAAATGTACATTCTTGCGGGATGGGTAGCTTCGCCCCCCCACGTGTGATGACGACTGGCCTGAAAACGGTACGTGTGCATGTGTACAGTGGTGTGGGTAGCGTCGCCACCATATATAGTCCTGCCACGCTGTCACCGCCAGCTGGCGCCTGTGGCGTCCTCGATACTGGCAAGGACTCAATGGAGATAGAAAATGAATATCGGTATCAAGTTAGTCTATGTCGCATGCCTGACTCTTGCTTCAACCGCAGCCGCTGCAGGTTGTGTCGGCTCAACCGCACCCGGCGGAGCCTGCTCAACCGCGCCGGGTGGTGGCCTATCAACTGCTCCAGGCGGCGGTTTATCAACTGCGCCGGGGGGTGGGTTATCGACTGCCCCGGGCGGAGGGTTGTCAACAGCACCTGGGGGCGGCCGTTCAACCGCGCCGGGAGGTGGGTTATCGACTGCCCCCGGCGGTGGCCTCTCTACTGCACCGGGAGGTGGGCGGGTAGTGTCCCCATGAGTGGTGTAAATCTTCACGGTGGAGTGGCGGCCACCGTGGGTCTCCGTAAACTG
>NZ_JAUTDR010000044.1 GCF_030649675.1 Haliea sp. E1-2-M8 | reverse complement strand
ACCCAAATCTCGGCTCAGACACACTCGTTAATCATATAATCCAATAATGAATCGATGAGTCACTTGTTGTGCCTGAATAGTCGTACAACTATCCCAACAAGTGCCCACACATCTGTCTTCGTTTCCTTGTTAAATAACCCGGAAGCGCTCTGGCCGCCGGTTTCTCGTTGGTGGTTGCCCCCAACCGAGGATGCGCATTATACGTATCACTCGTGACCCCGCAAGGCCTTTTACAGAAATATTTCAAAGTATTCGCGACAGGCCGGGAAACTGCTCAATAAAGCAGCAAAAACCGGCAAACGCCTCAGAGAGCGGCTCGTTTCTCCTGGCGCCACCGCTGCAGCTGCATAATCGGGCCCGATACAGCATAGGCGAGAAATGCCAGCAGGAACATGCTCGGCGGGTTCAGGGTTACCAGGCTGAACACCAGGACCAGGACAATCATTGCCACGAAGGGCACCCGGCCGCGGAAATCCACAGTCTTGAAGCTGTAGTAGGGAAAATTGGCGATCATCAGCAAGCCGGTAACGGCAGTCAGTACCGCCACCAGAATGGCGACCACATGCGGTAACTGTTCTCCGACCCAGCCGAGATCGTGGCAGACCCATACCGTACTGGCAATGATCGCGGCCGCTGCGGGACTGGCGAGCCCGGTAAAGAAGTTTGTGTCCGCGGTGTCGATCTGGGTGTTGAACCGGGCCAGACGCAGGGCGGCACAGGCAACGTAAATAAATGCAGCGCTCCAGCCGAACTTGCCCAGCTCCCCCAGGGCCCAGCTGAACATGACCAGCGCCGGAGCCACGCCGAAGGACACCATGTCCGCGAGACTGTCGTATTCCGCGCCGAACTTGCTGGAGGTATTGGTCATGCGGGCTATGCGGCCGTCGAGCCCATCAAGCACCATGGCGGCAAATATGGCGACGGGGGCGCTCTCGAAATCACCGCGCATGGCGGCCACCACAGCGTAGAAACCCGCAAACAGGGCACCGGTAGTGAGCAGGTTGGGCAGCAGAAAGACGCCCTTCCGACGCACGGTGCGGCCGTTCTCCGAGAACTCTTCCTCGTGCTCATCGACAATCAGTTCCAGGGGCTGTGCAACTCCCTGCAGGTCGGCCTGAGAACCCTGCCCTGCCTCCCGGGTTTTGTCGTCCCTTGCGTCGCTCATAGTGATGACCGGATCAAATGGGCTGGCAGTATATCAAAGAGGGATGCCATAGGTCTGCCGGGCCACGCTCCACAGGGATTTGACCCGCGGGTCCGCCAGCCGGGAGGAAAGGCTTACCAGGCCGATGTCCAGCGGGCCCAACGGCTCCCACACCGGCACCGGGCTCACCCGGGCCGCCATACCGCTGGCCTGGATCACCAGCTCCGGCGCTATACCTACCCCCAGGCCCAGCCCAACCATGGCGACAATGGCTTCGTGCCCCGCGACCTGGGCATAAATCCGCGGCTTGCTGCCGCGCCGCTCCAGCCAGCCGTCGAGCATGTCCTTGGTTACCCCGCGCTCGGGGACGATAAAAGGAATACCCGACCAGTCAAACCCCGGTGAAGCCATATCACCGGACAGCATGCTGCGGCGCACGGCGCAGTCGGCGGCCGGCATGCATACCACCATGGGGGATTGCAGCAGGGAGAGAAAAGCGAGCCGCGAGGACAGGTATTCGGGCCGGCCACTCACCGCCACATCGTCCTGCCCGGACAGCACCCGTTCGATGCCGTCGGCCTGGTCGCCGGTGTGCAGCATGATTTCCACGCCAGGCTGGCGCAGGCGAAAGGCCTCCAACACCGGCGCCAGGATGCTGTAGCTTGCGGTGACCGAGCAGAACAGATTGACCTCACCGGCGAGCTGCTGGTCCCCGCGCATCTGCCGGCGCAGATCCTGCCATTCGGCAACGCTGCGCTGGGCGTATTGCAGAAACGCGCGACCGGCGGGCGTCAGCCGCATACTGCGCTGATCCCGCTGCAGCAGCTCCTGGCCCAGCTCCTCCTCCAGCCGCTGCACTGTGCGGCTGACGGCGCTGACACTCAAATGCAGGCGTTCAGCGCTGCGGCTGAAATTCAGCGAGTCGGCGACCGAGAGAAACACCTGCAGGGCCCGCATGTCCATGACTGCGATTTTGCGCTTTACGCAAATCTGTTTCAACTATTTAGCGTTTTACGCAATACACCGATTGCCGTAAGGTGGCGCGATCTTATCCCGCAATCGAGGTTTCCCCATGGGCCAGAACTACTTCAATACCCTGCCGCTGCGCTTGCAGCTGCAGCAACTCGGCAAATGCCGTTTCATGAATCAGTCCGAATTCGCGGACGGCGTGGAAAAACTGCGCGGCAAGAAGCTCGTCATCATCGGCTGCGGCGCCCAGGGCCTGAACCAGGGTCTGAACCTGCGCGACAGCGGGCTGGATGTCAGCTATACCCTGCGCGACAGCGCCATCGCCGAGAAGCGCCAGTCCTGGAAAAACGCCACCGACAACGGCTTTACCGTCGGCACCTACCAGGAACTGATCCCCAGCGCCGACCTGGTGCTGAACCTGACCCCGGACAAGCAGCACAGCGCCGTGGTCACCGAAGTCATGCCGCTGATGAAGCACGGTGCCTGCCTGTCCTACTCCCACGGCTTCAACATCGTGGAAGAAGGCATGAAAATCCGTGAGGATATCACCGTGATCATGGTCGCACCCAAGTGCCCAGGCACCGAAGTGCGGGAAGAGTACAAGCGCGGTTTTGGGGTGCCGACCCTGATTGCCGTGCACATCGAGAACGACCCCAACGGCGAAGGCCTGGAATTGGCCAAGGCCTACGCTGCCGGCACCGGTGGCCACCGCGCCGGCGTGCTGGAATCCTCCTTCATCGCGGAAGTGAAGTCCGACCTGATGGGCGAGCAGACTATTCTCTGCGGCATGCTGCAAACCGGCTCCATCCTCTGCTTCGACAAGATGGTGGAGAAAGGCATTGAGCCCGGCTACGCCTCCAGGCTGATCCAGTACGGCTGGGAAACGGTCACCGAAGGCCTCAAGCACGGCGGCATCACCAATATGATGGACCGCCTGTCCAACCCCGCCAAGCTGCGCGCCTTCTACCTGGCCGAAGAACTGAAGGACATCATGCGCACGCTCTACGAGAAGCACCAGGACGACATCATGACCGGCCACTTCTCCAGGACCATGATGGAGGACTGGGCCAACGACGACGCCAACCTGCTCAAGTGGCGCGCCGCCACCGCCGAGACCGCGTTCGAGAACACGCCCAACACCAGCGCAGAGATCAGCGAGCAGGAGTTCTATGACCACGGCATCCTGATGGTCGCCATGGTCAAGGCGGGCGTCGAACTGGCATTCGAAACCATGGTCGCCACCGGCATCATCGACGAGTCGGCCTACTACGAGTCACTGCATGAGACGCCGCTGATCGCCAACACCATCGCGCGCAAGAAGCTGTACGAGATGAATGTGGTGATCTCTGACACTGCCGAGTACGGCTGCTACCTGTTCGACCACGCCTGCCGGCCGCTGCTGGCGGACTTCATGGCCAACGTCGATACCGATGTCATCGGCAAGACTATCGCCGGCGACAACGGGGTGGATAACCAGGAACTGATTGCGGTGAACGAGAAGATCCGCAGCCACCCTGTGGAGATCGTGGGCCGCAGACTGCGCGGGTATATGACTGCGATGAAGCGAATTGTCTGAGCCGCAAGCCAACCGGGTTTTCAGGGCCCTTCGGGGCCCTTTTTTACGTACTTCACATTCGACAACCCTTCGAAGTCATTGTCCTCCGTCCAAAGCACGGCAGAATACTTTTGAGCGTTGGCGAAGATTATGCTGTCAGCCAGAGGAAGTTTGTGCAGGACGCCATACTTGGCCGCGTCCATTGCCAGCTCCGAATCCAGTGAGATCACTTTGCCCTGCTTCATATGCGCTGTGACAATCAAGGCCGCCTCCTCTCCACGCTGACGCAGCACATTCTCGAAAACCTCGGTGATGGTGATGCTTGGCACCAGCAGATCTGCCAGCTTCTCTATTGGCTTGGCGAATTCCGCAGAATTCTGGTCTCTGGCGAAGTACGACAACCAGGCTGACGAATCAACCACATTCATGCCCGGTCATCGTCCCTGGGAACCGTGGTATCAATCCCCTTCAGAAATCCTCTCATCGCCTTCATTGGCTTGAGGGGGATCACCTCAATTCGTCCCTGGTAAGACATCATCTGGACTTTCTGCCCGGCCACAATGCCCATGGAGTCGCGAGTTTCCTTGGGAATCACGATCTGAAACTTTGGAGAAACGGTTACTTCAGTCATGACGCCACCTATCGATAGAGGTGGTCAAGACAAGGGGTCAGGTCCGATGGACCTGACCCCGCGCTGCCGTTACAGCCGCAACACCTTCTCCCCACGGGCAATCCCCGCCACCCCCGAACGCACCACCTCGAGGATATCCGCCTCCGCCATCGCCGCGACGAAGGAATCGAGCTTCTCGCCGGTGCCGGTGAGCTGAATGGTGTAGGTATTGGGCCCCACATCCACGATCTGGCCGCGGAAGATGTCCGTGGTGCGCTTGATCTCGTCGCGCATCTGGCCGCTGGCGCGCACCTTGATCAGCATCATGTCGCGCTCGATGTGGGCGCCCTCGGTCAGGTCTACCAGCTTGACCACGTCCACCAGCTTGTTCAACTGCTTGGTGATCTGTTCCATGGTCTTGTCGTCACCGGTGGTGGTCAGGGTCAGGCGCGACAGGGTCTCGTCTTCCGTGGGGGCGACGTTCAGGGTCTCGATGTTGTAGCCGCGCTGGGAGAACAGGCCGATCACGCGGGACAGGGCGCCGGGTTCATTCTCCAGCAGAATTGAAATGATGCGTCGCATGTCAGGTCCTCTCGTTCTTGCTCAGCCACATATCTTTCATGGCGCCGTTGGGGGCCACGTGCATGGGATACACGTGCTCCATCGGGTCGATGAAGATATCGAGGAATACCAGCTTGTCCTTCATGGCGAAGGCCTCATCCATGCAGCGGTCCAGGTCTTCCAGCTTGGTGACCAGCATGCCGACATGGCCGTAGGCTTCCACCAGTTTGACGAAGTCCGGCAGGGAATCCTCGTAGGTGCTCATGGCGTAGCGGCCCTCGTACTGCATGTCCTGCCACTGCTTGACCATGCCCAGGTAGTTGTTGCGCAGGTTGATGATCTTGATCGGCGTGTTGTACTGGGTGCAGGTGGACAGCTCCTGGATGTTCATCTGGATGCTGCCCTCGCCGGTAACGCAGGCCACTTCCATATCCGGAAACGCCAGCTTTACCCCCATTGCCGCGGGCAGGCCGAAGCCCATGGTGCCGAGGCCGCCGGAATTGATCCAGCGCCGAGGCTTGTCGAACTTGTAGTACTGGGCGGCGAACATCTGGTGCTGGCCCACATCGGAGGTCACGTAGGCATCGCCCTTGGTTGTCCGGTACAGGCTCTCAATCACCTGCTGGGGCATGATGCGGTCGCTCTCGCCGTAGCGGCGCCCGGTCCAGAGACCGTGCTTGCCGCGCCACTCCTCGATCTGCTGCCACCAGCGGCCCAGCGCCGTTGCGTCGGGGAGTTGCGGCTCCTTCTCCTGCAGGTTGTCGATGATCTCCATCAGGTCCTGCAGCACCGACTGCACCGGGCCCACGATGGGGATATCCGCCGCCACGGTCTTGGAGATGGAGGTCGGGTCGATGTCGATATGAATAATCTTGGCACCCGGGCAGAACTTGCCTACCGTGTTGGTAACACGGTCGTCAAAGCGGGCGCCGACAGCGAGGATCACATCGCTGTGATGCATGGCCATATTGGCCTCATAGAAGCCGTGCATGCCCAGCATGCCCAGAAACTGCCGGTCCGTCGCCGGGTAGGCGCCCAGGCCCATCAGGGTGTTGGTTACCGGGTAGTTGAGCTTGCGCGCCAGGGCGGTGAGGAGCTCGCTACTTTCGCCCATGATCACCCCGCCGCCACTATAGATGATGGGGCGTTTGGCGCCCAGCAGCAGCTTGGCCGCCTTGCGGATCTGGCCGGTATGGCCGCGCTGGGCCGGGGAGTAGGAGCGCAGCTTCACCGCATCCGGGTAGTGGTACTCGAACTTTTCATCCGGGCGGGTGCAGTCCTTGGGAATATCGATCACCACCGGGCCCGGGCGGCCGCTGGTGGCGATGTGGAAGGCCTTCTTGATGGTGGCCGGGATGTCCTCGGCGCGGCGGATCATGAAACTGTGCTTCACGATCGGACGGGAAATCCCCACCATGTCGGTTTCCTGGAAAGCATCCTCACCGATCAGGTGGCTGGCTACCTGGCCGGAGAGCACCACCATGGGGATGGAGTCCATGTAGGCTGTGGCAATACCGGTAATCGCGTTGGTCGCGCCGGGGCCGGAGGTCACCAGCACCACCCCGGGCTTGCCGGTGGCGCGAGCATAGCCGTCCGCCGCGTGGGTGGCCGCCTGCTCGTGGCGCACCAGCACATGGGGCACCTTGCTGGTTTTGAACAGAGCATCGTAAATATGCAGGACCGCGCCGCCCGGATAGCCGAAAAGGTACTCGACGCCTTCATCTTCCAGGGCACGGGCGATCATTTCACCGCCGGATAACAACTCCACAATCTGTCTCCCAAATAACAAAAACCCCCGGCGCGTTACCCTCGCCGTGGCAGTTCAAGTTTATGTGTAGACGTTGCAATGACAGGTACCTGGACCGGTACCGGACTGGCGACGCCACCCCCTCGGGCGCGATACAATGCTCATGACAGGAAGGAAAACGATCACGAACACCCGTGTATCGGTCGCCCTGCGAGGTAGCGCAGTATCTGGCCCTCAACCCGGCCTGTAAGGCGCGAGCTGAATACGGGACTCACAAACAGCCACAGGGAATAATCACATCACTGCGGTGGACCAGTGGCCGAGGGTACCCGGCGGTAGTCGTTACCGTCTGCAAGACGCCGCTATTGTTTGCCGCAAAGGCTCGATTTGTCAACGGGCGCAGGCCCCGCGCGGTAATAATTGCCCGCGTTAGCGGATTGCGCCCCCGCCAGCGCTGGGGTACTTTACCAAAGCAACAGTCCAGTGGGAGAGGAAACATGCGCGTGCAACAAGTATTCTGCAAGGGCCTGCAGGGCAGCCTGATCGTCCTGCTGGCGGCCGGCAGCCTGCATGTCGGCGCCGCCGACAACTACTACCGCTGGCTGGACAACCGCGGCAACCCGGTGCACAGCGACCGGCCGCCGCCGGCCGGGATTGATTATGAGGTTATATCAACCAGTTCAGGACTGAAGCGGGTGGTGCCTGGGGAGCGGGGGGCGGTGCCGGCTGAAGTCAAACCGAGAGTAGGAAACGAGTTCAAGCCAGAACCTCGCAGGACAGAAGCAACCTCGTTCAAAAATCCCGAAATCTGTGCATCTGCCAGGAAAAACCTGAACACCCTGAAAACTCACGCCCGCCTGCAAGTTCGTGACAACCAGGGGGACATGGCTTACATCAGCGATGAAGAACGTTTGCGATTAATGAACGAGGCGCAGTCACTTATCGACCAATACTGCGAGTGACACCGGAGCTCGAACTCACCGCTTGACGCAGCCGGCAGGTGTATAGACACCTTCTTCATCAACCTCGATGAAGCGGCAATCCAAACCACTCTTTTGGTCTTTCTCTTGACCATTTTTCCCGGTGGCTCTAAGCGTATAGCCATCAGCATCCGCAGCCTGCACCGACAGCGTATAAAATTCATCAGGTGAATCCGCATCCAACACCATGGTGGAGTTGGCGGGAGTTGCGACATCGCAGACTCGCGCCACTCCCAGGCCGGTGGCATAGTGGGGACAATTACTACGGAACTTTTCCTGGCGCATCTGTCCGTTTCCCAGAGCAGCCATTGCATCGGACCGGCGCGCACTGCGAACGCTGTCCTGATAGGCGGGTACGGCGATGGTAAGCAGTACGCCCACCACCACCACCACGATCATCAGTTCAATTAATGTGAACCCCTTAGCGGAACTTCTCACAGAAACCTTCCTTCATCGAAAACATTCACCCACAAGGAATTGCCGGATTTGTGAGCCCAATAGTCACGTTCACGGTCTGATTGGCGTTCACATTAAGGTCGATCGGCAAGCTGCCAGCATCAGACGAGTTGGTGCCCGAAGTCATTAAGTACTTCGTTCCAGGACTGTTTTTCTTGGCCTTCGAGCATGCGGGCGAAATGGAGTAGGTGACGCTTTGCACCCCGGCTGGAATGGTACAAGTGTATGTGGCGCTGTCAGTTTGCTTCAGCTCCCCCCCAGGCGTTGGACCAGTGCATCCAAGAGAGTTCTCGGGGTTTACGGCAGGCGTCAGCGTCTCGCCTCCGCCTATACCTTGTACCGATATCGTGCCTGAAAGCTGGTAGGTAGCCACAGGAGTGACAGTTAAGTCTGGCCCAGCAACCTCACGAGGCGTCTCGCCGATATAGGTATTCAAATCCACATTTTTCTGCCCACCTTCGAAAGCAAGGGCGTACTCTGCAACGGTATGCGCGTAGAGAGACACCTGTGGCAGTGGTGAAGTTTCGGGGACAACGAACACGCACTCATATTCACGTCCCCCGACAAGGTAATTACCCACACTGCATCCTACATCGGCGTCGTTATACAGTGCGCCCAGCGCAAGGAGTCCACCGGACGGGGATAGCTCCGTACCTGGCGCGTCTCCGTAGATGAAACCCGATATGCGGTAAGTTGGATCCGTACTGGGTTCGAAAGTGAAAGTACAACCGGTTCCATCTGGATTCAGCGGATCAAGCGTAACAATACAAGGATCGGGAACGCTGCTTCCTCCTTGCGCCGAGATTTGAACGGCTCCGCTCTCAGTCGTGAAAGTACATGCATAGGCATTAGAAACGACGTTACACTGCCAAGTTGAGGCACCGTCCGATGCAACGACCGGCGGATTGCCGACCTGGTCAATCAACCCACCTGTGATGGTGTATTGGGTACCCGGAATCTCTGAGCAACTGTCGACATTGACGGCTGGATCGTAAACGTTGGAATACGAGCCTGTGTTGATATTTCTGCTGATGCTCTTGGAAGCGAGTTTCAAGCCACCCACTGTTTCCGCTTGTTGCTGACACTCCTTGCTTAAGGCGGCGGGCTGGGGGCTGTTGATTCCATCAACGATGAGAAAATCATGGCAGGAATAGGGCTTGTTGATACCCTGACTACGATCATCAGAATCACCCAGAGTTCCGTTCGGTCCGAAATTGTAAGAGAAGTAACTCCGCGCGGTATCACGGGTCGCAGCAGGACCGACCACCTCCTCAGAAAAGCAGACGTTGTAACCCGCGTTAGCTACGTTCAGCAACCCCACCCGGCCACGCCAGCCGCCTTGACCGACGTTTTCCAACACACCGGTAAGGGCAGTGGTAGGGCACTGGGTGACATCAGAATCATCGATGCCTTGCGGGCCATAGGCACAGTTGCCACCCACGTAGCATGTGTAAGGAGAGCTGGTCGCGCCAGGCTCGGGGCTGAACACGCAGTACGCTCCACTTTCTGAAACATTTAGAGTAAACAGATCAACGGGGAGGTAGGTGTCATTTATCTTTGTAGAGATTCGAGAATGCACTATACCCCGAATGGGAACCACCACACCGCCATTAAATCGAACTCTGGGGACGCAATAGTCCTTCCCATCGCCTTCCCCGACCACCACTTCAAACAATTCAATACTTTCCGAGCCGGCGTAGCCATCTTTATCAACACGACGAGCACGCAGGCCGCTCTCAAACGACGACGGTACTGGGTTAAGGTCAGAGCAAAGTTCACTTTTTGCCGCGTTAAGCCCGCTGGCTTGCACGACGAAGTAATCGCCCTCAATCTGCACCACATCACCCGGAGACACGTTCCCAATATCCGAGGGATCTAATGGCACCACTTCAGAGATGTCATCCGAAGCACCAGCGTTCAGACTAGGGGAAATCGCTGGACCACCGCCTCCCCCAAGACCTACCGCCAAGGCAGAGCTATTCGCACCGTGCAGAGAAAGCACTGTCTGTAGAACCACTTGGCCATCCGCCCAGCTACAGGTAGCTGTGACACGCTTTTCCCTGGCTATGTCGTCGGTTGTCACCCCCGGATCCGGCAGATTTTCCACCTCTAAAGTACGCGTGAAAACTGCGCTCTTGCCAGTGAACTGCTCTTGAACGGGATTCAAGTCTTCTTGAAAGGCTATAAAATCTGTCCTGGACATCAAACGACGGAGGTCTTCTATGCCACTTTCACAGTAGCCCCTGGCCTCCACCATCGCCTTGTTGTCCCGGCTTTCGCCAATGACCCCAACCTGAAACCGCGCAACAGCAAGCAAGCCGAGCGCAATCACAACCGTAGTTATGAGTACCTCAATCAGGCCAATTCCAGAATGTCCTAACCTATTCGATTTCATGGCTAACCTCCGAATCCCCGCCATAGGACTACCAATCTCGCCAGGAGCCGGGAATGACTACACCCGAATCAACTATGGGCGGTGGCGGCAGGCCGCCATATCCACCAAACGGCACGTAGACTAAGTTAAGAGTCCCTGCGCCAGTGTTGGGGCCGTTCTCACTAACCACCGTTCCGTACACAGTCGGCGTACCCGTGATCTTCAATTCTCCCGTCACATACAGCACGCCATAAAGCTCTCCGTTACCTGCAATTGAGAGATCGCCATTAATTATTATTACTACAGGTTCCTGTAAAGACCCAAAAACGCCACCATTCACCCCGGTATTGGTTGCAGACACATCCAGGTCGGCGGCATTACCCACCCAATACAAGCCGGATGTAACGTTGCCGGCCGTGTTGGCGGGGGGGAAAGTACCCGGATCAAGACGGTTTCCTCCGGCATCGGCCAGATCCCGCATTGCCTGTTTATCCTGCAGAAAGAACAACCCAAAAAACTCGTCGTCAGTAAGGTTAGCCAAACTCACGTCGCCCAGTACTACGTCAACACCAAAACCGGAGTTTCTGTTGGATACCAACTGGGCATTATTGGCAGGATCATTGTCCTGTAGTTGAGCTGGCGTGAAATCAGTAATTGACGTAAACGAGGGGCGCAGATAGGTGCCAAAGGAGTTACCGGCTACAGCGGCGCTATCCCCCGCCCAGACTGAAATGTCAGTATAACGGTTAATTATGCTGGCGTTGCCGGTCACTCCCACACTGGCACCCGTAACAAATGGCTGCTTCGGGCCGGCGCCATCCCGAAAGATTGGCACGGTGCCCAGGCAAGCCGATACCGTGCGTTGCGCCTCGCAGTCATCACTCCAGCCTACTGAGACGATTGTTCCTGACGCCGGATCGCCTCCAGCACCACAGCGATCATTAGCACCGGTATTGGCGAAATAGTACAGGCCGAGTGTGCGCGGAGTTGTCGGATCTGTCGGGTCGGGAAGAAAAATTTCCTGCGCGTCAGTCACCGGAGTAGCAGTGGTACAACTGGCCACCAGGGCATCCAGCTGAGCTTGTGTGGGAGCGGTAAGAGCAACGTCGATCCGGCCACCATCGGCATTGAACTGCGCGAGACCCCGATCGAACGCTGCCATGGCTGTCTCGACCGCCTGGCTGGTGCGGTAGTCACTTGCCGCGACCTGAGTTTCGTTAATCACAATTCGAGCACTGAACAAGGCGAGCAGCGAAACTGCTATTAACAGAATCAACGCAGTCAAAAGGGTTATGGCACCGTGTTGTGGATGGCAACCCCGTGAATGGAGAGGCGTTCTTTTCATAAGGTGCACCTCATGGCTCCACCCAGAGCCTGTCGTTAGCCACTTTAACCGTGGCAACAAGCGAACGCGAAATTTCCGAATCGCGTCCCATTTCGCCGGTCATCCGCACATTCACCAGTCTACGAGTAACCAGCGCATCCCCGGCTGCCGGAGCATCTGCGATGCCGCCCGAGCAGTCTGGTGTTGGGTCCGCAGCAGTGACGTCATCGTCCACATTTTCACACAAAGAGGTCTGGTCTTGCGGGGGGTAGGGTCCAGCCCCATCACTGCCATCAGCATCTGCTGCCAAATTCAAGAAGCTGAATTGCAAATCAGTGATTTGCACCACCTCGGAATCATCCTGCACGGTAATCCGCTCCCAGGTGCCATCGGCGTCAGCACAGCTCGCCAGCACGGTACCGCCCAAGCGGATATCGAGACTCCCATTATCATTCAAACGGAAGCCAAAACGCTCGTCATCCTGAAGCGCGCCGTCATCGTCGGAATCGTAAGAGTAGACGATACAGGCATTTCCGTTCCCGTCCCAATCAGTAAGGATTTGTATATCTTCATCATCGGAGGTAAAGGGGTTTAATAATGGGTCGGCACCGGCAACAACTCCCCCCCAGTATCCCGCGCGACGCAGGTCATTGGTCATAAAGAGTAGCAGCGAGCCCATGTCGTAATTGAGGCGAGCGGAGCGTACGGTGTCCGTAGAACTGAACACCATGGACAAATAAACTGCCACGGCAGCTCCAACCACCACGAGGCCCAGCAGTACCGACACCATCAATTCTACGAGGCTGAAGCCGGATTGCCGTTGGCCACTGCGAAAATTATCCACCACAGGCACCGTAGATCCCCTGAAGGGGCACACCATTCTCATCCAGTGGCATCGCAATCGGATTACAGATCACTACCCGACCCGCTACACTTACTTGCACCTGGGCCGCGTAGTGGCGGGTGGTGAAGACTGAGTCCAAATCTGTGGACGTGCCTCTTCTGGAATCAAAAACCGAATCACCGGAGGTCGCCAGGCTCACCACCGGAAAACTGGCACCAGATATACGCTTGATATCACAAAAATCCAACTCAGTGTCGTCGACCTCGTTACAATCACACGTAACCGTGCCAATGCCATAACACCATGCTCCATCATCGCCAGCAGCGCGGCTGAAAAAGGTGTTCCTGCTGCGTTTGATCGCTTCCATGCGAGCGACCTGCACATCGGACTTGAAGCCCTGGGTCGCCTCCTTCAGCCGGTTGCGCTCGATAAGTTTCTGGTAGCTTGGCGCCCCCAAGGTCAACAACACTGCGACAACGGCGATAACCACCATCAGCTCTATCAGTGTGAATCCTCGGACTTGTCTGGTCATAACACTCTGGCTGCCGCGTGTATGGGCACAATTAGCTCTAAGCCATCCCCTTTTACAGTATAGTCAAATACATACGCCACCAAATTTACCACTTATTGCAAAAAAAACGGTCACTGGGTAGCACAGTGGGGGCCACCACATGCCGGCAAGATGCAAAACTGCCAACAATGTCACAGTTTTGCCCTTCCGGGGTCAGTAATAATGTGCAGGGCATCCGAAATGGTCATCCCAGTTACGCGAGTGTGGAAGCTCTCAGGTACGCGTCTTGCGTGAGGAATAAACCCGGCTTTTCTCCCGTATGCCAACCGCGAGTACATACAAGATCAATTCATTATCCACGACCTCATAGGCCAGGCGGCACCCTGCGGAACGAAGCTTGATTTTGTAGACCGAGTCATAGCCATTCAATTTTTCAGCTGGCACTCTCGGGTTTTCCAATCTCTCCGCCAGCTTTTTCTTGAACTGGCTCCGTATGGGAGCTGCGGCTTCTGCTAATACTTGACCCCTAAGAACCTCTATTTTGATCCATATTTAGGTCTTTTATTAGCCCGTAACCATCAAGGGCGCCATTGGTCGCAGACCCTCAGCATTTGCCGACGCGCGATCGCCCGCGGACAAGGTGAATGGCCGCGCAGCGGACAGAGAAGGTGGCCTGGGCCAGCGGGCTCCCACCATCATTGCTTGCCGAAGGCCGTGCCTTCCCCTGCGATATCCACCGTAATGGTATCGCCGGGAAGGAACTCGCCGGACAGGATGCGGTTCGCCAGCGGGTTCTCCAGTTCGTGCTGGATGGCGCGCTTGAGCGGGCGGGCGCCGTACACGGGGTCGTAGCCCACCTCCGCCAGGCGATCCATGAAGGCGTCGGTGATCTCGATCTGCAGCTCGCGCTCGGCGAGACGCTTGCGCAGGGATTGCAGTTGAATGTCGGCAATGCCGCGGATCTGGTCCGCACCCAGCGGGTGGAACACCACCGTGTCGTCGATGCGATTGATGAACTCGGGCCGGAAATGGCGCCCGACCTCACCCATCACCGCCGCCTTCATCGCGCTGTAGTTCTCCTCGCCCGCCATTTCCTGGATCAGGTCGGAGCCCAGGTTGGAGGTCATCACGATCACGGTGTTGCGGAAGTCCACGGTGCGGCCCTGGCCGTCGGTCAGGCGGCCGTCTTCCAGCACCTGCAGCAGGATGTTGAATACATCCGGGTGCGCTTTCTCTACCTCGTCGAGCAGCAGCAGTGAGTAGGGCCGGCGGCGCACGGCTTCGGTCAGGTAGCCGCCCTCCTCATAGCCAACGTAGCCGGGGGGCGCGCCGATCATGCGCGCCACGGAGTGTTTCTCCATGAACTCCGACATATCGACGCGTACCATGGCGTGCTCGCTGTCGAACAGAAACTCGGCAAGGGCCTTGCACAGTTCGGTCTTGCCCACCCCCGTGGGGCCGAGGAACAGGAAGGAACCGTTGGGCCGGTTCGGGTCCGACAGGCCGGCGCGGGAGCGGCGCACAGCATCGGAAACCGCCTTGACGGCCTCATCCTGGCCCACTACGCGCTGGTGCAGGGACGCCTCCATGCGCAGCAGTTTCTCGCGGTCACCTTCCAGCATTTTCGACACGGGAATACCGGTCCAGCGCGACACTACTTCCGCCACCTCTTCTTCGGTGACCTTGTTGCGCAGCAGGGTGTGCTCGACGGTCTCCGCCTCCTGCGCGGCCTGCATCTGCTTTTCCAGTTCCGGCATTTTGCCGTACTGCAATTCCGACATGCGGGTCAGGTCACCGGCGCGGCGGGCAGCTTCCATGTCCAGCTTGGCCTGCTCGATTTCACTCTTGATCTGGGCCGCGCCCTGCAGGGAGGCCTTTTCCGCCTTCCACACTTCCTCCAGGTCGGAGAATTCGCGCTGCACCTTCTCGATCTCCGCATCCAGCAGTTCGACCTGCTTTTTGGCGGCGGGGTCCTTGTCCTTTTTCACCGCCTCGCGCTCGATCTTGAGCTGGATCAGGCGCCGTTCCAGTTTATCCATGGCCTCCGGCTTGGAGTCTATCTCCATGCGGATGCGGCTGGCGGCCTCGTCGATCAGGTCGATGGCCTTGTCCGGCAGCTGGCGGTCGGTGATGTAGCGGGTGGACAGTTTGGCGGCGGCGATAATCGCGCTGTCGGTAATGTCGACCCCGTGGTGCACTTCATAGCGTTCTTTCAGGCCACGAAGGATGGCGATGGTGTCCTCCTCGTTGGGCTCCTCCACCAACACTTTCTGGAAGCGGCGCTCCAGGGCCTTGTCCTTCTCCAGGTACTTGCGATACTCGTCCAGGGTCGTCGCGCCAACGCAGTGCAGCTCACCCCGGGCCAGCGCCGGTTTCAGCATGTTGCCCGCATCCATGGAGCCCTCGGCCTTGCCGGCGCCGACCATGGTGTGCAGCTCGTCAATAAACAGGATAATGCGGCCTTCCTGTTTCGAAAGCTCGTTCAGTACTGCCTTCAGGCGCTCCTCGAAGTCACCGCGGAACTTGGCACCGGCCAGCAGCGCGCCCATGTCCAGCGACAGCACACGTTTGTCCTTCAGGCCCTCGGGCACCTCACCATTGATGATACGCTGGGCCAGGCCCTCGATGATCGCGGTCTTGCCGACGCCGGGCTCGCCGATCAGTACCGGGTTGTTCTTGGTGCGCCGCTGCAGCACCTGGATGGTACGGCGGATTTCGTCGTCGCGGCCGATGACCGGGTCCAGCTTGCCCTCCTCGGCGCGCTCGGTCAGGTCGATGGTGTACTTGTCCAGCGCCTGGCGGGATTCTTCGGCTTCGGGGTCGTTCACGGCTTCGCCTCCACGCACCTGTTCAATCGCGGCCTGCAGGGCAATGGCGGTGACGCCGTGCTGCTTCAGCAACTCCCCGGCACCGCTTTTGCTTTCCAGCATGGCCAACAGCACCAGCTCACTGGATATATAGGTGTCGCCGCCCTTCTGCGCCAGCTTGTCGCTGACGTTGAGGATGCGACCCAGGTCGTTGGACATGTGGACATCGCCACCGCTGCCGCTGACGGTCGGCAGCGCCTCCAGCGCCTTGCTCACCGCGGCAGTCAACCCGGCGATATTGGCACCGGTTTTCTGCAGCAGCGGGCGGGTGGAGCCGCCCTGCTGCTGCAACAGCGCTGCCAGCAAGTGTACCGGCTCTATGAAATTGTTGTCTTTGCCCAGGGCCATGGACTGGGCATCGGCCAGCGCCAGTTGCAGCTGGTTGGTCAGTTTGTCCATTCTCATCCGTTCATCTCCTTTGCGCCGGCGTACTCGCGGGCGCGATCATTTCGCAATGATGGATAAATGGGGTGGAAAAGGCCCTATTTCAAGTGTGGGCTTGGCGACGGAAGGCGGTTTACCCGGCAGTTACATAAATTCATTGGCATACGGTGGTGATCTCCTGCGCGCAGGGTGGACGAATTTGATGTAACGCGGTCCTTGGGGTGGCAGTGCGGTTTGGCTAAGATACTGGTTATGCATGGGTCTTCCCCTATTCGGGTGGATCCATAGCCATTTTTCTGCTCTCCCCCTAAAATTCCAGGCTCCTA